>NZ_JACCJY010000039.1 GCF_014596085.1 Azospirillum tabaci
ACGCCCAGGCCGAGCATCATGAAGTTGTAGACCCGCAGCATGTGCTTGCGCAGGCCCTCGTCGAACGCCGCACGGTCCACGCCCGCGGCGCCCGCGCCCCAACGACTCTGGTTGGGATACTGGTCGAACATGAAAACCTCCCCTTCTGTTTTGTCGGAACGGGTTCAGAACCAGGACGCCTGCACGGCATCCGCCAAGTCGAGCAGTCGCTCGCCCGGAACGCTGGCGCACAGCGCGTACACATGATGGCCGTGCCGCCAGTAGACGACCGACACGCCATGCAACTCGGCCGCCGTCGGCGTGGTGACGGTGAAGGTCTTGTCCTCGGCGGCGAACAATGTCACGCGTTCGAAGGCGGGCGTCATGTAGACAACCTGCACCGCGCTGCCTTCGTCCCAGGGAACGATGCGCGAGGCCAGGGGCTGCAGATCGGCCGGGAACCGCGGCAGGGGCAGATGGCCGCCGATCACCCGCGAGACGACCTGCGCCAGACGGGGCGCTTCGTCGGGCGGCAGCCCGCTGAAGGACGGGCCGATCGTCATCGCCGCGCGGTGCGCCTCGACCGCCTCATCGGCGAACACCGGTATGGGATGGGCGGCGGCGACCGGATCGGCCAGCACGTCGCCGAGCAGCGTGTGGGCCGTCCACCCGACGCCGATCAGGATGACCGCGGCCAAGGCTCTGCGGAGCTTGGGAAAACGGCGGGCGGCGGAACGGACGGAAAGCGCCGATGGCGGAGCTTCGGCGCTCACGGCGAGCGCCGGCCCCGGCGCCTCGGCGCCGGCCGGATCGTCCATGAGATACAGGCGGAGCTTGTCCCGTTGCCGCAGGTCCTGCATCACGCGGCTGGCCAGAGCCGGGTTCCCTTGAAGATAAGCCTCGACCTCGATGCGCCGCTCCGGGGGAAGCTGATCGTCGACGTAGGCAAGCAGGTCGTCTTCGGTCACGGGCGTCGCCATGGGTCACCTCACCAGTCGCAAATGTGGAGCGGGCGCGTCCTGGTCGGCCGCCGCGCGCAACGCCGCGCGTGCCCGGCTGAGTCGGGACATCAGCGTGCCCAACGGTATGCCGAGGCACTCGGCAGCGTCCCGGTAGCTCATGCCTTCGACCGCAACCAGCATCAGCACCTCGCGCTGCTCTTCGGGAAGCATCATGAGGGCCGCCACCGTCTCGCCGAGGGACACCCGATCGGTCTGGTTGGGTGCCTGGGCTTTGACGGCCTGTGCCGCGAGCGTCGCTTCGGCGGCGTTCTCGGTGTGCTTGCGACGGCATCGGGAGGCGTGGGTGTTGTGCACGATGGCCAGCAGCCATTTCCTCAGATCGTTGCCGTCCCGCCAGGTGTGAGCGCCCTCCAACGCACGCAGGGCCGCCTCCTGCACCAGATCTTCAGCGCGCTCGGGATCGCGCGTCAGCACCAACGCGTAGCGACGCAGCACCCCGAGGTGGCGAGAGATGTCCATGCTCCCCAACAGTTCAGTTTCGACCGCAGCATACCGACGCCCCCCACCTTTTCATCCCGCGGGCCTCTAAAAAACTTCGACGGCGGAGGCGGTTCATCATGCGCGATGCCGTTGGAATAATCCCATGGCCTCGGGAGTATGTTTGATCTGTCTGAAAGTAAAATTGGCATGGAACGCCAAAAAAAACGAAATGAGGGATTTCGCCTAATAGAATATTGGCGTCTTGCAAATCATGGCCATAGGCCCGCACTGACACCCTGCTCGCATGGAGCCGCGGGCGTCACAGGGACAATCATCGAGGCAAATGTCATGAGTTGCACCAAGCGCATGCTCATCGCCGGTCTGCCCGCCCTTGGTCTGGCGGCCTGCGGGGAGCAGAACAGCGGAAATCAGGCCTCTTCCCCGGCGGCGCAGCCGTCCTCCACGCCGGGGCAAACGCAGTCCACGCAGTACCATCGATCGGAGCGAGCGCCTGAGCCCGTCGTGGCCGGGCGCCCGCCTGCCGTTCGGTTCGCCGTGACCCAGGCCCTCTGCGGCAGGGCGAACGGCATCACTGGCTAACCGGAGGTCGCGGAGCGTGGCCCCCGCGATGTCCGATGTCATGTTCCCAACCACGACGCCGGGGACTGACCGGCGCCCCGGCCTGATCCAAGCACCGGCTCAACGCCCGGCTTGGCTGCCGTGCTGTGTCGGGCCACAGGTCTGCGTCTTGGGAATCGCCCGGATCGGGCTGCGGAGAAACGCCGCAGGACATCCGGACGGGCCGGGTACCCTGCGGCCAACAAGGGCCACTGGAAACGTCCATGGTGTCCCCGGCCGGCCGCCGGGGGCGCTCCGTCTTTGTTGCACCGGCTTCGATCATGCGGTTTCGCTGCGCCTTCCCGCAACCGCGATGAACGGGCAACGGTCTGCGATCGTTGCCGGGCGCCGTGGACGACCGCGGAAGACCCGCTCTGTTTTCCCCTGCAAAGGACGCCGTCAGGTCCTGATCAGGCCGTCGGTCGGCTTTCCCGCCGGCGCCTCCGGAACGAATCCATCCAAGGCCCGCTTCAGCGCCTCCAGGCCCGCCGCCGCCGATCCTTTTGCCGACTCGACCGCTTCGGTGATCGCCATGCACAACTCCAGTCGCTGCTGAGGATCATGCCGGGTGGATTCGAGCAAGCGGCCGATGGCGCCGGTCCCATCTTCGCTTCCAGGCGGTGAGACCGCCGGATCAATGCCGAGCAGCGGCAGGATGTACTCCCGCCCCTTCTCCTGCGCCAAGGCGACGGCGCGGTCGCCGAACTTGCCGGCGGCCTGCAGGCCCATGTCCCAGCTGGTCAGGGCAGCCGATACCGTCGGCGAACACAGCGGTCCGGTTCCCGGCGTCGGATCGGCCGCCAGGGCGGGAGCGGCGGCTGTGAACAGGCTGACGGCGGCGACGAATGCGGCGGCGCGCGAGATGAACAGCATAAGACGGGCTTCCTCAAGTGGCCTGGCGTATTTGGGAGTGTGGACGTCGTGCGTCCAGTCGCGCTTGACGAGCCTTATGGACGTTCAGGCCCCGGAGCACGCACTGGGGGCGCACAAAGGGGAGCGTTGTGCGTCATGGCCGTGCGCCACGGCGGCTCACCTTGGAAAGCCGAACGGCAGGGCCACATGGGGGGCATGAACAACCATGCCCCCCCGCAGGCGGTCGATTGTCTGCCCGAACGTCGCAGAAGCGGTCCCGAGGCTTCGCTCCGCTTCCAGCGACCGCCATCGATGCGAACTGCTCAGGGAGTGATCCGGCGCGTGGGGGTCGAAATCGAGTTTCAGGGCATCAGCGCCCGGGCTGCCGCCCAAGCGCTGGCGGTTGCACTCGGCGGGAACTGTGTGGAGGAGGACCCGCACGCCTTCCATATTTCGGACACGGCGATCGGGGATCTGAGCGTTGAACTCGATGTGCGCCATGCACACCCGCGGCGGGCGGCATCGGCGTCGCGCGTCCGCCTGAGCCCGGTGGGGGCCGCATGGCTCGGCACGGCTCTGGGCGGCGTCGTGCCCTGCGAACTGATCACCGCACCGCTCCCGATCGATGAACTGCACGGCGTGGACGACGCCGTGCGTGCGTTGCGTGCCGCGGGTGCCCGAGGCGCAGGAACGACATGGCTCGGGTCGCTGGGGCTGCATTTCAACATCGATCCGCCCAGCCTCGACGCCGACACGATCACCGCCGTGCTGAAGGCGTTCCTCCTGCAAAGCACCCAACTGCGCCGGGAGACGACGGGGAAGACCTCGGCCATGGCCTTCCTTCCCGCGCCCTATCCGGATGACTATGTCCGCCGTGTCATTGCCCCGGACTACTGGCCGGACCTGCCGACCTTGGCCGGGGATTACCTCGCCGCCAACCCGACGCGCAACCGTGATCTCGATCTGCTGCCGTTGTTCCTGTACCTCTACCCGGCCCAGGTCAGAGCGAAACTCCCCTACGAGAAAATCGGAAGCCGCGCCGTCTTCCATTACCGCCTGCCGCAGGCTCACGTCAGCGATCCGGCCTGGAGCATCGCGGGCGCCTGGAACGGCTGGGCCGGTGTGGAAACGCTGGCCGGCGACCGGGATCGGCTCGTGCTGCTCTGGCAGTCTCTGCGTGAACGGATGGGTTGACGTCCGATGAGGTGCCAAGCGAGCCGGGTGGCCTCACGCCGCGCGGCCATCGACGCGGTGGAAGCCTGGGATTCTGTCGCGGTCTCGACGATGTCCCGGCGAGGGCGATGTGAAGCGGCTGCTGGTGGAGGACCATCGAGCCCTTCCCGCCATGGTCGCCAGCCATCTGGAAAAAGGTCGGTGTCGCGGTGGACCCCGTCGGCCCCGCGGAGCATGCGATCACGGCCATCGGGATCATGCAGTACGACGGCACCGTGCTTGATGTCGGCCTGCCTGGGTCGAGCGGCATGACCGTTCCGGACCATGTCCGGAGGACCGCGTTGCGATGAGATGGCGTCGCAGGGTCCGACAAGCGTCGTGCCATCTCGCCGGAAGTGCGACGGCTGCCAATTCCTTCAGCACTGGCTGGAAGCCAGCGGCAGGGCGATGCTGATCGTCGTCCCCATTCCAGGGCGGGACTCCACCTTGATCGCGGAGCCGAGTTGATCCGCCAGCGTCTTTACGATGAACAGGCCCAGGCCAAGGCCGACCACGCCGTCTCCGGCCTCGACGCGGTAGAACTCCTCGAAAATGTCGCTCAGGGAACTCTCCGGGATGCCTCGGCCGGTATCGGAGACGTCGATCCACAGCTTGTCGTCGGCGGTGCGGCACACGATCCGGATTTCCCCCCGGTCGGTGTACTTGATGGCGTTGTCGATGAGGTTATGGAGAATGCGTGATGCGAGCAACCGGTCCGTACGCACCGTCACGCCACCGCCGCACCCGTCCACGCGCCAGTGCAACCCCTTGGCTTCGGCAGCCAGTTGGAACGTCGCCGTGGCGTGCGTCGTCAGATCGTCCAGCGTGACGTCTTCGATCCGGACGGCGATAACGCCATTGTCCATCTGCACCAAGTCCTGCACGCCATCCATCAGACGCTTCACCACGCCCAGGCAGTGCTTCATCGTCGACACGTAGATTTCCCCGCGGGCGGTCACCCGGGACGACAGGGCATGGGTGGCGAGGGTCAGGGCATGGACCGGCTGGCGCAGGTCATGGTTCAACGTCGCGAGGAGCCGGGTGCGCGCCGCGTTGGCCCGCGCCACCTCCAGGGCCTGGGTCCGTGCGGCTTCGGCCGCCTCCTTCAGCGATTCGAGGAGGCGGACGTTGGACAGCGCCAGGGCCGCAGATCGAGCGATGGCCTCCAGAAGGGTGACGGTGCCCGCGTCGGGTGTGTGCCGCGTCGCCCAATACGCACCGATGGCGGCGATGGGATCGGGCGCGCCGACCGGCACCATGACGAGGCTCCGCACGAAGGTGGGGCGATAGGCTTCGTGCGGGATGCGCGGGTCGGCGTAGATGTCCGGAATGACCGCCGGCTGCCCGGTCAGCATGGCCCAGCCCGAGATGCACGTGCCCATGGGAAACCGCTGCCCTTTCCACAGTGGGCTGATCGCGTCCTCATCGACGTAATGGCACAGGTCGCCGTCGCGCAGCACGATGGTGACGCCGTCGGCCCCCGTCAAACGGCGCGCTGCCGTCCGCAGGACGGAGACCACAGCCGGCAGATCATGGGCAAAAAACAGACGCTCGTTGAGATCGACAATCCCCGCCAGATGGTCGGCGTCGCGAAGGGCGGACAGTTGCGGAGCATCGGTTTCAGTAGCGGGCATCAGCACGGCTCCCTGGCGGTTCACCATGCCAACACATGTTGGCGTGAGGAAGCGCGTGAACGCTTCATGGCCCGAACTGTAACGCACGGAATACGCCTTCGCAGCACGAAACGCCAGCGACGTTCACGGTCTATGCCCGGGCCAGGCGACAGCGGCGGCCGAGGCTGATCTTCGGTTCTTGCGCGGCGATCGCCCGTTCACGCTTCGGGCCGGATTTCTCCGCCCGCAGAATGAGGCGCCGAGGGTGGCTTTCCGTGGCCGAGCGACCCTCCATTGCCCCGCTCAAGTCGATGCGAGGATGCCCGGCCGGGAGCCTCCAAACGAAAATGAGAATTCTTCGCATTTGGACATGAGGCGGGAGGTCCCCCCGTTCGTCTGAACAGAAGGACCGGTGGTTCCTTCGGAGAGGACGAGATGAGCGTTGGCAAGTCGCGCACGCGGCTGTGGTTCCTATGGCACTCCTGGTTGGCGATGCCCATCTGGGCGTTCCTGTTTTTCGTCTGCCTGACCGGGACCATCGCCGTGGTCAGCACCGAGATCATGTGGCTGGTCAACCCCGCGATGCGGGCATCGGGCGGAGGCGAGGCCCTGCCGCCCAGCGCCCTGATCGCCGCGGCGGAAGCGGCCGCGCCGGGCGGGCGGGTGAGTTCGCTGAGCTGGGGCGGTTCCCACATGGCGGTCAGCGCCCGGCTGGCGATGCCCGACGGCACCTCCACCACCGCCTGGGTGAATCCGGTCAGCGGGGTGGTGCAGGGGGTGTCCACCGGCAACTCGTTTCAGAGCTTCTTCCGCGCCCTGCACGGCTGGCTCATGACCTTTCCCGTGGGCTGGTACCTCGTGACCTTGCTGGCCATTCCGCTCGTCGGGTCGCTGGTCACCGGGCTGGTGGTCTACAAGCGGTTCTGGAAATCCTTCTACCAGCCGCGCATCCGCTGGCGGCAGGCGCCGCGCGTGATGTGGGGCGACCTGCACCGCGTCGCCGGCACATGGTCGATCTGGTTCATCGCGGTCATCTCGGTCACCAGCCTGTGGTTCCTGATCTACATGATGCTGTTCCATCTCGGGATGGGGCTGGGCGGCGGGAAGGTGCCGGTGCTGCTGGCCCGCGACCAGATCCCGGTCGCCGCGACCGCGCCGAAGCCGGACGTCGATGCCGTCCTGGCCAGCGCCAAGGCGGCCCTGCCGGACATGCGGCTGCGCTACCTGTGGCTGCCCGGCACCGCCTACGACCCGGCGACGGTGGCGGGGTCCAGCGGGCAGGTGCCGCTGCTGCCCGACTACGTGCGGGTGAATCCCTTCACCGCCGAGGTGATCATCATCGAGGGCGGAATGGACGCGGCGTCCGGCATCGAGCTGACCCGCACCATCATGCGCGCGCTGCACACCGGCGATTTCGGCGGCTTGCCGGTCAAGCTGGTGTGGTTCGCCTTCGGCCTGCTGATGACCACGCTGGTCTTCAGCGGCATGCTGATCTGGATGAAGCGGACCGCCCGCGCCACGGTCGAGGCGGTGCGCGACGTCCGGCGCGGGTCCCGGCTGGCGGAGGGCCCATCCAATGCGTAATGACTCAATGCGTAGGCTCTGGCAGCGCGGCAAGTTCCATCTCAGCGCCCTGATGATGCTGGTGCCGCTGCCTTTCCTCCCCGGCTATTTCAGCCCGAAACCGATCTTCGTGCCGCCCGAGGTCCGGCGGGACGTCGCCGTCGGCCCCTTCTCGGTGACGCTGGCGACCTACGACGAGGCGCCCGGCCGCATGCCGACGGGGGAACGGATGAAGGAATACCGCATCCACATCCGTCCCGCCGACATCGACCATGTGCGCGGCGTCTTCCTGCGCGTCGGCAAGCCGCGCAGTCTGCGCACCGCGGGCGCGCTCGCCTTCGGCAACCCCTATGAGCGGGAGGCCGACGTGACCGTGCCGGACGAACTGGCCGGCACGGAGGAGCTGTGGGTGACCATGGAGGATTGGAGCGGCGGGGTGCATCAGGCGTCCCTTCCGCTGGGCGAGATTTTCGGAGGAAAGCGATGAAGACCCACCGCCTGTTCGCCCTGGCGGGGCTGTTCGCCCTGTGCGCCGCCGGTGCGGCGGAGGCCCATTACCCGATCTGCGAATGCCGGATGGTCGAGGGCGACACGGTGCAGTGCACCGGCGGCTTCTCCGACGGGTCGAAGGCGCCTGGCGTGGTGCTGGACGTCATCGCCTACGACGAGCAGGTGCTGGTCAAGGGCAAGCTGGGGCCGGATTCCACGCTGTCCTTCCAGCGCCCCGCGCAGGACTTCTACGTCCTGTTCGACGCCGGGCCCGGCCACACCGTCGAGATCGAGCACACGGCGATCAAGTAGCGCCCTCAGCGAAGCCGGAACCATGCATCACCAGATCGTTCGCCGCGCGGGGGCCGAGCGCGAGACCCTGTGGGTCCTGCTGGCCGCGGGCGCCATTCTCGTATCCGCCACCCTGGCGGTCGGGCTGCGCGCCGCTCCGGACGCGGAAGCCCCGCTGGCCGCCCACCTCATCGACTCCCGCACCGGCCTGACCGCCGCCGAGCAGGGCCTCTACGCCGACCTGAAGGCGGCGGGGGAGGAGATCGCCGCCCTGCGGACGGCGGAGGGCAGGGCGCCGACGCCGGCGGAGCTGGCCACCGAAGCCCTGCCGCCCTTCGCCGCCGACCCCAGCGCCGCGGCGCGCGGCGGACACGCCTGGATCCTCGCCGAGACCGGCCACGGGATCGCCTACGTCGGCATCTCCGCCGCACCGGAACTGGCCGGGTCCCTGGTCCTGCGGCTGGACGGCCATGGTGCCGAAATCTGGCTGAAGCGCGCCGCCGAAGCCCCGCCCGCTCCGCCGGAGGACGCGGCCCTGTCCGCCGCCGGCTGGAAGCGGATCGTCTCCACCTTCACCGCCGGGGTGACCCGATGACCATCCTTCCAAACCGCGGCCCGAACCGCCGCCTGATCCTGGCCGGCGCCCTGGCCGCCACTGCCGCGCCCATTCGCGCCTTCGCAGCTCCCGCCGGGCGCCGACGCTTCGGCGTCACCCTGCACCCCTACTATTCCTACGTCGCCAACATCGTCGGCGACGCGGCCGAGGTGGTGCCGGTCATCCCGGCCGGCTTCAACCCGCACGCCTACGAACCGCGCCCGGAGGACATCCAGCGCATCGGCGGGCTGGACGCCATGGTGCTGAACGGCATCGGTCACGACGACTTTGCCGGGCGGATGATCGCCGCCTCGGCGAAGCCGTCGCTGCCGGTGGTCGAAGCCAACGCCGACGTGCCGCTTCTGCCCGCCGCGGGAACAGCGGCACGGGCAGCCGGGAAGGTGGTCAACCCGCACAGCTTCCTGTCGATCACCAATTCGGTCCTCCAGGTCTCGACCATCGCGCGCGAGCTGGGGCGGCTCGACCCGGACAACGCCGCCGCCTACGCAGCCAACGCCCGCGCCTATTCCCGCCGCCTGCGCCAGCTGCGGGCCGACGCGCTGGCGAAGCTGGCGACGGCGGGCACCGCCACCCTGCGCGTCGCCACCATCCACGGCGCCTACGACTACCTGCTGCGGGAGTTCGGGCTGGAGGTCTCCGCCGTCGTGGAGCCCGCGCACGGCATCGAACCCAGCCCGGCCCAGCTCGCCGAGACCATCGCGACGATGCGCAAGCTCGACGTGCAGGTGATCTTCTCCGAGCTGAACTTCCCGAGCGCCTATGTCGAGACGATCCGGCGCGAGACCGGCATCCGGCTCTATGCCTTCTCCCACATCTCGCACGGCGACTACGCGCCGGACCTGTTCGAGCGCGAGATGGCCCGCAACCTCGACACGCTGGTGTTGGCGATGGCCGAGGCGTCACCATGACGGGACCCGCCATCCTGTTCGACCGGGTGGACCTGACGCTGGGCCGCACGGTGATCCTCGACGGCGTGTCCTTGCGCGTCGCGGCGGGCACGGTGCACGCGGTGGTCGGCCCCAACGGCGGCGGCAAGTCGTCGCTGATCCGCGCTCTGCTCGGGCAGGCGCCGCACCGCGGGACCATCCGGCTGGACTGGCCGGGCGACGGGCCGGGCACCGTCGCCTACGTGCCGCAATCGGTCGAGTTCGACCGCGGGCTGCCGCTGACGGTGGAGGATTTCCTGGCCGTGCTGTGCCAGCGCCGCCCCGCCTTCCTCGGGCCGGACCGCCGCATGAACTACGGCGCGGCGCTGGACCGCGTCGGCATGGCCGGCAAGGCTCGCCGCCGCTTCGGCGCCCTGTCGGGGGGCGAGCGGCAGCGCGTCCTGCTCGCCCAGGCGCTGATCCCGGCGCCGGACCTGATCGTGCTGGACGAGCCGATGACCGCGCTCGACGAGGCCGGGATCGCCATCTTCGAAACGCTGCTGGCCGAGCTGTCCGCCGCCGGGACCACCGTCCTGTGGGTCGAGCACGATCTGGCCCAGGTGCGCCGGCTGGCGACGCGGGTGACCGGCTTGAACCGGCGCGTGCTGTTCGACGGCGCCCCGCTGGAGATGCTGTCGCCGGAGCGGGTGTTCGACCTGTTCTCGGCCGTTCCGCGCCGGACCGAAGCCGAGAGGATCGCGTCATGAGCTTCGAGGCGTTGCGCGCCCTGGTCCAGGGCTGGGCCGGGGCCGGGCTGCTGCCAGCCGGGCTGACCCACGGCTTCCTCGTCAACGCGCTGCTGTCCGGGCTGGTCATCGGCCCGGTTCTGGGCGGGCTCGGCACGCTGGTGGTGACCAAGCGGCTGGCCTTCTTCTCCGAGGCGGTCGGCCACGCCGCGCTGACCGGCGTCGCCATCGGCATCCTGGTGGGGGAGCCCTACACCGGCCCCTACGCCAGCCTGTTCGGCTACTGCCTGCTGTTCGCGCTGCTGGTGAACTACACGCGCAACCGCAGCAACCTGACCGCCGACACGCTGATCGGCGTCTTCCTGTCGGTGTCGCTGGCGCTGGGCGCCAGCCTGCTGCTGATCCTGGCCAGCCGGGTCAACATCCACATCCTGGAGAACGTGCTGTTCGGCTCGGTCCTGACGGTGGACGACCGCGACCTGACCGTCCTCCTGGCGGTGGCCGTCGGGGTGACCGCGCTGATGCTGCCGCTGTTCAACCGGCTTCTGCTGGCCAGCTTCAACCCGGCGCTGGCGCGGGTGCGCGGCGTGCCGGTGAAGGGGCTGGACTATCTGTTCATCGTTCTGGTGACGGTGGTCACCGTCGCGTCCGTGAAGATCATCGGCGCCATCCTGGTGGGGGCGCTGCTGGTCATTCCCGCCGCCGCGGCGCGGGTCGTCGCCTCGTCGTTGCGCGGCTTCTTCCTGCTGTCGGTCGCCTTCGCCAGCGTGGCGGCGGTGGCCGGAATCCTGCTGCCCGTGCAACTCGCCCTGCCGGTGCCGTCGGGCGGCGCCATCATCCTGGCGGCGGGGCTGCTGTTCCTGGGCGCGCTGCTGGCGCGTCTGTTCATGAAAGGGGAAGAGGGATGAAGCGCGCCACGCTCGCGGCGCTCCTGCTGCTGTCCACAGTGGCGGGCGCCTCCGCCGAGACGGTGCTGGCCGGTCACCCGGTCACCGCCGGCCTCGCCCAGGCGCTGACGAAGGGCACGCCGGTGGTGGTGGAGGCGTTGGTTCCGCCGGCCATCCCCATGGGGCGCCAGCACGCCTTCCTGAGCGGGCGCGGCGAGGCCAAGCTGGCGGAGGCCGCCCGCAAGGCCGACGCGGTGCTGACCCTGCGCTCCGCCTGGGCCGAGGACCCGCTCTATCCGCTGGCGCGGCGGGCCAACATCCGCCTCGTCGAGATCGACGCCGCCCGGCCGGTGGACGGCGCCCTGCCGGGGATCGCCATCACCAGCGGCGCGGCCTTCCCCTGGCTGGGCATCGCCAACGCCGGGCGGATGGCCGACATCCTGGCCGCCGACCTGCGGCGCCTCTATCCCGGGTCCGCCGACGCCATCGACGCGAATCTCGCCGCCCTGAAGCGCGGGTTGCTGACGGTGTCGTCCCGGTCGGCGCAGGCCTTCGCCGCGCTGCCGGACCCGTCGGCGGCGGCGCTGTCCGACCGCTTCGCCACGCTGGCCGCCGATCTCGGGCTCGACCTGCGCCGGGTCTGGACCCGCGACGACCGCGACTGGACGCCGGAGCGTCTGGCCGAGCTGACCGCGACCCTGAAGGCGGAGGCGATTCCCGTGGTGCTGCACCACCGCCAGCCGGCACCGGAGGTCGCTCAGGCCGTGGCGGACGGCGGAGCCCGGCTGATCGTTCTGGACAGTCTGGAGAACGGTCCGCCGGCAGCGATGGACACGGCGTTGGGGCGAATGGCGGAGCAGGTGGAGGCGGGGCTGCGCTGAAAGGTACGGTGCTCCCACCCCGACACCCCAATCACTCGCTCGCCAGCGCCGTCACCGGGTCGAGCCGCGCGGCGCGGCGGGCGGGGATCAGGCCGAAGACCATGCCGGTGAGCACGGCGGAGGCCACCGCTCCGGCGATCGCGGACGCCGTGAAGACCACCGGCATCGCCAGCAGCCCGATCACCGCGCCGCCCGCCAGCCCCAGCGCCACCCCGACCAGACCGCCCAGCCCGGCCACCAGCGCCGCCTCCATCAAAAACTGCCGTTCGATGTCGGCGGCGCGGGCGCCGACGGCCATGCGGATGCCGATCTCGCGGGTCCGCTCGGTCACGCTGACCAGCATGATGTTCATGACCCCGATGCCTCCGACCAGCAGCGTGATGACCGCGGCGCAGCCGAGCAGCAGCGTCATGGTGTCCTGGGTCTCCGCCGCCGCCTGGATGCGCGTGGTCACGTCGCGGATCTGGAAATCCTCCTGGCCGTGGCGTTTGGAGAGCAGGGCATGGATGGCGTCGCGGGTCTGCTCGATCCGTCCCACGTCGTGCACCGAGACCAGGATCAGCTGAAGGTCCGGCTTGCCGATCAGGCGTTGCACGCCGGTGGACAACGGCACGAACACCCAGTCGTCGGTGCTCTGGCTGCCGGTCAGGTCGCCCTTCTTCGCCATCACGCCGGTCACCAGGAAGGGGGTGTTGTTCACCAGCACATGCTTGCCCAGCGGCGTTTCTCCGCGCGCGAACAGCCGTTCGGCGACGCTGTGCCCGAGGACGGCGACGGCCGCCCCGGCCCGCTCGTCGGCGCGGGTGAAGAAGGACCCCTGAGAAACCGGCCAGCGGTGGGTCAGTGGCAGCGACGCGGAGGTCGCCAGACCGCTGGTCCGGTGGTCGATGTTGCCATGGCGGACCATCACCGGCGTGTCGAGGTAAGGCATCACGCTCTCGACGTTGGGCAATTGCAGGATGGCCTCGCCGTCCGCTTCGGTCAGCGGGGTGACCGGCAGTCGGGGATCGCCGCTGCCCGCCAGCACGAAGACCAGATTCACCCCCAGCGCGCCGACCCGCGCCATGACCGCCTGCTTGGCGCCCTCGCCGATGGCGAGCAGCGCGATCACGGACGCCACGCCGATGACGATGCCGAGCAGGGTCAGCGCCGTGCGGAAGCCGTTGGCCGCCAGCGACCGCAACGCCGCCGACAGGGCTTCCCCCGCGTCGGTCCACAGGGAGGCGCCGTTCGCCGCGCGCTCCGCCGGGGTGGGGGAGGGGTCTGCCGGTGACGGGGCCGGACGGCCGCTGTCGGCGACGATTCGGCCGTCGCGCATTTCGATCACCCGGCCGGCGGCCTCCGCCACCTTGCGGTCGTGGGTGATGAGGATCACCGTGCGCCCGGCGGCGGACAGCTCGCGCAGAAGCGCCACCACCTCCGCCCCGCTGGCGCTGTCCAGAGCACCGGTCGGCTCGTCGGCCAGGATCACCGGGGCGTCGTTCATCAGCGCCCGTGCGATCGACACGCGCTGTTGCTGGCCGCCCGAAAGCTGGTTGGGGCGGTGATGGCGCCGCTCCCCCAGCCCCAGGCGGCCCAGCAACTCCACGGCGCGGCTTTCGCGCAGCGTGGCGGGCAGGCCCGCGTAGCGGCCCGGCATCTCGACATTCTCCTGCGCCGTCGTGCCGGGGATCAGATGGTAGTGCTGGAAGACGAAGCCGAACCCGTCCCGCCGCAGCGCCGCCCGCTCGTCGCCCACCAGCGCCGTCACGTCGCGCCCGTCGACGTGGTAGCGCCCGGAGGTCGGGCGGTCGAGCCCGCCGAGGATGTTCATCAGCGTCGATTTGCCGGAGCCGGAGCTGCCGACGATGGCGACGAACTCCCCCGCCTCGATGGTCAGGGAGACGCCGCGCAGCACCTCGACCGCCAAGCCGCCACCGCTGATGTAGGTCTTGCGGATGTCCTCCAGGACGAGAAGCGGCCCGCTCACAACCGGAACCCGATCTTGGGCGGACGGCCGTCGTCGGTTTTCCAGCCCACGACGATCCGCTCGCCTTCGGCCAGCCCCTCCAGGATCTGGGCGTTGAAGCGGTCGCGCACCCCGACGCGGACCTCGCGCGTCTCGATGGCGCCACCGCTGCCGATCAGCGTCACGCGGTGCCGCTCCGCCGCCTCATCGGCCGGCGTCAGCGCGGCGACCGGAACGGTGACGGCGTCCTTGGCCGCGGCGGCCACGAAGAAGACCTGTGCGGTCATGTCCGGGCGCAGTTCCGCTTGCTCATTGGCGACCTCGAACAGCGCGGTGTAGAGCACGATGCTGTTGGCCGCCCCGCTGTTTCCGGAGGGGGATGATCCGCCGCCATTCCCCGAAGCTGGCGGCTTGGGCGGTGCGGGCAAAATCTCTTGCAGGCTTGCGGTCCAGCGCCGTCCCGGATGGCCGAGCGTGGTGAAATAGAGCGGCATGCCGTCCGTCAGCCGTGTCACGTCGGCTTCCGACACCTGGGTCCACACGGTCATGGCCGACAGGTCGGCGATCCGCATCAGCACCGGTGCCTCGTAGGCGGAGTTGATGGTCTGGCCCTGGCGGGCATCCACCGCAATCAGCGTGCCGCTCATCGGCGCGTAGATGCGGGTGTAGCCGAGTTGCGCCTCGTCGGCCTGGAGGGTCGAGTCCGTCTGGCGGATCTGCGCCTGGGTGGCCTCGACCTGGGCGGCGGCGATGCGCGCCTCCATCCGGGCTTGGTCGTAGGCTTCGCCACGCCCCGACCCGCTGCGCCGCAGCGCCGCCTGACGGGACAGCTGGGCCTCGGCGAAGTCGGCGCGCGCCCGCTGCTCGGCCAGAAGGGCGGTCAGGCGGGCGCGTTCGGCGCGTCCGGCCTCGACCTTGGCCTGTTGCAGGGCGGGATCGATCTCTGCCAGCAGATCGCCCTCGCGGACCATCTGCCCGACCGCCACATGCAGCCGCGTCAACTGGCCGGACACCTGGGCGCCGACATCGACGTAGGCGCGCGGCTGGATCTTGCCGAGCGCCGTCACCGTGTCCTCGACCGTGCCACGCCCGACCACCGCCACCTCCGCGGAGGCGGCGGGATCGTTTGGCCGCAGCAGGGCGGCGGAGCCCAATCCGGCCAGCACCACCGCGGCGGCGATGAAGCCGCGGTGGCGGCGCCGTCCGGTGCCCGGCGCGCGCGCCGCCCGCCGCGCCGTCATCACCAACTCGCCCGCAGGGACAGCAGGACGTTGCGCGGCTGGCCGTAATAGCCGTTGGTCTGGATGCTGCTCAGGTACTTCTCGTCGAACAGGTTGTTGAGGTTCAGCGTGGCCGCCACCTTCTCGGTGATCTGATAGCGCGTCATCAGATCGACCACCGCGTAGCCGTCCCGGTCATACCGCCGGGCACCCGTCCCGTTGTAGATGTCGCCTTCCCACTTGATGTTGCCGCCCACCGTCACGCGGTCCCAGGCGCCCGGCAGCCGGTAGGTGGTGAACAGCTTGAACGTGTCCTGCGGCACGTAGGTCATCATCCGCTGGCCGTTGGCGTTCTTGACCGTGGTGTGGCTGTAACCGCCGCCGACCTGCCAGCCCGCCATCACCTCGCCGGCCACTTCCAGCTCGAAGCCCTTGCTTTCCGCACCCTTGACCGCCCGGTAGGCCTGCCCGCCGTCCGGGGTGAAACGGCCGGAATCGACCTCGCCCAGATTGTCCTGCTGGATCAGGAACACGGCGGCGCTGGCGTTCAGCAGGCCGCCGAAGAATTCGGCCTTGACGCCCGCCTCGTAGGCGTTGCCGTCCAGGGGGTCGAGGGTCTGGCCGCTGACGTCCTTGTAGTCCTGCGGCTTGAAGATGCTGGTGTAGCTGGCGTAGACCGACCAGATGTCGGTCACGTCGTAGACGATGCCGGCGTAGGGCGTGAACACCCCGTTCTCCGACCGCTTCTTGACGGTCGCCACGCCCGTGTTCGGATGGCTTTTCTCGTCCTGCGACCAGCGGCTGATGCGGCCGCCCAGAATGAACGACAGGGCGTCGGTCGGGCGCAGCCGGGTCGCGGCGTAGGCGGCCATCTGCCGTTCGTCCGTCTGCGACCAGCCGGTCGGGTTGAGCGTCGGCTGGGCGATGTTGCCGTTCCAGGTGAAGTAGTTGGGGATCGAGTAGTCGTAGCCGGTGATGTACCAGAGCGGGTAGTCGAGTCCCTTGCGCTTGGCGTAGTAGCCACCGACGCCGGCCATCAGCTCGTGCTGCCGTCCGAACAGTTCGAAGGGTCCGCTGACGTCGGCGTTGACCGAAGTCTGCTCCAGATCCGAGTTCCAGCGGCCCGGCCAGATCCCCATGCCGGACCCGTCCCGGTTCAGGTTGCCGCGCACCGCGTAGCCGAGCAGGCCGTCATACTCGCGGTTGTTGCGCTCCACGTTCAGCGTCGCCGTCCAGCCGTTCCCGAAGCGGTGCTTCAGGTCGCTGAAGACGGTGAGGTTGTCGTGCATGAAATACGCCCAGTTGGCGCCGCTGTTGTAGGAGCGGGGGAAGTTGGTCTTCGTCCCGTCCGCGTAGAACAGCGGAAAGCCGGCGCGGGAGGCATCGTCGGACCGGTGCTTCTGGTACTCGACGCCGACGCTCCAGGTCGTGTCCTCGGTGATGTCGGCCTCCAGGATGCCGTAGAGCACCTTCTTGCGCTCGTGCAGGCGGTCGATGAAGCTGTCGTTGTCCTGATAGGCGCCGACGACGCGCCCGCGCAGGCGGCCGTTCTCGACCAGCGGACCCGACAGGTCGGCCTCGCCGCGGTAGCGGTTCCAGGAGCCGATCTGCCCCTCGGCGTAGCCCTGGAGGACCGGGGTTGGGCGCTTGCGGACCATATTGACCGCGGCGGAGGGATCGCCGACCCCATTCAGCAGGCCGGTCGCCCCGCGCACCACCTCGACGCGGTCGAACACCGCCATGTCGGAGATGGAATCGTCGAAGCCGTAGACGGTCGAACGCGGAATGCCGTCCACCTGGAAGTTCTTGACCGCGAACCCGCGCGAGTAGATTTCGGTGCCGTCGCTGCCCAGCGCGCCAGCCTGCAACCGCGCCACGCCGACCGTCTGGTCGAGGACGTCGCGGATCTCATTCAGCCCCTGGTCGTCCATGCGCTGGCGGGTCATCACGCTGACCGACTGCGGCGTCTCGCGCGGGGACAGGTTCAGCTTGGTGGCGCTGTCGGTCGTGCCGGTGGTGTAGGAGCCGGTTCCCTCGCTGCGGCCCGGATCGCTGGAGATGCCGCCCTGCACAGTCACCGGGTCGAGCACCGTGGCACCGCCCGCCTGGGCCGGCAGCTTCTCCAGCGTCACCGTATCGGGATCGACGAAGCGTGCGATCAGGCCGGTGCCGGCCAGCAGGCGGTTCAACGCGTCCTGGGGCGTCAGAGTGCCCGTCACCCCCGGCGAGGAAACGCCCTGTGCGATGTCGGAGGGATAGAGCACTTGGAATCCGGTGGCCTGCCCGTAGGCGGCGAGCGCGCCCGGCAGCGGTCCGGCGGCAATGGCGAAGGCGGTGGTCCGTCCCTGTTGGGCGACCTGCGTGTGCGGTTCCCCGCTCGTTACGGGCGCCGCCAAGGCACCGTGGAGCGCGGTCGATGCCAGCAGCATGCCCAACAACGCCGGTGTCCAGCCACCCCGCACCGTCTTGCCCTGCGCCGTCTGCCCCCGCAGCAGGCGCCACCCACCATCGATCATCACCAAGACCCCGTCGTTTTGAGAATGATTTGCATTTTCGCGTATGCAAGTCACGACGTTGCCCGGTGGGCACCACCTCACCTCGATTTTGAAAAAATTGCTACGAACCGGCTAGACGGAACGGATGATGATCAGGCCGGGAACGGGGCGCAGCGTGCGCAAGGGAAGCGTGCGAAGAATGGCATTCAATGCCGCGTCCGGCCGGCTGATGTCCACGCTGCCGTCGAAACGCAGGCCGGCGAGCGGGCGGTCCCACAGCACGATACGGGCGGGGTGGTAGCGGTTGAGGTCCGCGATCACCGCGTCGAGCGGCTGCCCCTGGAAGACCAACCGGCCGTGCCGCCATGCGTTCTCCACCGCCACGCCCTGGTTGAGCAGCGGCCCGGGACCGTCGGGGCCGTAGGACCGGCTTTGCCCGGCGGTGACCGAAAGCGGAGGCTCCGTCCCGGTGGCCAGGCTGGTCGTTCCGGCTTCCACCGCCACCACAACGGAGTCCAGGCAGCGATGCACCACGAAGCTGGCGTTGGTGGTGGTGACGCGCCCGTTGGCGCAGGTGACGACGAAGGGGCGGTCCGGATCGGGAGCGGTGACGAAATGCGCCCGACCCTCGGTCAAACGGACGCGCCGTTCTCCGGCGGAGAATTCGACGGACAGCGCGCTGTCGGCGTCCAGGGTGAGGACCGAGCCGTCGTCCAGCGCCACCGTCCGCCGCTCGCCGATTCCGGTCTTCAGATCGCTCGGCCAACCGGTCAGGACGACCGCTCCGCCCAGCGCCGCGGCGCAGGCCGCCGCCCCGCCGACGGCGCCGAACGCCAGGAAACGGCGCCGCGTCGGCGCGGCACGGCGATTCCTGCGGGGATCGGCCACCCGGTCCAGATCGCCCCACAGCCCGGCCAGCCGATCGTATTCGCGGCGGTGGGCCGGGTCCCGCGCCAGCCAAGCGTGAAAGGCCCGGCGGTCCGCCGCGTCGGCGTCGCCGGACTCCATGCGCACGAACCACGCGAGGGCCGCGTCACGCGGGTCGCCCGATAAGTCCGGTTGGTCGCGGTTGCGCTCCATCAGAGCGCCAGCCGGTCGCGGCAATGGGCCAGGGCCTTCATCACATGCTTCTCCACCATGCTGCGCGAGATGCCGAGGCGCGCGGCGATGTCGGCATGGCTCAGCCCGTCGAATTTGTGAAGCAGGAACACCTCACGGCAGCGCGGCGGCAGTTCGGCCAACGCCCGGCTCAGCCGTTCCAGCCGCTGCTTGTGCTCCAGGGTGGCTTCGGCGTCCGGTTCGTCCAGCGGGCGGTCGAGTCCCAGGTCCTCCGGGGCGAAGCGCCGTCCCCAGCGGGTTTCGGCGCGCATCCGGTCGAGCGCGATGTTGTCGGCCATGCGGTACAGGTAGGAGCGCGGGTTGTCGATCTCCGGCAGGGCGGTCAGGCCGCGCAGCCGCAGATAGGTGTCCTGAACGACATCCTCGGCCAGGCAGAGCGACCCCAGACGCCGGGCCAGATGGCCGGTTATCTCTTCGTAGTGGTCGAGCAGCAGACCCAGCAGGGAAGTCCGGTCTCTTTCAGCCATGACGTGGACAACACCCGTTCCCAGAAGCTTGCGATCCCTCCTAACCACGAATGCGAATCGTTCGCAATCTATACATTGGCCGGAAAAAAATTCTTTGCTGGGGAAAGGTGAGGGGGCGGCTGGCGGTGATCGTCGTTATGTCGGGCGTTTTATGCGCGATCACCGGAGCGCCTTTCAGGGGCGTATCCTACGGGGCGGCTGGAGGAGACAAGCCGGCCCGCTGCGCCGAAGCCACGCTGCTGATCGTCGATGAGTTCGGCCACCCGCCCTTCGAGCCCAATGCCGCACACCTGTTCTTCCAGCTGGTGTCGCGCCGTTATGAGCGCGGCTCAACGCTGGTGACCACCGCCATTCTCGACCGGCGGCTTCATCACAGCCACGTCATCACCATCCGCGTCGACAGCTACCGGCTGCGCGAGAAGCGGCGGGCCGGTCTGATCAAGACCAGTCCGGCCCCGGCGGCCGCCGAGAACACGCTATGACGTTCGAGGGTCCGGTTCCTCGTGTCGTCCCCCGTCCAGTTCCTGAAGTCGTTTGACAGGAACTGCCGCACCTGCATGGTGACGATCGGAAGGCAGCTCGCCAGCCGGGAGGGGAGGGGCGCTGCTCCTCTCCTCTGGCGCTGGGGGGCGCCTCGACCTCCCGCTGGTTGCTCCTCATTTGGCGCCGGTCAAAACCGCCCCCTGTTCCAATGATCGGATATTCAACGGTTGCCACTCCATGCCAAGCTGAATGGCGGGCCGCAGGGGATGTCGCCGTGGCCGAACCCCGGCGGTACCGGATCGTGGCCCCAGCCTGGCTGCAAGTGGACGGAGCCGGCTATGATCACGCTGTACACCTACCCCTCCCTTTATGGCTTGGCGGACAACAATCCGTACGGCCTCAAGGTTGTGGCGTTTTTGCGCCTGTGTGGATTGCCCTATCAGCAAAAGCACATCGTCGACGCCCATGACGCCCCCCGCGGGCAGCTGCCGTATATCCTGGATGGCGGCACTATGATCGGAGACAGTGATCTCATCATCGCGCACCTGATCCTTCACCATCGCTTGCCGGTCGACGATGGCCTTAGTGAGGACGAACGACGCATCGACCATATGATCCGGCGTACGCTCGATGATCTGTATTGGGTGATGTCATACTCCCGATGGTCCGATGCGCGGTTCTGGCCCTTGTTTCGGAACCAATTGCTCAGCACGCATCCAGCCCTCACCGAAGCACTGCTGGAGGCAGCACGGGAATACAACCTGAAGCGCTACCATTTCCAGGGCATCGGCCGTTACGATCCTGACCAAGTCTACGACCGCGGTCTCGCTGATTTGAACGCCATCGCTGGCACCTTGGCGGACCGGCCTTTCCTGTTCGGCGACACCCCACACAGTATCGACACGGCGCTGATGGGCTTTCTGCCCAACATTTACCGGTACGAGATCGATACCCCGTTGCGCGCTTTTGTCGCGGCGCAGCCCAACCTGGTCGACTTCTGCCATCGCACGGCTCCGTTGGTGAGTTTGACACAGCCAGCATAGGGAAAGCCTTGGCTGGCGAATCTGGACGGGCACCAGCATCATGTCGGCGTGGCCGTTTGATGGAGGCAATCCGTGCCATTCACTCGTGCCTTGGCCTATGCGGTCTACACGCTGTGGGTTTCGGTTTGCGCTTTCGCCCCGGAGCTCCTCTGGCAAGGGTTCGTGCTGATGCGAAGCCATTTCGGGGCCGCGGAACTGTTTTCCGCACTGTTCATCGGCACGCTCTTCGCCTTTTTCGTCGAACCGCTGGTGGAGCGGCTCAAGGCCGGGCGGTGGCGTTTGGCGCACGCGCCACCCGGCGGAATGCTGCTTGGCGTTCTGGTGTCGCTGGTCTTTGGGATTGTCGTCGTTTGCATCCACGAAGCGATGATTGCGTATCTCGGCGCTGAACACGCCGGTGACGAGGCCAAGCAAGCCAGTTTGGAACGAGCGATCGACAGCGCCTGCGAGTGGGCCTCGATCCCGGCAGCGGTCACGGCCGCTTGGTTCGTCGCGGGCACGTCTCGCCGGCTAGCTCTTCCGGCGACGGGCTTGGCGTGCATCTGGATTGTCTTCATCGGCCACTCTTATGGATGGGGTTGGCCGGTCGTGGTGACGAGTGCAGTGCCGGGCTTTCTGATCGCTCTGCTTGGCAGCAGGATCGTGCTTCGCCATTGGGATGCGAGCACCATTCCGGTGTTGGCGCGGCTCACGGCGGGGGTGGCAGGGGGGTGGATGCTGCTGGCCTGGGGAATTCAGGCGGGCTCCGAACTGATCGACGGCCCAGGCTTGCAGCTTTACACGCCGGAGGCGTTCTACGAGGATATTCGCTTTTACCTTGGCTGGTGCCTGGGCCTCTCGGTCGCCCCCAATCCGGTGCCGGGCAATGGGTTGCATAATGGTCGCGCACCCTGAACCGCCCGTCGGCTTGCGGTCGAGTTCGGCCTCCCAAGCATCCAAACCATGCGCAAGCTGGGCGGGAATCGTCAGCTCATTGTGTCGGTCCTCGAAGACCTCCGCCGGCTGGTGCACGGCGAGGCTGGCCCGGCTGCCATTGACGAGGGGCGGCAGCCGCAAGAGCCTCGACGGGAATCACGCAGAAATCTTTGCCTGCTCCGAAGGGCTGGAGAAGGAGGTGGGGGAGCTGGTCAAGGTGTGTTGATTCGGCCGCCGCACGGCTGGGCGCCCGACTCGCTCAACACCGCTCGTCAGACCCACAGGAGCTAAAATCGGGCTCCCCCATGTGCACATGGTGTGCACAGGAAATTCTCGTACAAAATTGAAGACTGAGGATTTTCAAGGGCCTCGATTGCTGCCTGTGCACAGTCCTGTGCGCACGGAAAGGGACCCCAACCAACCCCAAAACTAAAAAAATCAGCGGGTTAGGTTGGCTGGGGCGCCAGGATTCGAACCTGGGAATGGCGGTACCAAAAACCGCTGCCTTACCGCTTGGCGACGCCCCAACCGAACGGCGCGATCAGCGCCGGAAGGGTCGGGACCATAAGCGGAAACCCGACCCGATTGCAACAGCTTCGTTGACCCTTACCGCCCCTCGCGACGCCACGCCATCAACAGCGCGCCCAGCGCCAGGGCCAGCACCGCGCCCACCGGCAGCAAAGGCACCTCCGACACCCCCGTCACCGTGAAATCACCGTTGGCGCGCAGGCCGATCCAGTCGTTGCCGGTCTGTGTCCGGTCGGGGCGGGTGCGGCGCACGTCGATGCCGGGGCGCACGCCGCCCTCCGTGTCGGAAATCCAATGCACCCCGCCGCCGGTCTCGTCGGCGACGCCCGACAGTCGGTCGCCGGTGGAGCGGACGTCGGCCAGTTCCGGCGGGTTGACGGCACCCACCACGGCCAGGGCGGTGCGCTCGCCGTCGGTGATGCGGTAGATGCCCGGCTCGCCGGCGACCACGGTGGCGCTGGCGCGGCCGGTGCGGTCCTCGGTCATCTCCAGCGTCCGGGTCTCGTCGGAGGGGGTGGTGAGGGTGATGCTGCGCGGGTCGGGCTCCAGGGAACGGCGCTCCACCGTGATGCGGTTGCCGTCCACATGGGCGCGCAGGTCGTTCTCCTCCAGCTCCGGCTCCTTCATCAGCCAGTGGGCGAGGCGGCGCAGAAGCTCGGCCTGGGGGCCGCCGCCCTCGAAGCCGCGGCTCCACAGCCACATCTGGTCCGACGCCAATTGCGCCACCCGGCCCTTGCCGACGCGGTCGAGGATCAGCAGCGGACGGTCGTCGGCGCCGTTCATCACCACCGCGCCGTTGCCCGGCACGACCTCCACCTGATGGAACCATCGGCCCCAGCTCGGCTCGCCGTCCGGACGGTCGCCGGGCAGGCCGGCGGTCACCGGGTGGCGGCGGCCGACCTCCGTCACGGTCGGCTTGAAGGGGCGGTCGATCGCCTGTCCGGTCGGCTCCGCCGGCATCACCTGGCCCAGCGGCGTGCGGAACAGCGACAGCGGCGTGGCGTAGCCCTGGCCGGACGCCTCCAGCAGGGCGCCGCCCTTCTGCACGTACTCGGCGATGTTCTCCAGATACATCTGCGGCAGCACGCCGCGCCGGCGGTAGCGGTCGAAGATGATCAGGTCGAACTCGTCCAGCTTGATCTCGAACAGCTCGCGGATCGGGAAGGCGATCAGCGACAGCTCGCGGATCGGCGTGCCGTCCTGCTTTTCCGGCGGGCGCAGGATGGTGAAGTGGACGAGATCGACCGACGGGTCGGCCTTCAGCAGGTTGCGCCACGTCCGCTCGCCGGCGTGCGGCTCGCCGGACACCAGCAGGACGCGCAGGCGGTCGCGCACCCCGTTCACCACCACGGCGGTGCGGTTGTTGGCGAGCGTCAGCTCCTGCCGCGCCGCCTCGACCTCCATCTCCAGCACGTTCTGGCCGCCATGGTTGATCGGCAGCTCCATGTGGAAGTCCTGGCCCACGGGCACGCGGATGGTGCGCGGCGGCCCGCCGTCCTGGCGCAGAGTCACCGCCGCGTCGGCCGACTGGCGGCCCGGCATGTCGTCCACCCGGATGGTCAGTTCCACCGGCTTGCCAACGAGGCCGTAGGCCGGCGCCTGGACGATGGCCAGCCGGCGGTCGCCCTCGTCGCGGTTGCCGGTCAGCAGCGTGTGCACCGGGCCGATCTCGGCCAGCCGGGCGAGGTTTTCCGGGACGTCGTGAACCTGCCCGTCGGTGATCAGCACCGCCCCGGCCATGCGGCGGCGCGGCACGTCGGCCATGGCGCGGTTCAGCGCGTCGAACAGGTGCGTCTCGTTGATCGCGGAGGCGCCGGATTCCGCGTCCCCGGCGCGGACCACCCGCAGCTCCAGATCGTCGAAGGCCTTCAGCCGCTCGGTCAGGCGCTCCAGCTCGGCCTCGGCGCGGGCGCGGCGGTCGCCGATGTTCTGGCTGGGGGACGCGTCGAGCACGACGACGGCCACGTCCTTGATCGGCTCCCGCTTCTCCTGCACCAGCGACGGGTTGATCAGCGCGAGTGCCAGCACCGCCACCGCCAGCGCGCGCAGCCAGACGCCGCGCGCCCGGCGGAAGACGGCCAGCGCCAGGATCGCCAGCGCAACCACGAACAGCGGCACCAGGAATATCCAGGGCAGCAGCGGTGCCAGAGCGATGGAGGTTCCGTCAAGCAGGGTCACTGGCCGAGCCTCTCAAGGATCGCGGGCACATGGACCTGATCGGCCTTGTAGTTGCCGGTCAGCGCGTACATGACGAGGTTGACGCCGAAGCGGTAGGCCATCTCGCGCTGCCGCTCCCCGCCGGGGACGACGGCGTACAATGGCTGGCCGTTGCGGTTCGCCGCCCAGGCGGCGGCCCAGTCGTTGCCGCCGATCAGGACGGGGGAGACGCCATCGTTGGCGCGGCCCTCGCGCGCCTCGATCCATAAATTGCCGCCGTTGTAGCGGCCGGGAAAGTCGTTCAGCAGGTAGAAGGACTTGGTCAGCACGTGGTCGGGCGGCACCGGGGCCAGCGGCGGGATGTCCAACCCCTGCACCATGCCCTGGAGCGCCTGATTGCCGCCGACCGCGCCCGCCGACTGGTCGCGCGTGTCGAACAGGATGGTACCGCCGTTGCGCATGTACTCGTTCAGCCGCGCGCGGGCATGGTCGGTCAGCGCGCGCTGGCCGCCGGACACCGGCCAGTAGAGCAGGGGGTAGAAGGCCAGCTCGTCGGTTTCCGGATCGACGCCCACCGCCCCGGCGGCCTCCACCGCGGTGCGGCGGGTCAGCACGTCCACGAGGCTTTCCAGACCGGCGCGCGAGGTGTCGTCCACCGCGCCGTTGCCGGTGCGCACATAGGCGAGGTAGGTCTCCGCCGTCACCTTGGTCGATTGCGCGTCGTCGGCGCGGGCGGACTGCCAGGGCGTCGCGGCCATGGGGAGCGCTGCGCCCAGCGTCAGAAGGACCGCGGCGGCGGCCCCGGCGCGGCGCCTCTTGCCGCCGAACCCCTTGCCGCCGAAGCGCCAGCCGCCGAGCAGGCCGCGCAACGCCAGGGCGATCAGCAGGTCGATCATGGCGAGCGACAGAGCGACGCCGAGCAGCGCCGGCTTCAGCGCCACCTCGCCCCGCGTGCCGTAGGGGCCGCGGGCGACCCCGCCGGGCATGGCGCCCAGCGGCTCGATCCGCGTCAGCGTGGCGGTCAGGTTGAGGGCGCGGCGGGCCTCCTCCGTGCCGTAGAAGCCAGGCGGATGGCGCGGGCCGAGCACGTCGGCGCCGGCGTCCCCGGCGATGGGGAAGGCGGCGGCCGGCGGCGGCACCAGCCGGCCGAAGCCGTCCAGCACCTCCAGCGGCTCCAGCGTGCCGCCATGGGCGCCCCCGGCGACGCCGCCGCTCAGCGTCACCAGACGCCGCAGCATGTCGACGAACAGGCCGGACATCGGCAGGTTGGACCATTCCGGGCTGGCGGTGGTGTGGACGAGCACGATGTAGCCGTCTCCGCGCTTTTCCGAGGTGACCAGGGGGGTGCCGTCCTGGAGCCGCGCCCAGGTGCGGTCGGCGAGGTCCAGCGCCGGCTCGGCCAGCACCTGCCGCGAAACGGCGACGTCGTCGGGGATGTGCAGGCCGGCGAAGGGGCTGCGTCCGTCGAAGGGCTGCAGCTTCGCCGGCTCCGACCAGGACAGGGCGCCGCCCAGCGCCCGGTCGCCCAGCCGCAGGCGCACCGGGACCAGACGGTCGGGATTCTGGGCCAGCCGCGGCCCGGCGAAGCGCAGCAGCACGCCGCCCTTGCGCACCCAGTCCTCGATGGTCTGGGCCTCCTGCCCGGTCAGGGCGCCGATGTCCGACAGCACCAGCACGGCGAGGTCGCGCTTGAGAAGCTCGTCCGGCTCGCCGCGGCGCACCTCGTTGTAGGGGGCCAGCGCCCGTTCCAGATAGTGCAGGTCGGACAGCAGCGGCTGGTTCTCGCCGTTGGCGCGGCCCGAGGCCAACCCGACCGGGCGGCGGCGCCAGCGCTCGTCGAGCAGGACGGTGGCCCCGGCGGTGGTGTCGTTCTCCACGCGCAGGCTGGCGGCGTCGTTGCGCAGCTCCGCCGGCACCTCGAAGCGCACCTCGCGGGTGAGCTGCCCGGCGTCGAAGGCGACGGGCTGGCGGGTCAGCAGGCGGCCGTCGGCGCCGGACAGGCGTACGGTGACGCTTTCCGGACGGGAGGCGTCGGCGCGCACCACGCGGGCCGTCAGACCGGCGCCCTCCGACGACGGGGGAAGCAGCAGGTGGGGCGGCTTCTCCGCGGAATCGTCGAGGATCTCAAGAGAGCCCATGCGCTGCAGCGTCTCGGCGAGGCCACGGGCGCTGCGGTCGCCGATGCCGTCCGACAGCCAGACGGTGTGGGCGGAGCCGCGCGCGGCGAGTCCGCGCACCGCCTCCAGCGCGCCGGCGCGGTCGGTCGGCCAGGGGTGCGGCTCCAGCGCCTGGATCAGGCGGCGGGCTTCCGAGGCGGGCAGGGGCGGGCCGGCCTTCACCGCCTCTCCCCCGGCGGGCCGGGCGGTCGGCAGCAGGACGACCGGACGGTTCTGCCGCTCCGCCTGGGACACCAGCTCCTCCATGGCCGCGCGGCGGCTCGTCCAGTCGCGGCCCGACGCCCAGCCGTTGTCGATCAGGAGCAGCAGCGGCCCGCTGCCCGGCAGAGCGGCGCGCGGGTTCAGCAGCGGCCCGGCCAATGCCAGGATCAGCAGCGCGGCGACGATCAGGCGCAGGATCAGCAGCCACAGCGGGGTGCGGGCGGGAGTCTCCTCGCGCGCCGTCAGGTCGCGCAGCAGCCGGATGGCGGGAAAGCGCACCACCCGCGGGGCTGGCGGCGTGACGCGCAGCAGCCACCACAGCACCGGCAGGACGACCAGGGCGGCCAGCACCCACGGAACGGCAAAGGCGATCGGTCCGAAACCCAGCATCGGCGTCTACGCTGTTGGAGGATGATAGGTATGGCGATTCAGTGGGCCGGCCCCCTCCCTAACCCTCCCCCTCTTCGAGGTGGAGGGAACGGATGCGGCGATGCCCACGATTCCCTCTCCCGCGCAGCGGGGGAGGGTTAGAGAGGGGTCCGAGGGCGCCCACCCCACCTAAACCGCCTCGCGCGCCAGGGCGCCCCACAGCCCGAGCAGGGCGGTCTGGGGCGGCCGGTCGGTGCGGTGGACGGCGTAGGTCCAGCCGGCGGTGCGGGCCAGCGCGTCCAAGCCGTCCTGGTGGGCGCGCAGCCGCTCCAGGTAGGTGTCGCGCACCGCCTCGACCCGCGGCACCAGCAGTTCCTCCTCGCCTTCGAAGCCTTCGAACTCGACGCGGCCCTCGTAGGGGAGGGTCTCCTCCGCCGGGTCGAGGATCTGCAGCAGATGGCCGCGCACGCCGCGTCCGGTGAGCGCCGACACGGTGGCGTGGATCTCCGGCAGCGGCGACAGCAGGTCTCCGACCAGAACCACCTGGGCGTGGCGGGGCAGCGGTTCGGGCTGCGGCAGCGCGTCGGGGGAATGGGCGTTGCGCGGGTCGGTCATCTGACCGGCCATGCGGTTCAGGGCGAACTTTCCATGGTCCGGGCGCTGGCCGGAGTTGAGCAGGCCGACCCGCTCGCCGCCGCGCACCAGCAGCACCGCGGTGGCGAGGGTCAGCAGGTCGGCGCGCTCCCGCTTGGTCGGCAGGCCGTTGACCGAGCGGTAGTCCATGGAGGGCGAGCGGTCGCGCCACAGCCAGACGGTCTGGGCGGCCTCCCACTCGTTCTCGCGCACATAGACGGGCTGGGTCTTGCCGGACTGCCGCCAGTCGATCATCTGCGGCGAGTCGCCCGGCTGGTAGCGGCGGAACTGCCAGAAGGTCTCGCCCAGCCCGACGCGGCGGCGCCCATGCACGCCCTGCGCCACCGTCGAGGCGACGCGCTCCGCCGCGACCAGAAGCGGCGGCAGGGTGGCGGCCAGCCCCTCCGCGCGCTGCTGCGCCCGCAGGGTGGTGGCGCCGAGGGTGGGGGAGGCCATCGGCGGGTCCTTACGACAGCGGGGCGCAGAGGCGGTTGATGATGTCGTCCAACGTGATCCCGTCCGCCCGCGCGGCGAAGTTCAGCGCCATGCGGTGCCGCAGCACGGGCTTCGCCAGGGCCACCACGTCGTCCAGCGACGGCGCCAGCCGCCCGTCCAGCACCGCGCGGGCGCGGGCGGCGAGCATCAGCGCCTGGCTGGCGCGTGGGCCGGGGCCCCAGGCGACGTGGCGCTGCACCTCGGGCAGGTCGGTGGTCTCCGGGCGGCCCCGCCGCACGAGGTCGAGGATGCCGTCCACAACCCCCTCGCTGACCGGCACGCGGCGGACCAGACGCTGCGCGGCCTGGAGGTCGGCGGGGGAGAGCACCGTCACCGCCTGTTCGTCCAGCGAACCGGTGGTGGCGATCATCATCCGCCGCTCGGCGTCGCGGTCGGGGTAATCGACGTCGATCTGCATCAGGAAGCGGTCGAGCTGGGCTTCCGGCAGCGGGTAGGTGCCTTCCTGCTCCAGCGGGTTCTGGGTGGCCAGCACGTGGAAGGGCTGGGGCAGGGCGTGGTACTGGCCGGCGACCGACACGCGCCGCTCCTGCATCGCCTGGAGCAGGGCGGACTGGGTGCGCGGGCTGGCGCGGTTGATCTCGTCCGCCATCAGGAGCTGGCTGAACACCGGCCCGGGAATGAAGCGGAAGGAGCGGCGGCCCTGCTCGTTCTCCTCCAGCACCTCCGACCCCAGGATGTCGGCGGGCATCAGGTCGGGCGTGCACTGGATGCGCTTCTCCGCGAGGCCCAGCACGGTGCCCAGCGTCTCGACCAGCCGCGTCTTGGCGAGGCCCGGCACGCCGATCAGCAGCACGTGGCCGCCCGCGAGAAGCGTGATGAGCGTGAGGTCGACGACCTCCTGCTGGCCGAAGATGATCCGCCCGATGCGGTCGCGGACATGGGTCAGCCGACCGCCCAGCGCCTCGATCTCCGCCATGAGCTGGTGCGGGTTCTCGCCGGCGGGAAAGTTCTGGCCCGGATTGGCCCCCGGATTGACGGCGTCGGTTGCGCTCACGTCTCTGCTCCCGTTTAAGACCATGCACTCTGGTGGGCAATCATGACCGCTCAATCATGACCGCTGGGGTCGAAACGGCCATCGTGGCAAATCCGCCAGTCCGGACTTATGTGACGAGTATGGCGAAATTACGTTGCGCGGCCAGTTTCCTCTGTGCCCCTCACGCCCGAAAAAGACGGGAAGGCTAGCGATGAAGGTCGGCAATGACGGGGCGAATGACAAGCGCCCAAATGAAACGCGCCCAGGTGGGGCAAACGTCGAAAGCCTGCCCCTGACCGCAAGGGAGCAGCGGTTCGACATCCGCATCGCCCGCGACGGCACCTGGTTCCACGAGGGCGACCCGATCCGGCGGATCGAACTGGTCAAGCTGTTCGCCACGGTCCTGCGGCGGGACGAGGCGGGCGACTTCTGGCTGGTCACCCCGGTCGAGCGCGGGCGGATCGTGGTCGAGGACACGCCGTTCGTCGCCGTGGAAATGGCCGCAAGCGGAGGTGGAGACGAACAGGTGCTGTCTTTCCGTACAAATTTAGACGAATGGGTCGAATGTGGACCGGATCATCCGATCAGGGTCGCCCACAATCCTGAAAATGGCGAACCGACGCCCTATATCCTCATAAGAAACGGGCTCGAAGCGCGAATTCTCCGGCCGGTCTACTACGAAATGGTGGACCGGGCCGATACGCGCGGCCATGATGGTGAGGCTGAGGTGGGGGTATGGAGCAAGAAGGTCTTCTTCGCGCTGGGCAGGCTGCCTGGCGAGTGAGTCTCGACGAGGTCCGCAGGCGCTTTCCGGGAAGCGCCGCCGCCGGGCTGCGCCCCGTCAAGGTGCGCGGCGACCATGATCTCAATCCCGGTTTCGAGCCTTCCCAGGTCAAGCTGCGGGAGGCCGCCGTCCTGGTGCCGCTGGTCGACCGTCCGGAGGAGCTGACGGTCATCTTCACCCAGCGCACCGCCAACCTGACGGCCCATGCCGGGCAGATCAGCTTCCCCGGCGGGCGGATGGAGAGCGACGACCGCGATCCGGAAGACACCGCCCTGCGCGAGACCGAGGAGGAGATCGGACTGGCGCGCGACCGCATCGAGGTGCTGGGGCGGCTCGACACCTACGTGACGCGCACCGGCTTCCGGGTGACCCCGGTGGTCGGCCTGGTGCGCCCGCCCTTCCAGGTGACTCCCGACCCGACCGAGGTGGCGGAGGTGTTCGAGGTGCCGCTGGCCGCCATCCTCGACCCGACCAACCCGCAGCGCCACAGCCGCGAGTTCCAGGGTGCGCAACGCTATTTCTACGCCTTCCCCTACCAGCAGCGCTTCATCTGGGGGGCGACGGCCGGGATGCTGGTGAATCTCTGCGACGTCCTGCGCGGCGACGGCCTGGGGGGCGATTGCCTGGGAGGCGACCGTCTGGGCGATCTTCCCGCCGGCGGAACACCGTAAGGCGGACGGCGCGGTGCTGCGGATTTTCCTGACGGTCATCCTGCCCCTGGTTCTGCCCACGGTCGGCTATGCCCTGTATGTGCTGGTGGTCGAGCGCCGCCGCCGCGAGGCGGAGGAGGCGCACAGCCCGGCCCCCTGGTGGGCGACCGCGCCTTGGCCCTGGCTGGTCTTCGCCGGGGTGGCGGCGATGGCCGTGACTCTGGGGTCCGTCGCCCTGACCAGCGGAGCGCCGCCGCACACGCCCTACACGCCGGCCCATCTCGAAGACGGACGGGTGATCGGCGGCGGGGCGTCCGGCAGCGCACAATCTGGCAATTGAGCGTTCCGCGGGCTAGCCTGCCGCCATGACCGTCAACGCCCGCATCGCTCCCCAACCGTGGATGACCGCCCCCGAGACGCGCGCCGTGTTCGACGCCCTGGCCGCCGGAGGGGCGGACGCCCGCTTCGTCGGCGGCTGCGTGCGCGACGCGTGGCTGGGCCGCAAGGTCAAGGACATCGACATCGCCACCCACGCCCCGCCGGAGCAGGTGATGGCGTTGCTGAAGGCCGCGGGCATCGGCGCCATACCCACCGGGATCGAGCATGGCACCATCACCGCCGTGGTCGGGAAAGCGCACTACGAGATCACCACGCTGCGCCGCGACGTGGAAACCTACGGGCGCCATGCCCGCGTCGAATTCACCGACGACTGGCGGGAGGACGCCGCCCGGCGCGACCTGACCATGAACGCGCTGAGCTGCACGCTGGACGGCTGCGTCTACGACCCCTTCGGGGGATTGGCGGACATGGCCGCCGGGCGGGTGCGCTTCGTCGGCGACCCGCGCCAGCGCATCGAAGAGGACGTGCTGCGCCTGCTGCGCTTCTTCCGCTTCCACGCCCATTACGGACGCGGCGCTCCGGACGCGGCGGCGCTGGCCGCCTGCGCGGAGATGGCCCCCCGCCTGCCCACCCTGTCCGGGGAACGGGTGCGGGGCGAGTTGTCCCGCCTGCTGGCGGCGCCTGACCCGGCGTCGGCCTGGGAGTTGATGATCGGGCTCGGCGTGATGGCCCATTTGCTGCCGGACGCGGTCCGCACCGCCCGGCTGGACGGTCTGGTCCGGCTGGAACACGATCTGCACGAGCCGGCCGAGGCGGTGCGCCGCTTCGCCGCCGTGTTGGACACCGACCGGGCGGGGGCGCTGGCCGTGGCGCAGACTCTGCGCCTGTCCAATGCCGACCGCGACCGGCTCGCCGCCCTGACCGAGCCACCGATGGCCGTGTCGCCGTCCGATGGTCCGGTGAAGCGGCGGCAGGCGCTCTATCGGCTGGGCGACGCCGGGCTGTACCGCGATCTCGTGCTTCTGGCGGCGGTGGACGCCCCCGGACCGATGGCGCTCGACGGGGTGAAGGCGGCGCTGGTGGCCGGCGAGGATCTGCCGTCCCTGGTCCTTCCCATCGCCGGGCGCGACCTGCTGGCCATGGGGATGCCGCGCGGCCCGGCGGTGGGCGCTCTGCTGAAGCAGGTCGAGGCGTGGTGGATCGCCGAGGACTTCCGGCCGGGACGGGAGGAATGTCTGGCAGAGGCGAGGCGGCGTCTGGGGTGAAGCGCCGCCGTTACGGCCACTTCACCTCGGGCGGCATGCTCATCAGGATGGCCTCGGTGTTGCCGCCGGTCTTCAGGCCGAAGGTCGTCCCGCGGTCGTAGAGCAGGTTGAACTCGACGTAGCGGCCGCGTCGGATCAGCTGGTGCTCGCGCTGCTCCGGGGTCCAGGGCCGGTTCATGTGGCGGCGGACCAGGGCGGGGAAGACCTCCAGGAAGGCCAGCCCGACGTCGCGGGTGAAGGCGAAGTCGGCCTCCCAGTTCCCGGAATCCAGGTTGTCGTAGAAGATGCCGCCGACGCCGCGCGCCTCGCCCCGGTGCGGCAGGAAGAAGTAGCGGTCGCACCACTCCTTATAACGCGCGTAGCAGGTCGGGTCGTGGCGGTCGCAGGCGCCGCGGAAGGCGGCGTGGAAGTCGGCGGTGTCCTGCTCGTCCGGGACCATCGGGGTCAGGTCGGCGCCGCCGCCGAACCAGCCGATGCTGGTCACGATGTGGCGCGTGTTCATGTGGGTGGCCGGCACGAGCGGCGAACGCATGTGCGCGACGAGGCTGATCCCCGACGCCCAAAACCGCCCGTCCTCCGCGGCGCCGGGAATGTTGGCGCGGAATTCCGGGCTGAAGGTGCCGTGCACCGTGGAGACGTTGACGCCCACCTTCTCGAACACGCGGCCCCGCATCACCGACATCACGCCGCCGCCGCCCTCGCCGCCGCCATGGTCGGGGCGCTGCCAGCTCTTGCGCTCGAAGCGGCCCGGCGGCAGGTCGGAATGGGTGCCGGTCAGCTCGTCCTCGATCCGTTCGAACTCGGCGCAGATGCGGTCGCGCAGCTCGGCGAACCAGGCGCTGGCCCGGGCCTGACGGGCGGCTTTGATGTCCATGGCGTCGGTGGGGGAGGTGGTCATGGGCGGGCGTCCGGCGTCGGTCAGGGCAAAGGAAGGGGCGAGGGGCTCGGCAATGCGGCCGTCTGCCGCAGGGCCTCACCCAACACCATCGCGGCACTCAGCGCAACATTCAGCGACCGGGCGGGCGGCTTCAAGGGAATGACCAGCCGGGCGTCGGCGGCCTCGTGCACGTCGTCGGGCACCCCGGCGCTCTCGCGCCCGACCATGATGCGGTCGTCCGGCGCGAAGGCGAACTCCGTGTAGGGAACGGCGCCGCGGGTGGTCAGCAGGACCAGCCGCCCGGTCTGCGGCAGCGCCCGGTAGGCGGCCCAGGAGCTGTGCCGGACCAGGGCAAGCTGGTCGATGTAGTCCATGCCGGCCCGCCGCAGCTTGCGGTCGTCCAGAACGAAGCCGCAGGGCTCGATCAGGTCCAGCGGCACCCCGAGTCCCGCCGCCAGACGCATCAGAGTCCCGGCGTTCTGGGGAATGTCCGGTTCGAAGAGAACGAGGCGCATGAAATTCCCTTTTGGTTCAGCGAAGTCTAATGGTGCACTGCAAAGCGCGACAAGTTGTCCCGATGACAAAACCTTTTCAAGGCGTTGCCGCGACTGTATACCGCACCCCGGATACCCGGGAGATACAACCCCGGTCGACGCGGCGCGCACCCACCCACCCAGTGAGCGGACATGCCCGTCAAGTCGTGATAAACACTGGTCCACGTGTCATAGGGCGCTTCGGCGCGCCGCGTATGCCTTGAGGAGATTAACGCTTATGGCTCAGACCACGCATCCGCCCGGGACGGGTGGCCACGCGGCCCCCGGCGGCGAGGGGGCTTCCCGCCGTGATTTTCTCTACCTCGCCACCGGGGCCGTGGGTGCCGTTGGTGTCGCGTCGGCCGTCTGGCCGTTCATCGACAGCATGAACCCGGCCGCCGACACCCTCGCGCTGGCTTCGATCGACGTGGATCTGGCCCCGGTCCAGGAAGGCCAGGCGATCACCGTCACCTGGCGCGGCAAGCCGGTCTTCGTCCGCCACCGTACGGCGAAGGAGATCGAGGAGGCCCGCACCGTCAACCTCGGCGAGCTGCGCGACCCGGCCGCCGACGACGCCCGCGTCAAGAAGCCGGAATGGCTGATCGTCGTCGGCATCTGTACGCACTTGGGCTGCGTGCCGCTGGGGCAGAAGCCGACCGATCCGCGCGGCGACTACGACGGCTGGTTCTGCCCGTGCCACGGCTCGCACTACGACACCGCAGGGCGCATCCGCAAGGGTCCCGCCCCGGCCAACCTCGTCGTTCCGCAGTACGCTTTCACGAGCGACACCGCGGTCCGGCTCGGCTAAGCGGCCCTTAAGGTTCTGGAGACCCCAAGATGGCTCAGGCTCACGCCCCCCAGTTCAAGAATCCCGTCGTGAAGTGGATCGACAGCCGCCTGCCGATCTTCACGATGCTGGACCATGAGTACAACCAGTATCCGATGCCCCGGAACGTCAACTATCTGTGGGCGTTCGGTGCCATCGCCGGCATCATGCTGGTCATCATGATCGCCACCGGCCTCGTGCTGGCGATGCAGTATGCCGCGCACACGACCATCGCCTTCGACTCGGTCGAGCGCATCATGCGCGACGTCAACTACGGCTGGCTGTTGCGCTACGTCCACGCCAACGGCGCGTCGATGTTCTTCATCGCCGTCTACATCCACATGTTCCGCGGTCTCTACTACGGCTCCTACAAGGCGCCGCGCGAGATCCTGTGGATCCTCGGCGTGCTGATCCTGCTGGCCATGATGGCGACCGCCTTCATGGGCTACGTGCTGCCGTGGGGCCAGATGAGCTTCTGGGGCGCCACCGTCATCACGAACCTGTTCTCGGCCTTCCCGCTGGTCGGCGACCCGATCGTGACCTGGCTGTGGGGCGGCTTCTCGGTCGACAACCCGACGCTGAACCGCTTCTTCGCGCTGCACTTCCTGCTGCCGTTCGTGCTGCTGGGCCTGGTGATCCTCCACACCGCCGCCCTGCACGTCTCCGGCTCCAACAACCCGCTGGGCATCGACGCCAAGGGCCCGCAGGACACCGTGCCGTTCAACCCGTACGTCACGATCAAGGACGGCTTCGCGGTCGTCGTGTTCCTGATCTTCTACGCGGCCTTCGTCTTCTTCGCCCCGAACTACCTCGGCCACCCGGACAACTACATTCCGGCCAACCCGCTGGTCACGCCGGCGCACATCGTTCCGGAATGGTACTTCCTGCCGTTCTACGCGATCCTGCGCGCAATCCCGGACAAGCTGGGCGGCGTGCTCGCCATGTTCGGCGCCATCGCGGTGCTGGCGGCCCTGCCGTGGCTCGACACCTCCAAGGTGCGCAGCTGCAAGTTCCGTCCGATCTACCGCCAGTTCTTCTGGATCCTGGCCATCGACGCCCTGGTCCTTGGCTACGCCGGCGCGATGCCCGCGGAAGGCGTGTGGCTGCTGGTCGCCCGCATCGGCACGGCCTACTACTTCTTCCACTTCCTGATCCTGCTGCCGCTGCTGGGCAAGCTGGAGCGTCCGCTGCCGCTTCCCGCCAGCATCTGCGAACCGGTTCTGAAGGGCGGTGGCCGCGTTGCCGCCGGCGCCCACGCCAAGCCCATGGAGAAGGCATAATGCGCTCTCTGAAGTCTGCCATCCTCTCCGCGGCCTTCGCCCTGGGCCTGGCCGGCGCCGCGCAGGCGTCGGAAGCGGTGCACATTCCCAAGCAGGAGTGGTCGCACAGCGGCGTCTTCGGCACCATCGACAAGGCCTCGGCGCAGCGCGGCTTCCAGATCTACAAGGAAGTCTGCTCGACCTGTCACTCGGCCAAGCTGGTCCCGATCCGCACGCTCGCCGGCATCGGCTTCAACGAGGACGAGTTGAAGGCGATCGCCGCCGGCTATGAGGTCCAGGCCGGTCCGAACGACGCGGGCGAGATGTTCATGCGTCCGGGCATCCCGGCCGACCGTTTCCCGTCGCCGTTCCCCAACGACAACGCCGCCCGCGCCGCCAACAACGGCGCCCTGCCGCCGGACCTGTCGCTGATGGCGAAGGCCCGCGTCGGCGGTGAGGACTACCTCTACGCCTTCCTGACCGGCTTCGAGGAGAACCCGCCGGAAGGCGTGACCTTGATGCCGGGCATGAACTACAACAAGTACTTCCCGGGTCATCAGGTGGGCATGCCCAACATCCTGATGCCGGACGGCGTGACCTACGCCGACGGCACCCCGGCGACGGTGCAGCAGCAGGCCCACGACATCAGCACCTTCCTGACCTTCATCGCCGAGCCGCACATGGATGCGCGCAAGCAGATGGGCGTGAAGGTGATCCTGTTCCTGATCGTGCTGGCCGGCCTGATGTACGCCACCAAGCGCAAGCTGTGGAGCACCCTGCACTGAGCCGTTGTCCGGCTCTGTGCGGAGGCTTGAGACTGGACAGGGCGCCTTCGGGCGCCCTGTTCTTTTGTGGCCGAGGTTCTTTTCCCGACGACCCCATTCCCAGGCGAAGGTGGTGCAGATGACCGACAGGCTGATCGACGAGATCGTGGATTTCTGGTTCGACGAGGCGATGAAGCCCTATTGGTTCCGCCAGTCCGACAGTTTCGACCGGACGGTGCGCGACACGCTGCTTCCCCATCACGAGGCGGCGGCGGCGGGCCGGTACGATCACTGGCTGGAGGATGTGGACGGCTGTCTGGCGCTTTGCGTCCTGCTGGATCAGGTGCCGCGCAACGTCTTCCGCGGCACGCCGCGGGCCTTCGCGACCGACGGCAAGGCGCTGGCGGTGGCGCGCCATGTGGTCGAGCAGGGCTACGACCTGGAATGCAGCGAGGACGAGCGGATCTTCCTCTATCTGCCGTTCGAGCATCAGGAGGACATGGACTGCCAGGAGCTGTCCTGCACCCTGTTCCGGGAACGGGTCAGCGACCCGGAGGTCGTGGATTACGCCGAACGCCACCGCGCGGTCATCGCCCGCTTCGGCCGCTTCCCCCATCGCAACGCCGTCCTCGGCCGCGAGACGACGCCGGAGGAGGCGGAATTCCTCAAGGAACCGGGCTCGTCCTTCTGACGGCGTCACCACCCTCGGAAACCCCGGGGTCAAGCCAGCGCTTCAGGGCGGCCAGCAATTCGGGGCGACGGACCGGCTTGGGCACGTAATCGTTCATACCGGCGAACACGCAGCGGTCGCGGTCCTCGGCGAAGCCGTGCGCGGTGACCGCGATGATCGGCACCGCGGCGCGGGGGCCGGTCATCGCCCGGATGGCCAGGGTCGCAGCGATCCCGTCCACCTCCGGCATGGCGACGTCCATCAGCACGGCGTCGTAGGGCGCCTTCGCTGTGGCGACGGAGGTGACGGCCTCCGCCCCGCCGTCCGCGGTGTCAACGGTGAAGCCGGCCTTGCGCATCAGCGCCGCGGTCAGCAGCCGGTTTGTGGGGCTGTCGTCCACCACCAGCAGACGCCCGCCGCGCGCCAGGGACCAGGCGATCAGCCGATCCTCATCGGGCGACTGCGGCATTCCGGAGGACGCCGGCGCGGCGCGCGGCACCGCCTCGGTCTGAGAAGCGTCTTGCGGCTGTCGGTGCAGAATGGTGTGGTTCACGACGAGCCTTTGGCATTTTGCAAATCAAATTGCGCCGAACCGCCACAGACCCTCGGTTTTCCGAGACGATAAGATGGCCGGCCCGTCCGTGCCAAGCAAAGGGTGGGCCAATTGGTTACGAGATCGAACTTTTCCCGCCGCCCGCACTGGGAGGGATCGGGAACGCCAGCGTGGAGAGGAATGATGGGACTGGTTGATCGGCTCTGGGTGGCTTTCGCGGCCCTGAACGGCGCCGTCGCGGTGGGGGCTGGGGCCTATGCCAGCCACGGGCTTGCCGGCGACCCGCGCGAGCAGGAGTTGTTCCGGTTGGCCGGGCAATATCAGATGTGGCACGCGCTGGCCTTGGTCGCCCTGGTCGCGCTGCTGCGCACCGCCGACGGTCCGGCGCGTCTGGCGCTGCGCCTGTCGGGATGGCTCTTCGTGGCCGGGATCCTGCTCTTCAGCGGAACGCTCTACGCCACGGCCACCAGCGGCCCGCTGCCCATCGCCATGACGGCCCCGACCGGCGGCAGCGCCTTTATCCTGGGCTGGCTGATCCTGGCGCTGGCGGTTCTTCTGTTCGGGCGGCGCTTCTTCGGACGGGTCTGAGGCGAGAAGGAAGGGTGCTCAGGCCGACGCGCTGCTGGGTTCTTCGGCGGAGGCGGGGGAACCCTCGTCCTTCTTGCGGGCGACGGGTGCGCAGAACAGATCGTGGAGCGTCGCCATGATGGTCTGCGCCTCGTGCCCGTTCAGCGAGTAGTAGATGTTCTGGGCGGCGCGCCGCGTCCGCACCAGCTTGTCGCGGCGCAGGCGGGCCAGATGCTGGGACAGCGCCGACTGGCTGAGGTCGACCAACTCCTCCAACTCGCCGACCGATTTCTCACCCTCGGTCAGGTAGCACAGGATGAGCAGACGGCGCTCGTTGCTCATGGCTTTGAGCAACGTGCTGGCCCGCCGTGCGTTGCTCTGCAGATCGGCAATGTTCATGAAACGACCGTTTCTGTCGGCGTCTGGCAACAGCGAGCCGTTGCGCCCAATCCTTGCGCCGCAGCACCGCCGTTTATCGTTCGTGTTCAATCATATGGAAGAGTGTACCGCGCTGTCTACCCGTGGATGTCCCGTAGTCGAAAGAATGTTCCCCGGTTCATGACATCCCGGTTCTGAAATCATGGTTCAACGGGTTGAGGCGCGCGCGCCGCCGTTCTAGACTCGCGGCCTGGAATTGTCGCGGCGGAACCCGAAGGAGTGCAAGGAACGATGGCCGACCAGACGCTTGACGCCAAAGGGCTGCAGTGCCCGTTGCCGGTGCTGCGCGCGCGCAAGGCGCTGAAGACGGTCCCTATCGGATCCACGCTGACCGTCGAGGCGACCGACCCCAGCGCGCCCAAGGATTTCGCCGCCTTCTGCGAAGCCACCGGCAACCGGCTGGCCTCCAGCGTGGAGGAGGAGGGCGTCTACCGCTTTGTGATCGAGCGCAGCGCCTGAGGCCGCAAAGGGGGCGCGCCTGCACGTCCGCCGCGAAAAAGGGGTGGGAGCGGCGGTTGGGGGATGTGACGATAAGCCCTGCAATCAGCCTGTACTTTCATTAGCGATCCAGGAAGAATGGGTGCAGGGAAATGCCTCGAACACGAACGAAAAAGACAGAAAAGCATGTTCACCACCCTGTTCACCCACGCCGCCTGCCTGGACCACGACACAGGGCTGGGCCATCCGGAATGCGCCGACCGGCTTCGTGCGGTGCTGGCGGCTCTTGAAACCGAAGAATTCTACATGCTCGAACGGCAGGAGGCGCCGCTCGCCACCCTGGAGCAGCTCTCCCGGGCGCACCCGCGGGAGCATGTGGAGCGCATCTTGGCCCTCGTGCCCGAGCAGGAGCACGCCGGCATCGACGCCGACACGGTGATGTCTCCCGGTTCGGGCGAGGCCGCCTTGCGCGCCGCCGGGGCGGTGGTTGCGGCGGTCGATGCGGTGGCGTCGGGCCATTCGCGCAACGCTTTCTGCGCCGTGCGCCCGCCGGGGCACCACGCCGAGCATGAAAAGGCCATGGGCTTCTGCCTGTTCAACAACGCCGCGGTCGGCGCCTATCACGCCCGGGCGGTGCACGGGCTCCAGCGGGTGGCGGTGATGGATTTCGACGTCCATCACGGCAACGGCACACAGGACATCTTCCAGCGCGATCCGGACCTGCTCTATTGCTCCACCCACCAGTCGCCGCTCTATCCCGGCACGGGCGACGCGGGGGAGAAGGGCGAGTACGGCAACTGCGTCAACGCGCCGCTCGCGGCCATGTCCGGCTCGCCGGAGTTCCGGCACGCGATGACCCACATCATCCTGCCGGCCATTGACCATTTCAAACCGGACCTGCTGATCATCTCCGCCGGATTCGACGCCCATTCGCGCGACCCGCTGGCCGGTCTGCACCTGACCGACGACGACTTCGCCTGGGCGACGCGCAAGCTGGGCGATCTGGCCCGTACCCATTGCGGCGCCCGCATCGTGTCCGTGCTGGAGGGCGGCTACAACCTGCGCGCCCTGGCGTCGGCCTCCGCGGCGCATGTGCGCGAATTGATGTATTGCTGAACTTTCCGATTCTTCCGGCCAATTCTTCCGGCTAGGCCCGTGGTGGGAGCGTGATACGCCCGCCGCGGGCCTTGCGCATTTGGGGGTTGAGCCATAATTTCGGTTTTCGGTCCCATCGCGGGCACCCCATCGTATGGATCATTGGCCGGATGGATCATGGCTGACCTCGCTAACATTCCCCCCGACATCGCCGCCCTCAGCTTCGAGGACGCGCTGGCCGAACTGGAGCGCATCGTGCGCCAGCTCGAGGACGGGCGCGGCAAGCTCGACGACGCGATCTCCTCCTACGAGCGCGGCACCGCGCTGAAGCGGCATTGCGAGGCGAAGCTGCGGGAGGCCCAGGCCAAGATCGACCGCATCACCATTGCCGCCGACGGCACCCTCGGCACCGAACCCGCCCGGATCGACTGACGTGCAGACCGACCTCAAGACAGCCATGGCCGACATGGCGGCGGATGTGGAACGTGCGATCCTGCACCTCCTGCCGACCACCGACCTCCCCGAATCGCGTGTGCTGGAGGCGATGCGCTACGGCTGCCTGAACGGCGGCAAGCGGCTGCGCCCCTTCCTGGTGTGCCAATCCGCGGCGCTGTTCGGCGTCAATCCGGACTGCGCGCTGCGCGTCGCGGTGGCGGTGGAGTTCGTCCACAGCTACTCTCTGGTCCACGACGACCTGCCGGCGATGGACAACGGCGAGCTGCGCCGCGGTCAGCCGACCGTGCATCGCAAATTCGACGAGGCGACCGCCATCCTGGCCGGCGACGGCCTGCTGACCTACGCCTTCGAGGTTCTGGCCGATCCGGCGACCCACGAGGATCCGAACGTGCGCTGCCAGCTCGTGGCGGCGCTCGCCAAGGCGGCCGGGCCGCACGGCATGGTCGGCGGCCAGATGCTCGACCTGATCGCCGAGCATGAAGCCTTCGACCTCGGCACCACCACCCGGCTCCAGCGCATGAAGACCGGCGACATGATCGCCTTTTCCTGCGAGGCCGGCGGCATTCTGGGCAAGGCCCCGCCGCCGCAGCGCCTTGCGCTGCGCGCCTACGCCCACGATCTTGGGCTGGCCTTCCAGATCGTCGACGACCTGCTGGACGTCGAAGGCACGGAAGCAGAGACCGGGAAGTCGGTCGGGCGCGACGCGGAGGCCGGAAAGTCGACCTTCGTGTCCATCCTCGGGCGGGACCGCGCCCGCTCGCAGGCCGCGATGCTGGCCGTCCAGGCCAAGGCGCACCTGGAGATCTTTGACGGGCGCGCCGATATTCTCAAAGCGGTCGCCGACTTCGTCGTCGCGCGGCGGACCTGAACGGAGGACGTTTTGAACGTGACCCCCAACGACAAGACGCCGCTTCTCGACCTCGTCCGCACCCCCGCCGACCTGCGGGCGCTCAAGCCCGAACAGCTTCGGCAGGTGGCCGACGAGCTGCGGACGGAAACCATCAGCGCGGTGTCGGTGACTGGCGGTCATCTGGGCGCCGGGCTGGGGGTGGTCGAGCTGACCGTCGCCCTGCATTACGTGTTCCAGACCCCGGCCGACCGGCTGATCTGGGACGTCGGGCACCAGTGCTACCCGCACAAGATCCTGACCGGGCGCCGCGACCGCATCCGCACGCTGCGCACCGGCGGCGGGTTGTCGGGCTTCACCAATCGGTCGGAAAGCGAGTACGACCCGTTCGGCGCCGGCCACAGCTCCACCTCCATCTCGGCGGGCCTGGGCATGGCGGTGGCGCGCGACCAGTTGGGCCGCGACAACCATGTGATCGCCGTGATCGGCGACGGCGCGATGAGCGCCGGCATGGCCTATGAGGCGATGAACAACGCGGGGTCGGCGAACAGCAAGCTGATCGTCATCCTGAACGACAACGACATGTCCATCGCCCCGCCGGTCGGCGCGATGAGCGCGTACCTGTCGCGGCTGATCTCGTCGAAGCCCTACCTCAGCCTGCGCCACCTGGCGAAGGACATCGCGGAGCAGCTGCCGCGCCCGCTGCGCACGGCGGCGCGCCGGGCGGAGGAATACGCCCGCGGCATGGTCACCGGCGGCACGCTGTTCGAGGAGATGGGCTTCTATTACATCGGTCCGATCGATGGTCACAATCTGGACCATCTCCTGCCGGTGCTCCAGAACGTGCGCGACGCCGGGGACGACAAACCCGTCCTGATCCACGTCGTCACCAAGAAGGGCAAGGGCTACGGCCCCGCCGAGGCGTCGGCCGACAAGCTGCACGCGGTGGCCAAGTTCGACGTCGTCACCGGCGCCCAGTCCAAGCCCAAGTCCAACGCCCCGACCTACACCCGCGTCTTCGCCAACGCCCTGATCGCCGAGGCCGAACGCGACCCCAAGGTCCTCGGCATCACCGCGGCCATGCCGTCCGGCACCGGGCTGGATCTGTTCGGCCAGCGCTTCCCCGACCGCTGCTTCGACGTCGGCATTGCCGAGCAGCACGCCGTGACCTTCGCCGCCGGGCTGGCGACGGAGGGCTTCAAGCCTTTCTGCGCGATCTATTCGACCTTTCTGCAGCGCGCTTACGACCAGGTGGTGCACGACGTGGTGCTGCAGCGCCTGCCGGTGCGGTTCGCGCTCGATCGCGCCGGTCTGGTCGGGGCGGATGGGGCGACCCACGCCGGGGCCTTCGACGTGGCCTATCTCGGCTGCCTGCCCGACATCGTGCTGATGGCGGCGGCGGACGAGCTGGAGCTGATGCACATGGTGGCGACCAGCGCCACCATCGATGACCGCGCTTCGGCGCTGCGCTACCCGCGCGGCGAGGGGGTGGGGCTGGAACTGCCGGAGCGCGGCGAGGTGCTGCCCATCGGCAAGGGCCGCATCCTTCAGGAGGGCAGCAAGGTGGCGATCCTCAGCTACGGCACGCGTCTGGCCGAGGCGCGCAAGGCGGCGGCGGAGCTGGGCGCGCGTGGCCTGTCGACGACGGTGGCGGACGCGCGCTTCGCCAAGCCGCTGGATGTGGAACTGGTGCGCCGTCTGGCGCTGGATCACGAAGTGCTGATCACCATCGAGGAGGGCTCGGTCGGCGGCTTCGGCAGCTTCGTGCTGCAGCACCTCGCGATGACCGGGTTGCTGGACGGCGGGTTGAAGATCCGTCCGATGGTCCTGCCCGACCGCTTCCTCGACCATGACAACCCGGCCAAGCAGTATGAGGAAGCCGGTCTGGCCGCCCGCCACATCGTCGCCACCGTGCTGCAGGCGTTGGGGATCGAGGCGGCGGCGGTGCGGGCCTGAAGCCTCAAGGAAAGCGCTGCCGCCCGACCCCAAGATCCCAACCTGGACGAAGGGGCTAATGCCATTAGCCTAAGGTTGAGCGGGGCGCTTTCTCTGGTGCGGCTGGGACCGCTGTCTTACAATTCGAAAACAATAGATAATTAACGTTTCCGGCGGGACTGGGTTTGTCGAACATGCCTCAGGTGTTTGCAGCGGGTGCTGGGCGCGCATCCGACGAAAACGGCGCATCGGCTCAGGATGGTCCGGGGATGTTCCGGTCCATCGTCGAGTCGTCTCCGACGCCGACCGCCGTGATCGACGGGGCGTCCTTTCGTTGTCTTTATGCCAACGCGACCATGCGCGCCCTGGGCTTGGAGCCGGGTCATCCTCTGACAGACCGCTTCCCGGAGGTCTCCGCCGAGCGCGTTGCCCAGACGTTGAGCAACGGCGAGGGAGCCCGCCTGCGGATCGCCGGACCGGAGGAAGTGTCCTGGAACCTGGATTTGGCCGCATTGGACGGCGGACCGTCGTTGCTGGTCACCCTGCGTCCCACCGAATCCGAATCGACCGAGACCGCGCACCATCACGCGCGTGAGGTCAGCCACCGGGTCAAGAACACGCTCCAGCTCGTATCCAGCCTGCTGACGCTCCAGACCCTGTCGGCCAAGGACCCGGACATGCGCCGTGCCTTTCAGGAGGCGTGCAGCCGCATCGGTACGGTGACCCAGGCGCATCAGCGCGTTCACGCCGCCGCCCGTGGCAGCCTTGTCGATTTCGGAGCCTATCTGAGAGACGCCTGCCGGGAGATGGAAAGCCACTTTGCGGTGGGTGGGCCGGAACGGCGCATCGCGGTGACGGTGGAACAGGCGATGCTGCCGGTGGATTCGGTGATCCCGCTCGCCCTCATTCTCAATGAACTGGTTGGAAACGCCACCAAATACGCCTACGCCGCGGGCAGCCCGGGAGACATCGAGGTCAGCCTCGTGCCGCGCGACGAAGGCGGCCGCCGCTTGACCGTGGCCGACCACGGGCGCGGCCTGCCTCCGGGTTTCGAGGTGGCGCGGGCCGACTCGCTGGGCATGAAGGTGGCGCGGGCCTTCGCCGGCCAATTGAAGGGCAAGTTGCGCGCGGAGCCGAATGCTCCCGGCGCGCGCTTTGTCCTCGACCTTCCTTTCTGACCGTCCGCCGTCGTTGACGGTTCATCGCCTCTTGCCGAACGCCGCGTCCTGCGCCATGCATCCACCCTTGCCGACGGGGGAGATGTGAGATGGCGCGGGTGCGTGCGGACGTGGCGCTGGTGGAGCGCGGGCTGGCCGAAAGCCGGGCCAAGGCGCAGGCGCTGATCCTGGCCGGGCTGGTCTATTCCGACACCAAGCGCATCGACAAGGCCGGCGATCCCATCGCTGTGGACGCTCCGCTGTCGGTGAAGGGGCAGGACCATCCCTGGGTGTCGCGCGGCGGGCTGAAGCTGGCCAAGGGGCTGGACGTCTTCGGTTTCGACCCCACCGGCCTGACCGCCGTAGACGTGGGCGCCTCGACCGGCGGCTTCACCGACGTGCTGCTGACCCGCGGCGCCGCCAAGGTTTACGCGGTGGACGTCGGGCATGGGCAATTGGCTTGGAAGCTGCGCAATGACCCGCGGGTGGTCGTGCTGGAAAAGACCAACGCCCGCCACCTGACCAGCGCCGAGATTCCCGACCCCGTGGACATGGTGGTGTGCGACGCCAGTTTCATCGGGTTGGAGGTGGTGCTGCCTGCGGCGCTCGCCCTGGCCGTGCCGGGCGGGCGGCTCGTCGCCCTCATCAAACCGCAGTTCGAGGTCGGCAAGGGCCGCGTCGGCAAGGGCGGGGTGGTGCGCGAGCCGCACCTGCACCAGGAGGTCTGCGACCGCATCCGCGCTTGGCTCGACGCGCTTCCGGGTTGGCGGGTGCTCGACGTCACCGAGAGCCCGATCACCGGCCCCGAAGGGAACAAGGAGTTCCTGATCGGGGCGGTCAAGGACCTCTGGATAGAACCGTAAACTGTTGCGAGAGCACCCATAAACCGCACTCCGCGGAACCATGAAATGGTCCGCAACAATCGTGTGCTCTCAGCGAAATGAAAAATGAATGTCCTGCTGGTGAACGCTCACCGCAGGAGGCTCTCCATGTCGCGCAGCGTTGCATTGCGCTCCTCGGGGATCCGATCTTGCTTCTGTCGCGCGGAGTTCGAGACCGGACGCGTCTCCTACGATGTGATTGCTCTGCCCACCGCTCACGGTATCTGCGACAGCGTGTATTGGCAACCCCGGGCTGCGCTGGATCATCGACCGCATCCATGTCCTCAAGCCAATCCGCTTCCAGTCGCTGAGCCGCAACGAGATCGGTGACCGCATCCCGGTTGCCTCGGTGCGCCATGCCATGCGGAACGGTGCCTTTCAGACCCTGCCGCGAGTCGCCGCCGACAACCGGCAACGACGCGCCGCCACCATCTTGGTTGAGGTTGATTATCTCATCACCGCCCGCCTCACCCTGACCGATGACGCCCCGGTTGGGGACCGGCTGGACATCCCCCGTACTATCGTCACCCGCCGCGGCCAATGCTTCCGCTCTCCCTGCCTCGGCACCGGCGAGTTTCCGGCCGACGTCATGCTCTGGGAGGGCCCCCCGCCGATGCACGAACTCCCCGGCGACCAGCGCGACCGCGACCTCGGTCTCATGCTGCTGGACATCAATTACGCCAACAATCATGCCTCCCGCTTCTTTCCTGCCGTCCTGCGCGACGGCGTCATCGACGTTCCGCCTTTCGTTGCGGCGGCGGTGCGGCCATGAGCGTCCTTGCCGCTCTTGCGGCCCATTACGACCGGCTGGAACGCTGCCATTGACACCCCTTCGGCTTCACCCGCGAACGCATCACCTTCGGCCTCGTGCTGTCCACCAATGGTGAAGCCATCGCCTGCAACGATCTGCGGCTCGGGGCGAAGGGCCAGAGCCACGGGCGGCCGATGACGGTGCCACGCTCGTTCAAGCGGTCGGGGATCAAGCCTCCTCCGTTCTTCCTGTGGGACAACAGCCGTTATGTCCTCGGGCTTGGCCGCCCGGCAGAAGGGAGCGAACCACGGGCCTACGCCGACCGCGCCGCCGCCTTCCGCGACTGGCACGAGCTACTGTTCGACGGTACGGACGATCCCGGTCTGTTGGCCGTCCGGTGCTTCCTGCGCTCGTAGACCCCGGAGCGCTTCGGCCAGGCTCCGTTCTCACCGGCGTTGCTCGACCGCATCATTGTCTTCCGCCTTGTCGGCGACACCGATGCCGACGGCCGCCCCCGTTTCCTACACGACCGCCCGGCGGCACGAGCGGTGTGGGAGCCCCATGCCAGCGATGGCGACCGGCCCGAGGCGGTGTGCCTGGTCAGCGGCTGCACCGCGCCGACCGCCCGCCTGCATCCCGTCATCAAAGGCGTGTCGGGAGCCCGCAAGACCGGCGCCTCGCTGGTCTCCTTCCATCAGGCCGCCTTCACCTCCCACGGCAAGCGCCAGGGGGACAACGCCCCGGTGTCGGAGGCCGCCGCCTTTCGGTACGGCGCCGCGCTCAACGCCCTGTTGGCACCGGGCAGCCGCGCCACGCTGCGCATCGGCGACACTACCACGGTGTTCTGGGCCGACGCCGCCGTTCACGGCGAGGCAGCGGCCCGCCAGGTCGAGGCGTTGGTGACCGCCGCGCTGCGCCCCACCGGACCGCCTGATCCCCGTACGCGACGGGAACGACCGGCGGCAAGCCGGCCGGAGTTGGGATTGGCTGGGCGTTCCGTCTGCGGCCCAGGCCGTTGGGCTCGGGATCGACCCCGGCAGGTCGGTCGTCACTTGCGTGGGACAAACGCATGCTTTTTGAGCAGCTTGCGCATCAACTTACCGGCCGCGGCTTTGTCCCGGCGGCGCCGGATAAACAAATCCAGAATTTCACCCTCATCATCGACGGCTCGCCACAGATACATCAGCCGGCCGCCGATCCGTACGGCCATTTCATCCAAGTACCAGCGTGGGCTGGGCTTGGGACGTAGCCGCCCCAGGTTGCCGGAGATGGCCGGCACAAACTTCAGGACCCAGCGGCGGATGGTCTCGTAGGACACCTCCACGCCGCGTTCGGCTAACAACTCCTCGACATCCCGGTAACTAAGCGTGAACCGGAGATAGAGCCAGATCGCGTGCCGGATGACCGCGGGCGGAAATTGATGGCGGGCATACGAAAGCGGCGGCCTCCGAGCAAGATAAACCCGCGACTGGCGCGCCGCCACCGTTCCCGTGACAACGCCCGCTCGGCCTGCGCTCGGTGCCGTCGTCGGGCATGCCTTCGGCTGGCGCGCGACCTTCCTGTCCGTGGCGGTCATGGCCGTGGTGGCGATCGGCGGCATCACGGCCGGCGTGCGGCGCGACGCCAGCTCGGACGTCACATCGTTTCAAGGCCATTCCCCACCATAACACCCTGGGACTGAACATCTAGCGTAATACAGATCTTCACCCCACCCGCACATCATCCCGGATGCACGCCACCGAATGCCCCGGCGCCACCTCCCGCAGCGTCCGCGCCTCTGGCGCCGCACAAGCCGGCAACGCGAACGGACACCGGGTGCGGAAGACGCAGCCCGACGGCGGATTCATCGGGCTCGGCACGTCGCCGTCCAGAAGCATGCGAGACTTCGGCGCATCCGGGTCCGGGTCGGGGGCGGCCGACAGCAGGGCCATGGTGTAGGGGTGACGCGGGCGCTCGTAGAGCGAGTCGCTCGGAGCAATCTCCATCAGGCGACCGAGATACATCACCGCAACCCGATCGCTGATGTAGCGCACCACCGCCAGATCATGGGCGATGAACAGCACCGCCAGCCCCAGCTCGCGCTGCAGGTCGCCCAGCAGGTTCACCACCTGAGCCTGCACCGAGACGTCGAGCGCCGACACCGGCTCGTCCGCCACGATGAAGTCGGGCTCCACCGCCAGCGCGCGGGCGATGCCGATGCGCTGGCGCTGGCCGCCGGAGAATTCGTGCGGAAAGCGATCCATGGCATCGGCGGTCAGGCCGACCTTCTCCAAGAGCGCGGCCACACGGTCGCGGCGGTCGGCGCGGGTGCCGATGTTGTGGATCACCAGGGCCTCGCCGATCACGTCGCGCACGCGCTGGCGCGGGTCGAGGCTAGCATAGGGGTCCTGGAAGACGATCTGCATGCGGCGGCGCTGCGCCCGCATCTCGGCCGTCGGCAGGCCGGTGATCTCCTGTCCGTCGAAGCGGATGGAGCCCCCGGTCGGCTCGATCAGTCGCAGGATGCTGCGCCCGGCGGTGGTCTTGCCGGAGCCTGATTCGCCGACCAGCCCCAGCACCTCGCCGCGGTTCAGGTCGAAGGACAGGTCGTCCACCGCCTTCACCCAGCCGACCGGCCGTTGCAGCAGCCCACCGCGTACGGGAAAGCGCTTTTCCAGATTGCGCACGCTCAACAGGGGCTGTTCGGACACGGTGACGGCGGTCATTGCACATCTCTCCAGCGGCGGCAGCGGGCGGAATGGTCGGGGCCGACCGGCTCCAGAACGGGTTCGGCGGCGGTGCAGGCCGGCTCGGCCAGCGGGCAGCGCGTGGCGAAGGTGCACCCCCGCGGGCGGTTCAACGGGCTCGGCACGCTGCCGGGGATGGCGTGCAGCCGGCCGCCGTCGCCGCGGCGCTGGCCCAGATGCGGCATGCAGGCCAGAAGCCCGCGGGTGTAGGGGTGCTTCGGCGATTTCAGCAGGGAGCGGACATCGCCTTCCTCGACGATGCGACCGGCATACATCACCACTACCCGGTGAGCCACCTCCGCCACCACGCCCAGATTGTGGGTGATGAACAGGATGGAGGTGCCGGTCTCCTCCTGCAATCGCCGCATCAGGTCGAGGATCTGCGCCTGGATGGTCACGTCCAGCGCGGTGGTCGGCTCGTCGGCGATCAGCAGGGTGGGGCGGCAGGCCAGCGCCATGGCGATCATCACGCGCTGGCGCATGCCTCCCGACATCTGGTGCGGATATTCGTCCAATCGCCGCTCCGCCGCCGGGATGCCGACCTTCTTCAGCATGGCGAGCGCCTCCGCCCGCGCTGCCCGGCGGTCCAGCCCCTGGTGGTAGCGCAGCGCCTCGCCGATCTGGTCGCCGACGGTGTAGACCGGGTTCAGCGAGGTCATCGGCTCCTGGAAGATCATGCCGATCTCGTTGCCGCGAACGCTGCGCATGGCGCGCTCGCTGAGGCGGGCGAGGTCGCGCACCTGCCCGTCGCGGCCGCGGAACAGGATCTCGCCGCCGGCGATGATGCCAGGCGGCGACGGGATCAGCCGCATCGCTGACAGGCTGGTCACCGACTTGCCGCTGCCGGATTCGCCGACGACGGCCAACGTCTCGTTGCGGCGCACGGCGAAGGACACACCGTCCACCGCCTTCGACACGCCGGGATCGGCGGTGAAGTGGGTTTGCAGGTTGCGGATGTCGAGCGTGAGGTCAGTGTCCATGACGGGATCCCGGAATTGGGTTCAGCGGATCAGCGGGTGCAGCCGCGGGCCGGCACCGGCCAGTCGCCGACGACCTCGCCGTTGCGGCTGATCGCCATGCGGTCGTGCAGGTTGGTCACCACGCAGACATGGTTGGGCAGGATGCGCACGCGGTCGCCGATTTCCGGCCGCTCCGCGCACTTGCTGAGGTCGACCACCGCGTGCTCCTCGTTGACGCGGACGATCACCGCGTCGGGGCAGTCGAGGATCAGGCCGAACCCTTCGCCCACCGACGGGGCGACGCGGTCGCTCGACAGCGTTTTGCTGCCGCAATCCAGCACGGCGCGGTCAGGGGTGGGGCGGCTGACCACGGTGGCGTGGACATGCACGGCGCACTCGTCCAGCGTCGCCACCCCGGCGCCGACGGTGGCGCGGTCGTGATAGATGTTGGTGCCAACGCGCAGCTCGGTCACGCCGGGAAGCTCGTGGGTGTCCCAGCAGCCGGGGGTGCCGCCGACCGATACCGTCTCCACCGCTATGCCGGCGCCGTCCAGCAGGGCGCGCGTCTCTGCCACGAACGGAACGGTGCGGGGGCCGCGCGGGTAGGTCATCAGGCCGCGGAAGCGGGTCAGGCCGTTGCCGGCGGCGCGGCGGGCCAGTGTCAGAACCTCATCCGGGGTCTGCACGCCGCAGCGGCCGTCGCCGCTGTCAAACTCCACCAGAATGCCGATCTCGACGCCGGCTTCCGCCGCGGCCGCCGCCACGGTGTCGAGGGCCACGGCGTTGTCGAGCGCCACCGTCAGTTTCGTCTTGCCGGCCAGCTCGGCGAGCGGCTTCACCTTGGCGGCGCCGACGATGGGGTAGGTCAGCAGGATGTCGGCACAGCCGGCCTCCGCCATCACCATCGCCTCGCTGATCTTCTGGCAGGTGATGCCGACGGCGCCCAGCTCGATCTGGCGGAGCGCGAATTGGGGAAGCTTGTGGGTCTTGATGTGCGGGCGCAGCGCCAACCCGTGCCGGTCGCAATAGGCCTGCATCTTGGTCAGGTTATGCTCGACCCTGTCGAGGTCGATGACGGGGACGGGAGTGTCGAGATCGTCGACGCGCATGGGACCGCTCCGGAACACGAATTCGGGAAATGGGCCGATCCCGGCGGCGGAGCCATGGGATCGGCCGTGTGTAGAAGATGTTACGCCGCCATACCTATGCTTGCGGCAGGACGGCGATGCAGTCGATTTCCACCTGGATGTTGTTCAGCTGGCAGCCGATGGTGGTGCGGGCCGGCGGCTCGGTCGGGAAGAACTCCGAATAGAGCGCGTTGTATTCCTGGAAGCGGCCGAGATCGCTGAGATAGCTGTTGACCTTCACCACATGGGCAAGGTCTGTGCCGGCGGCCTTCAGGATGATTTCCAGGTTGCGCAGGGTCTGGCGCACCTCGCCGGCGAAATCCTCGGGCAGCGCGCCGGTCTCCGGATGGTGCGGCCCCTGGCCCGACACGTAGACGAAGCCGTTCGCGACGATCGCGTGGCTGTATTGGCCGGCGGGCTTCGCACCCTTTTCGGCGAAGATCGGCTTGCGGTTGGTCATTCGGTCCTCACAGGTTTGAATATCAGACGCGGACCAGGGCCTTGCCCGGACGCGCGCCGGTGTGCCCGCCGTCGCGCAGGACGAACTGTCCGGCGACGAGCACGTCGGTGATGCCGTGGGGCGGGCGCGTCGGGTCCTGGAAGGTCGCGCGGTCCGCCACATCGGCGGTGAACAGGGTCAGGTCGGCCACCATGCCCGGCCGGATCAGCCCGCGGTCGGACAGGCCGAAGCGCTGCGCCGGGACGGCGGTCATGTGGCGCACGGCATCCTCCAGCCCCAGCTTGCCCTCGCCGTTCAGGGCACGGGCGAGATAGCGCGGGAAACTGCCGAAAGCGCGGGGATGCGGCTTGCCGGTTTCGCGCGGCAGCCCGTCGGACCCCAGCATGTGCAGCGGGTGCGACAGCGCGGCTTCCAGATCGGCTTCGTCCAGTTGGAACATAACGATGTTGGTGCGGCCACGGTCGGCGCGGATCAGGCGGACCAGCGTGTCGAAGGGCTGTTCCTTCGCCACCTCTGCGATGTCGGTCAGCGACAGCCCTTCCAGCGTGCGCAGGCTCGGCTCGCCGACGCCGCCGATACGGACATTTTCCCAGCCGATCAGGCGGATCTTGGATTCCCAGCCTGCATCGCCGGGCGCCTCTCCGTCTTCCACGGCGCGGCGCAAGGCCGCTAGCCCGTCCGCATCGGCCATGCGCGCCAGCAGCGCCACCACCCCGCCCGCGAGAGCCGAGGGGGGCAGCAGTTGCAGGATGGTGCTGGAGCCGGCCGGGTAGGGGTACATGTCGAAGCTGACGTCGGTGCCGCCCTTGCGCGCGATCTCCAGCCGCTCCACCGCCCGCGGCAGGCTGCCCCAGTAGGGCCGCCCAGCCGCTTGCAAATGGGACAGCAGGCCGCTCGCTCCACCCGCTTTCAGCAGTTCGAGAAACTCGTCCACCGAGGCGATCAGCCCGCCTTCATAGGAGCGGACATGGGCGGTCAGCAGCGCGCCATGTTCGGCCACAACCTCCGTCAGCCGCACCAGCTCGGCGCGGTCGGCCCAGGCGCTGGGCGGATAGACGAGGCCGAGCGACAGGCCGTGCGCGCCCTGGCGAAGCTGCTCGGCCAGCAGGGCCGCCATCGCCTCGCGCTCCTCGGCGGTGGCGGCGCGGTTCTGCCAGCCCATAACGGCGAGGCGCAGGGCGGCGTGCCCGACCAGCGAGACGAGGTTGATCGCGGTGCCGCGCCCGTCGAGTGCGGAGCGGTAGCTGGCGAAATCGGCGAAGGTCTCCTGATCCGAAACGGTGCCCAGCAGGTTGCCAAAATGCTCGCGCAATGGGCCGTCGCTGTCGGGGCTCTGCGGGTAGAGACCGAAGGAACAGTTGCCGACCACCACGGTGGTGACGCCCTGCGCCACCTTTTCCGGCCGGCCGGGCTGGCGCAACTGGATCAGGTCGTCGTGGCAATGGGCGTCGATGAAGCCGGGAGCCAGGAAGCGTCCCTGCGCCTCCAGCGGTTCGGCGTCGGGCGCGTCCAGCATCGGGCCGACGGCGGTGATGCGTCCGCGTTCCACCAGCACGTCGGCGGGGAACCAGGGGGCGCCGGTGCCGTCGATGACGCGGGCGCCCTTAATGAGGAAAGTGGCACTCATCTCATTTCGCCTTCTGGAGCCGGGGGTCGAGCGCGTCGCGCAGCCCGTCGCCGACGATCTGGAGCGACAGCACGGTCAGGACGATGGCGCAGCCGGGGAACAGGATCAGCCAGTCGGCCTGCTGGAAATACTGCTGGGCGCCGGCGATCATGTTGCCCCAGGTCGGCGTTGTTGGCGGCACCCCAACGCCGAGGAAGGACAGTGCCGCCTCCGTCAAAATGGCGTAGGCGAAGATGAAGGTGGCCTGCACCAGGATTGGCGAGATCAGGTTGGGCAAAATGTGCAGGAAGACGATGCGCGGCGTGGAGGCGCCCAACGCCGTCGCCGCCTCGATGAACGGCATCTCGCGCACCACGAGGCAGGCGGCGCGCACCACGCGGGCGACACGCGGCGTATAGACGATGCCGAGCGCCAGCACGACGTTGTAGAGCGACGGCCCCAGCGCCGCCATGAAGGCGATGGCCAGCAGGATGTCCGGGAAGGCCATCAGCGCATCGGTCAGCCGCATCAGCACGCCGTCCAGTGGCCGGATGTAGCCGGCGGCCAGCCCCAGCAGCGTGCCCATCAGCGTCGCCACCACCACGACCAGCAGCCCGACCAGCAGCGACAGCCGGGCGCCCAGCATCACGCGGGACAGCACGTCGCGGCCATATTCATCGGTGCCGAACCAGTGGGCGGCCGACGGCGGCTTCAGCCGGCCAAGGATGTCCATCTTCATCGGGTTGAACGGCGTGATCCACGGCGCCAGCAGCGCCACCGCCAGGATCGTCAGCATGATCAGGAAGGACAGCACCACCAGTCGGCGGCGGAACAGCTGGCGCATCAGCAGGGCGGCCGGCGAGCGGCTGCGGTGAGGCTTGGCCGGGGAGGGAAGGGAGACGTTGCCGTGACCGGCGGGGACGCTTGCCATTGGAACCCTCCCTCTCAATAACGGACCCGCGGATCGACCACGGCATAGAGCAGGTCGACCGTCAGGTTGATCAGCACATAGATGGCGGACACCACCAGCAGGGCGCCCTGGATCACCGGATAGTCGCGGCGCAGCACGGCCGAGACGATCAGATTGCCGACGCCGGGCAGGCCGAACACGGTCTCCGTCACGATGGCGCCGGCGATCATCACCGCGGTGGTCAGGCCGATCACCGTCAGGATCGGGATCATCGCGTTGCGCAACGCATGCTTCAGCACGACGACCAGCGGCGGCAACCCCTTGGCCCGCGCGGTGCGGACGTAATCGTTGCTCATCACGTCCAGCATGCTGGTGCGGGTGAAGCGCAGGATCAGCGCCGAGTTCGGGATGCCGAGCGCGATGGCCGGCAGCACCAGATGGCGCATCCGCTCCATCAGATCGGCTTCGGGCGGACCATAGCCGGCGACCGGGAACCAGGCATGGTCGACCGCCAGATACTTGATCAGCGTCAGCCCGATCCAGAAGCTGGGAATGCTCGCCGCCAGCATGGCCAGCCCGACCGCGGCCTGGTCGATCAGCCCGCCGCGCTTGGCCGCCGACAGGATGCCGATGGGCACGCCGATCAGCATGGCGATCCCCACTGACATCATGGTCAGCAGACCCGTCAGCTCCGACCGTTCGGCCAGCGCCTGCACCACCGGGCGGTTCAGGAAAATGGATTCGCCAAGATCGAAGCGGACGATCTGCCCGAGATAGAGCAGGAACTGCGTCAGCAGCGGCTCATCGAGCCCCAGCCGGCTGCGCAACGCCGCGATGTCGTCCGGCGTGGCGGAAGACCCCAGCATGACGGCGGCGGGATCACCTGGCACCACGCGGGCGATCACGAAGACCACCATGGCGACGAGCAGCATGACGATCATCATGCCGGCGAACCGGCGGACGATGTAAACGAGCATGGTTGCGGTCCCAGAAGAAATCCCCTCTCCCCCGGGGAGAGGGTTAAGGTGAGGGGGCGCGCGGCAGGGATTCTCGGGATAGCCACGTACTGAAATCCCCCTCACCCCGACCCTCTCCCCGGGGGGAGAGGGGGCATTCAGGAAAGGGAGCTTTCAACTGCCCTCAGCCCTTCAGGTCGGTGTTCCAGAAGAACGGCCAAGGCGTCGGCGTGTAGCCGGTCAGCTTGTCGCTGCTGGCGGCGAGGTTGTAGAACTCGCCGACCTTCACGCTGGGCACCTCGCTGTAGAACAGCGTCTGCAACGTCACCCATTTCGCCTTGCGGGCCGCGGGGTCCATCTCGCGGTTGAAGGCGGCGAGCGCCTCGCGCTTGGCCGGGCTGTCCCACCAGCCGGGATAGCTCGGGTTCAGCACCGTGATCAGCGACGGCTCCGGCACGAAGGTGTGGTAGGTGAAGAAGGCGTCCCACCCCTTGTCGTCGCCGCGGCGCTGCAGCAGAGTCGCCCAGTCCAGCACTTGCAGATCGACCTTGAAGCCGGCCATTTCGAGCTGGGCCTGCGCCACCATGCTCATCTTGTACAGGAACTCGTACTGGACCGAGGTCATGATGCGGATCGGCTCGCCCTTGTAGCCGGCCGCCTTCAGCAGATCCTTCGCCTTGCCGGCGGCATGGTCGCTGTAGGGCTTGGCGCTGGCCGCATCAAAATAGGGCGTGCCCTGGGCGTAGATCGACCCCTCCGCCTGGACGAAGGCGGGATCGCCGAGGCCGGCCAGCAGCATGTCGTTCGGTTCCAGCGCCGCCAGAACCGCCTGACGCACCTTCGGGTTCGCCATCACCCCGGTCTTGGTGTTCATGATCATCAGCGGGAAGCCGAAGGGCTTGACGATCACCGGCTTGACGCCGGCGGCGTCCTTGATGCGCGGCAGGGTTTCCGCCGGCAGGCTGTCGGCGAACTGGTACTGGCCGGCCAGCACGCCCGACACCCGGGTCGCGGCGTTCGGCACCGGGACGAAGCGCAACTCGCCGATGACGGCCTTGCGGCTGCCGGCATAGCCGCTGGGCGTGCCGGCGGGAGAGGCGTAGCCGTCGTGGCGGACCAGCCGGATGTACTGGTCGGGCTTGTGTTCCAGCAGCTTGTAGGGACCGGTGCCGACCAGAGACTTCAAGGCGCCCGGCCCGTCGATCACCGACTTCGGCACGATGGCGGCGGCGCCGTTGTTCATCGCCAGCAGCGCGGTCAGCGGCGCGAAGGGCTCCTTCAGCGCAATGACGACGGTGTCCGCACCCTTGGCGGCGATGCTCTCCACCAGCGGGGCGACGGTCTTGCCGCGCGGCGAGGCCTTGGTCCAATGGTCGAGCGAGGCGACCACATCCTCCGCCGTGACGGTGCTGCCGTCATGGAAGGTGACACCGCTGCGCAGGGGGATGGTGTAGGTCTTGCCGTCCGCCGACACCTGCGGCAGGGCCGACGCCACCAGCGGGGCCAGCTTCCAGTCGCCGTCGAAGGTGAACAGCGTCTCGAACATGTGCTGGGTGATGATGCTGACGAGGTCGGACGTGGTGCCGACCGGGTCCAGCGTCGGCGGCTCGCCGATGGTGGCGACCGTGACGACCGAGGCGCCGCCCTGCTGGGCCTGCGCCGGCGTGGTCCAGGTTCCCAGGATGCCGGCGGAGATACCGGTGGAAAGCCCCCCGACAGCGACTGCCGAACCGAGGGCGGTATTGAACAGACGTCGCGTGATCCCTGTCATTTTTGCCTTCCCCAACCGTTTGTCCGAAATATCGGACGTTATTCTTGTATTCCAGACAAACAAACGGTATATCGGACAATGAGCGCTGGCAAGCCGAAAATCCGCGTGCTAAGCGGTTACAGGACGACTAGGGGGCGCGGATCAGATGAAGAGTGGCGGCGTGGCGGAGAAGCCGATGGCGGAGAAGCAGGCGGAAGAGAAGTCGACGGGCCGTGCCCGCGGCATCGACCGCGTCATCGCATTGATGGAACATCTGCACAGCCGGCGCGCCCCGACGCGCATCGCCGACATCGCGCGCGACACCGGCACCCCGCGCTCCACCATGTATGAGCTGGTCAACACGCTGGTGGAGGCGCGCTGGCTGGAGCTGCGCGACGGCGACGGCACGGTCTATTTCGGGCCGGCGATGCATTACTACGGCAGCGATTACCTCGACAGCGTCGACCTGATCCGCAAGGCGCGGGTGGAGGTCGCCCACATCGCCGAGACGGTGGGGGAAACGGCGCAGTTCTGCACGCTGGAAGGCGACAAGTATCTGGTTGTGCTGAATGAGCCAGGCCGGCGCATGTTCCGCATCAGCTCCGAGATCGGCATCAAGGTGCCAATCCCCTGGACAGCGTCCGGCCGGCTGCTGGTCGATCACATGTCGGCCGACGAGATCCTGCGCTTCATTCCGCCGGATGATTTCGTCCTGCCCGACGGCCGCCGCATCGCCCAGGACGAGTTCCTGGAGGACATCCGCCGCGCCCGTACCCAGGAATATGTCCGCACCACCGCGCTTGTCGACCGTTTCACCACCTGCCTTGCTGCCCCGGTCCGCGATCCGGCCGGCCGGTGCATCGCTACCATCTGCTTCGTCGTCCCGGCGGACACAACGGAAGAGGCTCAGCAGGTGATGATCGACACGCTGAAGGCTAGTGCGGAGCGGCTGTCGCCGGGACGTTGACGATGTTTGGGACAATTCCGCGCATTAGCTGTTGCCATTGCACAACTCGACCCACATGACTTCAATACGGGATGGATGCGCGCCGAAGCGGCAGGCAACAAGGGTCCCTGGCGTCAGCGGGCAGTAATCGGCCGCACCTCCAAGATGCCGTAATGGGCCGGTGCCAAGCGCCGGCAGGATGCGGAAAAAGCTGTGCACGGCCGGTTGGCAGTGATTCCCTCCGGTCGTGGAGAATGCGGCGGGCGAGAGGACGATGCGGAGCTCGGTCGAACGCAACGAGGGTCTGTTCAGCTGTATGAGCTGCGAGGCGCGGGTTCCGGCCAATCACTCTCTACGACCAATCCGGGCCATCATGGACGAAGCGCTGGAGGTGATGTCGCCGGCCTTCAAGGATCTGTACTCCAAGCTCCCGCCCCGCACGTCGCGCAGAACACGAGCAGCCGCCGCTCGGCGATCGACGGCCGGACCATCCGCCATGCCGGCTACGCCATCAGCCTGCGCATCCGCAAGCGGATCGAAATAGTCCTTCCGCAAATGACAAAAGCACCCGCGCTCGCCGTCGGGGCTGAGCGGGATGACGTAGCGGATTTCCACCTCACTCCCGGTCACGACGACGCGGTCGATCAGCAACGCCACGATTTAGCGGCGCCGGGTAACATCGGCGTCGGCCAAGCGGGCTTGAATCCGCCGGCAGAAGTCCGCGGCCGATGCGGCCCAGCCGGCGAGCCGCGCGTGCCGGTCGGCCTGGGCTTCCAACTGCGCGGCCTGGGCGCGCAAGCCCTGCATGCGCTCGTCCGCCGCCTGCCGTCGGCGCTGGTATTCCGGCAGAGACATGACCCCGATCAGATACGTGTCGGTCAGGCGCTCCACCTGCCGTTCGAGCCCGCGCTGACCGCGGCGTAGCTGTTCGCGCCGGGCCTGGAGATCCTGCGGCAGCAAGCCTCCGCCGTGCGCTCGGGCGAGAGCTTGAGCAACCTGCTCCGGCGCGGTGAGCAGTGCGCAGAGGTCCTGCCAAACCACCTCATCAAGCGTAACCGTCCGACGATGGCCGCCTTGCGGGGAGTGGGCGAAGCGGGCTGAGTGAGGACGCCGCGGATGGCCGCGGCTTGGTCCTATTTCCAGCCCCATGGCTATGCTTATGACTTAGTTCTACAGTTGAGCCCGAGGGGCTGGAGGGTGTGAGCTGTTGAAGGGAGTCTCCGCTTTTGGAGGCTCCCATGACCGCAGCCGTGGATGTGTTGACGGGTTGGCCATCCTGGCTCGATGAACTGTTCCGCCGCATTTCCGGTGAGTTCGCGCGTGCCGAGCCGCGTCGGCAGGCCCGCAAGTACCTGGAAGGGCTGCTCGGCGATGCCAAGCGCAAGAACGGCTGGCAGCTGGCCGAACAGATCGGCGACGCCCGGCCCTGGCGCACGCAGCGGGTGCTCAGCCATGTGCTGTGGGACCAGGACCGTGTCCGCGACGCGTGCCGTGCCTACGTCGTCGAGCAGCTCGGCCGCGATGGTGTGCTCATCGTCGATGAAACCGGCTTTCTCAAGAAGGGCGAGCACTCCGTCGGCGTGGCCCGGCAATACTCCGGCACCGCCGGGCGTATCGACAACTGTCGAGTCGGTGTGTTCCTGGCCTACGCTACCGAGCGTGGCACGCACTGATTGACCGCCGCCTCTATCTGCCCGAGGACTGGCTGGACGACGCGCATCGGCGCGAGGGCCGCATCCCGGCCGACGTGGCTTTCGCCACCAAGCCGGCGCCACCAAGCCGGCGATGGCGCGGGCGATGATCGCGCAAGCCCTGGACGCCGGCGT
>NZ_JACCJY010000040.1 GCF_014596085.1 Azospirillum tabaci
ATGCCGTAGTCGTCGCCCCAGTAGGGCCGCATCAGGTCGTCGTTCTCGTACTGCACCGAGCAGGTCTTGATCGACGTCTCCGCACAGAACGTCTTGAAGCCCTCCGGCAGGCTCTCCGACCACAGAACCGTCAGGTTCGGCTCCGGCGCCGGTCCGAGGTTGTTCAGGGTCTGGAGCATGCGGAAGCTGTTCTTGGTCACCAGCGTGCGGCCGTCGAGCGCCATGCCGCCGATGCACTCGGTCACCCAGGTCGGGTCGCCCGAGAAGAGCTGGTCGTACTCCGGCGTGCGCAGGAAGCGGACGATCCGCAGCTTGGTCACGAACTGGTCGATCAGCTCCTGCGCCTCCTCCTCGGTCAGCAAACCGTCGCGCAGGTCGCGTTCGACGTAGACGTCGAGGAAGCTGGAGACTCGGCCGAGCGACATGGCCGCCCCGTTGGCCTCCTTCACCGCCGCCAGATAAGCCAGATAGGTCCACTGCACCGCCTCGCGGGCGTCGGCCGCCGGGCGCGACACGTCGAAACCGTAGGACTTGGCCATGGCGGCCAGTTCCTTCAGCGCCTTGATCTGCTCGGTGATCTCCTCGCGCAGGCGCAGCGTGTGCTCGTCGATGCGGTCCAGCTCAAGGCTCTTGTACTGGACCTTCTTGTCCTCGATCAGGAAGGTCGCGCCGTAAAGCGCCAGCCGGCGGTAGTCGCCGATGATGCGGCCGCGCCCATAGGCGTCCGGCAGGCCGGTGATGACGCCCGACTTGCGGCAGCGCAGCATCTCCTCGGTGTAGACGTCGAAGACGCCGTCGTTGTGCGACTTGCGCAGACCGGGGAAGACCTCCTCCAGCTTGGGCGAGGGGGTGAAGCCGTAGGCCTCCAACCCGTTCTTGACCATGCGCCAGCCGCCGAAGGGCATGATCGCGCGCTTCAACGGCTTGTCCGTCTGCAGGCCGACGACGAGTTCAAGCTCCCGGTCGATGTAGCCCGGTGCGTGGGCGGTGATCGAGCCGAAGACCTCCGTGTCGGCGTCGAGCACGCCGCCCTTGGCCGCGCGCTCCTCCTTCAGCAGGGCGGTGACCTTGTTCCACAAAGCCTTGGTCCGCCCGGTCGGGCCGGTCAGGAAACGCGAGTCTCCGGCGTAGGGATGGACGTTGCGGACGATGAAGTCGCGGACGTTGACCTCTTGCTGCCAGACGCCCGGAACGAAGCGGCGCCAGGGGCGCTCGGCTTGCTGTTCCGGGGTCTCGACGAGTCCGTCTCTCAGCAGGGTGTCCATGATGTCTCCTCACGAAAAGGCGTCTGAGCGGCACGCGCCGCGTCGCTGATCGACCCTGGAGGCCCCCCAGTGGAGGGGTCGGAAGACCGCCGGAGCCCGATCAGGGCGGGAGCGGCGGTATGGCAACGGGCTGTGAAGCCGGCAGGGCCAAAAGTCATTCTGTAGTTTTGCTACATAAACCGGAACCACGGCGCGCGCAAGACAAAAGCGGTTGATTTTCCACGTTCTTTGATGAACTTACTGTGACGGAACGCCGCATCCGCACTGATCCCGGTATGTGGGACAGCGCAGCCGATAGCTCCCTTCTATCGGGTCATGTAGTTTTACTATCCGTGCTACAGTGGCGGACGGACGGAACGGGGGAACAGGCCGATGCTGGCGAGGATCATGGCGGTGCGCGACGGGCTCCGTCCTTCGGAACGGAAGCTGGCGGACTGCGTGCTGGCCCAGCCGGGCGAGGTCATCACCCTGTCGATGGCCGACATGGCCGGGCGCGCCGGGGTCAGCGAGCCGACCATCGCCCGCTTCTGCTCCGCGCTGGGCTGCAGCGGCTTCCGCGAGTTCAAGATCAAGCTGGCGCAGGACATCGCCGCCGGCATGCCCTTCATCGACCAGGAGGTCAGCCCGGACGACCGCGCCGCGGGCATCGCGGGCAAGGTGTTCGACCGCACCCTGGCGACGCTCATGCAGGTGCGCAACAACCTGTCGGCGGAGGCGGTGGACCGCGCCGCCGACCTGCTGGCCGGGGCGCGGCGGATCGAGTTCTACGGCTCCGGCAACTCCGGCACGGTGGCGCAGGACATCCAGCGCCGCTTCTTCCGGCTGGGCATCCCCACAGTGGCCTACAGCGACGCCCACGTCTATTTCGTGTCGGCCCTGTCGCTCGCCCCCGGCGACGCAGTGGTCGCCGTGTCCAGCTCGGGCGGCACCCGCGACATGCTGGAGGCCGTGCAGAACGCGCTGTCGTCCGGGGCCGCGGTCGTCGCCATCACCCGCTCCGGCTCGCCGCTGGCGCAGCTCGCCACGGTCAGCCTGCTCGCCGACGTCGCGGAAGACTTCGACATCCACTCGCCCATGACGTCGCGCATCAGCCATCTGGTCCTCGGCGACATACTGTCGATTGCCGTGGCGCTGCGCAAAGGCGACGCCCTGCGGGAGCGGCTGGAGCGCCACAAGCAGGCGCTCAGCCGTCATCCCCGTGAGCAATAAATACTAGTATATTAGTTTAAGAGCAAGGCGCTCCGCCCGTCCTGTGCCGTTCTGCCGCAGATCCCAAAGCAAAAAGCCCGGCCCCGTTTCCGGGACCGGGCCTTCCGCTTCCAGCCGCAGCCGAACCGTCAGTCTCCGGCGTGCATCGGCTCGGCACCCTGCAGGGGGTGGGCACCGGCGCGTTTGCTGCCGAACAGACGGTAGACCGCGACGAAGAAGACCGGGACGAAGAGGATCGCCAGCACGGTGGCGGAGATCATGCCGCCCATCACGCCGACGCCGATGGCGTTCTGGCTTTCCGAACCGGCGCCGCTGCTGGTCGCCAGCGGCAGCACGCCCAGCACGAAGGCCAGCGAGGTCATGATGATCGGGCGCAGGCGCTGACGGCACGCCTCGATGGCGGCGTCCTTCAGCTCCATGCCCTCGTCGTACAGCGCCTTGGCGAACTCCACGATCAGGATGGCGTTCTTCGCCGACAGGCCGATGGTCGTCAGCAGGCCCACCTGGAAGTAGACGTCGCTGGGCAGGCCGCGCAGCGTGGCGGCGAGCACGGCGCCAATGACGCCCAGCGGCACCACCAGGATCACCGACACCGGCACCGACCAGCTCTCGTAGAGCGCGGCCAGGCAGAGGAAGACGATCAGCATGGACAGGGCGTAGAGCGCCGGGGCCTGCGACCCGCTCAACCGCTCCTCGTAGGACAGGCCGGTCCATTCATAACCGACGCCCGGCGGCAGCTTGGCCATCATCGCCTCCATCTCCTGCATCGCCTCGCCGGAGCTGACGCCCGGCGCCGCGGAGCCCTGGATGTTGAGCGACGACATGCCGTTGTACCGCTCCAGCTTCGGCGAACCGTAGGTCCATTGCGCCGTGGTGAAGGCGGAGAAGGGGACCATCTGGCCGGTGGCGTTGCGCACGTACCAGCGGTCGACGTCGCTCGGCTGCATGCGGTAGGGGGCGTCCGCCTGGAGGTAGACGCGCTTCACGCGCCCCCGGTCGATGAAGTCGTTGACGTAGGAGGAGCCCCAGGCCGCCGTCAGGGTCGTGTTGACGTCGGTCAGCGACAGGCCGAGCGCGCTGGCCTTCTCGCGGTCCACCGTCAGCTTGAACTGCGGCGTGTCCTCCAGACCGTTCGGGCGGACGCCGACCAGTTTGGGGTTCTGCGCCGCCAGACCCAGCAGTTGGTTGCGCGCCTGCATCAGCCGGTCGTGCCCGACGCCGCCGCGGTCGACCAGCTGGAGGTCGAAGCCGGTGGCGTTGCCGAGCCCCGGAACCGACGGCGGCATGAAGGCGAAGACCACCGCGTCCTTGGCCTTCGACAGGGCGCCCATGGCGCGGCCGGCGATGGCCGTCGGCTTGCGGTCGGCGGACTCGCGCTCGCTCCAGTCGCGCAGCCGGACGAAGGCCATGCCGGCGTTCTGGCCGCGGCCCGCGAAGTTGAAGCCGGCGATGGTGAACAGGCCCTCGACGCTGTCCTTCTCCTTCTCCAGGAAATAGGTCTCGACTTGCTTGGTGGTCTCCATCGTGCGCTCGATGCTAGCGTTCGGCGGGGCCGACCACAGCACGAACATCGTCCCGCGGTCCTCCTGCGGCAGGAAGGACGAGGGCATCTGGAGGAACAGGTAGGCCAGGCCGCCGACGATCAGCGCGTAGGCGATGCCGTAGCGCCCGAGCCGCGACACCGCCCCGCGCACGCCGCGCAGATAGACCCGGCTGCTGGCGTCAAAGCCGCGGTTGAACAGCCCGAAGAACCCGCGCTTGGCGTGGCCGTGGCCCTTCGCCACCGGCTTCAGGATGGTGGCGCAGAGCGCCGGGGTCAGCACCAGGGCGACCAGCACCGACAGCGCCATCGCCGACACGATGGTCAGCGAGAACTGACGGTAGATGGCCCCCGCGGAGCCGCCGAAGAAGGCCATCGGGACGAACACGGCGGACAGCACCAGCGCGATGCCGATCAGCGCGCCAGTGATCTGGCCCATCGACTTACGGGTCGCCTCGCGCGGGGGCAGCCCGTCCTCGCTCATCACGCGCTCGACGTTCTCCACCACCACGATGGCGTCGTCGACCAGCAGGCCGATGGCCAGCACCATGCCGAACATGGTCAGCGTGTTGATCGAGAAGCCGAACAGCGACAGCACGCCGAAGGTGCCCAAAAGCACCACGGGGACCGCGATGGTCGGGATCAGCGTCGCCCGGAAATTCTGCAGGAACAGGTACATCACGACGAAGACGAGGATGATCGCCTCGATCAGCGTCTTGACGACCTCATGGATCGACAGCTCGACGAAGGGCGTCGTGTCGTAGGGGTAGATGACCTCCAGCCCTTCCGGGAAGAAGGCCGACAGCTCCGCGATGCGCGCCTTCACCGCCGCGGCGGTGTCCAGCGCGTTGGCCCCGGTCGCCAGCTTGACGCCCAGGCCCGCCGCCGGCTTGCCGTTGTAGCGGGCGGTGATCTCGTAGGTTTCCTGCCCGATCTCGATCCGCGCGACGTCGCGCAGCCGCACCTGCCCGCCGTCGGGATTGACGCGCAGCAGGATGGCTCCGAACTCCTCCGGCGTCTGCATGCGCGACTGCGCCATGATGGTGGCGTTGATGCGCTGGCCGGGCACCGCCGGGGCGCCGCCGAGCTGGCCCGCCGAGACCTGCGCGTTCTCCGCCTTGATGGCGTTGGTGACGTCGATGGTGGTGAGCTGGTGGCTGTTCAGCGCGTCGGGGTCCAGCCAGATCCGCATGGCGTGCTGCGGGCCGAACACGGTGATGTCGCCCACGCCCTCGACGCGGCTGATCGTGTCCTGGAGGTTGGAGGCCACATAGTCGGCGATGTCGCCCTGGCTCAGCCGCCCGTCGCTGGACACGAAGCCGGCGACCATCAGAAAGTCGTTGCCGGCCTTCGACACCTGGAGGCCGCGCTGCTGCACCTCCTGCGGCAGGAGCGGCACGGCGAGCTGGAGCTTGTTCTGCACCTGGACCTGGGCGATGTCCGGGTTGGCCTCCGGCTCGAAGGTCAGGGTGATGGTGACGTTGCCCGACGAATCGCTGTTCGAGGACATGTAGCGGAAGTGGTCGAGCCCGGTCATCTTCTGTTCGATGACCTGGGTGACCGTGTCCTCCAGCGTCTTCGCGGACGCGCCGGGGTAGCTGGCGGTGATGGACACCGTCGGCGGAGCGATCTTCGGATATTGCTCGACGGGCAGGCCCAGAATCGCCAGACCGCCCGCCAGCATGATGACGATGGCGATGACCCAGGCGAAGACGGGCCGGTCGATGAAGTATTTCGACATGGATGGGTCCTCGGTCTCAGCGCGCCTGCGGTCCGGGCAGGGCCGCCACGGCGCTCTGCGCCGCCACCGGCTTCACCTCGCCCCCCGGCTTCACCTTCTGAAGCCCCTCGACCACGATGCGCTCGCCCGCCTTCAGACCGTCGGAGACCAGCCAGGCGTTGTTGATCGCCCGCTCGGTCTTGATGGTGCGCGGGTTGACCTTGTTGTCGTCGCCGACGACCCAGACGCGGGCCGAGCCGTCCGGACCGCGCTGGACCGCCTCCTGCGGCACGGCGAGCGCGTTCTCGGCCACGCCCTGCTCGACGCGGGCGCGCACGAACAGGCCGGGCAGCAGCTCCTGGTTCGGGTTCGGGAACACCGCGCGGAGCTGGACCGAGCTGGTGCCCGGATCGACCGACACGTCGGAGAACTGAAGCTCGCCGCGCTGGGGATAGGGGGTCTCCGCCGCGTGCAGGAACAGCGAGACGGGAATCTTGCCGGGCTCGGCCGGGCGGATGCGCCCGCTCTCCATGTCCTGGCGGAGCTGCATGAGCTGCGAGGCGGTCTGGGTCACGTCCACATAGATCGGGTCGAGCTGCTGGACGGTGGCGAGCGCCGTCGCCTGGTTGGCGGTGACCAGCGCGCCTTCCGTCACGGCGGACTTGCCGATGCGGCCGGAGATGGGGGCGAAGACCTTGGTGTAGTCCAGGTTGATGCGCGCCAGATTGTAGGCGGCCTTGGCGGCGGCGAGCTGCGCTTCGTTCTGCTTCAGCGAGGCCATGGCGTCGTCGTAGTCCTGCTTGCTGACGACGCTGTTCTTGACGAGGTCGTTGTAGCGGGCCGCCTTGTTACGCGCGGCCTGCAGGTTGGCCTCCGCCTTCTGGATGTCGGCCTGGGCGACGGCGAGGTTGGCCTCGTAGGTGGCCGGGTCGATCTGGTAGAGCTGGTCGCCCGCCTTGACGTCGCTCCCCTCCGTGAAGAAGCGCTTCAGCACGATGCCGCTGACCTGCGGGCGGATCTCCGCCACGCGGAAGGCCGCGGTGCGGCCCGGCAGCTCGGTGGTGACGGACAGGCTCTGCGGCTGGATGGTCGCCACCGCGACCTCCGCCGGACCGGGCGCCGGCTGGCCTCCGGCGGCGTGCTTCTTGTCCTGGCAGGCACCCAGCACCACGGTCAGGGAGGCCGCCACGGCAAGAGACAGAAATGCGTTCCTGTTGAACATCCGTTCCTCGTGAAAACGCCGTGATGCGGCGATGAAATGTCCTAATGAGCCTGGGGATGTCCCACGTCCCGCCCGGCTTTCGGGACCGGCGGAAAAGGCCGGTGCGCGCGGACGGTGCGAAATGACCCCTTTATTCGTACTGTCTCATACAGTACACTGTACTGGACGATACATTCAGAACGACCGTTCGCGCAAGGGGGAACCGCAATGCCCGACAAGGGGGCATCCACACCGTTCCAGGGCGGAATCGCCGGGAGCGGCATCGCCGCACTCGGCACAGGCGGCTTTGACACGCCCGGCTGCGGCCCGCGCGGCCAGGCGCGCTGCCGGGCGCTGCTCGACGCCGCGGCGACGCTGTTCGTGGAGAAGGGATTCGCGCTGACCTCGCTGTCCGACATCCTTCGGCAGGCCGGCGGGTCGCGCACCACGCTCTACGAGCATTTCGGCGACAAGGAGGGGCTGTTCCGCGCGGTGATGGAGCGCCACTGCGACCGCGTGCTGGAAGAGATGTCGGCCATGCGCGCCGCCGGCCCGGCGGCGATGGCCGAGGAGCTGGAGGAAAATCTCTACCGCGTCGGGCTGCACGTCGCCGGCACGCTGACCATGCCGGAAACCACCGCCATCCTGCGCATCCTGGTGTCGGAGGGGGGGCGCATCCCCGACATCGCCCGGGCCTTCTTCCAGGTCGGCCCGGAGAAGACCATCGGCTGGCTGGCCGGCTGCTTCCGCGATCTGGCGGAGGCCGGACGCCTGCGCATCGACGATCCGGAAGGGGCCGCCCACGCTTTCATAGGCATGGTGGTCGGCGACCTGCTGACCAAGCGGCTGATCCTTCCGGACGAGCCCGTCTCGATGGAGGAGTTGGAGCGTTACGTCCGTCAGTCCGTGCGGTTGTTCCTTGCGGGGACGCGGCCCTGACCACGATGGAGAGCGGCGTATTGCCGTCTTGCCAGCGGGGGCGGCAAGGGTCATAGCTCCCGCGACGATGCGCGCGCTTGCTGCGGCGCTGCCCCCACCCCGGCCCTCCCCCGCCCAGCGGGGGAGGGCCGGGGTGGGGGCAAGGGCTGCCAGCGCCTAAGGAAAAAACCGATGGACCGGGGAAACGCCAGGGAATTGATCGACAAAGACTCACCGACGGTCGGCCCGCGCGGTCGGGCGCGCCGGGTGGCCCTGCTCGACGCCGCGGCGGCGCTGTTCGTCGAAAAGGGATTCGAGAAGACCACGCTGACCGACATCATCGGCCGGGCCGGCGGCTCCCGCGCCACCCTCTATGAGCATTTCGGCGACAAGGAGGGGCTGTTCCGCGCGATGATGGAGGAGAACAGCGCCCGCATCCAGGAAGGACTGGCCGCCATCCAGGCCGACGAGCGGGCCGCGCCGGAGGATGGGCTGACCCGCTTCGCCCTTCACCTCGTCGCGGCGCTGTTCGACGACCGCACGATGGCCATCGTGCGCGTGCTGGTGTCGGAGGGGGGGCGCATCCCCGACATCGCCGAAGCCTTTTTCCGCATCGGTCCGGAAACCGCCCACCGGCGGCTGGCCGACTATCTGGCGCGCCAGACCGCCGCCGGCGCCCTGACCGTCGCGGAGCCGGAGGCCGCCGCCCGCGGCTTCATCGGCATGATCACCGGCAACATCCTGCTGCGCCGCCTGATCCTGCCGGAACAATCCCTCTCCATGGAGGAAGTGGAGCGTTACGTCGGACGGGCCGTCGCTCTCTTTCTGTCGGGCGCCCGCCCGACACCGGGGCGTTGAGAGCCCACCAGGGCGAAGGAAAGCGTTAGGACCGAAGGACAGGCACCGCAACATACTTCGGTATGTTAGGGTTCACACGATCGTTGCATCCATTCCAACGGCCCGTGGGCCGGGACGGTCGATCGTGTCCATGGTCCGCTGGCTTCTGCTGCTCGTCTTCACCCTGGCCCCGCTGATCGGGTACGAGGTCTATTCCCACGCCCGGCTGCGGGTGGAGCGGGAGGCCGAGATCGGACAGGAGGCGCTGCGCCTGCTCGACCTGATCCAGACCGAGCAGCAGCGGATCATCGGCGACATCGAACACATCCTCGTCACGCTGGCGGAGGCGGATATCGCCGGCCCAACCTGCCAGGAGACGATGGAACGGCTGAGGCTGCGCCTGCCGAGCTACCTGACGCTGGGCTTTGCGAACCGGTCCGGCACCGTCCTGTGCGCCACCGACCGGCAAAGTCTGGGGACCGGCGTCGGCGACCGGTCCGAGGTCCGGCAAGCCCTGTCCACCGGCCTGTTCTCGGTGGGGGAGTATGTCGTCGCGGAGGGGTTGGGCCGCCATGTCCTGCCCTTCGCCCTGCCCTACACGCGCAGCGGCCCGGCAGCGGGTGACACCGACCCGGCAATCGTCACCGCCCAGCTCGACCTCGACTGGCTGCGGCAGTATCAGGCCCGCAAGCCCCTTCCGCCGAACGCGACGATCCTGCTGGCCGACCGCGCCGGCACCATCATTGTGCGCGTACCGGAAATGCCGGAGCTGATCGGCCAGACGCTCCCCGAACGGTTCGGCCTGCTTCTGAATGGCCGCGAAACGGCAACCGCGTTGACCAAGGGAATGGACGGGGTGCTGCGCATCGCCGCCTATTCCCCGCCCAGTGCGAACGGCAGCGGAATCGCCATCGCCGTCGGCATCGACCGTGCCGCCGTGCTGCGCGCCGTCGACCTTGCCGCACTGCGCTCCTGGATCCCCTTCTCCGCCATCCTCCTGCTCTCCCTGATCGCGACCGCCTGGGGCATCGGGCGCCTGACCCGGCTTCGGGAAACCGAGCGGTCCCTGCTCAAGGCCGTGCTGGAGCATCTCCCTTCCGGCGTCGTGGTGGCCGAGGCGCCGTCCGGCCGCGTCCTCCTGCACAACAGCGCGGCGGAACGGTTGATCGGCCGGGCATTGGGCGGGATCGCCCGCATCGAGGACTACCCCCGCCCCTTCACGCGCATCCCGGACGGCCCGCCTGACGAATCGCCGGATGACCCGCCGGAACTCCCGCTGGTCCGCGCCCTGCGCGACGGCACGGTGGTGAAACAGGAGGAACTCCGCCGCGACACCCCCGCCGGTCCCGTCACCTGTCTGGCCGATGCCGAGCCGGTGCGCGACCCCGACGGCTGCATCACCCTGGCCGTCGTCACCCTGACCGACATTTCCGAGCGCAAGGCCGGTGAGGAGGCCCTGCGGCGGAGCGAAACCCGCTTCCGCGAACTGGTCGAGAACACCCCGGTGATGATGTGGGTCAACCGCCCCGACGGCGCGCGGGAATTCTACAACGCCGCATGGCGGGCCTACACCGGGCGGGGGATGGAACAGGACGAACGCTGGTCGCACATCCACCCCGCCGACCAACCCATGATGCGCAGCGTCCGCGAGCGCGCCATCGCCGCGGGTGAGTCCTACGGCTTCGACCTGCGGATGCGGCGTCATGACGGGGCCTACCGCTGGCACGTCTGCCGGATCAACCCGATGCGCCAGAACGGTCAGGTCATCGCCTGGGTCGGCACCGCGGTGGACGTGCATGACAGCCGCATGGCCCGCGAGGCGGCGGAGCAGGCCGACCGCTCCAAGAGCCGCTTCCTGGCCGCCGCCAGCCATGATCTGCGCCAGCCCATGCAGTCCATGTTCTTCTTCGCCGAGGCGCTGCACAGCCACGTCCATTCCCCGCGCGGGCGCGACGCCCTGGCGATGCTGGAGCGCGGGATGGAGACGCTGAAGGGCCTGCTGGACAGCCTTCTGGACGTCTCGCAGCTGGACGCCGGGGTGATCGAACCGCGAATCGAGGACATCCCCGTCAAGCCGCTGCTCGACGACATCGGGTCCGCCTACGCCCCGGTCGCCGCCGCCAAGGGCCTGGATCTCCAGGTGGTGAACCACCACGACCTGACCGTGCGCAGCGACCGCAACCTGCTGGGGCGCATGGTCCGCAATCTTGTGGAGAACGCCATCCGCTACACCGAGCGCGGGGTGATCCGCCTGGAATGCCACCCTCTGGACGGCCACGCCGGCATCCAGGTGCGCGACACCGGAATCGGCATCTCCGGCGAGCAGATGTCCTGGATCTTCGAGGAGTTCTATCAGGTCGGCAACCCCGAGCGGGACCGCAACCAGGGGCTTGGCCTCGGCCTCGCCATCGTGCAGAAGCTGTCGGCGCTGCTCGGCCACCCGGTGGAGGTGCGCTCCGAACTCGGCAAGGGGTCAGTGTTCCGCATCTCCGTGCCCCTCGGCGACGCCGCCGAAAGCCCGGCCCCAACTCCTCCGTCCCGAGAGCCGGAGCGCGGGCGGCTGGCCGTCCTGATCGACGACGACGCCATCGTCCTGATGGGGCTGCGCTCGATCTTCCAGGATTGGGGCTACGACACCATCGTCGCCTCCTCCACCGAGGAGGCGCTGGACCGGCTTCGAGCGGCGGAGCGGCGGCCCGACGTGATGGTCGCCGACTACCGCCTGCGGGAACACAAGGTGGGCACAGAAGCCATCCTGAAGATCCGCGAACTGGCCGGGGAAGCGATTCCCGCCGTCCTGCTGACCGGCGATTCCGGCCCCGACGTGATGCAGGAAGCCGAGCGGCACGGGATCGGCGTGATGTTCAAGCCGGTCACCGCCCGCCTGCTCCAGGAGGCCCTGACCCGCCAGACCGGCACCGCCGCGTGAGTTCTCGTCCCGGTTCAAGGTGGGCGCGGCAAAGGGGGAGGGTGTTGCCTGTTTGGAGGCAACAAATTCCACACGGATTTCGCGGATTTAGGCACGGATGACACGGATTTTTTATTCTTTGGCTTGCTCAGGAATCGCCATTCGAGACGCCAACACTGAGCAAGCATTAAAGAAAGTTCGGTTTATCCGTGCTTAAATCCGCGAAATCCGTGCAACCCCTGTTGCCCCCGAGTGTTGCCCCCGAGAATTCCGGACTTCGGCCAGCCGGTTACGTCCCCCGCACCGTTTGGAGCCCCCGCCGCACCTGCTCCGAATCGTAGGGCTTGCGCAGGACCAGCACGTCGCGGAACTCCTCCGGGAAGATCGCGGACTCGCCGTAGCCGGTGGCGAACAGGAAGGGGATGCCCAACTCGCGCAGCCGCTCTGCCACCGGGAAAGAGGTCTCGGTTCCCAAGTTGACGTCGAGAAGCGCCAAGTCCGGCGGATCGTCGGCGATGGCGACCAGCGCCTGGCGAACGCTCGCCACCGTCTCCACCCGGTCGGCGCCCAGCTTCAGCAGCATGTCCTCCGCGCTCATCGCGATGATCATGTTGTCTTCCAGAAGCAGCACCGTCCCGCCCAAGGGAATGTCCGCCGCCGCGCAGGGCGTCACCGCCGCTTCGATCACCGCCGCCGGGCGTTCCGGCGCCAAGCTGACATGGATGGCTGGTATGGTGAAGCGCGCCTTCAGCCCGGCCAGGGCGTAGGTCACCGTCGCCTCGCCCTTCAGCTCGTGCGGGACGGAACGCTCGATGATGGTCGTGCCGAAGCCTTGGCGCGACGGCGCCTGCACCGGCGGGCCGCCGCTTTCCTCCCAACAGAGTTCCAACGCGTCCCGGTCGTCCAGGCTCCAATGGACCTTCACCCGGCCGCCGCTGTCGGCGAAGGCGCCGTATTTGGCGGCGTTGGTCACCAGTTCGTGCATGATCAGCGCCATCACGGACAGGGCCGGCGGCGACAGCAGCACCTCCGGCCCCGACAGGACCACCCGCTCCGCCCGGTTGCCCAGATAGGCGTCGACCTCCGCCGCGATCAGCGGACGCAGGGGGGAAGGTTTCCAATTCTCCGCCGTCAACTGATCGTGCGCCCGCGCCAGCGCCTGGATTCGCCCGCCGACGATCTCCGCGAACTCCTCCACGCGTGTGACCCCGGCCCGGCTCTGGGACAGCAGGGCGCGGACGAGGCTGAGGATGTTGCGGACGCGGTGGTTCAGCTCGGCGATCAGCAGCTCCTGCCGCTCGCGGGCCGTCCGGCGCTCCTCCTCCGCCTGATCGGCCAGCCGCAGCACCACCTCCATCAGCGTGATCCGCAGGGAGTCGGCGATCCGCAGATCGGCCTCCGTCCAGGGTTCCGACTGGCCGAGGACCGTCTCCTTCCACGCCTCGAAGCTCTTGCGCGGGGTCAGGCGCTGCCCGTTGGGGCCGGATTCGACGGGTTTGTCCGGGTTGCCGGCCCAAGTGACGGTGCGGACCGATTCCTTGCGAAAGAAGATGATGTAGTCGCGCGGTTTGCGCGACACCGGGATCGCCAGCATGCCGGCGGCGCGCTCGGCGAAATCCAGCGCCGGCTGGTGGACCTGCCCGATCTCGCTGGTCGCAAAGACACGGCTGGCGTGCGTGCGGTTGAGCATGCGCACCAGACCGAGCAGCTCCTCCGGCGTCGGGCTGCTGCCGTCCACAAGGGTCTGGCCGCCCAGCACGATGGCGAAGCCGTCGCTGCGGATGTAGTGGCCGACCTCGCCGCGCAGCCGCTCCAGATTCTCCATGGAGGAGGCGCCCTCCGCCATCACCGCCATGATGCGGGTGTGGAGCAGGCGCGCCTTGGCCTCGTAGGCCTCCTCCCGGTCGCGCTCCACACCTTCCAGAAGGAGGGAAAACATCTGGCCGTACAGTTCCGCCGCCGTGCGCCGCTCCAGCGACAGGCGCCGGGGCACCATGTTGTGGCAGGCGAACAGGCCCCACAGCTTGCCGCGGCGCAGGATCGACACCGACAGCGAGGCGGCGACGCCCATGTTGCGCAGATATTCGCAATGGATGGGCGACACGCTGCGCAGGACGCTCATCGACAGATCGAGCGGTTCGCCTTCCGGTCCGGTCGGCGGCAGGATGGCCGCGGGCGGGGCGTCCACGTCGTTGATGCAGCGCAGCCAGCTCCGCTCGTACAGCGCGCGGGCCTGCTTGGGGATGTCCGACGCCGGGTAGCGCAGCCCCAGATAGGAGGGCATGCCGCGCACCGCGGATTCCGCGATCACCTCCCCCGCGCCGTCGCGATCGAAGCGGTAGATCATCACCCGGTCGAAACCGGTCAGCGACCGCAGTTGCCGCGCCGCCTCCCGGCAGCAGGCGTCGAAATCGGCGGCGCGCTGAAGCCGTCCGATCATCGCGCGGACCATGGAGCCGACGTCCAACTCGTTGTCCGGCTCGCTCGGCTCCGCCTCGACGATGATCGATTGGCCGGACAGATGGACCGCGATGTCCAGGGGCAGCGCGTTGGCCGACAGCTTCACCCGGAAGGCGCGCTCCACCGACCCGTTGATCAGGGAGAGCTGAAGCCGCCCACGGATGGCGTGCAGCGCCTCCTCCTCCATCACCTCGGTCAGGGGAAGCCCCAGCAGCGCGTCCGGCTCCACCCCCAGCCACGCCCCGACGTTGGACGAGGCGTGCTTGACGATCCAGTCCGTCGACAACGCAATCAGAAATCCGCTCGGTTGGATGGACCCGACGAGATGGATCGGCTCCCGGTCGCAATTGCTCAAGTCTACGCCACCGATCATTGCCGCACCGCGCCCGTCATTCGGTCACCATCGTCATTGTTCCGGCGTTCCTCAAATTTGTTCCGTACATCCGGACGGGCCGAAGATTTGCCGATCCTTTGGCTTATTCCACGCCAACACACCGAAGCGGTCTTAAAGCACATCGTGTCCCTAAAATAATCTGAATTCGAAGCGGGTCCAATGCCGCCCCTCTCGGCAAAAAGCCCTACGCCACCGGTCGTTCCACCGGGTGGACATCTGCGACATTTTGGCCGAAAGGACGTTCCGACCCACGGAACGGGCTTGCCTTTCCATCTGATATACTAGTATTTTATTTAGCGAAGGACAGACGCGCAGCCCGGCCGGCTCATGCCCGCCCGTGCCGCGAGCGCATCCTCAAGACCCGCACCGACCGCCGCGCGCCGCACCCGTCACGCCGGCTCTTGCGCGGTGGCCTTACCGATGAACGCCCGCGCGCCGCGCCCGCCGTCCCCGCCCTCTTTTGCGGAGCCCGTTTCGATATGACCGCCCCCACTTCCCCGATCCGCCGCTTCCGGCAGACCAAGATCGTCGCCACGCTGGGTCCGTCCTCCTCCTCGCCGGATATGATCCGCTCGCTGTTCGAGGCGGGCGTGGACGTCTTCCGCCTCAACTTCAGCCACGGTTCCCACGACGACCACGGCGCCCGCGTGCGCGCCATCCGCGCCCTGGAGCGCGAGTTGGAGCGGCCCATCGCCATCATGGCCGACCTCCAGGGGCCGAAGCTGCGGCTCGGCCGCTTCGCCACCGGTTCGGTGGAACTGACGGTGGGCCAGCCCTTCCGCCTCGACCTCTCGACCGAGCCGGGCGACGCGACCCGCGTCGGCATGCCCCATCCGGAGATCTTCGCCGCCCTGCGCCCCGGCACCGACCTGCTGCTCGACGACGGCAAGGTGCGGCTGCGCATCGCCGCTTGCAGCCCGGACCACGCCGACACTGTCGTCGTGGCCGGCACGAAGCTGTCCGACCGCAAGGGCGTGAACGTGCCCGACGTGCTGCTGCCGCTGTCGCCGCTGACCGCCAAGGACCGCGCCGACCTCGTCTTCGCGCTGGACCAGGAGGTGGACTGGGTGGCGCTGTCCTTCGTGCAGCGGCCCGAGGACGTGGCGGAGGCGCGCAAGCTGATCGCCGGGCGCGCCGCCCTGATGTCCAAGCTGGAGAAGCCGCTGGCCATCCAGCATCTGGAGCGCATCGTCGAGCTGTCGGACGGTGTGATGGTCGCCCGCGGCGACCTCGGCGTGGAAATGCCGCCGGAGGACGTGCCGAGCATCCAGAAGCGGATCATCCGCGAGGCGCGCAAGGCCGGCAAGCCGGTGATCGTCGCCACCCAGATGCTGGAATCGATGATCGGCGCCCCCGCCCCCACTCGCGCCGAGGCGTCGGACGTCGCCACCGCCGTCTTCGACGGTGCCGACGCGGTGATGCTGTCGGCGGAGACCGCGTCGGGCGCCTACCCGGTGGAGGCGGTGTCGATGATGGACCGCATCGCCCGCCGGGTGGAGCATGACGACCTCTACCGCACCATGATGGACGCCCAGCACGCCGACCCGCAGGAGACGGCGGCCGACGCCATCACCGCGGCGGCGCGGCAGGTCGCCCACACCATCCACGCGGCGGCCATCGTCACCTACACCACCAGCGGCTCCACCACGCTCCGCGCCGCCCGCGAACGGCCGGAGGTGCCGATCCTCTGCCTGACCGCGACCGTCGCCGCCTCGCGCCGTCTGGTGCTGGCCTACGGCGTGCACAGCGTGCTGACCGAGGACATCCAGAACTTCTCCGACATGGTGCACAAGGCGACCCGCATCGCCTACGCCCACGGCCTGGCGGAGGACGGGCAGCGGCTGGTCATCACCGCGGGCGTGCCTTTCGGCATGCCGGGCTCGACCAACATCCTGCGCATCGCCTGGGTGGAACGCCCCGTCCTTCCGGCCGGCGGTTACACGCAAAACGCGCAGGAGGCCCGGTCAGATCAATTGACCCCGGTCATGGCCGACGCCGGGGCGTGACATAGGATGGCACACAGCGCCGGTGCCGCATGAAGCGGACACCGGCGCCCATTCACGAGGTGCCTCATGCTCAGCCCGATTACCCCCCACCCCGCACACGCCGCCGGGACGGGCGCATCGGTCCGCGGCTGGGTCCATTCGGTGGAGACGGGCGGCACGGTCGATGGGCCGGGTTTGCGCTACGTCCTCTTCCTGGCCGGATGCCCGCTGCGCTGCCAATACTGCCACAACCCCGACACCCGCCACATGCACGACGGGTCGCCGGCGCAGTCCTCGGACGTGCTGGCCGACATCGCCACCTACGCCGATTTCCTGCACCGCGCCCATGGCGGCCTGACCATCAGCGGCGGCGAGCCGCTGGTCCAGCCGGAATTCTGCGCGGCCATCTACCGCGGCGCCAAGGAACTGGGCCTGCACACCGCGCTCGACACCTCGGGTTTCCTCGGCAGCCACGCCGACGACCACCTGCTGGCCGACGTCGATCTGGTGCTGCTGGACATCAAGGCGTTCAAGGAAGCCACCTACCGCGCGGTGACCGGCGTGCCGCTGCGCCCGACCCTGGAATTCGCCGAGCGGCTGTCCGCGATGCGCAAGCCGATCTGGCTGCGCTACGTGCTGGTCCCCGGCCTGACCGACCATCTCGACGAGATCGAAGGGCTGGCGGAATTCGCCGCCGGCCTGGAGGTGGTGGAGCGGGTGGACGTCCTGCCCTTCCACAAGATGGGCGAGTTCAAGTGGAAGCAGCTCGGCCTGCCCTACGCGCTGGCCACCACCGAACCTCCCCCGCCGGAGCTGACCGAGCGGGTGCGCGGCATCTTCCGGACGCATGGACTGAAGGCCGTGTGAGACGCCGCACGAGACGAGGAGCAATCCCATGGACACGCATTCCCTTCCGGAGGCCGCCGCACACGCCTCCCCGGGCGCCTCTCCTGCCGCCCCGCCCGCGTCCTCTCTCGACGCGCTGATGCCCGACGCCATCGCGCTCGCGGCGGAGAATCTGGGCGTCAAGAAGGCCAACTACGACGGTGCGACGCTGTTCGCCCTGGCCGTCCTGGCCGGCGCCTTCATCGCGCTGGGCGGTCTATTCGCCACCGTCGCCATGTCGGGGGCGGAGGGCATGCTGCCCTACGGGGTGACCCGGCTGCTCGGCGGGCTGGTCTTCTCGCTGGGGCTGATCCTGGTCATCGTCGGCGGCGCGCAGCTCTTCACCGGCGACGCGCTGATGGTCATGGCCTGGGCCAGCGGGCGGGTGAAGACCGGGCGGATGCTCCAGGTCTGGACCATGGTGTGGCTCGGCAACTTCGTCGGCGCCGCCGGCACGGCGCTGCTGGTCTTCCTGTCCGGACAATATGCCTTCGGCCACGGGGCGGTGGGCGCCTCGGCGCTCTACTTCGCCACCGCCAAGGCGGGTTTGCCCGCCGGGCAGGCCTTCTTCCTGGGCATCCTGTGCAACGTGCTGGTCTGCCTGGCGGTGTGGCTGGCGCTCGGTGCGCGCAGCGTGACCGACAAGATCATGGCGATCGTCTTTCCGGTCAGCGCCTTCGTCGCCGCCGGCTTCGAGCACTGCGTCGCCAACATGTATTTCGTGCCGCTGGGACTGCTGATCGAATGGGGCGCCCCCGCCTCCTTCTGGGCCGACCTGGGCCGCGCCGCGCCGGTGATCCCGGTCGGGCAGTTCCTGCTGAACCTCGCCGCGGTGACGCTGGGCAACTGGTTCGGCGGAGCGGTGCTGGTCGGCGCCGTCTACTGGTTCATCTACCGCCGCCCGAGCCGCCGCACGGCGCATTAGACGCCGGCTCTTGCCCCCACCCTAACCCTCCCCCGCTTCGCAGGGGAGGGGACTGCCGCCGCTTCGCGATCACCTCCCTCCCCTGCGAAGCGGGGGAGGGCCGGGGTGGGGGCAAGGTCAACCCGTTCCTTCACCCCCGGGGCACCCATGGCCCACCCCATTCCTACCCATCTCCAAGCGCGCAGCGGCATCGTCTCGATGCTGCTGGCGGTGTTCCTCTACGCGGTGCTGAACGCGCTGGCGAAGCATCTCGCGGCGGATTATCCGCTGGCCGAGGTGACCTTCTTCCGCAACGCCTTCGCCCTGCTGCCCGCCACCGCCATGCTGGCCCGCGCCGGCGGCTGGCGCAGCCTGCGGACGGAGCATCTCGGCGGCCATTTCTGGCGGGCGGCGATCGGCTTGACCTCGATGGTCCTGCTGTTCCTGTCCTATCACCTGATGCCGATGGCCGACGCGGTGGCGCTGTCCTTCTCCGCCCCGCTGTTCCTGACCGCGCTGTCCGTGCCGGTGCTGGGGGAGCGGGTCGGCCCCTACCGCTGGGGGGCGGTGGCGGTGGGCTTCGCCGGGGTGCTGGTCATCGTGCAGCCGGGAAGCGGCATGCTGAACACGGGCGCGCTGGTCGGGCTGAGCGCCGCCGTCGCCTACGCCTTCGCCATGATGGCGATGCGGCAGCTGGGACGGACGGAGGCGCCGGTCACCACCGTCTTCTACTTCACCGCCTTCTCCACGCTGCTCAGCGCCTTCGCCCTGCCCTTCGTCTGGACGATGCCGACGGCGGAGGGCTTCGCGCTGATGGCGGCGATGGGGCTGGTCGGCGGCGGCGCCCAGTATTTCGCCACCCGCGCCTACTCCCTGGCCCCCGCTGCGGTCATCAGCCCGTTCAACTACGCCGGAATCCTCTGGGCCTGCCTGTTCGGCTGGCTGTTCTGGGGCGACTGGCCGGGAGCCCACGTGCTGGCCGGGGCCGCCATCGTCATCGCCAGCGGCCTGCTGATCCTGATCCGCGAGACGCGCCGCCGGGCTGAAGCGGGGACGTGCGACACTTCGCCCGCCCTGTCCCGAACTTTGCCCCTCAGCACCGGGCGCAAACACTAATATATTAGCTCTCACACGTTCACCGGGGCGCCGGCCCATGCCCGAGCGACCCGCCCGTCTGACGAGGTGGCTCATGCCATCGGACACCCTCACCGCCGCCCTGCCGCGGCAGCGCCGGCTTGCAACGCTCCGGCCCGCGCCGCGCTCCGCCTCTCCCATCTACCGCGACCTGCGGAACGACATCCTGGGGATGCGCCGACGACCCGGCGAGCCCATCGCCGAGGCCCGCATCGCCGCGGCCTACGGCGTCAGCCGCACCCCCGTGCACGAGGCGGTGCTGCGGCTGGCCGACGAGGGGCTGATCGACATCTTCCCGCAGTCGGGCACCTATGTGTCCCTGATCCCGGTCGCCGCCCTGCCGGAGGCCGGAGTGATCCGCAAGGCGCTGGAGGAGGCCACCGTGCGGATGGCCGCCGCCCGCGCCACAGCCGGCGACATCGCGCAGCTGCGTGCGGCGCTGGAGGCGCAACGCGACCTCTGCGCCGCGTGCGACCGCGACGGCTTCCACGAGGCCGACGAGAGCTTCCATGCCCTGCTGGCCGAGGTGGGTGGTTTTCCCGGCTTCTGGGCGCTGGTGGAACAGGTGAAGGTGCAGGTCGACCGCTGCCGACGCCTGACCCTGCCCGTTCCCGGCCAGATGGCGAAGGTCATCGCCGAGCACGACGCCATCGTGGAAGCCATCGCCGCCCACGACCGCGAGGCCAGCGTCGAGGCCCTCGGCGCCCATCTCGACGGATTGCGGCTGGCCATCGACGATTTGCGCGCCGCCGCACCGCTTTATTTCACCGACGTGCCCACCGCCGTGCCCACCGCCGCGGGGCGGCAGTCGCCGTCGCGGCTTTAATCCCCACCCGGCTTGCGACATTTTGGCGTCATGCTTCCCGCCCCCTGTTTTGTGCTTGCCTGGACATCTGATATATTAATATAACTAGCCCAGCGGGACGCGACAGAGACGTGAACAACCGACGCCGCCCGCTCATCGGACAACAAAAACAACGCCGCGCGGAAGAACGCCGCGGGTGCTTCGGAACAAAGGACAAGAACCGTTCAGCTTTATCCGCGTCGGCATGCGCCGATGGCGCCGGGATTTCGCGCCGTCATTCCCTTCGGGGTTATTTTTTGCCCCCGCTTTCGCAGCGCTGTTATTCGAAGCGCACAGCCGAATAGCCAGGGGTCTCTTCCGAACGCAGGGACATTTCGTTTGTCCATTTTCGGCGGGCCGACGACCCGCCTCCGCTCCAACAGGCAATTCTCCTAAGGCAGGAGTACGGTCCATGAAGAACACTTTCCGTCGCCTCGGCATGGCGCTGCTGGCCGCTTGCGCCGCGGGCGCGCTGCTCGCCGCCCCGGTGTCGGCCCGCGACTTCCGGTCGGCCGACATCCACCCCGGCGACTACCCGACCGTCGAGGCGGTCAAGTACATGGGCAAGCTGCTGAGCGAGCGCAGCAACGGCAAGCTCGGCGTCAAGGTCTACGCGAACGGGGCGCTCGGCAACGAGCGCGACACCATCGAGCAGATCAAGATCGGCGGGCTCGACATGATGCGCATCAACGTCGCGCCGCTGAACAACGTCGTGCCGGAGACGATGGTCGTCGCCCTGCCCTTCATCTTCCGCGACACCGACCACATGCACGCCGTTCTGGACGGCCCGATCGGCGACGAGATCCTCGCTGCCATGGAAAGCCAGGGGCTGATCGGTCTGGCCTTCTACGACAGCGGTTCGCGCTCGCTCTATTCCAAGAAACCGGTGTCGTCGCTGGCCGACCTGAAGGGCATGAAGATCCGCGTCCAGCAGTCGGACCTGTTCGTGTCGATGATCGAGGCGCTGGGCGCCAACCCGACGCCGATGCCGATGGGCGAGGTCTACACCGGTCTGAAGACCGGCATCATCGACGCGGCGGAGAACAACTACCCGTCCTACGAGTCCTCGCGCCACTTCGAGGCGGCCAAGTACTTCACCCGCACCGAGCACGCGATGGCGCCGGAAGTGCTGGTCTTCTCCAAGGTCTCGTGGGACCGCCTGTCGAAGGACGACCAGGCCGCCATCCGCAAGGCCGCCAAGGACTCCGTCCCCTACATGCGCAAGCTGTGGGCTGAGCGTGAGGAGGCCTCCCGCGCCATCGTCGAGAAGGCGGGATCCCAGATCAGCGACGTGAAGAACAAGCAGGAATTCATCGACGCGATGAAGCCGGTGTTCGCCAAGTTCGCGAACACGCCGAAGCTGCAAGGCCTCGTCCAGCGCATCCAGGACACGAAATAGGCAGGACACGACGTAAGGCACGCGGTCGCGGCACCGGCCATTTCCGGCCGGCGCCGCACCCCCGCGGGAAGGACGGCATCATGAGCATCGAACTTGAATTGGAAGAGGTCCGCCCCCTCGCCGCCCCGCGCTTGTTGACGCGGATGAACGCGCGGCTGGCGTGGTCGGGGATGTGCGTGGCGATGGTCGGCCTGATGGCCATCGTCGGGGTGGTGTTCTATCAGGTCTTCGGCCGCTACGTGCTGAACGACTCGCCGACCTGGGCGGAGAGCCTGGCCATCGTGCTGGTCCTCTACGTCACCCTCATCGGCGCCGCCGTCGGCGTCCGCGACGCCGGCCACATCGGCCTGGAGTCCTTCCTTGTCATGCTGCCCGACGCCATCCGCCGCAAGGTCGAGATCGTCATCTACGCCCTCGTCGGCGTCTTCGGCGCCTGCATGGCCTACAACGGCTGGGTGCTCGGCACCTCCGTCGCCCCCTACTTCATCCCCAACCTGCACGTCTCCGAAGCCGTCCGCTACATCCCGCTCGTGCTCTCCGGCGTCCTGATCGTGCTCTTCTCGATCGAGCACATCGTCGCCATCATCCGCGGCGAGGAGGTCGCGCCGTCATGGAACTGACCATTCTCGCCGTCACCTTCTTCGGCTTCCTCGTCCTGGGCATCCCGGTCGCCTTCGCCATCGGCCTGTCGGCGCTCTGCACCATCCTCTACGAGGGCCTCCCCGTCGCCGTCATCTTCCAGCAGATGATGTCCGGCATGAACGTCTTCTCCTTCCTCGCCATCCCCTTCTTCGTCTTCTCCGGCGAGCTGATGCTCCACGGCGGCGTCGCCGACAAGATCGTCGCCACCGCCAAGAACATGGTCGGCCACATCCGCGGCGGCCTCGGCATGTCCAACGTCGTCGCCTGCACGCTCTTCGGCGGCGTCGCCGGCTCCCCCGTCGCCGACGTCTCGGCCATGGGCGCGGTGATGATCCCGATGATGAAGCGCGAGGGCTACCACGCCGACTACGCCGTCAACGTCACCACCCACGCCGCCCTCGTCGGCGCGCTGATGCCGACCAGCCACAACATGATCATCTACGCGCTGGCCGCCGGCGGCAAAGCCTCCATCGGCGCGCTGATCGCCGCGGGCATCGTCCCCGCCCTGCTGCTGATGGCCTGCAACCTGGGGGCGGCCTACTACGTCGCGGTCAAGCGCGGCTACCCCGCCGGCACCTTCCCCGGCTGGGCCATCCTGGGCCGCTCCTTCGCCGCCGCGGCACCCGGCCTGCTCATCGTCGTGATCATCCTGGCCGGCATCACCTCGGGCGTCTTCACCGCCACCGAGTCCGCCTCCATCGCGGTGATCTACGCGCTGCTGCTCACCACCTTCGTCTACCGCACGCTGACCTGGGACCACTTCCTGGCGGCGGCCGCCAAGACGGTCAAGACGACCGGCGTGGTCCTGCTGCTGATCGGCGTCTCGACGATGTTCCAGTACATCATGGGGCTGTACCAGGTGGCCGAGATCACCGGCGAGCTGATGGCCGGCATCTCGACCAACCCGCTGGTCATCTTCCTGCTGATCAACATCATCCTGTTCCTGCTCGGCACCTTCATGGACATGGCGAGCACGATCCTGATCTGCACGCCGATCTTCCTGCCCATCGCCATGCAGTACGGCATGGACCCGGTGCAGTTCGGCATCGTCATGCTGATCAACTGCGCGCTCGGCCTCAACACCCCGCCGGTCGGCACCACCCAGTTCATCGGCTGCGCCATCGGCGAGGTCTCCGTCGGACAGGTCATGCGCTCCATCACACCCTTCTACGGCGCCCTCTTCATCACCCTCCTCCTCGTCACCTACGTCCCGACCTTCTCCCTCTGGCTCCCCCACCTTCTCATGCGCTGACCGGGCGCCCCCAACCGCACAGCAAGGATACCGCGGGGCGCTCCGATCATCGGGCGCCCCGCTGCAATGGAGACGAATCATGATGACCGCCGAACTCTGGCCGCAACTCGTCGCTTTCGGGCAGGTGGTCGCCATCGACCTCGTTCTGGCCGGCGACAACGCTATCGTGGTTGGCATGGCCGCCGCCGCCGTCCCTGCGGAGCAGCGGCGCCGGGTCATCCTGTGGGGCATCAGCGCCGCCATCGTCCTGCGCATCATCTTCGCGCTGATGACCACGCAGCTTCTCGCCATCATCGGGCTGACGCTGGCCGGCGGCGTGCTCCTGCTCTGGGTCTGCTGGAAGATGTTCCGCGAGCTGCGCTCCGGCGGGGCGGAGGAGATCACGCCGGAGGAGGCGCTGGACGCCCCCGACGTCCTGCCCGGAACGGCCTCGATCACCAACAGCACGGCCGTCGCCGCCGCAGGGGCCGCGACCGTGGGCGCCGCCGTCTGGCAGATCGTGGTGGCCGATGTGTCGATGTCACTTGACAATGTGCTGGCGGTGGCCGGTGCTGCCAAGGAGCATCCGACCGTGCTTGTGCTCGGCCTGCTGCTCTCGGTGGCGTTGATGGGCGCCGCCGCGAACGTAATTGCACGTGTTCTGCACAAACATCGCTGGATTGGTTGGATCGGTCTTGCGATCATCACTTATGTTGCGCTCGACATGGTCTGGCGGGGCTCGAACGAGGTTCTGGCCCACACGGCCTGGCTCGGCTGACGGGAAGAAAAGGGATAAGGCCCGCCGCGGACGGCGTGCGGCGGCGCCAACGAGAAGCAAGACCGCCGTTGGGGAAGAGATGACATGTCCAAACCGTTAGGAATTGCCCAGGATAGGGTGGTGCGCCCAAGCCGGCTGGGAGGCGTTCAGGGGCGCCTGTTCACCGGTGTCGGCGCCGTGATGTGCTGCACGCTCGTCGCCATCGGGGTGGCGCTGACCGGATACGCCGGCTTCGGCCGGACGCTGCAGGTCATCACCGCGGAGGCCGTGCCGTCCGCGCTCGGCGCCCTGCGGGCGGCCCAGCACGCGGGCCGCATCGATGCGCTGGCTCCGGCCTTCCGCTCCGTCACCAGCAAGGAGGAGAAGGCGGATCTCGCGGCGCGCATCGCGATGGAACGGCACGACTTCGAGCGCGAGTTGCGCGATCTGACCGAGTTGGAGCAGAACAGCGCCAAGGCCGCGTCCCACGCCGGCGGTCCGTCCGAAACCGCCGCCGCCAGCAGCGCCGCCCAGGCCCTGCTCGCCAACGTCACGCTGCTCGACCAGGCGGCGGACAAGCGGATCGGGCTGAGCGACCGCCGTTCCGAGCTGCTGGAGCAGGTGGTCATCGCGACGCGGCGCCTGTCCCAGCTCGTGGCCCCCTGGAAGTCGATCCACGGCAGCGGCGTGGACATGCAGCGCGCCGCCTTCCGGGACGACACCCGCCCGCCGGAGGAGCGGCTGAAGGCCGGCGAGGAGTATCTCCAGACCGAGGAGCAGCTCGCCATCGTCCGCGGCATCGACGACGGCGCCACCACCGTCCGCGGCCTGCTGACCGAAGCCGCCGCCAGTTCCGACGAAAACCGGCTGTCGATCATCGAGGCGCAGACGCGCATCCTCGTGACCACGATGACCGCCAACTCCGGGCAGCTGCCCGAAGCCTCGCGCGAGGCGATGGCCGAACCGCTGAAGGCAATCGAAACCCTTTCAATCGAGCCGGAGGGGCTGATCCCCACCCGTCTGGCCGAGCTGGAGATCCTGAAGGCGCAGCGGGACCTGCTGACCAACAACCTCAGCCTGTCCGAAACGCTGTCCATGGCGGTCGTGAACCTCGTGCACACGCAGGAGGGCGCGATCACCACCGCCGCCGAGGACAGCGAGAAGGCCCTGTCCAACGGCACGATCCTGCAGATCGGGGTCGGCGTGGTCAGCCTGCTGCTGTCGGCGCTGGTCGTCCTGGTCTTCGTGCGTCGGATGGTGGTGCGCCGCCTGCTCACCCTCCAGAGCGGGATGGAGCGCATCGCCGACGGCGACCTCGACGTGACGGTTCCGTCCGGCGGTCGCGACGAAATCTCCGCCATGGCCCGCACGGTGGAGGTCTTCCGCGAGAACGCCCTCGCCAAGCGCCGGCTGGAGGCCGAGCAGATCGAGTCCGCCCGCCGCGCCGAGGAGGACCGCAAGCGCTCGCTTGAGGAGATCGCCAGCAGCTTCGAGGGGGCTGTCGGCAGCGTGGTCAGCCGCTTCGTGGCGGAATCCACGGAGATGGAGGAGAGCGCCCGCAGCATGTCGGCCACGGCGGAGGAGACCAACCGCCTCGCCACCAGCGTCGCCGCCGCGACCGAGCAGACCTCGGCCAACGTGGAGACGGTCGCCGCCGCGTCGGAGCAGCTCACCAGCTCCATCGAGGAGATCACCCGCCAGATCACCGAATCCACCAACATCGTCCGTGAGGCGATGACGCTGGCCGAGCGCGCCAACGGGCAGATCGGCGGACTGGCGGACTCCGTGCAGAGCATCGGGCGGGTCGTCGACCTCATCAACGACATCGCCAGCCAGACCAACCTGCTGGCGCTCAACGCCACCATCGAGGCCGCCCGCGCCGGCGAGGCCGGCAAGGGCTTCGCCGTCGTCGCCAATGAGGTGAAGGCGCTGGCCGCCCAGACCGCCCGCGCCACCGGCGAGATCGCCGCCCAGGCCGCCGGCATCCAGAGCGCCACCGGCGAGGCCGTGCAGGAGATCCAGGCGGTCGTCCAGGTGGTTACCCGCGTCGGCGCCATCGGAGCCACCGTCGCCGCGGCGGTGGAGCAGCAGAGCGCCGCCACCAAGGAGATCGCCCGCAACGTCCATCAGGCGGCGCTGGGCACCACCGAGGTGACGCAGACCATCGCCGGCGTCAACGCCGCCGCCGACCGCAGCGGCACCGCCGCCCGCACCCTCCTCGACAAGGCCCACGACCTCGCCGACGGCGCCAACGCGCTCAACCGCGAGCTGTCCGGCTTCCTCCAGCGCGTCCGCGCGAGCTGACGAGAACGCCCTTCCCCGCGCACCGTCGTGGGGAAGGGCGCCTCCCTTCTACTCCGAAATGACGATCTGGCGTTCGCGCCCGCCCTTGCCGATGATCTTCAGCACGCGGCGCCCACGCTCGTCGCGGCTGGACTCATCCAGCACGACCCGCCCCAGCGCGGCGAGCAGGTGCAGAAGCTCACTGTTCGAGGCCACGCCGAAGCCCTGGCGAAGCTCCGCCAGCAGGACCTCGGTCTCATCGCGCGTCGTCACGGGTCCTGCCCTCCGGCTTTTGATTGCGGGCCCCAGCCTGCCGCAGGACGGGCGCCGCTGTCGAGTGCCCTGAAAGCGCAAGACAACGGCTTGACAGGCGGCTTGACAGGCGGCTTGCCAGCGCGCCCTTCGGCCACTACGGTCACTGCCCGTATCGTCACCCCCGCGCCCGATGGCGCCGGCGGACCAGTCAGGAGAGGCAGCATGGCAAAGACAGGCAACGGGCGGAACGGCGCGGGCAAGCCGGCCTCCGGAACCTTCACGGGCACGCCGGCGGAGCGCCTGGTCCGCTATTGGCGCAACAGCGACCGCCGCTTCGACGAACTGCTCGACGAGACGCTGGACGCCGGCCGCCAAGCGGTGCTGGAAGCCGCGCTGGACAAGCTGCGCGAGGAGGAACAGCCGGAATTCCTCGACGAGGTGGAGACCATCGCGGAATCCGTCCGCCGCACCGATGCCCAGGGCGACGACATGATCGCCACCCTCTTCTGGCTGGCGGTGGAGGTGTCCGGCGACCTGTCGCAGCCGCCCGCCGTGGAAACCATCGAAGAGGCGCTGGATTCCACCGGCCTGCTGGAAACCGCCGCCGACACGCGCCTGCTGCCGGTCTGGCTGGAGCCGGAAGCGCTGGTCTATCTGGAGGCCGCCGACCGCCGCACCCTGCTGCTGCGCATGCTGGACTCGACCGACGCGGCGCTGCGCTTCGTCCGCGAGGGCGACCTGCTGGCCGATCCGGCGGACGCCGGCACCCGTCTGGTCGGCGTCGTCGGGCTGATCGAGGAGGAGGCGGAAGCCGTCGAGGCCGCCGGCGAGGACGCCGTTCCCGATTTCCTCGGTCTGGCCCGCATCGGCGAGGACGGCGAACCCGAACTCGACCCCGCGGAGGAGACCCGCATCCGCGAGGCGCTGGCCCGCTTCACGGCGGCCATCCAGGGCGCCGACCCGCGCGTCCAGCGCTGCGAGCCGGCCGGCGGGCTCAACGACCTGCTCGACCTGATCGCCGAGGCGGATTGGACGGACGGCGGCGAACTGGCGGAACTCGCCTCCTTCATCGACGTGGCGAGCGACGAGACGGCGGACGCCGTGGTCGACGCCGCGGTGACCAGCACCGCGCACGGCCTGTTCGTCCGCGCCTTCAACGCCGACGGGCGGCTGCTCGACGAGCGGGCCTTCACGCTGCAGGGCGACGAGGCCGCACAGGCCGTCGCCCTGCTCCAGCAGCGCTGCCGGACCGTCACGAAGGAGTGAAAAGGGGCGTATTCCGGGTGCCTTGTGGCGGAACGCCCTTTCGCCACCCTGTTGTTCGGCGCGGAAATCGGGTACACCCCTATTTGTAACCCGGTTTCCTGTCCACCACCCCAGTCTTGGAGCTACTTCGATGCGCGACCAGTCACTCTCCATCGCCGAGGCGGCGGCCTGGCTGAAGTGCTCGGAAGCCGAGGTGGAGGAGCATGTGCAGGCGGGCCGGCTGCGCGCCGACCGGCTGGAGCCGGCGATCGACCGGATCTCGCTCAACACCGTCATCGTCCTGGCGGAAAGCCTGCCGGTCGAACGCCGCATCTTCGAGGTGCGCGAGGCCGCCGGGCGGATCGAATCCTCCGAATCCCGCGGCCATTACCCATCCCGCCCCTCGGGCGGCATGGACCAGCGCCCGCCGGTGGTCGTGGAACGCCGTCCCTCGCGGTCCTTCACCCCCCGCTGACGGCGTCAGCCGGGATCCCGGTCTGAACCAGGCGCCGCCGGGTGAAAACCCGACAGCGCCCGGATCCCGTTGGCTCACACCAGTTCGACGCGCAGCGCGGTCGGACCGCCGTCGCCCGGCACGGCGACGAAACGCACATCCTCGCCGTCGGCCACCACTTCCAGCCCGGACTGGCGCAGGATCGCGCGGTCGAAGTAGACGCCGATGCCCGTCTCGTCGTCCCACGGGTCGATCAGGCCGGACTGGCTGTCCAGATTGTACCAGCGCACGGTGCCGTAGATCATCTCACCGGAGGGCACCGGCATCAGGGCCGGGGCCGCCCGCTCGGCGCGCCGCGGCTTGGGTTCGCGGATGGCGGCCGGGGCGGGGCGGGCGGCCTGGGGATCGCCGGCCTCGGGCTGGCGCTGCCGGCGCTGCTTCGGTGCGCGGGCCGGCTTGGCCTCCGCCGGGTCGGCGGGGGTGATGGAATGGATGGCCACGACCTGCGGCCCCTTCGGGGTTTCGGCGATGTCGCAGACGAGACCGGTGCCTTCGGTCAGCGACACCTCGCCCAGCGAGGCGAGAACCCGGGAATGCAGAAACGCCTCACCGCTTCCGTCGGCGAAGCGGACGAAGCCGAAGCCCTTGTCGGCCTTGTACCATTTGACGACCGCCGTAACCTGCTGCTTTTGCTCTTCGCTCACTCTGGACACTCGATGCATGGAGGACAACCGGTCCAACAGTGACCGGATTTGTCGATCCGCGCAATGCGGCATCCGTTCGCCGCCCCCGCAATCGCACTTCGGTTTCACCCTTCTCCATTAGGAAGGAGGGGCGCGCCTCGCCGCCGGCCCAGAAGACGGCCACCGCAAAAGAGCGGAAAATTTTAAGTAAACGCCTGAACACGCTCTTTAAATCCGCTTTAAAAGCCGCCCTGTACTCTCCCTTCCGAAGTCCATCGCGGAGAATCCCGTGGCTCGCTTCCGGCCCAACCGATTTAGGATGAGGATCTCCCGATGAGCCTGTTCAGCGCCATGCGGTCCGGTGTGAGCGGCATGTCCGCGCAAAGCTCGCGGATGGCCGCCATTTCGGACAACATCAGCAACTCCGCCACCATCGGCTACAAGCGCGCCGCGGTCGACTTCTCGACGCTGATGACTTCCTCCGGTGCGACGAGCAACTACGCCGCGGGCGGCGTGCGCTCCAACGTGCATTATCAGGTGTTGAAGGACGGGACCATCCAGGGCACCCAGTCCGCCACCGACATGGCCATCGAGGGGCGCGGCTTCTTCGTCGTCGCCGACAACGCGGGCAACACCGGAACCTCGCCCGGCTACGCGCTGACCCGCGCCGGCAGCTTCCTGCCCGACGACCAAGGCTTCCTGCGCAACAGCGCCGGCCAGTATCTCCAGGCCTGGAAGCTGGGTCCGGACGGCAGCCTGCCCGCGGTGAACCGCAGCAGCTTCGACGGGCTGAGCGCCGTCTCCATCGCCGGGCTGGCCTATGGCGGCAGCAAGACGTCGCAGATGAGCTTCGCCGGCAACCTGCCGGCGCAGGCCACGAACGGCACCAGCTTCGACACCTCCACCTCGCTCTATGACGGGCTCGGCAACCCGCTCGACGTCACGATGACCTGGACGAAGACGGCCAACCCGAACGAATGGACGCTGTCGGTCACGCCGCCCGCCGGCTACACCGCGACGCTGTCCACCAACACCGTCACCTTCGACACCACGGGCGCCAACGCTGGCCTGCCGGCGGGCGCCCTGCCGCAGATCACGCTGACCTCGCCGGCCAACCCGACGCCCGACACCGTCAACGTCACGGTCGGCAACCTGACGCAGCTCAACGGCGATTACGTGCCGCAGTTCATGGGCGACGGCGCCCGCGCCGGGCGCGTCAGCACGGTGGACGTCGACAAGGCGGGCACGCTGTGGGCGGTCTACGACAACGGCGCCCGCCAGCCGCTCTATCAGGTGCCGGTCGCCGACGTGGTCAACCCCGGCGGGCTGGTCCCGCAGGACGGCAACACTTACACGCTGGGCATCGACAGCGGCACGATGACGCTGAGCAACGGCAACAGCGGCACCGCCGGCTCGGTCGCCGGCTACGCGCTGGAGCAGTCAAACGTCGACATCGCGGAGGAGCTGGTGTCGCTGATCGAGACGCAGCGCGCCTATTCCTCCAACGCCACGCTGGTGCGCACCGCCGACGAGATGGTGGACGAGACCACCCGTCTGAAGCGCTGACGGACGGGAAAGGGGATAGCCCGCCATGAGCCTCCAACTGGCCCTCAGCGCCGCCCTGTCCGGGCTGCGCGCGACCCAGCAGCAAGCCGCGCTGGTCTCGCACAACCTCACCAACGCCACCACCGCGGGCTTCGTCCGCAAGGATCTGGCCGTCTCCACCGCGATCAGCGGCGGGCGCGGCCAGGGCGTGCGCGTCGACGGCGTGCTGCGCAGCGTGGACGAGTTCCTGATCCGCGACGCCCGGTTCGAGCAGAGCCGCTACAACGCCCAGGAAACCCGCGCCTCGGCGCTGGCCGACTACGCCACGGCGCTGGGCCAGCCGCAGGACGAGCGGTCCGTCTCCACCGCCCTGGCGAAGCTCCAGCAGTCCTTCAGCCAGCTCCGCAACCAGGCGGACAACGAGGCGGCGCGCACCGCCGTGGTGGATTCCGCGGAATCGCTGGTGCGCCGCCTGCACGACACCGCCACCGCGGCCATCACCGTGCAGAACGACGCCAAGGCGCGGCTCCAGTCCTCGGTCGACGAGGTCAACCGCTCGCTGGTCCGCATCGGGGAGCTGAACAGCGCCATCGCCACCCAGAAGGCCAAGGGCGCCGAAACCGGCGACCTGATGGACGAGCGCGACCGGCTGCTCGATCAGGTGTCGAACGAGATCGGCATCCGCACCCACACCCGCGAGAGCGGGGAGGTCGTGGTGATGACCCGCAACGGCCAGACGCTGCTCGACCGCGAACTGCCGGCGGGCGCCCAGCCGCTCCAGCTCGTCGGCGGCGATCTGGTGGCCGGCGGCAAAATCATTTCCGACAACCCGGACCAGGACATCCAGAGCGGGCGCATCATGGGCTATGTCCAGACCGCCCACCAGGACATGCCGCGGGCACTCGCCCAGCTCGACGAGCTGGCGGCGGGCATCGTGCAGCAGTTCCAGGCGGCGGAGGCCGACCCCACCCAGCCCGGCCTGTTCACCGACGCTGGCGCCGCCTACGGCACGACGGACGGTCTGGCCTCGCGCATCGCCGTCAACGGCAGCGTGCGGAGCAATCCCTGGATGGTGCAGAGCGGCGTCCAGGCGGGCGCGCCGCTGCCGTCCGGCGACACCACGCAGATCGACCGCTTCCTGAACGCCTTCGCCACCGCCCGCAGCTTCGGCGACCCGGACCTGCCCTCCTCGGCCACGCTGGGCGACTACGCCACCGGCCTGGTCTCCACCCAGCAGGGCTACCGCACCACCGCCGAGTCCGAGATGAAGACCCGCAAGATCAGCGCCGACGCGCTGCAATCGGCGCGTCTCAACCGCGACGGCGTGAACGTCGACGACGAAATGCAGAAGCTGCTGCTGATCGAGCAGAGCTACGGCGCCAGCGCCCAGGTGCTCCAGGCCGCCGGGCGGATGCTCGACACGCTGCTCCAGATCCGGAACTGACGCCATGCTCTACAACGCCGTCTCCACCCTCGGCCTTTCCAAGCGCCTGCAGACCGCCAACACCGAGCTTCAGCTCGAACGGCTGCGCAACAACGACGAGATCGCCAGCGGCAAGCATTTCGACGTCGCCAAGGCGCTGGGTGCGCGCACCGGTCAGGCCATCGCGCTGCGCAACCTGTATGACGAGACCGAGCAGACCCTGAAGTCCACCGCCCTGCTGCAAGGCCGGCTGGGCACCATGGACAGCGCGCTGACCAACATCCTGTCCGCCGGGCAGGACGTTCTGGCCGCCGCCTCGGTCGGGCTGGGCCAGCCCTCGCCCACCGGCAGCTCGCTCCAGGTGCGGGCGCGCGCCATGCTGGAGCAGGTGGTGGGCATGCTCAACGCCTCCTCCGGCAACGGCTACCTGTTCGGCGGAGTGGAGGTGAAGGCCGCCCCCATGCGCGCCGTGCAGGGGGACGATTCCGGCCTGCCCTCGCCCATCCAGATCGTGCAGGACACCATCGCCGCGGCCACGGGAGGCACCGCGTCGCCGCAGACCCCGGCCGAGACTGCCGCCGCCGTGGCGGCCCTGGACGACCTGTTCGCAGCACCCTCGGCCGCGCCGCTCGGCTTCGAGGGCGGGTTCTATCTGGGGGCGCCCGCGACCGCGCCGCGCCTCAGCGCCCGCCTCGACCGCACGACCGAAATCCCCTACGGCATCCAGGGCAACGACCCGGCCATGCGGGACCTGCTCCAGGGCCTCTACATGCTGGCCAGCGTCGACACCAGCCAACTGCCGCTGGACGCCTACAAGCCCTACATGGAGGCGGCGGTCGCCAAGGTGTCGGGCGGCATCGAGGGAGTGCGCGACGCCACCGCGCAGTTGGGCATCCACCGCGCGCAGCTCGACGACATCGCGGCGATGAACACCACGCAGCTCCGCATCCTCAACGACCAGCTCGACGCGATGGAAAGCGTCGATCCGGCGGAGGCCAGCCTGCGCATGAACCAGCTCGAGGTGCAGATCGAGGCGACCGCGGCGGCCACCGCCCGCATCGCCCGGATGAGCCTCGCCAATTACCTGTAGGACGGCACGGCCTCCCCGCGGGATGATGAAAGACGGTTTGATGAAGCATGGTCCGATCCGCCGAGCCCTCCGCGTGGCAGCGCTGGCCGCGGCCTGCCTGCTGGGCGCCGCCGCCATGGCGGGCGATGGGCTGGCCCAGACTCGGGTGAAGGATCTCGTCACCTTCGACGGGGTGCGCCGCAACCAGCTCATCGGGTACGGCCTCGTGGTCGGCCTGAACGGCTCGGGCGACCGGCTGATCAACACGCCCTTCACCGAGCAGAGCCTGAAGGGCATGCTGGAGCGGCTGGGCATCAACACCCGCGACGAGGTACTGCGCACCCGCAACGCCGCGGCGGTGATGGTCACGGCCTCGCTGCCGCCCTTCGCCCGCCAGGGCACGACCATCGACATCACCGTGTCGGCTCTGGGCGACGCCACCAGCCTGCTCGGCGGCACGCTGCTGGTCACGCCGCTGCTGGGCGCCGACGGGCAGGCCTACGCCGTGGCCCAGGGGTCGCTGTCGGTCAGTGGCTTCTCGGCCGGCGGGGTGGCCGCCAACGTGACCAAGGGCGTGCCGACCAGCGCCCGCATCGCCAACGGCGCCATCGTGGAGCGCGAGCTGAAATTCGCGCTGGACGAGGTGACCGGCGTCCGCATGGCGCTGCGCAACCCCGATTTCACCACCGCCAACCGAATCGCCGACGCGGTGGCGGTGCGGCTGGGCAGCAGCGCCGTCCATGTGCTCGACGCGACCACCGTCGACGTCCGCATCCCGCCCCGCTACACCGGCGCGGTCGCCCGGCTGATCGGCGACATCGAACAGCTCACCGTGCGCCCGGACGGCATCGCGCGGGTGGTGGTGGACGAGCGCAGCGGCACTGTGGTCATCGGCGACGACGTGCGCATCAGCCGCGTCGCCATCACCCAGGGCAACCTGACCGTCCGCGTGGTGGAGACGCCCCAGGTGTCGCAGCCGCAGCCCTTCTCCGACGGTCAGACGGTGGTGGTGCCGCGCACCGACGTGCAGGTGCAGGAGGGCAACGGGCGCCAGTTCGTGACCATCGGCGGCAACGTCAGCCTGCAGCAGCTCGTCAACGGGCTGAACGCGCTGGGCGTCGGACCGCGCGACATGGTCGCCATCCTCCAGGCGATCAAGGCGGCGGGCGCCCTGCACGCCGACCTGGAAATCATCTGACAACTCCGGCCGGACGAGAGCGCGATGGACATCTCCCCCCTTTCCACAACCGCCCCCACCGCGAAGCCCGCCGCTCCGAACCGCGCCGCCGAGAAGGCCGGGCAGGAGTTCGAGGCGCTGATGGTCGGGCAGATGCTGGAATCCATGTTCGCCGGCGTGGATACCGGCAGCGCCTTCGGCGGCGGCCAGGGCGAGCGGACGTGGCGCAGCTTCATGCTCCAGGAATATGGCAAGGCCATCGCGGAGGCCGGCACGCTGGGAATCGGCCGCATGGTCGAGGCCGACGTGGCCCGCCTCTACGGCCAGACGAGCGAAGGAACCAAGGGATGAGCCGCCGTTTCAAGGACCTGATCCGTGAATTCGCCCCCGATGCCAAGCCGGAGGCGGACGCCGCCCCCGTCGCCGCCCCGGAGCCCGAGATCCCCGCGCTGGCCGACGGGCCGACCGCCGTCGTCATGACGGAATTCCTCGACACCGTGGCGGAACTGAGCGTCCTGCTGGACGAGGAGACGGCGGCGCTCGCCGCCGGCGATCTGGAGGGGCTGGAGGTCTATGCCCGGCGCAAGCAGGCGATGGCCGACCGTCTGGGCGGCATCATGACCCAGGCGCAGTCGGGCACGCTGCGGCTGAACGACGATCTGCGCGCGATGATCCTGGAGCGGGTGGAGCGGCTGGACCGCGCCATCAACGACAACGCGGCCGGGCTGGTCGCCATGCGCAAGGCCGTGCTGTCGATCAACCGCAGCCTGCTGGTGGCCCTGGAGAAGGCGGCCAGCGACGGCCTCTACGCCCCCTCGGGCCATGCGGTGCGCCCGGTCGAGCTGTCGGCGTCGGGCCTGAACGCGGAGCTGTAGGCCCAGCCAAAGTGGAGTTCCCTCTCCCGGGGCGGGAGAGGGAATTGAAGGGCGCTGGCCTTGCCAAGGGTTCCGCCGCCGGATGCGGGCCGCTATAGTCCGCCGTCCGCTTGGCCGCATCCTCCCGAGGCTTCCGCATGCCCGCAACCGACCGCGCCGCTCCCCCGTCGCTCGCCGTCTTCACCCATGGCGAGCTGATCGGCGACGCGCTCATCAAGATTCCCTTCGTGCGCGCCCTGCGGGGGCTGTTCCCGGACCACCGGATCACCTGGATCACCACCGAAGGCACCCATCTGGCGACCACGCTGCGCCCGATGATGGACGGGCTGATCGACGAGTTCCGCGCCGACACCGGAATTGGGAGCAGCCCGCTCGGCCTGCTGAAGCCGATGCCCATCCGCGACCGCTTCTCCCTGGTGCTGGACACCCAGGCGCTGCCCTGGCGGACGCTGCTGGCGCGGCGGCTGAAGCACGACCTGTTCGTCTCGGCCTGCGCCGGCTACCGCCTGTCGGACCGCCGCCCGCCGCCCGGCTACAAGGAGCCGCGGCACGTGCTGGACCGCCTCTTCGACCTGCTGGAGGTGGCCGGCGGGCGGCGTCCCCCGCTGGACATGGCCGTCCCGATCCCGGCCGAGGCCGAGGCCGAGGCGCGCGCCGTGCTGCCCGACGGGCCGGGCTACGTCGCCATCGCCCCGGGGGCAGGCAAGCGGGTGAAATGCTGGCCGCTGGCCCGCTTCGTGGAACTGGCCCACGCCCAGGTCGCCGACGGACGGGTGCCGGTCTTCATCCTCGGCCCGGCGGAGCTGGATTGGCTGCCTGAGCTGCGCGCCGCCGTGCCCCAGGCGCTGTTCCCGCTCCAGGACGCCGAGCTGGCGGAGCCGCGTTATTCCCCGATCCGCACCATCGCGCTGACCCGGCGCTGCGCCGCGGCGGTCGCCAACGACAGCGGGACCAGCCACCTGTTCGGCCTTGCCGACGTGCCGCTGCTGACCCTCTACGGCCCGACCACCGCGGAGAAGCTGCGCCCCAAGGTGACGCGCGGAGCCGTGCTGACGGCCTCCGCCTTCGGCGGCCGCGAGATGGAGCGCATTCCCGCCGACGCAGCGATCAAGGAGGTCGAGGCGCTGGTCCGTTCGTGACGAACGGTCTTCATATTCGACCGTCATAACCCTCTCCCCTCCGGGGAGAGGGTGGCCCGAAGGGCCGGTGAGGGGGTTGGGCTTTTGCCGGACGTTGCGCCACGCGCAACCCCCTCACCCTAGCCCTCTCCCCGGAGGGGGGGGGGGGGTCCCCCTGGTCGGCGCTTCAGGACCTTCTGCGCCTCACGGCGGGGGTGATCTCCCCCGCTTCCTCCAGCCGCCGCAGGCAGGCGACCAGGGCGCGCTGGAAGTTGCGGCCCTCAGAGGGCAGGTTGACGCCCTGGCCGGTCGTCCAGAACTCCACGAAGGCGCAATCGGCCGCGCGATCCGCGGTCGGCCATTCGACGGCCACGCCCAGCCCGATCTCCGCCGTGCGGCGGCGGCTGTCGGTGACCAGGATCTTCGCTTCCCAATGCATGCCGCCGCTGCCCGCCTCGGCGCGGCGGTGGCTCCACAGGCGCAGGTAATCGCGGAAGCTCTCGGACGAGCGGTCGTGCTGGACGTAGGCGCTGCGGTCCACCACCGCGGGGGCGAGGCGCAACGCGTAGCGGGCCTGCGCCAGCGCCTGGGTCACCTCCGCGATCAGCCGGTCCATCTCGGCGAAGCTGCGCCGCACGTTGTCGGCCAGCGCGCTGGCCAGCGCCTCCCCCTTCGGCGCGCCGGAGGCGGCGCGGTCGGAGCGGTACATCTCGAACAGGTCGTCGCTGTCACTCATTGCCGTGATGCGCCGCGGAAGGTGGTGAGTTCCTTCGTCTACCGCCAAACCCGTTGAGAAGACATTAAGCGAAATTCCAAACCATCCGGCTCCCGCCCGATCACGCCCGTTGCGCCGGTTGCGCGGTCCCTCCGTTCTTCAGGCGCAGCACATACATCATCACCTCCGCCACCGCCTGGTAATGCTGGAGCGGGATCACCGCATCGACCTCCGACGCGGCGTAGAGGGCGCGGGCCAGCGGCGGGTTCTCGATCACCGGCACGCCGTTCTCCTCGGCCACCGCGCGGATGCGCAGCGCCACGAGGTCGGCCCCCTTGGCGAGGCAGACCGGCGCCGGCATCTTCGCGCGGTCGTACTCCAGAGCCACCGCGAAGTGGGTCGGATTGGCGATGACCACCGTGGCGCGCGGCACGTTCGCCATCATGCGGCGCTTCGAGCGGTCGCGCCGGATCTCGCGCAGCTTCGCCTTCAGATGAGGGTCGCCCTCGGTCTGCTTGAACTCGTCCTTCAACTCCTGGAAGGTCATGCGCAGGCGGCGCCGCCATTCCAGCCGGTTCCACAGCACGTCCACCGCGGCCATCACCACCGTCGCCAGGAGGACGGCCAGCAGCAGCCGCAGGGTCAGGTCCCGCAGCAGGTCGGGAAGCGCCGCAACGTCCATGCCCACGATCCCCTCCGTCCAATCGATGTAGGGCGCCACGGCGAACCAGACGGCGCAGGCGATGATCGCCAGTTTCACGAGACTCTTCACGAATTCGACCAGCGCGTGGCGCGCGAAGATGCGGCGCCAGCCGCTGAGCGGCGACAGGTGCGACAGCTTGGGCCGGATGCGGTCGCTGGCGGCCAACAGCGGCCCCTGCCCCACCGCCGACACCACCGCCCCGCCGACCAGCAGGCCCAGCACCGGCAGCATCGCCACCGCCACCCCGCCGATCAGCCAGCGCAGGCTGTTCATCACGTCGAAGGGACCGCCGTCGAGCCGGATGTCGTTCGGATTCTCGATCAGCGGCAGCAGCACCTCGGCGATGCGCGAGGCGGCGAGCGGCCCGCCGGCCGCGGCGATCAGCCAAGCCGCCGCCATCGTGGCGGCCAGACCGACGTCGCGGGCGCGGGGGACGTCGCCCTTCTCCATCGCCTCGCGCAGCCGTTTCTCGGTCGGCTCCTCGGTTTTCTGTTCCTCGTCCTGGCTGTCGGACATCGCCGCCCCCTCACCGCCCGCCGAGCCAGCCGGCCAACGCGGCCAGCGTGGCGGTGACCATGGCCCCCGCCGTCACCAGGAAGACCAGCATCCCGCCGCCGACCATCGCCGGGGTGGCGACGAAATAGACGGGCATGGAGGGCATCACCCGGTTGACCAGGGCCAGCGCCATGTTGGCGATCATGCCGAAGACCAGGAAGGGTGCGGCCATCTGCACCCCCAGCCGGAAGGTGACGCCGACGAGCTGGGCGTAGCGCCCCGCCACCATGCCGGGATCGGGCAGCGTCGCCGCCGGCCAGCTTCCGTAGGAGCGCACCAGCGCGTCGATCATCAGGTAATGCAGGTCGAGCGCGAACAGCAGCGCCAGCCCGGCGATGACCAGCGTGCCCGACAGGATGGACCCGCTCTCGAACCCCGCCGCGTCGGTCCCGAAAGGGTTGCTGAGCCCCATCGCCTGCGCGGCGATGTTGCCGGCGACCTGGAGCGACGCCAGGAACAGCTTGGCCCCCAGCCCGAGGAAGGCGCCGGCCACCGTCTCGGCGAAGATCTGCTCCAGCATCACCGCGGCGTCCGGTGGCAGCCGGTCGGGCAGGCCGGGCACCGTCGGGGTCAGCGCCAGCGCCACCGGGATCGCGATGCACAGCCGGACGCGCGGCGGCACCGCCAGCTCGCCGAAGCCCGGCAGCAGGCTGACCGCCGCGGCGACGCGGGCGAAGACCAGGAAGGCGCGGTAGACCTCCAGGCTGAGCAGGTCGGCGAGCGTGTCCATCACCGCTCCTTCAGACCTGGTCGATCGTCTTGACGGACACCTTGCGGTGCAGCTCGGCGTGGCTGATCACCGGGGTCATCGGGCTGACCCGCTCCAGCAGCGAGCGCACGAAGGGCCGCACCTCCGCCCCGACCAGCAACGCCGGCCAGACCTGCGGCGTGGCGTGCTTCTGGATGGTGATGCGCAGCGCGGTCAGGAACTCCTGCACCTGGGTCGGCGGCATGGCGAAGCGGCGGTCCTCGCCCTCCGCGATGACACTCTGCTGGAGCGCCTGCTCCCAGCGCGGGGTCAGGACGATGACCGGGACGAAGCCGTCGGGCGCCGTCAGCGACTGGCAGATCTGCTGGCCCAGCCGCGCCCGCACATGCTCGGTGACCAGCGTGATGTTGCGCGTCCAGTTCACCGCCTCGGCGATGGCCTCGACGATGGCCGGCAGGTTGCGGATCGACACCCGCTCCGCCAGCAGCGCCTGGAGCACGCGCTGCACCACCACCAGCGTGATGCGCGACGGCACCATGTCGGAGATCAGCTTCTGGTACTCCCGCCCCAGCCCGTCCAGCAGCTTCTGCATGGCGGCGAAGGTCAGCAGGGTGGAGAGGTGGTCCTTGATGACCTCGGTCAGGTGGGTGGTGATGACGCTTTCCGGGTCGACGACCGTGTAGCCCTTGGCGATGGCCTCCTCGTGCCGCGCCGGGTCGATCCAGCGGGCCTGGAGGTTGAAGGTCGGCTCCCGCGTCGCCTCGCCGGGCAGGTCGGGGGCCGCCCCGCCGGACGGGTCGATGGCGAGCAACTGCTTGGGCCGCACCTCGCCGCTCGCCACCTCGACGCCCATGACGCTGACGACGTAGCCCTTGGGCGGCAGGAAGCTGCTGTCCTTGATGCGCACCGACGGCAGGATGAAGCCGAACTCCTTGGCGAAGCGCTTGCGCAGCGTCTTCACCTTGCCGGTCAGCGGCCCGTTCTTGTTGAGGATCAGCGGGACGAGGTGGTTGCCGACCTCCACCTTCACCTCGTCCACCTTCAGCATGTCCTCCACCGCCTCCTCGGCGGGGGCGGTGGGCGCCTTGCGGCTTTCCTCCAGCCGGGCCAGCGCGGCGCGACGCATCTTGCCGCGCATCGCGTACCAGCCCGCCGCGCCGAAGCCGCCGCCCAGCAGAACGAAGGGGGCGGCCGGCAGGCCCGGCGTCACGCCCAGCGTGCAGAGCAGCCCGCCCGCCACCATCAGCGCCTTGGGATAGCCGCCGAGTTGGGCGAGCACCGCCTGATCGGCGGAACCGACGTTGCCGCCCTTGGTCACCAGCAGGCCGGCGGCCAGCGAGACGACCAGCGCCGGGATCTGCGTCGCCAGACCGTCGCCCACCGTCAGGATGGTGTAGACCGACGCCGCGGATTCGAAGGACATGCCCTGCTGCGCCATTCCGATGGCCATGCCGCCCAGCACGTTGATGGCGGTGATGACCAGCCCGGCCACCGCGTCGCCGCGCACGAACTTCGACGCGCCGTCCATGGCGCCGAAGAAGGTGCTCTCGTCCTCCAGCTCCTTGCGTCGGCGGCGGGCCTCGACGTCGTCGATCATGCCGGCGGACAGGTCGGCATCGATGGCCATCTGCTTGCCTGGGATGGCGTCCAGCGTGAAGCGCGCGCCGACCTCCGCGATGCGGGTGGCGCCCTTGGTGATGACCACGAAGTTGATGACGATCAGGATGGCGAAGATCACCACGCCGATCACGAAGTTGCCGCCCATGATGAACTGGCTGAAGCCCTCGATCACATGGCCGGCGGCGGACGGGCCGGTGTGCCCGTGGCTGAGGATCAGGCGGGTGGACGCGATGTTCAGCGCCAGCCGCAGCACCGTGACGACCAGCAGCACGGTCGGGAAGGAGGAGAAGTCCAGCGGCTTGCTGATCCACAGCGAGACCATCAGGATCAGCACGCTGACCGCCAGCGACAGCGTCAGCCCGAGGTCGAGGAACCAGGTCGGCACCGGCAGGAACAGCACGGCCAGCACCAGCAGGATGCCCAGCGCGAACAGCACGTCGCGGTTCGCGAGCCCGGCATCGCCGAGGCTGGTCATCCGGTTCCGAAGGGTGTCCGTGAAAGCCATGCGGGAACTCCAGGGTGCGGCACCGTTGGTACGCTAGCGCCCCGCGGTAAAACCGGCTTTTAAGTCTGCGCTACTCGGCTGTTGGCAGCAGCGGCCGCACCGCCGCGTTGGCGTAGAGGCTGGACAGGAAGGACAGGCGGCCAAGCTCGGCCTTGCCCCAGGCGGGCAGCGCGCCGGGGGCGGCCTGGGATGCGGCGGCCTGGGGACCGGCGGCCAGCGCCTTCAGGTAATCCATGGCACCGGCCACCCAGCGCCGGTTGCCGCCGACCCGTTCGCGGTAGGCCGCCCCGCGCTCCGACTGGGCGGAGTGGTAGCGGGCGATGGCGGCGTCCAGCGATCCCTGCGCGCGGTGCAGGTCGCCGAGGAAGCGCGCGGCGTAGCGGGCGTTGGCGCGCGGGTCGAAGGCTGTCTCCAGGTCGGGGAAGGCGTCGGGGTGCCATTTCAGATTGACCTGGAGACAGCCGACGTCGATGGAGCGCGTGCCCCGCGCCTGCGCGGCGCGCACGAAGGCGATGGCCTCCTCCCGCGTCGGAAAATAGTGGGAGGCGCCTTCGGTGTTGACGGTCCAGGGCCAGACGGTGAACAGGCGGTCCGTGGTCATCCGCCCGGCCTCGGTGAAACCCATGGCGAGCAGCATGTGGTCGGTCACCCCCGCCTCGCGCTCCGCCGCCAGGATGGCGTCGATGCAGGCGGCCTCCGGCGGCAGGCTGCGAGCAGGGAGGGCACGCGGCGCGTAGAGGGCGGTGGACCATGTCCCGATCTGCGCGGCCGGCGGCTTCACGTCCGCGGCGGTCGCGGTTCCGGCCAGGAGCCCGGCCAAGAGCAGCATCGCCAGTCCGGCCAGCCGGCGCATGTCACCGCACCGAGACGATCAGACTGCCCAGCCGGTCGGCGTAGGTGGTGAGCGCACCGTACATGAAGGGCAGCGCCAGCACGGTGGTGACCAGGATGGCGACGATCTTCGGGACGAAGGTCAGCGTCATCTCCTGCACCTGGGTCAGCGCCTGGACCAGCGAGATCGCCACGCCGACCAGGACCGCAACGACCAGCGGCGGGGCGGCGATCAGCAGCATCGTCCAGATGCCCGTGCGCAGGACTTCCAGCACGTCGGCTTCGTTCATGGGGGTTCTCCTGGGGAGCGGTTGCCCCCACCCTTCCCGCTTCGCGGGCCCCTTCCCTCCCCCGCTCAGCGGGGGAGGGCCGGGGTGGGGGCAATACGTCCCGACGAATGCGCTCAAATCGCCATCCGCATGACGTCCTGATAGGCCTGCACCATGCGGTCGCGGATCGACACCACCGTCTGCACGGTCATCTCGGCGGCGAGCACGGAGCGCACGACCTCGTGCGTGCCGGCCTTGCCGGCGACGGCGGCGACGGACATGCGCTCGCCCTCGTTCAGCGTCTCCACCGCCTGCAACACCTGACGGTCGAGAAAGGCGCCGAAGCTGCTCTCCGCCGCCGACGACGCTGAGGCCGCCGTCTCGGCGGACGGCGATGCCGCGGAAGCCGCCGCGGTGGGCGGGGTGGCGAGCGAGGCGGCGGGCGCCGGCTGGGCCAGGGGCGCGCGGTGGAGGTTGTAGGCGGCGGCGGCGCGGCCGATGGGTTCGATCATGCTCTTGGGTCTCCTCAGCCGCGCAGAAGGTCGATCATGCGGCTCATCATGCTGCGCGACTGCTCGATGACGTTGACGCTCGCCTCGAAGGACCGGCTGGCCTCGCGCATGTCCATCATCTCGATCAGCGGTTGGACGTTCGGGCGCTTGACGTAGCCCTTCTCGTCGGCGGCGGGGTGCGAAGGCTCGTAGACGAGCTGGAAGTCGCTGCGGTCGCGCCCGATTTGCTTGACCTTCACGAGTTCCGAGCCGGCGGCGTGGTCCATCGTGGTCGCGAAGGAGACGGTCTTGCGGCGGTAGGGATCGCCGCCCGCCGTCATGGCGGTGGAATCGGAATTGGCGATGTTCTCGGCGACCACGCGCAGCCGGGTGCCCTGCGCCTGCAGGCCCGAACTGGCGATCCGCATCGTCGCGGCCAGGGGATCGGTGAGCATGGGAAGGACTCCGGATATCGTCAGCCGGCGCGCCAGGCGGCGCGCAGGATTTGCAGGTTGCGCTGGAACAGGCCGGCGGTCAGGGCGAAGGCGTCGCGCGTCTCGCTGCCCTTGGTCATCTCCTGCTCAAGCGACACGGCGTTGCCGTCCGGCGTGGTTTCCCACTGCTCGGGCTTGCGCGCCTCCTGCACCGCGCCGGACGGGTTGAAGCCGGTCAGGTGCATGGGCGAGGTGAGCGCGGGCGCCACCGCTTGCTGGCCGTCCATCAGCGCCGCGAAGGGCTTCAGGTCCTTCGGCTGATAGCCGGGCGTGTTCGCGTTCACGACGTTGGCAGCGATCAGCTTCTGCCGCTCCGCCAAGTAATCGAGGCGCGCACCGGTCAGCCGGAACACCGAAATATTGCTAAAATCCATTGGAACGGCCTTATCGCGAAGCCGGAAAGCAAGGCAGGGCCAAGATGACTCCCGGCGTTTAAAACCGGATTTAAAATCCTCGTGTCAGGATCGAGCCGTTCCGACACGGCGGAGACGTCCCGGCAATGCGCGTGCTTTCCAACCTTCTGTCCGAGATCGAGCGGATGCCGACCCGATCCTGGCGCGGCGAGATCCGCAGCGCCACCGGCATGACGCTGGAGGTGGAGGGGCTGCGCCGCGTGCTGGCGGTGGGCGACAAATGCTGGGCGGAGACGGCGCGCGGCCAGCGGCTGCTGTGCGAGACGATCGGCTTCCGCCAGGGCCGCACGCTGCTGATGGCCTTCGACAATCTGGACGGCGTGGCGGAGGGATGCGCCGCCGTCACCGACGACACCGCCTTCACGCTGCGCCCCGGCCCCGGCTGGCTGGGCCGCGTCGTCAACGCGCTGGGCGAACCGATCGACGGGCATGGCCCCTTGCGCAACGGCCACCACGCCCGCCCGCTGCGCGCCGCCCCGCCGCCGGCCTACGCGCGCCGCCGGGTCGGGGCGAAGATGGACACCGGCGTGCGCGCCATCGACGTCTTCACGCCGATCTGCCGCGGCCAGCGCATGGGTGTCTTCGCCGGGTCGGGCGTCGGCAAATCGACGCTGCTGTCCATGTTCGCCCGCCACGCTGGAGCCGACGCCATCGTGATCGGGCTGGTCGGGGAGCGTGGGCGCGAGGTGCAGGAGTTCATCCAGGACGATCTGGGGGCGGACGGCCTCGCCCGCTCCGTCGTCGTGGTCGCCACATCGGACGAGCCGCCGCTGATGCGTCGGCAGGCCGCCTATCTCTGCCTGACCGTGGCGGAGGAGTTGCGCGACCGCGGCCTGCACGTCCTCTGCCTGATCGACAGCGTGACGCGCTTCGCCATGGCCCAGCGCGAGATCGGGCTGGCCGCCGGGGAGCCGCCGACCGCCAAGAGCTACCCCCCCAGCGTCTTCGCCGAACTGCCCAAGCTGATGGAGCGCGCCGGGCCGGGACGGGAGGGCCAGGGCGACATCACCGGCATCTTCACCGTGCTGGTCGACGGCGACGACCATGACGAGCCGATCGCCGACGCGGTGCGCGGCATCCTCGACGGCCACGTCGTGCTGGACCGCCGCATCGCCGAGCAGGGGCGCTACCCCGCCGTCAACGTGCTGCGCAGCGTGTCGCGCCTGCTGCCCGGCTGCCACACGGCGGAGCAGAACGCCCTGCTGCGCCGCGCGCGGAGCCTCGCCGCCACCTACGACAACATGCGGGAGCTGGTGCGCATCGGCGCCTACAAGCAGGGCACCGACGCGGAGGTGGACGGTGCCGTCGCGCTGAACCCGGCGCTGGAGGAGTTCCTGCGCCAGGGCAAGGACGACGCCACGCCGTCCCTCGACTCCTTCCGCCTCCTCGACCGCATTCTCACCGCCCCCACCGGAGTCGTCCCATGACCAACGCCACCACGCTCGCCGCCCGCGCGCTTGCCCCGACCACCGTTCCGGCCAAGCCCGCCGCCGCCAAGCCGGAGGCGGACCTCAGCCTGGGTTTCGGCGACCTGCTGGACGCGGTGAATCCCCTTCAACACCTGCCGGGGGTGTCGCAGGTCTACCGCCACGCCACCGGCGACGAGATCGGCCTGCCGGCGCGGCTGGCCGGCGGCTTTCTGTTCGGCGGCCCCATCGGCCTGCTGGGCAGCGCCGCCATGGCCGCCTTCGAGGCGGTGACCGGCGACGATCCGCTGGGCCACCTCGTCACGCTGGCGGAGGGCGGCGCGGAGGAGACGAAGGCCCCGGCGAAGGAGACGCCTCCCAACGCCCCGCCCCTGCCCTTCCTCGCCGGTCCGGCGCAGGAGCCGACGGCGGATCATCGCCCGTCCCCCGCCGTGCTGGCGGAAGCGCTCGCCCGCAAGACGCCGAGCACCGACGCCACGGCGGATGCACCGGTGCCCAAGGCCGAGCAGCCCGCCCCGCAAATCCTGGCGAAGCTCTATGAGCTGCACGCCACCCAGCCGGCGGACCGCCCGGCCGTCCGGCTCTGACCCCGGTCAGCGCAGCGCCCTCGCCAGCGCGTCCATGAACAGCCGCACCTTCGGCGGCACGAAGCGCGCGGAGGGGTGGACGCCCCAGACCGCCAGCGGCTCCAACGCTCCGTCGGACAGGCGGAGCGCTGCCAGCGTGCCGCGCGCCACCTCCTCCCGCACGTCCCACTCGGACAGCACCGCGATGCCGAGCCCGGCGAGGCAGATGTCCCGCAACCCCTCGATGGAATTGGCGGTGAAGCGGCCGCGCACCCGGATGCGCCGCTCCCGCCCGTCGCCCACGAAGCTCCAGTGGGTCGCGCCGGACAGGCACAGGCACTCGTGCTCCACCAGATCCGCGACGGCGGCGGGCGTCCCTCGCGCCGCCAGATAGCCGGGCGTGGCGTAGAGCCCCCGCGGGTTGTCGGCCAGCCGCCGCGCGATCAGCGCGCTGTCCTTCAGACTCGCGATGCGGATGGCGAGGTCAATCCCCTGCCCGACGATGTCCACCACCGTGTCGGTCAGCAGCAGATCGACCGAAACCTGCGGGTTGTCCTTCAGAAAGTCCGCGACCACCGGCACCACCACCTTGCGCCCGAAGGCGGCGGAGGCGGTCAGCCGCAGCAGCCCCGACGCCCCGGCGGAGGACGGGCGGACACTGGCCCGCGCCGCCGCCTCGTTCTCCAGCATCGCCTGGGCGAAGGGCAGCATCGCCTCCCCCTCCGGCGTCAGGGCGAGGGAGCGGGTGGTCCGCTGCATCAGCCGCGCGCCCATGGCCTCCTCCAGCGCGGCCAGCCGCCGGGTCGCCATCAGCGGCGAGATGCCCAGCCGCCGGGCGGCCCCGGCCAAGCTGCCCGCCTGGGCGGCTTCCACCAGAACGGCGAGTCCGGCAAGGTCCATTGCTTCACATTCCGACATACAGGCCATTCATTCTGCATGACTGATGCGGATTGTGAAAGTGCGATAGGGTCTGTTTCAGAAATCATCGTCTTGGACTTCCGTAACCCTCTCCCCTCTGCTCACGCGCAAACTTCGTTTGCGCTGACGCGACAGGCGGACCTTTGGTCCGCCGAAAGCGGGGAGAGGGTGGCCCGCAGGGCCGGTGAGGGGGATGCGCTTTTGCCGAACACACCAACACGCGCAACCCCCTCACCCTAACCCTCTCCCCAGAGGGGAGAGGGGATCTTGGGAAAGGATTGTGGATTATGAGCATCGCCGACACAGTTTCCTCCCACGCACCGGAGCAGACCCGGCTCGGCCGAGGGCTGACCTTCGCGATGGCGACCGCCGCGGGGCTGGCCGTCGCGAACATCTACTACAACCAGCCCATGCTGGGCCTGATCGAGGGTGACCTGCCCGGCCCGCTGACCGGCATGATCCCAACCGCCACGCAGTTGGGCTACGCCGCCGGCCTGCTTCTGCTGGTGCCGCTGGGTGATCTGGTGGAGCGGCGGCGGCTGATTGTCGGGCAGTTCCTGCTCCTGGCCGCGGCGCTGGTCGCGACAGCGCTGGCGCAGGGTCCCGCCCTGCTGGTCGCCGCCTCGCTGCTGCTCGGCGTCTCGGCCACGGTGGCGCAGCAGATCGTCCCCTTCGCCGCCCATCTCGCCTCGCCGCAACGGCGCGGGGCGGCGGTGGGAACCGTCATGTCGGGGGTGCTGACCGGCATCCTGCTCAGCCGCACGCTGGCCGGCTTCGTCGGGACGCACGAGGGCTGGCGCGCGATGTTCTGGCTGGCCGTGCCGCTGGCGCTGGCTGCGGCCGCGCTGATGGCCGTCATGCTGCCGCGCAGCCACCCGAACGCCACCTTGCGCTACCCGGCGCTGATGCGCTCGCTGGTCGATCTGTGGCGGGAGTTTCCGGCCTTGCGGCTGGCCGCCGTCACCCAGGGGCTGCTGTTCGCCGCCTTCACCACCTTCTGGACCATCCTGGCGCTGCGTCTGGCCGAGCCGCGCTTCGGCCTGGGCGCCGACGCGGCGGGGCTGTTCGGCGTCGTCGGCGCAGTCGGCATCCTGGCGGCCCCGATGGCCGGGCGGATCGCCGACCGCAGCGGGCCGCACCGGGTGATCCTGCTGGGCACGCTGCTGACGCTCGCCTCCTGGCTGCTGTTCGGGCTGTGGACGTCGGTCGCCGGTCTGGTCGCCGGGGTGATCCTGCTCGACTTCGCGGTCCAGGCGGCCCTCGTGTCGAACCAGCACATCGTCTACGCCCTGCGCCCCGAGGCCCGCGCCCGGCTGAACACCATCTTCATGGGCGGCATGTTCCTGGGCGGCGCGCTGGGGTCGAGCGCTGCGACGCTGGCCTGGAACGCCGGGGGCTGGACCGCGGTGACCGGCCTGGGCATCGCCGTCGCCGCGGCGGCCACCGCCCTCCAGCTCGCCGCGCGGCGCCGGTAGGAGATCTGTGGAATGCCGGGGGCCTCAGCGCCCCCCGCTCCGCGCCGAGCGTTCCAGGGAGCGGATGTGGGACAGACCCGGCAGGATCTCGGAGCGGATGAACTCCAGCCGGCGCACCGGGCCGCCGCCGCTGGAGAAACGGGCCTTCCACAGGGCCATCTTCACCGCCAGCCCGCACAGCACCCCGCCGATGGTGACGTGATGGTTGGTGATCAGGTCGCGGATGCTGCGGAAGCTCTGGGCGTTGATGTTGCGCCAGAAGTCCTTGGAGCGGTTGTCGAAGCTCTCGAACCGTCCGGTGATCGAGGCGGCGATCTCCGTCAGGTCGCGCCCCACCTCGTCGAGCATCCGGGCGTGGCGGGCGTCGCGGCGGACCTCGCTGAAGCCGCGCACCGCGTCCATCCAGGCCAGGAAGGCCTGCACGTCGGGCACGATCTCGTCCAGGCACTGCTTGAAATAGGCCAGCGACAGGAAGATGTCGCCGTATTCCTCTAGGAAAGCCGGGATGTCGGCCATGGCGATGTCCAGCCGGTCGGCCATCATGGTCAGCCGGCGACGCACCTCCGCCAGATCGGGCTCGGCGAACAGGCGGATCAGGTCCTCGACATTCTGCACCTGCACGTCGTCGCTGCCGTAGACGCTTTCGATCAGCGGCCGGGTGAAGACGCGCATGTAGCGGGTGAGCTGGTCCTTCCGGCGCTGCGACAGGCGCAGGGCGGCGTGCTCGTCCACCGCGATCTTCAGGCGGCGCAGCTCGATGCGCAGGGAATAGACGTCGAAGCTGGCGGCCTGGGCGATCTGCCCGATCATCAGCAGGTCGCGGTCCAGCTCGGGCGAGCGGTTGCCGAAATGCAGCGGCAGCTGGCTGGGCATCACCTGCCCGCTGCCGGCGTGGACGTCGTTGAACAGCTCCACCACCGTCTGGAGCCGGACGTTCTTGATCAGCCGCGCTCGGCGCAAGCCCGGAGTCTCCAGCGGCAGGATGGTCATCGGCAGGATATGAAGGGAGTCGCGGGCGGTGTCCTCGTCCCGGTCGTCCGGACCGGGCAGCAGGGCCACGACGTGCGGCCAGGCACCCGGCGGCCTGGCCTGTCGGCTCGGCTGCACAGCCAGTCTCCTGGAATTCGCCCTGCCGGAACGCCGCCGCTCAGAAGCGCGGGAAGTTCAGCAGCGACATGGTGATGGACGGGTCGATGGCGATGATCGAGGAGCGTCCGCGGCTGCTGATCGGCCCGATGTAGGGGAGGTTTGTCGAGGCTCCCGCGGGCGCGCCGTTCTTCAGGTCGTACATGGCCGAGAAGCGGTCCAGGAACTTCCCGAGCTTGGCCGGGTCCTTGAAGTCAGCGATGTCGAAGCGCTTCTTCAGCTTGTCGACCAGCCGGTCGAGGTCGCCCAGCGCCGACTGCTCGGGGATGTCGAGCGCCGTGAAGACCACCTTCTGGAGCGCGCGGTCGGCCATCACCTGATACCAGTTGGTGATGCGCGGCGCCTTGCGGTCGAAGTAGAGCGCCAGACGGACGGCGGGATTGCTCTCCTCCGCCTTCACCTCCAGCGACACGTCGACGTAGCGGTCCACGATGGCCTTGACGATCGCCGGCTCCTTCAGCGTGGCGCCGCCCGTCTCCTTGAAGGACAGGACGGTGGCCATCTCCTTGAACTTGGCGTCGTTCATGCGGTTGGCCAGCGCCTCCGGGTCCTGCACCCCCTGGTCCAGCACCTTGCGGATGAGGGCGCGCGCGTAGGTCTGGCTTTCCAGGTCGAAGGCCACCATGACGAAGCGGTAGAGCTTGTCGTCCTTCAGCAGTTCCTCGGCGCTGGATATCTTGCCGATGTTGGCCTCGAAATAGGCGATGTTGCGCTTCACGTCGGGCCGCGAGCGGATCATCGCGTCGTGGCGGTCCTGGTTGCGGACGATCTGGCGATAGTCCTGGAGCGTGCTCATGCCTTCACCTCCGGGGCCTTTGGCCGCCCGCTCTCCTCCGCCGCATCCTCCGCCGGGTCGGCGTAGGAGGGCGGGATGCGCAGGATCACCTCGCCGGTGTGGGTGTCGAGCACCTCGGTGGACAGGCGGCCCGTGCCGGGGTCGAGGTTGACGCGGTAGGGCGGGATGGGGTCGGGCTGGCGGCGGTTGTCGGATTCCGCCGACGCGCGGGCTTCCTCGACCACCTCGGTGGCCTTGGCGGCCTCGGCCTGGGCGGCGCGCAGCCGGTCGGCCTGGCGCTGGCGGGCTTCGGCGATCAGGTCGGCGCTGGCGGTGCCGCGCTCGCCGTTGACGCCGGACACGCCGCCGGTCAGTCCCTGGATGGGTGCGGGCATGGCGGTCACGCCTCCACGCGAGTCTCGGGAGCGCGCTCCTCCCGCGGGGGGCGCTGCGCGTTCAGCAGCCCGTCCTCATAGGCCATCACGGGCCGCAGGCAGGCCAGCGCCTTGTAGTAGTCGCGATCGCTGACGTTGCGCATCGCCTGCATGATGCGGTCCTGCATCTCCGGATGCATGAAGGCCGTGTAGAGCTTCGCCATCATGCCGGCGACGACGCTGCCGTACTCCTCCGCGGCCTGGGGGTCCAGCAGCATGCTCTGGATCACGAAGTAGGCGCGGCGGACCGGGGTGTCGGCCTCGTCCTCCTGCATGATGTCGCTGCCGCGGATGATCTGGGCGAAATTGCTGACGGTCAGCGTGTAGCGGCGGTTCTCGTTCTGCACGACGCAGCCGTTGATGACCACGCGCTCGCAGGGCTTGAGGCGGAGCTTAAGCGCCATGGGCGGCCTCCATCGGAGCGGGGGCCTCCGTCCGGGCGACGCCCTGCAGGCCGCGCATGACCGACCGGTTGATGTCGATCAGCGTGCCCGCGTCGGCCTCGCCGCGCAGCACCTGGGTGGTCTGCCGGGCCACCGAGAAGGACAGCGAGACCAGCCCGGCGCGCAGCGCCTCGGGCAGCGCGTTGCCGTCCTCCAGCAGGTCGGCGCGCAGCGTGTTCCAGAGTTCCAGGTTGCGCCACAGCGCGTCCTTCAGCGCCGCCGACCGCCAGCCGGCGTCGCGGTTGGCCTCCAGGTCCAGGGTGATGCGGAGGAAGACCAGATATTCGATGCGGCGCGGGTCTTCGCACTCGGCCATCGTCTGCTGGTAGGCGGCGATGCTCATGGTCGCACCTTATGCAACGCGCACGGGGGCGCCGGAATGGGGCTTGGGCTGGATCGGAAAGGAGAAAGAGGCCGGCGCCCCCTCGGGAGAGGGGCGCCGGCCGGACCGGGTTAGCGGAACAGCGAGAGAATGTTCTGCGGACCCTGGTTGGCGATCGACAGCGCCTGGGTGGCGAGCTGCTGCTGGACCTGGAGGGCCTGCAGGCGGCTCGATTCCTCGTTCATGTCGGCGTCCACCAGGGAGCCGATGCCCTTGTTCATCGAGTCGGTCAGCTTCGACACGAAGTCGTTCTGCACCGACACGCGGTTCTCGATGGAACCGATCACCGCGGCCTTGCCGATGGCCTTGTCGAGCAGGCCGTTGATGACCTCGAGCGACTTGGTGGCGTTGGAGGTCACGTCGATCTGCGTCAGGTCGGCCAGGCCGCCGAAGGCGTCGCTTTCCTTCGAGCCGACCCACAGGCTGTCCACCTTGGCGGTGAAGTTGCCGTCGGTGTTCAGGTCCTGGTCGGTGAACTCCAGCTTGTCGCCGTTGAAGGCCACCTGGAAGTCACCGCCGGCCGTGGTCAGGGCCGCGTTGACCGCGGTCTCGATCAGGCCCTGGGTGGTCGCCAGGTCCGTGGTGTAGTCGATGGCCGACAGGTCCACCGTCACGGCGGTCTTCGTGCCCGCCTCGTTGGTGACGTTCAGGGTCAGGTTGCCCAGGCCCAGGTTCTGGCCGTCGATGAAGGTGGTGTCCGGCGCGCCGATGGCGATGCCGACGCTGGCCTTCAGGTCGTTGGTGGAGTCCACCTGCTGCTCGATCGTGGCCTTGCCGACGATCGAGGTGACCTGCATGTCCTGGCGCTGGAAGCTGATGTAGCTCGGATCGACCGTGCCGGCGCTGCGGCTCAGCGACGCCAGGATGTCGACGTTCTGGTCCTTGGCCGTGCCGTCGTTGGAGTAGGTGATGCGCAGCAGGTTGTCGCCGTTGAAGGAGGCGTCGGCGGCGGCACCCTTCACCAGCTTGACGAGCTGGTCGATGTCGTTCTGGATGAGCGACTTGTCGACGCCGTTGGTCTGGCCGGCGATGACGCGGGCCTTCAGCGTCTGAAGGTTCTCGACGATGTTCTTGGAGGCAACCGACGCGGTGTTGGTCGTGCCCGAGCCCAGCTCCAGCGATTCCTTCACCGCCTTGAAGCCGGCGACGTCGGCGCGCATGGTGGTCGCAATCGACCAGTAGGCGGCGTTGTCCTTGGCGTTGTTGACCTTCAGACCGGTCGAGATGCGATCCTGGGTGGTCGCCAGATCGTCGGTCACACGGCGCAGCGTCTGCAGCGCGGTCATCGCCGAGGTGTTGGTCATGATCGAGGCCATGTGTATCTCCATTCGCGAGATGCAGAGCGCCTTTCTGACGCTGGGGCCGGGCTGCGCGGGCCTTCCCACTTGGTTTTTATGGGCGCGCAACCGACCATTCGACTGTGACCGACCTCGTTTAAACCGGAGTAAAAAACCGCAGCATTTCCAAGGTGGCGCATTCGTCTTTCAAAGATGGGTATCTTTTAAAAGTAATCGCGCATTTTATAAAAATGCGGCGACCGCACAGGGCGGCTCAGCCGCCGTGCCCCGAAGGGCTGCGGCCGTGGCGTCTTTCAAATGTCGGAAGCAGAGCGTCGGGCAGGACTGCGAATCGAAGGGGACTTTGAAATTAAGACGCCGTCACTCCGCGGCGACGAGACAGCCGGGGTGCAGGCCGGACGCGGCGAAGGGGATGGCCGGAAAGCGGCGGGCGGCGGTCGCGGGTGCAGCGGCCGAAGCGGCCTCTTCATGCTCGGGCGGGGCTTCGAACTTGTAGCCGCGTCCGTAGACGGTCTCGATGTAGCGGGCGCCGCCGGT
>NZ_JACCJY010000041.1 GCF_014596085.1 Azospirillum tabaci
ATGCCGTAGTCGTCGCCCCAGTAGGGCCGCATCAGGTCGTCGTTCTCGTACTGCACCGAGCAGGTCTTGATGGAGGTCTCCGCACAGAACGTCTTGAAGCCTTCCGGCAGGCTCTCCGACCACAGCACGGTCAGGTTCGGCTCCGGCGCCGGGCCGAGATTCTGGAGCGTGTGCAGCATGCGGAAGCTGCCCTTGGTCACCAGCGTGCGGCCGTCGAGCGCCATGCCGCCGATGCACTCCGTCACCCAGGTCGGGTCGCCCGAGAAGAGCTGGTCGTACTCCGGCGTGCGCAGGAAACGCACCATCCGCAGCTTGATGACGAACTGGTCGATCAGCTCCTGAGCGCCCGCCTCGTCCAGGCGGCCTTCGCGCAGGTCGCGCTCGATGTAGACGTCGAGGAAGCTCGACACGCGGCCGAGCGACATCGCCGCTCCGTTGGCCTCCTTCACCGCCGCCAGATAGGCCAGATAGGTCCACTGCACCGCCTCGAAGGCGTTGGTCGCCGGGCGGGTCACGTCGAAGCCGTAGGACGCCGCCATCGCCACGAGGTCGCGGAGCGCGCGGATCTGCTCGGTGATCTCCTCGCGCAGGCGCAGCGTGTGCTCGTCGATGCGGTCGACTTCCAGGCTCTTGTACTGGGCCTTCTTGTCGGCGATCAGGAAATCGGCGCCGTAGAGCGCCAGCCGGCGGTAATCGCCGATGATGCGCCCGCGGCCGTAGGCGTCCGGCAGGCCGGTGATGACGCCCGACTTGCGGCAGCGCAGCATCTCGTCGGTGTAGACGTCGAAGACGCCGTCGTTGTGCGTCTTGCGCAACGCCGGGAACACGTCGTCCAGCTTGGGCGAGGGCTTGAAGCCGTAGGCCTCCAGGCCCGTCTTGACCATGCGCCAGCCGCCGAAGGGCATGATCGACCGCTTCAGCGGCTTGTCCGTCTGCAGGCCGACGATGACCTCAAGCTCCCGGTCGATGTAGCCGGGGGCGTGGCTGACGATGGAGGACACCAGCTCCGTGTCGGCGTCGAGCACGCCGCCCTTGGCCGCGCGCTCCTCCTTCAAGAGATCACGCACCTTGTTCCACAGCGACAGGGTGCGGTCGCTGGCCGGGGAGAGGAAGCCGCCGTCGCCGTCGTAGGGGCGGACGTTCTTCACGATGAAATCGCGCAGATCGACCGTGGTCCGCCAGGAACCGGGCGCGAAACCGCGCCAGGGGTTCGGCGTCTCGGCTTCGGCAACGGGGATTTTCGGTTCGAACATCAGGGAATCCATGACGCGCCTCTATTGGTCTGCGGCGGTCCCTGCCCTCCCCGGCGGGGGCCGCGCCACGTTGCGCGGCGCCGGACCGGACGGACCCGCCCGGCCAAGCATCGCGCTTGCCCAATCAGTAGGCGCCCAAAGCTCCCCCACCTCATTGATCCCAATCAATCAATCTCTGCGAAATACGCAGAGCACCATCCAAGTCACGTCCTGTCACAAAAGTTGAAAAAATGTCCCACTTCTGCGGCGCAGCATTTGAGACAATCCACCGAAAATCGAATACTTTCATTTGGATCGCCCCATTTAAAACAGACGACCCGGATCAGCGCAGCGCGCTTGCGATATCTTGCGCCAAGCGGGCCAGGGTGCGGCTGAGGGCGTCGGCCACGGCGCCGGGATCGCCGGCCGCACTCACCGGTTCCTGCGCCGCGGTGTGGCCCAGCCGGCGCAGCCGGTCGCCGCCCTGGTCGAAGACCCGCCAGCGCGCCTCCAGAACCGCCGGCCCGTCCTCCGCCGCGTCGAAGCGGTCCAGCGTCACCTCCACCACCTGCGACAGCGGAAAGTCGCGCTGAAGCGGCAGGCCGACGACCTCCGCTCCCGGCAGGTCCGTCTCCAGGTTCCGCAGCAGCGTGCGGGTCACCATCTCGTCGAGGGGGCCACCCCAGCGGTCGAACTCCATGACGACCAGCCGGTTGCCCGTCGCCCGCATCACCAGTTCGGAGCGGTCGAGATAGCCGGGGACCTTGACGCCCTCCAGCCCGATCACCCGGCGCTGCGCCTCGGCGGTCCGCGGCTGGGCGGAATCCGGAGCGACGGCGTCCAGATGGTAGAAGCGGCTGGGCGGCGTGCTGCAGGCGGCGAGCAACGCCAGGGCGGAGGCGCACAGCAGGAAGCGGCGGGTGTGAGCAATCGGAGCCATGGGAGTCCTCAACCGCGTTTGCCCCGGATCAGGGCTTCGGGATGCCGTTCGAGATAGTCGGTCAGGCCGCGGATGGAGCGGGCCGCCGCGGTCAGTTCGCGCACCAGCCCCTGCAGATCGCTGACGGCGGGGCGGGACGAGTTGACCAGCCCGTCCGTGCTGCTGAGTGTTTGTTCGGCCTGCCGGACCAGCTTGGAGGTGTTCTCCGCCACGTCCCGCAAGGCGCGGATGGTCGGCCCGCCCTCGCTGCCCAGCGCCTGCGTCGTCTTCTCCAGCTCAGCCAGAGACCGGCTGAGCGAAACCATGGCCTGAGCCACCTCCGGCGAACCGAGCAGGGCACCGGCCTTCTGAATGGTGGAGCGCAGTTCCGCCACCGTTTCGGCGATGGGCGCGCGGGCCAACTCGTTCATCAGGTCGGTGGCGGTTTTGGTCGCCGTGTCGAGCACGTTCGGCTGGGAGGGCAGCTCCGGATAGGGTCCGCCACTGATCAAGGTTTCCTTCGGTGCGTCGGGGAACAAGTCGAGCGTCACGATCAGCTCCCCGGTCAACAGGTTGCCGGTGCGCAGCTGCGCCCGCAACCCCTGTTCCACCAGTGCTTTCGTGCGGGAATAGGCGGTCTCGGTGTCGTGCGCCGCAGGCAGGTCGCTGCCCAGCCGTTCCGGCTCGATGTTCAGGGTCACCGGAATGCGGGCCTCGCCGGACACCGGGTCCACGTCGAGCCGAATGTCGGTCACCTCCCCCACCCGGATGCCACGGAACTCCACCGCGGAGCCCGGATGCAGGCCGCGCACCGACCCGTCGAAATGCACCAGGAAGGGCACCCGCCGGGTGAAGCGCGCGTCGCTGGCGGCGTTGCGGCTCTCATAGAGGGGGAAGGCCGTTCCCTCCGCGGCGATCTCACCGCCGTCCCCGGGTCCGCCAAGGCCGGGAGTCTCGAAGGACACCCCGCCGGTCGCCAGCGACTGCAACGATTCCAGTGCCACCGTCGGTCCTTCCGGCCCAATCGACACCGACAGGCCGCTGGCGTTCCAGAAACGGGTGTTGGGCCGGACGATCCGGTCGTAGGGGGCGTGGATGAAGACCGGGATGGTCAGCGATTGCCAGTCCTGGGAGAATTCGTAACCGACCACCTCGCCGACCTGGATGCCGCGGTAGTAGATCGGCGCCCCCGGCCCCAACCCGCCCAGCCGATCGGCACTCAGCGCAAAGCGCCGGCCCGGCGAACTGGAGCGGATCAGCGGCGGCTCCTCCAAACCGCGGAAGGCGGTGAGCGCCTCGCCGTTCCCGGTTCCCGGGTCCATGCCGATGTAGGCGCCCGAGACCAGCGTGCCGAGCCCCGAAACGCCGCCGAAGCCCAGCCGCGGCTTGACAACCCAGAAGCTGGTCCGGTCGTTGAGGTAGGAGGCAGCTCCCTTCACCATGCGCACGGTGACGATGACGTTCGCCAAGTCGGGCGAGACCGCCACCCCCTGCACGGTCCCGACATCCACGTCGCGGTAGCGCACGCGGGTCTTGCCCGGTTCCAGCCCCTCCGCCGTGTCGAAGGTGATGGTGATGGTCGGGCCGCGCTCGTTCAGCGTCCTCCAGGCCAGCCAGCCTCCGATCAGCGCCGCGACCAGCGGCACCAGCCAGATCAGCGGCAGGCCGCGGCGGCGACGGATCACCGGGCTGGCCGGCTCCACTGTGGAATTCGGATCAGTCATGGGAGGATTCCTGACGGTGCGCCTGCCGAGGCGGCGCATCCCAGATCAGCCGTGGGTCGAAGGACTCCGACGCCAGCATGGTGATGATGACGACGGCGGCAAAGGCGACGGCGCCCAGCTCCGCGTGGATGGTGGCGATGGCGCCCAGCTGGACCAGAGCCGTCAGAAGCGAGATCATGAAGATGTCCACCATGGACCAGCGCCCGACCCCCTCGATCAACCGGTAGAGTCGCGTGCGGTCGCGTTGCCGCTTCGGCGAACCCCGCTGCACCGTCCACAGCAGATAGGCCAGCCCGATCAGCTTCAGGACCGGCACGGTGATGCTGGCGAAGAAGACCAGCAGGGCCACCGGCCACATCTCCGCCGCGATCAGCGCCTCCACACCGGACAGGATGGTGTCGGGCTGGCCGGCGCCGAAATAGACCACCGTCATGATCGGCAGCAGGTTCGCCGGAATGTAGAGGATCGTCGCCGCGGAGATCAGCGCCCAGCCGCGCGGCAGGCTGTTCGGCTTGCGGTGATGCAGCCGGGCGCCGCAGCGCGGGCATGCTCCCTGCGATTCACCGCCATCGGGCCCGGCCACCACCTGATGGCAGTCGTGGCAGGCGGTCAGCCGCTCCGGGTCGGCGTTGGCCGCTTGGGCGACGCGGGTCTGCGGCGCGATCCGCTCCCACACCTCGAACGGGCTGAGCGACGCCTCCCCCCACACCTGCACCAGGATGAAGGCGACCAGGGCGGCCAGCGACGCCCCCGGCTCCAGTTCCGCCAGATCGGACAGCTTCACATAGGCGACGATCAGGCCGAGCAGGAAGACCTCCGCCATCGCCCAGCGGCGCAGCCGCGCCACCGTCCGGAAGGTCCAGGCCGCGCCCGGCGCCGCCGTCCGCCCGGCGGCGAGCGGCATCACGACGTAGAGCGTGCCGAGCACCTGCGCCAGCGGCGCCAGGAACAGCACGAAGAAGACCAGGACGCCCAGCACCTCGTAGCCGCCATCCCACAGCGCCACCGAACCGCTGAGCAGGGTCGCCGTCTGCGCCCGCCCCTCCAGCTCGAAGGTCAGGATGGGGAACAGGTTGGCGGTGACGAACAGGATCGTCGAGGCGATGGCGAGGGCCACCGCGTGCCCCAGTCCGCCGGTCCGGAAATGGCGCAGCACCGCCCCGCAGCGGTGGCATTCCGCGCGATGGCCGGGCAAGGCCGGCGGCAGGGCGTGCGGCGCCCCACAGTCGCGGCAGAGCAGGATCGGATGGTCCGGTGCGGTCATAGCGTTGGCTTAACATTTCCCACAGGCGAAAGGTCCGCCGATTGCGGGGTGCGCCTGCGGAGGGACACCGACCGGGGCGGACCATGGGCCCCGGATGGAAAAAGCCCTTCCCCCCTGGGTGGGGAAAGGGCTTCGGCCTTTGGTGGAGAACAGGACTCGATCAGACGAACATGTTGAAGCTGCCCAGCAGCTTTTGCGTGCCGGTCTGGCCGGTGGGGATCGAATTCAGGCTCGCCGCCGCCTGGCTCAGTCCGTCCAGCATGGCCTGCTGGCCGGTGGAGAGGTTGAAGGGGCTTTCGCCCTTCTTCGGCGCCTTGGCGACCGTGTCGTAGTCCTGGGTGTATTTGCCCATGCTGAGCTGGATGGCGTAGTTCTTCGCGTCCTTGGGCGACTGCCCCTTCTCGCGCGTCAGGCGCAGCGTGTAGTCGCCGCGATCGAGTTCGTACTCGCCCTGCATCATGCTCTTGAAGGCGTCGTAGTTCTTTCCGGCGCTCTTGTCGCTGTCGGCCAGAACCGTGCCGAACTTGGACATCACCTGGACGCGCAGGCCCTCGTCGCCGACCTGCCCCAGCGTCACTTCGCCCTTGGTGGTCACGCGGAACTTGTAGAAGTCGACGGGGTCGTCGGCGCCCAGCGCACCGACCACGTTGAGGCGGGTCACGTTCTTGGCGAGAACGCCCATGTCCGTGGCGAAGCCGGGGGTGTTGACGGAGGACTTGCGGACGTCCTTGCGGAATTCCTGCACGTTCGCGTTGGCGGCGGCCTCGGCCTCGCGCTGGGCATTCAGGCGATCGACGGCGGCGGACACGGACTTGTTGAGGTCCGCAACCATCTGACCAACGCCGGCCATTGCGTCTGACATGACACCCCCTCCCATCAGGCACGCCCCCGAATGGAGAAGCGCGAATGGATCGCTCGATCCTCACTTTACCGCAAAGCATGTAAAGTTGCGAATTGTTTTTCGCTGAAATTTCAGATAGGCCGCCGGGCGAGTTGTGCGGCCATCCGGTTCAGCACGCCATGGACGTCCTCCCCGCCCTGCGGCTGGAACAGGCGTTGCGCCGGAAACCAGGGGCGCACCGCGGTGCCGAGCTGGGTCCAATCCCGCCCGCCGAAGCGCCAGACCGGCACGCCGAGCGCCGCCGCCAACTCCCCCACCGCCGTGGCGGGCGCGACCACGAGGTCCAGGTTCGTCATCAGCGCCGCCGTACCGTCGAAATCGTCGGTCAGGTCGAGATTGTCCCAGCGATGGATGGTGACCCCGAAACGTTCTTCCGCCGCCGCCCGCTCGGCCTCGCACGCACCATACTGGAGAGTGACGAAGACCACCCCCGGCACGGCGAGCAGCGCTTCCCACTGGTCGAGCCGGCTGTAGGCGGCGCGGCGCGATTCGGTCATCAGCGCGCTGCGCCAGCCGATTCCCACGCGAAGGCCCGGGCCGAGCGCCGCCACCCGCTCCCGCCAGAGCGCCACCCGAACCGGGTCGGGGACCAGCCAGCCGCCGGCAGCGCCGGCGAAGGCGGACAGGTCGCGGCGGAAGACCCGCGCCAGGGAACCGATGGGCGTGTGAAGGTCGCAATCGGGCACGCCGCCCGCATCGCTCCGCGGGGCGCGGACCAGAGCGGCGGGGAAGGAGCGGGCGAACAGGGGCACCAGCCTACGGTCGGCCTCGATCACCACGGAGCGGGCGCGGGCGATGGCATCCGCGCAGAGGGAGGAGAACAGGATGGTGTCGCCCACCCCTTGCTCGCCCCAGATCAGCAGGCGCTTCCCCGCCAGATCCTCGCCGCGCCACGCGGGGATCCGTGGCTGACGCGCCCCGCCCGCCTGACCGGACGCGAAGCGCCAGCCATAGCCGGCCCAGCCCTCCACCAGCTCGCCGCGCTCCAGCCGCAGCAGGCCGCGGTTGAAATGGGCCAGCGCCAGATCGGGGCTCACGCGGAGTGCCCGCCCGTACAGACGTTCCGCCAGCCCTCCATCGCCCAGGCGCTGCACCGCCAGACCGAGATTGCACAAGGCCGCCGCATAGCCGGGGTCGAGCGTCAGGGCGCGACGGAACCAGCGGGCCGCCTCCGCGTGGCGGAGCCGGGCCTGCAGCGCGTGGCCGAAATTGTTGTTGGCCTGCGGTTCATCCGGCATCAGCCGCAGGGCGCGGCGGTGCGCCCGCTCGGCCTCGTCCAGCCGCTCCGCGTCGCGCAGCCCGCCGCCGAGGTTGGACAGTCCCTCCGGCAAGGCCGGATCGAGCAGAACGGCGCGCTGCCACCCCGCCAGGGCCGCTGCGGCCCGACCTTGCCGGCTTAGTGCGTTGGCCAGATTGTTCCAGAACCTCGCCCGGTCGGCGCCGCGGGCCAGAGCGGCGCGGTGGCAGGCTTCGGCCTCGGCGAAACGGCCCTGCCCGGCGCGCAGCGTGCCCAAGCCATCGGCCGCGTCCACGCATCCGGGGTCGAGGGCGAAGGCGGCCTCGAAGCATGTGGCGGCCCCGTCCATCTGTCCGAGATCGCGCAGCACCTGCCCGAAGCCGTAGAGCAGCGCCGGGTTGCGGCGGTCCAGCCGCAAGGCGTCGGTGTAGGCGGTCACCGCTTCTGCCAGCCGTCCTTCGGCGTGGTGACGCAAGGCCAGCGCGGTCAGGGTGGGCAGGTCATCGTGGGAAACAGCGTCGGGACTCATCCCGGCAGAGTGGCCCGCGGGACCGGAGCGGCGCAAGCGCCGTCCAGCCCCGCGGTCGCGGTTGCTCAGTCCTCGCCGTCCTGCAGCGCCGGGGGACGCGGGGCGGCGTTGACCGGGGCGGCGAGCTGGGCGTCGACCACCGCCACCGCCGTCATGTTGACCAGACCGCGCGTGGTGACAGACGGAGTGACGATGTGCACGGGGCGCGCGGCGCCCAGCAGCATCGGCCCGACATTCTGCGCGTCGGCCATGATCTTCAGCATGTTGAAGGCGATGTTGGCGGCGTCCAGGGTCGGCATGACCAGCAGGTTCGCCTCGCCCTTCAGGCGGCTGTCGGGCAGCACTCCCTTGCGCAGCACCTCCGACAGGGCGGCGTCGGCGTGCATCTCGCCGTCCACCTCCAGGTCGGGGTTCTCCTCGGCGATGAGCTGGTAGGCCAGCCGCATCTTGCGGGCGGACGGGGTGTCCGCGCTGCCGAAGTTGGAGTGGGAGAGCAGCGCCACCTTCGGCTCGATGCCGAAGCGCTTCACCTCTTCCGCCGCCAGCCGGGCGATCTCGGCCACCTGCTCGGCGGTCGGGTCGGGGTTGACGTAGGTGTCGCAGATGAAGTGCGTGCCCTTCTGCGAGATCAGACCGTTCATCGCGCCGGCGACCTTCACGCCCTTGCGCAGGCCGATCACGTCCATGACATGGTTGAAGTGGTCGCCGTAGCGGCCTGAGGTGCCGCAGACCATGCCGTCGGCCTCGCCCCGGCGGACCATCAGCGCGCCGAAGACGCTCGGCTGGGTGCGCACGACGTTCAGCGCGTTGGCCGGCGAGACGCCGCGGCGGCCCATGAGCTGCCGGTAGACCTCGGCGTAGTTGTGGCAGCGCAGATCACGGGCGGCCTCGATCACCTCCACGTCCTTGCCGATGCGGATGCGCAGGCCCATGTCGGCGATCGTCCGCTCGATCACGTCGGCACGGCCGAGCAGGACCGGATGGGCGATGCCGTCGTCCACCACCACCTGGGCGCAACGCAGGACGCGCGGCTCCTCGCCCTCGGCGTAGACGATGCGCTTGGGCGCCGCCTTCGCCTTGGTGATGACCGGCTTCATGACGAGGCCGGAGCGGAAGACATACTGGCCGAGGCTGTCGCGGTAGGCGCGGAAATCGGCGATCGGCCGCGTCGCCACCCCCGACTCCATGGCGGCCTTGGCGACCGCCGAGGACACCTCGATCACCAGACGCGGGTCGAAGGGCTTCGGCAGGATGTAGTCCGGACCGAAGCGCAGATTCTCGCCGACATAGGCGGCGGCGACCACGTCCGACGGCTCGGCCTGGGCGAGGCTGGCCATGGCGTGGGTGGCGGCGATCTTCATCTCCTCGTTCACCGTCGTCGCGCCGACGTCCAGCGCGCCGCGGAAGATGAAGGGGAAGCAGAGGACGTTGTTGACCTGGTTGGGGAAGTCCGAGCGGCCGGTGGCGATGATGGCGTCGGGACGGGCCTGCCGGGCGAGGTCCGGCATGATCTCCGGCTCCGGGTTGGCCAGCGCCAGGACCAGCGGCTTTTCGGCCATGCGGACCAGCATCTCCGGCTTCAGCACCTTGGCGCCGGACAGGCCGAGGAAGATGTCCGCCCCGTCGATGACGTCGTTCAGCACGCGGGCGTCCGTCTCCTGCGCGTAGGCGTCCTTGTAGGGGTTCATCTCCTCGTTGCGGCCCTTGTGGACCACGCCGATGCGGTCGACCAGCCAGACGTTCTCGCGCTTCACGCCAAGGCTGAGCATCAGGTCCAGGCAGGCGATGCCCGCGGCCCCGCCGCCGGTGGAGACGACCTTGACGGTGGAGATGTCCTTGCCGACCAGCTTCAGCCCGTTCAGGACGGCCGCACCCACCACGATGGCGGTGCCGTGCTGGTCGTCGTGGAAGACCGGGATTTTCATCCGCTCGCGGCAGCGGCGCTCGACCTCGAAGCAGGCCGGAGCGGCGATGTCCTCCAGGTTGATGGCGCCGAAGGTCGGCTCCAGCCGGACGATGGTGTCCACCAGACCGTCGACGTCCTTCTCGTTCAGCTCCAGGTCGAAGCAGTCGATGCCGGCGAACTTCTTGAAGAGGACGGCCTTGCCCTCCATAACCGGCTTGGCGGCCATCGGACCGATGTCGCCCAGGCCCAGCACCGCCGTGCCGTTGGTGATGACCGCCACGAGGTTGGCGCGGGCCGTCAGCTCCGCGGCCTGGGCCGGGTCGGCGGCGATGGCGCTGGACGCCGCGGCCACGCCCGGCGAGTAGGCCAGCGCGAGGTCGCGCTGGTTCGCCATGGGCTTGGTGGCGACGATCGCCAACTTACCGGGCTTCGGATTCCGGTGGTACTCAAGCGCCATCGCGTCGAAGTCGCCGGACATACGTCCTCTCCCCTTTTAACTTGATTTCAGTTAATTTGCCGAACGACGAACTGTTTCCCCTCCGGCTTATACCCGAATTGGCCGGGCACCGGAATGGGAAAGGGGCAGCCCATGGCGGACCGCCCCTTCCTTTTCACCCCCAGGGACCGGAGGCCGGACCGGAGGCCGGACCCGCGTCAGATGCGGGCCAGGGCCGGTTCCTTGAAGTGTTCCTGGTATTCGGCGACCGCCTTGCTCTCGTCGAACTCGCCTTCCATCTTGGCGACCACGATGGTGGCGACGCCGTTGCCGATCAGGTTGGTGATGGCGCGGGCTTCCGACATGAAGCGGTCGACGCCCAGCAGCAGCGCCAGACCTTCGATCGGCAGATGGCCGGTGGCCGAGAGCGTGGCCGCCAGCGTCACGAAGCCGCCGCCGGTGACCGCCGCCGCACCCTTCGAGGTCAGCATCAGCAGGCCGAGGATGGTGAGCTGCTGCCAGATCGTCAGGTCGATGTTGAAAGCCTGGGCGATGAAGATCGCGGCCATCGACAGGTAGATGGAGGTGCCGTCGAGGTTGAACGAGTAGCCGGTCGGAATGACGAGGCCGACGACGTGCTTGGAGCAGCCGAACTTCTGCATCTTCTCCATCATGCGCGGCAGCACGGACTCCGACGAGGAGGTGCCGAGCACGATCAGCAGTTCGTCCTTGATGTAGCGCAGGAAGGACCAGAGGCTGAAGTTGTACAGGCGGGCGATGCTGCCCAGCACGACGAAGACGAACAGCGCCATCGTGATGTAGACCGCCGCCATCAGCTGGCCGAGCGAGGTCAGCGACGACACGCCGTACTTGCCGATGGTGAAGGACATGGCGCCGAAGGCACCCAGCGGGGCGACGCGCATCAGGATGCCGATCACGCCGAACATGGCGTGCGACACCTTCTCGAACATGTCCTCGACCACCTTGCCCTTCTGGCCCATGGCGGACAGAGCGACGCCGAAGATCACCGCGAAGAACAGGATCTGCAGCATGTCGCCCTTGACGAAGGCGCCGACGACGTTGTCCGGGACGATGTTGACCAGAAAGTCGATGGTCGTGTGGTTCTGCGCCTCGGTCGCGTACTTGGCGACGGCGTCGGCCTTCAGCGAGCCGGCCTGGATGTTCATCCCCGAGCCCGGCTTCACCAGATTGACGACCAGCAGGCCGAGACCCAGGGCGAAGGTGGTGACGACCTCGAAGTACAGGATCGCCTTGCCGCCGACCTTGCCGACCTTCTTCATGTCGCCGATCGAGGAGATGCCGGTGACCACGGTCAGGAAGACGATCGGGCCGATGACCATCTTGATCATCTTGATGAAGACATCGCCCAGGGGCTTCATCTGCACCGCAAGAGCCGGATAGAAATGGCCGAGCAGAATGCCGATGGTGATCGCGGTCAGAACCTGGACGGTCAGGTTCGTGTAGAATGGCTTTTTCTGGGGCTGCCCTTGGGCGTGCATGGTCGTCTCCTCGTGGCGTTCCTTGGAAGGGGCTGCCGCTCTTGTCTCGCGGTCGGCGGCCGGCCCGTCATGCCCCTCTCAAAGCAAGCGGTGTGCCAAAATTAAAAATGAGGAATCGCAGCGCTCTGACGGAACGCGTGGGTCAGAATCCGCACGACAGGGGCGGAATCCATGTGCGAAAATCCGCACATCAAGACCTCTTGTTGCGGCGCAGCATGAACTGAGGACCGTTGGTTAGGATCGCCCCCACCCGCTGGACATTTTCGCAAAGCCGCGACTGGTTCGCCCGGCGGATGTCCGTCCTGTTCGCCCGTCCGCGGCGGGTGATGCTGGCCGTGCTGGTGGTCGGCATGCCGCTGGCCGCAGCGGTGGCCGCAGGTTTGGCGGCCGACAACGCCGGAGAATCCTTGCGCGAACAGGGGTTGGCGCAGCTGTCGCTGTACGAATCCAACCTGCGGACGGAGCTGGAGCGGCACGCCGCCGTGCCGATGGTGCTCGCCCGTGACCAGGAGGTTGCCGACCTGCTGCGTGACCCCAGCCCGGAGCGGGTGGACCGCCTGAACCGCAAGCTGGAGGCCATCGCGGCGACGCTGAAGGCCTCCGCCCTCTATGTGATGAACGCGGCGGGAACCACCGTCGCGGCCAGCAACTGGAACGCCTCGCCCAGCTTCGTCGGGCAGAATTTCAGCTATCGCCCCTATTTCCAGTCGGCCATGGAGCAGGGGGAGGGGCATCATTTCGCGCTCGGCACCACCTCGCTCGTCCCCGGTTATTACACGTCGCAGCGGGTGGTGGCGGAAAACCGCACAGACGGGCGGCCGGCTGGCGTCGTGGTCCTGAAGGTCGGTTTCCAGGAGCTGGAACGGGCTTGGTCGCGCGGTCAGGAGAAGGTGCTGGTCTCCGACCGCGACGGCATCGTCTTCATCACCAACGTGGAGGGCTGGCGCTACAACGCCCTGCCCCGCCGCCTGCCGGTCACGCTGCCCGCGGCGGCGGTCCCCGCGACCGAGGAGATCCCCACCCTGCCCTGGGCCTTCGGTGGGGCGTCCGACCGCATCACGCTGCGGGAGGGCAACGCGGAGCGGCGCTACCTCCTGCAATCCGCCGCGGTGCCCGGCGGCGACTGGACGATCCACGCCCTGACCAGCCTCGCCCCGGTCGCCACCCGCGCCCAGCAGGCCGGGCTGCTCGCCGCCGCGGTGGTGGCGCTGGCCGCCCTGACCGGCCACGCGCTGGCCCAGCGCCGCCTGAACCTCGTGGAGCGGCTGGCCCTGCAGGAGGAGGCGCGGGCCGAGCTGGAGCGCCGCGTGGCCGCCGCCACGGCGGAGCTGCGCGCCACCGAGAACGAGCTGACCCAGGCGGCGAAGCTGGCGGCGCTGGGCCAGATGTCGGCGGCCATGGCCCACGAGATCAACCAGCCGCTCGCCGCCATCCGCAGCTTCGCCGACAACGCGGTGGTGCTGCTGGAGCGCGGGCGGCCGGACTCGGTGCGCGACAATCTGGCGGAGATCGCCGACCTGACCGACCGCATGGCCGCCATCACCCGCAGCCTGAAGGGCTTCGCGCGGCGCGCCTCGGGCACGCTGGGCGCGGTGTCCGCCGCCGCCGCCGTCGGACAGGCGCTGGCCCTGCTGGAGGCCCGTCTGCGCCGCGATTCCGTGACGGTGGACACCGATCTGCCGCCCGGCCCCCTGCTGGTCACCGGCGAGGACGTGCGGCTGCAACAGGTGCTGGTCAACCTGATCGGCAACGCCGCCGATGCCATGCGCGCCTCGCCCCGCCGCCATGTCCGGATCGCCCTGGCCGCGGAGGGGGAGGAGGCGGTGCTGACCGTCCGCGACAGCGGCCCCGGCATCGCCGAGGCCGACCTGCCGCGCATCTTCGTGCCCTTCTTCACGACCAAGGAGGCGGGCGACGGCCTCGGCCTCGGCCTGTCGATCAGCCACGGCATCGTCGAGGATTTCGGCGGCAGCCTGACCGCCGCCAACCACCCGGAGGGCGGCGCCCTCTTCACCATCCGCCTCAAGCGCAGGGATTCCCAGACATGACGACCGGCAGCATCGCCCCGGGCGGCTCCGTCCTCTTCGTGGACGACGAGCGGTCCGTCCGCCTCGCCGGGCAGCAGGCGCTGGAACTGGCGGGCTTCGACGTCACCGCCTGCGACGGGGCGGAACGCGCGCTGCGCCATCTCGGCCGTGACTGGCCGGGCGCCCTGGTCACCGACGTGCGCATGCCGCAGATCGACGGGCTGGAGCTGATGGAGCGCGCCCTGGCGCTGGACCCCGAGCTGCCGGTCATCCTGATCACCGGCCACGGCGACGTGCCGATGGCGGTCGAGGCGATGCGGCGCGGCGCCTACGACTTCCTGGAAAAGCCCTTTCCCTCCGACCGGCTGGTCGAGGTGACGCGGCGCGCGGTGGAGAAGCGCCGGCTGGTGCTGGAGAACCGGCGCCTGCGCGACCAGTTGGCCGGCCTGCCCGCCGGGGAGGCCTCGCCCATCGTCGGGCGGACGCCGGGGATCGAGCGGCTGCGCAGCGCCATCGCAGCGGTCGCCGACACCGACGCCGACGTGCTGGTGCTGGGCGAGACCGGCACCGGCAAGGAGATGGTCGCCCGCGCCCTCCATGCCGGCAGCAACCGGCGCAAGCACCCCTTCGTCGCCCTGAACTGCGGCGCCATGCCCGAGGCGATCTTCGAGAGCGAGCTGTTCGGGCACGAGGCCGGGGCCTTCACCGGAGCCGGCAAGCGCCGCGTCGGGCGCATCGAGCACGCCAGCGGCGGCACGCTCTTCCTCGACGAGATCGAGAGCATGCCGCTCTCGCTCCAGGTCAAGCTGCTGCGCGTGATCCAGGAGCGGGTGGTGGAGCCGCTCGGCTCGAACGAGCTGATCCCCGTGGACCTGCGCGTCGTCGCCGCGACCAAGGTCGACCTGCGCAAGGCGGCCAGCGAGGGCAAGTTCCGCGAGGACCTCTATTACCGGCTCAACGTCGTCGTGGTGACCATCCCGCCGCTGCGCGACCGCCGCGACGACATCCCCCTGCTGTTCCAGCATTTCGTCGTCCAGGCCGCCGCGCGCTACAACCGCGAGCCCCGCGCGCCCAGCCCGGCGCAGGTGCAGCGGCTGGCGGCCCACGACTGGCCCGGCAACGTCCGCGAACTGCGCAACGCCGCCGACCGCTTCGTCCTCGGGCTGGATGACGCGCTGTCCGCGGTGGGCGGCACCGCTCCGGCGATGGTGGCGGGCCGCAGCGGCCTGTCGCTGGCCGACCAAGTGGACCTGTTCGAGAAAAGCCTGATCGAAAGCGAACTGGCCCGTTGCAAGGGCAGCGTGAAGGCCGCCATCGAGGCGCTGAACATCCCGCGCAAGACCTTCTACGACAAGCTGAAGCGCTACGGTCTCAGCCGCGAGGATTTCGTGGAGTGACGATTCGTCATTCGGCGGCCAGTGCGTGGGCGAAGGTCTCCACTCCCTGGACGCCGGCCGCGCTCAGCCCGTAGGTGCCCTTGGCGATCCGCTCGAACCAGCCGTAGACGTTGCGCTGGAGAATGGCCGCGGCGTCCTTCGGCGCACCGGCGGCACGCAGCGCCTTCAGGGACAGCGGCCCGGCGGCCAGCAGCCGGGCGCAGCGCAGCGCGTCCTGGCGGTAGGCGGTGACGATGGGCACGCGGGTGGAACCGCCGCGGTTGGGATCGCCGCAGCGCCGCGCGTGCTCTCCCAGCAGGCGGGCGGTGCGCGCCTTGTCCTTGCGCGGGCTGTAGGGAACGGGGTCGAGCAGAACCTCCACCTCATGCCCCGCGGCCCTGCCGGTGTCGACGATCAGCAAGCCGACGCCCAGCCGCCGGCACAGCTTGCGCACGCCGCTGTCGTGGGGCGACGCGCCGCTGGCCTTGCGCCCCGGCTGCGGCACGGCGAGATAGACGGTGTCGGTCAGGGCGAGCCGGTCCACCCCCTGAAGCAGCAGGTCCAGGGTGAAGCGCTTCTTCAGTTCGACGATCAGCGGCGGCTCGGCCCCACGCACCGCGACGAGGTCGCAGCCGTGGATCTCGGCCTTCACGTCGTAACCCTGGGCTTCGAGGAAGGCCTTGACGGGTGCGTAGAGGTCGGTTTCGGCGGTGATGGACAAAGGAAGAAACTCTCGCTGCGCTCCCCACTCTATCCCCTTCCCCCACAGAGCGGGGAGGGACAATGAGGCCCTTCAGAATAGCCGCTTGCCTTCGCTGAACACACCATGCTTCTCAACGAACTCATCATAAGCATTCAGCGCTGGGTGGTTTTCCTCCACCCAACGCCGCTGCCCATCGGTCAAATCCCGGACTCGAGGGGCCACATCGGCCCCTGGCTGGGGAGCGCGAGGGAAGGACGCCCCCTCGGCCGTCATCACGCCGCGGCCTTCTGCTTGCGCAGGATGGCCAGGATGTCGGAGGCGGCCTTCGGAATGTTGGTGCCGGGGCCATAGATCGCCGCGGCGCCAGCCTTGTAGAGGTAGTCGTAGTCCTGGGGCGGGATCACGCCGCCGCAGACGACCAGGATGTCCCCGGCGCCTTGGCGGCGCAGTTCCTCGACCAGTTGCGGGACGAGCGTCTTGTGGCCGGCGGCCTGGGACGACACGCCGATGACGTGCACGTCGTTCTCCACCGCCTGACGGGCGGCCTCCTCCGGGGTCTGGAACAGCGGCCCGATGTCCACGTCGAAGCCGATGTCGGCGAAGCTGGTGGCGATCACCTTGGCGCCGCGGTCGTGGCCGTCCTGGCCCATCTTCACGACGAGGATGCGCGGGCGGCGGCCCTCCTCGGCGGCGAAGGCGGACACCTCCTCCTGGATCTTCTTGAAGCCCTCGTCGCCCTCATAGGCGGCGCCGTAGACGCCGGAAACCGAGCGGATGACCGCCACATGGCGGGTGAAGGCCTTCTCCAGCGCGTCGGAAATCTCGCCGACCGTGGCGCGGGCGCGGGTGGCCTCGACCGACAGGGCGAGCAGGTTGCCGGACTTCTCAGCGGCGGCCTTGGTCAGGGCCTCCAGGGCGGCGCGGCACTTGGCGTCGTCGCGGCCGGCGCGGACCTGATTGAGGCGGGCGATCTGGGATTCGCGGACCGCCGTGTTGTCGATGTCCAGCACGTCGACCATCTCGGGGTTTTCCGGGCGGTACTTGTTGACGCCGACGATCACCTCCTCGGCGCGGTCGACACGGGCCTGCCGGCGGGCGGCGGCCTCCTCGATCAGCAGCTTGGGCATCCCGCTGTCCACCGCCTTGGTCATGCCGCCCAGATCCTCGACCTTGTTGATGAGGTCGAGCGCGGCCTTGGCGAGGCTGTGGGTCAGGTTCTCGATGTAGTAGGAGCCGCCCAGCGGATCGACCACGTTGGTGACGCCCGACTCCTCGGCGATGATGAGCTGGGTGTTGCGGGCGATGCGGGCGGAGAATTTGGTCGGCAGGCCCAGCGCCTCGTCGAAGGCGTTGGTGTGCAGCGACTGGGTGCCGCCCAGCACCGCGGCCATCGCCTCGATGGTGGTGCGGATGACGTTGTTGTAAGGGTCCTGCTCGGTCAGGCTGACGCCGGAGGTCTGGCAGTGGGTGCGCAGGGCCAGCGAGCGGGCGTCCTTCGGGTCGAACTTCTGCTTCATCAGGGTCGACCACAGCAGGCGCGCGGCGCGCAGCTTGGCGATCTCCATGAAGAAGTTCATGCCGATGGAGAAGAAGAAGGACAGGCGCGGCGCGAACTTGTCGACCGGCAGCCCCTTGGACATGGCGGCGCGGACGTATTCGAGACCGTCGGCGATGGTGAAGGCCAGCTCCTGCACCGCGGTCGCCCCGGCTTCCTGCATGTGATAGCCGGAAATCGAGATCGAGTTGAACTTCGGCATGTTCAGCGCCGTGTACTCGATGATGTCCGCGATGATCCGCATCGAGGGTTCGGGCGGGTAGATGTAGGTGTTGCGGACCATGAACTCCTTGAGGATGTCGTTCTGGATGGTCCCGCTCAGCTTGTCCTGGCTGACACCCTGTTCCTCCGCCGCGACGATGTAGCCGGCGAGGATCGGCAGCACCGCGCCGTTCATGGTCATCGACACCGACATCTTGTCGAGCGGGATGCCGTCGAAGAGGATCTTCATGTCCTCGACGCTGTCGATGGCGACGCCGGCCTTGCCCACGTCGCCGACCACGCGCGGGTGGTCGCTGTCATAGCCGCGGTGGGTGGCGAGGTCGAAGGCGACCGACAGGCCCATCTGCCCGGCCTTCAGGTTCGCCTTGTAGAAGGCGTTGGATTCCTCGGCGGTCGAGAAGCCGGCGTACTGGCGGATGGTCCAGGGCTTCACCGCGTACATCGTGGCGCGCGGGCCGCGGGTGAAGGGCGGGAAGCCGGGCAAGCTGTCCAGCTCCAGCCCTTCCAGATCGTCGGCGGTGTAGAGGGCCTTGACGTCCAGCCCTTCCGGAGTCTTCCAGACCAGATCGTCGAGCGTCCCGTTGGCGCCCAGGTCCTTGGCGGCCAGGCTCTGCCAGTCGGCCTGGGTCTTCTTCGGGAACTCGCTCATGGGACGTCTCCTCGACACGGCTTCTTGGTTCGAATGATTTGAAACGATCAATCAATGGGTGGGGCGCTAGCCCCCACCCAGGCCCTCCCCCGCTGACGCAGAGGAGGGAGATAGGGCACCCCAAGTCCCCTCCCCCGCCCAGCGGGGGAGGGTTAGGGTGGGGGCAAGAGCGCGCCCCCTTACTCTCAGCCCTGCGACCGGCGGGCGACGACCTTCCAGGCGGCCTGCATGATCGCGGCACCCAGAGCGGTCTTCAGGACCGTGGCGGCTAGGAACGGCGTCAGGCCCAGCGCGACGGCCTTCTCGCCGCCGAACAGGACGGCCATCCAGGCCACGCCCGGAACGAACAGCACGGCATGGCCGATCGCCAGGGCGGCGACGGCCTTGACCGGGCTGCGGTCCCAGCCGCGCTCGGCCAGCCAGCCGGTGACGCCGGCGGCCAGGACGAAGCCCAGCAGGTAGCCGGCGGTCGGGCCGGCCATGTAGGCCGGGCCGGCGCCCGGACCGGCGAAGACCGGCAGGCCGGAGAGGCCTTCGAGCAGGTACAGCAGGACCGTCGCCGTGGCGAGGCGGCTGCCATAGGCCATGCCGAGAAGGATGACGACCATGCTCTGCATCGTCATCGGAACCGGCCAGAAGGGCACCTGGACCTTGGCCGAGGCGGCCAGGAGCAGGCTGCCCAGAACCGCCGCGGTGGCGGCGGTGAGCAGGCCGCCCCGCGGGGCGACCGTCTCGAGAAGCGAAGCGGCACGCTGCGTCAGCGTGTTTGCGAAAGCCATCGTCCTTACCTTTCCCTATATGTCGGAGCCCGCTTGGCTCACGCGAACTCCAGGATCTTCTGATCGACCGCCAGGCTGGAGCCGGGCGTCGCGTGCACCTTGGACACCGTGCCATCCTGCGCCGCACGCAGGATGTTTTCCATCTTCATCGCCTCGACCACGGCCAGCACCTCGCCGGCCTTGACCTCCTGCCCTTCGGTCACGGCGACCGAGACGAGCAGGCCGGGCATGGGCGACAGCAGGAACTTCGACATGTCCGGCGGCGCCTTCACCGGCATCAGCGCGTCGAGCCGCGCGGCGTTCGGCGTCAGCACCTTGACCAGCGCCTGGCTGCCGGAATGGGACAGGCGGTAGCCGACGCCGACGCGGTCCACCTGGACGCAGACATGCGCGCCGTTCACCGTGCCGCGGAACAGCGGCTGGCCGAGCGTCCAGTCGCTCCACACCACGTGGTGCTTGCCCTCGAAATCGACGGTGTAGCCGATGCGCTGCGGGCTGCCGTCCGTCGGGCGGACATGGACCGGGTGCTGCGTGCCGTCCATCACGACGACCCAGTCGTCACGCACCCGGACCTTGTTCCCCGGCATCTTGCCGGTGATCTGGATGTCGCGGTCGTTCAGGCAGCGGTGGATCACCGCGGCGACGGCGATCAGAATCGCCGGCTCCTCCGGCGGCAGGTCGGAGGCGTGGAAGCCGTTGGGGTATTCCTCGGCGATGAAGTTGGTGGTCAGCCGGCCTTCGACGAAGCGCGGGTTGGCCATCAGCGAGGCGAGGAACGGGATGTTGTGGCTGACCCCGCGGATGTAATACTGGTCCAGCGCCTCGCGCATGCGGGCGATGGCGGCGTCGCGCGTCGACCCCCAGCTGCACAGCTTGGCGATCATGGGGTCGTAGTACATGGAGATCTCGCCGCCCTCGTAGACGCCGGTGTCGACGCGGACATGCGGGTCCTCCGACGGCGGACGGTAGTGGGTCAGCCGGCCGGTGGAGGGCAGGAAGTTGCGGAACGGGTCCTCGGCGTAGACGCGGGACTCGATGGCCCAGCCGTGCAGGTGGATGTCTTCTTGGCGAAGCGTCAGCTTTTCGCCCGCCGCGACGCGGATCATCAGCTCGACGAGGTCGAGGCCGGTGACCAGCTCGGTGACCGGATGCTCCACCTGGAGGCGGGTGTTCATCTCCAGGAAGTAGAAGTTGCGCTCGGCGTCCACGATGAACTCGACCGTGCCGGCGGACTTGTAGTCCACGGCGCGGGCCAGCGCCACGGCCTGCTCGCCCATCGCCTTGCGGGTGGCGGCGTCGAGGAAGGGCGACGGCGCCTCCTCGATGACCTTCTGGTGGCGGCGCTGGATCGAGCATTCGCGCTCGCCCAGGTACAGGGCGGTGCCCTGCCCGTCCGCCAGCACCTGGATCTCGATGTGGCGCGGCTGCTGGATGTACTTCTCGACGAAGACGCGGTCGTCGGCGAAGGAGGAGCGCGCCTCGTTCTGGGCCGAACGGAAGCCTTCGCGGGCCTCCTCGTCGTTCCAGGCCACGCGCATGCCCTTGCCGCCGCCGCCGGCCGACGCCTTGATCATCACCGGGTAGCCGATGTCGCGGGCGATGGTGACGGCCTCGCTGTCGTCGGCGATGACGCCCAGATAACCAGGCACCGTGCTGACGCCCGCCGCCTTGGCCAGCTTCTTGGACTCGATCTTGTCGCCCATCGCCTGGATGGCGTGGGCGTCCGGGCCGATGAAGGCGATCCCGGCGGCGGCCAGCGCCTCCTGGAACTCGCGCTTCTCCGACAGGAAGCCGTAGCCGGGATGCACCGCCTGGGCGCCGGTCTTCTTGCAGGCGTCGACGATGCGGTCGATCAGCAGGTAGCTCTGCGCCGAGGGGGCGGCGCCGATGTGGACGGCCTCGTCGGCCATCTCGACGTGCAGGGCGTTCTTGTCGGCGTCCGAATAGACGGCGACCGTCTTGATGCCCAGGCGGCGCGCCGTGCGGATGACGCGGCAGGCGATCTCGCCGCGGTTCGCGATCAGGATCTTTGAGAACAGGGTCGTCATGGGGCGGCGCGCCTTCAGAGCGGGATGTTGTCGTGCTTGCGCCAGGGGTTCTGGAGCTGCTTGTTCTTCAGCATGGACAGCGCCTTGATGACGCGCCGGCGGGTGCCGTGCGGCATGATGACGTCGTCGATGTAGCCGCGCGACGCCGCCACGAACGGGTTGGCGAACTTCTGCCGGTACTCCTCGGTGCGCGCCTCGATCTTGGCGGTGTCGCCGATGTCGCCGCGGAAGATGATCTCCACGGCACCCTTCGGCCCCATCACCGCGATCTCCGCCGACGGCCAGGCGTAGTTGATGTCGCCGCGCAGATGCTTGGACGCCATCACGTCATAGGCGCCGCCGTAGGCCTTGCGCGTGATGACGGTGATCTTCGGCACGGTGGCCTCGGCGTAGGCGAACAGCAGCTTGGCGCCGTGCTTGATGATGCCGCCGTATTCCTGCGAGGTGCCGGGCATGAAGCCGGGGACGTCCACCAGGGTCAGGATCGGAATCTCGAAGGCGTCGCAGAAGCGCACGAAGCGCGCGGCCTTCTTGGAGCTGTCGATGTCCAGGCAGCCGGCGAGCACCATCGGCTGGTTGGCGACGATGCCGACCGTGCTGCCGTTCATGCGGCCGAAGCCGATGATGATGTTCTTGGCGTAATCGGGCTGAAGCTCGAAGAAGTCGCCCTCGTCGACCGTCTTGAGGATCAGCTCCTTCATGTCGTAGGGCTTGTTCGGGTTCTCCGGCACCAGCGTGTCGAGCGACAGGTCGTCACGGTCGATCGGGTCGGTGCAGGGACGCTCCGGCGCCCGCTCGCGGTTGGAGGCCGGCAGGAAGTCGATGAAGCGGCGCAGCTGGAGCAGCGCCTCAACGTCGTTCTCGAAGGCCATGTCGGCGACGCCGGACTTGCTGGAATGGGTGATCGCCCCGCCCAGCTCCTCCGCCGTCACCACCTCGTGCGTGACCGTCTTGACCACGTCCGGGCCGGTCACGAACATGTAGGAACTGTCCTTCACCATGAAGATGAAGTCGGTCATGGCCGGCGAATAGACCGCACCGCCGGCGCACGGCCCCATGATGAGGGAGATCTGCGGGATGACGCCCGAGGCGTTGACGTTGCGCTGGAACACCTCGGCGTAGCCGCCGAGCGAGGCCACGCCCTCCTGGATGCGGGCGCCGCCGGAATCGTTCAGGCCGATGACCGGCGCGCCGACCTTCATCGCCTGATCCATGATCTTGCAGATCTTCTCGGCGTGGGCTTCCGACAGCGAGCCGCCGAAGACGGTGAAGTCCTGGCTGAAGACGAAGACGAGGCGCCCGTTCACCGTGCCGTGACCGGTGACCACGCCGTCGCCGGGAACCTTCTGGCCTTCCATGCCGAAGTCGTTGCAGCGGTGCTGCACGAACATGTCGAACTCCTCGAACGAGCCTTCGTCGAGGAAGAGTTCGATGCGCTCCCGCGCGGTCAGCTTGCCCTTGGCGTGCTGCCCGGCGACGCGCTTTTCGCCGCCGCCCAGCCGCGCCCCGGAGCGCATGGCGTCCAACTTGGCCAGAATTTCTTGCATCAGGCGTTTCCCACTTTGGCGAGCGGCGGAGGACCTTGCGAACCTTGTGGCAGCGGTCCCCTCACCGGAACGCCTGGATTATTCACAAGATTTGCAACAGGGCAATTGGCCGGGCGGGAAAAATGTGCGAAGTTGCGAACATCTTTGCAAACGCAGCGCGCGGTTTGCCAAGATTGCGAATATGCACTTCGGCATAATCTTCGGGTGATAGGCGGGTCCATGCAGAAGCTCTTCCTCGGCTACAAGCTCCGCCGCCTGCGCGAGCAGCGCGGGCTGACCCAGGCGGCGCTGGCCAAGACGCTGGACCTGTCGCCGAGCTACCTGAACCAGATCGAGAACAACCAGCGCCCGCTGACCCTGCCGGTGCTGCTGAAGATCTCCGCCGTGTTCGAGGTGGACCTGTCCAATTTCGTGGAAGACGAGGACAGCCGTCTGGTCGCCGACCTGCGCGAGGCCCTGGCCGACCCGCTGTTCGCCGGGGCGCCGCTGACCAACGCCGAGCTGCGCAGCGCCGTCGGCTCCAGCCCGGAGCTGGCCCGCCGCGTGCTGAGCCTGCACCAGGCCTACCAGAAGCTTCACGAGCGGGTGCAGTCGCTGGCCGACAGCCTGTCGAACCAGGAACCGAGCGACGCCTTCGCCGGACCGCAGTTCCCCTACGAGGAGGTCCGCGACTATTTCCACTACTGCAACAACTACATCGGCCCGCTGGACGAGGCGGCGGAAAAACTGTGGGACACGGAGAAGATCCACTCCGGCGCCCTGCTGAACGAGCTGGCCGCCTATCTGAAGCGGCGGCACGACGTGCGGGTCAAGATCGTCGCCGACGACGGCGAGACGGCCATGCGCAGCTACGACGGCAGCACCGGCACGCTGCGCCTGTCCGCCTTGTTGAACGGCCCCAGCCGCGCCTTCCACATGGCCCACCAGATCGCCCTGCTGGGCTTCGGCGACGTGATCGAGGATCTCGTTGCCCAGGCGAAATTCTCCAGCGAGGACGCGCAGTCGATCTGCCGGGTCGGGCTTGCGAACTATTTCGCGGGGGCTCTGGTCCTGCCCTACCGCGCCTTCGCCGCCCAGGCCCGCGCGCTGCGCCACGACGTGGAACAGTTGCAGAGCCGCTTCGGCGCCAGCTTCGAGCAGGTCTGCCACCGGCTGTCCACCCTGCAGCGGCCAGGGGCGCGCGGCCTGCCCTTCTACTTCGTGCGGGTGGACATGGCCGGCAACATCACCAAGCGCCATTCGGCGACGCGCTTCCACTTCGCGCGCTTCGGCGGCGCCTGCCCGCTGTGGAACGTGCATGAGGCCTTCGCCCAGCCCGGCAAGATCCTGGTGCAGTTCGCCACCATGCCCGACCGCACCACTTACATCGGCATCGCCCGCACCGTGACCAAGCGCGGCGGCGCCTATCTGAAGCCGTCGCGCCAGTTCGCCGTCGGGCTCGGCTGCGAGGCGACCCACGCCGGGGAGATCGTCTACGCCGCGGGCATCGACACCTCGAACGAGGCCGCCGCGGTGCCCATCGGCGTGAACTGCCGCATCTGCGAGCGCACCGACTGCCAGCAGCGCGCCTTCCCACCCATCGGCAGCCAGCTGTCGGTGGATGAGCACCACCGCAGCTTCGTCCCCTACCTGTTCACCCAGGAGGGACGGACCGTGGAGAAGGCCTGAACGGTTGGCGAACCGCGATGGCCGCCCTATCATCCGCGGCGTCAACCGACGGGATCACGACATGACGAAGCCCACCGCCCGGCCCCTGCCCCAGAAGACCATCGGCGTCCTCGGCGGCATGAGCAACCAGGCCACCGCCGAATATTACCGCCTGCTGAACGACGGGCTGAACGCCCGCCTCGGCGGCTGGGACAACGGCGAGATCGTCATCGTCAGCGTCAATTTCGGCAACATCGAGCATTTCGTCCGCCAGAACGCCTGGGACGCCGCGCACCGCTACCTGTCCGGCAAGGTCGATGCGCTGGAGCGCGCCGGGGCCGACGTGGTCCTGTGCGTGTCGAACACCATGCACCGCGTGGTCGAGCCGATCATGGCGGAGCGCGCCACCCCCTTCATCCACATCGCCGACCCGACCGGTGCCGCGATGCGGGCCGCCGGCCTGTCGCGGGTCGCCCTGCTGGGCACCATGCCGACGATGCTCTCCGAGGATCTGCGCCGCCGCTACGAGGAGCGCTTCGGGGTGGAGATCATGGTGCCATCCGACGCCGACAAGGCGACGGTGGACCGCATCATCTTCGACGAGCTGGTGCGGCGCGATCTGCGTTCGGAGTCCAAGGCCCGCTATCTGGAGATCATCGACCGGCTGGCCGCCGAAGGGGCGCAGGGGGTGATCCTGGGCTGTACGGAGATCTTCCTGCTGGTCGATCAGGCTGACCGGCCGGATTTTCCCATGTTCAACACGACGGCGCTCCACGCCGCCGCCGCGGTGTCCTTCGCGCTGGGCGAATAGGAAGAAACCTTGCAGCGTCTCGGTTAACCTCTTGATCCGACACGGAGCCTGCTTACATACGCTCTCGTCCCCGACATCATTGATGGAAACTGGCTGGCTCTGAGCCACACGCTGGCCACACGTCGCTGCCCTGGTTTTGCGGCTGACCGGAGCGACGTGCGGAAGCCTTGCAGAGCAAAGGACCGATGCCGGGGCAAGGAGCAACTCATGAAGGAGCATGAACGTTCCGCCGAGCCTCTGACCCTCTATTTGCAGGATCTGCGGAAATACGATTACCTGTCCCCCGAAGACGAACAGGACCTTGCCCGCCGCTGGCGCGACGAAGGCGACGCCGGGGCGCTTGACAAGCTGGTGGGAAGCCATTTGCGCCTCGCGGTGAAGGTGGCGAAGGATCACCGACGCTACGGGTTGCCGCTTGCCGACCTTGTCGCCGAAGGCAACATGGGGCTCATGCACGCCGCTCGTAAGTTCGACCCTGACAAAGGCTATCGCTTCTCGACCTACGCGTTTTGGTGGATTCGCGCGGCCATTCAGGAGTACGTGCTGCACAACTGGTCCATGGTGAAAATTGGAAAGACCACGGCCCAGCGCACCCTGTTCTTCAACCTGCGCCGGATGAAAGCGCGGATGCGGGAACTGGACAACGGCGACCTGTCGCCGGAAGCGGCCAAAGCGATTGCCAGCGAGCTGGGGCTTCCGGAAAACGACGTCGTAGAGATGAATCGTCGCTTGTCCGTGGACCGTTCTCTGAACGCTCCGTTGAGTTCGGACGGCGAGACGGAGTGGCAGGACCTCCTGGCCGACGAGCGGGCAAACCAAGAGGTGCATCTGGCCGAGTTGGAGGAGCGAAACCGGCAACGGCAGCTCATCAAACTCGGTCTTCAGAAGCTGAACGACCGGGATCGCCAGATATTGATCGCCCGGCGCTTGCTCGACACACCGGTCCCGGCCGATGAACTGAGCCGGCGTTTCAACCTGTCGCGCCAGCGCATTGGACAGATCGAAGCCAAGGCATTCAAAACAGTGCAAAAGGCTATTGTTGCGAACCGCGCCGAGCGGCGTCTCAACGCGTCGCCGAACGAGAAAAGGGTTCCGCTCCGGGTCGGTGGACCCCATCGCCGGGAATCCGCCGGCGGCCGATGAGGCGTCCGAATGGGAGGGCGTCCGGGGGAGGTGACGGACAGGGGCGACCGGCGGATCGACAAAGAGCCGGTCGTTCCACGCCCCGATCATCCCGCCTGTACGTCGGCACGGAGTAAGCACCTCGCGAAATGGCAACGCGCCTTTGGAATCTCGTGAAGGCGGGGCTCGTTGGCCTTGTACGGCGTCGGACTCACAGCTTCAGCCTGGCCGTTTTGTCCTTTCCCCTTTCAAACGCCGTCAGCCGCCTTTCGGCATCATCATCGGGGTGGAAGTGAACCGCGCCATACGCCGCTCACGTGGTCGTGTCGGCATCATGAATTGTTGGCTTCGGCGGTGAGGCTGGACCGGGAGCACAACCGGGAAATATCCGGCTGATCGACAGATTTCCGCAATAAATAAGGCGGAATTCTAATAAAACCGTATACAAATGCGGAATTTTGCCCGCTAACCTTGCCTGTGGGACAAGCGCATCAGACGCACCCATAATCAAAGAACAGGGGGCCATTTCATGATTTCTTCAATCAAAAAAATCAGCTTTACGCTTGCCATGACATTGTTGTGCGGAACGTATGTTTCTTCCGCGCAGGCCGAGCCGGTCTCCATCGGCGCAGTGATTCCTCTGTCCGGCGCCAGCGCCACCATCGGCGCCGACCAGCTCCGCGGCATCGAGATCGCGACGGAGGAGGTGAACGCCAAGGGCGGCGTGCTCGGCCAGCCGCTGAAGGTGATCGTGGAGGACTCCGGCGGGCGCCCGCCCTCCGCGCTCGACGCCGCGCGCAAGCTGGTGACGGTCAACAACGTGCCGCTGGTGATCGGCGAATATTCGTCGGGCAACACCCTGCCCATCGGCCAGTATCTGGTGCAGCAAAAGCGCATCCACCTGAACCCGGCCAGCACCAGCGGCCTGCTGCGCGACCTGGGGGAGGGGCATTTCAGCTTGGTCGGCCTCGACCATGTGACCACGAAGTTCGCCGCCGACGACATCATGGCCCAGGGCTGGCGCAAGGCGGTCATCATCGCCCCCAACAACGCCTTCGGCCAGGGCGTGATCGAACAGTTCACCAAGCATTTCAAGGCGGCAGGCGGTCAGGTGCTGGCCTCCATCGCCTATCCGGAAGGGCAGACCACCTACCGGCGCGAACTCCAACAGCTCGCCCAGGCCAAGCCGGACGTGTTCGTCTACTCCGCCTACAGCCGCGAGGGCGCCGTCATCAACCGCGAGGCGTCGGAGCTGGGTCTGAACGAGACGCCCTGGTACGGCTATCTGCTGTCCATGTCGACCGCCGACAGCGACCCGAAGACCAAGCAGGGCCAGTACGGGCTCGAGGTCAACTACATCGGCCCGAACGGCGGCGCCTACCAGGACGCCTACAAGAAGAAGTACGGCGAGGATTTCCGCACGACCTGGAACGGCTACACCTACGACGCCGTGAAGATCGCCGCCGCCGCCATCAACAAGGCGGGCAGCACCGACCCGGCCGCCATCGGCGCGGCGCTGAAGGAGCTGGGCAAGGGCTATGAAGGCGCCACCGGCCAGATCACCTTCGACGCGAACCGGATGCGCGACAGCCAGCCCTATCTGAAGATGAAGGTGGACAACGGCAAGCTCGTGCTCCGCTGAGCGCGCCGGGGCCGGGCGCCGCGGCGTCCGGCCCCCGACCGGATCGCACGAGGGGTCTTCTCACGATGGTACAATTCTTTTCCGACGTCCTCATCCGGACCGTCGATCTCGCCCTCATTGCGGTGGGGCTGAGCTGCGTCTACTCCCTCATCCGCTTCCCCAACATCGCGCTCGTCCAATACGCGGTCGCCGGGTCCTTCCTGGCGCTGCTGCTGCAAGGCGCCGGGCTGCCTCTGCCGGTGGCCGGGCTGCTCGCCTGCCTGCTGGTCGGCGGCCTCGCCGTGCTGCTGAACGTGACGGTGTTCGAACGGCTGCTCGCCTCCGGCTCGGCCATCGCCATGGTCGGATCGCTGGCCGTCACGATGATCCTGTCGGCGGTCTTTCTGGTGGTCTTCGGGCCGGACTCCCGTCGTTTCGACCTGGACAGCCACCCGGTCATCCGCGTCCTGGACGCCCGGCTGACGGTCCACCAGCTCACCGCCGTCGGACTGACCGCCGGCGCCGTGATCGTTCTGGCGCTGCTGCTGTTCCGCACCACGCTGGGCCGCTCCATGCGGGCGACGGCGACCAACCGGGTGCTGGCCGCCGCCACCGGGATCGACGCGCGCCTCATCACCAACACGGTGGTCTTCCTCAGTGGCGTCCTGGCCGCGCTGGGCGGCATCGGGCTGGCGCTGAAGGGCGAGATGAACATCCAGCTCGGCATGGACGTGCTGCTGCCGGTCTTCGCCGCGGCCATCCTGGGGGGCCTCGGCAACGCGCTGGGCGCGGTGGCCGGGGCGGTCATCATCGCCACGGCGGAGACGCTGGTCACCAACGTCAACCTCGGCCCGCTGGTGGGAGAGCCGCTTCTGTTCCTGCCAGCCAGCTACGCCACGGCGATGTCCTTCCTGATCCTGGTCGCCGCCCTGCTGGTCCGCCCGCACGGCCTGTTCGTCAACGAGGTGAAGCGTGTTTGAGTTCCTGATCCACGTCTCCACCATGGCCTGCCTGTTCGGGCTGCTGGCGCTCAGCCTCAACCTCCAGGTCGGCTTCGCCGGTCTGGTGAATTTCGGCCACATCGCCCTGTTCGGCTGCGGCACCTACGGTGCGGCCATCGCCTTCGCCAACCAGTGGGGCCCGGTGGCCGGGCTGCTGCTGGGCGGTGCTGCGGCGGCGCTGCTCGCGCTCGCCTTCGCGCGGTTGGGGCGCAATCTGGGCGCGGACTATTGGGGCATCGCCACCCTGTCCATCGCCGAGATCCTGCGAACCTTCGCCACCAACGAGCAGTGGCTGACCGGCGGCGCGCAGGGCATCCACGGGCTGCCGATGCTGTTCGGTTCCCTGCCGGCGCCCTGGGGGCCGCTGGCCACGCTCGGGCTGTGCGCCGTTCTGCTGGCGGTCTGCTGGGCGCTGTGCCAGCGCCTCGTCAACGGGCGTTACGGGCTGGCGTTGAAGCTGCTGCGGGAGGAGCCTCAGTTGGCCTCCTCGCTCGGCTACGACCTCGCGGCGCTGCGCCGCACGCCGCTCGTCATCAGCGGGCTGATCGCCGCCGTCGCCGGCTTTCTGTTCGCCCATTACACCACCTTCGTCGGGCCTGACCAGCTCTACAGCGCCGAGACCTTCCTGATCTGGTCCATGCTGATCGTCGGCGGGCTGGGCAACAATCTGGGGGCGGTGGCCGGAGCCTTCCTCATGCAGTTCCTGCTGGCCTACGTGCCCTTCGTTAAGGACGCGCTGGGCCTGCCGTCGGAGTTCGTGGCCGCGATGCGGCTGACCCTGGTCGGCGGCGGTCTGCTTGCATTCCTCCTCTGGCGCACCCAGGGCCTGATCCCCGAGCGCATCGGAGGGCGCCATGCTTGAGACGATCCTGTCCACCGAATCCATCCGGAAATCCTTCGGCGCCCATTGCGTGCTGGACGGCGTGTCGCTGTCGGTCCGCAAGGGGGAGATCGTCGGGCTGCTCGGCCCCAACGGCTCGGGCAAGAGCACGCTGCTGAACATCCTCTCGGGCTTCACGCCCAGCGACGGTGGCGCGGTCAACGTGGACGGCCACGACGTGACCGGCCTCCCGCCTCACGCCATCGCCCGGCTGGGACTGGTGAGGACCTTCCAGTTGCCGTCGATGCCGCACCGCATGACCGTGCGCGAGGTGCTCCAGGCCGGCTGCCGGCGCGAGGCGGGCCTGGGCGGCGCGCTGCGGCGCTGGCGCTACGACGCGGAGGTGGCGCGGCTGCTTGACCAGTTCCTGCTGACCCGCGTGCAGGACCAGCCGGCCAGCGCCCTGTCCGGCGGGCAGAAGAAGCTGCTGTCCATCGCCACGGCGCTGCGCAGCCGGCCCAAGCTGCTGTGCCTGGACGAGCCGACGGCGGGCGTCCACCCCAACCTGCGCAGCCGCATGGTGGAGCTGCTGAAAGAGGTCAACGCCCAGGGCGTCACCATCCTGGTCGTCGAGCACGACATGGAATTCATCCGCGAGCTGTGCGGCCGTTGCGTCGTCCTGGACCGTGGCGCGCTGATCGCCGATTGCGCCCCGCGGGAGCTGGTGGAGAACCCGCGGGTGGTCGAGGCCTATCTCGGCAAGGCCGTGGAGAAGGGGAAACTGACGGCATGATCGACGTATCCAACGTGAGGGCCGGCTATGGCGACGGCGCCGACATCCTGAACGGCATCTCCCTCCACGCCGCGGGCGGCGAGATCGTCACCATCCTGGGGCCGAACGGCTGCGGCAAGTCCACGCTGCTGAAATGCATCGCCGGTTTCCTGGCCCCGCGCGCCGGCACCGTCGCCATCGACGGCGAGGACGTCGGCGCGGTGCCGGTCCACCGCAAGGTGCGCGGCTACGGCGTCGGCTTCGTGCCGCAGACGGACAACGTCTTCGCGACGCTGAGCGTGTCGGAGAACATCCGCCTGGGCGCCCGCCACCTGCCGCGGGCGGAGCGGGAGGGCCGCTTCGACGCGCTGATGCGCCAGTACCCGACCCTGGCCGCCAAGCAGAACCGCAAGGCGTCGGCCCTGTCGGGCGGCGAGCGGCAGATCCTGTCGCTGGTGCGGGCGCTGATCGCCGGGCCGAAGATCCTGCTGCTGGACGAGCCCTCGGCGGGGCTGTCGCCGCTGATGATGCACGAGGTGTTCGACGCCATCGCGGGAATCCGCGACGACACCGGCATGTGCATCGTCATGGTCGAGCAGAACGCCTTCGAGGCGCTGGGCATCGCCGACCGCGCCTATGTGCTGACTCTCGGCACTGTGGCGATGGAGGGCCGCGCCCGCGATCTGCTGGCCGACCCGTCGATGCGGGAGCTGTATCTGGGCGGCAGCGTCGCCGGCTGACGAAACGGGAAGGGCGCGCCGTGGCCGCTAAAGCGGATTGTGATCCGCTTTTGGACCGTGACCGCGGTCCCGGCCGCCCCTGCGGCCGTAGCCCGGCCGGCAAGTGAGGCCATTTGAATCTAAAGCGAACGGAGGTTCGCTTTAGAGCGGCAGCGGCGCGTCGTTCTTGACCTCCTCCATCACCGCGTAGGTGCGGGTTTCCCGGACGCCGGGCAGGGGCAGCAGAACGTCGCCCAGGAAGCGCCGGTAGGCGGCCATGTCGGCCACGCGGGTCTTCACCAGATAATCGAAGCCGCCGGCTACCATGTGGCATTCCAGCACTTCCGGCGCGCGGCGGATGGCCTGGGCGAAGCGGTCGAACACGTCGGGCGTGGTCTTGTCCAGCAGCACCTCGACGAAGACGAGGAGTCCGAAGCCCAGCCTCTGGGGCGCCAGACGAGCGCCGAATCCCTCGATGTAGCCGTCCTTCTGCAGGCGCTTCAGCCGCTCGCCGGTCGTGGTGGGCGACAGGCCGATGCGCTCCGCCAGTTCGACCGCGGCGATCCGCCCTTCGACCTGCAGGACCGACAGAATGCGGCGGTCGATCTTGTCAATGTCCGACATGCTCAGTTTCCCGATACACCATGACGTATATTATATCGTATACCATCAAGGGTGAAGGGCATTCTGCGGCTGCCACGGCAAACGTCCGGGAGGGATGCGGCGGGTGCCGCTCCCTTCCGGACATTCTCGCCTAGGCACGGTTCAGGGGAACAGGCCGCGGGTCTTCTTGGCGTCGCGGACCTTGGACACGCCGATGGCCATGGCGGCGACGCGGGTGGACACGCGCTCACGTGCGGCGCGTTCGGTGACCTGATGGAACACGCGGTCGAGATGGCCGTACAGCCGCCCGATCACTTCGTCCCGGCCCCAGAAGAACTGCTGGAGATCCTGCACCCACTCGAAATAGCTGACGATCACGCCGCCCGAATTGCACAGGATGTCGGGGATGACGAACAGGTCGTCGCCGCGCTCGGCCAGGATGCGGTCGGCTTCCGGGGTGGTCGGGCCGTTGGCGCCTTCGGCCAGGATGCGGCAGCGCAGGCGGGCGGCGTTCTTCTCGGTGATGACGCGCTCCATGGCCGCCGGCACCAGCACGTCGCAGGGCTGGAGCAGCAGCTCCTCCGGGTCGATGGCCAGTTCGGTGGAATAGCCGGCGAGCACGCCGTGGGTGGCGACGTGGCGCAGCAGATCCGGAATGTCCAGCCCCCGCGGGTCGAAATAGGCGGCCGTGTGGTCGCTGACGCCGAGGACGCGCACCCCTCGGGCGTGAAGCTCCTCCGCCGCGACGCCGCCGACGTTGCCGAAGCCCTGCACAATGGCCGTCGCCTGCGCCGCCCGCATGCCCAGCCGCTCCATGGCACTGCCGACCAGATGCACGACGCCCAGGCCGGTGGCCTCGCGCCTCCCCTCGGTGCCCCCGGTGGCGACCGGCTTGCCGGTGACGATCTCGGTCACCGTGCGGCCCTGATACATGGAATAGGTGTCCATGAACCAGGCCATGACCTGCTCGTTCGTGCCCATGTCGGGCGCCATCACGTCGGTGTGGGAACCGACGAAGGGAATCATCTCCTGCATGTAGCGGCGGGACAGCGCCTCCAGCTCCCGCCGCGACAGCGAGGCGGGATCGACCGTGACGCCGCCCTTGGCGCCGCCGTAGGGGAGCCCGGCCAGAGCGCATTTCCAGCTCATCCATACGGCCAGCGCCGCGACCTCGCCGATGTCCACGCTGGTGGAGAAGCGGGTGCCCCCCTTGGTCGGCCCGAGCGACAGGTGGTGCTGCACCCGATAGCCCTGGAAGACCGCCACCGACCCGTCGTCGCGGTGGATTGGGCAGGAGACGGTGATCGCCCGCTTCGGGTAGAGCAGCCGGTCGCGCTCGTCCTCCGGCAGGCAGAGATGGTCCGCAATGGCCGTGAACTGCTGACGGCACATGTCGAAGACAGGTCCGGTGTAGATGGTCACGCTGTTTCCCTTGGTCTGTATTTCGCCGTTGTGGGAGAAATTCTTGTTTTTTCTTGGCGCTTTCGGCATCGCCAGACTATGGGGAGGTTGAGCGCAGTTCCATAAGCGTTTTCGGAACTCTCCCTGATTAAGCGCGGTGCTGACGGAGAGTCGCCGATGAAACAACGGCGGTGCCGGGAATGGACCGGTGCATATGCTCGACCGGCGGAGGCGTCCGTGCCGGCGGTGCTCTCTGACCGGGTGGACGCCGCCGCCGGAGCGTTTGCCAAACCCGTGGTCTTTATGCTTCAAGGATGGGCAATGCAGCGTGTCCCAGGCGGCGCTGCGCGGGGTCACAGGTGCGGGATCACAGGGGAACGGAACTCATGAGCAAGCGGAACGGCACGGACTTCCTGGCCGCCGACGTGCACGCCCGGCTCCGGGCGAAGATCCTGACCTTCGAGATCAAGCCCGGCACCCGTCTGGTGGAGGACGAGATTTCGACCTCCATGAATGTCGGCCGCACCCCGGTGCGCGAGGCCCTGCTGCGCCTTCAGGGCGAGGGGCTGGTCAGCCGCGAGAAGGGCTGGGTGGTGGAAAGCACCGACCCGTCCAACATGGACGCCATCTTTGAAAGCCGCATCGCCATCGAAGGCTACGCCACGCGGCTCGCCGCCACACGCGTGACCGACGCGGACATCACCGAACTGGCCGCCCTGGTGGACGAGATGGCCCGGTTCGAGCAGATGAACCGCGCCCAGTTGAACCAGCTCAACCGGGCTTTCCACCGCCGCATCATCGAAATGGCCGGCAATCCCTTCTTCCTGGATATGCACGAGAAGACGCTGTTCTATTATTGGAACATGCGGCTTCCCGTCATCTTCACGAAGGACCAGACCCAGGACGCGAACGACCAGCACAAGGTCATTCTGAGTGCGCTCGCGGATCACCGCGCGGACGCCGCCGAGGAGGCCGCGCGGGAGCATGTCCGGACCACCTACCGGATCGTCAAGGACGCCCTGGAAGGCTTTTGAACCGTCGTCTCAGGGCGCCGTCTTGCGGATCTCCAGAACGATGCCGGCCTCCGCACGCGTGTCGAAATAGCAGAAGCCCGACCCGTCGGCGCGGCGCCCGCGGGCGATCACCCCCATGCCCAGACGGCGGCCCTCCGCCTCCGCGGCGTCGCGGTCCGGGACCTCGAAGCCCAGGTGGTAGACGCCCTCGCCCTGCGCGTCGAGAAAGCGGCGCTGCGGGGAATCCAACTCTCCCGGATCGCACAGTTGGATCTGCACATTGGCGAGGTCGGCGCATTTGTAGCGCATGGCTTTGGACGCGGCCTCGTTGGGAACCTCGAACTCCACGTAGGGGCCGCTCTTGGGATAGTCGTACCAGGGTCCGACGCCAAGAGATTCATAGTAGGCGACGGCCTTGTCCAGGTCGCGCACGACGATGCAGACATGGTGCAGCGTGTCGAAGATGGTCGTCATGGGGCGTCGTGGCTCCTCGTTTGTGTGAGTGGTCATCTGCGGTCATGTGTTCGGAAGTCGGGAAGCGCGAGCGTCGAGCCCGGCGCTTCGGAAGCGTCGGGGATGGACGGCGGCCAGCAGCCCGCCCGCCAGGATCAACGCGGAACCGGCGAAGGCCATGGCGTCCGGCAATTCGGCGAAAGCCGCGTAGCCGAGGATCACCGCCCAGACGACCTGCGCGTAGGAGAAGGGCGCCAACTGCCACGCCGGATAGCTGCGGTAGGCGAGCACGATCAGGAAATGTGCGCCGGTCCAGGTCGCCGCCATGCCGGCGGCGGCGATCGTCTGCGCGCCGTCCAGCGGCGAGAAAACGAAGGGCACCGCCAAGCTCGCCGCGGCGAAGCCCACGGCGACCGACCAGACCAGCGTCGTCACGGAGGAGTCCGAGCCGCCGATCCGCCGCGTGCAGATCATGCCCGCCGCCCAGCCCAAGGAGGACAGGATGGGCAGAGCCACCGCGGGCGACAGCGTGCCGAAGCCGGGCCGCACCACCACCGCCACCCCGGCCAACCCGATGGCCACCGCCGTCCAGTGGGCGCGCGACACCCGGTCGCCGAAGATCAGCGCCGACAGCGCGGTCAGGAAGAAAGGCGACATGAAGACCAGCATCGTCGCCTCGGCCAGCCCGAGGGTGCGGAACGCGGCGATCAGCAGCGTCGTCGAGACGAGCAGGCAGAGTCCGCGCAAGATCTGAAGGCGGGGCTTGGCGCTGCGCAGCACGGCGGGTCGCGCAGCCACCACCGGCGCCAGCAGCAGCACGGCACCCAGGCAGCGCAGCCACGCGATCTCGATGGCGTGCACCGACTGCGCAAGCTGCTTCGCGAAAACGTCGGACAGCGTGAACAGCAGCATCGAAACGACGATCAGCGCGATGCCCCGGGCGAGGGGCAGAGGATGATTCTGGTGCACGTCCCGGCACTCGGTTTGCTGTGATTTGGAGGGCATTGACTTTGCCCCCACCCCGGCCCCCCCCCCGCTATCGCAGGGGAGGGAGATTATCGCGAAGCGGCGGCAGTCCCCTCCCCTGCGATAGCGGGGGAGGGTTTAGGGTGGGAGCTCGTAAGTGCCTAGGTCAGCTTCGCCTTCGCCCGAAAGGAGAGCGTCCCGCCGATGCAGGTCATCTCGACCAGCCACCGCTTCGCCGGGATGGCGGTGCCGCGGGCAGTGGTGTAGCCGTCGACGGCGAGCTGCCATTCCGTGCCGCCTTGGGGCGTCAGGGTGCCGGCGGTGAAGACGCCGTCGCTGAACACCACCATGCAGGGAGGCGGCTTGACCGACGGGGCCGCCGACAGCCGTCCGTCGCGGACCGTGCCGCGCGCGCCGACATAAAGGTGCGTGCCGCCCGCTTCCAGGGTGATGGTCATCCGTCCAGCGCATCCCGGACGATCCGGTGGGTCGTCTCGACATGCTCGCGCGCGTGCCGTTCCGCGGCGTCCGGGTCGCAGGCCTCCAGCGCGTCAATGATCCGCTTGTGCTGCTCGTTCGCCACAACCGCCTGTTCGCGGGTAAAGAGGACGGGCAGGCGCATGTTCCAGTAATGGAACTGCGTGCGCTCGTGCATCTCCACGAAGAAGGGATTGCCGGACAGCCCGACGATCCGCTCGTGGAATCGCCGGTTGAGCAGGTTGAGCTGGGCGCGGCCCATCGCTTCGAACCCGTCCATCTCCTCGGCCAGCGCCCGCAGCTCCCGGATGTCCGCAGGGGTGGCGCGCAGCGCGGCGACGTGGGTGGCGTAGCCTTCGATGGCGACGCGGCTTGCGAAGACATGGTCGATGGATGCCGCGTCGGTGCTTTCCACCACCCAGCCCTTCTCGCGGCTGACCAGCCCCTCGCCCTGAAGGCGCAGCAGGGCCTCGCGCACCGGGGTGCGGCCGACATTCATGGAGGCCGAAATCTCGTCCTCCACCAGACGGGTGCCGGGCATAATCTCGAAGGTCAGGATCTTCGACCGGAGCCAACCATGCACGTTGGCCGCCAGCAGGTCGCTGCCGACCCGTTTGCGGGAGCGGTCGTTTGGCAGGCGTTCGATGCCGTCGGGCATGGTCATCCCTCCCTTCAGCCCGCGTGGCGGGCGACGAATTGGCGGCTGCGCTCGTGCCGGGGCGCACTGAAGAAGCTGCGGGCGGGCACGTCCTCCACCACCTCCCCCTGCACCATGAAGATGACGCGGTCGGCGAATTCCTTGGCGATGGCCATTTCGTGCGTCGCGATCAGCATGGTGTAGCCCTGCTCCGCCAGATTCCGGATGGTCAGGATCACCTCCTGCGACAATTCCGGGTCGAGTGCGCTGGTCGGCTCGTCCAGCAGCATGACGCTGGGCGACAGGGCCAGGGCGCGGGCGATGGCGACGCGTTGCTGCTGCCCGCCCGACAGTTCGGACGGGTAGCGGTTCGCCTTGTCGGGCAGGCCGACCTTCGCCAGCAACTCGCGCGCCAGCGCCTCGGCCTGGGGTTTTGACATGCGCAGCACATGGACCGGGCCGCTCATCACGTTGTCGAGCACGGTCATGTGGCGGAACAGGTTGAAGCTCTGGAACACCATGCCGATGGAGCGGCGCTGGGCGCTGATCTCCTTGTCGGACATCTCGTGCAGGGTGTCGCCGACCTCGCGGTAGCCGATGAGCTGGCCGTGCACGTAGATGCGGCCCGCGCTGATCGTCTCCAGATGGTTGATGCAGCGCAGCAGGGTGGATTTCCCGGCTCCGGACGGGCCGAGAAGGGTGACCACCTCTCCCGGCGCGATGGAAACCGAAACGTTCTTCAGGATCTCGACCGAACCGTAGGATTTCGAGACGGAGTCGAGAACCACGGCCGCGGCCTTGACGGGTGTGTCCATAGGGACCTCTGGGGGGCTTACCGCTGGGGGAAGGTCTTTTCGAGCGCGGTCTGAACGGCGGTGGCGAAGGCGGTCATCACCAGATACCAAAAGGCCGCCACGGCCAGCAGCTCAACCACCATAAAATTGGACGAGTAGATGTCCGTGGTGATGCGCAGCAACTCCAGGAAGCCGATCGCCGAGGCCAGCGAGGTGGACTTCAGCAGCATGATGTACTGGTTGCCGCCCGCCGGGATGATGATGCGCCCGGCCTGCGGGATGACGATGTGGCGCAGCACCTGATACTCGGTCATGCCGATGGCGCGGGCCGCGGCGCGCTGCCCCTTGTCCACCGCCAGGATGCCGGCGCGGATGATCTCCGCCATGTAGGCGCCTTCGGCGAGGGCGAGGCCGGCGAGCGCCGCCACGAAGGGCGTGACCACCGCCGTGGTCGGCGCGTCCACCACCACGACGTCGGTGAAGGGAACCGCCAGATAAACGCGCTGGAACATGGTCGGCAGCGCGTTGAACCAGAACAGGAGCTGGATCAGCATCGGCGTGCCGCGGAAGAAATACACGTAGGTCGCCGACAGGGCGGCGAGGATCGGGTTGCCGCTGACCCTCATCAGGGCGACGACCAGACCGATGACGCTGGCCACCACCAGCGCCAGCGTGCCGAGGATCAGGGCGTTGCGCGCGCCGATCAGCACCTGCTCGCTGGTCAGGTAGGAGAGGAACACCTCCACATTCATGATCTTCGCGCGGACACCCGCGCTGATCAGCATGAACACAGCCAGGAGAACGATCGCGCTGAGGAGCCAGGCTCCCCAACGCCACCGGTGCTTGACGCGGACAGACCGTGGTTCGGCCATGGCGCAGCTCGCAGCCACTGTCACTTCCTCTTGCTGGCGGGCAGGTTGATGGTGATCTCCGGCAGCGCGCCACCCTCGATCTCCCATTTGGAGAGGATGGCCTTGTAGGTGCCGTCGGCCAGCATGCTCTGCGTCGCCTTCTGGACCGCATCCTTCAACGTGGAGTTCTTCGGAAAGCCCCAGGACGTGACATAGGGGGTCAGAATGTGGTTGCCGCCGGCGATGGCGTATTTGCCGGGCATCTGGCTCTTCATGTAGACCAGCGCCGGGAAGTCGCCCAGATAGCCGTCCACGCGCCCGAGGTCGAGCTGCATGCGGGCGTCCGGGGCGGCGGGAAGCTGGTTGGCGGTGATCGGCTGCTTGCCGCCGGACACGCAGGTCTCCGACGCTTTTTCCACCGCGGCCATGATGACGCGGCTGCCCAGCAGGGTGGCGACCGACTTGCCGCAGAAATCGGCGATGGTCGTGTACTTCTCGGCGTCCGCCGCCCGCACCAGGATGCTGCCGCCGGACATCATGTAATTGACGAAGTCGACCTTCTGCTCGCGCTCCTCGGTGTCGCTGATGCCGCCCGACGCGACGTCGAAGCGGCCCGCCTCCAGGCCGGGGATCAGCGCCGCATACTCGCCGTGCACGAAGGTGATGGAGAGGCCCAGGCGCTTGCCGATCTCGTTGAGCAGATCGACAGAAACACCCACCGGCTCCGTCTTGCCGTCCTGGCGGAACTCCACCGGAGGGAACGTCTGCTGGGAGCCGACGCGCAGGGTGCCGGCGTCGCGGATCGGCTTCGGGACCAGGCTGGCGGCTTCGGGTTTGGTGGGGGCCGCACCGCCTTGAGCGTGGGCGGCCGTGTGCAGCGACATCGAGAACACGCAGGCGGCCAAGGCCGCGAAGACGGCGGGCTTGGCATCACGGGATAGGCGCATTGCAGAAGTCTCCTGGTTCCGAAAGCGGTGAGAACGTGAGGTGCTGCACACGGCGCGGGGTTGCGGTCCCGCCCCGGATCGTGGTTCGGCGGCGCCCGCCCCGGGTGTCAAGCGCGGAGCGGGCGCGGCACCTCACCGCGTCTCGGCGGAGCGCCCGGGAATGGCCGACGGATTCGGACGATCGGCGCGCGGGCAAGGCCCCGCCTCTTCATACATGGCCAGAACGGAGCGGACGTAATCGTCCGGGAAGCCCCAATGCTTCATGCCGGCGGGAATGTGGTCCCAGTAGAAATTCGGCGGACGCATCGCCACGCCCGGCGTGATCAGGCGGTAGGTCCAGCAGTCGTAGACCTTGCCGTCGTCGCCACGCGCCGAGACGAAGCAGCGCTCGAAGTCGTCATAATCCTCTTCGAAATGGTGCTCGGGATGCTCGACGACGATGCCCAGCACGTTGTTGCCCCAGGCACGCCCCGTGTTGGACAGGTGGCACCAGCCGCGGTCGGTGCGCGTGCCGGCGGCGTGAAACTCCAGCTTGTGATTCGCGACGTGGCCCTTGGTGATCACCTTGGCGTCCGGGAAGTACCGGTGAAGCTCCGGCGGATTCAGCCACGTGCAATATCCGAAGTAGTACATCTCGACCTCAATTTGGGTGGTACGGAGTGGGCTGGTCGATCCGTTCTCCGATCGCCGCATTCCGTATATGTTACGATATACGGAAACGGATACGATGGCAACGCGGAATCTGGCGGCGTTGTCGCGGTGGCGGTTTTCAGGTGATGGGACCGCCGTTCAGGCCGGCAGGCACCGGCCTCGGCGAGCCTCCTCCGGATCAGTGGACAGCGTTGTTGAGCCCACGCTGGGAGCGGAGGGATGCACATGACAACGAAGCGGTGCTTCTTCACGGATGAGATCAGGCGGTGGGCCGTGGCCCTGTTGGAAAGCAGAGGCCGGCCCCTGGAGCAGGTTGCCGAGGACCGGTGCCTTCCGTCTTGCGGGGGCATCCGCCCACACCATCGCGCTCGGCCTGCTTGGCCGAGACGCCGTCATGGACCCGGTACGGTGCCTAGGACACCCAGTGCCTGCGCCCCATCGTTCGGTTCTCGAACCGCACGCCGTCCACGGCGCCCCCGCCTCCGGGGCGGATCGGTGTCGGAAGCCGGGTTTCGGCCGCTGCCGCTCCGCTTCCCCCGCTGTTTCTTCCGACCCCGTTCCTCCGACTTCTCGGTGGCTGCCAAAAGGGTGTTCGTCAGTTCCTGCGGCAGGATCGGCTCGAGCGACGGAGCGAACGACAACCGCACCGGTCCCAGAACCTGGCCGCAGTTCATGCCCATGCGCATCACCGCTTCAAAAGTGCGGATGTCGAAGAAGTGGCCGCATATGAAACGGCGCACCGCCTGACCGGTGGTGCCGTGTATCCGGTTGAGCATTCGCTGCACCGGGCGCGGCCAAGACGGTGGCGGCGCGTCGTTGCCGGTTGTCGGCGAAAGTTCGCGGCGGAATCTGAACGTCGCCGTTCCGCATGGCATGGCGCACGGAGGCAACCGGAATGCGGTCGATGATCCAGCGCAGCCCGGGGCGCCAACACACGGCGTCGCAGATACCGTGAGCGGTGGGCAGAGCAATCACATCGTAGGAGACGCGTCCGGTCTCGAACTCCGCGCGACAGAAGCAAGATCGGATCCCCGAGGAGCGCAATGCAACGCTGCGCGGCATGGAGAGCCTCCTGCGGTGAGCGTTCACCAGCAGGGCATTCATTTTTCATTTCGCTGAGAGCACACGGTTGTTGCGGACCATTTTATGGTTCCGCGGAGTGCGGTTTATGGGTGCTCTCGCAACAGTTTACGGTTCCATCCAGAGGTCCTCTGCAAGGAACCATATAGTACATCCACCACCTGTTGATTCCATTGAAAAATTCAGAGAATTTAGAACCATAAGATGCCTCATCGGAACCATAAAATGGCCTCCAGAGACGCCCCTGGAACCATAAATTGGTTTGGCGAAAAACCAAAATAAACAAATCTGATTAGTGAAATTCAGCGCGCGCTCACATACACGTTATGCGAGCCACCTGTCAATTTCTGAAGTGGACGGCACTGCCGTTCAAAAGGCAATTGCATCAAAACCTTCTACTCTTTAATAATTTTACCAGCTTCTCTTCCCCTCCCGCAGATCAAGAAGTTCGGGCGATACGGACTGAGAGCACGTCAGTGAGTAGGTCTTGAACAGCGCAGTGCAGGAGTTCAATGGTATGGCCATTCTGCGATTGGAGCGAAACGGCGCAATTACCGTCGCTGAGCACGGCGAACCAGACCGTGTCCTGGACCCCACTGATACCGACGGCGCGTGAAGGCTTCCATTGCTTGGAAATCAAGCGAATTGCGGCCACCAGTGGAACCATGTCGCGGCTCGAATGCGATCGGGATTATCGGCGAGACCGCAGCAGCGATCGGCGAGTGCTTGATCGAGGGCATCGAGATCCTCGAAGTAGGTGTTGGCGATCGTCTCGTTAGTCAGTGGCCAGAGATGCTCGGCGGGCTGCAGTTCGGGGGAATACGGGGGTAAGAACTCCAGCGTGAGGCCCTCCGGGATGTCCAGCGTGCCGGCGACATGCCAGCCCGCGCCATCGAGGACGATGAGCACGTTCTTGGTGGGCCCGGCTCCGACCTCGCGGGCAAAGGCGTCCAGGATGGCACCGAACATGGGCGCATCGAGGCCATCGGCGAGGAACCAGATCACCTGTCCGGTGCTCGGCCGCACGAAGCCCGCGAGATACATCCACTCGAAGCGCTGGTGGCCGCGCGCGACCGGCCGGTGGCCGCGCGGCGCCCACACCCGGCGGAGCACCGGCTTGAGCCCGACGCGATGCTCGTCCATTGCCCACACCTCCAAGGGTGTGTCCGGGTCTTCCTGCTGGAGCGCCTGCACACGGCGGCGAAATCGAGCTTTGAAGACCTCCTGGGCCAAGGGATCGGCTTCGGCGTGGCGGGGGCGCGGCACTTGGCGGGTGAAGCCGAGACGGCCCAGATAGTCGGTGCCGCGCCGGGGGGAGACGAGCCGTCCGAGCATGCCGGCGATCCACTGGGCGACCGAGCGGCCCGTCCACAATCCGCGGTCGGGCGGTGGATCGGCCAGGCTAGTCCTCAGGCTTTGTCGCTGGTTTTCGTCGAGCAGCGGTCTGGCGTCCCTTGCGGCGGCAGGCGGATGCCCCGCATCCGCTGAGAGCCGGGGTTGAACTGGCGCTGGTCACCCAGCCCCGCAACCCCGGCCTCGTTATAGCGTCCCACGATGACGCTGACCCAGCGCGGCGTGTACCCCGTCACCTCGGCCCCGAACTGGGCCGAGCGCCCGCTGGTCAGCAGCCAGATGATTTGTAGATGCGTCCGCTCCGTCGCATCTGTTGCCGCCTTGTACAGCCGATGCAACTCATCGGCTCCAAGGTGATGAACCAGGTGAACCTTGCTGCCCATACCAAATCAGGTGGATTGGCACAGCCTCATTGGAAGCCTTCAAACGCCGGCCGTATCAGACGACTGCAGCGATCTTGGAGTTTCTCGGGCAACCTTGAATCATCTTCGGGCCGTACATCATGCGGTCGCATTCACGAGATGGCCCGATACGGTCGAGATGAACGCACGAAGACGCTGAAGACGCCGTAGGTCCCGGTGATATCCCATCCAGATGTCTCGCGCCGGCGGCGGCGTCGGCAGGTCCAGTCTGCGAATACCCGGGATCTGATTGCCGACCACGCGGGGCAGGACGGCGATTCCGACGCCTTGCCTGCACATGCGCCCCTGGACGTTCCGGTTGTTCGATCGCAGGACCGGCCTCGCGTTGGGGAAACTCTCGATAAGCCACGCGATGTCAGGGAAATGGCCGGTGGAAGTGTCGTGGGTGATCAGCCGGAAACCGGTCCCATCGCCATATTTCGGCTCCTGCGCCTCTTCCGCGATGTAAACGCCGTACTCAAGGCGGAAGAGCCGTCGCTGAACAACGTCAGCGGTGTCGAACGGAACGATACGGAAAGCGACGTCAGCCTCCCGCTGGGCGAGATTGAACAGGCGCGTGCCGGTCAGGATCTCGACGTCGACATTGGGGTAGGCTTTGGAGAAATCCGCAAGGATGGGAGGCAAGACATAGGCCCCGAACCAGTCCGCGGATGAAATGCGCAGACTGCCTTTGAGGTTCTGCTCCTGCCCCGCAAGCCGGCGCTCCATCGCCAGCGCGCTTTCCTCCATCTGCTCCGCCAACGCGATGATCCCGTGGCCCTCTTCGGTCAGAACAAGACCGTCCGCGGTGCGCTGGAAGAGCGTGTGACCGATCGCCTGCTCAAGTGCGCGGAGGCGCCGGCCGACGGTCGGGTGGCTTGTCTGAAGAGACCGCGCGGCGGCGCCGAGCGTGCCGGATCGCGCAATCGCGAGAAAGACTCTGACGTCACTCCAATCCATGACAACCACCCACACAAATCTGAACGCCAAGAGTACAGTTATGTCACTTATTGAACAAATCTAAATACCTAGATTGCCTTCATCGTCTGGAGATGCGTCCTGCTGCGGATCCGCCAGACCCATGCGGGCCGCCGCTTGGGTGAAGGAATGGTGACCCTGGCTGTGGGGCCCAAGGAAAGCTCGTCCGGACGGAACAGAGAGGATTTTCCTGATGGGTCGCGGAACGCGGCGGCCCGCCTCGATACTCGCAAATGAGGACCTCGACGATGATCCAGCCATGCCTGTCGATTCTGAGAACCGCTGATCTCTCCAGGTCTGCGCCCCGGCGCGTCGCAGCGATCGGCGGTGCCCTCAATGCGCTCTGCGGGGCGTGCGCCGATGCTGGCCAACTTGCTCACGCCTTCGTTGGGGCTCTCCTCTGCATCGCCACCAGCCAAATCGTCGGCGCAGGTCTCGGCCTCACGATCGCCTGGCAGCCTGCGTCCGATCCCGCACACGGCCCTCATCCGAACAACAGGAGAAAGAACATGCAGATCGGGTTTGTCGGTCTCGGCAATATGGGCTCGGCAATGGCCCTGAATCTGGTGAAGGCAGGCAATGACGTGCGGGCCTGGAACCGCAGCAGGGTCGCGCAAGATAGCATTCCCAGGGTAACGCTGGTCAAGCGCGCGGCGGATGCATTCCAGGCTGACACGGTCTTCACGATGCTATCCGACGACCCTGCCATTCGGGAGGTGATCCTTGATGCCGGCCTGCTGGCAAGCGCGCGACCAGGGCTGACCCATGTCGTCACATCGACGATCTCGGTCGCCTTCGCGCGGGAACTGGAACTGCTGCACGAAGAGGCAGGCCTTGGCTATGTGTCCGCACCGGTCCTCGGGCGACCGAACGTAGCGGCGAGTGGCCAGCTTAACATCCTGGCGGCCGGGAAGGCCGATGCCGTCGCCGCGGTCGAACCGCTGCTCGCTTCACTCAGCAAAAAGGTCTGGAAGTTGGGGGAGAGCCCCGCTCGGGCGAATACGGCGAAGCTCGCCTGCAATATGATGATCGCCATGGCTATCGAGGCGATGGCTGAGGGTGTCGTGCTGACCGAGAGTGTCGGCATCGACCGTGCGGATTTCTTTGAACTCATCCTGGGCACCCTTTTCTCGGGGCGCGCCTATGAGAGCTACAGCGCGCAGATCACGGAACGATCATTCGAGCCGGGTTTTAAAGCCGAGCTCGCGCTTAAGGACATGCGTCTCGCGACTGAGGCCAGCAACGAGATCGGACGCACGCTCCCAATGCTCGATGCTGTCCGCGAGGGGCTCAGCAAAGCTGTCTCGGCGGGCTTTGGGAAGAAGGATTGGTCGATCATGGCCGACATGACGGTTCGCGACGGCGACAGCTTGGCGTCGTCTGAAAGCAACTCGGAGAAAAAATAATGAAGACTTGGCTCATCACCGGCTGCTCGAGTGGCTTCGGACAGCGCCTCGCGCTCGCCGCGGCACAACGCGGCGATCAGGTCATCGCGACAGCCCGCGATGTCAAAACGATCGATGAAATGGCCGAGCCTTTCGGCGGCCGTATGATCACCTTGCCGCTGGACGTGACGGATGCGGCGGCAGCCAAGGCGGCGGTCGCAAAGGCGGTCGAGACATTCGGCGGGTTTGACGTGCTCGTGAACAATGCCGGCTACGGACTGTTCGGCGCGATCGAGGAAGGCACGCCCGAAGAATATCGGCCGATGTTCGAGGTGAATGTCTTCGGTCTGATCGAAACCACCAGAGCCGCCCTGCCCGTCCTGCGACGTTCGGGCGGAACGATCGTCAACATGTCGTCAGGCGCCGGCATCGCGGGCAGCGGCGGCGGAGGTTATTACAACGCCGCCAAGTTCGCCGTGGAAGGGATTTCCGAAGCGCTCGCCAGCGAGTTGGAGCCGTTCGGCATCCGCGTGCTGATTGTCGAGCCTGGGCCGTTTCGCACCGATTTCCTTGGCCGTTCGATCAGGATGGCGGCCAACGAGATGCCGGAATACGCCGCGAGCTCGCGCAAGCACTATCGCGAAACCAACAACGGCAATCAGGCGGGCGATCCCGACAAGGCGATCACGGTGATCCTGCAGGCAGTCGACGCCGATGACGCCCCGCTTCATTTGCCACTCGGTCCCATCGCGCACGCGATCGCCGAACGAAAGCTGGCTGCGTTCCGCAACGATATCGACGCTTGGCGCGACATCTCGATCGCCACCGACTTTGATCAGCACTGAGCGCTGGCCGCGAGCTTTGTTCAAGCGTCAACATCGACCGGAAAGCGATCATGATCGCAACTTTGAAGGGGTTTACCCAGCAGCTGGTGCCGGTGAATGGCATCAAGATCAACGCTATCACGGGAGGCTCGGGCCCGCCGATCCTTCTGCTTCACGGCTGGCCGGAAACATGGTGGGAATGGCACAATGTGATGCCGCTGCTGGCCGAGCATCTCAGCGTGGTGGCCATCGATCTGCGCGGCGCGGGCTTTTCCGACTGCCCGCTCGACGGCTATGACAAGGCGACGATGGCGCGCGACGCGCACGAGGTCATGATTGCCCTTGGGCATGAACGCTATGCCGTGTGCGGGCATGACATCGGCGGAATGGTCGCCTTGCCGCAAGCCGCCATCCACCGGGAGGCTGTCACCCACCTGGCCGTCCTCGACGTACCGCTCCCCGGCTGGACCGGATGGGAGGCGACGACCGCGGGGCTCTGGCACTTCAGCTTCCATATGAACCGGGATCTACCCGAGCGCCTGATCCATGGCCGTGAATATGACTATGTTTCGACCTTCATGGCAGAGCGTTTCTACGATCACAACACCTTCAATCCGGCGGACATCGAGATCTACGCGAAGGCGATGGCTCTTCCTGGCCGCACGCGCGGCGGCATGGAATGGTATCGCACCCTCGCCGCCGATCATGCGGCGGCTCTCGAGTACAAGAAGCACCCCCTCGGGATACCGGTGCTCGGTCTGGGTGGGGACCAGCGGTTCGGTGCGCAGATGGTGCCGATGCTCAAAGAGTTTGCCAGGAACGTGACAGGTGGCTCGATCGCGCGGTGCAGCCACTATGTCGCGGATGAGCGGCCCAATGAAGTCGCGGCCGCCCTGATCGATTTCCTCAAGGCCAACTGAAACTCTGCGCCCGCGCCGTCGCGGGCCGAACGGATCGCGACGCTGCGTGCGAATTGCACCCGAAGCGGCCGCGATGGATCGACAAAATCAAGGAGACTGTCATGACCGCACCCCTCATTCGCGGCGTCAATCATATCGGCATTACGGTGCCCGACATTGAAGCGGCAAAATCGTTCCTGGTGGAAGCTTTTGACGGCCAGGTGATCTACCAATCCTTCGGACCGCAGGATCCGCCGCGGCAGGGACCCGAATTCGAGCGGGCCGTCGGCGCTTTCCCCGGAACGGTTGTGCGTGCGCAGGCGATGGTCAAGATCGGAACCGGACCCGATATCGAGCTCTTCGAAATGCACGGCCCCGAGCAAGCCCAGCCGATCCGGGCGAGCGACTTCGGCATCACGCACTTCGCTCTCTACACCGACGACATCGACGCATCAGTCGAGCGCTTCGAGAAGGCTGGAGGCACACCCCTTACCGCGCCGCGCGCTATTCCCTATGCAACCGAGAAAGGTCCTGGAAACAAGGTCTGCTACTGCCGCATGCCCTGGGGCACGACGATGGAATTCATCACCACGCCGGACCGCATGGCCTATCATGACCAGACTGATCTGCGCAGGTGGCAGGACGAGGACTGAGCAGGGCGCGATCGGACAGTACAGCGCCGTGCGGGATTAGGGAAACCGGCGCCGGCGACAGGATGCGCCCGCCGAACCAAGGGGCGCCTCGGATAAACCGGTGTCGGCGAAGCGGTCCGAACCTCCGACGCCCCGGCATGCGGTTCGGCTCCTGGCTGGCGATCCCGACAAATTGACCGACGAGGACCGCCGCTTTGTCCGGGCGTTGCGGGAGCGCTCTCCGTCGATCGCGACGGCCGCCGATCTCATTACCCGTTTCCGCGAGACGGTGAAGGGCACGTTGCCCAACCCATTCGATGGCTGGCTGCGCGAGGCAGAGGTCAGCGCGAAGTCACCGTTCACCGCCGAGCGGGAGGAATCCACACACGCATCGCTGACAATGGCGGACGGAGAACATGCAAGACAACGAACAGGATTTTCTCGCATGACCGAACAGACATCCGGCTGGCGTCTCGCCGCCCGCGCCGTCATCGTAACAATATCGGCAGGACATTGTCCCATTAACTTGGGTGAGGCCAGGAGGGAGCCCGCAGCTACCCAACTGCGCTTTACCGTATTGCGTTGGATACCCGTTGATACGCGGACATCGAGAGCTCGAGCCTCCTCACGGGGCGACTGGGTTTTCCGTTAGCCTCCTACTTCGCGGCCGCCCTACCCTGCCTTGCCAAGTGGAGGAGCTGGGCAGTCAGGCCAACCACCAGGATAACCGCCAAGCTGCCCTGGGCGCCAAGGAGCAGCGGCGACTTCAGGTCAGTCACCAAAGGGTGGCCGTCCGGAAAACGGCGCAGGATTTCGCTGACGGTCGGCACCATCAGAAGAAACGTGCTCACGCTCAGACAAACGATCTCGATGTATTCGGCCGAGCGCCCCGCCCCGAGAACTCCCTTGACCCCATAGCCCGCAAACAGGAGGAGGATCGTCACGGCGCCGATGACGTTGCTGACCGGCTGATGCGCCACGAGGAAGACCGTCGAAGCGCCGATCAGCATGGAAACGAGATAGACGGCGCCTGCCTTGGACCGGGGAACGATCCGGCCATGGCGGGCAAACATATAGAAGGCCATGGGAATGGCCGGCAGGCTGCCGAGCGTATGGGCCCAGCCAAGCGGAGAAATTCCGAACATGAGGGATTTCCTTCCTTATCCAGTGGGGCAGAGCGGCAAAGCAGGCAACTCGGCAACGCCGTCATAGGCCGCCATTTCTACCTATCAGTCGGTAGGTGAAACAGGCATGCGTGCATTCTCCGGGCGAAGTGCCGGCTTCAAGCGACGATTCGTTGCAGCAAAGGACGGGCTATCGCTCCGAAGGTCGTGGCGTCGCCATAGGCGCGAGCGGATAGCATCGCGCCATGCACGCCGGCCATGAACAGTTCGGCATCGCTCCTGGCGGTTCCGACCAGCCGGAGACGGCCTTGTGCGGCGCCTCGCTCAAAGACGGAGGTGAGCCAGTCTGCGAGCTTGCGGAAATGCGCCCGCACTTCGAGAGCGACCGCTTCGGGAAGTACCGGACTCTCGCCCGCCAGGAGCGCGCAGACGCAGAACGGGTCGGTCGTGTCGGCGAAGCACCCCTCCCAATAGCCGAGATAGGCGCGAAGCTGCTCGAGCGGATCGGCGACGTTCCGCTCCAGCTCGGCAAGCCCGGCCTCGACCTCCTGCCGGTATTGCGCAACCAGCACGCGGACCAGATCCGCCTTGCCGGGGAAATGGTGGTGGATGCTCGCGGTGCGGATGCCGACGACCTTGGAGATGTCGGCGTAGCTGAAGCTGTTGTAGCCGCCCCTGGCGATCAGGGTGCGCGCACAGCTTAGGATGTCGTCGGCTCTGGTCGATGTGTTCCTCATATCTTTATCTACCAACTAGTAGGGAGTTCGTCAACGCAAACGTGATGTCCGCATATCAAAGGGTATCGCCACGTAAACCGTGGGTGTGGCGAGCCGGAGGTGCACCAAGTATGGTAGCGGGATGAGACGCAAATCTGCTCCCCAGGTCGGGCTGTTGCATGGATAGTGCTGATGCCGTAGGCCATGGTCCCAGTGTTGGTGCACGGAGGCCAGCCGGACCGGTTGGCGGGGGCGAACGCGCCGTGTAGAAGGGCGGCCCCGTTGCCCTGACCACCACGCCCGCCATGCCCTTCAAGCACAACGCTGCCCATCGCCACCGCATCCCCAAGATGCGGTTCACGGTGACGAATTGGTCCTCGTATGAAGCGGGGCTGCGCTGCCGCGGCAGCCTGACCTTCTGGATCGATGAGGCCGCGCTTGCCGGCTGGCGGGCGGCTCCTCGGACCACCCCGGGTGGTCAGGCACGTTACGCGGACCTCGCCATAGAAACCGCCCTCCTGGTCCGCGTGGTGTTCCACCAACCGCTCCGCCGGACTGAGGGGCTGCTTTGGTCTCTACTGGAGCTGCTTGGGCTCGATCTTCCGGTGCCCGACCACACGACCCTGAGCCGCCCTTTCACGACAGGTTGCCGCCGGCCTCGGCGTCACGATCATCCCACCAACGGTCAATGGCCGCCTCTGCATGCCGCAGGGCGGCGGCCGAACTGGTGAACTCCATGTCGGCGTCGATCTCGTACATATCGACGTCGATCTCTCCGAAGCCCCACCCGCCGACCATGGGCGCGGTGGTGTAGCCGCTGGCGCCGTAGTTGATATGCCAGCCTCGGTATTCCGCGCTCATCTCCTCAGCCATCATCGCGCCTTTTCGCGACAGCACCATGACGGGCGAGCCCGCCCATTTCCGCTGCAGCTTGAATCAGCTTCTGCTGAAGCGGACAGCCGAAACTGATCCATGGTGTGTCCGCCAACCCTCGTTTCAGCGTCAGGCGGCGTTGAGGGTGGGGATGGTGGCCAACTCGTCCTCCAATTCGGTGGCGAGGCGGGCCAGATTATAGCGGGCCTGGAGGTTGACCCAAAGATCCGGCCCGTTGCCGCACAGCTTGCCCAGGCGCAGCGCCATGGCTGGGGTCACCGGCGCCTCTTCGCGTAGGATGGCGTGCAAGGTCTGTCGGGAGACCTTCAGCAGCTTGGCGACGTCGGACACCGGACGGTCGAGCGCCGGCAGCACGTCCTCGCGCAGCAGGGCGCCGGGGTGCATCGGGGCGAGGCCCCGCTTCAGAGTGGTGGCGGTCATCAGTGATAGTCCTCCAGGTCGACGTCGATGGCGCCCGGGGCGTCCCAGGCAAAGGTGATGCGGTAGTTGGCGGTGACCCGCACCGACCAGCGCTGTGGCGTCCCTTGCAGGCCGTGGAAGTGATAGCCGGGAAGGTTCATGTCCTCAGGCTTGGTCGCAACATTCAATGCCAGCAGGATGCGGCCGACACGGGCAACGGCGGCACCCTGGACCGGCAGCTTGTCGGCTTTGCCGGTTTCGAAACAACGCCGCAGCGCCTTAGTCCTACAGTTGAGGTTGCTTGGTCATAAGCTGGCGGCCCCAGTGAAACGCACGGGCGACGGCCTGATGGGTTCGCCGCCACACCGACCAACCGAGGATCAGAGCGAGCCCGGGTGGACACTGCCTTTGGAGGGCGGTGATGAGGTGGCGGATCTCCGGCATGCTGTAGGCAATCGGCTCGAATGGCGCGCGGCTGCCGCCCCCCTTGCCGTGTTGAGCCGCCGGCGCATGGCGGCGAGAAAAGTGAGCGCCAGCATCGAGAGGGTGATGTGCCGGTACCAGCCGTGCCAGCTGCGGACCTCGTAATCGGCCAATCCGCAATCCTGCTTGGCGATCTCGAAGCATTCCTCGATCGCCCACCGCCGGTCAGCCACCCGCGCCAGATCTGTCAAGGTGGTTTCCATCGGCCCGAAGGTGACGTAGTAAGCCTTGTCGGCGTGGTCCTTGCGGTTGCGGCGGA
>NZ_JACCJY010000042.1 GCF_014596085.1 Azospirillum tabaci
TCTCTGCCGTTCCCTTGCCGCCGTCGCGCTTCTCAGCGGCCCCGGCGTCGTGGGAGCCGGGTTATAGGCGGCTCGGCCGAGACCGGCAAGAGCTTTTTTCATCGCTCCGCATTTTTTCCGAAAACGGCCGTCGGATCAGGCGCGGAGGGGAACGGCCCGCCGGCGATCGGACGGCTGGGAAGCGAAGCCATCGCGCAGGAAGCGTTCAAGTTCGATCTCCTGGGCGCTCTTCGGCACCTGATCGATCGGACGAACATCGCAGCGCCCGTTCGCAGCGACCACGCGAAGAAGCATGGCGGCGGCGTATCGCGGATTCTGACGGTTGCTCATCCCAAGCGCTTCCCTTGTCATCGGCTTGCCGACACCCGCAGGGCCAGCACCACAACCCTGATTTTAATTGATTGTGATGTTTTTGCCATAGCTTTTCGCGCTTCCGCCGAAAGAAAGTGGCGACGAGACTAAGCGGCGGATATTGTTGGCAAAAACATGCCCCAGGCTTGACTCGGAGGGTGTGAGAAAAAGAAGACGGGCCTTTGCGGGCCGCCTTATCGAGCATTTTATTCGAATGCGAACGGCCTGTTGCGCTTCTTACGCTTCAGGATGCCGATGTCCAGTCCGATATGACACCGGCTGGACCCGCGGCAAGAGCGCGCAGATTGGCGAGGAAATCGGCCGCGCCGGCGCAAAGCGAGGCAAACTGCGACGACTCGCTCATCCCGGAGGGAGGGGAGCGCCGTGGCACGGCGCCCCCCTCCTCCACGAAACGGTCAGGCTCCGCCAGCCGGACCCAAGCAAACGCCCCGATGGATCAGACCGGGAGTTGGCGCATCGAGGCCACGGCGGTCATCACGCCGCGGATTTCCGCCAGACCGCGCAGACGCCCGATCGCCGGGTAGCCGGGGTGGGTCTTCTTGCCCACGTCGTCCAGCAGCTCGTGGCCGTGGTCGGGGCGGAAGGGAATGCGCCAGTTCGGGTTGCCGGCGTCCTTGCGGCGCTTCTGCTCCTCCAGAAGGGTGGTGACGACCGACACCATGTCGACGTCGCCGCCGAGATGCTCGGCTTCCTGGAAGGAGCCGTCGGGGTCCTTCTTCACGTTGCGCAGATGGGCGAAGGTGACCTTCGGGGCGAAGCGCTTGATCATCGCCGGCACGTCGTTCTTCGCCCCAGCGCCGAGCGAGCCGGTGCAGAAGGTGATGCCGTTGGCCTCCGAATCGATGACGTTGACGATGAAGTCGAGGTCGTCCTCGTTGCTGACGATGCGCGGCAGGCCCATCAGCGGACGCGGCGGGTCGTCGGGATGGATGCACATGCGGATGCCCACCTCTTCCGCGGTCGGGATCACCTCGCGCAGGAAATTGGCCAGCGTCTCGCGCAGCGCGCCGTGGCTCATGTCCTTGTAGCGGTCGAGCATGTTGCGCAGGCCCGGGATGTCGTAGCGGTCGAAGGCGCCCGGCAGGCCGGCCATGATGTTGGTGAGCAGCTTCTTCTTGTCGGCTTCCGACGCCTTGTCGAACCAGGCGCGGGCGCGGGCCAGGACCTCGGGCGAATGATCGTCCTCGGCGCCCGGACGCTCCAGCATGAAGACGTCGAAGGCGGCGTGCTCGAAGGCGTTGAAGCGCAGCGAGGTGCCGCCGCCCGGCACCGGCGCGGCGAGGTCGGTGCGGGTCCAGTCGAGGATCGGCATGAAGTTGTAGCAGACCGTCGTCACCCCACAGGCCGCGAGGTTGCGCAGCGACTGGCGGTAGTTGTCGAACAGCGGGGTCAGATTGCCCTCGCCGATCTTGATGGACTCATGGACCGGCAGGCTTTCCACCACGCTCCAGCGCAGACCCAGCGAGGAGTCGGCGGCGATCATCGCCTTGCGCTCCTCGATCTCCTCGACCGACCAGACCACGCCGTAGGGGATCTGGTGCAGGGCGGTGACGATGCCGGTGGCGCCGGTCTGACGGATGTGGTTGAGCCGGATCACATCGTCCGGGCCGAACCAACGCCAAGTCTGTTCCATGGTCTGCTCCTTGAAGAAGAGTGCTGTGCCGATGCCGGCATGTCTCGATGGGAATAGGATGAAAGGGCGCCTCAGCCCGCCGCCGACGGCGCAAGGGATTGCACGACGGCGCGGGAGCCCTCGGTGTAGAGCCGGCGCAGCGCGTCGGTCACGGCGGCGGTGAAGCGCGGGTCGCGCGGCAGGTCGTCGCCGAAGACGGCGTTGAGCCCGAACAGGGCGGGCGCCAGGCGGTCGGCCACCGGCCCGGCCTCCGCCGCCAACTCGGCGAGCCGGGCGGCCATGGGGTCGCGCACGTCGATGGGGCGGCCCGCCTCGTCGGTGCCGGAGACGTAGCGCATCCAGCCCGCCACCCCCAGCGCCAGCCGGTCGATCGGCGCCCCGGCGGCCAGCCGGTCGCGGATCGTGCCGAGCAGCCGCTGCGGCAGCTTCTGCGTGCCGTCCATGGCGATCTGCCATGTGCGGTGGCGCAGGGCGGGATTGCGGAAGCGCTCGATCAGCGCGTCCTTGTAATGGCCGAGGTCGGCGCCCGGCGGCATGTGCAGGGTCGGCCCGGCCTCCTCGTCCATCAGGCCGCGGATCAGCCGGGCGAAGGCCGGGTCGGCCATGGTGTCCGACACCGTCTCGTAGCCGGCGAGATAGCCGAGATAGGCGAGCGTGGAGTGGCTGCCGTTCAGCAGGCGCAGCTTCATCGTCTCATAGGGATGGACGTCGGGGACCAGCTCCGCCCCCTCCAGCTCCCAGGCGGGACGCCCGGTGGGGAAGCGGTCCTCGATCACCCACTGGCTGAACGGCTCGGTCACCACCGGCCAAGCGTCACGCAGGCCCAGCCCATCCGACACCCGGTCGCGGTCGGCGTCGGTGGTGGCCGGCACGATGCGGTCCACCATGCTGTTCGGGCAGGCCACGTTTTCGGCGAACCACGCCCCCAGCGCAGGGTCGCGCAGCTCCGCGTAGCGGCGCAGCAGGCCTGCCGCGGTGTCGCCGTTGCTCGGAAGGTTGTCGCAGCTCAGCACCGTGAAGGGCTCCACCCCGGCGGCGCGGCGGCGGATCAGAGCCTCCACCAGGAAGCCGGGCACGCTGCGCGGGCTTTCCGGGTTGGCGAGGTCGTGGACGATGTCCGGATGGGCCTCGTTCAGCGCTCCGGTCGCCGGGTCGTGGCAATAGCCCTTTTCCGTGACGGTCAGGGTGACGATGCGGACGGAGGGGCGGGTCAGCCGCTCCAGCACCGCCGCGGGGTCTTCCGGAGCGACCAGCAGCTCTGTGACCGAGCCGATCACCCGCAGCCGCTCGCCCGCGGCGTCGCGCACGGCGACGGTGTAGAGGCCGCCCTGCGGCTCAAGCGCGTCGCGCGTGTCGGGGCTGCGCAGACTGACACCGGCGATGCCCCAAGGGCCGAAGGAACGGGCCAGCGCGGCGTCGGTGTAGACGGCCTGATGGGCGCGATGGAAGGCGCCGATGCCCAGATGGACGATTCCGGTGGTCAGCGCGGCACGGTCATAGCCGGGACGCTGCACGCCGGGGCGCAGCGAGGGCAGCGTGTCGGGGCTCAGGCGCATGGAACACTCCGCATGACGGCTTTCAGGTCTCGAAGAAGTGGCTGTTGGTTCGGGCGATCTCGTCCACCGCGGCGAAGACGGTGCGCAGATGGGCGCGCATGGCCTCCTCCGCGCCGTCGGGGTCGCGGGCGGCGACGCGGTCCACGATGCTCTGGTGCTCGCCGACGATCTTCGCCGCCCAGCCTTCGCTGTGCAGCGACAGGAAGCGCACGCGGTCGAGCTGCGCCTTGACGGCGACCAGCAGGTCCCACACCGCCGGACGCCCGGCGATGCGCGCCAGCTCGGCGTGGGTGGCCTCGTCCAGGGCGAAGAACTCGGAATGGCGGTCGGGGGACATCACGGCGCGGTGCGAGTCGAGAAGCCGGGCGAGGGAGGCGACGTCGCCCGCCTCCGCCCGCTCGGCGGCCAGACGCACGGTCCGGCACTCCAGGGTCTCGCGGATGAACTGGCTGTCGGACACCGCGGCGAGCTGGATCGGCGCCACGAAGGTGCCGACCTGCGGCACGATGCGCAGAAACCCTTCGTCGGCCAGCCGGCGGAAGGCCTCGCGCACGGGGGTGCGGCTGACGCCATAGCGGGCGGCCACGCGGGTCTCCGAAATTCCCTCGCCAGGGCGGATCTCTCCCGACAGCACGGCGGCGCGCAGGGCGTCGTAGACCCCGTGCAGGCGGGGACCGCGGATGTCGGTGGGGGCGGAGGAGGTCGGCGTGTCGGTCATGGCGTCCATCGCGTCAACTTGCATACTAGTATGCCATCAGGAACGGGCACTGGCAAGAGGGAGCGGTGGGGAATGGGCGCTGGTGAGGATAGGTGTCGTGAAGGCAGGATGACGCAGCGACGGCCGGCGCCCGAAATGCTCCGGACCGGCGCCGCCCGCTCATGGGAAGCGGTTCAAGGGCAACAATGGTTAGTATCGCTGATTTTCCGCCGACCGGAATAAATCGCGCATTCCTCTGACGGTCGGGATGAAGCGGGACCTATGGTTTTTCGCCCACGGAGCAGAGGCCGCAAAGGCAGCCGGCGGGCGGATCAACCATGGGAGGAAACGATGTCCAAACGCTTTTCCCTGCTGCTGTCCACCGCGGCGGTTCTGACGGTGCTCGGCACGCTGCCGGCCTACGCCGCCGACCCCGCCCTGGAAGCAAACGTCCGCAAGACGGTGAGCCCGCAGACCCAGACCTGGCTCGCCGATCCGGCGGTCGTCGACGCCGTCAAGGCCCAGAACGCTCAGAACAAGGGCCTCGACCAAGCCAAGATCGACGCCATGGACAACGACTGGAAGGCGGCGGCCAAGGCCAAGTCCGCCAACCCCACCTACGACAAGATCGCCGCGAACGCCGTGACCAAGCGCCTGAAGGAGGTGACGGACAAGAGCAACGGCCGGATCGTGGAAATCCTGCTGATGGACAACCGCGGCCTGAACGTGGCCCAGACCGGCGGCACCTCCGACTACTGGCAGGGCGACGAGCCGAAGTGGCAGAAGGTCTACAGCGGCGGCTCCGACCTCTACATGACCGACCCGGAGAAGGACGCCGAGACGAACGCCATGTTGACCGAGGTCAGCGTTCCCGTGCTCGATCCGGCCAGCAAGGAGAAGATCGGCGTGGCGATGATCGTGCTCGACACCAACAAGCTCGGCAACTGACGGGGCGCGGCTTCCCGCCGGCCCGTCCCCACCGGGCCGGCACCGGGAAGCCGCCCTATCCGGCGTTCTCCACCAGGAAGCGCTCGAAGGCATCCACGTCGAGCGGGCGGCTGATCAGGAAGCCCTGGATGCGGGTGCAGCGCTGGCGGCGCAGCATGTCCGCCTGCTCCTCCGTCTCCACCCCCTCGGCGATGGTGTCGAAGCCCAGGCTGTCGGCCAGATTCACGATGGTGTTGACGATGGCCGGGTCGGTGGCCGACTGCACGATGTCGCGGACGAAGCTGCGGTCGATCTTCAGCGTGTCGATCGGGAACCGCTTCAGATAGGCCAGGGAGGAATAGCCGGTCCCGAAGTCGTCGATGGACAGGCGGATGCCGATCCCCTTCAGCCCGTGCAGGATGGTCACCGCCTTCTCGATGTCGCCGATCATGGCGCCCTCGGTCAGCTCCAGCTCCAGCCGCTCCGGCGGCACGCCGCTGCGCTCCACCACGTCGCGGACGAAACTCACCAGACGCGCGTCCTGGAACTGGCGCGGCGACAGGTTGACCGACACCGAGGCGATGTCCAGCCCCGCCGTCAGCCAGCCGGCCAGACGGGTGCAGGCCTCCTTCAGGGTCCAGGCGCCGATCTCCCAGATCAGGCCGGTCTCCTCGGCCAGCGGGATGAACTCCGCCGGGCTGACGAGGCCGCGGACCGGGTGGCGCCAGCGGATCAGCGCCTCCGCCCCGATCACCCGGTGCAAGCCGCGGTGCGGCATGTCCACCTTGGGCTGGAAATGCAGTTCGAACTCCTCGCCGGTTGCGGCGGCGCGGCGCAGGTCGCTCTCCAGCCCCAGCGTGAAGCCGGTGCGCTCCCGCATGCCCGCCTCGTAGAAGACGAACTTGCATTCCGGGTTGCGCTTGGCGTGGTACATGGCGAGATCGGCGTTGCGCAGCAGCTGGTCCGCGGTCTCGCCGTCGTCGGGGAAGAAGGCGACGCCGATCGAGGCGCCGCAGAAGAGTTCCTGGTTGTGGACGGCGAAGGGCTCGCCCATCGAATAGAGCACCTTCTCGACCAGCCGGGCACCGGCGGCGCGGTCCACCGCGTCGGGCGCCACGATCAGGAACTCGTCGCCGCCCAGCCGCCCCACCGTGTCGGAGACGCGGGTGCAGTTGCGCAGCCGCTTGGCCACCAGCTTCAGCAGGTCGTCGCCGGCGTGGTGGCCCAGCGTGTCGTTCACCTGCTTGAAGCGGTTGAGGTCGAGGAAGGCGACGGCGACCTTGGTGCGCATGCGCTGGGCGCGCGCGATGGCCTCCTCCAGCCGCTCGCAGACCAGCCAGCGGTTCGGCAGGTCGGTCAGCCGGTCGAAGCTGGCCTGGTAGCGGATCTGGTGTTCCTGGTACTTGCGCTGGCTGATGTCGGCGAGCGTCAGCACGTAATGCTCCAGCGCACCGCCCGGCGCGCGCACCGCCGTGACCGACAGCGAGGCCGCGAAGGCGTCGCCGGAATGGCGGAAGCTGGTCACCTCGCCCTGCCAGCGCCCTTCCGTGCGGGCGGTGCGCCAGATGTCGTCGATGAAGGCGCGCTCGTGCGAGCCGGGGGCGAAAATGACCAGCGGGCGTTGGAGAAGCTCTTCCCGCTGGAAGTCGGTCATCATCTCGTAGGCCGGGTTGACCGCCTGCACCGACAGGTCGGGGTCCACGATCAGGATGCCGTCGGCCACGCTGTCGAAGACGGTGGCGAGCAGGCGGATCTTCTCCTCGTGCTGCTTGCGCTCGGTGATGTCCTGGACGGTGCCTTCGTAATAGCGGATCCGGCCCTGCTGGTCGCGCACGCAACGCGCGTTCTCCGAGATCCAGATGATCGAACCGTCGCTGCGGAAGACCCGCGCCTCGAAGCTCTGCACCACGTCGCGCTCGGCCATCAGGCGGGCGAAGGCCTCGCGCTTGCCGGGATCGACGTAGAGCTGGCCGGCGATGTCCGTCAGATTGTCGATGAGATCGGCCGGCGACCGGTAGCCGTAAATCCGCGCCAGCGCCGGGTTGACCCGCAAATAACGCCCATCCACCGTGGTCTGGTAAATACCTTCGACCGCGTTCTCGAAAATACTTCTGTATTGCTCTTCCGTCTCTTGGCTCATGGACCGGGCCTCATCTGGCGCGAGAGCGTTGGCCTCAGGAAAAAGCATGCGAACGACCTGAGCGGGCAATTGCGAAGGACGCCTTTTTGCGCCGCAAAAAAGTAGAAGGCGGATCGCGACGCGCGTCAAGGCGGTTCGTTTTATATTTTTCACAATTGCAATAAAACAGGCATGTGCGCCGGCCCGCCCAAACGTTGCATCGTCGCGGCGAGGGGTGGCGGATGGGCCACAGAACCGGCCCATGGCGCAGACATGCGAAAAGGGCCGGATCGCTCCGGCCCTTCCTGTGCGCGGGATTTCCGCCCTGTAAAAAAGCGCCGCCGGGGTCAGTGCCCGTGCGTGCCCGTCTTGGCGCCTTCCTTCAGGACGAAGTGACGCGAGCAATAGGGGCATTCGACCTTCCCCTCGGCGCTCAGCGTCAGATAGACCAACGGGTGGCCGAGAGCGCCGCCGCCACCGTCGCAACCGACGGTCAGGGTCTCGACTTCAATCGTTTCAATTGGCTGCATGGCAGACATCCTCCACTTTGACACACGCGCGCGTTAACGCCATCGTTAAGATGCCCACCGAATGAGGCACGCGCGCGGGGTCGGATCATACCCAACGCGCCGGATGGATCAAGTGATTGGACAGTGATCGCCCCTGGGGATTCGGACTCGGGGCACGACCGGAAAGGCCCGTTTCGATTCCATGGTTGCGCACGCCCCGCTGAACGCCGCCGCCCTGCCCGCCCACACCGTCCCCGCCCACGCCGTGGAGGTGCGCGGCCTCACCAAGACCTACCAGGCGGCCGGCAAGGCCGGTCCGAAGCAGGCGCTGAAAGGCATCGACCTGGCGATTCCCCGTGGGGCGGTGTTCGGGCTGCTGGGTCCGAACGGGGCAGGCAAGTCCACGCTCATCAACATCATGGCCGGGCTGGTCAACAAGACCAGCGGCTCGGTGTCGATCTGGGGAACCGACATCGACGCCCATCCGCGCCAAGCGCGGGCGTCGATCGGCGTGGTCCCCCAGGAACTGAACATGGACCCTTTTTTCACGCCGCGGGAAATGCTGGAGCTTCAGGCCGGCCTCTACGGCGTGCCGAAGGCCGAGCGCCGGACCGAGGAACTGCTGGAGGCCGTGGGGCTGCGCGACAAGGCCGACGCCTACGCCCGGTCGCTGTCGGGCGGCATGAAGCGGCGGCTGATGGTGGCGAAGGCGATGGTGCACACCCCGCCCGTCCTGGTGCTGGACGAGCCGACCGCCGGCGTGGACGTGGAACTGCGTATCCAGTTGTGGGAGCATGTGCGCAAGCTGAACCGCGAGGGCTCGACGGTGCTGCTGACCACCCACTATCTGGAGGAGGCGCAGGAACTGTGCGACTCCATCGCCATCATCAACCACGGCACGGTGGTGGCCTGCGAACCGACCGCCACGCTGCTCCGCCGGGTGGACGCCAAGGCGCTGACCGTGCTGGTCGACCGCGACCTGGACGCCGTTCCGGCGGAGTTGTCCGCCTTCACCGCCGAACTGGCCGAGCCGCGGCGCCTGATCGTCCGCTACCAGCCGAGCCGCCAGCGGGCGGACGGGATCCTCGCCGCGCTGGCGGGTGCCGGGCTGGGAGTCGTGGACCTCAGCACCGAGGAATCGGACCTGGAGGACATCTTCCTGCAACTGACCGGCGGCGCGCACGCCCGGAAGGAGATCGCGCACGATGCGGCGTAAGGCGGCCGGCCGGATGGCGAAACTGATCGTCGGGATCGGCCTTTTGCTGTCCGGCTGCACCGCGGCCTATCAGCCGATGGGTCTTCCCGTGACCCAGCCGGCCCTGACCGACAGCGCCCTGATCGCCGCCGACGGTTTCGAACTGCCTCTGCGCCGCTGGCTGCCCGAGGACGGAGCGCCGCGGGCGGTGGTGCTGGCCCTGCACGGCTACAACGACTATTCCAACGCCTTCGACGGGGCCGGGCGCAGCCTCGCCGCGCGGGGGATCGCGGTCTACGCCTACGACCAGCGCGGCTTTGGCGCCACGCGGAACACCGGCATCTGGCCGGGCACCGACACGCTGGTGGCCGACCTGAAGACGGCGGTGTCCCAGATCCACGCCCGCCACCCCGGCCTGCCGGTCTATCTGATGGGCGAGAGCATGGGCGGTGCCGTGGTGCTGACCGCGATGACCGGCCCGAATCCACCCAACGTGAACGGCACGATCCTGGTCGCCCCCGCCGTCTGGGGCCGCGACGCGATGGGTTTCTTCCCGCGGGCCCTGCTCTGGCTCAGCTACAACACGGTTCCAGGGATGGTGGTGCACCCGCCGAAGGATCTGAAGATCCAGGCGTCCGACAACATCGAAATGCTGCGCGCGCTCGGCCGCGACCCGCTGGTCATCAAGGGCTCCCGCGTCGATGCGCTGGAGGGGCTGACCGACCTGATGGGCTCGGCGCTGGCCGCCTGCGGGCATCTGTCGGTGCCGTCCCTGGTGCTCTACGGCGCCCACGAGGAGGTGCTGCCGAAGACCCCGGTCAACCGCGCGGTCCAGGACTTCGAGTCCGGCGGGCGGCATGTGGTGGCGGTCTATCCCGACGGCTGGCACATGCTGCTGCGCGACCTGAAGGGCCAGGTGGTGGTCAACGACATCGCCGCCTGGATCGAGAACCCCAAGCAGCCCCTGGCGAGCGGCGCCGACCGCAACCGCAGCCTCCTGGCCGCGAAATAGGAGCGGATGGGCGGCCCCAGCGGGGGGTGAAAAAATGTCGAAAGGAGTGTTTGCACTGGCCGAGGCTTTTCGCTATGGTGCGCCTCCGCTGATGATGGACCCGTAGCTCAGCTGGATAGAGCGCTGCCCTCCGAAGGCAGAGGCCGATGGTTCGAATCCATTCGGGTCCGCCAGCGATTTCCCAAGCGTTCCAATGAGTTGGGCGCTTAGGGCCAAATCCTGAAATCGCCAGAGAACCGATCCGTCACACTGTTGTCACAGTGACGAGATTTTCGACATGGCTTCGTTCCGTAAACGCGGCACAAAGTGGCAGGTTCAGGTTCGGCGTGAAGGGCATCCGCCAATTAGCCGAACGTTCATCAAGAAGGCCGACGCTGAGGCATGGGCGCGCCAGATCGAGGCAGGCATTGAGCGCTCCGATCTTCCGATTGATACGACCATGTTGCGGACGACGACGCTGGCCGACCTCCTAATCCGCTACCGAGACACGGTGACGGTGGAGAAGAGAGGGAAGCGCGACGAGACGTACCGCATCAACAAAATGCTCGGGCACGCAATCTGCGGCCTCCCTTTGGTCAAGCTGACGCCAGCCTCTATGGCGCGTTACCGTGACGCGCGACTCGAAGAAGTCCAACCGGAGACGGTGCGCCGAGAACTGACCATTCTGAGGCATGCGTTGGAGGTTGCGCGGCGTGAATGGGGCATTCCGCTGACAGGAAATGCGGTTGCTGAAGTCAAGAAGCCCGCTCCCGCCCATGCCCGAAACCGTCGCCTCAACAGCGATGAATTGGAGCGGCTGTTGGCGGCATGCCGTAGGTCAAAGCTGTTGGCTCCTATCGTCCAGTTCGCCGTGGAAACGGGCATGAGGCGCGGAGAAATCATTGCTATGCGCTGGCGTGATGCGGACTTGGATCGTCGCATCCTCAACATCCCGCACACAAAGAATGGGCATGCTCGCACCATTCCGCTTTCCAGCGCGGCGATTGGTATCCTCAACAGCATTCAACGAAACGACGAGCGTGTGTTTCCGATAAGCGCTAATGCTCTGAACTTGGCGTGGCAACGTCTACGCAAACGGGCTGGCACGAGTGACCTCCGATTTCATGATCTACGCCATGAAGCCGTGTCCTCGTTCTTTGAGCGCGGCTTAAGCGTTCCGGAGGTCGCCTTGATCAGCGGGCATCGAGACGCACGTATGCTCTTTCGATACACGCACCTGAAGCCTGAAGAGGTTGCTAAAAAGCTTGCCTGACAAGGACACTTGTTTTGGTACGGGGCCGAGCGTATGCCCGGCCTCAACGCGCCCGTGCCTATCAGGAGAAATCCAAACTGGGTCGCTCGCGAGTGAACTTCCGGCCGATGACAAGGGATGTGTCAGCTAACTCAGGAGCAATCTTCGAGGTTGTGAAAATTATCTGAAATTCGGTGGGCAACGTGGCAGTTTCTTTAATCATCACTCTTTGGAAGTTCCAAGAACGTTCTTGCACCATTCCTTTGTCTTCGATGTTGTCTAGAAGCAAAAATCGAGGCAAATAGAAGTTCCGATCTAACAGAGAAGAAACCAAGAGTGAGACAAGGAAACTGTTTTTTAGAACAACCATCCCGCTTGCGCTTCTTGAAACATTTTTCTCGCCATTAATGGCAATCCAGTCTTCCGCAAAGCTGAAAGACACATGATCGATTTTTCCAAAGTCGCTATGCTCTTGGAGGTCTTGGTTCAAAATACGTTTGGCGCGCTCCGAAACCAGAGTGTAGGCAATGGCTTTGCGTTTGCCTTGTGCAAATATGATAGAGCTGATGGAATTTTTCAGCTTACCAATGCGGCTGTTTAGGTTGTCTTTTATGGAACTGACCCTGCTAATCTCTTTTGCAAGTTCCAGTCTCTGTTGCAGAACTTCAATCTCACTGTCCAGATAACCGACCTGTCGACTCAGGTCGGCGAGAGCTGTATCCCTGCTCGTCGTAACACTCTGCCTGGTAATGCTATAAGCGCTATAAGCGTTCCTGTACTTCGTACGCGCAACGCGCAGTTCGCCTTTCAATCTGGTGACGTGATCGTTCCGTTCCTTTTGGAGCGCACAGGACTCCTTCAGTTGCATCTCGAGGTCTAGACGGATTGCGAGTGCCCTCGACTCCCAATCCTCAGGGCTGACCGCAGAGCCGCATAGCTGGCAATGGTCCTCATCAGGCTTGGGCTGGATCGGAGCGAAACACGACGGGCAATTTTCAAAATTGGCGCGCCCAAGCGCTAAATGTGCTACAGAAGCATCTTCGAAATCGGCTAGAGATTCCTTGAGATGGGAAATAAATGAATCAGTATCTTGAATTTCGTACTCTAAGGTCTCAATTTCATCCTCAAGGCCCGACACGATCTTCTTCGATCTAGAAAGCTCACGCAACAGCTCCTTTTGAGCTTTCTCCGCTTCAGACTTCATTTGAGCGTCTATGAATTCTGCCTCAGCAAGAATATCATGAATGCGATTCAGAATTCTCTCTCTCGCTGATACCTTGTTTGATATCACCGCGGAGATATGCTCGGCGAGTATTTTGTCGCCATAGCCAGCGGCAACAGACATTAAGCTCTTAAGCTGATCGGAAATTACGTCGTACTCTTTCTCCACGCTGCGGAGTTCAATCTGTTTGTCGTAAAGGTCGTAACCACCGATACCGCACATCAACTCGCCAACAGCTTGGCGAATCTGCCAAGTATCAAAGCTTTCAGTGCGAAAAATTCGTTGAATTGGAGTCATCTGATCTCCATAGAGGAGTCTCAGCATTTGATGCATCGTTACGTTGGCCGAGCCCTCGCTAACGCTTTCCGGCAATCCAATAGCCTTGAAGAGCACTTGGCTGAAGCTAAAATTTCCATCAGATCGGCGATATGGAAACCGCTGCCAGGAGGTGATATTTGCCTCAAGCGCTTCATTCATTGAGCCAAAGTAGATATACATGGGCCGACTACCATCAGTCGAGACATCTCGACGAATCGTAATGGTGCTCTCTTGCGCCTGGATTTCTGCCACGACGTATTCTGCGCGGGATGCGTGAGGTTTCCAGTCGCGAAGGTCTCCGCCAAGTGCAAAAAATATGAAGTCGGCGATCGTAGACTTTCCTGAACCATTATCGCCGTGGAGAATATTGATCCCCCTGTGAAAAGTTTCGTCAAAAACAGCTTTGTTTTTGTAGTAGACCGCAAGGCGGTTCAAAATCAAAAAGGTAGTCATTGAGCAATATTCCTATGTGGCAGCCCGGCTCTGTCGTAAATACAATCCGATCCGCTTAGAGGGAGCTTGGTGATTTCCTGACATAGAAAATTCATCAAACCTTCAGCTGCGATGTTCTTGCGATCTGCTCTCACACGCATTTCCTCTGGCACAGACTTAACGTTTAGCTCAGCGTGCCCGGAAATTAGTGAATGCGGCGGTACTAGGTTGTGTGCCATAAGCTTTGCCATAGCTGCATATTGGTAAGGCCGCAGATCACGGAACAACGAAGCATTGCTTGGAAGGCGAACAAACTCCTTTTCTGGCTTAGGTATGCTCAACTTCCGCAATAGATCCTTTGTATTTTGCGGCAGTGAGACTCTATGCAACGTCGGCGGAAATAGGACGAAAAGGTCCAGAATACGTGCCCATTCCCACGCAATCGACTTTCCAGGGCTCGCCCACATTATCCGCAGCATCCTAAAGGTGCAGTGGTATGGGTCCCGCGACGGATGCCATACACTAGGCTTGCCCATTGTCCCACCTGATGTGGCAGTTTCCGGTGAGGTAATATAGTGCTCCATCGACAATGGCTTCCGAAAGCTCGGCCCCTGGCGTTTGATGCTGAGCCACAATCGGATCAATGACATGGTCTTGCACAAGATGGTCGATAGCGAGTTTTGGTGCGCCATCCAAAATGGCAGGCTCGACCCAACGAGAGAAGCGCCGTTCAACGGCGGCCATCACCTTTGTGTATCGCGTTATGGCGGACGGTTGAGCAATGTGGCGGCGCAGCGCTTTCATGAACCGCTCCTTGCTGTGTTCGGCGACACCAATTTGGCTTCCTCGGCCGGCGGCTGCCATTTTTTGAGCGAGTGTGCGGCGATCTTCAGCGGCTATGTTGGTGTAAATGTCGTAATCATCCTGAATATCGGGCGCAACCTCCTGCTCAGTCCTTTTGGCCGGTGCATAAGCGTGGAACCCATCCGTGGTGGGAGCTGCTAACTGCGTCGGTGTAGGGGGCATTGTCGTTGGCCCATTTCCTTGGGTCTGCGAACCTGCCGGCGGAGATGGTGGGCATGACGAAATCAGGTCTCGTAAGAACGCGCGTACGCCGACATAGACTGGTGCCTGTCGCGAGCTTGGTTTGCACATGCTGATATGATCGCCCTCAACCGCGATCGGATCGCATCCGAGCACCCCAGGATTCGCTGTGATCTGATCAACGATTCTCAGTCCTTTCGTATTATAGGTCTCATAATACGAAGCGACTTGCATTCCGTAAATGGCTGACTTCGTCCTAAACCAGTCATTCAGATCGATAAGGGCGTCATTTCCAATGCATAGGTCCTTGACATTCTTACTGACTATTAATCCCAAAATGGAATTAACAGTCGCAGCAAGAGAGGCGCCTTGGTGTGGTGTTCCAAGGAATGCGACACCTTTTACGGAGTCGAGAAACCGTGTTCGTTTTGCATTTCCTGAGTCGGCGCACTTTCGCAGCATCTGTTTAACAATCAGCCCGCCTAAGCTGTGTGTGACGAATGCAATGTTGCGTTGACCGAGCTCCGATGCAATCAGGTAGTCCATGAGCACGGTCGCTCGATCGCTCAGAGACGGGCCTTCACCAGTCAACGCCTTAGCGAAGAGGCCGGAGTCGTAGCCAACCGTCCAGATGTTCGCTTCTGACAGGTCGTCAGCGAGCCACTTAGGCCAGAATCCGTCGTCCCGTGGTGTTCCATGGGTCCAAGTCATAACTCTGTCGCCGCCGAGCCCATGTATAAACACGATGTCGATTCGTGCTTGAGCGTTCGGACTCGCGAATGGCTGCGCGGCAATGAAATCCAATAGGGTTTCTGACATCGCTTTGACCGTTGGTGGTAACTCTGCCAGATAACACGGCAGATTGATGCTCGAAAGTCAAGGCGCTGGACCGAAGGTGACTGTCTTGGGCATACCAGAGTATGCGCCACCAGCCCGCTGGCTTTGGGGTAATGAAGGCGCTGAAAATCGAGGCGCCGAGAGCTCATACGCTAAGACCCTTTCTCGCTCCGCATTTAAAGACGTCAGCCATATTTCCGCTTCCGAAATGCCCTGCGTCGCCGATGGCACGCTGTCGGTGTCAACATACGGAGACAGCGTCTTCTGGTGCAACTGTCGGTGTGCTAACCTGTTTCTCTTTGACTGAGAGGGTGTAATATTGACTAGTAATAGTGGTGGTAGCGGCTGTCAGCTCTGTGAGTTTCTGTTAAGTTCATAATAATTTTCTTTGACAATGAAAGAATTGCGAAGTAAAGATTGTCTCACTCAATAATAATAAACAATTACCTAGGGCCTGGCCCCATAAGGAGCCTTTCCTGCAGGGCGTCGTTGTGATTCAACGCCATGGAAAGGGGCAGTTTGATGAGCGACGGTCAGTTCTGGTTGACGGTGGAGCAGTTTGGGCGGCTTGAGCCGCACCTTCCGCTACCAACTTCATGGCCGCCGTCCACATCGTCGCAACCGTCGCCTAGTGGCTATGCGTCCAGACCCTTTTTTTGACTGGTGCCGTCTCCTTCAGAGGTGATCGGCTGCGGCAACCACATTGGTCACGGCTCAGCGTAGTGAACATCCGCAGCTTATGGATGATGGACTGACGTTCATATCAACTTAAATCACGGAATGGTCTGGGTAATGAAGTCTCTAGCCCCTTCCCCTACCACCCCTTCTTAATCGACGGCTTAAGGTCCTGTCCGTAAGCCCGAAGTTCCAAAGCCATTGCTTCCGACATCACCTCTCGAAGCTCGGCTTCATGCTGCTGCTCCACAATGAAGGAGTCATGAACCATCAACACGGGAATGCCCTTAGCGGTGAAATGGTTCATCACGCGTTCGGCAATAGCTGAGTCCTGGCGCTGAAGGAACTTCCATGCACTCGAATAGAAATACTCCGCGATAGGAGCATGCACCCTTTCGATATCGTCCATGATGCTGGACGAAATCTGAAACTGGTTTTCGAGGCCGGTCTTTTCGCGCTCATCCCGCGCCCACTTATGAAGCGCTGCTTTCGCTCCCTTCCGACTTGCCGCGTTCAAGCTGATCAGCACAGCCTGTTTGACGACAGGCCGCTCGTAACCGTCGATGTCGTATGGATCGTGCGGTAGCGGCAAACCCTTCCGCGCGTAAAGCAATGTCGGATGCTGCGCGCTGTAATCCAGTTCAACGACGCGATTGCCGTTAATGCGGATGAACTGGCGCATGTTAATCTTGCTGCCATCCGGATTTGTATGTTTTGGCAACGTTACCCACCACCCCCCGTAAAACCGTCCACCCGCATCGAACGAACCTTTGTTGAAAATGCGGTACGTGAAGCGTCGCTGAAGATCGACTCGTTCGTAAAGAAGCTCCTCCGGAAAACTAATTTCGGAACGGTGGATGAGGGTGTTGTAGGCGAACAGGCTCTCGCGCATCCGCACAGCTTCGGGTGTGCTTTCGTAGTCCACCCATTTCCGGCCCTTGGCCTCGCCATTTTCATCAACACCATCGTCGGTCAGCAACACCGATTCACGGTAGCGGCACGTCCCGACCATATGTGGCTTGATGGGCGCAAACAATTCTATGAGTTTGTCGGCGGCCTTGGCCCGGGTCTGGAAGCCTTTGCCGGTCTGTTCGTCGCGAAAACCAGTTTTGATTTCCACGTAACCCGCCGCTTCAAGCCCACGCATGATGGCGGGAAACTGCTTGTTGATGCGTAGCAGATTGTAGCGCGTATGCATCTTTGAATAAGCGTTGTTGTCGGCTGGATAAGAAAGCCACTTCCAGCATCGCCATGCCACGAAAAGGTTGAGAACGGCCAAGCGCAAGTGCTTACGCACCACTTCCGACTTGCGTGATACACCTTCGAAATTCTTGATGTGCGGTTCCAATATGGCAGCTACGGCCCGTGCCTTCTTGAAGCTCGAAGCCCGATGCCAGTCAATGAGTATGCTTTCGGTGATGGGGTTGGGCTCGTAAGGCGGTTCCCACGGCTCAAAGTCGTCGGAATCATCAAAGCCGTACTCGCCAATGTCGAGGTCGGTAGCGTTCATGTCATTAACGTCATTGTATAGATTGTGGAATCAGGCTTAAGGCTGCGTCTCACAGCGCAGCGTGGAGGCTCGCTGATCCGCGTAATTCATCCGCAACCGACCAAGCCCCATCGACGGCGAAGACACGCCAAGGCAATCCAGTTTCGCGATTGGGCATCTGGAAGGTGGTAACAGAAACTAGTTTTGGGTTGGGGATGGTGGTGGGGGTGCTGCTCAAAGCTCAATCCTTCGGGAACCGCTATGATGATTCATAGCAGCCTGTTGATTGCGGCAACTCCACGCAATCTTTTAAGTGTAGCACGGAAGATGCCCGCCTGCCTACCTCCTTTTTTCAGCCGCTTTGGAGACGTGCGGAGCCACGTTGATCAATGACTCCGCACCGAGGTAAACGCCGCTGTCAGTATCGAGGGCTTGGCACAGGCGGCCCGTTTCGCAACGTTGGCAGCAACGGCTGAAATGCAGTCAACGGGAAGAAGTGCGAATCCTCATATTCCTGAATGATCTCTGGCGCGATCCAATCTGAGTTGAAGGGAAAGGTAACGATCCAACGAGCAATGTCAGCTTCGCTCTTTACCGAAATTGCCTTATTCCGCACAATGAGAGCGTAATCAATCTCACTCTCTTTAGCGATGAAACGAGCATCGCTTAGGTTCTTCTTCTTCACCGAAAAGCATCCATACTTTGTAGGATTTTTCTCTTTGACCTCGACATAGTACTGCCATCCGTTCCGCATTAGGAGCATGTCAGGCAGGATCAGCGGACCGTCTTGGTATCGTGCATGGGGGAACCGCCAGTGCTGATCTGAGGGCGTGGTGCCCAAGTCGATAACGGCGTGATGGGTGTCCAAAAAGTGCTTTTGAAGCGCGAGTTCAGCCGCGCGCCCCTTCTCAAAGTTCGCTTGATTCATTGTTTGTGGAACCAGTGTTCGACGGAAGGTCCGTCAAGCGCGGCTTACGACCGTGCTTTTCTCTCCGAGTTCGGAGGTAGGCTTTACGAAGTGCTGAATAATCAAAATGGACACCACTTCGGTGGAAAATCCAATTTGAGACGTCGCGGAGAGAATACCCACGCCGAATATAGCCAAATGCTTCATCCTGAACAGCCAACAACTCCTCGTCTGGTATCATCAAAGAGGAGTCGGTGGGGTGGGGTATGTAACCGAACTTAATACGGCCAGGATTGCGACGAACGTAAACATCATTTGTCATATTACTCTTACCTTGAACTCCCAAGTCTAGCTTGCTTGCCTCAACAAATATTCGCAAGCAATTGCCTCATAGTTATATGCAGACTCAAAGCCAAGGCCACACTTTATTTCCACAAACTGTGTGAAAAGGCGCCTCTTTACGTTCGGCATGTCCCAACCAAGGACCCGTGTTACCTTGCCAATAGGTGACCGGAATTTGCGCTTTTCCCAATGCCACACCTTCACAGAGCAAAAATATGTCGGTCAGGCATACCAAGAGTATGGAGGGGGGCATGGCCCACGCACCCCCCTCTGCCGAACCTCCGTTGTCTGCGCTTGGCGCTGGCTGACGGCACAGCCTCATGCGGACTTACGGCTACGGCTCGTGAGCGGTGCTTGTGCGGAAGACTTGCCGATGCGCACCAACAGCCGAAGGACAGGTTCGGCGCATGTCACAAGCGCGTCACAATAGCGTTGTGACAAGGGCTTGCTAGAGTGACCCAAGCGCGGTATGGTTTTCCCGTAACGGATTGATTCTTCGACGATATCAGGTGGTAACCGGATTGGCTTCTGGAACTTAGCGCTGCCCTCCGAAGGCAGAGGCCGATGGTTCGAATCCATTCGGGTCCGCCAGCGATTTCAAAGGCTTAGCCGCAATGCGGGCTAGGCCTTTTTCGTTTCTACCCTGCTCGCAGCCCCGTGTTTCTGTCGGAACGCACCGACTACGCCAGCTCTCGAATGGCCGGCGACAGGTCGCGAGCGCCTTTCATCGGCTCCGCGCCGGATCGTCCCCCCTTCGCTCCCCCCATCAAATACGCGGCCGTGACCCCCGTCACCCCTCCCCAGACCACGTGGGCGGTCAGCATCAAAGTGTTGCGGGCGCGTGGATGGTGCGTTGCGGGCGTCAGGATGCGCATCGCCGGAATCCAACCAAGATAGCTGGCGCCCCAGACCGCGAGGCCGTAGCCGATCCCCGTCACCGCCGCCGGCCCGCCGATTCTCCGCGCGACCGCCGGATAGAGCGCTCCGGCGGCAGCGCCGTAGCCGTAATGCAGGGCGAGCGTCAGGTCGCGGCGCTCCGGCTCCTCCATCGCGTCCATCAGACCGGTCGGACCGACGACCCGGTCCGTGATGAGGCGCGGCGGCAAGGGGTAACGGTCCTTCTCCGGCAGGGCGCGGAACATCGCGCGCATGGCCGCCGTCATGGCGACGGTGCCGGCCAGTCCGGCGATGGCTCCGGCGACAATGTGGTTCATGGGAGGTGGACCAAAGGTTGTTGTGTGGAGCCTCCCGTCAACAAGGCCCTGCCTTTCAAGGTTCCTGGCAAGGGTCCCGGGCATCCGCGGGGGCCGCCGCAGGGCGTCGGGGAAACCTCTTATGCTGCCAAGCGTTGACGGACCAGGGCTTGGCATAAGGCAAGGGGCAGCAGATGCGTCGCTTTCTGCGGGACAACGGGCTGTCGGTCGCCTTGTTCGGGCTGTTCCTCGTCTCGATCGTCGGGCAGGTGCTGGCCGGATGGCGGGCCTTGGCGGAAGAGCTTCGCCTCCACGCCCAGCCGCCCGTCGGCTTCCTCGACTATCTGACCACCGGCCATTTCCTGTCGGCGACCTTCGAGAACTGGGAGAGCGAGTTCCTCCAGATGTCGGTCTATGTGCTCCTGACCGCCGTCCTGGTCCAGAAGGGTTCCTCGGAATCCAAGAAGCCGGGAGAGGCGAATCCGGAGGACGAGGCGCCCGAGCGGCGGCGCGGCGACCCCGACGCGCCCTGGCCGGTGCACCGGGGCGGCCTGCTGCTGCGGCTCTACTCCCATTCGCTCAGCGTCGCGCTGGTGAGCCTGTTCGTGATGTCCTTCGCCCTGCATCTGGCGGGCAGCACCCGGCGCTCGAACGAAGAGGCGGCGTGGCATCACCAGCCCACCAAGACCATGGCCGAAACCCTCGCCGATCCGGAATTCTGGTACGAGAGCTTCCAGAACTGGCAGAGCGAGTTCCTGTCCATGGGGGTTCTGGTCGTGCTCGGCATCTACCTGCGCGAGCGCGGCTCCCCCGAATCCAAGCCGGTCGCCGCCCCGAACAGCGAAACCGGCGACTGAGAGTCCGGCCCTTCACGGCCGGCCTTCCGGCGGCGTCGGGCAGGCTCGACTCTCGGACCGCCTTCGGCCATGGTATCGCCCCGAAGGGAAGAGGCCGCATCATGTCCGACGAAAAGACCACCGACACGCTCCAAACCGCCACCGAAGCCCCCGCACCCGCCGGGGACGGCAGCGGCCTGTATCTGGTGGACGGGTCGGGCTTCATCTTCCGGGCCTTTCACGCCCTGCCGATGCTGAACCGTCCGGACGGCACGCCGGTGAACGCGGTGCTGGGCTTTTCCAACATGCTGCTGAAGCTGCTGGCCGACCTGAAGGCCTCCGCCGTGGCGGTGGTCTTCGATTCGAAGCGGCTGAACTTCCGCAACGAGTTCTATCCGGAATACAAGGCCCACCGCCCCGAGCCGCCGGAGGAGCTGAAGCCCCAGTTCGCCCTGATCCGCGAGGCGACGGAGGCCTTCTGCCTGCCCTGCCTGGAGCTGGAGGGCTACGAAGCCGACGACCTGATCGCCACCTACGCGCGGCTGGCCAACGAAGCCGGGCGCGAGGTGACCATCGTGTCGTCCGACAAGGACATGATGCAGCTCGTCCGCCCCGGCGTGCGGATGCTCGACCCGCTGAAGAACAAGACCATCGGTCCCGACGAGGTGTTCGAGAAGTTCGGCGTCGCCCCCGACCGGGTGGTGGACGTGCAGGCGCTGGCCGGCGACAGCGTGGACAACGTGCCGGGCGTGCCGGGCATCGGCGTGAAGACCGCCGCCCAGCTCATCACCGAATACGGCGACCTGGAATCGCTGCTGGCCCGCGCCGGGGAGATCAAGCAGCCGGCCCGCCGCCAGAAGCTGATCGACTTCGCGGAGCAGGCGCGGATCTCCCGCCGCCTCGTCCTGCTGGACGACCACGCCCCGGCGCCGAAGCCGCTGGAGGAGCTGCGCGTCCGCGAACCGGACCACCAGAAGCTGATCGACTTCCTGCGCGCCCAGGGCTTCCGCACCATCGTCAGCCGCGTCGAGGCGGAGATGCGCAAGGACGGCACCATCGCCGATGGCGCGGCCCCCTCCACCACGCCGTCCAGCGGCCCGGCCAGGACGGCCACCCCCTCCCCCGCCCCGGCGGCGGAGGCCGGCGCGCCGCGCAACCGCCCCGCCCCGCCCACCGACGTCGAGCAGCGCTACGCGCTGGTGCAGGACCTCGACGCCCTGGCCGTCTGGCTGGAGCGCGCCCGGACCACCGGCGTCCTGGCCGTGGACACCGAGACCAATTCGCTGACCCCCGCCACGGCGACGCTGGTCGGCATCTCGCTGGCGACGGAGCCGGGGCTGGCCTGCTACATCCCCCTGGCGCATCAGGCCCCCAACGCCGCGGCCAGCGGGGAGCTGTCCTTCGAGACGCCGGAAGCGCCGAAGCAGATCCCGGCGGAGGACGCGCTGAAGGCCCTGAAGGAGGTGCTGGAGGACCCGGCGATCCTGAAGATCGGGCACAATTTCAAGTTCGACCACCAGCTGTTCGCCCGCCACGGCGTGCGCGTGTCGCCGATCGACGACAGCATGCTGATCTCCTACGTGCTGGAGGGCGGCGCCCACGGCCACGGCATGGACGAGCTGGCGGAGCTGCATCTCGGCCACACGACCATCCCCTACAAGGAGGTCTGCGGCACCGGGAAGAGCCAGATCACCTTCGACCGCGTGCCGCTGGACAAGGCGCTGGCCTACGCCGCGGAGGACGCCGACATCACGCTGCGGCTGTGGCGGACGCTGAAGCCGCGGCTGGTCGACGAGCGGATGGTCACCGTCTACGAGACGCTGGAACGCCCGCTGGTCCCGGTGATCGCCGACATGGAATCCTGCGGCATCCGGGTGGACCGGGCCGCACTCGCCCGCCTCTCCCAGGACCTCGCCGTCCGCATGGCGGAGATCGAGAAGGAGGTCCACGAACACGCCGGGCGCAGCTTCAACATCGGCTCGCCCAAGCAGCTCGGCGAGATCCTGTTCGACGAGATGAAGCTCGGCACCGGCAAGAAGGGCAAGACCGGCGCCTACTCCACCGATTCCAGCGTGCTGGAGGAACTGGCGGAGCAGGGCCACGTCATCGCCCAGCGCGTGCTCGACTGGCGCCAGCTCGCCAAGCTGAAGAACACCTACACCGACGCGCTCCAGGCCCAGATCGTCGAGGGGACGGAGCGGGTGCACACCGCCTTCGCCATGGCGGCGACCAACACCGGCCGCCTGTCCTCGACCGACCCGAACCTGCAGAACATCCCGGTCCGCACCGAGGAGGGCCGCAAGATCCGCCGCGCCTTCGTCGCGGCACCGGGGCACCGGCTGATCTCCGTGGACTATTCGCAGATCGAGCTGCGGCTGGTCGCCGAGATGGCCGACATCGCCGCGCTGAAGCAGGCGTTCCAGGACGGCATCGACATTCACGCGGCCACCGCCAGCCAAGTCTTCGGCGTGCCGCTGGACCAGATGACCTCGGAGATCCGGCGCAAGGCCAAGGCGATCAACTTCGGCATCATCTACGGCATTTCCGGCTTCGGGTTGGGCCGTCAGCTCGGCATCGCGCCGGGCGAGGCCAACGCCTTCATCAAGGCCTATTTCGAGCGCTTCCACGAGTTGAAGGTGTGGATGGAGGCGACCAAGGCCTTCGCCCGCCAGAACGGCCACGTGGTGACTCTGTTCGGGCGGCGCTGTTACATCCCCGGCATCCACGACAAGAACGCCGCCCGCCGCGCCTTCGCGGAACGGCAGGCGATCAACGCGCCGATCCAGGGCACCGCCGCCGACATCATGAAGCGCGCGATGGCCCGCGTGCCCGGCGCCCTGAAGGAGGCCGGCTTCGACGACGTGCGCATGCTGCTGCAGGTGCACGACGAACTGCTGTTCGAGGCGCCGGAGGATCAGGCCGAACGCGCCGCCGCCCTGGTGCGCTCGGTCATGGAGGGCGCCGCCACGCTTGGCGTTCCGCTGGTGGCGGAGGCCGGCATCGGCGGCAACTGGGACGAGGCACACTGAGATGTCCAGCAAGGAAATCAGCGCCAAGGACCCCACCGACCCCGAATTCGAGGCGCTGATCCGCTACATCCAGGAAAGCCGCGGCCTTGATTTCCGCGGCTACAAGCGCACCAGCCTGCAACGGCGCATCCGCCGCCGGATGGAGGAGGCCGGCTGCGAGGATTTCGCCGCCTATCACGGCCTGCTGGAAGCCGACCCGCAGGAATTCATCCATCTTCTGAACACCGTGCTGATCAACGTGACCTCCTTTTTCCGCGACACCGAGTCGTGGGACGTGCTGAGGAAAGATGTCGTCCCGCAGATCCTGGCGCAGCGCTCCGACCGCGATCCCATCCGCATCTGGAGCGCCGGCTGCGCCTCGGGAGAGGAACCTTACTCCCTCGCCATGCTGCTCGCCGAGGCGCTGGGCAAGGACGCCTTCATCAACCGGGTGAAGATCTACGCCACCGATCTGGACGAGGCGGCGTTGAACACCGCCCGGCACGCCATCTACTCCCCGCGCGACGTGGAAAGCGTGCCGTCGCCGTTTCTGGAACGGTATTTCGAGCGCACCAACAACCACTACGTCTTCCAGCGCGAGCTGCGCAAATGCGTGATCTTCGGGCGGCACAATCTGGTGACCGACGCCCCGATCTCGCGCATCGACCTGCTGGTCTGCCGCAACCTGCTGATCTATCTGGAAAGCGAGACCCAGAACATCGTCCTGCCGCGGCTGCACTACGCGCTGACGAGCGACGGTGTGCTGTTCCTCGGCAAGGCGGAAACCCAGCTCGCCCGCTCCAAGATGTTCGAGCCGGTGAACCTGAAGAGCCGCATCTTCCGCAAGGTGCCGCAGGAATGGCGGCGCAGCCTGGGCGGCAGCCTGACCATCGCGCCGGAGCACAACAACCACCGGCAGAGCTTCCAGAGCCGGCTGATGGAAGGCATCGTGGACAGCAGCGCCACCGCCTATCTGTCGGTCAATGGCGACGGCATCCTCGTCTTTGCCAACGCCATGGCCCGGCGCCTTCTCGACGTGGGCGAGATCGACATCGGCCGCCCGTTCCAGGACCTGTCGATCTCCTACCGCCCGGCGGAGCTGCGCTCGCGCATCGAGGAGGTGCAGAAGACCGGGCGCGTGGTGCGCATCGAGCATCAGGAATTCGCCCGCCCGCCGGGCGAGCCGATGCGCCTGAGCATCGAAATCTCCCTGCTCTACGGACGTGACGGCAAGCCCTTCGCCACGCTGCTCGGCTTCACCGACACCAGCCGGCATTTCCAGGTGCAGCAGGAGCTGGAGGCGGCGCAGGAGAGCCTGGAGACGACGATCGAGGAGTTGCAAAGCTCCAACGAGGAGCTGGAGACGACCAACGAGGAACTCCAGTCCACCAACGAGGAGTTGGAAACCACCAACGAGGAACTCCAGTCCACCAACGAGGAGCTGGAGACCATGAACGAGGAGCTGCGCTCCGCGAACGAGGAGTTGGAGGTCGCCAACGAGGAGCTGCGCCGTCAGGGCGAGGAGTCCGGGGAGTTCCGCCGCTACTCGGAATCGATCCTGCGCAGCATGGACGTGGGCATCATCGTTCTGGACCAGGATTTGCGCGTGCGCTCCTGGAACCGCTGGGGCGAGAACATGTGGGGCCTGCGCGCCGAGGAGGTGCAGGACGAGGACTTCCTCGACCTCGACATCGGCCTGCCGGTGCAGCGGCTCCGCCTCGACCTGGAGAGGGTCCTGCACAGCGAGACGCCGCAGACGCCCGTCATGCTCGACGCCGTGGACCGGCGCGGCCGCGCGGTCACCTGCCGGGTCCGACTCTCCCCGCTGCTGTACGAGGCGCGGGAGGCCCGCGGCGTCGTCCTGATCATCGAGGACGTGACCGAACAGTCCCGCACCGAGGCTTTCGCCGGCTATCTCGGGCGGATCATCGGCGAATCCCTGAACGAGGTCTATTTCCTGGACCCGTCCAGCTTCCATTTCCTGCTGGTGAACCGCGGCGCCGAGATCAAGCTGGGCTACAAGCTGGATCATCTGAAGCGGCTGGCCGTCCACGACCTGATGCCCGAGGTGCCGGCGGAGCGGTTCCGGGCGCTTGTGGCACCCCTTCTCTCGGGCGACAAGCAGGAGGTGGTCTTCGAAACGGTGATGCAGGGCAGCCAGCGCAGCCCCCATCCGGTCGAGGTCTGCCTTCAGCATTTCGGCGGGGAACAGCCGCCGATCCTCGTCGCCATCGTGCACGACACCACCGAACGCCAGCGTCTCGGCGCAGAGGGCGGCGAAAAGGCGCAGGTGGAGTAAAGAGCGGTCAGAACCGGTCAGGCTCGCCGCCACTTCCGGGGGAAATGGATGGGCGCATCCACTCCTCCCCCAGGAAGCGCATCAGCACCTCCGCGCGCTCGCGCGCCTCGCGCCCGGCCTCGTCCCACCGCTTGGCGGACAGCGCCTGCCCCATGCCCTTCGCCGTCTCGGCAAGGCGCCGGCACAGGGCGGCGCGTTCGTTCAAGGCCCGCAACGCCACCTCGAACGCCTGTTCCACCATGTGGAACTGCGCCTCCTCCATGCTGTCGGCGCCGTAGCGATGGCCGATGTGGCAGGTGAAATAGGGCAGCGTGTCCACCTTGGTTTCCCGGAGCGCCCCTCCGCAATCCGGGCAGGTCAGGGCGGCAGGCGTTTCCAAATTGTACATACCTTCCATAGGCGCCTCCATGGATGCCGCGGTCCGTGTTGCAGCCGGAACGCGGTCCGTGACCAGCCGGGCGAGCAGCGTGCCCAGGGTCGCCGCCGGCCCGCAGTGATCGACGGCGACGTGGTCGAGCGCGCTGCGCGGCATGCCGGCATACTGCGCGTCCGCCGGATCCTGCACCACGGCGATGCCGCCCCGGCGCTTGATCTCGGCAAGGCCGGCCGTGCCGTCGTTCATCGCCCCTGACAGCACCACCCCGATGACCCCGGGGCCAAAGGCCTGGGCCGCGGACCGGAACAGCGGGTCGATGGCGGGCCGGGTGCTGTTTTCACGCGGCCCGCGCGACAGGCGCAGGCGCCGGGGCGGTTCCACCACCAGATGGCACCCCGGCGGCGCCACATAGATGCGACCGGCGCGGAGCGGCTCCCGATCAGTGGCATGGCTGGCCGGAAGCGGCCCGGCCCGGTCGAGGATCGATGGCGCCGCGCTGGGCCGGTCGCCGATGTGCAGGACGACGCACACCGCCGCCGACAGGCCGGCCGGCAGGTCCCGGACCAGGGTTTCCAACGCCTCCAACCCGCCCGCCGACGCGCCGATCACGATCAGGGGGCCATCCGTCATAGGGTCCCAGCCTCTGCCCGTTCGGGACCGGCTGGAGTTCGTCCCATCAGTCCTCTCCTTCGTCGGCCAGGCTGCCCGCCAATTCCTGCCCCTGTTTCGACAGCACCTCCCTCAGCATCGCCACGGTCCGCTCGGCCTCCTGCGCCGACCGGGTCCAGTTGGCCTCGACGGTGGGGTGCCCATGCTCGCGGGCCCGCTCGGCCAAGCGCCAGAACATGATGGCGCGGTCCTGATGGGTGCGCAGGGCGACCCAGATGGCCTGCTCGATCAACTCCCGATGGGACTCCGCCAGCGTCGCGGGGCCGTAGGCGTGGCCGACCTTGCAGCGGAAGCGCAGCATCGGGCCATCCTCGATCTCCACCAGATTGCCGCCGCAATCAGGGCAGCTCAGCGTGCTCGGCTTGCCCACGGAGGCGGTGAATTCCGGCACCAGTTCGAACTCGTTCTCCGGGACGCGCGCCTCCATCGCGATGTCGTCGGGAACCGGCACCGGGGGGCCGGACGGTTCGGCCAGCCGTCGGGCCAGCAGCGCCGACAGGTCGGACAGCGGAGCGCAGGCGTCCACGGGAACGTGCCGCATGGCGTTGCGCGGCATACCCGGCCATTCGGCATCCTCCGGGTCCTGGACCATCGCCAGACCGCCGCAGCGCTTCACGGCGCGCAGCCCGGCGGTCCCGTCGTCCAGCGTGCCGGTCAGGATCAGCCCAATCGCCCGCACGCCATAGGTGACCGCCACCGACCGGAACAGCGGGTCGATGGCCGGACGGCAGCGGTTCTCCCGCGCCCCACGGCGCACCAGCGCGCAGCCGTCCTTGACCAGCAGATGATGATCGGGCGGTGCGACGTGAATCCAGCCGTCCCGCACCGGCTCCCCATCTTCGGGATGGAAGGCGGGGAGCCAGCCGGCGCGCGACAGCAGGACCGGCAACACGCTGTGCGTGGCGCCGACATGCTGAGCGACGAAGACCGTGGCCGTCACATCATGCGGCATCGCCGCGAACAGCCTTCGCAGGGCGGCGATCCCACCGGCGGAAGATCCAATGGCCAGGATGTCTCGTTTACCCATGGGTCGAGAACATTAGTTTGTGCATGCGTTGTGATAACAGCGTGTCGACCAAGAAATTCCGGCTTTGGTTCTATACACTTTTCCACGCGCGCACTGCTGAGCGGTCTGTGCGATCATTCGTTCCTAGCAAGGGGGGAGCGTGGGGAAATCGGCATCCATCCGCGCGGGGGGCGTGACGCGCGATTCCGAGCGCGAATCGTTGCTGAAGCGCATCGCGGAGCTGGACCGGAGCCTGGAGCAGGCCCTGGTGACGGCGGAGGACGCGCAGGAGGAAGCGCGCCTTCTGGCGACCGACCGGATTGAAATGGAAGAGGAGTTGAGCGCGCAGCGGCAGGAGATTGCCGCGTTGCGCGAGCGCCTCACCCTATCGGAGTCCCGCCGGGCGGAACTGCTCAGCGCTCTGGCTGATTCTGACCAATGGCTGAGCGTCCTTCGTCGGGACGAGACCCATCTGTCGGAGGAACTCCAGACCTCCTACGAGGAGCTTCAGGTCCTCACCGAGGAGTTGGAGCATGCCAACGCCGAACTGGAACTGCGGGTCGAGGAACGCACGGCCCAGCTCACCGAGAGCGAGCGGCGGTTCCGCACCCTGTTCGAGGCGATGGACGAGGGATTCCTCCTCGCCGACGTCCTGTTCGACGGCGACCGGCCGGTGGATGTCCTGTATCTCGAGATGAACCCCGCGGCGCGACGCATGACCGGGGAGGATTTCGTCGGCCGGCGGCTGCGCGAGATCAGCCCGGCCTTCGAAGAGTACTGGTACGAGGTGTTCGGCCGAGCGGCGCGCGACGGGGAATCGACGCGGACGGAGCTGTATGCCGGGCCGCTGGAGAAATGGATCAGCTTCTATGTCTTCAAGGTCGGTGACCCCGAACAGCGCCGCATCGCTGTGATCTTCCGCGACGTGACCGAACGGAAGCAGACGCAGGAGCAGCTCAGGCACGCGAAGGAAACGGCGGAGGCGGCGAACCGGGCCAAGACCAAGTTCCTCGCCGCGGCCAGCCACGACCTGCGCCAGCCGATCCAGGCGGCGGCCCTCTACGCCCATGTCCTGCTCGGGTCGGTCGGCGCCGACCCGATCGCCCAGGAATCGCTTAGCCGGCTGAAGGCGTCCATCGACAGCCTGAACGGCATGCTCAGCGGCCTGCTCGACCTGTCCCGGCTTGAGGCCGGCGTCATCGAGGTGTCGGTCACCGACTTCTCGCCCGCGGCCCTGATGGCCCGTCTGGCCGAGGAGTTCCGCGGCGTGGCCGAGGCGTCGTCCATCGAGCTGCGCTGCCGGCCCAGCCGTCTGGCGGTGTCCACCGACTCCCATCTGCTGGAACGGCTGCTGCGCAACCTGCTGTCCAACGCCATCGCGCATGGCCGGCCCAAGGACACGGATGGCAGAGGGCGGGTGCTGGTTGGCTGCCGGCGCCGGGCGAACGGGGTGGAGTTCCAGGTGTGGGACAACGGGCCGGGCATCCCCGAGGACGCCCGCGAGGCCATCTTCGAGGAGTTCCGCCAGCTCAACAACGCGGAGCGCAACGCCACCCAGGGCTTCGGGCTGGGGTTGTCCATCGTGTCGCGGATCGCCCGTCTGCTGGGCTCGGAGGTGGCCCTGCGCTCGTGGGTCGGCTCGGGTTCGGTCTTCTCGGTGACGGTGCCTTACGCCCGCAAGCCCGAGGCCAGCACCGTCGCGTTGCCGCCCCTGGAAGTCAACCGGGAACCGCGGCTGAAGGGGCGTACGGTGCTGCTGGTGGAGGACGACGAGCAGGTCCGGCGCAGCATGACCATGATGCTGAAGCGCTGGGGCCTGCGCGTGGTCGCCGTGTCCTCGGCAGGGGAGCTGGCCGCGACGCTGCCCAGCCTGCGGCGGCGCCCCCATGTGGTGCTGACCGACTACCGCCTGCCGGGCGGCGACTCCGGACGCTCGGTGGTCGAGCTGGTGCGCCAGCGCTGGCCGGTGCCGGGCATCATCATCACCGGCGACACCGCCCCGGAACGGTTGCGCGAGGCCATGTCGCTCGGCTGCCGCCTGCTGCACAAGCCGGTGCTGCCCGCGGATCTGGCCGGGGCGCTGGGGGAGGTGCTGCCCTCCCGACGGCGGCGTGTTGCCCACACCGCACCGTCCACGCCATGAACCTCCTGCATGACAAAGGGGTCAACCTCTGAGCATCCGTGTCTCTGTGGTGAACCCACATGCCGGAAGCAGCGGTCGACCCTGCCACCCCCACTTCCCGTTTGCGCTTTGCGGCTCCACGTAGGATAAAGCGCCCCAATTCCCGAGATTTCCGACGGCGAGCACCCCCATGGGCTTCAATTGCGGCATCGTCGGCCTGCCGAACGTCGGCAAGTCGACCCTGTTCAACGCGCTGACCGCCACCCAGGCGGCCGAGGCGGCGAACTTCCCCTTCTGCACCAAGGAGCCGAACGTCGGCCGCGTCGGCGTGCCCGACCCGCGCCTGGACAAGCTGGCGGCCATCGCCAAGTCGCAGAAGATCATCCCGACCCAGCTCGAATTCGTGGACATCGCCGGGCTGATCCGCGGCGCCTCGAAGGGTGAAGGTCTGGGCAACCAGTTCCTCGCCAACATCCGCGAGGTGGACGCCATTGTCCACGTCCTGCGCTGCTTCGAGGACGACGACGTCACCCATGTGGAAGGCAACGTCGATCCCCTGCGCGACGCCGAGGTGGTCGAGACGGAGCTGATGCTCGCCGACATGGAGAGCCTGGAGCGCCAGCTCACCAGCCTCCAGAAGAAGGCCAAGGGCGGCGACAAGGACTCCAAGATCAAGGCCGATCTGATGGAGCGCGCGCTGAAGGTCCTCCAGGACGGCAAGCCGGCCCGTGTCGTCGAGGTCAGCGAGGAGGAGAAGCCGGTCTTCAAGCAGTTCATGCTGCTGACCGCCAAGCCCGTCCTCTATGTCTGCAACGTCGAGGAGGCCTCCGCGGCCACCGGCAACAGCCTGACCGCCAAGGTCGCCGAGAAGGCCAAGGCCGAGAACGCCGGCATGGTCGTCATCTCCGCCGCCATCGAGGCGGAGGTCGCCCAGCTCTCCGACGCCGCCGAGAAGCAGGAGTTCCTGGAATCCCTCGGGCTGGAGGAGACCGGCCTCAACAAGCTGATCCGCGCCGGCTTCCAGCTCCTCGACCTTATCACCTTCTTCACCGTCGGCCCGAAGGAGGCCCGCGCCTGGACCGTGCGCCGCGGCGCCAAGGCCCCGGAAGCGGCGGGCGTCATCCACACCGATTTCGAGCGCGGCTTCATCCGGGCCGAGACCATCGACTTCGACAGCTACGTTACGCTCGGTGGCGAGCAGGGCGCCAAGGACAACGGCAAGATGCGCCAGGAAGGCAAGGAATACGTCGTCAACGACGGCGACATCTTCCACTTCCGCTTCAACGTTTGATTGGACAACCGCGCGACCCTTCTCCTCTACGGGGGAGAAGGGTTAACGCCTCCCAATCTTATCACCGTCGAGAAATCCGTTAACTCTTTCGTAAAACTGGAAAAACCACTTAAATACCCCTGAGATATGGTTAACAAGCCTCGCTTCGGCTGTTAAGTCCCCTTGGATGGGAGACAACCGAGGGCTGGACCGGAGGGGGATATGGCGGTGAACCAGAACGCGACCATCGCGCCGGGTGCCATCGCGCCGGGTGCCGGCACCTTCTCCGACCGCGTGCGCGACGCCATCCGGCACGGCGAGCTGCGCCTTGCCTTCCAGCCGCAGGCCGACACCGAGAGCGGGCGGCTGACCGGGTTCGAGGCGCTGTCGCGCTGGCGCCTTGACGACGGGACGGTGATCCCGCCCGACGTCTTCATCCCCATGGCGGAAACCAGCGACGCCATCCACATCCTCGGCGAATGGACGGTGCGCCGCGCCTGCGAGACCGCCGCGGGCTGGATGCAGGAGGGTATCGCCGACGTGCCGGTGGCGGTGAACCTGTCGGCACGGCAGTTGGAGGATCCCGGCTTCGCCCGCACCGTTCTGGGCATCCTCGCCGAAACCGGCCTTCCCGCCGCCAACCTGAAGCTGGAACTGACCGAAACCGCTCTGTTCGAGCACAGCGAGTCCTCGCGCGAGGTGCTGACCCAGCTGCGCGGCGCCGGGGTGCGGCTGGTGCTGGACGATTTCGGGACGGGCTATTCCTCGCTGGCCCTGCTGCGCCGCGTGCCGGTCGAGGCGCTGAAGATCGACAAGCATTTCACCCAGGCGATGGTGCAGGACCGTGACTCCGCTGCCATCGTGCGCGCCATCATCGACCTCGCCCACGCGCTGGGGATGCAGGCGATTGCCGAGGGGGTGGAGACCAACGACGAGCTTCTCTACCTGCGCGCCTACCGCTGCGACCGCATCCAGGGCTATCTGCTGGCCAAGCCCCTGGACGCGGCGCAGGTGCCGGACTTCATCCGGCGGCTCGCCGCGACGCCGACAGGCGGATGACCCGCTCCGTCTCGTCCCATTCGGTCAGCTCCGCGGCCTCGTCGACGGTGGCCCAGCGCGCCTCCAGCGCGTCGTCGGCGCAGACCGCTTCGCCCTCCGGGCTCTCCGCCGCCACCTCGACGATGGTGTAGTGGTACTGGACGGCCCCGGTGTCGTCGAGCGTCATGGCGTCCACCACCGTGACCACCTCCGTCGGCACGACGTGCAGGCCGGTCTCCTCCAGCACCTCGCGCACCGCCGTCTCGAACACCGTCTCGCCCACCGACTGGGCGCCGCCGGGCAGGCTCCACTGCCCCATCCGCGGCGGGCGGCCCCGGCGGATCAGCAGCACCCGGTCGCCGCGCCACACCACGGCGCCCACCCCCACCCAGGGACGGTCGGGATATTCGCGGCCGGAACGGTCTGCGGGGGGTGTGGTGGACTCGGGCGTTGCAGACATGGCGGCTCCTCGTTGCGCTTGACCCGACGCTAACCCAGGCGGACAGTCGGAGACCAGTGGCCAAGAGGCCGACCGCCCCGCCACCCTGGACACCGAGCCCCGGACGCCGCCATGAAGCTCAACGAGATCCGCACCTTCGTCGCCGTGGCCGAGGCCCAGTCCGTGCAGGAGGCCGCGCACCGGCTGGGGCTGACCCAGTCCGCCGTCTCGCGCCTGATCCAGCGGCTGGAGGCGGAGCTTGGCGTGTCCCTGTTCGACCGCCAGACCAAGCCGCTGGCCCTGACCCGCGACGGCGAGATGGCGCTGGCCCACGCGCACCGGGTGCTGAAGGCGACGGACGAGCTGTCGGACGCCTTCGCCGGGGCCGCCCAGCCCCAGGGGCTGCTGCGGCTGGGGGTGGCCCATGTGCTGACCGCCATCGCCGCGCACCATCCGCTGGACCGGCTGCGCGCCGCCTTCCCCGGCTTGATCGTCCGCCTGCATTCGGACTGGAGCACGCCGCTGGTCGAGCAGGTGCGCAACGGCACGCTGGACGGCGCGCTGGTGCTGACCCACGACGCCCAGACGCCACCGGACGACTTGGACGCCGTCTGCATCTCGCGCGAGCCCGTGCGCGTCGTCGCGTCGGCCGAGCTGGCCGGGCAGCGGGACTGGACCCTGCCGGCGATGAACGCCGTGGGCTGGGTGCTTCAGCCCGACGGCTGCCAGTACCGGACCGCCATGGGCCGCGCGATGGCGCAGCACGGCTCGGCGCTGAACGTCACGGTGGAGGGGTTCGACCAGTCGCTTCTGCTGTCGCTGGTCGCTCGCGGCGTCGGATTCGGGTTGGCCCCGCTGCGGCTGATTGCCCCAACCCTGCACGCCGCGCAGGTGCGGCCGTTGGAAACCCCCGACTTCGCGCTGACCGTCGCGGTGTGGCTGCTGCGCGGCCGGTTCACCGGGCGCATCGGCCCCGTCTTCGACGTGCTGGAGGACAGTTTGCTGGACCTGCTGCCCCCGGCGGAAGAGGCGCCTTTGCCCCTGCCCTGCCATTCCGCGGCCGAATAACCTTCTTTCCCATTGTGAATTTGATGCACGTCCGGGCTGCGCTTATCGTGTGACCCTGATGAGACGCGGGCCAGCGTTGCCGCACCGGCCACAGCCCGCGCTGAGGGAGGATAACTTGGACACCAGCAACCGGGCGGGCGGGGCGCCTTCGGCCCGCTCCTGGCGGACGCCGGGATTCGTCATCGCCTGCGGCTGCCTGATCGCCATGCTGGCGTTCGGCCCGCGGTCCAGCATGGGCCTGTTCACCGCACCCCTGTCGGAGGCGCACGGCTGGGGCCGCGACGTCTTCGCCCTGTCGATCGCCATCCAAAATCTGGTCTGGGGCATCGGCACCCCCTTCGCCGGGGCGCTGTGCGACCGCTACGGCCCGGCGCTGGTGCTGGGGATCAGCGGAATTCTCTACGCGCTGGGCTTGGCGCTGATGCCCTACGCCGATACGCCGCTGATGCTGCATCTCAGCTCCGGCCTGCTGATCGGGCTGGGTCTGGCCGGGGCGTCCTTCGGCATCGTCATCGCCGGCTTCAGCCGCATCGTCCCGCCGGAGAAGCGGAGCTGGTCGATGGGCGTCGCCACCGCCGCCGGCTCGATGGGCCAGTTCCTGTTCGCCCCCACCGGCCAGGCCTTCATCGCCGCCTATGGCTGGCAGACGGCGCTGATCCTGTTCGGCGCCTCGATGCTGATGATCCCGGTGCTCGCCTCCTCCTTCGCCGGGGCGGGCGGGGCGAAGAGCGCGCAGACCGTCACCGGGGCCGACATCGGCTTCGTCGCGGCGATCCGGCAGGCCTTCAAGCACCGCAGCTACGTGCTGCTGGTCACCGGCTTCTTCGTCTGCGGCTTCCAGCTCGCCTTCATCACCACCCACCTGCCGCCCTACCTGACCGCCGCCGGGATCAGCCCCGGCCTCGCCTCCTGGGCGATGGCGCTGATCGGGCTGTTCAACGTGGTCGGCTCCTACATGTCGGGCGTGCTGGGCGGGAAGATGAGCAAGCGCCTGCTGCTCTGCGCCAACTACACGCTGCGCGGCCTCTGCACGGCGATTTTCATCCTGGTGCCGATCACCCCGCTCTCGGTGATCCTCTACGCCGCGGCGATGGGCCTGCTGTGGCTGTCCACGGTGCCACCGACCTCCGGGCTCGTGGCGCTGATGTTCGGCACGCGTTATCTCGGCATGCTCTACGGATTCGCCTTCCTCAGCCATCAGATCGGCGGCTTCCTCGGCGTGTGGCTGGGCGGCGTGCTGTACGAGCGCGTCGGCTCCTACGACGTGGTCTGGTGGGCCAGCGTGGCCCTGGCCCTGGCCGCCGCGGTGGTCAACTGGCCGATCGCCGAGAAGCCCGCCCCCGCCCTGGCGGCGGAAGCCAAGGCCTGAGGCCATGACGGACCCGGCGCCCTCCTCCTCTTCGAGCCCCGGCTTCGGCCACGGCTTCGCGCTGGCGCTCGGTGCGCTGGCGCTGGCCGTCTGGGCGGTGGTGACGGGTGTGGCGCTGACCCAGGCGGCGCTGAACGAGGAGGATGGCGGCACGGTGCTGGCCGTCTTCCCGCCGGGCACCCCGACCGCCGAGGCCTTCACCGCGGTGGTCCGCGCCGGAGGCCAGCCGGTCCGCCAGACCTGGATTCCCTTCGCCTGGGTCGCCCGCAGCGACGGCAGCGGCTTCGTCGGGCGCCTGAAGGAGGAGGGGGCGGTCACCGCCTACGGCGAACTGTCGGTCGGCCCGGCGCTGGGCGGCTGCGCGGTGGTCTCGCTGGACGACAAGCGCCCGGTCGGCTTCCAGTTCAAGTGACGTCACAAACCCGTCATCAAGCGGTAACGGGACCACAGTTCGGCTATTGACAACCCCCGCAAGGAGGAGCAGGCTATTCCTCAGAGCAACACTGGTTGAGGTGAAGACGCGGTGGAAACCGCATCAAGTTGGCCTAAAAGCCAGCTTCTCATCACAGCAAATGTTCCCGTAGCCAGGAGGGTGTGATTGTCATGAGTCCACCTGCGCTTACTTGAGGAAGCCGACCTGTTCGGCCACACATTTCTGAACATTGCCGTTGAGACGGCTCAACCATTGCGGATGTCCTGGCACAGCCGCTGAAACCCCCGCCCCCCGCGCGGGGGTTTCGCTTTTTTGTCATTCGCATTCTCAGCCACCTCATTTTCTCCGCCCCCGGCGCCGCGCGCTTTCTTCCTCACGAGGATCCAAAGAAAAACCCCTCCCCCGCGGGTGCGGGAGAGGGGCGAAGGCTTCGTGTCGCTTCGAACGGGTCCGCAGACCCGGCCATCAATACATGTGCTGGCCGCCGTTGATCGACAGGGTCGAGCCGGTGATGAAGCCGGCGTCGTCGCCAACCAGGAACAGCACGCCGCGGGCGATCTCCTCGGCCTTGCCGAGGCGGCCGACCGGGATGCGGGCGACGATCTTCTCCAGCACGTTGGGCGGCACCGCGCGCACCATGTCGGTGTCGATGTAGCCCGGCGCGATGGCGTTGACGGTGACGCCCTTGGCCGCGCCCTCCTGGGCCAGCGCCTTGGTGAAGCCGTGGATGCCCGACTTGGCGGCGGCGTAGTTCACCTGACCGTACTGGCCGGCCTGGCCGTTCACCGAGCCGATGTTGACGATGCGGCCGAAGCCGCGCTCGCGCATCCCGTCGATGACGTTGCGGCAGAGATTGAAGCAGGAGGTCAGGTTCGTCGCGATGACGTCGTTCCACTGCTGTGGGGTCATGCGGTGGATCACGCCGTCGCGGGTGATGCCCGCGTTGTTCACCACCACGTCCACCGGCCCGAGTTCGGCGGTGATCTTTGCGATGCCTTCCTTTACGGCGTCGAAGTCCGACACGTCGAACTTGTAGACCGCGATGCCCGTGCGGGCGGAGAATTCCTTCGCCTTTTCATCGTTGCCGGCATAGTTGGCGGCGACGACATAGCCGGCGTCCTTCAACGCGACGGAGATGGCTTCGCCGATACCGCGCGTTCCGCCCGTGACGACTGCAACTCGAGCCATTGGCTCCTCCCCCAAAGCTTGGTGTTGGATTCTTTATCGGCTTCTGTAGGCGCACATACGAAACGGGCCGCACCCCGGAGGGAACGGCCCGCTTTTCATCAGCCCCGCTCGACGGTGAGGGCGATGCCCATGCCGCCGCCGATGCACAAGGTGGCGAGGCCTTTCTTGGCATCGCGCTTCTGCATCTCATAGAGCAGGGTGGTCAGGACGCGGGCACCCGAAGCGCCGACCGGATGGCCGAGCGCGATGGCGCCGCCGTTGACGTTGACCTTGGAGGTGTCCCAGCCAAGGTCCTTGTTGACGGCCAGGGCCTGCGCGGCGAAGGCTTCGTTCGCCTCGATCAGGTCCAGGTCCTCGTGCTTCCAGCCAGCCTTCTCCAGCGCGAGGCGGGAAGCCGGGATCGGGCCGGTGCCCATGATCGCCGGATCGACGCCGGCGGTCGCCCAGGACACGATGCGGGCCAGCGGGGTGAGGCCGCGCTTGGCCGCGTTCTCGGCGGTCATCAGGACCAGCGCGGCGGCGCCGTCGTTGATGCCCGACGCGTTGCCGGCGGTCACCGTGCCGTCCTTGGAGAAGGCCGGGCGCAGCTTGCCCAGCGATTCCGCCGTGGTGCCGTGCTTCGGATACTCGTCGTCGGCGACGATGATGTCGCCCTTGCGGCCCTTGATGGTGACCGGGATGATCTCGTCCTTGAAGCGGCCCGACTTCTGGGCGGCCTCGGCCTTCTGCTGCGAGGCTGCGGCGAAGGCGTCCTGCTCGTCACGGGTCAGCTGCCACTTCTGGGCGACGTTCTCGGCCGTCGTGCCCATGTGATAGCCGTGGAAGGCGTCCCACAGGCCGTCCTTCAGCATGGTGTCGAGCATCTCGGCGGCGCCCATCTTCACGCCGTTGCGCAGATGCATGACGTGCGGGGCCTGGCTCATGCTCTCCTGGCCGCCGACGACCATGATCTCGGCGTCGCCGTTGCGGATCGCCTGATAGCCGAGCGCCACCGAGCGCAGGCCCGAGCCGCAGAGCTGGTTGATGCCGAAGGCGGTGGCGGAGGCCGGGATGCCGGCGTTGACGGCGGCCTGGCGGGCCGGGTTCTGGCCCTGACCGGCGGTCAGGATCTGGCCCAGGATGACCTCGGTCACCTCCGCGGCGTCGGTCTTGGCGCGGCTCAGCGCTTCGCGGATGGCGACCTCACCCAGGAAATGGGCCGGCACGGCGCTGAGCGCCCCGTTGAAGCTTCCGATGGGAGTACGCGCTGCGCTGGCGATCACAACCTCGGTCATGTTGACGCTCCTCAGATTTTGTCAGTTTTATTATCGTGTCAGGGTGCCGCACGGAGTGAGAAAAACCTTATGCGCGGATTTCCCGCAATGCAAGACACCTGACTGGCTGCGGTTATCCTGCCGCACTAAGCCATTCGGCCAGGGGACGCCAGACGCCTGTTTCGGCACCGGCGCTGACCACCATGCCAATATGACCGAGCGGTGGCCTGATCATTTGCGCGCTGCCGATTGATCTTGCCAAGGCCACCGCGGAGGCGGGCGGAACGATGCGGTCGCGCTCCGGGATCAGCGCAAGGACCGGCATGCGCAACCGCGCCGGCTCCACCGGCAGGCCGGCGACCAACCACTCGCCGCGCGCCGTGTCGTTGCGCCCGTACCAGCCCGCCAGCGTGTCGCGGGCCACCCCGGCGACCAGCGGCACCCCGTCGTTCAGCCAGTCCTCCAGCGACACGAAGGCGAGCGCGGCGCGGCTGTCCGGCTCCATGCGGGCGAACTGCGAGAATTTCTTGAGCGCCAGCAGCGGGTCGAGCTGGGCGAACAGCCCCTGCAGCACGTCCACCGGCAGTTCCCCCCAGGCGTCCAGCAGCGGGCCGAAGGGCTGGAAGAAGGAGGCGGCGCGGCGGGCCATGCCCGCGTCCTCCGCATGGAAGTCCCAGGGGGTGGCGAGCAGGCCGAGCGCGGCCACCTCCTTCGGGCGGCGCTGCGCCAGCGCGGTGGCGAGCAGCCCGCCCATGCAATAGCCGACCACCGGAACCGGACGGCCCACCGCCTCCACCACCGCGGCCAGCGCGCGCTCCAGCCGCCCGGCGATGTAGTCGGTCAGGCTGTAGCGCCGCTCCAGCGGGCCGGGCGTGCCCCAGTCGATCAGGAAGGGACGCAGCCCCTGCCCGGCCAGCCAGCGCATCAGGCTTTTGCGCGCCGACAGGTCGAGGATGTAATGCCGGTTCACCAGCGACGGCACGAACAGCACCGGCGCGCCCGTCGCCGGGCCGAGGGCGCCGTAGTCGAGCAGCCGGGACGTCCCTTCCGTCCACAGCACGGGAGGATCGGGCAGGTCGCGGCGGTAGGGGTGGTGGCGGTAGCGCTCGATCCCCGTCAAGGCGAGGGAGAGCTGGCGGCGGACCTCCCGGTCAACGGTCTGGGCGAACGCGTCCGCGTCGGTTGCGGCGATCCGCCGGCGCAGGTCCTCCGCCCGCTCCCGCAGATGAGGCTTCCATGGCAGCGAGCCGTTCCTCAAGTGCGGCAATGCGGCGGAGGAGCTGAGCAGTGTCGCCGCCACCGTCGCCAAATGCAGCGCCAGAGGCCGCGGTCCCAGCCTTTGGGTGGGATTGGGCGGCGGGGGCATCGTGGCGTTGTCCCCGGTCACGCGGCTCTCCCTCGGGCGGCGGCTGGGATGTCGCGGGCATCGGATTCCAGCCGGTGCCCGGCGGGCTGGTGTAGGCGAAGCCGCCCGGCCCCAGGACGAAGGGCGCCATCGCCGCGGCGCCCTGCGCCATCATCTGGAACAGACGGGCGGCGGCATCGGCCATCTCGGGATCGGCGGCGCAGGCCGCCCATTGTTCCTGCCACAGGTCGAGGTACCGTTGCGCGAGCGTTTCCAGGGACGGGGTGTCGGATTCGGACGATTCGGCCATGGCCGGGAGTATATGGGGGAGGCGGTGCGCTTGACCAGAGCCGCGAAGGACCGATCGAAAATGCCGCAAATCCCGAATTATCGGGGCGCCGTCCACCTGCGGTCGCAGCGCTGCGGCACAGCACTGGACAGGGTGCATTCCTTCGAGTAGTCCTTATATCTGGAACATTCCCGCCGCACGACCCTTCTTGAAAGAAACAGCGATGGCCGACAAGGAAGACCAGAAGTCCGCGACGATCACGATCAAGAAGTACGCCAACCGCCGGCTCTACAACACGGCGACCAGCAGCTACGTGACGCTCGACCATCTCTGTCAAATGGTCAAGGACGGGCTCGACTTTGTGGTCTATGACGCGAAGACCGGCGAGGACATTACCCGCTCCGTCCTGACGCAGATCATCGTGGAGGAGGAGAGCAAGGGCCAGAACCTGCTGCCGATCAGCTTCCTGCGCCAGCTCATCGGCTTCTACGGCGACAACATGCAGTGGATGGTGCCGCGCTACCTCGAATATTCGATGCAGTCCTTCTCGCGCAACCAGGAGCAGATGCGCGACTATTTCCAGAACACGCTGGGCGGCATGTTCCCCTTCGGCCGGCTGGAGGAGGTCGGCAAGCAGAACATGGCGATGTTCGAACGGGCCATGCGCATGTTCTCGCCGTTCGGCGGCGCCGAGGACGGGCAGCCCGGGGAACACCCCGCCGCCCCGCCCCGCCCTGTGCCCTCCAGCCCTTCCGCCACTCCGCCCAACGGCACGGCTGGGGCGGCCAGCCACACCTATGAAGAGCTGCAGAAGCAGATCGACGACCTGCAGAAGCAGATCGCCAGCATCGCCAAGCCGGCCCGCCCGGCGAAGCCCGAAGGGAAGTGAGCGGCAGCACCGTCAATCGCAGAGACGGCCATCGCATCGACAGCTTTGCGGCGCAGGGCGGGGAAAGTTCCCCGCCCTTTTCTGTTTTTTTCGGCACCAGTGGCACGCCCGGCTGTTTGTCCAACGGAACGGTCCAGAGGAGGAACGCCATGAAGACCGAGCTGCAGATGACGATGGAACTGGAGGTTGCGGACGCCCAGGACGCCCAAAGGTTCGAGGAAAAGCTGCGCGGCTGGCTGCGCCACCAGAGTCAGGTGGTGTCGCTGTCGGCCACCCACAGCGGCGTCGGCAACGACGTCGCGTGGCGGGACGCCCGCCGGGCGGCGTTCGGCTCGCCGCTGCCCAACCCCTTCGCGCCGGGCCGTAACCGCTGAGGCCTGTCGGCTCCCCCCACCGAAGCGCCCGCCCTGCGCCCTCCTTGGACGGGGCGGGCTCCTTCCGACTTTCGAACCGCGTCAGCCCCGGAAGATGTGCGGCACCATCGCCGCGTCGGAGCCGACCCGGGGGTCCGCCGATTCACGGACCGACATGCCCAGGCACTTGTCCCCGATGATCCAGCAGTGCAGGAGCGCGTGGACGCCCTCCTCCTCGAAGATCGGCGGGGTTTCCAGCCAGACCCGTCCCCCCGGATAATCGGCGCTGCCGGTGTCCGAGATGGTGCGGCCGTGCGCCGTCATGCGCTGGGCCGCGTCGTCCAGCCCGAACAGGCTGCGCTCCGTCACGGAGTCGCAGCCGGCCATCTCCTCGGGGTCCAGCGCGGCGCGGCACAGGTTGGGGTGGCGCGGGTAAAGCGCCCAGAGCGTCGCCAGAAGTCCGTGGTTCGACATCGGCCAGCACCACAGCGGCGACAGCATGCTCATGCCGCCCATCCGCAGCTTCTGCAGGAAGGCATCGTCGGCCAGCCCCTGCCAGGGGTAGATCTTCGCCAGCCAGGAAGCCGACCGCCCCTCGTCGTCGATGAAGCGCTGGCCATCCCAGCCCAGGCTTTGCAGCGGCAGCAGATGCGTGGCGATGCCGGCCTCCGCCGCGGTGGCGGCCAGATAGACCAGCTCGCTCTCGCGCATCGGATCGGGGGTGGCACAGGCCAGATGGACGAGCCCGCGACCCGGCATGCCCGCCGCCAGCTCCTCCCAACGCTCCACCAGCCCCTCGTGCAGACCGTTGAACTGGTTGGCGTCGGCCATCAGGGCCTCGCGCCAGTTGCGCTGGATGATCGAGGCGGAGAACAGCCCCTCCGGCGTGTCGTAATTGCAGGCCAGCAGCTTGACCGAATCACGCCCGTCATAGGCCAGCGTCAGCCGCCCGATCAGCGCGCCGGCCCGCTCGTTCAGCCGGCCCGCGGCCCAATAGTCGTTCCAGGAGGCTTCGAGGAGCCGCGCCACGCCGCCGCGGACCCCCAGCTGGGCCAGCGCCCGCCCGTCCACCGTCGCGCGCAGCGCCTCGCGCAGCATGGTGTGCAGTTCGTCGGCGACGCTCTCGATCAGGTCGATCTGGTGGGCGGAAAACTCGTACCGCACGTCCTCGCGCCAGAAGGCGCCAGCGCTCATCGCGCGGACGCCATAGGGGTATTTGCGGAGCCCCGGACGCCAATCCGCACGGGGTTTCATGACTGCTCTGCGCATCGTGTGCTTACCGGGCCGCCGGATTCAATCCATGGTTTTGCCCCGCTGCGGCGCGCGCCGCGCGGCCGTCCGGGATTGGGTGGGGGCGGATCATTGCGGCGCAAACGCGCCAACACAAGCGCCTTGCGTGACTGTCCCTCCGTTTTTCCACGCTTGTTCTCTTGGATCTCACAAGCGGACCCGGCCGGCCAGCCAGGCCGCAATGGCGTTCTCCATCGCCTCGGCGGTCGGATCGCCGTGCTCCGGTCCGGTTCCCACCATGGGAAGCCTGGCCGCGACGGCGATGTCCTCCGCCGGGGCGCCCGTCCCGACGAACAGGTCGCAGCGCCGCAGCAGGGCGCACAGCCCATCGAAACCCAGCCGGCCGACCGCATTCAGGCAGGCCGCCCCCGTTTCCCCGGCAATGCGCGCCGCGGCCCCCCGGGCGGCCTCCTCGCCAATCAGGATCAGAGCGGTATCCCCCCGCGTGGCGAGGCGGCGGCACAGTTCCGACAGGCTCCCGGTGCCGGCGGACGCGGACAGCCCGACGGCGCAGCGCCAGCGCGCCGGAACGCCCTCCGCCAGAAGCGCGGCGGCGGCCCGCTCGCCGGCGGGCGAGGCCCAGACCTCCGTGGCGGGGTCCGGCTCTCCGGCGGTCAGCGCCTCCAGCAGGCCGGCCGGGGTCGTCGCGACATGGGTCAGGAAGGCGTCGGCGTAATAGCCGCGCACCGGCCGGCCGACCCTGTGGCCGAGGCGGAGCGGCGCGCCGGTGTCCTGCATCAGGCGGTTGGCGAAGCTGGCATCCTCTCCCCGGCCAGGATTGATCGTCAGGTCGAAGGCGCCGCTGAACTGCTGGCCGATCTCCTGGCGCACCGCGGTCACCAGCGCGTCGTCGGGCGCCCGCCCCTTCAGCGGCGGCAGGGTGACGCGCTGGTTGACGTAGGGGCAGAGGGCGAGCGCCGCCTCCGCGTCGGGCGTCGCGAAGACGGTGATCCGGGCCAGCGGCAAGGCCCGCCGCAGTTCCCGCAGGACGCCGGATGCCCGCAGCACGGCCCCCACCCCGTCCGGCAGGAACACGCCGACACTCCGGATCAGGTCGGTCGGGAAGGGGGGAGGTTCGCCGGGGACGAGCGTGCGGCGGCGGGCGGCCGGGCCCGAGTCCCGCAGCAGGGCCACCGCCGGGGCGGTCGAGGCACCCCGCGCCGGCGGAACGAAGCCCCAGGTTCCCTCGGCATCCGGACGTGCCAACGGTTCCACCATGGCATGCTCGGCGCGCGCGACGGTCGCCGCGTCGGTCACCCAGGGGAAGAAATCGCGCAACGGGAGGGTGCCGCTGCCGACCGTCCGGCCCGCAGCCTGCAACGCGTCCCACCGACGGACCGCGCCATCGTAGCCGTAATAGATTTCCTTGAACGCGACCTGCTCCCGCGTCGCGTAGGCGAAATGCTGGAAGACCAGCCCGCCCGCCGCCGTCTCCTCGTGAAGGAAGGGGTTGGCCGCGCCGAGTTCGAGGTCCGACCCGTCGGGCTGCGGACGCATCAGCCGGGGCGGGACGTGCGAGTGCCAGAAATCCCCCGGCCGATACCGCCATGTGCGCAGCCATTCGTACGCGCGGTAATTGCCGTAATGATCCAGCCGGTCGAGGACCAGGGACGGGCCGACGAAGAAATGGCAGAGGTACAGCGCCGCCGTGCGCGACGGCGAGTCGAGGAACATCCGGCGCGCACGGGTGATCTGCTCCGCCGTCCACAGTTCGTCCGCATCGACCTGCCAGAGCAGGCATTCCTCCGTCATGGCGGAGAGCGGCGCGGTCACCATCTCCACCTTGCCCTGCCAGAACATGCCGGGGGGCTTGCGGTAGACCGACACGCGCCCGAGCTCCTCCGCGGCGATGAGGTCCAGATACTCCGAGGTGCCGTCACTGCTTCGGCCGTCGCGGTGAAGGTCCTGCGGGACGCGCCCACCCCGCTGCGCGCACCAGGAGGAGTCGCGGACCTGCTCCGCCACCCCCTCCACGATGTGCCAATGCCAGGGGAAGGGCAGTTGGCGGAACACCTCCAGGTGATAGCGGATGAAGGGATCGCCGTTCAGCACGATGGTCAGGAAATGAACCGGTAGCATGCCCGCAATTCCGTCCTTCGCCCGTTGATCCAGCCTCGCGCAGTCCGCCGGACCTTGTCGGTTCCGCGGGAGCGGTGTCAAGGAACGCGTGCCATGCCGCGGACGGGTCGCCATCCCCCTCTTGACGGCGGGGGACCCCGCCCCTACCCTGGCGCCGGTTATGGTTCCCCGCGCCATCCGGTGGCGGGGCTAAGAGGGAAGCCGGTGAGCCGCCCCGCTCGGGGAGAAACGGCAAATCCGGCGCTGCCCCCGCAACTGTGAGCGGTGAGCGGCCTCGTCCTTTCCGTGTCACTGGCGCCGCCTGCGGGAACGGGCGCCGGGAAGGCCGGACGATGCCGCCTTGACCCGCAAGCCAGGAGACCTGCCGTAACCGAACGTACGTCCTCGGGCGGGGTGCCCCGGTGGTCGCTTGCCGATGTCCGGCCCTACGGCCGCCCGTCTTCCGCAAGCCGTCCCCCCGGTGCGCCCACCCTGGGGCCAAGGGGGTTGCGATGCCGGTGCCTGCCAGCAACGACGCCCCTCCCAACGCATGGCAGACTCGGAAAGGGCATAGAGCATGCACATCGAACCCGGCGTCGTGGACGGCGCCAAGATCGCTCTCAGCTACGCGACGGCCGCCGGCGGCTTCGCGATGGCCGGAAAGCTGGCGCGCGACGACGTCCGCAACAACGGCGGGGTCGCGCCGCTGGTGCTGCGCAGCCTGATCGCCACCGCGCTGGTCTTTTCCTTCTTCGAGGTGTTCCCGCACCACCCCGTGGGCGTGTCGGAGGTTCACCTGATCCTCGGTTCGACGCTGCTTCTGCTGTTCGGCGCCGGTGCGGCCTCCATCGGCCTCGCCGCCGGCCTGCTGATCCAGGGCCTGTTCTTCGCGCCCTTCGACCTGCCGCAGTACGGCATGAACGTCACCACGCTGCTGGTCCCGCTGTGGGGCATCAGCCTGCTGGCGAAGCGGATCGTCCCCGACGCCACTCCGTATGTCGACCTGAAATACTCCCAGGCGCTGGCCCTCTCCACCGCCTATCAGGGCGGCATCGTCGCCTGGGTGGCCTTCTGGGCCTTCTACGGTCACGGCTTCACCGCCGAGACCATGACGGAAGTCGCCTCCTTCGGCGCCGCCTACATGACCGTCATCATCGTCGAGCCGCTGGCCGACCTCGCCGTTCTGGCCATCGCCAAGGCGCTGCGCCGCCAGAGCCAGGGGCCGCTGTTCAACGCGCGCCTGCATCAGGGCGCCTGACCGGCCAACCGGACCGGCCAACCGGACCGGACGGTTCGCGTGAAGGGCGGCGGGGATGTCCCGCCGCCCTTTTCCGTTCAGAGCACCAGTTCGTTCAGATCAGCAGCTCGCCCTTGCGAATGGCCGCGTAGCGGCGGTTCACCGCTCCCCAGTCGACCACGTTCCACCAGGCCGCCAGATAGTCGGCGCGCCGGTTCTGGTACTTCAGATAATAGGCGTGCTCCCACACGTCGTTGCCCATCAGCACGGGCACCCCTTCCATGGCCGGGGAGTCCTGGTTCGGACGGGCGGCGATGGCGAGCTTGCCCGACGACGGGTCGGCGGTGACGAAGACCCAGCCGCTGCCGAACTGGCCGGCGCCCGCCGTGTTGAAGCGGGTCTTGAAGTCGTCGAAGCTGCCGAAGTCGCGCGTGATGGCCGCACCGACCTCGCCGCCCGGTGCGCCCCCGGCGTTCGCCCCCATGATGCTCCAGAACATGCTGTGGTTCGCGTGCCCGCCGCCGTTGTTGCGCACCGCGGTGCGGATGTTTTCCGGCAGTTCCGGCACGCGCTTCAGCAGGTCGGCCAGCGACATCGACTGAAGGTCGCCGTGGTTGGCAAGCGCCTTGTTGAGGTTGTCCACGTAGGCCTGATGGTGCTTGCCGTGATGCACGCTCATGGTCGTCGCGTCGATGTGCGGCTCCAGCGCGGCGGGGGCATAGGGCAGCGGCGGCAGCGTGAAGCCCTTGCCGCCCGGCGCCTGGCCCCCGGTTGTTTGGGCCAGGACGAAGCGCGGCGCCACGGCCAGCACCAGCGCGGCGGCTCCGGCGGACAGCAACAGTTGGCGGCGATCCAGGCGAATGGACATGAGACCTCCCATTGTGTGTTTTGTGCCGAACAGCGGGGGAAGCGACAGCCTCAGTGCAACCCCGCAACTCACTCAACAGGGCAATGGGCGTAGTCACTCGGTACCGGCTTACGGCGCATCGCCCGATTCCTACAGCCGAACCTTTCCCGTCAGGCCGGCGGACGCCGAGTGCACCACGCCCATCGCCACGGCCCGCCAGCGCCCCAGACGGAATCGGGAGGGGGCCGCCGCCGGCTTCCGGACCGGTGGGACCGGGACCGCTTCCGCCGCCTCGCGGATCTTGCGGGCGCGGCGCTCCCGCAGCAGCAGGCGCATCACCTCCTCCTCCGTGACAATGCGTCCGGCCTTTGCCGAGGCGAGGCTGGCGGTGTCCTGGAGGGCGGCGACCTGCGCCAGGGTGCCGGTCAGCCCCTTGGCGGCGGCGGTTTCCAGCGCTTCGCGATGAATGGCGAGGATGAACGGCTTCAGCCCGCGGTCGGGCGTTCCGTGCGGCGGTGTCGGCATGGCGGAAAGGCTCCGGGGATTCGTTCGATCGGATAAGCCATCATCCAACCGATAACGCCGCCGCGGCAAAGACCCCTACGGATTAGCCCCGCCGTCCCCGTTCGGGGAAACCGCCGCCGGATCAAAATCTACGAAACTCGGAAAGAACCGGCGCCCTGCCGGGAAGGAGAGAGTTGGTGGAGCCAAGGAGGATCGAACTCCTGACCTCTACAATGCCATTGTAGCGCTCTCCCAGCTGAGCTATGGCCCCACTATACTCTCAGACCAACACAAGAGGTGTTGGTGCGCTTGGAGGGACTCGAACCCCCACGGCCTTTCAGCCACTAGGACCTGAACCTAGCGCGTCTACCAATTCCGCCACAAGCGCGTCGTCTACTCTTGCATCCCGCGTCTCTTGGGGTGACGCGGGAGCGCTGATATAGCCGCGCCGTCGGCGGCGCTCAAGCGAAATCGACATCGCCCCGTCACTTTTTTGCAAGACCGCGAGAGGGAGCGCCGAGCCCCTATTCCGCCGCCCCGGCGTGGCGCATCCGGTCGGCGTTGGCGGCGCCCGCCTCGGCCCCCATCCCGGCCAGCACCTCAGCCGCGCCGCGGGCGATGTGCAGCGTGCGCTGCGGCAGCGGGAAATCGATTCCCAGCTCGATGAAGCGCGCTTTCATGCGGCCGTTGAACTCCCGCCCGACGTTCCATTGCTGGATGGGCAGCGTCTTGATCCGCGCCTTGATGACCGCCGCGGACTCCTGGAAGGAATCGACACCCAGCACCTCCAGCGGCTCCAGGATCAGCGGCGCGAAGCGCGGGTCCTTGCGCAGCTCGTCGCCGATGCCGTGCAGCACGGAGACCACGCGGTCGGCGTTCTCGTGATAGGGGATCGCCACGTCGAACACGTAGTAGCTGAAGTCCTTCGTCATGTTCGACACGCTGGTGACCGCGCTGAAGGGGATGGTGTGCACCGTTCCATCGAAGTCGCGCAGGCGGATCGTGCGGATGTTCATCCCCTCCACCAGACCGCCCTTACCGCCGACATTCACCACGTCGCCGACCGAGATGGTGTCCTCGAACAGGATGAACAGGCCGGTGATGACGTCCTTGACCAGAGTCTGCGCGCCGAAACCGACGGCCAGACCGACCACGCCGGCACCGGCCAGCAGCGGCCCGATGTTCAGTCCCAGCTCCGACAGGGTGATCAGGGTGACCAGCGTCAGCAGAACCACCAGAAGGGCGCTGCGCAGCAGCGGCAGCAAGGTGCGCACCCGCGCGCTGCGCTGGATGGCCCGCCCGTTGCGGTCCGTCGTCGCCAGATGGCGCTCGATCAGGCCGTTCGTCACCTCCCACACGGCGAGCGCGATGGCGCCGACCAGCAGGAGCGACAGGCCCGACGCCACGATGCGCAGGCCGATGGCGGTTTGCAGCCAGCCCCAGACGTCCAGCCCCCAGGCGTGCAGAACCACCAGCCCGCCCAGCATGCCCACCGCTGCGTGCAGAAGCCGCGCGGTGGGGGCGATGTAGCGGCGCAGCCGCCCCGCCGCCCAAGCCGACGGGCCCCGCCGGCGGTCCGTGCGCTCCACAAGCGCCGCGGCGGCGCGGGTGATCCCCCGCCCGACCAGCCGCGCGACTCCGGCGACCACCAGCGTCACCGCCGTCGCCTGCACCACGAACAGCAGCCCGCCGCTGATCTCCAGCGCCCAGATGCCGAAGAGGACGATGATGTAGAGGATGGCGATGGCGTGCCAGACATCCGCCACGCGGCGGCCGGCGGCGCGCAGCATCCGCCCCGCCCCGGCGGCCCGCCGTCCGGGCGGAACCGGCGACACCACGTCGGACAGCGGCTGCGCCGCCGCGATCCCGCCGCGCAGCCTTGCCGCCACCGCCTCCCGGCTCTGCAGCACCAGCACCGCCAGCATGACGGCGACGACCAGACCGACGAGGGTCACCAGCGCGCTGTAGCTCTGCGCCGGCAGACCGAGCCGCCGCGCCGCCTCGGCCAGGAACATCCCGTAGAGCGTGGTGATGGCGATGGTCCGGCACCAGCGCAGCAGCCGCAGGGCCGAGCCGTCGCTCATCGGGATCAGCCGCAGGTTGGATGAAGCCGGGGCCAGCAGCGCCCGGACGACCAGAAGCACGATCTGCACGAAGATGCTGGCGTTCAGGAAGGTGACGCCCAGAACCCGCACCACCGGCGGCGGGTCGAACAGCGCCAGCACGCCGAAGCCCGCGGCGGCGAAGGCCACGATGGGGGCCATGTCGAACAGCGACCGCACCAGCAGCAGCGGCACCTTGGCGAAGGCGGAATGGATGGGCCGGGCCGCCAGCATCGCGCGCGGGCGCCGCAGCGTGCGGATGGCGATCAGCCGGGCGCCCTGCCCGACCACGACCACTAGCACCAGCTCGGCGACCAGCCAGCCCCAGGCGGCGCGCTGCGCCGGGTCGGAGACCTGCCGTTCCAGCCAATGCAGCCCCTGCGGCGCGTTCAGCAGGGCGTCGCCGGCCAGCGCGGCCTCCTGCCCCAGCCCGTCGAGCCGCTCCGACAGCAAGGTGAGCAGGCGGGTGCCGATCCCCTCCGGCTCCGCCGGCGCGGCGGCGGCCTCCGCCTGCTCCAGGGCGCGGAGCTGGCCGAGCAGGGCGGCGCGGCGCTCCGGGTCCTCCAGCGTCTGGCGCAGGCGGGCGATTTCCTCCGGATTGGGGGCCGTTTCGGCCTGGGCCGGCGGGGTGGGAGTCGGGATCTGCGCCGACGCCGGGCTCACGATTCCCCCCAGCGCGGCGGTCAGAAGGAGAAGGAGGGCAAGAAGGCCGCGCAAGGCGCGGAAGCGGGCGGCGGCAAGCCGTGGGGCACGGTCGTCGGAAGTCATCGTCCTCTGGTGGTTCCAGTTCTCGGGAAAGACCTTTGGAGCGGTCCGGGTGACGGGTCCACCCAGGCCAACAGCGCCGGGCGCGGTTTGTCTTGCAACGCAGCAACCGCGACATTTTGTCCGGCGAACCGTCCGACCCGCCGTCCGCTCTTGCGCATCAATCTGATATATTAGTATACATCATGGCGAACGCCGGAAGCGCCCGCGCTCTGTCGCGGCGGGCCGCCCGACCCGGCGCCCCTTTTCAACCGGCCCTGGCCGGCGCCGCCCCCGATCCCATCAGGGGCCGCGAACACCAGTGGAGAACAGCATGTCCGTGAAGGTAGCGATCAACGGTTTTGGCCGTATCGGCCGTCTGGTTCTGCGGGCCATCTACGAGAGCGGCCGCAACG
>NZ_JACCJY010000043.1 GCF_014596085.1 Azospirillum tabaci
CACAGGATGTCCGGCCGGCCGTCGCCGGAGAAGTCCTCCACCGCGGCGATCTGCCAGTCGGTCGAGCCGGGATCGCCGACCGCGCTGACCGCGGCCACGCTCGTGCCGTTCATCGTCCACAGCGACATGATGCCCTGGGAGGCGGAGCGCCACAGGATGTCGGTCTGGCCGTCGCCGGTGAAGTCCTGGGTGGCGGCCACTTGCCAGTCGGTCGAGCCGGGGTCGCCGACCGCGCTGACCGCCGCCACGCCGCCCTGGCCGTCCATCGTCCACAGCGACATGATGCCCGCCGCCTGCGAGCGCCACAGGATGTCCGCCTTGCCGTCGCCGGAGAAGTCCTGGAAGCCCGCCGGCTGCCAGTCCGCCGAGCCGGCGTCGCCCATGAAGGTCGCCGTCGCCTGCGCCCCGGTCATCGACCACAGCGTCAGCCCGCCCTGCGCGTTCTGCCACACCACATCCGCCCGGCCGTTCCCGTCGAAATCAAGGCGGGCGCCAGCGCCCGAGACGGGAACGCTCCGGTCGGCGAAGAGGAGGGTCTCGATGCCGGACAGCGTGTCGGTGCCTCCGGCCCCGACCGTGTCGGTGACGGTCACGATGCCGTCTTCACCGCGAACGATGGTGTAGCCGGCGTAGTTTCCCTGGAAGACCGCGGTGTCGCGTCCCTCCCCACCGACCAGCGTGTCGTCGCCGTCACCGCCGCCGAGCGTGTCGTCTCCGGTTCCGCCATCGAGGTGGTCGTTCGCCGTGCTCTTCGCGTTGATGAGACGGTCGTTTCCGGAGCCTGTCTTCAGCACCAGCCGCTCGATACCCTTCACCGCCACACCGTTGGACAGGGTGATCGCGCCGCCGGCCGGATCGTTGTCGAAGAGGATGGCCATGCTCTCCTTCGACCAGTCGATGGCGAAGGCATCGTTGCCGGAACCTCCGTCGAACACCAGATCCGCGCCGGAACCGCGCCCGATCAACAGGTCGTTGGTTGAGGCGCCGGAGATCGCCATACGTTCGATGCTGATGATCTCCGTGCTTCGTCCACCAAATCCCTGCTGAAGCTCGAACGTCTCCGCTTCGACGAGCGAGAAGATCGTTTCCGCGCTCGATGACCAAGTCGCCAGGACGAGGTCGCCATCGCGGTCCATGCGGTAGCGATAGTCCGCAGGCGTTACCCCCTCACCCTGGACCGCCGAAATCAGCAGAGTGTCGATGCCCAGACCGCCATCCACCCGGCCGTCGCCATAGCTGGCATAACCGGTGATCGTCATCTTCAGGAGATCGTTGCCGGAACCGCCCAGCAGCGTGTCCGCCCCCAGACCACCGTCGAGCGTGTCGTCCCCGGCGCCCCCATCGAAGTAATCGGCCCCGGTGGACTTGGTGTTGGTGAGCCGGTCATGTCCAGTGCCGGCTTTCAGCAGCAGACGCTCGACCCTTTGCACCGTCACGCCGTTCGACGCCGTGGCTCCCACACCGGTTGGATCGTTGTCGAAGAGGATGGCCGTGCTTTCCTTCGACCAGTCGATGGCGAGGGCGTCGGTGCCGGCACCGCCGTCGAACACCAGATCCGCCCCCGAACCGCGTCCGAGCAACAGGTCGTCGCCGCTTCCCCCGGATACGGCCATCCGCTCGATGCGCGTGATCTCCGTCTCTCCGCGCCACCCCTGATGGAGCGTGATGGTCGCCGTGTTGAGCACCGCGAAGATCGACCCGGCGTTCGACGACCAGATCGCGCTGTCGAAGTCGGCGGTGTCGAAACGGTAGTTCGCCGGCGAACCGTTGTCGTCCACGAGCGCCGAGATCAGCAGCGTGTCGGTGCCCGATCCACCATCGATGAACCCTGTGTAGTAATCGTCCTTGCTGATCGTGATCTTCAGCCGGTCGTTTCCAGAACCGCCCAGCAGCGTATCGCCCCCGGCACCTCCGTCGATCGTGTCGTTGCCCGCTCCACCGTCGATGTAATCATCCGTCTCGATCTTGTTGTTGGTGATCCTGTCATCGCCGGACCCCGTCTTGAGCAGCAGGCGCTCGACGCTCTTGACCGTCACACCGTTGGACAGCGTGACCGATGCAGCATAGGGATCGTTGTCGAAGAGGATGGGCGTGCTTTCCTTCGACCAGTCGATGGCGAGGGCGTCGGTGCCGGCACCGCCGTCGAACACCAGATCCGCGCCAGAACCGCGCCCGATCAGCAGGTCGTCGCCCCGGCCGCCGGACGTCGCCATGCGCTCAATGCTCGATATCTCGATGTGCCCCCCCGGATATCCGAGCTGGAGCATGACCGTCCCCGCCCCGACGTTCGAGAAGATCGATTGAGCGTCCGAGTCCATGCTCGCATGGATGTAGCCGAACTCGCTCTCGGTGTAATAGCTGTAGGAACTTGGCCATGTGAGCACGCCGTCGAAGGAAACCAGCAGCGTGTCAATGCCCGTTCCGCCATCGACGCGGGCGTTGCCGCGGCTGGGATTTTCTGAGGTCGTGATTTTCAGAACATCGTTCCCACCACCGCCCAGTAGCGTGTCCGCCCCCGTGCCGCCGTCGATCCAGTTCGCGTCTCCGCTTCCTTGGATGTAGTCATTGCCGGCTCCGCCATAGATGCTGTCCCGCCCGTAGAAGGACAGGATGCGGTCATTGCCGTCATACCCGAAGATGATGTTATCCTGGTCGTTGTCGAGTATGTAGTCGCTCTCGTTCAGGCCGTGGATCGTAATGGGATCGCTGCCCAAGGTCACCTTGTCCTTGGAGACGGTCCCCAATCCGCCAGAGGTCGCCGTCGGCGAATAATGGATGGTGTAGGACGTGGTCTGCGAACCGAGGTCGACCGTCCGGGTTTGATCGTACAGGTAAAGCGGCGAGGACGAGAGGCCGCCGTCCGGGTACTCCAGGTCCACCAGCGGGCCGCCGGCCGGGTTCCACTCGAAGCCGTAACCGAGGACATCTCCGGAAAAGGCCAGATCTCCAGCCTGCAGCGATAGAACAGCGCTGGCGACGATCCCTGTCTCGTTGCGCAGGCTTCCAGTCAGGGAGTAGGTCGCGGTGACCGTCAGGTCCCCTGATCCTTCGGTTGGCGTGGAGAAAATGAAGGTGTCCCCGAGTTGGCCCGTCCGGCGTTCGCCGTTGGAACAGACCATATCCACCAGGACCGCGGTTGGCGTGAAGCTGAAGCGCTGGGCCTGGCACAGCCGGGCCTGTGCCGCAGCGTCGAGGACCGTATAGTCGAGCGCCAGCGATCCCAGCGAGTTGCTCCAGGAATAGTCGCCCTCCAGAACGTCGGCGGGAATGCCGAAGAGCCGCTGCGCGATCTCGTCGATGTCAATGCCGAGCGTCATGAACGGTGCGCCGGTGCCGCTGCTTTGCACCGTCGTCAAACGGTTGGACGCGGACACCCCGGTCCTTGTCGTGGTCAGGGACGATGGAACGGAAACCGAGCCTTCGAGCGGCCCCAGTTCGCCGTTCAGAGTCGGGTTGCCGGCGGTGATGTCGACCAAGCGGACAGGATCGGTGCCGATCTGCGCCAGAGTGATGTCGTCGAAGGTGACCGGCGCGAACAGCGGCGGATCGTAGGCAATGCCCGTTATCGACGCCGAGACGTCGAAAAGGAAGTCCAGGGTCGCCCCGAAGGTCTCGCCACCCGGCCCGATGCTGGACAGGGCGGCATTGCTGATGGTCCAGCTGGAGGTGTCCACTGTGAACCAGTCGCCGCTGCGCACCTCGCCCGGCAGCGTGGCATCGACGGTGATTGGATAGGCGATGTTCACACTTCCCGTCTCAGCCCAGATGTGCCCGACGAGCCCGATCTCGGCATTCAAATTGAGAGTCGCCGACAAACCACCCCACGAATACGTCTCGACCGAGCTTTCCTTCCAGTAAAGGTCATCCCAAGTAACATCAAAAGAGACCGATGTGCCTTCCCCCCACATGTTCAGACTGTCAGCGGAGAACAGCAATTGGCTGGGGTTCGAGGACATGGGCAAGCTTCCATTATTGTAATTTTCAGAATGACCAGCCGGCATCAGCAAGAAGCAATTTGCCGGAGAATAAAGCAATAATTGCGATAGGCCGGCTGCCTCGTCTATGGGGTATTTACAATGATGAGGTGCGGCTGCCGCGGCAAACCGTCGCAGAGAACGCTTGCCTTTTTCATCCATGCTTCCATCGATCGCCTGGTCAAGACGGTCTCGAGCGCGGGTTTCGGCTGATCAAAGGGGTGCTCCGGTGGAAAAGCGGCGTTCATTGGTGGCTGAGCTCTGGACTTTGACTGAGGAGGTGGAGGGATTTCTCTGCCCGACGCACATTGGCGGGGCGTTTGCAAATCAGTCTTCGGGCCGCTTGCCCCGCTGCGAAACGGGACTCATCCAGTGACGAGGTGCTGGAAAGCGAGCGTCGGGAGTGGGCAAGTCAGCGGCCACCCAGAGCCAGCGGCCATCGGCTTGAGATGCGCGTGGCCGTTCCGGCGCCACAAAGCGACTCACTTGGTTGACGTCGGGGGCGCCACATCGAACCGTTTCGCCCCGAGCGGCAGGACTGCCCACCGTCCGGCGCCGCGATCAGCCGCTCACGCAGGTCTTGAGGGCAGGTCCAGGGGCAGGTCCAGGAAAGGAGATTGCCATACTGCCAGCGTTCCAGCTTGGGGTTGATGACTGCCGTCATGGACGGTTCCGGCAAAAAAAAGCCGCTGGACGAAAGTCCAGCGGCAGCAACGGAGGAAAAGGAGAGCTAAGGAGCAAAACGCGGCGCCCTGACGGGGGCGCCAGGACGCCGCGATTGCTGGACCAACAGGGAGGGAACCATCGTCCAGGTGCAAGCACGCTTCGAAACGTGCAACCAATCAACACGCGATCACTGCATTCAGGCACTGGCTCGCAAGGCATATTTCAATTGGGAAGCCTGCTCGATTGGCGTTGGTGCTCACGGTCGATCCACTTGGTCCGCTCGTCCAAGATCCGTGCCGAACCAAGGTTCACGACCGATTCCGAGTGCCGTGCCGCCCGAGCCCAAGCCTTGCCACTTGGTTCGACATCGACGACGCGCCGCTGGCGGCCTGATCACCCCATCCAACGCACATTCCTGGCCAAACCGCACTGGTCGCCATCACCGCTGCCAAACGAACTGACGATACCGACGTGGGCGCTGTTTGAACGCCCAACGCCGCGCGCCGTTGACCTGGTGATCGGCCGGCTGCTGCTGCGGACGCCCTCCCCGGAGGCGATGTTGGAGGCACTTCGGCTGCGGCTGGACGGCCCCTCCAGATCGTGACTGAGCGCGTGCCGGAGCCGCTCCGTTGGGGCAGCCCTGTTGCAAACCCATTGTTATGGTCCGCTTTCTGCTCCGGCCACCGGTCAGCGAAGCTCTGTGATGCGGCATCGGAAAGGGGTTCTGTCGTGCAGGGTATGCCCTTCGAGCCGCCGCACCGGGCCGCGGGCTCCCTGTTGACCCGATTGTCCTGCGCCAACCGGCATTTCCACGCATGCCGGCCGGTGCGATGGCGAACTTCCTTTTCATGACGGAGTGCGGCTGGAATGGCTCGCGTTACGGTCGAAGATTGTGTCCTCAACGTCCCGAACCGGTTCGATCTGGTGATGATGGCTGCCAACCGCGCCCGCCAGATCTCTTCCGGTGCGCCGCTGTCGCTGGACCGCGACAACGACAAAAATCCCGTCGTTGCGCTGCGCGAGATCGCCGAACAGACGGTGTCCCTGCCAGACCTGCGGGACGCGCTCATCAAAGGTCATCAAAAGCATGTCGAGTCCGACGAGCCCGAGGAAGAGATCGCGGACCTGATGGCTGGCGAGAATGACTGGGCCGGGCGAACCGACAATTCCTTTGCGGACGACGAAGCGATGGGAGACCGCGAGGAGGACCTGACCGAAGACGACGACATCCTGTCACAGATGGAAAGGAATCCGGAAGCGGCCTTCGGCTTGGTCGAAGACGACGTGGTCGGCATCGATGCCGATGGTGATGTCGGAGCTTGATGGCGCCGGCAGCGGCGATGCCGAACCGATCGAACCTCGAACCGACAATGGCCCGCCGTGAGCAGCGACAGGTTCTGGTCAAATGATGCTGACGCCGGGTGCATCGACAGCCAGAACGACACCACTCATCCGCCTGCCGAGACGGATGCCGCCCGCATACGTCAAGACCATCCGTGAAGCCAGGCAAAACCGGGGCGGCCGATACCAAGACGATCTGCGACGCGGCCATGCTGCCGACCATGCGCTGTGTGGCCGTCAAGACCTTGGGTCGGCAGGCCGCCCCGATGCCGCACAAGACATGCAACCAGATGGTGCGGCAGGGGCGTGATGATCTGCGGGACCCAGGTCGCCGTCGGCGGGAGAACCGCCAATGAGTTTCCCTCAAATCACGTTTTCCGAAATCCGGTTAAAAAAACAGGCCAAGCGAGGGAACTTCTTTTCGCGAGGCCCGGTTCCCGGACTGGGAAGTTCCTTTCAGGGGGTTCGTATCTTGAGACGATCGCCTCCTTCTTTCACTCTTTTCTTGCTTGTGGCGTTCGGTATGGCCGTTGTCGCCGTTCCGGCGCCGGGTCAGGAACCGGGCATGCCGGCCAGGGCCATCGCCGCTCCGGCAGCCTCGCCGCCCGATGACGGCAATTGGGTGATGGCCGCCAAGAACTACGCCAGCACCCGCTACAGCGAACTGGATGAGATCGACACGAACACCGTTCGTGACCTCCAGGTTTCCTTCACCTTCTCCACCGGAGTCGTGCGCGGGCATGAGGCAGCGCCGCTGGTGGTGAACGGCACCATGTATGTGGTGACCCCCTATCCCAACAAACTCTACGCTCTCGACCTCACCAAGCCCGGCGCGCCCACCAAATGGACGTTCGAGCCCAGACCGGCCGCCTCCGCGCAGGGAGTCGCCTGCTGCGATTACGTGAACCGCGGGCCAGCCTTCGCCGACGGCAGGATCTTCATCAACACGCTGGACGCCCAGACCATCGCCGTGGACGCGGAGACGGGCAGGGAGCTGTGGCGCACCAAACTTGGCGACATCAACAAGGGCGAGACCATGACCATGGCGCCCCTGGTGGTGAAAGGGAAGGTGCTGGTCGGCAACGCGGGCGGGGAGTTCGGGGTGCGCGGCTGGATCACGGCGCTCGATGCCGAAACGGGCAAAATCGTCTGGCGTGCCTACAACACCGGACCCGATACGGACGTGCTGATCGGGGACGACTACAAACCCTTCTACGACAAGGAAAAGGGCAAGGATCTCGGCGTCAGCACATGGCCGCCCAACGCCTGGGAGATCGGCGGCGGCACGGTCTGGGGCTGGATCAGCTACGACCCCGAACTCGACCTGATCTACCACGGCACCGGCAATCCCGGCCCCTGGAACCCGGAGCAGAGGCCCGGCGACAACAAATGGACCGGCGGCATCTTCGCCCGCAACCCCGACACGGGACAGGCCCGCTGGTTCTATCAGGCGGTGCCCCACGATCTGTACGACTACGACGGCATCAACGAGTTGATTTTGCTCGATATGCCCTGGCAGGGGCAGCCCCGCAAGGTGCTGATCCGGCCGGAGCGCAACGGCTATCTCTACGTCATCGACCGCAGCAGCGGGGAGGTGCTGGCCGCCGACCCCTATTTCCCGGCCAACAGCACCAAGGGCGTGGACCTGAAGACCGGCCTGATCGAATACAACGAGGAGAAGCATCCCCGCGTCGGCAAGGTGGTCCGCGACATCTGCCCAACCGCGCCGGGCGCCAAGGACTGGAACCCGTCCGCCTTCTCGCCGAAGACCGGGATCGTCTACATTCCGCACAACAACCTGTGCATGGATTGGGAAAGCGTGGAGGCGAATTATATCGCCGGCACGCCCTACGTCGGCGCCAACGTCAAGATGTACGCCGGTCCCGGCGGCAACCGCGGCACCTTCACCGCTTGGGACCCCGGCCAGCGCAGGAAGGTCTGGGAACTCAAGGAGGACCTGCCGCTGTGGTCCGGTGCGCTGGCGACGGCCGGCGACCTCGTCTTCTACGGAACCATGGACGGATGGTTCAAGGCGGTGAATGCCGGCAGCGGAGAGCTGCTGTGGCGGTTCAAAACCGGGTCCGGGATCATCGGCCAGCCGATCAGCTATCGCGGGCCGGACGGGCGGCAGTACATCGCGATCCTGTCGGGCGTGGGCGGCTGGGCCGGCGCCATCGTGGCCGGCGATCTCGACCCCCATGACGCCAGCGCCGCCAAGGGTTTCGTCAACGCCGTCTCCGACCTGCCGCAGCGGACCACCAAGGGAGGCATGCTCTATGTCTTCGCTCTCCCGCAACGCCGTTAGCCTCGCCCTGCTCGGCGTCCTGCTTCTCGCCGCCTGCGAGCGGGAGGAGCGCAGCTACCGTGGCGAGCCGGTGGGCGAGGTGAAGCCCGGCGCCATCGTGCAGGGCACGCTCTACGCCGGCGCTCCCAGCCCACCTCCTCCACAGAGGCGGGAATATGAGGGCAACGCCTACCACGTCTCCGAAGGCAAGCGCCTGTTCGAATGGTTCAACTGCTCGGGTTGCCACGCCCACGGCGGCGGCGACATCGGACCGCCGCTGATGGACGAGGTGTGGATTTACGGTGGGGAGCTGGAGAACATCGCCGCGACCATCGTCGAGGGGCGGCCCAACGGCATGCCGTCCTTCCGCAACAAGATCCCCGACCAGCAATTGTGGCAGATCGCCGCCTACGTCCGCTCCATGCAGCGCGAGGTCCGCAAGGACGTCGCGCCCGGCCGCGACGATCACATGGCCGTCACGCCGGGCGAGCAGAACCAGCCCGTGACCCCACCGAAGCCGGGCGGCGTAGCCTCGCCGTCGTCGGAAGGACGCGGGCCATGAGATGGCCGCCCGCTCCCTGGGGAAGAAAGGGGAGGGTCCTTCCCATCCTCGTCCTTGCCGCCTGCTCCGGCCCGCAGTCCATGCTGGACCCGGCGGGCGGGCAGGCCGCGCGGATCGGCGTGATGGGGTGGATTCTCCTTGCCGGCTGCGCCTTCGTCTATGCCGTTGTCCTGCTCTGGCTGTTGTGGGCGCTGGCGCGGCGGCACCGCTGGGTGGAACCGGGCGGGGTCCTGCCGCCTCAGGCCGGGGTCGAGCGGCGGCTGACCAACGGGTTGGTCGCCTGGGTCGTTGGCACGGTGCTGATCCTGTTCGCCTTCGTCGCGGCGAGCTACGCCGTGGACAAGAGTCTTACCCACCTCGCCAACCGGGAGGAGGTGGTCGTCGAGGTGGAGGGGAAGCAGTGGTGGTGGACCGTCCGCTACCCCGACGACGACCCCAGCCGCAGCATCACCACGGCCAACGAGATCCACCTGCCGGTCGGCGTGCCGGTGCGCGTCAAGCTGAAGGCGGCGGACGTCATCCACAGCCTGTGGATTCCGAACCTGCACGGCAAGATGGACCTGATTCCGGGCCGGGACAACGAACTGTTCCTGACCGCCGACCGCGAGGGGATCTTCCGCGGCCAGTGCGCGGAGTTCTGCGGGCTTCAGCACGCGCACATGGCGCTGGACGTGATCGTCCACTCCCGCGCGGCGTTCGACGCCTGGAAGGAGGCGCAGTTGGCGCCCGCTCCTGCCCCGGCGGACGAGGCGCTGGCGCGTGGGCAGGCCCTGTTCCTCACCTCCGCCTGCACGATGTGCCACGGCATCCGCGGCACGCCGGCCTCGGCCTCCGTAGCGCCGGACCTGACGCATCTGGCAAGCCGACGGAGCATCGCCGCGGGCGCCCTGCCGTACAACCGGGGCAACCTCGCCGGCTGGATCGCCGACCCGCAGCGCATCAAGCCCGGCAACCACATGCCGCTGGTGGGCGTGCCGCCATCGGACCTGCAGGCGCTCGTCGCCTACCTCGACAGCCTGAAGTGAAGGAGGGGCGTCATGGGTCCCAGGGATGGCGTCTCCTCCTCCGAACTCCGCGACGGCCCCTCCCTCGGTGAGGAGGACACCATGCGCCGGCTGGAGCGGACCTGGGGTACGCCGCCCGGGCTGTGGGGGTGGCTGACCACGGTGGACCACAAGCGGATCGGGCGGCGCTACATCGCCACCGGCTTCGTCTTCTTTCTGGTGGGCGGTGTCCTCGCCCTGCTGATGCGGCTGCAACTGGCGCAGCCGGAGAACACGCTGGTCGGGCCGGACCGCTACAACCAGCTCTTCTCCATGCACGGCACGACGATGATGTTCCTGTTCGCCGTGCCGATCATGGAGGCGATGGCGGTCTATCTCGTGCCGCTGATGGTGGGGACGCGCAACATCGCCTTTCCGCGGCTGAACGCCTTCAGCTACTGGGTCTACCTGTTCGGCGGGGTGATGATCGTCGTCGCCTTCCTGATGAACACGGGGCCGGAGACCGGCTGGTTCAGCTATGTGCCGCTGGCCGGCCCGGAATACTCGCCCGGCAAGCGCACCGACTTCTGGGCGCAGATGATCACCTTCACCGAAGTGGCGGCCCTGGCCGTCGCCGTGGAGATCATCGTCACCGTCTTCAAGATGCGCGCGCCGGGCATGGGCCTGAACCGCGTCCCGCTGTTCGTCTGGTCGATGCTGGTGACCTCCTTCATGGTCATCTTCGCCATGCCCGCGGTGATGCTGGCCAGCAGCTTCCTGATCATGGACCGGCTGGTCAGCACGCAATTCTTCAACCCGGCGGAAGGCGGCGACCCGCTGCTGTGGCAGCACCTGTTCTGGTTCTTCGGTCATCCGGAGGTCTACATCATCTTCTTGCCGGCGCTCGGCATGGTATCGAGCATCGTCGCCGCCATGGCGCGCCGGCCGGTGTTCGGGCACGTGCCCATGGTGCTGGCGCTCGTCGCCACCGCCTTTCTCGGCTTCGGGCTGTGGGTCCACCACATGTTCGCGACCGGCCTGCCGCACCTCGCCAGCGGCTATTTCACGGCGGCGAGCATGATGATCGCCATCCCCAGCGGCATCCAGATCTTCTGCTGGATCGCCACCCTGTGGGACGGCCGTCCGCAATGGACGGTGCCGCTGCTGTTCGTCGTGGGATTCGTCGTCATCTTCGTGCTGGGCGGCCTGACCGGCGTCATGCAGGCCTCCGTCCCCTTCGACCTCCAGGTGCACGACAGCTATTTCGTCGTGGCGCATTTCCATTACGTGCTGATCGGCGGGGCGGTCTTCCCGCTGTTCGGCGCCTTCTACTTCTGGTTTCCCAAGATCACCGGCCGGATGCTGGGGGAACGGTTGGGGCGCTGGAATTTCTGGCTGTTCTTCATCGGCTTCAACGTCGCCTTCTTCCCCATGCATCTGCTGGGCATGATGGGCATGCCGCGCCGCGTCTACACCTACCCGGCGGAGCTGGGCTGGGCGGACCTGAACCTGACGGCCACGCTCGGCGCGCTGCTGGTCGCGGCCAGCGTGGCGCTGTTCCTCGTCAACGTGCTGGTCAGCCTGCGCGCCGGCCGCATCGCCGGCCCGAACCCGTGGAACGCCGGCACGCTGGAGTGGGCGACCGCCTCGCCGCCGCCCAGCTACAACTTCGCCCACATACCCGTCGTGGAGGGGCTGGAGCCGCTGTGGGACAAGGCCGGACCGCTCGGCATGGTCCACGGCCTGCGGGTGGAGGAGCGCGAGGTGCTGCTGACCACCGTGCTGGACGCGCATCCCGACCTTCGGGAACCATCGCCGCGTTCGACCATCTGGCCGCTGCTGTCCGCCTTGGCGGTGACGGTGCTGTTCATCGGCTCGATCTTCACGCCATGGGCGCTGGTCTGGGGGGCGGTGCCGCTGGCGGTCGGGCTGGTCGGCTGGTTCTGGCCGAAGCGGCGCCACGTCCCTCCGGAACCGGTGGTGGAATCATGAGCGAGCGGCACTTCGTCCGGGACCTGTCCGACCTGCCCACCCACGGCCATGGGCCGAGCAACCTGACCTGGTGGGGCACGATGGGCTTCATGCTGATCGAAGGCTTCGCCTTCGTGCTCGCCGGCTTCACCTACCTCTACATCATGATGCAGTTTCGGCATTGGCCGCCGGGCATGCCCCCGCCGGACCTGACCTGGGGCACGCTGATGACCGCCGCCCTCCTGCTGAGTCTGGTCCCCAACGTCTGGGCCAAGCGGGTGGCCGAGGCGTCGGACCTGCGCGGCACGCGCCGCGCCGTGCTGGTGATGCTGGCGGTCGGTCTCGTCACACTGGGAATCCGCGGGTTCGAGTTCACGGTGCTGAACGCGCTGTGGGACAGCAACGCCTACGGCTCCATCCTCTGGACGATCCTGGGGCTGCACACCGTTCACCTGCTGACCGACGTGGGCGACACGGCGGTGCTGGCCGTCCTGATGTTCACCAGGCACGGCAAGGACCCCCGACGCATGGGCGACGTCACCGACAACGCCCTGTATTGGAACTTCGTGGTCGGCGCCTGGGTTCCCATCTACGCGCTGCTCTACCTCGTCCCACGGTTCGCGTGAGGAGATGCCATGCCGTCCGCCGAGCACAGCACACGGCGTTTCGGCATCTGGGCCGGGCTTGCCACCGGCCCGGTGGCCGCCTTCCTGCAACAGCAGGGGGGCAGCGCCCTCGTGCCCTGGACCTGCGCGCAGAGCAGCGGCTGGCCGGCGGTGGCGCTGGGACTGGCGTTGGCCGCGGCCACGGCGGTCGCCGGACTCGTCTCCTGGCGCGCCCGTCAGCCTGGGGAAGGGCGGGTCCGGAACCATGACCTCGGCAACCGCCGCTTCGTCGCGGGGCTCAGCGCCGGAACCGCCGCCTTCTTCATCCTGGTGATTCTGGCGCAGGCGCTCGCGGCCGTGTTCCTGACGGGATGCGAACGATGAGCGCGACCCTGTCCTTGCGTTCCGCCGCCGTGGTTTGCGCGCTGCTGGCGCTGAGCGCCGCCGGGATCGCCGCCTACGCCTATGAGGACCAGCGGCGGGAGCTGGAACGGCGTGCCGCTGACCTCACCGGCGGCTCCCCGTCCGAGGGGCGGGAGGCGGTGCTGCGCTACGGCTGCGGGTCGTGCCACAGCATACCGGGCGTGGAGCGGGCCAACGGCCTCGTCGGTCCGCCGCTCGGCGGCATCGCCAACCGGGTCTATGTGGCGGGCGTGCTTCAGAACACACCCGACAATCTGGTCCTGTGGCTCCGCGATCCCCAGGGCGTGGACCCGAAAACCGCCATGCCGTCCCTGGACGTGAGCGAGGACGACGCGCGGCACATCGCGGCCTTTCTCTACACCTTGAAGTGAGGGGGCTGGGGATGTTCCGGACGGTCCTCGCGCTGTGCCTGCTGATCGCGGAACCCGCCGGCGCCGGCCCCATCCAGGAACTGCGCGTCTGCGCCGACCCCAACAACCTTCCCTTCTCCAACGAGCGTCGTCAGGGGTTCGAGAACAGGATCGTGGAGCTTCTGGCGGCCGACCTCGGCGTTCCGGTCGCCTACACATGGTGGCCGCAGCGGCGCGGCTTCATTCGCAACACGCTGAAGGAGGGCCTGTGCGACCTCATTCCCGGTGTGCCGAGCGGGCTGGAAATGGTGGCCGCCACAGCCCCCTATTACCGCTCCGGCTATGTGTTCGTCGCGAAGGCGCAAGACGGGCCGGTCATCACCTCGTTCGACGACCCGCGCCTGCGGAGCCTGCGCATCGGCGTGCAGATGATCGGCGACGACTTCGCCAACACGCCGCCGGCGCACGCGCTGACGCGGCGGGGCATCGTCGACAACGTGCGCGGCTACATGGTTTACGGCGACTACGGCCGCGAGGACGGGGCGGCGGGCATCGTGGAGGCGGTGTCCACCGGGGCTGTGGACGTCGCCATCGTCTGGGGGCCGGTCGCTGGTTACTACGCCGGTCGTCAACCGGTTCCGCTGGCCCTCACCCCGGTCGCGCCGCCCGCCGATGGCCCGCTGTTTCCCATGGCCTTCGACATCTCCATGGGGCTGCGGCGTGGGAACCAAGCGTTCTATGACCTCGTCAGCAATGCGCTGAATCGGAACCGAACGGCCATCGACGCCATTCTCGCCGATTTCGGCGTGCCCCGCTTGGAGCGGCCTCGGGGCGGAGATTGAGGGCCTGAGCAGGGTGTCCGTTCGACACGGCTGTGGAGCGCACCGTTCCGGCGGCGTTCCACTGACCAAAGGCCATGGTGAAAGTTGCAGCGATCGGTTGTTAAAGCCAGAAACCATGCGGGACAGCAACGTGCCGACGCATCGACCTGCCATCGGACCCTTTGTCCTTGGGACATGCCGGCCAGAGGGCAGCCTAAGCGTTCGGATCGGGGGCCAGGGAACATGAGTCGAGATCTGCACGCCGGGGGAAGCGCACAGGGGAACACACGGCCGTCCACCCGGTATGACGATGAGTTGGAACAGGCGCTCACCGCGGCCGAGGATGCCCGCGAGGAAGCCATGCGCTTGGCTCGTGAGAGCGACCATCTCCAGGCGCTCCTGATCGACCGCGACCGCGAGGTGGCCCGATTGCGGGCGGAGGCTGAGCAGCGCGAGGCGATCTCCCGGACGCTTTTGAGTCAGTTCGAGAAGACGGTGCGCGAACGGCATTTCCGGGACGCCAGCACGGCCGAGGAGTTGCAGGTGGCCTTGGAGGAGTTGGAGGTCACCAACGCCGCCCTTGCCTATGCCAACGAGGAGCTTGAGAAGAAGATCGCCGAGAGAACCGCGGCCATCCGCGCGAGCGAGACCAAATACCGCCTGCTGTTCGAGGCGATGGACGAAGGCTTTCTGCTCGCCGATGTCCTCTTTGACGAGGGCGACCGGCCGGTCGACATCCGGTACTTGGAGGCGAACCCTTCCGCGACCCGCATGATGAGGCAGGACGTCGTCGGGCGGCGGCTTCGGGAAATCGATCCCTCCTTCGAGCCCCACTGGTACGAGGTCCTTGGCCTCGCCGCGCGCACCGGCAAGGCCACCCGTGCGGAGATGTATGCGAAGCCGTTGCGCGCTTGGTTCGACCTTTACGTCTTCAAGGTGGGCGGCGCCGACGACCGGCGTGTCGCCATGGTGTTCAAGGACGTCACCGAGCGCAAGCGGATCGAAGACGCGCTGATGCGGTTCAACGCCACCCTGGAAGAGCAGGTCGCCGAGCGCACCCGCGAGCGTGACCACTTGTGGGACCTCAGCGAAGACCTTCTCGTCTATGCTGATTACGATGGCCGCCTGCTGCGGATCAGCCCGTCCTGGTCGCGCCTGCTCGGCCTAGAGCATGCGGCGTTGCTCGCGCGCCCTTACAGCGAGATCATTCACCCGGATGATGCCGAGCTGGTGCGGGCGACGCTGGACGAACTTCGCGACAGCCGCCATCCCATGCGCCTGAAATACCGGATTCTTGCGGCGGACGGCTCTTGGCGCTGGATCGCCTGGGTCCTCTCGCCCGATCCGGACGGCCGCCATCTGCACGGCGTCGGCCGCGACATCACGGCCGAGGAGGCGGCCACGGCGGCGCTTCACACCGCCGAGGAGCAGCTTCATCAGGCGCAGAAGATGGAGGCGGTGGGCCAGTTGACCGGCGGTGTCGCCCATGACTTCAACAACCTGCTGATGGCGGTGCTCGGCAACCTCGATCTGCTGCGCAAGCACCTGCCCACCGACCCCAAGGCCGAACGGCTGATCAGTGGCGCCATGCAGGGGGCACAGCGCGGGGCGACGCTGACCCAGCGGCTTCTCGCCTTCGCCCGACGACAGGATCTGCAGACACAGCCGGTTGATATAGGTGCCCTTCTGGACGACATGAGGGATTTGCTGGAACGCTCGGTAGGTCCGCGCATCGTGGTTCGCCTGAGGGTGTCCGCCGCGCTGCCGCCGGCGCTGGTCGATCCGAACCAACTCGAGCTGGCGATCCTCAACTTGGCGGTCAACGCCCGCGACGCCATGCCGGACGGCGGCACGCTCACCCTCAACGTCACTGAAACAGCCGGAACCGCAACGGGCGGGCTCGCACCCGGCTCCTACCTGCTCCTCAGCGTTCAGGACAGCGGCATGGGCATGGACACGGACACGCTCGCGCGTGCCGTCGAGCCGTTCTTCTCGACCAAGGGCGTGGGCAAGGGCACGGGGCTCGGGCTTTCGATGGTGCATGGGTTGGCGGTGCAGTCCGGCGGGGCGTTTCGGCTGTCCAGCGCGCCCGGTCGGGGAACCCTCGCGGAGCTGTGGCTGCCGGTGGCCGCCACGCCGGCCGAAGCCGTGGAGCCGAGCACCGAACCGGCTGCGGAGTCGGCCGTGGAGTCGGCCTCCGCCACCATTCTCGTTGTCGATGACGACGCGTTGATCGCCATGAGCACCGTCGACATGCTCACCGATCTTGGTCACACCGTTCTCGAGGCGAACGCCGGCCCGCTGGCGCTCGATGTGCTGGGAGGAAAACAGGACATCGACCTGCTCATCACCGACTACGCAATGCCCGGTATGACGGGGGCCGAACTCGCGCGCGAAGCGCACAGGATCCGCCCCGACCTGCCGGTGCTGCTGGTGACGGGCTACGCGGATCTCCCCGACGGGGCCATCATCGATGTGCCGCGGCTCGCCAAGCCGTACACGCAGCAGCAACTCGCACTGGCCGTGGCCAAGCTGCTGGTGAGGTAGCGAAGGCCACGATGACGGCCGGTGTCTTGGTCAGTCAGTGATGCACAAGACACGTGGCGGGGCAGATCGAACTCGAAACAAGCGGCCACGGGAGGTGCGAGCAGCCGGAAGCCTTCCCGGACGCGATATGCCTTTTGAACCGGTGCATCTGCGCGTCGCTGACGTGTTGATTGATTGCACGCTTCACAACGTGCTTGTTCCTGAGTGAATGCTCCCGTCAGCCGTGCAGCGCGGCGCCCCGACAGGTCCGTCGGGGCGCCGCGATTGCATCTTCGCTTGGCCATCTCATACCTCCGCTCGTGCCGCTCAGCAAAACTGCGCGCGGTCCCAACCGCGAAAACCAAGCGTCTCGCCGGGCGCACCGGCCAAGCCGTGTCCGGCCCTCCGAAGCGCCCGCGAAACCACCCTGGGACGACAATCTGATTTCAACCGGGCGGCGTCATCCGCTCAAAGGCCGGACTTTTCCACCATCACCGCGAGTTGGGTGCGGTTGCGGACGCCCAGTCGTTGCATGATGCTGCGCAGATGCACCTTGATGGTGCCTTCCACAATGCCGAGCGAGCGGGCAATCTCCTTGTTTGACTGCCCTTGCAGCAGAAGCTGGAGAATCTCGCGCTGGCGGTCGGTCAGATCGTGCACGGAAGGCGCCGGTGCCGGCGAGGGCTCTTGGAAAAGCGTGTCAGGTTGAGGCGACAGAGCGCTTGGCAAGGGTGCATAGAGCCCTCCACCCATGATGATGGGCAGGGCGTGCTCGAACACCTCGGCGTCGGCGCCTTTGGGCACGAAACCTCGGGCCCCGGCGCGGATGCAGGAGACGACCAGGTTGTTGTCGAGGGTTCCCGAGACGACCACCAGGGGAACGCGGCCCAACCATCGGAGCATTTCCTTCAGACCCGCCAAACCCTCCGCATCGCTCAACTTGAGATCGTACAGGACGGCCGACAGATCACCAGCCGACCGCGCGCATCTCATCGCCTCGCTCAGGGAGCCGGCCTCGATCACCGTGGCGGTGGGGAACTGCACCTTGAGCGCGAGTTTCAGGCCATGCCGCATCAGAGCGTGGTCATCAACCACAAGAAAGCGTGGCGCCGATTCGTCAATATGTTGCGACCCGTCGGCCTTAATGTCCAAGGTCGACGGGACATCAAATTGCCTTTGCTGCATCGCTGTCGTTCCCGCTCTTTGCCTTATGGAATATGGTGACCGGTTGATGTCGCCACGCTCATGGGAGTCGAACATTCATGAAGGCGAATAGGCACCGGGCCAGCGGACGATTTTCGTGGTGCTGACAGGCGGTCTACGAAAATGCTGAAAAGCTTGCGGCTACCGCTGATGGTGACTGGCGAGCCGGTTTCGCGATGGGTGTGGTGAGGGAAGCCGCGCGGCATGTCGGCCGGTGTGCTATGACCCGCTTCGTCGCCGGCTCCCCCTGTCACCTGTTGTCGGGGTCACCTGTTATCAGCGTCACCTGTTGTCGGCCTTCAACTCGTCAGGGACGCTGAGGAGGCCCGGACCCTTATGCCATCGGTGGCAGTGGCGTTGCGTGAAGCGCATGGAGGCCGGCTCACAATCGCTCGTTTCAAGCCGCAGACAACAGCTCAGTTCTGCGCCGGCTCTCGGCAGGGTGGCCAAGAGCCGAGCGATCAATGCGGAAACATGGGCCTTTCCCACCTGTTGGAAGAGGGGCTTGGATTGCGCGGTGTGGTCGGATGTCGATCCGGTGGAGGGACCATGGAACGGCAGGCAAGCAATGCGAAGGCCAGTGCGCTGACGGGGCTGCGAATCCTGGTGGTGGAGGACCGTGGCCTCATCGCCGGCAAGATCGTGCGTGCGCTGGAGGCGGCCGGCTGCGTGCTCCTCGGTCCCGCCGCCACGCTGGAGGCGGGATTTGCTCTGCTGGCCGGCGCCGGCGATCGGCCGGACGCCGCGGTGCTCGACATCGATCTGCGTGGCGAACTCGTCTACCCGCTGGCCGAAGCGCTCCAGGCTCGCGGTGTGCCGCTGCTGTTCGTCACCGGCTTCGCCGCAAACGCGATCCCCGATCCCTGGAGGGCCGTACACCGCATCGACAAGCCATTCCGTGACACCGCGCTGCTCACCGGTCTCAGAGCCGCGCTCTCCGGCCGGCCGGTGCGGCCGGAGCCGGGGACCAGCACGCTGCCGTACAACGACACCTTCTCACGCGCCGTGGCAACGCTTCTCAAGACGCGCAACCTGATCGAGGAGAACCGCATCCTGCGGGAGCGCAGCGAATCCAAACGCGATTGAACCATCCCGGTCCGAGCATCGGTTGGCGGGTGGCAACTCGATGGTGCAGCGCACGCCTGCTCGCCCTCGGTGCGCTTGCCCCATGTGATGAACAGGCCCCCACCGGACGACGCCAAGGCGCCGTGTTTCAACGCGTTGGTCATCAACTCGTGCAGGTTCCGATGGCGTGTCGGATCGCAGCCTGGACGGTGGCCTGGTCGGCGGGGTGGATGTAGCGCTCCATCCAGTGCCCCGTGGGCTCGGCCGTGTCGGCGAGAAAGCCCCGGCCGTTGAACTGGCGCATCCGTGTCCAGTCCGGGCTCATCCGATAGACCACCTCCGAACTGGCCGTCATGAAGGCGTGGAACCGCGCCTCGCTGTCCTGCGACGCGGCCCCGGCGTGCACCGGGATGTCGGTTTCAACGGCGGTGTGGATCACGCCGAGGACCGTTCCACCGGCAGCGCGAACGGGGGTGCCGGTGAGTGTGGAGTGAGCCCGCTCCGGTTCGCCGGATCGGTCGACGATCAGCGGGCAGTGGTTGACGCGGGTCGACTGGCCGGCGAAGGCACGCTCCACAATTGGCTTGATTTCGCGCCAGACCTCGCTCCGGATCTCCGCAAACGAACGGCCCGTTGCGGCGACGGATCATCAAACCCCCGGCCGAGACGACATGATGTCAACGGATTTCCAGCGGGTTCGGTCGGGCCGACGGATGTCGAAGACCGGACTGGATCGGCTTGGCGGCCTGGCGCGAACCTGAACCAAGCTGGCTCAGCCGCCAAACTGTCCGGGAAACAAGGGCTGCCTCAGGGACCGCCTCAGCTGAGGGGATTTGCAATTAACGGTATTTAGATATCTTTCGGCAATGATCTCCCAGGGAAACTCATGCCGATAAGAGGTCCGGGTATGACGAAGCGGCCGAAATCCCTTGGCGCCATCCTCCGTTTGGGCATCGTCGGACTGTGCATCGTTCCCAGCGTCGTCGTTGGTCTCTACGCGAGCGGCTCCGTCGGGGAGCGTGTCCGTACGGAAGCGGGCAAGCATCTGCTGGACGTCAGCACCCGGATCGCTGGCATGCTCGACCTGGGCATGCACGAACGCTGGCGCGACATGACGCTGGTCGCGTCGATGATCAATGCGCAGGGCTCTCTGGATCAGACGGATGATCTGCGCAACCAGCTCGACACGCTGAAGCGGAACGTGCCCATCTACGCCTGGATCGGCGCCGCGGAAACCGGTGGTCGGGTGGTGGTGAGCTCGCAACGGCTGCTTGAGGGCGTCGACGTGTCGGCCCGGCCCTGGTTCCGTGCCGGCACGCAGGCGCCCTTCGCCGGGGATCTGCACGAAGCGCTTCTGCTGGCCCAGAAGCTGCCGCCGGCGCCCAACGGCGAGCCGTTGCGCTTCGTCGACATCGCCATGCCGCTGACGCGCAAGGACGGGATGCCGCTCGGCGTCCTGGGCGCGCATCTCAGTTGGGCCTGGGCCAACGAGGTTGCCGAATCCGTTCTGCACCGCGGCAGCGATGACAAGCCGGGTATGGACGCCTTCGTGCTGAGCCGCGAGGGCGTCGTTCTGATGGGACCAAAAGACCTGCAAGGCCAGAAGCTCGACCTCGCCAGCGTGCGCGCCGGCGTGCAGGGGGTCACCAAGACCGTCCAGGAAATCTGGCCGGACGGAAAAAGCTACTTCACCGCCGTGGCTCCGACCCGCGGTGAAGGCGAGTACCGCGGCCTGGGCTGGGTGGTTCTGGTCCGCCACGACGCCGATGCCGCTCTCGCCGACGTCTCCGCGCTCCAGCACCGCATCCTGTTCGCGAGCCTCGTCATGGCTGTCCTCGCCCTCGTGGCCGGCTGGGTGTGGGCCGGGCGCCTGTCACGTCCGCTGCGGGTGCTGGCGGAAGCCGCCCAGCGCCTCAGCCAAGGTGACCTCGCGACGCCGGTCCCACCCACGCGGGCCTTCGCGGAGGCGACGAGCCTGTCGACCAGCCTCGTCCAGCTCTCCATGGCGCTCGATTTGACGCTCGCCGCCCGGCGGCCGGACGCGCCGGCCGCCCCCGCAAGTGCGGAACCGGTCAGCGCGTCGCGCGAGCCCGCAGCCCCGTGAGGATTTTTTCCAGGCTGATCGACCGGGCGCCGCCGCTGTAGCGTCCGGAATAGAGCTTGCGGACCAGGCGGTCGCGGACTTGTGCATCCTCGATGAAGCGCAGGGTGAAAGCGCCGTCCGCCTGTCCCACCAGCACGGCCTGCACCGGCCCAACCCCTTCGATGTGGACAAGGACCGGAGCCCCCGGCACCGCATCGATCACCCCCCACATCCGCAACCCGCCAAGCGAAATGTCCAGAACCCGCATACGGCGCGTCCGGCCGGGGGTCTCCTGGCCGACCAGTTCGATGTCGGCCTGCTCGTCGGTCCAGAACCGTTCGTCCTGCCGGTAGCGGGGCAACTCGATGCAGACGGCCATCGCCAGGGCCAGGGCCGCCAGATTGTAGAAGCTCCAGAACAGGACGATGACCTTGCCGTCGCCGGCACCGCCCTGGGGGGCGTAGTCGGCCAGACCGGCGTAGATCATGCCCCCCGCGGTCGCCGCGGCCAGAAGCCCGAACCGGCGCATCATGCCCCATTGGACGGTCACCCGGTCGCGCTGCCCACCCTTGGCCGTGACCTTGAACTTGTGCCCCTTCGGCTTGACGAGACCCACCGCCACCGCCTGGATGATCTCGAACATCGTCAGCATCTGGCTGACGTCATGCAGCAGCGGGATGATCTGGCCGCGGGTGGTCCAGTTCAGGGCGATCATCGCGGCCAGGAAGTACGGCACGAAATAGGTGATGACGTCCGGTGCGGTGGCGTTCACGATGCTGATCCCGAACCACCAGTACAGGATCGGCGCGAACAGGCAGGCAAAGCGGAACGGGAAGGTGATTCCCCAATAGAGGAAGGAGTCGATCAGTCCCACCCGGTCCATCAGACTGAGGGGATTCTTCGAGAAAGGGCCGGATGGGCCTCGGAAGATCTGGATCATGCCCAGGCACCAGCGGCCGCGCTGGGTGACGTACTCCTTCAGCCCTTCCGGCGCCAGCCCGTCGCTCAACCGTTCGTTGAGGTACACGGTGCGCCAGCCGCGTTCCTTCAAGCGGATGGTGACGAGGAAATCTTCTGTCACGCTGTCGGTCGGAAAGCCGCCGATGGCCTGCAGCCCTTCCCAGCGCATCATGGACGAGGTGCCGCAGCAGAAGGGGATGCCCCAGGCGTCGCGGGACGCCAGCAGATGGTCGAAGAAAAAGCGCTGCTCGTCCGGGTAGGCGCGTCCGATCCGCAGGTTCGACTGGATCGGATCGGGGTTGAAGAAATGCTGTGGCGTCTGCACCAGACCGACCGATGGGTCATGGAACAGCGCCAGGGCGCGGGTGACGAAGTTGGAGTGCGGCACGAAGTCGGCGTCGAGAACGACGATGAAGTCCGGCTGCCGGGGGAGCGTCGCCAGATGCTTCAGCGCGTGGTTGATGTTGCCGGCCTTGGCGTGGCTGTTGTCCGGCCGTTGCAGGTAATGGCAGCCCTTGCGCGCGCAGAGATCGCGCAGCCAGTCCCGCTTGCCGTCGTCCAGCACCCACACCCGCAGGCTCGGATGCTCGATGCCCAGAGCACCGCCGATGGTGCGGGCCAGGATCGCCTCTTCCTCGTTGTAGGTGGTGATCAGCACGTCCACCTGAGGCGGGTCATTCGGCCGCCACCAGCCGGCGTGCCGGTCGGCCTCGCCGCTGCGGTTCTTGACCCGGGACATCAGCGCGAAGGCCAAGGTCGAGCTGACCGTGGTCGCCGCCTCCAGCAGGGCGAAGGACCAGGCGCCGATCGCCTCGGCAGTGAACGCCAGGGGCGGAATCGATTCGGCGAAGCGCCAGGCGATGTAGCGCCACCCCAGCACGATGCAGAGGGTGAACAGCACGACCCTCACCCGGCTGTCGTCCGGCCGGCAGAAGGGCAGGATCGCAAGCGCCGCGCCGCAGACCAGAAGGGCCGGCGCGAAGCTCGCCTCGAAGGGCGAGAGCACCATCAGGCGAGTCCCAGCCAGGAACCGACGGTGCGCAGGAGATCGCGCGGCGTGCCGGAGAAGACGACCTTGCCCGTCCGGCCGACGGCGCAGCCGGCCTCCGCGTCCTTCAGCAGGTCCGGGATCGCCAGCGCCACGTCGAAGCGCTTCAGATGGTCCGCGCCCGGCGCGATGGCGAGGTTGTTGTAGACCGTCGCGGCGCCCGAGCCGGCCAGACGCAGCACCTGTCCGCTGAAGACCCGGTTGGTGCCGGACAACCGGAACTGCGCCGGATCGCCGACCTTCAGACGGTTGTAGTCGCTCTCCGCGACGCTGGCGGTGACGATGACCGTGGAGCAGTCGAGCAGACGCAGCAGGTCCTGCCCCTTGCGCGCGTGCTCGTCGTTGCCCAGGGGGGCTTCCCACACCAGCCCGTCCACCGGAGAGGTCAGGAAGGCGTCGCGGAGCTTCGCCACCCGCTGGCGCTCGAGCGCGATCAGCTCCCGTATCTTCGTCAGGCGCTGGGTGCGTTCCTGAAGCTCGGCGGACAATTCGCCGAGACGCAGATCCAGTTCCTGGGACCGTTGGCTGGAGTAGGGGGTGTCGTTGTAGGAGTCGCCGAGGAACGTGCCGTTGGAAGCCGCCTCCAACTCGGTGCGCAGAACATCCAGGCGGGCCGTCGCCGCGCGGATGTTCAAGCTGTTCACCTCATGCGCGGCCTGGGCCTTGTCCAGCATCGCCACCGACTGAACCCCGTTGACCCTCAACTCCTCCGCGCGCTTCAGGGCGGCGGTGGATTCGGTCGACTGCGCCTTGGCGCTGGACAGCAGGGCCTGCTGTTCGTCGATCCGGGCCTTCAGCTGACGGATGCGCCCGTCGCGATACGCTTCGGTGCGCTCGCGCAGCGTGGCCGCGCTCGTCGTCATGCTGGCAATCTGTGCCTGGATGCGCCCGATGTCGGTATCGAGCGCGCCGGCCACACGTTCCAGATCGAACAGGCGGGCGTCGTCGGCGCGGATGTCCGTCAGGTTGCCGAGAGTCTGTCCGCGCTGGACCCGTTCGCCGATGGCGCGCGGTTGCAGAGAAAGCTGGCCATCGATGGGCGCGCGCACTACGGCGACCCGTGCGTTGACGACCGCATCGGCACTGACGACCGCAACGCCTTCCGCAAGGACGATATAGCCGGCCACCCCGGTGACCACGAGGCCGGCGGCGAGCTTGAAGAGTTTGCGCATGACGGGAGCTGCCCTTAAGGCAATTAAAAGCACCCGAGACTTGTCGCATGGAAGTTGCTAAAATTCTGTTATCGGCCAGGATCCCTCCTGGATATTGCATCCCTGCAATGATCCGTTGAGAGTATGTTGTTGTAATCAATAGAGCGTTTTCTGCAGCCAAGCAGTCGGCGACGTGACGGCCGGTGCTGTGCCATGCGGTTCTGTCGCAGCGTTTGCGGCGCTGCGGACGTCGCGTGGAGCGGTGGCCGGATCTCCACCACCAGCTCACTCATTGGTTCCGGATACGATTCAGCAGCGCGATGAATTCCTGCCGATCAAGGAGGGCGTCTTGATTGGTGTCGGCCTGCTTGAAGGCCGAATCAACGACATCAAGAAACTCAAGAGTGTCTATCTTGCCGTCATTTCCGGCGATGCTCGCGAAGACGTCGGCAGGCAGATGGGTTTCACCGGCTGTCAAGGCGAGATCCTTGTTGCGATCCAGAATATAGAACACCAGCATTTGGTTGTTTTTGAATTCCGTCATGGAGACACTGCCGTCCTGACTGTCGTCGAGCAGTTCGAAGATCCTGGCGTCGCGTGCATTTTCCGCGGAAGCCGCCGCCGCGGTCGTCACGATGTGCGCGAGCGCCGCCAGAGTCACCATCAACATGAACGCCATTCGCGCCGTCGCGGCCATGGCCGATCTCCCCTTTCGGATTGGGATGTTCTGCTTCTCCCGGTATCGGGCCGCAAGCCAGCGTCGTTTCAGAAGTAGCATGGGGCCGCTTTCGGGAATGCTACAGTAACGCCCCGTTGCATCACGGCTCTCAGAGCCTCTCGCCGTCGGCCATCTGCGGCGGTGGAATGGCAAGACCGGCCTTGCGCAAGCCGTCAACGATCCGGACGATGATGTTCGGGTGGATGTTGCGACGTTCGAATTCGGAGATCGCCTTGATCGGGAAGTTCGGGTCGAGCCGCAGGATCTCGGAAACCGCTTTCGCCGCCTCGGCCCGGTTTCCGGTCTGGCCGTGGATCATCGCCAGTGCGACGTGGCCAAGAATGACCTCCCGCCCCAGATTGGCCCGCCGCATCTCCTCGAGCGCGTCGTCGTAGCGACCATTCACGTAATGATACGTGGCGATCACAATGCGGTACCAGCTCGGCTGCGCCGGGTTGCGCGTGAAGGCCTCGCGGATCAGCGGAATTCCGCGCTCCCACTCGCCGGTCAAGCTGTAGCAGCGCCCGAGGTCGGCGAGGATCGCGCTGTCGTTTGGGTTGAGCGCGAGCGCCTGTTCGTACGCGGCGATGCTGCGCTGCGGCTCCCGGCGCAACCACCATGCAAGCCCAAGCGCCTGATGGGACAACGCGCTGTCCGGAGCCAGCGTCACCGCGCGCTCGGCCATTTGCAGCCCGTCATCGATCGGATTGGGGCGCGCCGGACTGGGGTTGAAGCCGAGCCGGGCTTCGTCGATGGTGATCATGGCGAGCGCGGCCCAGGCTTCCGGATAGCCGGGGTCGCTTCTGGTCGTCCGTTCGAGGCAATCCCGCACCTCGGCGTGGAGGGCGACGTTGAACTGGCGCCAATACTGCCGGGTGCGCAGAAGGCAGGCATAGGACGACAGATCCTGTGGCGCATGCTGGGCGTTCAACCGCGCTTCCTCGCGCTCGATCACGCCGTCCGATTGCGCCAGGGTACGGGCGACCTGAACGGCGATGTCGTGGCGCAGATCCAGCAGCCTGCTCGGCGTGACGGCGCGACGGAAACTGTCCGACCACAGGTAGCGATGATCCTTGGCCGCGATCAGCGTGGCCGTGACTTGGATGTAATCACCGGTTTGAGCGACGCTGCCCTTCAGCATGTAGTCGACACGGGTGTTCGGCGCGGCCTCGCGCAGGGCCGGCGCCGAAGGGTAGCGGAAGCTGGTGTCGGCGCCGAAGACCAGAAAGTCTTCGAAGCGGACGAGCGCCGCGACGAGATCCTCGGTGATGCCATCGGCGACAAGGTCGAGAGCCGGATCGCCGGAGCCGTTGGTGAACGGCAGAACCAACAGGGCCGGGCCGCGCACCGCTCGTTGTGTCGTGGCCGGCTCCGTGGCGCGCTCCAGGGCGTTCTTCGACGGGTCGGGGGCGATGCCGCGCCACCCGGCGAAGAGCCCCAGGCCGACCAAGGCCAGAAGCATGACTGTGGCCGCGACGGCCAGCCAGCGGAGCGGCTGGTTGATAGGGCGTCCGAGGAACAGCGGCGCGCGGGGTGGGTCCAGCCCTTCACGGGTCGGCGCCGGCGCCGGGCCGGAGGCTTCGTCTGGAAGGTCGGTGCCGGCAGTGACCGGCACCAGGGAGAACCGGGGAACGTAGCCGCCCTTGGGAATGGCGATGCGCAAGGGGTCGGCGGCGCCTTCGGTCAGATAATAGTGTTCCAAGGCGCGGCGAAGACGGCCCGCCTGGATGCGGACCACCGGATCGAGCAGCGGGTCGAAGCTGGCGTCGCGGTCGAACACGTCCATGGCGATGGTGTAGGCCTTGATGCGATTGGCGCGCCCGGCCAGGGCCTCCTGCACGATGAACTGCAGAAAGCGGCGGCCACGGGCGGAACCACGCAGGCTGCGGCTGGCCAGCACGCGCGCCAGCGCCGCATCGATGAGCGGTGCCGTGATGGTGGACGCGGGTAAATCGGTGCTCTGTGGTTCGTCGGAGGCGTGAAGCACGAGCGCCCTCCTTCCGTTAAGTCCATCCGGCAGCCGTGCCCACAGGGCAAGGGGTTGCTACACCATGCGGTCCATGCCGGGACGGTCTACATTAGCCAGGCGCTGGGGCCAGGCGCTGGAAGCAGTAGACGTCATGATCACGAGGCGCACGACACAACATCGAGAAAATTCGTTCGAATGCACAACAAGTTTCTGCGCATGAACGGCGAGTGCGATCATTGCAGAAAACCATGCCGGACAAGGGCAGGGCGCAGTTTATTCCGAAGAAATGGAGACTGGAACACTCACTGATGGTATAGCCACTTCACGCCCACGCCCTGGCTTCATTACTTCCTCCGAAATGATAGCTCTTACCTTTTTTGTGCAGCACGTGAAGCCGTTCTGTTTACCTGTTACGGTATCAAAGCCAACCGTTTCACGCTTCAAGGCGGCGGACGATCCGGTGCAGGTTGGTCAGGAGCAAAGTCCGGAACAAGGCAGGCACCCCGGCGCTCTTCCAGAACCGGGGAGACACGCCAATGTCGGATAAGCTACGGCACGTCGTGGAGCGATTCCCGGATTTGGAAGGGATGATCAAACAGCACAGCGCCGACAATCGGTTCTTTCGCAGCCTCTGTGAGGACTACGGAGAAGCCGTCGAGATTTTGCGGGGATGGGAAGCGTCGAACAGCGGGCGACGCTCGAAACGTGCCGACGCGTGCCGCGATCTCATCGTGGACCTCGAACAGGAGATCCTGCTCGAACTCCAGAACCGAATCGATGGTGTATGACCACCCACTGCGCCTGTCCGCCCTGTCTACCGTCGTGTCTGCCGCCGTGCCTGCCGCCGAGTCGGCCAATAAACCGCCAGTCCCGTCACGGATCACAGCGAACACCCCTCCGCGAGGATGATGAGCATGGCAAAGAAACTGAAGACCACCCATCGCGTGGAGTGCACGCAATCAAAGCTCAAGCGGCGGGACTATGAGAGCGCGCTTGCGGAGCTTCATGTCGAACTGGTGAAGCTGCAACAGTGGGTTGTTCACAAAGGCATGAAGGTCTGTGTCGTCTTCGAGGGGCGCGACACCGCCGGCAAGGGCGGAACCATCAAGGCCATCACGGAGCGCGTGAGTCCGCGCGTGTTCCGCGTCATCGCCCTGCCGACGCCGACCGAGCGCGAAAAGTCGCAAATGTACATCCAGCGCTACATCCCGCATCTGCCGGCCGCCGGGGAAGTCGTCATCTTCGACCGGAGCTGGTACAACCGCGCCGGGGTCGAGCGGGTGATGGGCTTCTGCACCGAGGAGCAGGCGAAGCGGTTCCTCGACGCCGTCCCGCAAGTGGAGAAGGCCATCATCGAGTCCGGGGTGATTCTGCTGAAATACTGGCTCGAAGTCAGTCCGAAAGAGCAAACACGCCGCCTCGAAGCACGGATCAACGATGGGCGGAAGGTGTGGAAGCTGTCGCCGATGGATTTGAAGTCCTACGGCCGCTGGTACGATTATTCACGCGCCCGCGACGATATGTTCGCGGAGACCGATACCTCTTGGGCACCGTGGTTCGTCGCGCGGTCGGACGACAAGAGGCGGGCGCGCCTGAACATCATCCGCCACATGCTTGACCACATCCCCTACGAAGAGCTGCCCAGGGAAACCGTGAAGCTGCCCAAGCGCCAGGACCCGGACGGCTACGAGGCCCCCAACTACGCGTTGAAGGTCATTCCGGAGCTGCAATGGCCTACGGGGTGAAGCCGAACGGTCATCCTTGGTCAGCGCCGCTCCCGAACGAACCACAGACGAACGGACCACAGGCCGGCCACGAGGATTACGGCCGCCACGGCACCCAGAAGGGCGACGTCGCCGGCCGCGTACCGTGAGGGACGGTCGCTTTCCAACGCCGCGCGGACCTTTTTCACATCATCCCTCAGCGAGGGGAGGGGGAGCGCGGCGAGGTCGTCCACAGGGAGTGAGCCCAGAATGCGCCGCGGGTCCGCCACCGCCCGCCACCGGCTGTCCAACGGCAGGCTCTCGGCAAGCCGGCCGACCTCGCCCTCGTCCGCGAAGAACTGCGGATCGAGCGTCAGCGGGAACAGGGTCGTCGCGCCCCGCATGCGCAGCTCAATCATCGCGTTCACGTCGTTGCAGACGCCCAGCGCGTAGTAGCCGCCGAACGGAAGCTCCGGATGGCGTCGCTTGATCGCGTCGTAGGCGCGCACGATGACGCCGGCAAGGCGGATCACCTCCATCGCATCCTTCCCACGGTAGCGGTGCGCCACCCTGCCCATGACCCAGGCCTGATCGCGCGTCACGCTCGGGCGGAACACGGCCTGGCCATCGATTCCGAAATAAAAGGACAGATCCGCGTTGACCACGGGGCCGCGGACGACGAGTTCGTGCTGGGAATGGCTGACCGGAACCAGAAGGGTGCGGTCCGTCCCGGGGACCGGCAGTTGGGTGTCGATCCAGAACGGCGTCAGGACGTCGCGGCCATGATAGATCAGGTCGCCGAAATTGGCGAAATAGCGTGAATCGCGGACTTCCACGTCGTGCCCGTCCCGCGCCAGCGTTTCCATCAGGGCGCGGGGCGTGTCCAACCTACGGCCGTCAAGGGTGACCCGGTAGCGCCCTCCGCCGTCCGGCGCATTCAGGGAAAGGCGGTTGAGCAGCTCGGCCAAACGCAGGCCATCGGCGTAGCGTTCGGCCAGCGCGGGATCGACGCGGTCGCCGGCTTCCAACCCAAAGCCCAGCGGGCGCAGATAGGCATCCGGCGCCGGAGGGGTGCCGACGGCGGGAATGCCCAGCTCCTCATCGGCGGCCGCCCCGTCCGTTGCCGGCTCGGGTGGGAGGCCATCGTCGCTGGACCGGTCCATCACTGCCCCGGCAAGCCGCACGGACCGGCCCATTCCCTGCACCGTCAGTCCGGGAAACCGGTCCAGGCCCTCGAAATCCTTGCCAAGGATCATTTCGCGCAGCCGCTTGATCTCATCCGGCCCCAGAATGCCGCCCGCTTTCGGATCGCGTCCCAGGCGCCGGTACAGGGCCTCCACGAAATCCGGGTTCCGGGCCAGCTCGGACATGACCTGCGAGACAGGAAGCCATGGCGCCTCATCCACCCTCAGGTCCGCCCGTAGAGGCGCGGAGCACAGCAGGGGGCCGGACAGAATGAGAATGGAAACGACGCGCCCCAAGCCCATCATGGGGGCCACCATCATCGGGTTCGGCTCGCGACGCGCGGGGCGCCGGCGCCCGGCGGCCCGCAGTCGTTGCGTTTCGTGCAGGACTCGTCCCAATGAAGGAGAAGGATACGGCGCACCTCCTCGATCGTGCGCGGATCGGATTGCGTCGAGTGACCGGAACGCACGATATATTCGGATTCAACTCCGTCGATGTGGGCGCTCTTATACTCCACGACGCCATCGTCGCCGGTTTCGACCGGCCCGTCGCCGCGCACCGCGATGATCGAGTGCGCCTTGACCCCCGCTGCGATGGGCGTGCGCGCCAGGGTCTGCACCAGGAGGCTGCCGGGGGTCATGGCATGGACGCTGCCAAACCCCGTCTGTCCGGCAAGCGTGGTGCTGGCGTTGTCCAGCCTGCCGATTTCCGAACTCACTCTCAGAAGGCGTCCCGGCAACCGCACAAGGCTTGCGACCAGATGGCTGATGCGGTTGCCGGCGACATAGCTGCCGCCGTGCGGCGTGGCGATGAAGACGAGGCGCTTGACCGACGGAACCGGCTGCACGAACAGGGCGCGTGTCAGCAGGTCGCGCGTTTCCGGGTCGAGCTGAAGCTGGTCCGGCGGCTTGCGGAACGCCGCGTTCCACAGTCGGGGACCCGTGTCCACCGCCGTCATTTTGGTCAGCAGGCCACCCTGGCTGTGCCCGATGACGACCATCTCGCGCAACGCCGGTTCCCGCCCGGACGGGTCCAGGGTGGACACCGCCTCCTGCAGCGCGTCGCGCAACAGCAGGGAGGAATAGGGAACGGGATTGCCCGTCTCGTAGCTGAAGAACCAGAACTGGAAGCGGTCGCGGATGCGCGGGTCGCTTCTCAGATCGTTCAGCATCTCGGCCCAGCGCACCGGGCTCGATGCCGTCCCGTGAACGAAGACGACGGGGATGCGGCCGGACCGGTAGGGTTCCATCGCGACGAGGCGGGACGGCATCTTGTCCAGCAGGCCGCCACGCAGGAAGCCGCCGAACTCGAACTCCCAGACCGGCATCCCATCCAGCATGTAGGCCAGCGTGGCGGTGTGCTCGACCTCCAGCGGCACCGGTTGACGGTCGATCAGCACCGCTTCGGTTTCGGACGATGGGTAGAGTTCGAGCTGCGCGCGCACCTGCCCGCCCGTGATCTGGCGCCGGGGATCGGGGATGCGCAGCAGCGCGGTCACGGGCGTCTTGACGCGTGGGGCGACCTGGAAGCCCTTCGCCAGGGTGCCCTGCGTGGTCCCCGCCGCCAAGGGAGCGCCGATGCCGGGTTGGCGATAACGGGCGTCGAGGCCATGAATCTGCAACTCGGCGACCGGAAAGAAACCGGTCAGCTGGCGCCCGCCCCACACCAGTTCCCGAGGATCGAAGGCCACATCCAGCTCACCGAACGGGAGCGGGTGGCGCGCCTCCCGAATGGCGATGCCGGTTCTGTCTTCCGTTGCCAGCCCGGAGGTCAGGCCACGGTTGTACAGGTCGGTGGCCAACCGGAACCGTGGATCGAAGGGGCTGGGCGGCTGGTCCACCCCTCCCGGAAAGAGAAACGCATAGGCGTAGAGGGCGGACGCCAGATAATAGGCCGGGCCTCCCCGCTCCTCGGCGTGCAGGAACGACATCTCGGCCAGGGCGAAGATCTCGTCGGCGCCGCCATGCCCCTGCGTGACCAGCGCGCGGAGGTCGGCCATGGCGTTTTCCGGCTGCGTCAGGAAGCGGTCCTCCAAGGACCACCGGCGCAGCACGTTGTGGGTCGGATCGCTGATTGCGTGCGCCGACAGGACGTTGTGCGTGAGCTGCCGATGGACGGTGCCATGGTCCACGCGCTCGACACTGACCGCCGTCGCACAGCCCCCGGCAAGGAGCGTCCCGGCCAGCAGGACCGCGACGGCGAAGCTTCTCGGAAAGGGCGGCCGCCTCATCCCGCAGCCTCCTGCGTCACCCGTCGCCACCGGCCGGGCATCATGGCTTGCGTACACTCCCATGCCCTCCGCCCGTGTTCTCAGCGCACAGCCTCCGAATGCGTTCGCGGCGACCGCCGTTCAGAACCAGCTCTTGCGCGCCGGCTCGATCGACACCGCGAGGGCTTCGCTGACGACGGCGGTGATCGTGTCGCCGACCTTCAGCGAGGGAAGCTTCGCCTGACGGGCGGGGTCCGTCACATTGACGGTGTAGACTTCGCCGCCGTTGGGATTGACGAGGTCGATGCTGTTCGCGCCGAGGTCGATGCCGACGACCAGGCCGCTGAGCCGTGTCACCTGCACGCCGATGCCGCCCGGCGCCTCGACCGAGCGCGCGACCGCCTGCTGGACCTCATCCTCGGGCACGGGCGTGCCGGGTTGGGACACCATGAAGGCCACGGAGCGGTAGAACTGCGCGTCGACGGTGTCTCCCACCTTCAGCATCTCCAAGCGCACCGCCGGCCCGGCCATGACGGTGACCGGCGTGCCCGACCGTCCGGTCAGCGTGACCTTCCGCTTGGCCGCGTCGATGGCCGTGATTTTCGCGTGGAGCGTGACCGCGGCACTTTCCGGAATGACGTTCGTCAGAACGGGCCTGTTCTGCGCCGCCGCCGGATGCGGAGCGATGGCCGGGGCCAGGAGCACGCCGCAGAGGATGCCCACTGCGGTGGCGGTGGCCATTGGCAAGGTTGCACGACGCTTCATGCTGTCCTCCTGTCTTGCCCGGCATGCCCCGGCGCCGCCTTCGAAGCGCGAAGTCGGAGTGCGGATCTGGGGCTGTCCGGTGTGGTGCGTTGTTGTCCACAGCCAAGTCCTGTAGCCCGAGATGCCGTCTCTGACGAGTATTCTACGGTAGCTTGGCTTTCGCTGATCCCTGCCGTCGGGCCGACTGTTCAGAACACGCCCGGCCCGGCGACGAGCGTAAGCATCGGAACGGCTTCCGCGGTCCCGGTTACCGTAATGGATGTTACGGTAGCGTACTTGGCACAATGACGGTGTTTCGCCGCCCTTCACCACGCGCAACCGCCGTCAACCGCCGTCAACCGCCGTCGATACCCCCGGTCGCAAGGGAGCGGACGGTCGATCGGTGATTTTGTCCAGCTAAGCCTCGGCAGCGCCTCGACCCGCCCTACGCCTCCTTCCGCGCGGCGGGCACACTCGCGGGCGCACCGGCCACTCAGGGCAGCGATACCGTAGCGGCCTTCATTGTACGCGGCTGCTACTTTCAATGGCTCCGCTCCATGTTGCTCAATGATCTCCGCAGTCGGACTCGCGGAAGCATGAACAGGCGCGCCGGGGACGACGGCCGGGGATCACGGCCAGGGATCACGAATGCCGTTTTCGAATACCGTTTTCCCAGGCCTTACATTCCGAGGCCTTTCACCGATGCCGCCGACGCAGCATCCGGGGCAGGAGGCCGGGGCAGGAGGGATGTCGATGAACGGACCCAGGTGGCTGATGCGGTCGGCGCTGTGCCCGATGCTCTGTGTGTTCGCCCTGGTCGGGCCGGCCTTCGCAGCCGAGGCGCCGCCGTCCGACAGCCCGCCGCAAGCGGTCGAGCAGGACGAGCCGGAAGACGCGCTGATCGACGACGAGGCGATGACCGTTCTGACGCGCATGGCCGAGACGCTCGCCCAGGCCCAGCGCTTCACCGTGACCATCCGGGCCAGCTACGACGTGGTTCAGGACACGGGGGAGAAGATCACGTTCGGTGAGCGACGCGCCCTTACCCTGAACCGTCCCGACGGGCTGCGGGTCGAAGCGCAGGAGAGCGACGGGAAGCGGTCGCTGGTGACGTTCGACGGCAAGGCGATCTCCGTGTTCAATGCGGACGAGAACGTCTATGCCCAGATCGAACGGGCCGGCACCATCGATGACGCCGTGCGCTATCTGGTCCAGGATCTTCAGGTGCGGCTGCCGCTGGCGCTGCTGCTGGTCAGCACGCTGCCGGATGAACTGGAGCAACGCCTTCAAACGCTCGACTATGTGGAGCGGGACATGCTCACGGCGGTGCCTTCCGATCACCTGGCGGGGCGCACCGAGGACGTCGACTTCCAGATCTGGATCGCCACCGAAGGCCCGCCCCTGCCGCAGCGCGTGACCATCACCTACAAGGGTGACGAGGGCGAACCGCAATACCGGGCCGAATTCTCCGACTGGAACCTCAACCCGGACCTCCAGCCGGCGCAGCTCGCCTTCCATCCTCCGGACGGTGCGGAACGCATCCCGGTCATGATCCGTGTCCGCCGGACCGCGGCCGGCAGTTCGGAAGGAGCGCCGAAATGAACAGGTCGTCGTCACGGATCGCCTTTTCCATCGCCGCATCCCTGCTTCTGGTGGTCGGATCGGTCGCGGAGGCCTATGCCCGCGGCGGCGGTCGCGGTGGAGGCGGCGGCCGAGGGGGGGGCGGAGGTTTTTCCCGGTCCGGTCCGGCGGCGGGGGGCGGCTTTTCCGCTCAACGATCGACGGCTCAACGATCAACGGCTCAACGATCCACCGCGGGAGTGGGGGCCCGTCAGGCCGGTGCCACCCAGCGGTCGAGCGACCGGATGGCTTCCGCTCAGACGGCGTCCCGGCAGTCCGGCGCTACGGAGCGTTCCACGCAGCGCGCCGAGACGAAGCAGACGCGCACGGAAGCCCGGGCCGACACGCGCAGTTCGGCCCAGGAGGAGCGGACCGAACGGCAGGGACAGCGGCAGCAGGGCCAGACCGAACGCACGGAAGCCCGCCAGCAAGGCCAGACCGAACGCACGGAATCGCGGGCCTACGCGGCGCAGAACATCGCCAACAACTGGGACGGTCATCATTATTACGACGATGACGACGATTGGGGCTGGGCCCTTGCGGGTGCGGCGGTGGGAGCGACCGCCGGCTACATCGCCGGTGCCGCCACGGCGGGTCCCAATTACGTGACGGTGCTTCCCTGCACGCCCACCGTCGTGCCGTATGGCGGCGTCAGCTACTACGGTTGCGGCGGAACTTGGTACAACCGCAGCTACGTGGACGGAAACGTCACCTACGTCACCGTCACCGCGCCTCCCGGATACTGATCGTTCCGGGCGTGGTCATGGCGCGGGCGCGTCCGCCCTGCCAGCCCGCCGATCAGTCAAGCCGGTGATGTCCCGGACGTCAGGGTGCGAATGCGTGCGGTGACGTGGTCGACATGCGGCCGCACCCTCGGCGCAAGATCACACCAATCCTCCCGCTCCTCACCGAGATAGGCCGCTCGGGCGTGCGCCAGAACGCGCCGATGCTCCTCGGGCAGACGCGCGAGTGCCCAATCGGCGGCCCGATCCTTCGGGAGGATCTCGCCGGTCGTGAGCGTCGTCCAAATTCGCGCCAGGGTCAGCAGCCCGTTTCGTCTGTCGTCCCCTTCTTCGATTCCCGGAATCAGGATCGGCACCATGTCCACCATGGCCCGGACAAGATCCGCGCGCGGCACCGGATCGAGCACAGCGGCGACGGGTGGGCCGAAGAGCGGCAGGGCTGCGCGGCGGGCGGTTTCGATCAGAACCGCGACGTCGGGATCTCGGCATGGCCATTCGGGCACGTCACCCCGCTCGAACTCGGCACGCAACCATTCGCCATACTGAAGCTCAAGGCCGCCAGGGTGGCGCCATGGGATCAGGGCCGGGCGGGCGAGGATGGTGAGTTCGATGGGGCGGCCCGGCCTGCCGACGGCGACGCTTCCCGAGATCGGCAAAAGCTGACGGATGATCGCAACGCGCTCATCGTCGGACAGCGATCGATCGGTGACGACGAGGATGTCGAGATCGCTGTTCGGGCGCAGGCCCCCCGCGACCGCCGAACCATAGAGATACGCGGCTGAGGCAGCGTCGCCGAGAACGTCGCGAACAACCGCTGCGGCGGCGACGGTCTGCTCGCAGGATCGTGGTTCATGCGCCAGCGACGGAATCATCGCGATCAGAATGTCAGCCACGTTCCCGTCGGCGGAGGACCGCCGCGCGCCGATGGGGCTGCGGAGCGGTCACTGGGTGCCGCTTCGCTGGGTGGATCCCTGCTGCACGCCGCGCTGGTAGGCCGAGGCCTCGGTCCGCTTGTGATAGTCGTAGAGCAGACCGCCAGCCAAACCGGCGCCCGCGCCGATGGCCGCGCCCATGCCGGCGTTGCCGGCTATGGCGCCGATCAGCGCTCCACCGGCGGCGCCTCCGGTCGTGCCGGTGAGCGCGCGCTGCTGGGTCGGCGACATGTCGGCGCAAGCCGCAAGGGGAAGCGCGACGACGGCAACACGGAGGAGTTGCGTGAGTTTCATGGTCTTTCCCATCCTGGTTGGCCTTTGATCAAAGACCGTGGACCGCAACGGAGGAATCGGATGCCGGCGGGATCAGGCGCCGCAGGGGTAACGCTGGGACAGGAAGCGGAACAGCCCCTCCACCGGCGGCGTGTCCATCTGCCTGGGGTTCTGCTTTGCCCAGGTGAGGAAAGCGGAAACAGCGTCGTTGCGCGACGGCGGCGGAGTGGGCGCACACACCAGCTGGCGCTTGCCTTCGGCGGCCGCCACGACCTGATGGTACTGATAGGCGCCGACGGCGAAGCCGTGGCAGAAATGGAGAGCCGCGATGCCGGTCGGGTCGCTTGGCGTGGCTTCGCACAGCCGCACGAGGTCGCCCGTGGTCCGGACCTGAAAATTGGTTTCCGTGGCGGTCGGCCCCGTCTGCGCGTTCGCGGCGGTGATCGCCGTCGCCGTTAGGGCAACGGCCAGAGCGACCTTGGTTCGGTGTTTCATGGTTTGCTCCCAGCGCTTTTCATGGACAGCTTTTTCCTGGACGAGGAGACGACTCCCCGACGAACCGGCCGGTCCGACACGCAATCGATGGACAGCCGATCGGATGGACAGGGTGCAGAGGTCGGGGGAACAATTTAACTCGCAAAACACTGTGCTTAGAAAAGTAGCATTTCTACAAGCCAAAACGCAGTCATGCTACGGTAACGCCCACCGTATCGATCATACGAAGAAGGCAGTCTTCTGTCCGAAACACCAGCGGGTGGTTGGAATTGATGCCACGCAGAAAACCTAATCTCTTCTAACAAGAAAAAATGCGCCTAAAAACCTCGAAAGCAAAAGCCTACCAAGGGTTGTCTGTTTGATTTTATTCATAATTGAAATTTTTTACAGGAAATCTGGAGCCGTGATCTGCGCCGAGAGACGATGCCGCCACCCTATTTCGGGGATGAGCCACCAAGGGAGTGTGGCTTGATACGGTAACAAGGCCAACAGTTGCATGCTTCAACGCGGCGGGTGGTCTGGTGCAGGGTTCCCTACGTCAATGCCGGCGCCTCGGCCAGCGCCTCGGCCCCTTAGCTCTCATCATGGGTGGTTGTCCGCGCCGCCAGCGTTGCGACGCCTTCGCGCATGCAAAAGAAACCGGTCGGCACGGCAAACGCACCGCCGGCACAAGAGCGTACAGCCAGAGAGGACATGTAATGAAGACTCGGCGGGAGCGTCCCCTGACTGAACCGCAGCCTCTGACGACCTGGATGACCGCCTGGACTGCGGCATTCCCCTTTCTTGATCCCTTCGTCGAGCCTGCAGGTGACGGAACCGCGGCAAAACCGGCGGGGGCAAAGCCAGTTGGAGAGACGGCGGCCCGGAAAAGTGCGGATGGTCCGCCAACACCAGCTTTTCCCAACCCGTTTCCAGCCTTTCCCAACCCGTTTCAGGACGCCTTCGACTACGGCGTCGATGCCATGCAGCGTTGGGTCCTGTTCCTGGATGTCCTGCGGCGGCGCGGCGACCAGTTCATGGACCACGCCGATAAAGGAAAGCCGCCCGTCCTCTCCTTCCCGTACGAGGTCGTGATGGAGGGGCGGAAGCTGAAGCGGCCGTGCAATTACATGCTGCTTCGCATCCTGCCGGACCCCGCCGTCGGCACGGACCCGGCCAAGCGCCCGTTCGTGATCGTCGATCCGCGCGCCGGTCACGGGCCGGGCATCGGCGGCTTCAAGCCGGACAGCCAGATCGGCGCCGCCCTGCGCGCCGGCCACCCCTGCTACTTCATCGGCTTCCATCCCGAACCGGAGCCGGGCCAGACCCTGGCCGACGTGGGTGAAGCCGAGGCCTTCTTCATCGAGCATGTCGGAAAACTGCACGACGGCGCGGGCGGCAAGCCGTGCGTCATCGGCAATTGCCAAGCCGGCTGGGCGGTGATGGCGCTGAGCGCGGTCCGGCCCGACCTGATGGGGCCGATCATCATCGCGGGCTCCCCGCTGTCCTACTGGGCCGGCGTGAGGGGGCGGAACCCGATGCGCTACCTCGGCGGGCTCTATGGTGGCGCCTGGCTCGCCGCCCTGGCCAGCGATCTCGGCAACGGCCGCTTCGACGGGGCGCATCTGGTCGGCAATTTCGAGAAGCTGGACCCGGCCAACACCTATTGGAAGAAGGCGTACAACCTGTACGCCCATATCGACACGGAAGCGGACCGTTACATCGAGTTCGAAAAGTGGTGGAGCGGCTTCTTCCTGATGAACGGGGAGGAGATCGAGGCCATCACCGACGAGCTGTTCGTCGGCAACAAGATGACCAGCGGCGGCATCGTCCGGAACGGGCGGCGGCTGGATTTGCGGAACATCCGCTCGCCGATCCTCGTCTTCGCGTCCTTCGGCGACAACATCACGCCGCCGCAACAGGCGCTGGGCTGGATCCTCGATCTCTACAGCGACGTCGAGGACATCCGGGCCCACGAGCAGACCATCGTCTACAATCTCCATCACGACATCGGGCACCTGGGCATCTTCGTGTCCGGCCGCGTCGCCCGGAAGGAAACGTCGGAGTTCGTCGAGAACATCGACTTCATCGACCTGCTGCCGCCCGGTCTCTACGAGATGATCCTCCAGCCGAAGGACCCGAACGTCCCCGGCGCCGATCTGGTCGCGGGCGACTACGTGACGCGGTTCGAGCCGCGCACCCTCGACGACATCCGCGGGCTCGGCGGCAACACGCCGGAGGACGACCGGCGCTTCGCCACGGTGTCCCGCATCTCGGACATCAACAAGGGCCTGTACGCCACCTTCGCGCGGCCCACCATCCAGGCGGCCGTCAACGAGCCCTTCGCCGAATGGCTGCGGATGATAAACCCGGCGCGCAGCCAGTACTATCTGTTCTCGCACCTCAACCCCTTCATGGCGCCGGTCGGGCCCATGGCCGACTGGGTGCGCGAGCACCGCCGCCCGGTAAGCCCGGACAACCCGTACCTGGGCGTGCAGAACCGCGTCTCGGACGAGATCGTGCAGGGGCTCAACCGCTGGCGGGACATGCGGGACGGCGCCGTCGAGCGCCTGTTCATGGGACTCTACAACGCGCCGCTCCTTCAGGCCCTGGTCGGGCTGGCCGCGCCGGGCGAGGAAGCGCGGCCGCCGCACGTCCGCGACGAGGCGTTCGAAGCCCTGGTCGAGAAGCGGATGGCCGAAATCATGGCCCGCGTGGAGGAAGGCGGGATGCGGGAGGCGCTGTTCCGCGTCCTGATCCACGCGCGGCGCGGCGAAGGCGCCCTCGACGAGCGCGCCTTCCAGATGCTGCGGAAAATCCGCGAGGAACACCCCGGCACCCAACACCTGTCCGTGGACGCCGTCCGCGCCGTCTTCCGCGAGCAGGTTTTCCTGATGCTCTTGGACGAAGCCGCGGCGATGAGCGCGCTGCCCAAGCTCCTGCCCAACGAGAAGGAGCGCAAGGAGGTGATGGCGCTGGCGGAACGCGTCCTGGAGGCATCCGGACCGCTGACTCCCGACCAGCGCGCCCGCCTGCGGCAGGTGGATGCCCTTCTGCACAACAAGGAGGAGCGGATCGAGGCGGAGCGCGAGCCGCCCCTGCGCGTGCTGCCCGGGGCTGGCGGATCGTCGCTGGGCACGGCCGCCTCCGACATCAGCAGGACGGACACGCAGCAGAGGCCGATGCGCACCGCGAAGGCCAAGTGACTCCGGTGCCGATGCACGGGGCTGACAAGAAAGGCTGACAAGAAGCAAGGGGAACGCGTCATGAGCAACATGGATCAGACCAAGGCGGCCTCGGCCGTCTCCAACATCGGTGACGACCTGATCACGCCCGACGAACTCCGGAAGCTCACCGAGGAGCACGAGATGGCGCTGCTCCAGGAGGCCCTGGAGCGGGAAAAGAAGCACATGAAGGAACAGGACACCGTCCGCGAAGCCTTCATGAACCAGCACATCCGCCCCGATGCCAAGGAGCGGTTCACGCGCGCGGTGCGCGACGCCGCGTCGCGTGGCGTGAAGGAAATCCAGGTGGCGCGCTTTCCGAGCAGCTACTGCACCGACGGCGGCCGGGCGATCAACAATTTCGAGCCCGACTGGCCGAATTCCCTGACCGGCTACGCCCGCGAAGCCTACGAGGTCTTCGACAAGAATCTGAGGGCCAAGGGCTACAAGCTGCGGGCGCAGATCCTGGACTATCCCGGCGGAATGCCGGGAGACGTCGGGCTGTACCTGCGCTGGTGAGGAGGGCGCGTCATGGCCGGCAGCCAGCCACATGCCCCGCATCGACATGAAAAGTACGAACGGCTGGTCGCCGCCTGCCGCGAAATCCCCCCCGTCTCCACGGCGGTGGCGCACCCCTGCGACGCCTCGTCCCTGAGCGGCGCCGTCGATGCGGCCCGTCAGGGCTTCATCACCCCGATCCTGATCGGTCCGGCCGCACGCATCCGGGCCGTGGCGGGCGAGTCCGGCCTCGACATCGCCCCGTACGAGATCGTGGACGTGCCCCACAGCCACGCCGCCGCCGCCATGGCGGTGGAACTGGTGCGCCAGGGGCGTGCCCAGCTTCTCATGAAGGGAAGCCTGCACACGGACGAACTGCTGCGCGAGGTGGCGAGGAAGGACAGCGGCCTGCGGACGGAACGGCGCATCAGCCACGTCTTCATCATGGACGTGCCGACCTACGCCAAGCCGCTGTTCATCACCGACGCCGCGGTGAACATCGCGCCCTCTCTGGAGGACAAGCGCGACATCATCCAGAACGCCATCGATCTGGCGCGGGCGCTGGGGAATCCCCAGCCGAAGGTGGCGATCCTGTCGGCGGTCGAGACCATCAACCCGAAGATCCCCTCCACCGTCGAGGCCGGCGCGCTGTGCAAGATGGCCGACCGGGGGCAGATCACCGGCGGCCTGCTGGACGGGCCGCTGGCGCTCGACAACGCCATCAGCCCGGAAGCGGTGAGGATCAAGGGCATCGCGTCCCCGGTCGCCGGGCAGGCCGACATTCTCGTCGTGCCGGATCTGGAGGCGGGCAACATGCTCGCCAAGAACCTGACCTTCCTGGCGAACGCCGATGCCGCCGGCATCGTGCTGGGCGCGCGGGTGCCCATCGTGCTGACCAGCCGGGCCGACAGCGTCATGACGCGCATGGCCTCCTGCGCCGTGGCGGCGCTGTACGCGCACCGGCAGCGGATCGAGCAGCCGGTGAAGGGGTGAGGTCGCCATGACCGAGACGACCAGGACCGAGATGGCCATGACCGAGACGATCCTGGTCATCAACGCCGGTTCCTCCAGCATCAAGTTCCAATTGTTCGATGCGGCGGACGGGACGCTGCCGGTGCGTCTCCGCGGCCAGATCGAGGGGATCGGCACGACGCCCCGGCTGGCCGTTCAGGAGAGCAGCCAGGACGGCAACGTTCCCTTGCCGGCCGAATCCGGTGACGGGGTTCCCGGCGCGCTGGCGTTCCTCGGCGCGTGGCTGCGGGAGCGGCTGGGTGGCGCCATGCCGGTGGCGGTCGGGCATCGGGTGGTTCACGGCGGACCGGCCTACGACAGCCATGTGGCGGTGGACGACGCGGTGATCGGGACGCTGGAAACCTATGTTCCGCTCGCCCCGCTCCACCAGCCGAACAATCTGGCGCCGATCCGGGCGATCCGGAAGCTCTTGCCGGACGTGCTTCAGGTGGCCTGCTTCGACACCGCCTTTCACCGGCACCATTCCGAACTGGCCGACCGCTACGCCATCCCGGACGTCCTCCATCGGGAAGGTGTGCGGCGCTACGGCTTTCATGGCTTGAGCTACGAGTACATCGCCGGGCGCCTGCCGGACCTCGCCCCCGGGATCGCCGGCGGGCGGGTCGTCGTCGCGCATCTCGGCAGCGGGGCCAGCATGTGCGCCATCCAAGACGGGCGCAGCGTGGACAGCACCATGGGATTCACCGCGCTGGACGGATTGCCGATGGGCACGCGGCCGGGGCAGTTGGACCCCGGCGTGGTCCTGTACCTGATGGACAAGGGCATGGACGCCCGCGCCATCGAACGGCTGCTTTACCGGGACTGCGGCCTGAAGGGGTTGTCCGGCATCAGCAACGACGTCCGCGACCTGCTGGCCAGCACCGACCCGCGCGCCAAGCTCGCGCTGGATTGCTTCGTCTACCGGGCGAGCCTCGCCATCGGGTCGCTGGCCGCCGCCATGGGGGGCATCGACGGACTCGTGTTCACGGCTGGCATCGGAGAACGGGCGCCGGCCATCCGCAAGGCCATCGCGGAGCGGACGCGCTGGCTCGGCTTCGACCTCGACGAGGCGGCCAACGCCGCGAACGCGCTGTGCATCACGACACCGGACAGCCGGGTCAAGGGCTGCGTCATCCCGACCGACGAGGAACGGATGATCGCGCTCCACACCCGCGACATCCTCCGTCGCCACCGCTCCGCGTGACACGGTCCCGAGAAGGAGAGAGAGGCGCCATGTCTTGGTCATCCGGGGTTGGGTCATCCAGATCGGCAATCGTCGCCGGCCTCCTGCTTCTCGGCTGCGAGCAGCCGGCGCCGCCACCGGCCGAGGCGACGCTGATCCGCGCGCTGCCGGTGCAGGTGAGCCAGTTCGACCGCACCGCCGCGCTGACCGGTGAAATCCAGGCCCGCCACGAGAGCAACCTCGGCTTCCGCGTCAGCGGCAAGGTGGTCGAACGGCTGGTGGACGTCGGTCAGACGGTCACGTCCGGACAGCTGTTGGCGCGGCTGGACAACCAGGACCAGACCAACGCCGTGAGGTCCGCCGAATCCGACGTCGCGGCGGCGCAGGCCGCCGTCGAGCAGAGCCGGACGCAGGAGGAGCGCCAGCGCTCGCTGCTCGCCAACGGCTTCACCACCCGGGTCCAGTACGACAACGCCCAGAAGCGCTTCCAGCAGGCGCAGGCCGAGCTGAACTCCGCCGAGGCACAGCTGGGCTCGGCCCGGGACACGCTGTCCTACACCGAACTGCGGGCCGACCGCGACGGAGTCATCACGGCGAAGGCGGCGGAGCCCGGCCAAGTGGTCGCCGTCGGCCAGACGGTGCTGCGGCTGGCCGACCCGAATGAGCGGGAGGCGGTCTTCCAGGTGCCGGGCGCCAGCATCCGGCTGGAAGGACGGGAGGGCCTGCCGCCGGTCGAGGTGCGGCTCGTCAACGATGCGAAGATCGTCACCGAGGGCACGATCCGCGAGGTGTCTCCGGGAGTCGATCCGGTGACCCGGACCTACACCGTGAAGGTCTCCCTGCCCAACGCCCCCGACGCCTTCCTGCTCGGCTCGTCCGTCGTCGGGCGGGCCAAGCTGCCGGCGCGGCCGGTGGTCAATCTGCCATCCTCGGCCCTGTTCCAGACGGGGAACGGAGAGCCGGCGGTCTGGGTCGTGGCGCGGCCGGCGGACACGGTGAGCCTGCGCCCCGTCTCCGTCCTGCAATACGACACCGGCACGGTCACCGTCTCCAGCGGCCTCAACGATGGCGATCTGGTGGTGGTCGGCGGCGTCCAGAAGCTGCGGCCGGACCAGAAGGTCACCATCAAGCAGGGGAGCGGCGCATGACCCGCATCGCGCGACCAACCATGCGGCCCCCAACCATGCGGCGGCCGCCCGCGAAGCCGCTTCTCGTCGCGCTGCTGGCCCTGGTCCCCGCGCTGGCCGCCTGTCAGCCGCAGGGCGGGCATCACGCCGACGCGGCGCCGGTGATCCGCCCGGTGCGGACCATCACCGTGGAGCCGGTGACCTTCCGGATGGGCGGCTCCGCCACCGGAACCATCGAGGCGCGGGCCGACGCCGACCTTGGGTTCCGCATCGCCGGAAAGCTGATCGAGCGCAAGGTCGACGTGGGCAGTCAGGTCAAGGCCGGCGACGTGCTGGCGCGGCTGGACGACCAGGACCAGCGCAACGCGCTGCGGACCGCCGAGGCGAACCTCGCCTCCGCCAAGGCCGATCAGGTGCAGGCGCGCAACGAGGAGTTCCGCAAGCGGGAACTGCTGGCCAACGGCAACGCCCCCCAGGCGCAGTACGACGCGGCGCTGCTGGCGATGCGCACCGCCGACGCCAAGGTCGTCGCCACGCAGGCGGCGCTGCAATCGGCCCGCGACCGGGTCGGCTACACGGAGCTGAGGGCGGACCGGGACGGCGTGGTGACCACCGTTGGAGCCGAGCCCGGACAGGTGGTCGAGGCCGGCCAGATGGTGGTGCGCGTCGCCCAGCCGGAAGAGCGTGAAGCCGTCTTCAACGTCGCCGAAACCGGCATCCGGGCGGCCCCGAAGGACCCGGTGATCGACGTCTCGCTGGCCGGCGCACCGGACATCGTGGCGGTGGGCCGCGTCCGCGAGATCTCGCCCCAGGCCGATCCCGTCACCCGGACCCACACCGTCCGGATCGCGCTGGACAACCCGCCCGACGCCCTGCGCCTCGGCGCGACCGTCGTCGGGCGCCTGAAGCAGCCGCCCGCCCCGGTGGTCGAGCTGCCTAGAACGGCGCTGTTCGAGGAGGCGGGGCGGAGCTTCGTCTGGCTCGTCGACCCGAAGGCCCAGATCGTCCGGCGCCAGCCGGTCGTGATCCGGCCCAGGGACGGCGCCAGGGACACCGATGGCCCGGTCATCGTCACCGAGGGCCTGACCCGCGGCGACGTCGTGGTCACCGCCGGGGTGCACAGCCTGACCGAAGGCCAGCGGGTCCGGTTCAACCAGAAAATCGAAACGGCGGCGGCACCATGACCGGCTTCAATCTCTCCGAGTGGGCTCTGCGCCACCGCTCCTTCGTCTGGTACCTGATCATCTCGCTGACGCTGGCGGGCGGCATGGCCTACATGCGCCTCGGCCGCGAGGAGGACCCGGCCTTCACGATCAAGACCATGGTGGTCCAGGCGAACTGGCCCGGCGCCACCATCGAAGACACCATGAAGCTGGTGACCGACCCGATCGAGAAGAAGCTGGAGGAGATCCCCTATCTCGACTACGTCAAGAGCTACACCAAGCCCGGCATCTCGGTCGTCTACGTCAACCTGAAGGACTACACGCCGGCCGAGGCGGTGCCCGACCTGTGGTATCAGGTCCGCAAGAAGATCGCCGACATGAAGTCCACCCTGCCGCAGGGCGTGCAGGGACCGGCCTTCAACGACGAGTTCGGCGACACCTTCGGCACCGTCTTCGCCTTCACCGCCGATGGCTTCAGCTACCGCGAGCTGAAGGACTATGCGGAGACCGCGCGGGCCGATCTGATGCGCGTGCCGGACGTCGGCAAGATCCAATTCGTCGGTGTCCAGAACGAGCGGATCTACCTCGACTTCTCCACACGCAAGCTGGCGGCGATGGGAATCGACCGTGAGGACGTCATCGCCGAGCTTCAGGCGCAGAACGCCGTGGCCCCGGCCGGCGTGGTGCAGGCGGGCGACGAGAAGATCTCGGTCCGGGTCAGCGGCGCCTTCACGTCGGAGGACAGCCTGCGCGCCATCAGCCTGCGCGCCAACGACAAGTTCTACCGTCTGGCCGATCTGGCGGACATCCGGCGCGGCTACGCCGACCCGCCGTCGCCGCTGTTCCGCTACAACGGGGAGCCGGCCATCGGGATGATCATCTCCATGGCGGCCGGCGGCAACGTGCTGACGTTCGGCGAGGGCATCCGCGAGCGGATGCGGCAGGTCGAGGCGAACCTGCCGGTCGGCATCGGCGTCCACCTCGTCGCCAACCAGTCGGTGGTGGTGGAGGAGTCGGTCGCCGGCTTCACCAAGGCGCTGAAGGAGGCCGTCGTCATCGTCCTGGTGGTCAGCTTCATCAGCCTGGGCCTGCGCGCCGGGCTGGTGGTGGCGACCTCCATCCCGCTGGTGCTGGGCATGACCTTCATCGGCATGGAGTTCTACGATATCACGCTCCAGCGCATCTCGCTGGGCGCGCTGATCATCGCGCTCGGCCTGCTGGTGGACGACGCCATGATCACCGTGGAGATGATGATCACCAAGCTGGAGGAGGGCTTCAGCCTGGATAAGGCGGCGACCTTCGCCTACACCTCCACGGCCTTTCCCATGCTGACCGGCACGCTGATCACCGTGGCCGGCTTCATCCCCATCGGCTTCGCCCAGGGCGGTGCGGCGGAATACTGCTTCACGCTGTTCGCCGTGGTGGCGATGGCGCTGCTGTTCTCCTGGATCGTGGCGGTCCTGTTCGCGCCCCTCATCGGGGTGAACGTGCTGCCCAAGACCATGAAGGCGAAGCATGGCAGCGAACCGGGGCGCCTGATGCGGATGTTCCGGGGCAGCCTGCGCCTGGCCATGCGGGCGCGCTATCTGGTGATCGTCGCCACGCTGCTGCTGTTCGGCCTGTCGGTCTTCGGCCTGCGCTTCGTCCAGCAGCAGTTCTTCCCCGCCTCCGACCGCCCGGAACTGCTGGTCAACCTGACCTTGCCGCAGACGGCCTCGATCCGGGCGACCGAGGAGGTGGTGGACCGTTTCGAGAAGGTGCTGGCGGCCGACCCCGACGTCGAGCGGTGGAGCTTCTACGTCGGCCAGGGCGCCGTGCGCTTCTACCTGCCGCTCGACGTGCAGCTGGCCAACGACTACTTCGCCCAGGCCGTGGTGGTGACCAAGGGCTACAAGGTCCGCGAGGCCGTCCGCGCCCGGCTGGAGAAGGTGCTGAACGAGAACTTCTCCGATCTGAACACACGGGTCAGCCCGCTGGAGATGGGGCCGCCGGTCGGCTGGCCGATCCAGTACCGCGTCTCCGGTCCCGACGTGGGAGAGGTGCGGGCCATCGCCGCGCGGATGGCCGACACCATCGGCACCAACCCCTACACGCTGCTGGTCAACTACGACTGGAACGAGCCGTCGAAGGTGGTGCGGGTCGATGTGGACCAGGACAAGGCACGCCTGCTGGGGATCAGCTCCAAGTCGCTCAACCAGGCGCTGAACGCCACGGTGTCGGGCGCCGCCTTCACGCAGGTGCGCGACGACATCTACCTGATCGACGTGGTGGCCCAGGCGACCAACGCGGAGCGCAGCTCGATCGAGACGCTGCGCAACCTCCAGATCGCCATTCCCGACGGCCGCACCGTGCCGCTGGGCGAGGTCGCGACCATGCGCTACGACTTGGAGCAGCCGGTGGTCTGGCGGCGGACGCGCCTGCCCACCATCACCGTCCAGGCCGATCTGGTCCCCCCGTTGCAGGCCGCGACGGTGGTGCAGCAGCTGGCCCCGGCGGTGGACGACCTGCGGCGCAGCCTGCCGCCCGGCTACACCATCGAAGCGGGCGGCACGGTGGAGAACAGCGCCAAGGGCATGGCCTCGATCACCGCCGTCTTCCCGATCATGATCTTCGTCATGCTGACCATCCTCATGGTCCAGCTTCAAAGCTTCCAAAAGCTGTTCCTGGTCATCAGCGTGGCGCCGCTCGGCCTGATCGGCGTCGTTGCGGCGCTGCTGCCGACCGGCACGCCGCTGGGCTTCGTGGCGATCCTGGGCGTGGTCGCGCTGATCGGCATGATCGTCCGCAACTCGGTCATCATGATCGCCCAGATCGATGAGCATCTGGAGGCCGGGGAGCATCCCTGGGACGCCGTCATCAACGCCACCATGCACCGCGTGCGGCCGATCCTGCTGACGGCGGCGGCGGCCAGCCTGGGCATGATCCCCATCGCGCCTGAGGTCTTCTGGGGCCCCATGGCCTACGCGATCATCGGCGGCCTGATCGTGGCGACCCTGCTGACGCTGCTCTTCCTGCCGGCGCTCTACGTCGCCTGGTTCCGGATCCGGGAACCGGCGGCGGAGGAACGCGCCAAGCCCCGGTATGACGAAGCCGCCCACCCGCCGGGTCCGGCGCCGACCAAGGGAGTGACGAGCGGTGTGTGACCACCCGTCGTTCCGCTCCCTGATGCGCCATGCCGCCGTCGGGCTTCTCCTGTTGGCGCTGGCGACCGGCTTGGCCGGTGTGGCGCGGGCGGCATCCGTTGCGCCGTCATCAAACTCCCCGGATAACTCCTCGGCCGACTCCCCGGCGAGCCCCGACGCGCAACTCGCCACCATGGACGACCGTGGGGTGCGCGAGGCGTTGCGCGCCCGCCTCCAAGCCGACGCCGACGCCAACCGGAACGGACAGCCGCAAGCCGCCGCCACGACCGAAACGCCCTTGCAGAGTTATGCCCGCCGGCTGGAGGAGGTCGCCGACACTTACCCCCGCCTGCCCGGCATGCTGGCCGACACGTTTCACCGCCCGAACGGCACGCAGCCGGCGATGTCGCCGCTGCGGCTGGGGGTCGCGCTGCTGGTCCTGTTCGCGGCCGGTGGGGGCGCCATGGCCGTCGCCCGGCGGGCGTTGCGGACCCGGGAAGGCGCCACGCCCCTGCTGCGCCTGACCGCCGGGCTGGCGGAGATGATCGCCTTCACACTGGGCGTGCTGCTGACCTACGTGGCCCTGAGGCCCGCTCACCCGGCGGCGCCGGTGATCCTGCTGGCGGTGCTGCAATTCGCCCTGACGATCCTGCTGGCCGATCGGCTGCTGGGTGTCGTGACCGCGCCGGGGATGCCGGAGCGTCGGCCTCTGCCCCTGGACGATGAGGCCGCGCGGGGGCTGCACCGCACGGCGCTGACCACGGTCGTGCTGATGGCCGGCACGCTGGGTCTGCTCGATCTGCTGCGGGCGCTGGGCATGCCGCGGGACGGCGCCGTCGCGCTGGGGTTGCCGCTGGGAACGCTGCCCTTCGTCTATCTGCTGTGGATGATCTGGCGGCATCGCGCCGGGGTGTCGCGGTCGCTGGCGACCCCGCTGAACCTGGACATGCGGGCATTGCCGCTGCTGTCGGCGTTGCCGGCGCTGGCGACGCTCTATCTGCTCGGACTCTGGGTGACGGTCATCGCCGCGGCGCTGCGGCTGGAGCATGGGACGGGGCTGCGCCTGATGGCGAGCCTGCTGCTGGCCTTCGGCATGCCCATCGCCGCGCTGCTGTTGACGAGGCCCCTCGCGCGCTTCTACCGCGCGGGCCAGGAGGGCATGGAGGAGAACGCCGGACCGCAGCTCGTGCGGGTGATGCGGGCCGTCTGGCTGTCCCTTCTGGTGCTGGGCGTCGTCGGCACGGCGATGGTCTGGGGTTTCGATCCGGACCGGAGCGCCGGCCCCGGCGCGATCCTGCTGCGCGTGCTGTTCAACGTCGCGGTCGTGCTGCTGATCGGCTATGTCGGCTGGGTGCTGATGATCCGGGCCACAGACCGCGCGTTGCGGGCCACGCAGCGCGAGGGCACGTCCACGCGGGCGCAGCGCATGGCGACGCTGCTGCCGCTGCTGCGCAAGTTCATGCAGGTGGTTCTGGTCGCCATCGTCGTCATGATCGGGCTGTCCTCGCTGGGCATCGAGATCGGGCCGCTGCTCGCCGGGGCGGGGGTGGTCGGCATCGCCATCGGGCTCGGCGCGCAATCGAC
>NZ_JACCJY010000003.1 GCF_014596085.1 Azospirillum tabaci
AAGACGTGGGAGAGTAGGTCGCCGCCAGGTCACCACGGCACACGCCACACCACACCGGAGTGGACGCAGCAGGCGTCAGTCACACTCGACAATCGTCGCCACACTGGCCGGTTCCCACCAGCAGGACATCCGCGGGGTGGAGCAGCCCGGTAGCTCGTCAGGCTCATAACCTGAAGGTCGCAGGTTCAAATCCTGCCCCCGCAACCAACTTCACCAAAAAGCCCGTCTCGCAAGAGGCGGGCTTTTTGCGTTTCGGACCAACACCGATTGGAGTGAGTTGACGTTGTCGGCAGCAACGCATCAGGCCTGGCCGAACGTCGTCTCACATTTCGGCCGCCTCGGCATTGATCCCCCCATCCAGCGCTCCTCGGTGGCCTTGCGCACGGCAGTGCGATCGCTGCGCGAGGGCCGCTGGCGGGAGCGCACATCGGACACCGCCCCTCACGCTTCGGTCATCGCCAAGGCTCCGACGATGTCGATGGACAATGCCGCCGCCGATTCACTGCCAAGACAGCAATTCCATATTTAGTATTTACTAATATAATAGTTGTTTTTTCCGGCATGCCAGCGATGCTTTTATGTGAAATCATATTGACCTCCAGATGGTCGCTGGGCTTAATCGGGCGCCTTACACAGTTCGCGCCGGAGAGCAGCATGATGGGACGGGATCGGCAGGTCGGAACGGGTATTCGCCGGAGATTGGTGGTGGCCGCGGCGGCGATGATGACGGCTGCGGTGGTGGTCGGCGTGTTCCCCGGCTCGCAGGGAAGCGCCGCAGCGCAGGAAGCGCGCCAGGGCGGCACCCTCAGCATCATCCTGCAGCCGGAACCGGTGACGCTCACACCGTCCACCAATATGGCGCAGCCGACCCAGGTGGTCGCTGGCAACATCTTTGACGGACTGGTCACCTACGACTTCGAACTGAAGCCGAAACCCGCCCTGGCCGAGCGCTGGGAGGTTGCCCCCGATGGGCTGACCATCACATTCCACCTGCGCAAAGGTGTGAAATGGCACGACGGCAAACCCTTTTCCGCCGCCGATGTGAAATGGTCGCTGGAGAACATTTGGAAGACCATCCACCCGCGCAACAAGTCGCTGTTCGAGAACGTCACCCAGGTCGACACCCCGGACGACGCGACGGTCATCCTGCGCCTGTCCAAGCCGTCGCTGCCGATCCTGTCGGTGCTGAACGGCGTCGGCGCCCCGATCCTGCCCAAGCACCTCTATGAGGGCACCGACGTCCTCAACAACCCCTACAACAACAAGCCGGTCGGCACCGGCCCCTTCGTCTTCAAGGAGTGGAAGCGCGGCGAGTATGTCGAACTGACGCGCAACCCCGATTATTGGGAGGCCGGCAAGCCGCATCTCGACCGGCTGCTGTTCCGCATCATTCCCGACGCCGCCGCCCGTGCCGCCGCCATCGAAAAGGGGGAGATCCAGTACGCCCCCTACAACCCGGTGCCGTTCCGCGACGCCGAACGGCTGGCCAAGCTGCCGCGCCTGAAGGTGGACACCCGCGGCTACGAATGGCTGTCGCCGCTGCTCTATCTCGATTTCAACGTCGAGAACGAACATCTGAAGGACGTCCGGGTGCGCCGGGCCATCGCACACGCCATCGACCGCGCCGCCCTGGCGAAGATCGTCTGGTTCGGCTACGCCAAGCCGGCGATCAGCCCGGTGCCGTCGTCGCTCGTCACCTTCCACAACGCCAAGCTGCCGCAATACCCCTTCGACGTGAAGAAGGCCGAGGCGCTGCTGGACGAGGCCGGATTCAAGCGCGACGCCAACGGCGTCCGCTTCACCCTGACCCATGACTTCCTGCCCTACGGCGATGATTACCGCCGCACCGGCGAGTTCCTCAAGCAGGCGCTGAAGCGCGTCGGCATCGAGGTGACCATCCGCTCGCAGGACAGCGCCGCCTTCATCAAGCGGGTCTATGTCGACCGCGATTTCGACTTCGCCATCTCCTACAACAACGCCTTCCCCGATCCGCAGATCGGCGTGGTGCGCGCCTTCTGGTCGGGCTGGCTCGGCACCGGCACGCCCTGGACCAACGGCTCGGGCTACCGCAACGCCAAGGCCGACGCGCTGATCCAGGCCGCCGGCGTCGAGGGCGATCCGGCCAAGCGCGTCGCGCAGTTCAACGAGTTCCAGGACATCGTTCTGGGCGACGTGCCGTCGCTGCCGCTGCTGGAGCTGAACTTCTTCTCGGTCTATTCGGCCGACCTCCAGGGCATCGTCGAGCAGGGCGATCAGGTCTACTCCTCGCTGAAGAACGCCCGCTTCGTCGACGCGCCGAAGGGGAACTGACGCGCCGTGCTGACCTATCTCAGGCGCAGCGCCGCCCAGGTGGTCTTCGTGCTCCTGGGCATCGCGCTGATCAATTTCTTCCTGCTGCATCTGGCGCCCGGCGACGCGGCCCAGGTGCTGGCGGGGGAGTCCGGGGCGGCGACGCCGGAGTACATGGAGGCGCTGCGGCGGCAGTTCGGGCTCGACCAGCCGCTCTACGTCCAGTTCCTCCGCTATCTCGGCAATCTGGTGACCTTCGACCTCGGCTATTCCTTCCGCCAGTCGCTGCCGGTCTCGGAGCTGATCCTGCAGCGCCTGCCGGCGACGCTGCTGCTGATGGGGACCGCCATCGGCTTCGCGCTGGTCGCTGGCTGCTCGCTCGGCTTCCTCGCCGCGCGGCGGGCGGGGAAGCTGACCGACACGGTGATCTCCATCGTGGCGCTGCTGTTCTACGCCACCCCGGTCTTCTGGGTCGGCATCATGCTGATCGTCGTCTTCTCCGTCATGCTGGACTGGTTGCCGGTCGGCGGCATGACCAGCGTCGAGGCCAACCTGAGCGGCCTCGCCCTGGTGGGCGACGTGGCGCTGCATCTGGTGCTGCCGGCGGTGACGCTGGGGCTGTTCTACCTCGCCATTTACGCCCGGTTGATGCGGGCGGCGATGCTGGAGGTCTACGGCCAGGACTTCGTCCGCACCGCGCGGGCCAAGGGGGTGCGGCCCCGCCGCATCGCTTGGCGCCATGTGCTGCGCAACGCCCTGCTGCCGATCGTCACCACGCTCGGCGTGCAGCTCGGCTCGATCCTCGGCGGGGCGGTGCTGGTCGAGACGGTGTTCTCCTGGCCGGGGCTGGGCCGGCTGGCCTTCGCGGCGCTCTTCCAGCGCGACCTCAACCTGCTGCTCGGCATCCTCTTCTGCTCGTCGGTGGTCGTGGTCCTCGTCAACATCGCGGTCGATCTCGTCTACACGCTGCTCGACCCGCGCATTGAACTCAACTGACCGATGGCGCTTCCAGAGACTATCTCCCTTTCGCAGGCGCGGACGGATTTCCGCGACACCACCGTCGGACGGCTGCTGCGTCGCCCCTCGGCGCTGCTCGGCCTGATCCTGCTGGCCGGCATCCTCGCCATGGCCGCCTTCGCCGACATCGCCTTCTCCGGTGACCCGCTGGACATGGCGGGGATGCCGCTGCTGCGTCCCGGCGAGGACGCCGCGTTCCCGCTCGGCACCGACATGATGGGCCGCGATCTGGCGTCGGGGATCTTCCACGGCGCCCGTGTCTCGCTGCTGATCGGCGGGGTGGCGGCGCTGGTCTCGCTGGTGATCGGCATCGGCATTGGCGCGCTGTCCGGCTATTACGGCGGCCGGATCGACCGGGCGCTGATGCGGGTGACCGAACTGTTCCAGACCATCCCGCCCTTCCTGTTCACGCTGGCGCTGGTCGCCATCCTGCAGCCGTCCATCGCCACCATCACCGCGGCCATCGGCATCACCTCCTGGTCGGGGCTGGCGCGGCTGGTGCGGGCGGAGGTGATGCGCCTGCGCAACAGCGAGCTGGCGCAAGCCTCGATCATCCTCGGCGCGTCCGACGCCCGGATCATCTTTCGGCACATCCTGCCGAACGCGCTGGCGCCGGTGATCGTCTCGGCCTCCATCCTGGTGGCGACCGCCATCCTCACCGAATCCTCGCTGTCCTTCCTCGGGCTCGGCGATCCCAACGTCGTCAGCTGGGGCGGCATGGTGGGGGCGGGCCGCGAGACGATCCGCACCGATCCGCACGTCGCCGCGATCCCCGGCGTCGCCATCGTCATCGCCGTGCTGGCCTTGAACCTGCTGGGCGACGGCCTGAACGACGTGCTGAACACAAAGGGCGAGCGGCGATGAGCGATCCCGTATCGAGGGAGCCGGTCCTGGCGGTCGACGGCCTGTCGATCGGCTTCCAGACCCGCCGCGGCCTGCTGCCGGCGGTGCGCGAGCTGTCCTTTTCGGTCCGGAGCGGCGAGATGCTCGCCATCGTTGGCGAGAGCGGCTGCGGCAAGTCGCTGACCGCGCTGGCGCTGCTCGGCCTCGTGCCGCCACCCGGCCGGGTGACTGGCGGCACGGTGCGGCTGGAGGGCCGCGACCTGCTGGCGCTCGACGAGGCGGCGCTGCGTCGTGTGCGCGGCGCCCGCATCTCAATGATCTTCCAGGAGCCGATGACCGCGCTCAACCCGGTGCTGACCGTGGGCGAGCAGATCATGGAGGCGATCCTCGAACATGAGCCGGTCAGCCGCAAGGCGGCGCGCGGGCGGGCGCTGGCCTTGCTGGAGCGGGTGCGCATCCCCGATCCGGAGCGCCGCTTTGCTGAGTATCCGCACCGCCTGTCTGGCGGCATGCGCCAGCGGGTGATGATCGCCATGGCGCTGGCCGGCGCCCCGGCCGTGCTGGTCGCCGACGAGCCGACCACCGCGCTGGACGTCACCATCCAGGCGCAGATCCTCGGCCTGATCGACGAGCTGCGGCGGGAGCAGGGCACCGCTGTGGTCTTCATCACCCATGACCTCGGCGTGGTGTCGCGCTACGTCGACCGCGTGCTGGTGATGTACGCCGGCCGCAAGGTGGAGGAGCGCGGCACCCGCGACCTGTTCGCCGATCCCCTCCACCCCTACACGCGCGGCCTGATCGCCGCGCAGCCGCGGGCGGGCGCCGGACCGGCCGGTGCCGAGCGGCAACGTCTGGCCGAGATTCCCGGAACCGTTCCAGCGCTGGCGGCGATGCCCGCCGGCTGCGCCTTCGCTCCGCGCTGCGCGCTGGCCGACGAGCGCTGCGTCCAAGCCGTTCCGCCGGCGCGCCGGGCCGGAAGCGGCCTCGTCGCCTGCCATCACGCGGGAGAGACCCATGCCGTCTGACGCCGCCCTCGCCACGCCCGCGGTTGCCACCACCGGAGCCTCCACCGCCGCCGCCCCGGTGCTGCGGGTGAGCGGGCTGTCCGTCGAGTACCGGACGGCGCGCGGCGTCGTCCATGCGCTCGACGACGTGTCCTTCGAACTGGCGCCCGGCGAGACGCTGGGGATCGTCGGTGAATCCGGCTGCGGGAAATCGACCCTGGCGCGGGCGGTGGTCCGGCTGCTCGACCCCAGCGCCGGCACCATCCGGCTGGGGGACACGGACATCACCCACGCCTCGCGGCGGCGGATGCGCGCGGCGCGGCGCGACCTCCAGATGGTGTTGCAGGACCCGGCGGCCTCGCTCGACCCGCGCTGGACGGTCGGCGACCTGCTGGCCGAGCCGCTGGAGATCCACGGCATCGGCAGCCGCGCCGAACGACGCGCGCGCGTCGCCGACCTGCTGGGCAAGGTCGGGCTGCCGCCCGAGGCGGCGCAGCGCCGGCCGCACGAGTTCTCCGGCGGGCAGCGCCAGCGCATCGGCATCGCCCGCGCGCTGGCGCTGGAACCGAAGGTCGTGGTCCTCGACGAACCCGTCTCAGCGCTCGACGTCTCGGTCCAGGCGCAGATCCTCAATCTGCTGACCGACCTCCAGCGGACGCTGGGAGTCAGCTTCCTGTTCATCGGCCATGACCTGTCGGTGGTGGAGCACATCTCCGACCGGGTGGCGGTGATGTATCTCGGCCGGATCGTCGAGCTGGGCGGCCGCGACAGCCTGTGGCGCCGGCCCGCGCATCCCTACACCCGCGCCCTGCTCGACGCGGCCCCACGGATCGACGACGGCGCCGCTCCTCCCGGACCGGGTTTGACCGGCGACACGCCCAGCCCCTACGAGCTGCCATCGGGCTGCCGCTTCCACACCCGCTGCCCGATCGCCGCCGATCTCTGCCGGCGCGAGGCGCCAGCGACGCGGGCGCTGTCGCCGGGCCACCTCGTCGCCTGCCATTTCGCGGAGGGTGGGACGCCGCCCTCGGGTTGACCCGGGGGCTGACCGGCCATACGGGGAATCGCGTATTCCCGTCCACCAGCCGCTCCCCGATGATCGGTCGGGACGAAGAAGCGTGCGAAAACAATGCGGAAGCCGGATGTCGAACCCGCTTCCCGCGCGCGCCGCCCCATGCCCCCGTCACGCAGGGAGATCGAGATGATCCACGGCGATATCACCAGCAGCAACGACACCGTCGGCGTCGCCGTCGTCAATTACAAGATGCCGCGCCTTCACACCAAGGCGGAGGTGCTGGAGAACGCGCAGAAGATCGCCGACATGCTGATCGGCATGAAGACGGGCCTGCCCGGCCTCGACCTCGTGATCTTCCCCGAATATTCCACCCATGGGATCATGTATGATTCCAAGGAGATGTACGAGACCGCCGCGACCATCCCCGGCGACGAGACGGCGATCTTCGCAGCGGCCTGCCGCAAGGCGAAGGTGTGGGGCGTCTTCTCCCTGACCGGCGAGCGGCACGAGGAACATCCCCACAAGGCGCCCTACAACACGCTGATCCTAATGAACGATCAGGGCGAGATCGTGCAGAAGTATCGCAAGATCATGCCCTGGGTGCCGATCGAGGGCTGGTATCCGGGCACCTGCACCTACGTGTCGGAGGGGCCGAAGGGACTGAAGGTCAGCCTGATCATCTGCGACGACGGCAATTATCCCGAGATCTGGCGCGACTGCGCCATGAAGGGGGCGGAGCTGATCGTCCGCTGCCAGGGCTACATGTACCCGGCCAAAGATCAGCAGGTGCTGATGGCCAAGGCGATGGCCTGGGCCAACAACACCTATGTCGCGGTGGCGAACGCCGCCGGTTTCGACGGCGTCTATTCCTACTTCGGCCATTCCGCCATCGTCGGCTTCGACGGCCGCACGCTGGGCGAATGCGGCGAGGAGGAGTACGGAATCCAGTACGCCCAGCTCTCCAAGTCGCTGATCCGCGATTTCCGCAAGAACGGGCAGTCGGAGAACCATCTCTTCAAGCTGGTCCACCGCGGCTACACCGGCATGATCAACAGCCATGACGGGGTGAAGGGGGAGGCGGCCTGTCCCTACGACTTCTACCGCCAGTGGGTGAGCGATCCCGAGGGCACGCGGGCCATGGTGGAATCCTTCACCCGCCCCACGGTCGGCACGCCCGAATGCCCGATCGACGGCATTCCTACGGAACAGCCGGCGCACCGCTGACCCTCCCCAGGGCAATCGCATGGCGAAAGGCGGCAGCATGGCGCTCCACACCTACCGGATCGCGCGGGAACCCTATTATTGCCCGGCCGGCGACGAGATCGCCCTCTTCGAGGCGGCCCACGCCGACCGGCTGCCGGTGATGCTGAAGGGACCGACCGGCTGCGGCAAGACCCGCTTCGTCGAGCATATGGCGTGGCGGCTCGGCCGGCCGCTCGTCACCGTGGCCTGTAACGAGGACCTGACCGCCTCCGACCTCGTCGGCCGTTACCTGCTGGAGGCGGAGGGGACGGTGTGGCAGGACGGGCCGCTGACCCTGGCGGTGCGCCATGGCGCCATCTGCTACCTCGATGAAATCGTGGAGGCGCGCGCCGACACCACGGTCGTCATCCATCCCCTGGCCGACGACCGGCGGGCGCTCCCGCTCGACAAGCGGAACGAACTGGTGACCGCCCACCCCGACTTCCAGCTCGTCATCGCCTACAACCCCGGCTACCAGAGCGTGGCGAAGGATTTGAAGGAATCGACCAAGCAGCGCTTCGCCGCGCTGGAGTTCGGCTATCCGGCGGCGGCCGTCGAGGCCGAGATCGTCGCGCACGAGGCCGGGATCGAACCGGAGGTGGCCCGGCGTGTCGTCGCGGTGGCGGAACGCAGCCGCAACCTGCGCGGCCGCGGGCTGGAGGAGGGCGCGTCGACCCGCATGCTGATCCACGCCGGCCGGCTGATCGCCCGCGGCGTCGCGCCCGAGGCCGCCTGCCGGATGGCCATCGTCCTGCCGCTGACCGACGATTCCGACCTGCGCGACGCGCTGGCGGCGGCGGTCGGCGCCTGCTTCTGACCAGCGATGGACGGTGTTGACGGCCTGATCGCCCTGGCCGATGTCGAACGCCGGCTGAGGGCCTATGGGACGGCGTTGTGGGGAGTCGATCCGCCCTTGCGGCCCCTGGTCGGGGAGGGCGACCCGGCGGCGCTGCGGCCCTGCTTCGACGCCGACCTCGTCCGGCTTCCCGCGGTTTGGCCCTCCCTGGCGCTTTACCGGGCGGCGCTGGCGCATGTCGGGGCGCACCGGATGTTCTCGCGCCCCTTGCCGGCCAAGGGGCTGAAGCCTCTGCTGACCATCGTCGTCTCGCTGGTCGAGGACGCCCGGGTCGAGCATCTGGCCATGCGGCGCCTTCCCGGTCTGCGGCGGCTGTGGGCGCCGTTCCATCGGGTCGAACCCTCGCCGTCCCTGATGGCGGCGGACCTGCTGGAGCGGCTGGCGCGCGCCCTGTTCGACGCCGGATACCGGGACGGCAACGCCTGGGTCGACAAGGGGCAGCGCCTGTTCTTCGAGCGGCCGGAGCGCTGGGAGAATCCCAATTTCAGCCTAGCGCTCGGCGGCGATCTTGCCGGCGACCTCGGTAAGACGCGGGTCCAGATCAACGCCCGAGGGCACCGTGTCGACCCCGCCTACCGCGACGACAATGGCGGGCTTTGGCTGTACGACACCCCGCCGGAGCCGCCGCGCGACGCCGACGATCCGCTTGAGGCGGTTCGGCCGGAGCCGATGGAGGGGGAGGGGAACCGTCGAAACGGACCGCCGCAGGCCCTACCGGCCCCGGCCCCGCTCGCCGCCGCCGCCGAGACGACCGCGCTGCGGCCGGTGGCGCGCTACCCGGAATGGGACCACCGCATCGGCCTGCACCGGCCCGGCTTCGTCCAGGTGGTCGAGTGCGAGCCCGAGCACCAGCCGCCGATGGATGTGCCCGCCGATCACAGGCTCGCCGGTCGGGTCCGCGCCCTGATCCGCCACGCGGTGGTGGCGCGGCCGGAGCGGCTGCGGCGGCAGCGGGAGGGCGACGCCCTCGACCTCGACGCCTGCATCGCGGCGACCGCGGCCCGGCGCCACGGTCATGCTCCGGACATGCGGGTCTATCGGCGGGTGCGGCGGCGCGGCCGCGACCTGTCGGTCCTGCTGTTGCTCGACGCGTCGCACTCGACCAAGGATCCGGTGGGGGACGGCACGGTGCTGGACCTCGAACGCCGGTCGGCCGACCTGCTGGCCGGCGCGCTGGCTGCGGCCGGCGACCGCTTCGCCCTGGCCGCCTTCCGTTCCGATGGGCGGGAGGCGGTGCATTGGCTGCCGGTCAAGCGTTTCGCCGAGCACTACGACGCGGCGGCGCGCGGGCGTCTGGCCGGGCTGGACGGGCGCTGGTCGACGCGGATGGGGGCGGCGATCCGCCACGCCGGCACGACGCTCGCCGCTCAGCCGACGCTGCGCCGCCTGCTGCTGCTGGTCACCGACGGCGAACCGTCCGACATCGACTGTCCCGATCCGCGCCATCTGGTGGAGGACGCCCGCAAGGCGGTGCGGGAACTGGCCGGGCGGGGCATCGACGTGGTCTGCGTGGCGCTGGGCGGCGATGCCAGGACGCATCACCGCATCTTCGGCCGGCGCAACGTGCTGCCGGTCGACCGGGTGGAGCGGCTGCCCGAAATCCTGCCGACCGTCTATGTCCGGCTGACCGGGTAAGAATCCTGGATTTCTACCGGCCGTTCAGCGCCCGCACCGCCATCGCGGCGGCGGCGGCACGGTTCTCGACGCCGAGCTTCGAATAGATCTGCTCCAGGTGCTTGTCGACCGTGCGCGGGCTGAGGCCGAGGATTTCGGCGATGTCGCGGTTGGGCTTGCCGTTGGCGACCCACATCAGCACCTCCGCCTCCCGCGGCGTCAGGGACAGCTTGTCCTTGAGCTGCGTGTCCTCGCCGGCGCCCGACTCCTCGGCCAGTTGAAGCAGGATCTCGTCGGGACCGGTCTGGCCGACCGGGCTCAGGCGCAGGCGACGGCCGTCCGCGCCGGTGGCGATCACCACGCTGTCGGGCTTGCGCCCGGGACCGCCGGCCTGACGGTCGGCCAGCCAGCGCCGCGCCTCCTCCGGCAAGGAGACGCCGCCCCCTCCGGCGGTGCCGAAGGCCGCCTCCAGCATGCGGGTGGTCTGCGGCGTGCACCACAGCACCTCGCCCCGGTGGTTGGCGGCCAGCAGGGTGCGGCCGGTGACGTCCAGCGCCGCCCGCGTGCTCTGGGCCACGCGGGCGTTGGCGAGATGGGCGTACATGCGGGCGATCAGGGTCTCGGCGACGATGGGCTTGGTGACGTAATCAACCCCGCCGGCGGCGAAGCCCTTCAGGATGTGCTCCGTCTCGGTCAGTCCGGTCATGAAGATGACCGGGACGTGGGCGACCTGGCTGCTGCGTTTCAACTGCCGGCAGGTTTCGAAACCGTCCAGCCCCGGCATGATGGCGTCCATCAGGATGACGTCGGGCGTCACCTGCTCCAGCAAGGCCAGCGCCTTGCGGCCGTCCAGCGCGACCAGCACGGTCACCCCGGCCTCCTCCAGCGCGTCGGTCAGGAAGCTGAGGGCTTCGGGCGAGTCGTCGACGACGAGGACGACGTCACGCGGTCTGGTTACGGATTTCATCGTCATGGCTGGACTCGTCATGGCGGGGTTTGTCATGGCCGGGCATGACCGGGCGGGGTTTGTCATGGCTGTCATCGCGGTACACCGCCTCCAGCGCGGCCATATACTGGTTGAGGTCGTAATTGCTGACGAGCGTGCGCATGCGGCCGACGAAGCGCTCCAGCTCGGGATGGGCGGCGGCGATCTCGGCGAGCTTGGCCTGCATGCCGCGCACGTAGCCGATGCGGCCGAGATGGATCAACTCGGCGATGTGGTGCTGCGGCGGCAGCTCCGCCGCGGCGAAGACCGGCGGTCCGGCGTCGGTGTCGGCCGGCACCTCGTACTCCCACTCGATGCCGCGCAGCCGGCCGATGCAGGCCAGCAGCTTCGGAATGGACACCGGCTTGGCGGCGAACCCGTCATGGGGTTGGTTGCCGTCGGCCTCCTGCCCGGCGAAGCGGTCCTCGCGCGTGTCGGCGGACACCAGGACGATGGTGGTGTCGCTGTGGCCGGCGGCGCGCAGGCGCCGCGCCACCTCCAGCCCGTTCATGCCGGGCATGGAGATGTCGAGCAGCAGGATGTCCGGCCGGTGCAACTCCGCCATGGCGAGGCAGTTCGGCCCGTCGGTCGCCTTGAACACGGTGAAGCCCAGCTCCGCCAGCAGGTCGGCCAACAGGTTGCGGTGGGCGAGGTCGTCGTCGGTGACCAGCACGGTCAGGCGCGGCCCGCGATAGCCCCGGATCGGGTGGTCGGGCTGGCTGGCGGCGTTGGACAGCATCGCCGCCGACATCATCAGCCGCACCCGGAACAGGCTGCCCTTGCCGGGCGTGCTGGTCACGGTGATCTCGCCGCCCATCACCTCGGTCAGCAGCTTGGTGATGGTCAGGCCGAGGCCCATGCCGGGCACCATCGGGTTGGCGGCCGACCCGCGCTCGAACGGTTCGAAGATGCGCTCGCGGTCGGCCTCGGCGATGCCGGGGCCGGTGTCCTCCACCTCGAACTCGGCGATCTGGCTGCGGTGGCGCACGCGCAGGCAGACCGAGCCGGAATCGGTGAACTTGATGGCGTTGGACAGCAGGTTGATGAGGATCTGGCGGATGCGCCCCTCGTCGGTGAAGACGACCGGCGGCAGGTCCTCCGGCGCGTCGAAGCGGAAGGCGATGCCCTTGGCCTCCGCCTGCAGGTGGAACATGCCGACGAGCTGGTCGAGCAGGTCGCCGAAGCGCACCTCCCCGCGGTTCAGCTGCAGCCGGCCGCTTTCGATCTTCGACACGTCGAGCAGACCATCGAGCAGGCCGGCCAGATGCTCGGCGCTGCGCCGGATGACGCGGACGGCGTCGACCCGGTGCGGCGGCATGGCGGGGTCGCGCTCCAGGATCTGCGCATAGCCGAAGATGGCGCTGAGCGGGGTGCGGAACTCATGGCCGATGCCGACCAGATAGCGGCTCTTGGCGAGGTTCGCCGCCTCCGCCGCCTCCTTGGCCTTTTGAAGCTGGGCGTCGGTGCGCTCGTGGGCCTCGATCTCCCGGATCAGCAGGGCGGTCTGCTTCTGCGTCTCCTCCTGCGCCACCTTGCGGCTCTCCCGGGCCAGAACGAACAGCCAGGTGGCGACGCCGGCGACGATCATCAGGATGAAGAAGACCTTCCACAGCGTGCTGCCGATCAGCGCCTGCGCCTCGGCGTTGACCGAGGCGACCTCGACATAGACCAGCGCCAGCACCGCGCCGACCGCCAGCGCCAGCATCAGCAGGACGCCCAGATAATGGCCGAGCCGCGCCTTCAGCGCCGTCGCCGCCCTCGGCGGCAGCACGGCGTCCAGCGCGTGGCGCAGCTGCACGCCCAGCCGGGCGTCGGTCTTGCAGCCGTCGCCGCAGCGGGCGTCCAGCGAGCAGCAGAGCGAGCAGATGGCCCCGGCATAGATCGGGCAGTGGGCCATGTCCTCCGTCTCGAAGGCGTGCTGGCAGATGCAGCAACGGATCGCCTCCTCGCCGTTCCAGTCGTCGAAGGGGCGGCGCGCGATGTAATAGCCGCCGCGCGTCGCCCAGGCGATGGCGGGGGCCGCGACGAAGGCGGTGGCGAAGGCGAGGAAGGGCGCGCAGACCTTCAGCGTCGGCCCCAGCGCGTCGAGGAAGGCCAGCATCGACAGCACCGTCGCCAGCAGCATGGCACCGACGCCCACCGGGTTGATGTCGTAGAGGTGCGCGCGCTTGAACTCGACGTGGCGCGGGCTGAGGCCCAGCGGCTTGTTCACCACCAGATCGGCGACCAGAGCGCCGATCCAGGAGGCGGCGACGCTGGAATAGAGCCCTAGCACCGGCTCCAGCGTCTTGTAGATGCCGAGTTCCATCAGCATCAGGCCGATGACGACGTTGAACACCACCCAGACCACCCGCCCAGGATGGCTGTGGGTCAGGCGCGAGAAGAAGTTCGACCAGGCGATGGAGCCGGCGTAGGTGTTGGTGACGTTGATCTTGAGCTGCGACAGCACGACGAACAGGCCGGTCAGGCCGAGGGCGAGCTGCGGCGACGGCGTCACGTACTGGAAAGCGACGAGGTACATCCGCGTCGGCTCCGCCGCCATCTCCAGCGGCACGGCGTTCTGCAACGCCAGCACCACCAGGAAGGAGCCGAGCAGCAGCTTGATCGTGCCGATGACGATCCAGCCCGGCCCGGCGGCCACCAGCGCCGCCCACCAGCGCAGCCGCTTGGCGCCCGTGGCGTCGGGGTCGTAGGGCAGGAAGCGGATGAAATCGACCTGCTCGCCGATCTGCGCCAGCAGCGAGAACACCACCGACGCCGCCGCGCCGAACAGCATCAGGTCGAAGGCGCCGCCGCCCGCGTCCGCCGCCTGGCCGGTGAAGCTGGTCCAGGCGGTGAAGGATTCGCTGTCTTGGACGGCGATGAACAGGAAGGGCAGGGCGTGCAGCGCCAGCCACAGCGGCTGGGTCCACAGCTGGATGCGGCTGATGACGGTGAAGCCGTAGGCGACCAGCGGGATGACCAGAAGCGAGCTGACGACGTAGCCGGCGGCGAGCGGCAGGTCGAAGACCATCTCCAGCGCCGTCGCCATGATCGCCGCCTCGATGGCGAAGAAGATGAAGGTGAAGGAGGCGTAGATCAGCGACGTGATGGTGGAGCCGATGTAGCCGAAGCCGGCGCCGCGCGTCAGCAGGTCCATGTCCACGCCGTAGCGGCTGGCGTAGTAGCTGATCGGCAGCGCGCTGGCGAAGATCAGAACCGCGGCGGCCAGGATGGCGAGGGCCGCGTTGGTGAAGCCGTAGTTCAGGGTGATCGCCCCGCCGATGGCCTCCAGCGCCAGGAAGGAGATCGAGCCGAGCGCCGTGTTGGCGACACGCAACGGCGACCACCGCCGCGCTTTTCGCGCCGTGAAGCGCAGCGCATAGTCCTCCAGCGTCTGGTTGGCAACCCAACGGTTGTAGGTCCGCCGGATCGCGACCACCCTCTGGCGCCCCGCCATCGGCCCCATTCACCCTCCTGAGGATATGTTCGTATAACTGATTGTTTATTGACCCTGTTTCCGGGCATTTTCGACAATAAAGCCTGCGTCCCCGCCAGTCTGTCAGGAACAGATCGACCAGACAACAGAGTTGAATCGCGTCGTTTCTTGCGAGTGGAGGCAACTGTTCCACTCGCTTCCGGGTGGTTGCGGGTGCTTGGGCGGTTCCAGTCTCCCGCGATTTTATAACGATTTGCCGACCGGCGCCCCTATACGCAAATCCACGTATTGCTGCGATGCACTGTTCGGCCAACCATCGGGCTGTCCTAACGCGGAACGTTCCGCCCACCCCCCAAAAAACACCGCCTGTCCGACGGCCGCGCCCGGTTGCGCGCCGTCGTTGCAAGGCGACAACGGCGAACATCAGGAGGTTTCATGTCTTCAGACAAGTTTGATGCGGGCAAGCCCGTTGGCGGGCTGCCGTCGCCGCTCCGCCGCAAGCTCCTCCTCGGCATGGCGGCGCTGCCGGCCGTCGGGCTGCTGCCGCGCGGCGCGCTGGCCCAGGCGCTGCCGACCGACGCCGTCAACACGACGAAGCTGGCGGTCACCGACAGCACGGTGAAGGTCGGCATCCTGCATTCCACCACCGGCACCATGGCGATCTCGGAGACCGGCTCGGTTCAGGCCGAGAAGCTGGCCATCGCCCAGATCAACGAAATGGGCGGCGTGCTCGGCCGCAAGATCGAGGTGATCCAGGAGGACGGCGCCAGCGACTGGCCGACCTTCGCCGAGAAGGCGCGCAAGCTGCTGGTCGAGGACAAGGTGGCGGCGGTGTTCGGCTGCTGGACCTCCGCCTCGCGCAAGGCGGTGCTGCCGGTGTTCGAGCAGTACAACGGCATGCTCTACTACCCGACCTTCTACGAAGGGCTGGAGCAGTCGAAGAACGTCATCTACACCGGGCAGGAGGCGACCCAGCAGATCCTCGCCGGGCTGGACTGGGTGACGAAGGAGAAGGGCGCCAAGAGCTTCTTCCTGATCGGCTCCGACTACATCTGGCCGCGCACGTCCAACAAGATCGCCCGCAAGCACATCGAGATGAAGGGCCAGAAGGTGGTGGGCGAGGAATACTTCCCGCTCGGCCACACCCAGTTCAACTCGGTCATCAACAAGATCAAGCTGACCAAGCCGGACGTCATCTACGCCTCGGTGGTCGGCGGCTCGAACGTCGCCTTCTACAAGCAGATGAAGGCGGCGGGCATCGACCTGAACAAGCAGGTGCTGATGACCATCTCGGTGACCGAGGACGAGATGCTCGGCATCGGCGGCGAGAACATCGCCGGCGCCTATGCCTGCATGAAGTACTTCCAGTCCCTGCAGAATCCCAACAACGAGAAGTTCGTCGCCGCCTTCAAGAAGATGTGGGGCGCCAACAGCGTCATCGGCGACGTGACCCAGGCCGGCTATCTCGGCCCCTGGCTGTGGAAGCTGACGGTGGAGAAGGCCCAGAGCTTCGACATCGACAAGATCGCCGCGGCGTCGAACGGCATCGAGTTCACCGGCGCGCCGGAAGGCTATGTCCGCGTCCACGAGAACCATCACCTGTGGAGCAAGACCCGCGTCGGCCGCGCCCGTCCCGATGGCCAGTTCGACGTCGTCTATGAGACGGCGGACCTCATCGAGCCGAACCCGTTCCCGAAGGGCTACCAGTAAGGGACGGGGGCGTCAGACCCCCACCCTGACCCTTCCCCGCCGGGCGGGGGAGGGGACGACGGCCGAACGCCGACAAGGCTCCCGCCTCCCTCCCCTGCGCAGCGGGGGAGGGCCGGGGTGGGGCAAGTGTGACGGGAGTTCCCATCATGTTCGAGGGCTACAGCCTGGCCGAGCTCGGGTCGATCTTTGCCATGCAGGGATTCGCGGGGCTCATTCTCTTTTCCGTTTTCGTGCTGATGGCGCTGGGCCTCGCCATCATCTTCGGGCAGATGGGCGTCATCAACATGGCGCACGGGGAGTTCATGATCCTCGGCGCCTACGTGACCTACCTCTGCTCGAACGTCATCTCCAGCACCGTGCCGGCGCTGTTCCCGGCCTATTTCTTCATCGCCATGATCCTGGCCTTCTTCGCCAGCGGGGCGCTGGGGATGCTGGTGGAATGGGGGATGATCCGCTTCCTCTACCGCCGCCCGCTCGACACGCTGCTGGCGACCTGGGGGCTGAGCCTGATCCTTCAGCAGGTCTTCCGCTCGGTCTTCGGCGCGCGCGAGGTCGGCGTGGTCCTGCCGGACTGGCTGATGGGCTCGGTCGCCGTCACCGACACCATCGAGGTGCCGATCAACGGCCTGTTCGTCATGGCCCTGACCATCGCCATCACCGTCGTCATCTACACCGTGATGTTCCGATCGCGCTGGGGCCAGGGCGTGCGCGCGGTGATGCAGAACCGGGTGATGGCCGGCGCCGTCGGCATCAACACCGAGAAGGTCGACCGCTACACCTTCGGGCTCGGCTGCGGCATCGCCGGGGTGGCGGGCAGCGCCTTCACCATGGTTGGCTCGACCGGTCCGACCTCGGGCCAGCTCTACATCGTCGACACCTTCCTGGTGGTGGTGTTTGGCGGCGCCCAGAGCCTGATCGGCACCATCGCGTCGGCCTTCACCATCAGCCAGGCCCAGTCGACGATGGAGTTCTTCCTCAGCGGCTCGACCGCCAAGGTGCTGACGCTGCTGACCGTCGTCGTGATCCTGATGCTGCGCCCGCAGGGCCTGTTCGTCCTCAAAGTCCGCCGCTGAGGAGTCCATCACCATGACGCGCAACGCTCAAAACGGCCTTCTCGGGCGCATCGACGGTGACGTCGCCGGCATCCTGCTGCTGGCCGCCCTCCTGGTGATCGTCCTGCCGCTGGGGCTCGACATCTTCCGGCTGAACATGGTCGGCAAGTACCTGACCTATGCCTTCGTGGCGCTCGGCCTCGTGCTGTGCTGGGGCAGCGCCGGCATCCTGTCGCTGGGGCAGGGCATCTTCTTCGGCATCGGCGGCTACTGCATGGCGATGTTCCTGAAGCTGGAGGCCTCCAGCCCCGAGGCGACCAAGATCCAGTCCACCCCCGGCATCCCCGACTTCATGGACTGGAACCAGCTCACGGCGCTGCCCTGGTTCTGGGAGCCGTTCCACAGCCTGACCTTCTCCATCGTCGCGGTGGTGGCGGTTCCGGCGCTGCTCGCCCTCATCGTCGGGCTGGCGATGTTCAAGCGGCGGGTCGGCGGCGTCTATTTCGCCATCATCACGCAGGCCTTCGCCGCCATCCTGACCATCCTGATCGTCGGCCAGCAGGGCTACACCGGCGGCATCAACGGCATCACCGACCTGCGCACGCTGAAGGGCTGGGACATCCGCACCGACGAGGCGAAGCTGGTGCTCTACTTCGTCAACGCCGCCCTGCTGATCGGCTGCATCCTGCTCTGCCTTTACGTCCGCCGCTCCAAGCTCGGGCGCATCCTGGTGGCGCTGCGCGACAAGGAGGACCGGGTCCGCTTCTCCGGCTACGACGTCGCCAACTTCAAGATCTTCGTCTTCTGCTTCGCCGCGGCGCTGTCGGCGGTGGGCGGTGCGATGTTCACGCTGCAGGTCGGCTTCATGTCGCCGTCCTTCGTCGGCATCGTGCCCTCGATCGAGATGGTCATCTACTGCGCGGTCGGCGGCCGGCTGTCGCTGCTGGGCGCGGTCTACGGCACGCTGCTGGTCAACTGGGCCAAGACGATGCTGTCGGAGAGCTTCCCGGAGCTGTGGCTGTTCGCCATGGGCGCCCTGTTCATCGGCGTGGTGATGGTGTTCCCCAACGGGCTGGCCGGGCTCTACCAGCAGTACATCGCCCCGCGGCTGCGCCGCCCGACCGTCGGACGGACGACGATGCCCGCCGCCGCGGCGCCGATCATCCCGCCCCACACCGCCGCCGACTGAGGAGGGACGGAGCATGGCCAACAACACCGATTACCTGCTGGCGGTCGAAGGGCTGACCGTGTCCTTCGACGGGTTCAAGGCGGTCAACGACCTGTCCTTCTACGTCGACAGCAACGAGATCCACGTCATCATCGGCCCCAACGGTGCCGGCAAGACCACGGTGCTCGACCTCATCTGCGGGCGAACCAAGGCGTCCGGCGGCTCCATCAAGTTCCGCAACAAGGAACTGACGGCGATGAAGGAGCACCAGATCGTCACGGCCGGCGTCGGGCGCAAGTTCCAGAACCCGTCGATCTACGACGATCTGACGGTGTTCGAGAATCTGGAGATCTCCTACCCCCGCGGCCGCAGCGTGTTCGGCGCGCTCGCCTTCAAGCGCGACGCCGCGGTGCGCGAGCGGGTGGCCGAGATCGCCGAGATGATCTTCCTCTCTGACCATCTCGACCAGCGCGCCGAGTATCTCAGCCACGGGCAGAAGCAGTGGCTGGAGATCGGCATGCTGCTGATCCAGGACCCCGAGCTGCTGATGCTCGACGAGCCGGTCGCCGGCATGAGCGTGAACGAGCGCAAGAAGACCGCCGAGCTGCTGAACCGCATCATCCAGAACCGCTCGGTGCTGGTGATCGAGCACGACATGAAGTTCGTCGAGGACATCGCCCACCGCGTCACCGTCCTGCATCAGGGCAAGATCCTGTCGGAAGGCAGCATGGAGCGGGTGAAGAACGATCCCAAGGTCGTCGAAGTCTATCTGGGCCACTGAGCGGGGATCAAGAGATGCTGTCCGTCAATCAACTCCGCGTGTCCTACGGCGAGAGCGAGGTCCTGCACGGGCTGGACTTCACCGTGGCGCCCAACGAGATCGTCGCCATCATGGGCCGCAACGGCATGGGCAAGACGACGCTGATGAAGTCGCTGATGGGGATCGTGCCGGCGCGTTCCGGCGCCATCCGCATCGGCGGCGACGAGATTACCGGGCTGAAGAGCTACGAGCGGGTGGCGAAGGGCGTCGCCTATGTCCCGCAGGGCCGCATGATCTTCCCGACCATGACGGTTCAGGAGAATATCGAGACGGGGCTCAGCGTCCATGGCGGGCGCAGCGTTCCCGGCGATCTCTACGAGCTGTTCCCGGTGCTGCTGGAGATGAAGGGCCGGCGCGGCGGCAACCTGTCGGGCGGGCAGCAGCAGCAGCTCGCCATCGCGCGGGCGCTGGCGACGCGGCCGAAGGTGCTGCTGCTGGACGAGCCGACGGAGGGCATCCAGCCCTCGATCATCCGAGAGATGGCCCGCACCCTGCGCCGCATCCGCGACGAGAAAGGCCTCAGCATCATCGTGTCGGAGCAGGTGCTGAGCTTCGCATTGGACATCGCCGACCGCGTGCTGGTGATCGAGAACGGCGAGATCGTCCACGAGGACAGCCGCGATCAGGTCGACGAGGCGAAGGTGGCGCGGCTGCTGTCGGTTTAGGGCGCGGCGGGGATTGCCCCCTCCCTAACCCTCCCCCGCTTTCGCAGGGGAGGGGACGGATGCCGCTTCGCGCTTATCTCCCTCCCCTGCGCGAGCGGGGGAGGGTCGGGGTGGGGGCACCCGCCGCCCGCACCCCATCTCCCACCACAGAAGGATGCGCCATGACATCCGCCAAGTCCGCGTCCACCGCCTGTGCCGTGGTCGCCCTGCTGACCGCCGTGGCGACGCCGCTGACCGGGGCATCGGCGGTGCCGACCACCGGCCTTGTCCTCTCGGCCGCGCTGGCCGCCGCCGCCGCCGCGCTGGCCCACCGCCAGGGGGCCGGGCTTCGCCGGCTCGGCGACCGGGCCGCCGCGCTGGCCGGTGATGCGGTGGGCGCGGGCAACGATCCGCAACGCGACCTCGCCGCCGCCCTCGACCGCATCGCCGCCGCCGCCGAGGCCCGCGCCGCCCATGAGGCGCAGCGCGAGGCCGAGCGCAAGGCGACGGAGGAGCGCGCCGCCCGGCTGGAGGCGCTGACCCGCGACTTCGAAGGCAAAGTCGGCCGGCTGGTGCAGACCGTCTCCTCGGCGGCCGGCGAGATGACCGACACCGCCACCGCGATGAGCGGCACCGCCGAGCGCAGCAACCGGCTGTCGGCGGCGATGTCGCAATCCTCGGCCCAGGCATCGATGAACGTGCAGACCGTGGCGACGGCGACCGAGGAGCTGTCGGCCTCGATCCAGGAGATCGGCCGGCAGGTCGCCTCGTCGGCAGCCATCGCCGGCAGGGCGGTCGCCGACACCCGCCGCACCGACGCCGTGGTGCAGAGCCTCGCCGACAGCGCCGCACGGATCGGGCAGGTGATCGGGCTGATCCACGGCATCGCCGGGCAGACCAACCTGCTGGCGCTGAACGCGACCATCGAGGCGGCGCGGGCGGGGGAGGCCGGCAAGGGCTTCGCCGTGGTCGCCAGCGAGGTCAAGACGCTGGCCAACCAGACCGCCAAGGCGACCGAGGACATCGCCACCCAGGTCGGCGCCATCCAGTCGGCGACGGGCGAGGCGGTGGAGGCCATCCGCGCCATCGCCGGCACCATCGCCGAGATCAACGAGATCGCCTCGGCCATCGCCGCCGCCGTCGAACAGCAGGGAGCGGCCACCCGCGAGATCGCCCGCAACGTGCAGGAGGCGGCGCGCGGCACCGAGAGCGTGGCCTCCAACATCGTCGGCGTGTCGGATGCCGCGTCCGACACCGGCATGGCGGCCGCGCAGGTGCTCGGCGCCGCCTCCCAGGTCGCCGGCCATGCCGACGAGCTGAGCCGCGAGGTCAACAACTTTCTGGCGGAGGTCAGCCTGCAATCGGCGCTGCGTCGCCGCGCGTCCGTGGCGGGGCGCATGATGGCGACGGGCACGGCGCAGCGCGTCCAGGGCTTGGCGCCGGGCGCGCCGGCGACCGCGGCGGTGAACAGGAGCGGCATCGCCGTCGCCGACGAGGCGGTGAAGGTCGGCATCCTCCATTCCGCCACCGGCACCATGGCGCTGAGCGAGGGCGGGTCGATCCAGGCGGAGATGCTGGCGATCCAGCAGATCAACGAGTCCGGCGGCGTGCTGGGCCGGCGGATCGAGATCGTGCAGGAGGACGGCGCCAGCGACTGGCCGACCTTCGCGGCCCGCGCCGACAAGCTGCTGGCGCAGGACAAGGTGGCGGCGATCTTCGGCTGCTGGACCTCGGCCTCGCGCAAGGAGGTGCTGCCGGTCCTGGAGAAGCGCGACGGTCTGCTCTACTACCCGACCTTCTACGAGGGGCTGGAGCAGTCCCGCCACGTTATATACACCGGGCAGGAGGCGACTCAGCAGATCCTGGCCGGGCTGGACTGGGTGATGCGCGAGAAGGGGGCGAAGAGCTTCTTCCTCGTCGGGTCGGACTACATCTGGCCGCGCGCGTCGAACGCCATCGCGCGGCGCCACATCGAGGCCAAGGGCTGCCGCGTCGTCGGCGAGGACTACGCCGAACTCGGCGACACCCGCTTCGAGAGCATCGTCGCGCGGATCAAGGCGGCCAAGCCCGATGTCGTCTACGCCATCGTCGTCGGCGGCTCGAACGTCGCCTTCTACAAGCAGCTCAAGGCGGCCGGGATCGAGCTGGACCGCCAGATCCTGATGACCAACAGCGTCACCGAGGACGAGATGATGGGCATCGGCGGCGACTACATCGCCGGGGCCTTCACCTGCGCCAAGTATTTCCAGAGCCTGGAACTGCCGGCCAACCGCGCCTTCGTCGCCGCCTTCAAGGCGATGTGGGGGGCGGACAGCGTCATCGGCGACGTCACCCACAACGCCTATCTCGGCCCCTGGCTGTGGAAGCTGGCGGTCGAGAAGGCCGGCAGCTTCGACGTGGCGCGCGTCGTCGCCGCCTCGCCCGGCATCGAGTTCGCCGGGGCGCCGGCCGGCGCCTTGCGCATCCACGAGAACCATCACCTGTGGAGCCGGACCCGCATCGGCCGCGCCCGGCGCGACGGCCAGTTCGATGTGGTCTTCGAGACCCGGGACCTGATCGAGCCCAACCCCTTCCCAGACGGCTTCCGGGAACTGGCGGCCTGAGGCCCCCTCCACCCCTTCGTCACCAATCAGTCCACCAATAAGGAAGAGCAAACCATGGCTGACACCCTGATCAAGGCCGACCTGTCGCAGTCTCCCTACGAGAACGACATGATCCACAACCGCTGGCATCCGGACATCCCGATGGCGGTGACGGTGAAGCCGGGCGACGACTTCATCCTGGAATGCTACGACTGGACCGGCGGCCAGATCAAAAACGACGACGATGCCGCCGACGTGCGCGACGTCGATCTCAGCCAAGTGCATTTCCTGTCCGGCCCGGTTGGGGTCGAGGGGGCGGAGCCGGGCGACCTGCTGGTCGTCGACCTGCTGGACATCGGCGCCTTCCCGCAGCAGCAGTGGGGCTTCAACGGCTTCTTCTCCAAGCAGAACGGCGGTGGCTTCCTGACCGAGCATTTCCCGCTGGCCCAGAAGTCGATCTGGGACTTCGAGGGCATGTTCACCAAGTCGCGCCACATCCCCGGTGTGCGCTTCGCCGGGCTGATCCACCCCGGCCTGATCGGCTGCCTGCCGTCGCACGACCTGCTGGCCAAGTGGAACAAGCGCGAGCAGGCGCTGATCGACACCAACCCGACCCGCGTCCCCGGCCTCGCCAACCCGCCCTACGCGCCGACCGCGCACATGGGTCGGCTGAAGGGCGAGGCCCGCGACAAGGCGGCGGCGGAGGGTGCGCGCACCGTGCCGCCGCGCGAGCATGGCGGCAATTGCGACATCAAGGACCTGTCGCGCGGCTCGCGCATTTACTTCCCGGTCTATGTGAAGGGCGCCGGCCTGTCGATGGGCGACCTGCATTTCAGCCAGGGCGACGGTGAGATCACCTTCTGCGGCGCCATCGAGATGGCCGGCTGGGCGCATCTCAAGGTCAACCTGATCAAGGACGGCATGGCGAAGTACGGCATCAAGAACCCGATCTTCAAGCCGAGCCCGATCGTCCCGACCTACAACGACTATCTGATCTTCGAGGGCATCTCGGTCGACGAGGCGGGCGAGCAGCATTACCTGGACGTCCATGTCGCCTACCGGCAGGCCTGCCTGAACGCCATCGAGTATCTGAAGAAGTTCGGCTACTCCGGCGCCCAGGCATACTCGATCCTCGGCACCGCGCCGGTGCAGGGCCACATCAGCGGCGTGGTCGACGTGCCGAACGCCTGCGCCACCCTGTTCCTGCCGACGCAGATCTTCGACTTCGACATCACCCCGAACGCCGACGGTCCGACGAAGTTCATCAAAGGCGACGTCGACATGCCGATCGCTCAAGACCGCGTGTAACGAGAGAGGGGAGGCCGCGCCATGCCGATGTACGATTACGAGTGCCCGACCTGCGGTGATTTCACGGGAATGCGGCCGATGGCGGAAAGCGGTCTGCCGCAGCCGTGCCCCGATTGCGGGGCGCCGTCGCCGCGGGTGATCCGCATGGCGCCGGCCTTCTCCGCGCTTTCGGCCGCGACCCGGACGGCGCACGCCACCAACGAGCGCAGCGCCGACCGGCCGAAACTGCTGTCGGAGGTCGGGCCGAAGCACAAGCACGGGCCGGGCTGCGGCTGCTGCGGTGGCGGCGGCAAGAAGGGACGCTCGGTGCTCCGCACCCCCGACGGGGCGAAGGGCTTCCCGACGGCTAGGCCGTGGATGATCAGCCACTGACGCCCTGAACCCCACCGACACCGAACGGGCCGCCTCCTCCGAGGCGGGCCGGTTGCGGTTCCGGTCCCTTCCCGTTTCGACAAGGGGCCCCGCGCCAACCCGCCGTTTCCCCCACATCGCTGTTGACCAAAGCTGTATTATCGATCATACAGGTTCCTGTCTTATGGAGAGACAAGTACCGGTTTCCAGCGAGAAGGAGGCGGGGCACTGTGAAGTCGTCGGTCGAACCGCTGAAGGCGCGCCGGATCTACCTGCTGCTGCGCGACCGCATCGTCGCCGGCGACCTGCCGCCCGGCGGGCGCCTGCCGGGCGAACCGGCGCTGGCCGCCGAGCACGCGGTGTCTCGCGTCACCGTGCGCCGGGCGCTCGACCTGCTGGAGAAGGAAGGGCTGGTCCAGCGCAAGGCCGGCTCCGGCACCTTCGTCCATGACAGCCGCGCGGTCCGTCCGATCGTCGCCGACCTCTCCAACGTGCTGTCGCACCTGATCGACATGGGGCGCAGCACCGATGTGAAGCTGCTCTCCTTCGGCTATGTCGCGCCGCCGGAAGCCATTGCCGAAAGCCTGGGCCTGAAGCCGGGCGAGCGGGTCCAGCGGTCGGTGCGCGTCCGGCTGATCGACGGGGAGCCTTTCTCCTATCTGACCACCCATGTGCCGGAATGGCTCGGCCTGACCTATTCGGAGGCGGAGCTGGCGGCGCGCCCGCTGCTGGAGCTGATCGAGCGGTCGGGCGTGAAGACCGAGCGGGCGACCCAGGCGATCAACGCCACGCTGGCCGGGCCGGAGGCGGCGGCGGCGCTCGATCTGGAGATCGGCTCGCCGCTGCTGACACTGACCCGCATCGTGCACGACCCGTCCGGCCGCGGGGTGGAGCATCTGCACGCGCTGTACCGGCCCGACCGCTACAGCTTCCACATGGATCTGGTGCGCATCGGCGACGACGGGGAGCGGCGCTGGAGCCCGGCCCTGGGCCGGCCGCGCGCGCCCAGTAAAAAAGGCCGATAAGGCCAGGCCGACAAAGCCAAGACCGACAAGAACAATGCGGGCGAAAAGCCCACCCGCGGCTCGCGGGCCATCAAGCAGAGGAGTTGAGCGTTATGGGACGTTCGGTTCAGGACTCCGCACTCTCCGGCATCTCCCGCCGCACGGTGCTCAAGGCGGGTGCCGCGGCGGCCGCCTTCGCGACGGTGCCGGTGGCCGCCCCGTCGATTCTGCGCGCGCAGACGCCGGCTGTAAAGATCGGCATCCTCCAGCCGGTGACCGGCGCGCTCGCCCATGACGGCGACCTCGGCCGGCTCGGCGCCGAGATGGCGATCAACGAGATCAACGCCGCGGGCGGCCTCAAGGCGCTGGGCGGGGCCAAGATCGAGATGGTGTTCGGCGACGCCCGCTCCACGCCGGAGGCCGGCACGCAGGAGGTCGAGCGCATGCAGGCCGAAGGCGTGTGCGCCATCGTCGGCGGCTTCGCCAGCCCGATCTGCCTCGCCGCCTCGCAGGCGGCGGCGCGCTACGATCTGCCCTATCTGGTCGATGTCGGCGTGTCGGACCAGATCATGGCGCGCGGCCTCACCAACACCTTCCGCTTCAGCCCCGGCTTCGGCAAGGTCACCCAGGTCGCGCTCGACAACCTGACCAAGATCAACGAGCTGGCCGGCAAGCCGGCGAAGACCGTCGTGCTGGTGCACGAGGACGGCCTGTTCGGCTCCGGCCTCGCCAAGCTGCTGCAGACCGAGCTGCCCAAGCGCGGCTTCGAGATCCTGGAGACCATCGCCCACCCGACCCCGGCGCGCGACATGTCCAACGTGGCGCTGCGCATCCGCTCGCTGAACCCGGACCTCGTCATCCCGTCCAACTACTATGGCGAATTCGTCCTGCTCGCCCGCACCATGCAGCAGCAGCGCATCAAGCCGAAGGGCGTCTACGCGGTGCTGGGCGGAGCGGCGTCGAACGGGCGCTTCGTCAAGGAATTCCCGCAGGCGGCTCAGAACGTCATCGACTGCAACCACTGGCACGATCCGAAGAATCCGCAGGCCCTGGCGCTGCGCAAGGCGGTGGAGGCGCAGGGCAAGTCCTTCGCCTACAATGTCCCGCTGAACTATTCGAACGTTCTGCTGCTGGCCGATGCCATCGAGAGCGCGGCCTCCGCCGATCGCAAGAAGATCATCGAGGCGCTGAACAGCTCCACCTTCGCCGGCCACATCATGCCCTACGGACCGACGAAGTTCGTGAACGGCCAGAACGAGGGCGCCACCCCAATCAACACGCAGATCCAGGGCGAGGACATCAAGGTGATCTTCCCCGAGTTCTTCGCGGAGGCGAAGGCCAACTTCCCGGCGGCGTAACCCGTCCCGTCGCCTTCGCACCTCCCGCATTTCCCCCATCCGTCCCGTGGCGCCGCGCACCGGCCGCCCGGACGGGTGGGGGACCGTCTCTCTCATGCGCGGGCTGCCATGTATTCACCTCAGATCATCCTGGAAGCGGCGCTGAACGGGCTGATGACCGGCGCGGTCTACGCGCTGATCGCGCTCGGCCTGACGCTGATCTACGGCGTGCTCCACATCATCAACTTCGCCCACGGCGCGCTGCTGACCTGCGCGATGTTCGCGGTGTGGATCGCCTGGGCCTGGCTGGGCCTCGACCCCTATCTGGTGATCGTGCCGCTGGTGCCGCTGATGTTCGTGCTGGGCTACGGGCTGCAGCGCTTCATCATCGGGCCGGCCAGCCACGGCGACGACGGCAACATCCTGCTGGTCACGCTCGGCCTGTCGATCGTGCTGGAGAATGTGCTGCTGGCTCTGTTCCAGTCGGACACCCGCACGCTCGACACCGATTATTCGTTCCAGGTGGTCGCGCTGGGGCCGCTGCTGCTGTCCTACCCGCGGGTCATCGGGCTTGGGGTGGCGGTGGTGGTGACCGGGCTGCTCTGGCTGGTGCTGAACCGCACCGACACCGGCAAGGCGATCCGCGCCGTCGCCAAGGAGAAGCTGGGCGCCAATCTGGTCGGCATCGACGTGCGGCACGTCTACGCCATCACCTTCGGGCTGGGCTGCGCCTGCCTCGCCGTGGCGGCCGGGCTGCTGATGCCGACCTTCTACGTCAACCCGCGCATCGGCAGCGCCTTCGTGCTGGTCGCCTTCACCGTCGTGGTGCTGGGCGGCATGGGCTCGCTCCCCGGCGCGCTGCTGGGCGGCCTGTTCATCGGCGTGGTGGAGAGCCTGTGCGGCCTGTTCCTGGGCGACAGCCTGGGGCAGATCGGCATCTTCCTGATCTTCATCGCCGTGCTGCTGGTGCGGCCGACCGGCCTGTTCGGAGCCAAGGCATGACCGCGCGCGACCTGATCCCGATCGCCGTCCTGGCCGTCCTCGCCGCGCTGCTGCCGCTGGTGGTGACGTCCAGCCCGGTGATGAACTTCCTCGTCTTCACGCTGATCGTGGCGCTGGGCGCGCAGGGCTGGAACATCCTGGGCGGCTTCGGTGGCCAGTTCAGCTTCGGCCACGCCGCCTTCTTCGGCACCGGCGCCTATGTGACGGCGATCCTGCAACTGCGCTACGGCGTCAACGCCTGGGCCGGGCTGCTGCTGGCGACGGCGGCGGGAGCGGCGGTCGCCTGGGCCATCGGCTTCCTCAGCTTCCGCTCCGGTCTGCGCGGCTCCTACTTCGCGCTGGTGACTCTGGCCTTCGCCGAGGTGTTCCGCATCCTCGCCAACGCGGCCTCCTTCACCGGCGGCGCCGCCGGCCTGCTGATCAAGCTGGACGTCCACCCCGCCAATCTGCAATTCGCCGACCGCGCCGTCTTCTATTGGCTGGTCCTGGCCTTCGTCACCGGCGTGCTGCTGCTGACGCGGTGGATCCAGCGCTCCCGCTTCGGGGCGCAGCTCGTCGCGGTGCGCGAGAACGAGGACGCGGCCAAGGCGCTGGGCGTCGATTCCCTGAAGGTGAAGCTGCGCGCCATCGCCCTGTCGGGCGCGGTGACGGCGATGTCCGGCTGCCTCTACGCCCAGTATTTCCTCTACATCGACGCCCACATCGCCTACGGCAGCTGGATCTCGGTGGAACTCCTGCTCGCCCCGATCATCGGCGGCGTCGGTACCGTCTTCGGGCCGGTGGTGGGCGCACTGACCCTGCACGGGCTGGGCGAACTCGCCAAGCAGTTCGCCGGCCGCATCCCCGGCATCGATCTGATCGTCTTCGGCAGCGTGCTGGTGCTGGCCGTCGCCTTCGCCCGCGGCGGCATCCTGGGCCTGCTCGAGCGGCTGCGCGACCGTGGTCGCGGGATGGTGGCGCGCGGCGCCAAGGAGGTTTCCCATGCTGGCCGTTGAGTCCGTCTCCAAGCGCTTCGGCGGTCTGATGGCGGTGGACAACGCGTCGCTCGCGCTGGAGCCCGGCGGCATCGTCGGCCTGATCGGGCCGAACGGCGCCGGCAAGACCACGCTGTTCTCGATGATCTCCGGCTTCGTCGCACCGAGCGACGGGCGGATCCTGTTCGAGGGCACCGACATCACCGGCGAGGAACCGCACCGCCGCGCCGAGCGCGGCATCGGCCGCACCTTTCAGATCGTCCAACCCTTCGCCGGGCTGACGGTGTGCGAGAACATCGCGGTCGGCGCCTATCTGCGCCACGCCAAGCGCGCCGACGCCATCGGCAAGGCGCGCGAGGTGGCCCGCCGGGTCGGCTTGGCGGCCGAGCTGGACCGGCCGGCCGGCGGCCTGACGGTGGCCGGGCGCAAGCGGCTGGAACTGGCCCGCGCGCTCGCCACCGAGCCGAAGCTGCTGCTGCTGGACGAGGTGCTGGCCGGCCTGAACCCGTCGGAGATCCGCGACATCATCCCGGTGATCCGGGGCATCCGCGACGAAGGGGTGACGATCCTGATGATCGAACACGTCATGCAGGCGGTGATGAACCTGTGCGAGCGCGTCTATGTGCTGGCGCAGGGCCGCATGATCGCCGAGGGCAAGCCCGCCGCCGTCTGCGCCGACCCCCGCGTGATCGAGGCCTATCTCGGCCACGGCGCCGCCGCCCGTCTAGCGGCGGAGGGGGCGGCCCATGGCTGAGGCGCTTCTGAACATCCAGGGGCTGAAGACCGGCTACGGCGCCACCGAGGTGCTGCGCGGCATCGACATGGCCGTGCTGGACGGCGAGATCGTCACGGTCCTCGGCTCCAACGGCGTCGGCAAGACGACGCTGAACAAGGTGCTGTCGGGCGTGCTGCCGCCCTGGGCGGGCGAGATCCGCTTCGCCGGCAGCCGCATCGACGGCCGCTCCGCCGCGCGCATCGTCGAGGAGGGGCTGATCCAAGTGCCGGAAGGCCGCAAGATCTTCCCCAACCTGTCGATCCGCGAGAATCTGGAGCTGGGCAGCTACCGGCGCGGCAAGCCGAACCGGGCGCGGAACCTGGAGCGCATCTTCGCCACCTTCCCCCGCCTGAAAGAGCGCGAGGGCCAGCTCGCCGGCACGCTGTCGGGCGGCGAGCAGCAGATGCTCGCCATCGGGCGCGGCATGATGGCCGAACCGCTCCTGCTGATCCTCGACGAGCCGTCTCTCGGCCTGTCGCCCCTGGTGGTGGAGGAGATGTTCGGGCTGATCCGCAAGCTGAACGCGGCCGGGCTGGCGATCCTGCTGGTCGAGCAGAACGTCGTCCAGTCGCTGGAGGTCGCCCGCCGGGCCTACATTCTCGAAAACGGCGTCTTCGCGCTGTCGGGACCGTCCGACGAGATCGCGCGCGACCCCGAATTGAAACGCACCTATCTCGGCCTCTAGGGGCCGTCCGCTCGGGAGCGGTGACATGACAAGCCTGTCCTTTGACGTGAAGCCGGCGAGCGCATTGCTCGCCGCGGCCCGGCCGTCCTGGCTCGACCGTTGGGGCACCTTCGCCGCCGGCCTGACCTTCGCCGACCTGCCGGCCCCGGTGGTGGAGCGGGCGAAGCTGGTGCTTCTCGACTGCGTCGGCGTGATCGCCGCCGGCATGCAGGAGCCGGAATGCCGAGCGCTGGCGGGCCGCATGGCTGAGACCGGCGGCTCCGGCGATTGCCCGGCCATCGGCAGTGGCCGGGGGCTCGCCGCCGGGTCCGCCGCCTTCCTCAATGGCGTGGCCGGAACCATGCTGGAGCTGGACGAGGGCAACCAGTACGCCCGCGGCCATCCGGCGATCCACGTCGTGCCGGCCCTTCTCGCCGCCGGGCCACGCCTGAAATCCTCCGGCGCCGACCTGCTGACCGCGCTGGCGCTCGGCTACGAGATCGGGTCGCGCATCGGCATCGCCGCCAAGCTGCTGGTCACCACCCATCCGCACGGCACCTGGGGCACGGCGGGGGCGGCGCTGGCCGTGGCCCATCTGAACCGCGCCGACGCGGCGATGATGATCGAGACGCTCAACATCGCCTCCACCCTCGGCCTCGCCACCAGCCGGCGAACGATGCTGGAAGGCGGCACGGTGCGCAACGCCTACGCCGGGGTGTCGAACCAGCTTGGCATGACCGCCTGGGATCTGGCGGCGAGCGGCATCATCGGCGAGACCGACGGGATCGGCAGCGTTTTCGGCGGCGTCATCGCCACCGACTTCCGGCCGGAACTGATGGTCGAGGAACTGGGCGAACGCTGGGAGATCGCCCGCAACTACTTCAAGCGCCACGCCGCCTGCCGCTACACCCACGGCGCGCTCGACGCGCTGGGCGACATCGTGGCGCGGGCCGGCGGGCGGATCGCCCCGGCGGAGGTCGCGGCCATCGAGGTCGACACCTACGTCTGGGCCGCCCAGCTCGACGGGGCCGAGCCGAGGAACATGCTGGCCGCGAAATTCTCGCTGCCCTTCGCGCTGGCGACCTTCCTCGCCAACGGCGCCGCCACGCCGGACGCCTTCCGCGACGGCGCCCGCCAGGACGCGGCGACCCGCGACCTCGCCCGTCGGGTGACCGTGCGCGAGGACCGCGGCCTGACCGCCCGCCTTCCCGGCCTGCGCCCGGCCCGCGTCCGCCTGACGCTGGCCGACGGCCGGCGCTTCGAGGCGGAGGCGCTGACCAACAAGGGCGACACCGAGGACCCCTACAGCCCGGACGAGGTGCGCGCGAAGTTCGCCGACCTCGCCGGTCCGGTCTGGGGCGCCTCCCACGCCGCCGCCATTGCCGACTGCGTCGCGTCGATCGACCGCGCGGCCGACCTTTCAACCCTGACCCGGCTTCTGTCGGCGCCCGCCGCCGCCGGGGGGAGCGTCTGAAATGACCCGACCCGATCTCACCTTCAAACAGCGGCTCGCCGAGGACCGCGTCGTCCTGGCCCCCGGCGTCTACGACGCCTTCACCGCCTCGCTGGCGGCGGCGGCGGGGTTCGAGGCGCTCTACCTGTCGGGCGCCGCCATCGCCTACACCCGGCTCGGCCGGCCCGACATCGGGCTGGTCTCGGTCAGCGAGGTGGCGGACACCATCGCGCTGGTGCGCGACCGCGTGCCGACGCCGCTGGTGGTGGACGCCGACACCGGCTACGGCAACGCGCTCAACGTGCAGCGCACCGTGCGCATGTTCGAGCGGGCCGGTGCCACCGCCCTGCAGCTTGAGGACCAGAGCTTTCCCAAGCGCTGCGGCCACCTGACCGACAAGGCGGTGATCCCGGCCGGCGAGATGGCCGGCAAGATCAAGGCGGCGGTCGACGCCCGGACCAGCGAAGGCACGCTGATCATCGCCCGCACCGACGCGGTGGCGGTGGAGGGCGTCCCGGCGGCGCTCGACCGCGCCCGGCTCTACGTCGAGGCCGGCGCCGACGTGCTGTTCGTCGAGGCGCCGAAGAGCCGCGAGCAGCTCTCCGCCATCGCCACCGACCTCGGCGGCATCCGCCCGCTGCTCGCCAACATGGTGGAGGGCGGGCAGACGCCGATCAGCTCCGCCGCCGATCTCGGCGAGCTGGGCTACCGGCTGGTGATCTTCCCCGGCGGCATCGTGCGGGCGCTGGCCCGGCAGGCGCAGGACTATTACGCCTCGCTGGCTGCCCATGGCACCACCCAACCCTTCCGCGACCGCATGTTCGACTTCAACGCGCTGAACGATCTCATCGGCACGCCGGAGATGCTGGCGCTCGGCGAAACCTACAAGGACTTCACCTCCGCCAAGCGGGAGGACGCGGCATGACCACCAAGACCACCACAATCGACCCCGTCACGCTGGCCGTCCTGAAGGGCCGGCTGGAGCAGATCGCCGACGAGATGGACGCGACGCTCTACCGCTCCGCCTTCAATCCGATCATCGCCGAGGCGCGCGACGCCTGCCATGGCCTCTACCACGCCGAGACCGGGGCCACGCTGGTGCAGGGCACCAACGGCCTGCCGATCTTCGTCGGCGCGATGGCCTTCGCGGTCAAGGCGGTGATCGACAAGGTGGCGAAGGAAGGCGACCTGCATCCCGACGACATCTTCCTGTTCAACGACCCCTACGACGGCGGCACCCACCTGAACGACTTCCGTCTGGTGCGGCCGATCTTCCGCCAGGGCCGGCTGTTCTGCTGGATGGCGTCGGTCGGCCACTGGCTCGACATCGGCGGCAACGTGCCCGGCAACTTCAACGCGCGGGCCACCGACAGCTTCCAGGAGGGCGTGCGCATCCCGCCGGTGAAGCTGGTCAAGGCCGGGGTGATGAACCACGACCTGCTGGCGATCCTCGCCGCCAACTCCCGCGTGCCGGTGTCCAACTACGGCGACCTGAACGGGCAGCTCAACGCGCTCGACCTCGGCGTGCGCCGCCTGACCGAGCTGTTGGACGAGCATGGCGAGGATACCGTCGCCGCGGCCTTCGACGCCTTCACCGCGCGGGCCGAGGCGCTGATGCGCAGCGCGCTGTCCAAGCTGCCCGACGGCACCTACAGCTTCGAGGACTATCTCGACAACGACGGCATCACGTCGGAGAAGCTGCGCATCGCGCTCGACCTGACCATCGCGGGCGACCGCATGGTGCTGGACTTCTCCCGCTCCTCGGCACCCTGCGCCGGGCCGCTCAACATCGCCTATTCCACGGCGGTGGCCTGCTGCTACGTCGCGCTCAAGCACGTCTTCACCGACGTGCCGGCCAACGCCGGCTGCCTCAACCCGATCACCTTCGTCATCCCCGAGACGACGCTGCTGGCGGTGAAGCCGCCCAAGCCGGTCGGCGGCTACACCGAGACCATCCTGCGCGTCATCGGCGTGGTCTTCGGAGCGCTGGCCCTGGCCGACCCGGCCCGCGCCACCGCAGCGCCCTTCGGCACCATCAACGCGCTGTCGCTGGCCGGCCACCGCCAGGACGGCTCGCGCTGGGTCATGTTCTCCTTCTTCGGCGGCGGTCTGGGCGGCAACCCGGAGAGCGACGGGCTGAACCACGCCAACAACCCGATCTCCACCGCCACCATCCCGCCGGTGGAAATCCTCGAGGCGGCCTATCCGGTAATGTTCACCCAATGGGCGTTGCGCCCGGACTCCGCCGGGGCCGGCCTGCACCGCGGCGGGCTGGGCGCGGTTTACGAGATCGAGGCGCTGACCGCCGCCGACGTCTTCCTGCTGGGCGAGCGCGGCGTCTTCGCTCCCTTCGGGGTGGCCGGCGGCACGCCCGCCGCGCTGAACCGCTTCGTCTGGCAGAGCGACGAGGGCGAGAAATCGCCGCCGCTCGCCTCCAAGGTCACCGACGTGAAGATCCGCGATGGCCAGCGCGTGCGGTTGGAGACGCCGGGCGGCGGCGGCTGGGGCGACCCGCGCCGTCGCGACGCCGAGGCCGTGGCCCGCGACGTGCGGCTCGGCTACCTCGGTGCCGAGGCCGCGCGCAGCGCCTACGGCGTGGCGCTGACCGACGACGGCGCGCTCGACGTCGCCGCCACCGCGGCGCTCCGCGAAACCCCCGCCGCCTGACGAATCCGGAAGCAAGACCATGAGCAACGGTATCACCAAGGGTGCCGCGAAGGGCGCGATTGTCGGCGTCGATGTCGGCGGTACCTTCACCGACCTGTTCCACTATGACGAGGCGCGCGGCAGCTTCCGCACCGCCAAGGTCCCTTCCAACCGCGGCGACGAAGCGGTCGGCTTCCTCGCCGGCCTGCAGAGCTTCGGCCCGGTCGCCGAACTGGGCTCCATCGTTCACGGCACCACGGTCGGCACCAACGCGCTGCTGGAGCGCAAAGGCGCCAAGGTCGGGCTGATCACCACCGCCGGCTTCCGCGACGTGCTGGAGATGCGCCGCCGCGACCGCCGCCAGACCTGGGGCCTGTGGGGCGACTTCGTCCCCGTGGTCGACCGCGATCTGCGGCTGGAGGTGGCGGAGCGCACGCTGGCCGACGGCGCCGTCCGCGCCGCCGTCGATCCGGAGGAGGTGCGCGCCTGCGCCCGCCGGCTGGCCGAGATGGGGGCGGAGGCGCTGGCCATCGTCTTCATCAACGCCTACGCCAACCCGGCCAATGAGCTGGCGGCGCTGGAGGCGGCGCGCGAGGTCTGGCCCAACGCCAATCTCGAATGCTCCTCGCGCATCCTGCCGGAAATCCGTGAGTTCGAGCGCACCTCGACCACCGCGCTGAACGCCTATCTCCAGCCGGTGGTCGGCAGCTACCTCGCCAAGCTCGACAACGCGCTGGCGGGGGAGGGGTTCGGCGGACGCTTCCACATCGTGCAGTCGAACGGCGGCGTCATGTCCACCGACACCGCGCGGCGCCTGCCGGTGCGCACTGCCCTGTCCGGCCCGGCGGCCGGCGTCATCGCCGCCGCGGCGATCTCCAAGGCGGCGGGCTTCCCCAACGTCATCACCGGTGACCTCGGCGGCACCAGCTTCGACGTGTCGCTGGTGGTGGAGGGGCAGACCATGCTGGCCGCCCAGACCACCATCGACTTCGGTCTGGTCGTCCGCACGCCGATGATCGAGATCACCACCATCGGCGCCGGCGGCGGCTCCATCGCCGGGGTCGATCCCGGCGGCATGCTCCAGGTCGGGCCGGAGAGCGCCGGCTCGCGGCCGGGGCCGGTCTGCTACGGCCAGGGCAACACCCGCCCGACGCTGACCGACGCCAACGTGCTGCTCGGCCGCATCAACGCGGAGCGGCCGATCGGCGGCAAGCTCGCCCGGCTGGACGTGGACGCCGCCCGCACCGCCATCGCCACCCACGTCGCCGAGCCGCTGGGCCTCGACGTCATGGCGGCGGCGGAGGCGGTGGTGCGCATCGCCAACAGCAAGATGGCCGGCGCCATCCGCCTCGTCTCCATCGAGCGCGGGCACGACCCGGCCAAGTTCGCCGCGGTGCCATTCGGCGGTGGCGGCGCGCTGCATGTCGGCGCGCTGATCAAGGAGGTCGGGCTGAAGGCGGCGCTGGTGCCGCGCTTCCCGGGCGTGACCTCGGCGCTCGGCTGCGTCATCGCCGACATCCGCCACGATCAGGTGCAGACGGTCAACCTGCCGCTGGCCGGCATCGACGCCGTCTCGCTCGACCGCCGCATGGTGGAGGAGGCCGCGGCCGCCCGTGCCGTGGTGGAGTCCGCCGGCCTCAGCGTCGAGCGCATCGACCTCGTTTTCGAACTCGACATGCACTACATCGGCCAAACCCACACGGTCGCCGTGCCGTTGCCGGTGTCGGTGGCGAACGGGACCACGGGAGTCGACGAGGCGACCATCCGCGCCGCCTTCGAGCGTGCCTATCAGGCGTCCTTCAGCCGGCTTCTGCCGGGGGTGGGCGCCAAGATCGTCAATCTGCGCACCGCCGCCATCGGCCGCCGTCCGCATTTCGACCTCGCGGCGCTGGCCCCGGCGGCCGGCACGACGGTGGAGAGCGCCTACGTCGGTTCGCGCCCGGTGTGGTTCGAAGGGGCGTGGCACGAGACGGCGGTCTACAACCGCCTCGACCTGCCGGTCGGCGCGCACATCCAGGGTCCGGCGATCCTGGAGCAGCCCGACGCCACCACCGTCATCGACCCCGACCTGAGCGCCCGCGTCGACGGGTACGGCAACGTCATCGTGGAAAGGAGCGCCCGATGAGCGCCGCGCTAATTCCCATCGATCGCACCGCGCTTCTGGTCTGCGACCTGCAGAACGATTTCCTGCACCCTAAGGGGGCCTATGGCCGCGCCGGCCAGACGGCGCCGGAAATCCTGGTCTTGCCGGAGCGGGTGAAGCCGTTGGCCGACCTTCTGCGGTCGCGCGGCGGCTGGGTAATCTCCACCAACTTCACCCTGGTTCCCGGCCGCGGCGGCGAGCCGATGATCTCCCCCCATCTGAAGGCGTTGCGCCCCTTCCTGGCGAAGGGCGATTTCCAGCCGGGCGGGTGGGGGCATCGCACGGTGGACACGCTCCAGCCCGTCGATGTCGAAGTCGAAAAGATCGCCTATTCCGCCTTCTACATGTCGCGGCTGGAGTGGGTGCTGCGCAAATGCGGGGTGGAGCGGCTGTTGGTCTGCGGCATCGTCACCAACGGCGGTGTCGCCTCGACCGTTCGCGACGCCCATGTTCGCGACTTCGACACCATTTTGCTGGAGGACGGCTGCGCCGCCTTCACGCCGCAGGTCCATGACGTCTCGGTCGCCGCCTTGCGCCCGGTCTGCCGCGTGGCGACGGTCGCGACGATGCTGGAGGAGCTGTCCGCGCCATGAGCCGCATCCTGCCCGCCGATGGGGTGACGTTCGAATTCACGGTGCCCGTCGTCGTGATCGGCGGCGGTGCGGCCGGGATGATCGCCGCGCTTGCCGCTCATGAACGCGGGGCCGAGGTGCTGGTGCTGGAGCGCGACGCGCTGCCCCAGGGCTCCACCGCCCTGTCGGCCGGCCTGATCCCGGCGCCGGGCACCCGCTGGCAGCGCGCCGCCGGGATCGAGGACAGCCCGGAGCGCTTCGCCGCCGACATCATCGCCAAGGCGAAGGGCGAACCCGACCCGGCGGACGTCTCCCGCGTCGCCCGTGCGGTCGGCCCGGCGCTGGAATGGCTGGCCGACCGTTACGGCCTGCCGTTCTCGGTGGTCGACAATTTCACCTATCCCGGCCACAGCGCCCGGCGCATGCATGGACTGCCCAGCCGGTCGGGGGCGGAGCTGATCGACCGGCTGCGCGGCGCCGTCGAGGCCGCCGGCATCGACGTGCTGTGCGAGGCGCATGTGACCGCGCTCTACGCCGACGGCCCGCGCGTCCGCGGCGTGGAGGTCACCCGGCCCGACGGCAGCGTCGAGCGGGTCGGCTGCGCCTCCCTGATCCTCGCCTGCAATGGCTATGGCGGCAACAGGGCGCTGGTCGAGCGCCATGTGCCGGAGCTGGCCGACGCGCTCTACTTCGGCCATCCCGGCAACCAGGGCGACGCTCTGCTCTGGGGCGAGGCGCTGGGGGCGGCGACGCGGCACCTGTCGGGGCACCAGGGCCACGGCTCGGTCGCCCATCCCGCCGGCATCCTCGTCACCTGGGCGACGGTCACCGAAGGCGGCGTGCAGGTGAACATCGAGGGCAAGCGCTTCTCCAACGAGGCGCAGGGCTACTCGGAACAGGCCGCCGTCGTGCTGCGCCAGCCCGACGGCATCGCCTGGACCGTCTTCGACGAGCGCATCGCCGCCGTCGCCCGCCAGTTCGAGGATTTCCGGCAGGCCGAGGCGATGGGCGCGGTGCTCGGCGCCGACAGCCCGGCGGACCTCGCCCGCCAGATGAAGATCGACGCGGAGGCGCTGACCGCCACGTTGGCCGAGGTCGACCGGTTGAAGGCAGCGGGGGGAATCGACGGCTTCGGCCGGAGCTTCGCCGGCTCGGCGCCGCTGGTGGCCCCCTACCGCGCCGTCCGCGTCACCGGCGCCCTGTTCCACACCCAGGGCGGGCTGGTCGTCGATGACGACGCTCGCGTTTTGGACGGGCAGGGTGGTCCGCTGCCCAACCTCTACGCCGCCGGCGGGGCCGCCTGCGGCGTGTCGGGAGCGAAGGCGTCCGGCTACCTGTCCGGCAACGGGCTGCTGACCGCGGTGGCGCTGGGGCGCATCGCCGGGGCAGAGGCCGCAGACTCCGTGAAGGAGGGAAGCAACCAATGACGCAGCACCCCCGCAGCCTGTTCGACAAGGTCTGGGACGCCCATCTGGTGGCGACCCGGCCGGACGGGCAGGCGCTGCTCGCCATCGACCGCCATTTCCTGCACGAGGGCTCGTTCCACGCCTTCGGCATGATCGACCACGCCAAACGCCCGGTGCGCCGGCCGGAGCTGACCTTCGCCGTCGCCGACCATTACGTGCCCTCGCACAGCCGCGCCAAACCGATCGCCGATCCCGAGATCGCCAATATGGTGACCATGTTGGAGGCCAACGCCGGGCGCCACGGCCTGCGCCACTTCGGCCTGCACGACCCGGCGCAGGGCATCGTCCATGTGCTGGCTCCGGAACAGGGGCTGACCCTGCCGGGCCTGACCATCGTCTGCGGCGACAGCCACACCTCGACCCACGGCGCCTTCGGCGCGCTCGCCTTCGGCATCGGCGCAACCGAGGTCTCGCATGTGCTGGCGACCCAGACCCTGTGGCAGCGCCGGCCCAAGACCATGCGCATCACCATCGACGGAGAGTTGGGCGCGCATGTGACGGCCAAGGACCTGATCCTGGCGGTGATCGGCTTCATCGGAGCCGACGGGGCCGCTGGCCACGTCATCGAGTACGCCGGCAGCGCCATCCGCGCCCTGTCGATGGAAGGCCGACTGACCGTCTGCAACATGTCGATCGAGGCGGGGGCGCGGGCCGGCATGATCGCCCCCGACGACACCACCTTCTCCTGGATCGAGGGGCGGACTTATGCCCCCAAGGGCGCCCTGTTCGACCGTGCCGTCGCGCACTGGCGGACCCTGCCCAGCGACCCGGACGCCGCATTCGACCGCGAGGTGTCGCTCGACGCCGCCGCCATCGCCCCCTCCGTCACCTGGGGCACCAGCCCGGAGACCGCGGTTCCGGTCACCGCCGCGGTTCCCGACCCCGGCGCCGAGAGCGACCCGGTGCGCGCCGGCCAGATGCGCAAGATGCTCGACTACATGGGGCTGGCCCCCGGCACGCGGCTGGAGGAGGTGGCCATCGACCGCGTCTTCATCGGGTCCTGCACCAACGCCCGTCTGGAGGATCTGCGCGCCGCCGCGGCCGTGCTGCGCGGCCGCCGCGCCATGGTGCCGGGGCTGGTGGTTCCGGGATCGGTCCCGGTGCGCCGTCAGGCCGAGGCGGAAGGGCTGGACCGCGTCTTCACCGCCGCCGGTCTGGAATGGGGCGAACCCGGCTGTTCAATGTGCGTCGGCATCAACGGCGACCTCGTCCCGGCCGGGGAGCGCTGCGCCTCGACCACCAACCGCAACTTCCCCGGCCGCCAGGGGCCGAACGCCCGCACGCACCTGATGAGCCCGGCGATGGCCGCTGCGGCCGCCGTGACGGGGCACCTCACCGATGTCCGCAAGTTGGGAGCAAGGTAAGGATGGACCCCTTCGTCACGCTGACCGCGCCGGCGGTGCCGCTCGACATCGCCAACATCGACACCGACCAGCTGCTCCCGGCGCGCTTCCTGAAGAAGCCGCGCAGCGCCGGCTACGGCAACTTTCTGTTCCATGACGAGCGCAAACCGGGCTTTCCGCTGGACGACCCCGCCTACGCCGGCGCCCGCGTGCTGGTGAGCGACCGCAATTTCGGTTGCGGGTCGTCGCGGGAGGGGGCGGTCTACGCGCTGGTGGACGGCGGGTTCCGCTGCGTCGTCGCCCCCAGCTTCGGCGACATCTTCGCCGCCAACGCTGCCAAGAACGGCCTGCTGACCATCGCCCTGCCGGAGGCGACGGTGGCGGATCTGCGCCGCCAGTTGCAGGAAACGCCGGGCGCCGCCGTCACCGTGGACCTGCCGGCCCAGACGCTGACCGGTCCGGACGGCCAGCCGCTGCCCTTCGCCATCGACCCGTTCAAGAAGGAATGTCTGATCGAGGGCCTCGACGACGTGGCCCTGACGCTGCGCCACCAGGACGCCATCGACGCCTTTGACCGCGCCGACGCCGAGGCGCGGCCTTGGCTGGTGCCGGGAGCCTGACGGGTCGTTGACGGCTCCGCACCGGATCACGGCGCGGCGTCGCACACCACGCGGTTGCGGCCGCCGTTCTTTGCGCGGTACAGCGCCTCGTCCGCCCGTGCGAGCACCGCGGCGACGCTGGTCTCGCCCGGTCGCAGCGCGCTGACCCCAATGCTGACGGTGAAGGTGAGGACGGACCCGGCGCCGTTGGCGATGCGCACGTCGGTTTCCGCCAGCGCCCGGCGCAGCCGTTCCGCGAGCAGCGCCGCCCCCTGCGGCGGCGTCTCGGGCAGCAGGATGGCGAACTCCTCGCCGCCCAGCCGGCCCAGGACGTCGGCGCCGCGCACCATGGACCGGCAGGCCCGGACCACGCTGCGGATGGCCTCGTCCCCGGTGGCGTGGCCGTAGGTGTCGTTGACCTTCTTGAAGTGGTCGATGTCCAGCATGATCGCCGACAGTGGCTGGCCGTTGCGCTGCGCCCGCGCCACCTCGTCGGCGGCGCGCGCCATGAAGCGTCCGCGGTTCAGCGCCCCGGTCAGCGAATCGGTGGTGGCGAGTCGTTCAAGCTGGCGCTGCATGTCGACCACGCGGGAGGCGGCCAGCAGCCGTGCGCGAAGCCAAGTGAGATCCAGCGGCTTGCGCAGGAATTCGTCGGCTCCGTTCTCCACGACCTCGAAGAATTGGTTGGTGATGCTGCCAGGGATCATCAGCATGAGATAGAGGTGCCGTTCCCGCTGCGCCGCGCGCAGGTGCCAGCAAACCTCAACCCCCTCCATCTCGCCGACGCGGAAATCGACAAGCGCGATGTCGATGGGCTCGTCGCGGCAGCGGGCCAAGGCCACTTGGCCGCTTTCGGCGAAGGTCGCCTGATGGCCGAAGCCTTCAAGCTGCTGGCACAGCACCGTGCGCGCCATGCGCGAATCGTCCACCACCAAAATCCGCATGCGGCCTCCACGACCATTGCTCCAGAGAAGCACAAAGCCTTGAAGGAAACATTACAACCGTATGGAATTCCGAATGAGCCCGCCTCAACGGGTCGCAAGCACGCATTCGACCGGAAATCGTGCCGACACAAGCGCGTTTCATCGAAAGCCGCAGGATTCTCAGCGGCAGGGTGGTGACGTGTCTTGGATGCAAAAAGCATGTGGCGGATGGGGTGGGATTCGAACCCACGGTGGAGTTGCCCCCACGCCAGTTTTCAAGACTGGAGCCTTAAACCGCTCGGCCACCCATCCAATCAACGCTTTCAAGGGCTTACCCTTGCGCGCTCTGGGGACCAACTCAATCTGGTCCCCGCCCCGATCCCCAAAATTGGTACCTGATTTCGGCTCTCCCCTTGCTGGGGATCGGAAGCGCGGCGAACATGCCGTGTCCCAGTTCTCTGGTCAACTCGCTTTTGATCACCGGCGTGCAGGGATCGCTTCGGTTCAACGCGGGCGCGTCACATCCGGATCGGGCGGCCCAAGTTCGACAGCCGCTTCGTAGGCTTCGGAGGCGTTGGGGAGCCGGAGAAATCGGGCAGGCTGGGGGCGCGGCTGATGACCTTGCGGATCATGACGCCGGTCGCCTCCAGGTCCTCGACCACCGTGGCCGACACGCGACCCGCATAGTGTGGGCGGTCGAGCTTGGAGCGCATCTCCTCGATGATCTTCAACTCCGGTTCGAACAGCTCACGGGCGCCGATGGGAAGCGCCTGATCGTCGCGCACGCGTTCGAAATAATTCCGCGTGGCGCGGGCCAGCAGACCGGTCAGCAACAGGTCGATCCGTTCGAACTCCGTGCGCAGGTCGGACAGCTTCGCCGTGTTGACGGTCGTCAGGCGCTCTTCCGTCAGCGCGACGAGGGCGCGTACCTCCTCCACCTTCCGGCGGAAGCCGAGGAAGGAGGAGAAACGGTCTTCCTGGATGTCGCGCTGAGCGCGCGCGCCCAAAGCGACGGCCTCGCCGGCCTGCTGCTCGATGGCCGTCAGCAGATCTTCGATCGCTCTGCGGCCGGTGTCCTGTGCCCAGACCATCGCCTTGCCGCCTCTCCCCGCGGATGGACGCTCGCTCGGTTTCCGAGTCGGTCTTGAGGATGCGCGAAAAAATTTAAGAAATGTCTGACCCGTCGCGCAGATCGAGCAGCACGGGCGTGTGGTCGGACGCTTTTTCCGCACCGCGCGGGCGGCGGTCGATGCGGCACCCCACGAGACGGTCGGCGGCCTGCGGGGACAGCAGGAAGTGATCGATGCGCAACCCCAGATCCCGCGGCCAGCAGCCCGCCTGATAATCCCAGAACGTGTAGGCGTGGTCGTCGTCGTGCAGGGCGCGGTAGGCTTCGGTCAGGCCCAGATTCAGCAGGGCGCGGAACTTCGCCCGCGATTCCGGCTGGAACAGGGCGTCGCCGGCGAAGGCCACCGGGTCGAAGACGTCCCTCGGCTCCGGAATGATGTTGTAGTCGCCGCCCAGCACGAAAGGGACCTCCTGCGCCAGCAGGCCGCGGGCGTGGGCGTGCAGCCGGTCCATCCAGCGGAGCTTGTAGGCGAACTTCTCCGTCCCGAGCGGATTGCCGTTGGGCAGATAGAGCGAGGCGATGCGCACGCCGCCCACCGTGGCCTCGACATAGCGGGCCTGCTCGTCCTCCGGCTCGCCGGGCAGGCGGGTCAGCACGTCCTCGTGCGGCGCCTTGGAGAGGAACGCCACGCCGTTGTAGGACTTCTGCCCCACCGGCGTGACGTGATAGCCCAACTCCTCGAAGGCGGCGCGGGGAAAGGCCGCGGTCTCGCACTTGATTTCCTGCAGAAGCGCGACGTCCGGGGACTCCGCGCGCAGCCAGTCGGTGATCAGCGGAAGGCGGGCCTTCGCCGAATTGACGTTCCAGGTGGCGATCTTCACGTCGTGTTCTTCTTGTTCGGCAAAGGCCAGGGGAAAAAAGGAACCGTCAGGCGGCGAAGGAATTGCCGCAGCCGCAGGAGGCCGTGGCGTTCGGGTTCTTGATCTGGAAGGCGGCGCCCATCAGGTCCTCGACATAGTCGAGGGTGGAGCCGGCGAGCAGGTCCAGCGAGACGTCGTCGGTGACGACCTTCACGCCGTTCTTCTCGAACACATGGTCGTCCTCGTTCGCCGTGGCGTCGAAGGCGAAGCCGTACTGGAAGCCGGAGCAGCCGCCGCCCGACACGGTCAGGCGCAGCATCAGGGCCGGGTCGCCCTCGTGCTCGATCAGGAAGGCGACGCGCTTGGCGGCGCTGTCAGACACGGTGAGAACGCGCGCACCCTCTTGCGCGGTGGCGGGAAGGGCGGTGTCGGGCATGGGACGGACCTCAGGGTTTCGCGGGACAGACGACACGATGACGAATGTAAGGGTGTGTCCGCCTTTCGTCAAAGGCATGTCCGGCCTTCTCATGCCTGACCTGCGGTTCGCCTGGGTGCGGCTGCCGGATGTCTCGGCGGCTCTCCGCCTTCGCCGTTGCACAGTGCGGTTTGCGTCGGTAGTGTCCGCGCCATGACGGCGGACTTCTTCCAGGATCGCCCGGCGCCCTATGGCTGCGACCCCGCACAGACGCGCGGCCGGCTGTTCCCGGAGCCGGAAAGCCCGACGCGCTCGTGCTACCAGCGCGACCGCGACCGCATCGTGCATTCCGGCGCCTTCCGAAAGCTGAAATACAAGACGCAGGTCTTCGTTTATCACGAAGGCGACTATTTCCGCACGCGCCTGACCCACAGCCTGGAGGTGGCGCAGATCGCCCGCTCGATCAGCCGCGCGCTGGGGCTGAACGAGGACCTGGCGGAGGCCGTCGCGCTCGCCCACGATCTCGGCCACACCCCCTTCGGCCATGCCGGAGAGGACGCGCTCGACGCCTGCATGGCGCCCTACGGCGGCTTCGCCCACAACGACCAGACGCTGCGCATCCTGACGATGCTGGAGCGGCGCTACGCCGACTTCGACGGGCTGAACCTGACCTGGGAGACGCTGGAGGGCGTGGTCAAGCACAACGGTCCGCTGCTGCCGCCTGCCGGCGGTACTGGCGACGGTGAACGGCTGCCGACGACGCTGGCCGCCTTCCAGGAGCGCTGGGACCTGGAGCTTCACACCAACCCGGGCGCCGAGGCGCAGGTGGCGGCCCTGGCCGACGACATCGCCTACAACAACCACGACATCGACGACGGGCTGCGCGCCGGCCTGTTCACGGTGGATGAGGTGGCGGAACTGCCGCTGGTCGGCCCGGTGGTGCGGCAGGTCTGCGACCGCTATCCGGGGCTGGAGCGGTCTCGCCTGATCCACGAGACGATCCGGCGGATGATAAACAACATGATCGTTGACCTGCTGGCCGAGACGCGGGAACGGCTGGACCGCCACCGCCCCGGCAGCGCGGCCGAACTGCGCGCCCTGCCGGAAGCGGTCGTCAGCTTCTCCAGCGCGATGTTCGAGGCGCAGCGGCCCTTGCGCGCCTTCCTGAAACAGCGCATGTACCGCCATTACCGGGTCAACCGGGAAATGAGCAAGTGCAAGCGGGTGGTCACCGCCCTGTTCGACCTGTTCATGGCCGAGCCGAACACCCTGCCGACGCAATGGCAGGAGGAGATCGCCAGACAGGGAGGGCACGGGGACCGGACGGTGCTGGCGCGGCTGGTGGCCGACTACATCGCCGGGATGACCGACCGCTACGCGCTCGCCGAGTACGCCCGCCTGTTCGACATGGACGCCAAGACCTGAACCGCCCTGCGCCTCAATGGCCAAGACCTAAACGCAAGAATTGATACGATGAACATCTTCAAGGTCTTCGAGAACGACATCCGCAAGCTGCTGGACGAGCTGGCCGCCGAGGGCCAGATCCCGGCGGGGCTCGACACCGCGCGCCTGACGGTGGAGCCGCCGCGCGAGGCGGCGCACGGCGACCTGTCGACCAACGCGGCGATGATCCTGGCCAAGCCGGCGGGCAAGCCGCCCCGCGCGCTGGCCGAGCTGCTGGTGGCGAAGCTGAAGACCCGCCCCGACGTGGCGAGCGCCGAGATCGCCGGTCCGGGTTTCGTGAACCTGCGCCTGTCCGCCGACGTCTGGCGCGACCGCATCCGCGACGTGCTGACCGCCGGCACCGCCTATGGCGAGAGCACGCTGGGCGGCAAGCGCCCGGTGAACGTCGAGTATGTGTCGGCCAACCCCACCGGCCCGCTGCACGCCGCCCATGGCCGCGGCGCCGTCTTCGGCGACGCGCTGGCCGCCCTGCTGGAGAAGGCCGGCTACGCCGTAGCCCGTGAATATTACATCAACGACGCCGGCGCCCAGGTCGACGTGCTGGGCCGCTCCACCTTCCTGCGCTACCGCGAGGCGCTGGGCGAGGACATCGGCGAGATCCCGGCGGGCCTCTATCCCGGCGAGTATCTGAAGGAGGTCGGGCAGGCCCTGGCCGAGCGCGACGGCAACAAATGGGTCGGCGCGGACGAGGCCGACTGGCTGCCGGCCTGCCGCGACTTCGCCATCGCCACCATCATGGAATGGATCAAGGAGGACCTCGGCGTCCTCGGCGTCCGCATGGACGTCTACAGCTCCGAACGCGCGCTGGTGAAGGCCGGGGCGGTGGACACGGCGCTGAAGGCGCTGGAGGACCGTGGCCTGATCTATGTCGGCGTGCTGGAGCCGCCGAAGGGCAAGAAGCCCGACGATTGGGAGCCGCGCCCGCAGACCCTGTTCAAGTCCACCGAATTCGGCGACGACGTCGACCGCCCCCTGAAGAAGTCGGATGGGTCCTTCACCTACTTCTCCAACGACATCGCCTATCACTACGACAAGCACCGCCGCGGCTTCGACCTGCAGATCGATGTGTGGGGCGCCGACCATGGCGGCTACGTCAAGCGCATGCAGGCGGCGACCACGGCCATCACCGAGGGCAAGGCGTCGCTGGACGTGAAGCTGTGCCAGCTCGTCCATCTGATGAAGAACGGCGAGCCGGTGAAGATGTCCAAGCGCGCCGGCACCTTCGTGACGCTGCGCGACGTGATCGAGGAGGTCGGCCGCGACGTCGTCCGCTTCATCATGCTGACCCGCCGCAACGACCAGACGCTGGACTTCGACTTCGCCAAGGTCGTCGAGCAGTCGAAGGACAACCCGGTCTTCTACGTGCAGTACGCCCACGCCCGCTGCCGCTCGGTCCTGCGCCACGCCGCGACGGCGCTGCCGGGCGCCGACCTGTCGCTGGCGGCGCTGGCCGCCAAGGCCAACCTCGCCCGTCTCGACAGCGAGGAGGAGATGGCGCTGGCCAGGCGCATGGCGACCTGGCCGCGTCTGGTCGAGTCCGCCGCCGAGGCGCACGAGCCGCACCGCGTGGCCTTCTACCTCTACGACCTCGCCAGCGACTTCCACGCGCTGTGGAACAAGGGCCGCGACGACACCAGTCTGCGCTTCCTGATCGACGGTGACGAGGAGGTGACCGTGGCCCGTCTGGCGCTGGTCAGCGCGGTCGCCACGGTGATCGCCTCCGGCCTTGCCGTCATGGGTGTGGAACCGGTGGAGGAAATGCGGTCATGAGGTATGAGGGCGATGCCAACTACGCCAGCGATCCCTACGGCACGCCGCCGCAGCGGGGAGGTCGGCGCGGTCTGCTCGGCCTCGGTCTGGCGGTGGTCGGCATCGTGGCTTTCGCCGGCGCGATCGTCGTCGTCTACAGCGGCAAGGGGCAGAGCACGCCGGACGGCGGCCCACCCCTGCTGATGGCCGACAGCGCGCCGACCAAGGCCCGCCCGGAGCAGCCCGGCGGCATGGAAGTGCCGCACCAGGACAAGCTCGTCTACGAGCGGCTGAACGACCGCGGGTCGAAGTCGCAGATCGAGCGGCTGCTGCCACCGCCGGAGGAGCCGCTGCCGCGGCCGGTCGTCGCGCCGCAGATCCCGCCGTCGCCGACCCTGCCGGAGGCGCCCGCGGTGGCCCAGCTTCCGCCGCCCCCGCCGGGCTCCACCACCACGGTGCCGCGCCAGGACGGGGAGGGGGCCGCGGTCCCGCCGCCCGCAGCGTCTCCGGCCCCGCCGCCCGCCGTGGCCGCGCTTCCGGCACCGGCACCAGTACCGGCGGTCAAGGCGGCTCCGCCGCCCGCGGCCAAGCCGGCGCCGGCTCCGCCGCAGGCCCAGACGCCTCCCCAGACGCCTCCCCAGACGCCTCCCGCCGCGGCGCCCGCGAAGCCCCAGCCCGCTCCGCCGGTGGCCGCCGCCCCGGCTCCGCAGCCGGCGCCCACCCCGGCACCCGCCAAGGCGTCGGGTGGGGGGAGCTGGCGCGTCCAACTCGCCGCGGTGCGCAGCGAGGCGGAAGCCTCGACGGAATGGAAGCGCCTGACCAGCCGCTACGGCGCGGCGCTCGGCGGGCTGTCCATGCAGGTCGCCAAGGCCGATCTGGGCGAGAAGGGCATCTTCTACCGCATCCAGGGCGTCGGCCTCGACGAGGAGCGCGCCAAGTCGGTCTGCGCCCAGCTCAAGTCCCAGAATGTGGGGTGTGTGGTTGTCCGTCCCTGATCCGGCTCTGCCGAACGCCCGAAACGCGTCCGGACCCCATCGCGCGGCCCATCGTGCGCCCCATCGCGCGGTGGTGTTCGGTGCCGCCGGCACCGCTCTGACCGCGGACGAGCGTGCCTTCTTCCGCGATGCCGATCCGCTGGGCTTCATCCTGTTCCGGCGCAACTGCGACACGCCGGAGCAGGTGCGCGCGCTGGTGGCGGAGATGCGCGCGGCGGTGGGCCGCGCCGACGCTCCGGTGCTGATCGACCAGGAGGGCGGGCGGGTGGCCCGCATGCGCCCGCCGCACTGGCCGGCCTTTCCGCCGATGCGCGCGTTCGGCGACCTCGCGGCCCGCGACGCCGCCGCCGGGCGGGAGGCCGCCTGGATCAACGCCCGGCTGCTGGCGCTGATGCTGGCGGATTGCGGCGTGACGGTGGATTGCGCCCCGGTCTGCGACGTGCCGGTGGAGGGCGCCCACGACATCATCGGCGACCGCGCCTTCTGCGGCGATCCGGCCCGCGTGGCCGATCTGGCGCGGGCGACCTGCGAGGGGCTGATGGCCGGCGCCGTGCTGCCGGTCGTCAAGCACCTGCCCGGCCATGGCCGGGCCTTCACCGACAGCCACGCCGAATTGCCGGTGGTGGACGCCCCGCGCGAGGCGTTGGAGGCCACCGATTTCGCGCCCTTTCGCGCCCTGGCCGACATGCCGCTGGGCATGGTCGCCCATGTGGTGCTGAAGGCCATCGACCCGGACGCGCCCGCCAGCACCTCGGCGGTGGTGATGCGCGATGTGGTGCGCGGCGCCCCCATCGGTTTCGACGGGCTGCTGTTCAGCGACGATCTGTCGATGGGCGCTCTGGCCGGCGGCATGCGTGGCCGGGCGGAGGCGGTTCTGGCGGCGGGGTTGGACGTCGTGCTCCATTGCAACGGCGTGATGGAGGAGATGATGGCGGTGGCCGAGGGCGTTCCGGCGATGAGCGGCGAGGCCGTCCGCCGCTGGGCAAGGGCCGAGGCGCTGCGCGGCCCGGCGCAGCCCGTGGACGCCGACGCCCTGCGGGCGCGTCTGGCGGAACTGCTGGGAACCCCCCAGGTTTAAGGCCGGCCGGAGTCGAGGCCATGCTCAGGCTTCCCGGACGGGTCCGGGAGGCGCAAAGGGAGAGACGGGCGTGCTGGAAGGTCTGATCGACCGCATACCGATGATCTTCGCGGTCGCCATCCCCGCGATCCTCGCCATCACGATGCATGAAGCGGCGCACGGGTTCGTGGCGATGTGGCGGGGCGACGATACGGCGTGGCGGCTGGGCCGGGTGACGCTGAACCCGATCCGCCACATCGACCCTCTCGGCACGGTGGTGCTGCCGGCGGTGATGTATTTCACCACCGGCTTCGTCTTCGGCTGGGCCAAGCCGGTCCCGGTGAATTTCGGGCGTCTGCACCACCCGCGCCGCGACATGGTGTGGGTGGCGCTGGCCGGGCCGGGGGTGAACTTCGTGCTGGCGCTGGTCTCCGCCATCATCTGGGGCTTCACCAGCCCGCAGGGCGGGGCGACGGAGATGTGGTTCCGCGCGGCGCTGGAGGTGTCGGTCCTCGTGAACGTCGTGCTGATGGTCTTCAACATGATCCCGCTGCCGCCGCTCGACGGCGGGCGCGTGGCGGTCGGCATCCTGCCCGACGCGCTGGCCTTCCCGCTGGCCCGGCTGGAGAAGTACGGCATGCTGATCCTGATCGGCGCCTTCTTCCTGCTGCCCTTCATCGGGCGGGAGCTTGGCATGGATCTCAGCGTCTTCTCCTGGGTGCTCGGCCCGCCAGTGGATTACATGATCGAGCTGATCCGCATCCTCAGCGGCAACTGACGGCATGGTCACCAAAAAAATCCCGGATCATGAGGACGAGGGCGCCGAGGTGGCCAGCCCGGCGGAACAGCTCGTCCTCGTCCTGGACGGGTTCGAGGGGCCGCTCGACATGCTGCTGGCGCTGGGGCGCGAGCAGAAGGTGGACCTGACGAAGATCTCCATCCTCCAGCTCGCCGACCAGTATCTCGCCTTCATCGCCGAGGCGCGGAAGGTGCGGCTGGAGCTGGCGGCGGATTATCTCGTCATGGCGGCGTGGCTGGCCTACCTGAAGTCCCGCCTGCTGATCCCGGAGGTCGAGGACGAGGAGCCCTCGGGCGAGGACATGGCGGCGGCGCTGGCCTTCCAACTCCAGCGGCTGGAAGCGATGAAGGGGGCGGCGGCCAAGCTGTTCGCTCGCCCGCAGCTCGGGGTTGACCGCTTCGCCCGCGGCGCCCCGGAGGACCTCGACATCCTGCGCAAGTCGGTCTTCCAGGTCACGCTCTACGACCTGCTGAAGGCCTACGGCGAGCACAAGAAGCGCCAGGAGGGCGGCGTCCTGCACATTGAGCCGGTGCGCCTCTATTCGCTGGAGGATGCGGTGCGCCGCCTGTCCGAACTGCTCGGCCGCATGCCGGACTGGGCCACCCTGTCGAGTTTTCTGCCGGACGGCGTGCGCGGCGGGCTGCTGACCCGCTCGGCGCTGGCCGCCCATTTTGCGGCGACGCTGGAGCTGGCCAAGGCTGGCCGTGTGGAGCTTCGCCAGGACGGCGCCTTTTCCCCCATCTACGTCCGCCGGGCAGAGCGCCGGCACGAGCAAGGCGACGAAGAATGAGCGGACCCGACGGCATGATCCAGGAGATCGAGAATCCGGAGGAGGTCGAGCAGCGGCTGCGCGACCTGCGCCTGCTGGAGGCGCTGCTGTTCGCCTCCGCCGACCCGCTGGACGAGGAGACCCTGGGCAGGCGGTTGACCCGCGACGCCGACGTGCGGGCGCTGCTGGAGGAACTGCGCGTCCATTACGCGGCGCGCGGGGTGAACCTGATCCGCACCGGCGCCGGCTGGTCCTTCCGCACGGCGGTGGACCTCGCCCCGCTGCTGCGGCAGGAGGAGGAGGTCTCCAAGAAGCTGTCCCGCGCCGCCATCGAGACGCTGGCGATCATCGCCTATCACCAGCCGGTGACCCGCGCCGAGATCGAGGCGATCCGTGGTGTGGCGACCAGCAAGGGCACGCTGGACATCTTGATGGAGAACGGCTGGATCCGGCCGGGCCGCCGCCGCGAGACGCCGGGGCGTCCGCTGACCTGGATCACCACCGACCATTTCCTGGACCATTTCGGCTTGGAGACCCTGCGCGACCTGCCGGGGGTGGAGGACCTGCGCGCCGCCGGTCTGCTCGATTCGCGGCCGGTGCTGCTGGGCATCGGCGGGGCCGGCCTGGAGGACGCGGAATCATCGGAAAACGCTGACGATTCCGATACCTGAGCGAAACGCTCGAAAATAAGAACCATTTGCATCAGGGGTGGCGCACCGGTACTAAGGTCAATCGACCGCCATCAAACGACCCCCGGGCCGCTTCAGACTGGGACCGCCATGGATCGTCCGTCCGTCACCGACGCCCGTTCTTTCTCCGCGACCGGAGACGCCGTTTCCGAACCCCGGCCGGCCGGCCTGCGCACCGCGCTGCGCGACAAGGCGTCGGCCCTGTTCGGCCGTGGGACCGACCCGCGGCAGGGCGCCCCCTGCGAGGCCGCGCCCGTGACGCTCCCGACCAACGGGCGGCATCTCGACGCCTTCGGTCCGCAGGGCGGCGGCGGCGCCATCGCGGTGGAGGCCCTGGCGCTGAATGGCGTCACCCACCGCTACGGGCGCGTCGTCGCCGTCGACGACGTCAGCGTGACCATCGGGGCGGGGGAGATCGTCTGCCTGTGCGGTCCGTCCGGCTGCGGCAAGTCCTCGCTGTTGCGCATCGCCGCGGGGCTGGAGGCGGTGCAGACCGGCTCCGTCCGGATCGGCGGCACGGTGGTGGCGGACGAGCGCGGGGCGGTGCCGCCGGAACGCCGCGGCGTCGGCCTCGTCTTCCAGGATTACGCGCTGTTCCCGCATCTGTCCGTGCTCGACAACGTGCGCTTCGGCCTGACCGCGCTGTCCGGCGAGGCGCAGCGCAAGCGCGCGCTGGAGACGCTGGGGCAGGTCGGCATGGCCGGATACGCCGACTCCTTCCCGCACCATCTCTCCGGCGGGCAGCAGCAGCGCGTGGCGCTCGCCCGCGCGCTCGCCCCGAATCCGGCGGTGCTGCTTCTCGACGAACCGTTCTCGGGACTGGACGCCCGGCTGCGTGAGCAGGTGCGCGACGAGACGCTGCACGTGCTGAAGCAGAACGGTGCGGCCACCATGCTGGTCACCCACGATCCGGAGGAGGCCATGTTCCTGGCCGACCGCATCGCGCTGATGCGCGCCGGCAAGGTCGTGCAGGTCGGCAAACCGGTGGACCTCTACACCCGTCCGGTCAACGCCTTCGCCGCCGAGTTCTTCGGCGAGGTCAACCGGCTGTCCGGCGTCGTGCAGGGCGGGGCGGTCGAGACGCCGGTCGGCGCGATCCCCACGGAGATTGCCGACGGTACCGCCGTGGAGGTGCTGATCCGTCCGGAAGCGCTGAAGCTGTCCGCCCAGCCCGCCGCCACGGTCCCCTCCGGAGACCTGCCGGTTCTGGCGCGGGTGATGGCGGCGCGCCTGCTGGGTCGCACGAGCCTGGTCCATCTCGATGTGCCGGACGGAAAGGGCGGGTCGATGCATCTGCACTCCCGCATGCCCGGCCAGTTCCTGCCCCCCGAACAAAGTCATGTTTCGGTGTGCATGGACCTGTGCCAGGCCTTCGTTTTTCCAGCCGGTGCACCCACTTAAGTCGTTTGAGCGGTTTCGCCCGACCGATCGTTGCGGGAGGGGAACCTTTCTGCCATAGTGCCGCCCCGCCATTGGGCTGCCTGTTCAGGAAACGTGTGTCATGGGATTCTCCAGCGTCTGGCATTGGGTCATCGTCCTTCTGATCGTCCTGCTCCTGTTCGGCGCCGGCAAGCTGCCGAAGGTCATGGGCGACCTCGCCAAGGGCATCAAGAACTTCAAGGCCGGCCTGAAGGACGAGGAAGAGGGCACCGCGCCCGGAGCCGACTCCAAGGTCCTGCCGAACCAGCCGGTCCCGCCGGCCCAGCCGGTGTCCTCGGTCCATCCGGTTCCGCCCGCTGCCGACCCTGGCGTGAAGAAGGACGAGACGGCCCGCACCTGACCGTCCGGCGCCGTTCATCCCCGCGCCGCTTCGAAAGGCTGAGGAGCCATGTTCGACATCGCATGGTCGGAACTGATGGTCATCGCGGTCATCGCCCTCGTGGTGATCGGCCCGAAGGACCTGCCCAAGGCCATCTACACCCTGGGAAAATGGGTGAAGAAGGCGCGTCTCGTCGCGCGCGATTTTCAGGGCCACATCGACGACATGATGCGCGAGGCGGAGCTTGACGAGCTCCGCAAGGAGGCCCTGAAGGTGCGCGACACGAACCTCCAGAAGATGGTCGAGAACACGATCGATCCGAAGGGGGAACTGAAGGGCGCCTTCGACGTGGGGGCCAACCTCGGGGCCGACGGCTATCACGGCAGCCCGCCGGAGGATGGCCCGGCTTCGGCGGTCGCCTCCCCGGCGCCTCCCGTCGGGTCTCCGCAGGTGACGGCGGCCCAGCCGCAGTCGGCGACCGAACCGCCGGTCACGGCCCCGCTTCCTTCGCCTCCGCCCGCGGAATTCGTTCCGGCTCCGGCTCCGGCCCAGGCGCCGGTTCCGGCCTCCGCTGATTCCGCTGCGGCGGCAACCACGAACAAGCAGGCGTGACCCAGTGTCCGGCGAAACGCGCATGACCGGCGAAACCGACGACGAGCTTGAAGAAAGCAAGATGCCGCTGATCGACCATCTGGTCGAGCTGCGCAACCGTCTGATGTACGCGACGCTGGCGATCATCGTCGCCTTCTTCGTGTGCTATGCTTTCTCGGACCGGATCTACAACTTCCTGGTCCAGCCTTTGGCCGACATCCTGGCCGGGCAGGGGCGTCGGATGATCTACACCGGCCTGACCGAAGCCTTCTTCACCTATGTGAAGGTGGCCTTCTGGGCTGGCTGCTTCCTGTCCTTCCCCATCGTCGCCAGCCAGATCTGGATGTTCGTCGCGCCCGGCCTGTACAAGCACGAGCGCAAGGCCTTCCTGCCCTTCCTGGTGGCCACCCCGATCCTGTTCTTCCTGGGCGGGGCGATGGTCTACTACTTCATCTTCCCGCTGGCCTGGCGCTTCTTCCTGGGTTTCGAATTCCACCCGGGGATGGACGCCGGCGCCCTGCCGATCGAGTTCGAGGCCCGCGTCAGCGAGTATCTCGGCCTGGTGATGCACCTGATCTTCGCCTTCGGTCTGGCCTTCCAGCTTCCGGTCCTGCTGACCCTGCTGATCCGTGCCGGGTTGCTGACGACGGAGACGCTGACCTCCAAGCGGCGCTACGCCATCGTGTTCGTGTTCGTCGTCGCGGCCATCCTGACCCCGCCGGACGTGATCAGCCAAGTCGGCCTCGCCATCCCGCTGCTGGCGCTCTACGAGGTGTCGATCCTGATCGGTCGCCGCATCGAGAAGACGCGCGACGCGGACGAGAAGACGGCGGAGCAGGCCTAAGCCGCTCCGCTTCTACCCCGCCGCATCGGCGACCATCACTTGGTTGCGGCCGTTCCGCTTGGCCCGGTACAGAGCCAAGTCGGCGGCCGCCAGCGCCGCGTCCAGATCCTCGCCGTTGCGGCAGGGGGCGATGCCGATGCTGACGCTGGCGGCGATCTCATGGCCCTGGAAGGGCAGTGGCCGTGCCGCCACGTCACGGCGCAGCGCCTCCGCCAACGTCGCCGCCCCGTTGCGGTCGGTGTCGGGAAGCAGCAGGCAGAATTCCTCCCCGCCATAGCGCCCGAACAGGTCGGTGCGGCGCAGCCGCGCCGTGACGGTCTCGGAAAAAAGACGGAGCAGCGCGTCGCCGGCCAGATGGCCGAAGGTGTCGTTGACGCGCTTGAAGCGGTCGAGGTCGAGAAGCAGCAGGGTGAGCGGTGCCCCGCTGCGCTGCGCCCTCAGCAACTCCCGCTCGGCGTGCTTCAGGAAGGCCCGGCGGTTGTAGGCGCCGGTCAGCGGATCGATGGTGCCGATGCGGTCCAGATCGGCCTGAAGCTTCTCGCTGGTCATGGCGAGGAAGCCGAAACCCCAGCCGGTGACGGCCAGGATGGCCTCCAGGAATCCGGCGCTCTGCACCAAGTTGGGTGTCAGGATGCTGTCCACCGGGCCGCCCCAAGCGGTCAGCACGGCGCGCCCGGCCACGAACAGGGCATGGGCAAAGAAAACCAGGGCGGTGACCCGTTGCGCCCGCCTCGGCCGGTCCGCCGGCCCCATCCACCACAGTTCCAGGGCCGCCAGAAGCGACAGGCCGGTGATTCCGGCGGACATGATCAGGATGCGCGCCGTCACGTCGTTGGTTGCCACCACGAACCACGCGATGCCCGCGGTCAGCACGGCAAGCAGCGCCACCCCGAAGCGCCAGGGGATGGACCGTCCGGCGAAGCTGCGCACGCCGAACCAATTCAGGATGTAGGTGGCGGCCACCAGGGCGTTGCTCAGCGGTACGACGGCGGCGGGCGGCCAGACCCCGTAAGCGGTGACCAAGGCCATCCCGACGGTGCCGACCAGCGCTCCCCCGGCCCAATAGGCCAGCGCGGTGATGTGGCGGTGCGCCCTCCAGGTCAGGAAGGCGGCGATGGACAGCAGAACGCCGATGCCCACCAGGACGATGACGAGGGTGCGGGTGTCGAGGATCATGTCCGGAGTGGGGAGGGCAGCGGTCGATTTCGGGGTTCTGCACGCATTCGCGTTCCCAGCGCCACCGATAACTATAGGACACCAATCATTTCAGGGTCTTTCCCATCGGCGCGGCTCCGCCTCTGGACCTTCATCCGGCGGCGGACTATAACCAGCCTCCCACCCATTCCGTATCGCCGTGAGCCATGCACGACCTTCGCGCCATCCGTGAGAACCCCGAATCCTTCGACCGCGGCCTCGCCCGCCGGGGCCTGGGACCGATGTCGCCGACGGTGCTGGACCTCGATTCGCGCCGCCGCGCCGCGCAGACCCAGTTGCAGGAAATGCAGGCGCGCCGCAACGAGGCGGCCAAGGAGATCGGTCTTGCCAAGCGGGAGGGCCGCGACGCCCAGCCGCTGATGGACGAGATGGCGCAGCTCAAGGAGCGGCTGCCCCAGGTCGAGGAGGAGGAGAAGGCGCTGGGCGCCGAGCTGGACAGCCTGCTCGCCTCCATTCCGAACCTGCCTGCCGACGACGTGCCGGAAGGCCCGGACGAGAGCGCCAACGTCGAGATCCGTCGTTGGGGCGAGCCGAAGGCCATTGCCGACGCCAAGCAGCATTTCGAGCTGGGCGAAGCGCTGGGCCTGATGGATTTCGAGGCGGCGTCGCGCATGTCCGGTGCCCGCTTCACCGTTCTGAAGGGCGAGCTGGCCCGGCTGGAGCGCGCGCTCGCCGACTTCATGCTGGACATCCACACCGGCGAGCACGGCTACACCGAGATCGCGCCGCCGCTGATGGTGCGCGACAACGCCCTGTTCGGCACCGGCCAGCTTCCGAAGTTCGAGGAGGACCTGTTCCGCACGGGCGATCACTACCTGATCCCGACCTCGGAAGTGCCGCTGACCAACCTCGTCAACGACCAGATCGTGGCGACGGAGGAACTGCCCTACCGCTACACCGCGCTGACCCCCTGCTTCCGCGCCGAGGCCGGCTCGGCGGGGCGCGACACCCGCGGCATGATCCGCCAGCATCAGTTCTGGAAGGTGGAGATGGTCAGCGTCACCGCCCCGGACCAGTCGGAGGCGGAGCATCTGCGCATGACCGAGTGCGCCGAGACCATCCTGCAGCGGCTGGAGCTGCCCTACCGCGTGGTGACTCTGTGCACCGGCGACATGGGCTTCTCCGCCCGCAAGACCTTCGACATCGAGGTCTGGCTGCCCGGCCAGAACATGTACCGCGAGATTTCGAGCTGCTCGAACTGCGGCGACTTCCAGGCCCGCCGCATGAAGGCCCGCTGCCGTCCGAAGGGCGAGAAGCAGACGCAGTTCGTCCACACGCTGAACGGCTCGGGCGTTGCGGTCGGGCGCTGCCTGATCGCGGTGCTGGAGAACTACCAGCAGCCCGACGGCTCCATCCTGGTCCCCGAGGCGCTCCGGCCCTACATGCGTGGGCTGGAAAGGATCACCGCCTGATGTTCGATCACCCGCTCGACCTGTCGAACGCGCGCATCCTCGTCACTAACGACGACGGCATCCACGCGCCGGGCCTGAAGGTGCTGGAGGCCATCGCCCGCTCCCTCACCGACGACGTGTGGGTGGTGGCGCCGGAGATGGAGCAGTCGGCGGCCAGCCACTCGCTGACCATCAACCGCCCGCTGCGCCTGCGCCAGTTGGACGAGCGGCGCTTCACGGTGGACGGCACGCCGACCGACTGCGTGCTGCTGGCCGTCAACAAGGTGATGCGGGACGCCCGCCCGACGCTGGTCCTCTCCGGCGTCAACCAGGGCTCCAACATCGGCGAGGACGTGACCTACTCGGGCACCATTGCGGCGGCCATGGAGGCGACGCTGCTGGGCGTGCCGGCCATCGCGCTCAGCCAGCATTACGAGAACCGCGCCCAGATCGACTGGTCGGCGGCGGAGCGCTGGGGGGCGGAGGTGATCCGCAAGGCCGTCTCCACGCCCTGGCCGAAATACGTCCTGCTCAACGTGAACTTCCCCGCCTGTCCGGCGGATCAGGTCACCGGGATCCAGGTCGTCCGCCACGGCAAGCGCAAGATCGGCGACGAGCTGGTGGAGCGTGTCGATCCGCGCGGCAAGCCCTATATCTGGATTGGGACGCTGCGCGGCGAGGCCGACGTGGCACCGGACACCGACATCCACGTGGTCTTCCATGGCGGCATTTCGGTGACGCCGGTCTATCTGGATCTGACGCACACGCCGACGCTCCAGACCTTGCGGCACGCGTTCGAGTGAGGTCGTTTCCAATGTGAGTGGGTAGAATGTGACGGTCGAGGCACGCAAGATCCGGCTTTTGATGGCGTTGCGCCGCAACGGCGTGACCGACACCCGGGTTCTGGCCGCGATCGAGCGAATCCCGCGCGAACGATTCGTCCCCGACCCCTTCCAGGACCAGGCGTGGGAGGACACGGCGCTTCCCATCGACCTCGGCCAGACCATCAGCCAGCCGCTGATCGTGGCGCTGATGACTCAGGCGCTGGAGTTGGGGGAGCGGCAGACGGTGCTGGAGATCGGCACCGGCTCCGGCTACCAGGCGGCGGTTTTGTCGCGGCTGTGCCGGCGGGTCTACACCGTCGAGCGGCTGCGCCCGCTGCTGACCGAGGCGGAGGCACGATTCCAGGCGCTGCGCCTGAACAACATCACGACCCGCCACGGCGACGGGACGAAGGGCTGGCCCGAACAGGCGCCGTTCGAGCGCATACTGGTCACGGCCGCCGGAGGGCCCGAGGCGCCAAAGGACTTGACGGATCAGCTCGCCGTTGGTGGTGTCATGGTCATCCCGCTGGGGGGCGACTACCGCGGCCAGCGGGTCGTCCGCATCCGGCGGACCGAAACCGGTCTTACACGGGAGGACTTGTGGCCCGTCCGCTTCGTACCGTTGCTGTCCGACCCTCCGTCTCCCCCCGGAACGGAATAGCCGGCCCGTTCGGCGTGCCATTCGGCGTGACAGGACGCGCCCTCCTCGCGGCGCTGGCGGTGCTGCCGCTGCTCGCCGCCTGCCAGCAGCGCACCGGCGATCTGGCGCCGGTCACCTCGGTGTCCAACACCCCGGATTCCATCGGGGGCGCGGTGATCGTGCAGCGCGGGGACTCCGCCTACTCGTTGTCGCGGCGCTACAACGTGCCGCTGCGCGACCTTCTGGAGGTCAACCACCTGTCGCCGCCCTACCAGTTGCAGGTCGGGCAGCGTCTCGTTCTGCCGGTGTCGCGCCAGTACATCGTGCAGCGCGGCGACACGCTCTACGGCATCTCCCGCATGTTCAGCGCGGACATGAGCGAGCTGACGCGCCTGAACGGCCTGACCGCTCCCTACGCCGTGCAGGCCGGGCAGCCGTTGCGCCTGCCGGGCGGGCCGGGCGGTGGTGGCGACGCGCCGGGCGGCACCGCGGTGGCCCAGGCGCCGTCCTCCAACGCGGGGACCGCGGTCGGCGGCGTGGTGGCCTCGGCACCGGTCAAGCAGGTGTCGCGCGGCTCCATCCAGGCGGCGGAGCTGCCGCCTCCGGGCGCCTCGGCGCCGGCCCAGGCGGAGTCCCCGTCGCAGACCGCGACCGTTCTCGCCCCGGTGCCCGGCGCCAAGCCGGCCGCCGCGCCGGAGGTGGCGACCGCGGCGCCCGTCTATCAGCCGGGTCAGGCCCCGACCTCGCTGCGTCCGCCCGGCCAGAAGCCCGCCGTCCCGGAACCGGCGCCTGCGCCGCGTGTCGTCGAGGCCGCTCCGGTTCCGCCTCCGCCGCCAGCACCGGCCCAGGAGGTCGCCGCCGCTCCGCCGCCACCCCCACCGAAGGCGGTGGAGGAGTCGACGTCGCAGCGCGCCACCGGGCGCCTGCTCTGGCCGGTGAAGGGGAAGGTGATCTCGACCTTCGGGCCGAAGCCGGATGGTCTGCACAACGACGGCCTGAACATCGCCGCCAGCAAGGGAACGACGGTGGTCGCCGCCGACAACGGCGTCGTGGCCTACGCGGGCAACGAGCTGCGCGGCTTCGGCAACCTGCTGCTGGTGAAGCATTCGGACGGCTTCATCACCGCCTACGCCCATCTCGACCGCATCGATGTGGAGCGGGGGGTGGCGGTGAAGCGCGGGCAGGCCATCGGAACGGTCGGCCAGACCGGATCGGTGACGAGCCCGCAGCTTCATTTCGAACTGCGCAAGGGCAGCCAAGCGGTCGATCCGCGCGACCGCATGGAGCCGCGGGTCAGCGAAGGGGCTTCCCCAGACGGCCAGCCAGGTCCTGGATGAACTGCCAGGCCACCCGGCCGGAGCGGCTGCCGCGGGTTACCGACCACTCCACGGCCTCGGCCCGCAGCTGCTCCGCCGGGATGTCCAGCCCGAAGCGGGCGGCGTAGCCTTCGATCATCGCGAAGTAGGTCGGCTGGTCGCAGTTGTGGAAACCCAGCCACAGGCCGAAGCGGTCGGACAGCGACACCTTCTCCTCGACCGCCTCCGCCGGGTTGATCGCGGTGGAGCGCTCGTTCTCGATCATGTCACGCGGCATCAGGTGGCGGCGGTTCGAGGTGGCGTAGAACACCACATTCTCCGGACGCCCCTCGATTCCGCCTTCCAGCACGGCCTTCAGCGACTTGTAATGGGCATCGTCGTGGTCGAAGGACAGGTCGTCGCAGAACAGGATGAAGCGGCGCGGCTCGTCCTTCAGCCGGGCGAGCAGGCGGGGCAGGGTGGGGATGTCTTCGCGATGGATCTCCACCAGGGCCAGCGTGCCGGGATGGTCCTGCGCCACCGCGGCGTGCACCGACTTGACCAGCGAGCTTTTGCCCATGCCGCGCGAGCCCCAGAGCAAGGCATTGTTGGCGGGCAGGCCCGTGGCGAAGCGGGTGGTGTTGTCCAGCAGGATGTCGCGCTGCCGCTCCACGCCGCGCAGCAGGCCGATCTCCACCCGGTTGACGGCGGGCACCGGCTCCAGCCGGTCGGGATCGGCGTGCCAGACGAAGGCGTCGGCGGCGCCGAGGTCCAGCCGGCCCGGCGGCGGCGGGGCCAGCCGTTCCAGAGCCTCGGCGATGCGGGTGAGCAGGGGCAGCAACTGGGCGTCCGACATCGTATTCCTTTGCAGGCGTTTCTTCCGGTTTCGTTGCGCCGACCCTAACCCGGCGGCGCGCCGCCGGACAAGGCGCCGCGCTTGCGGGGGAGGGGTGCGCGCCGCTAAGGTGCGTGCAACGCGAACCGAGGGGCGGCCATGCACGCAGAACGTTCCGCTGATCTCCCCAACCCGGCGGGGAGCGCCGAACATGTCCTGAGGCGGCTGGAGGAGGCGCCCCTTCGCGCGGACCCCTTCCCGCATCTGGTGGTGCCGGACGCCCTGCCGGCGGACCTCTATGCGCGCGCCGTCGCCCACTGGCCGCGGTTCGAGGCGCTGGCCCTCCTGCAAATGGACACGCTTCCCCAGCGCTATCAGATGGTGCTGAGCGACCGCAACCTGAGGGACATGGAGCCGGAGGCCGGTGCGGTCTGGCGGGAGGTCCGCGATTCCCTGTTCGGGCCGGAGACGCTGAAGCGCCTCGCCCCGCGCTTCCCCTCGCTCGCCGCCAAGCTGGAGACCCCCGTGGCGGCCCGGCCGGCGACCGTCTACGCGCGGTTGGTGGAGGACCATGCGGGCCACGCCATGCTGCCCCACACCGACGTGTTCGGCACCTTCCTGTCCATGCTGCTCTACATGCCGGCGGACGGCAGCCGCCCGAATCTGGGCACGGCGCTGTACCGGCCCCGCGACCCGTCCTTCACCGCCAACGCCGGGCGGTCGACGGAACGGTTCCCGCGCGAGGATTTCGAACTGGCCGGCACCGCGCCCTTCCTGCCGAACCATCTGCTGGCCTACGCGCCGTCCGACCGCTCCTTCCACGGGGTGGAGCCGGTGGAGGCGCCCTGCCTGCGCCGCTTCCTGCTTCTCTTTGCCGTGATGGACAGCCGCGGCCCTTGAAGCCCGGCGGGCGTACCCCTATTCCATTGCATCGACGGCCCGGACCGTTATAGTCCCCGCGTCCGCGAGCGCCCGCTGCGCCTTCGGAACCAAACCACAGGGAGCCTCCAGATGTTCGTTTCGACGGCCTATGCACAGACCGCCGCGCCCGCCGCCGGTGGGGCCGACATGATCGTGCAGTTCCTGCCGCTGATCCTGATTTTCGTCGTCTTCTATTTCCTGCTGATCCGTCCGCAGCAGAAGAAGATGAAGGAACACAAGGGCATGCTGGAGGCCATCCGTCGCGGCGACCGCGTGGTGACCGGTGGCGGCATCATCGGCACCGTCACCAAGGTCGGCCCGGAAGACGAGCTTCAGGTCGAGATCGCCGAGAACGTCCGCGTCCGCGTCATGCGCTCCACCGTGAACCTCGTGCTGTCGAAGTCCGAGCCGGCCAAGAGCGCCGACGAGAAGGCTGAAGAAAAGGTTGCGGACCGCAAGTAACGCGGTTCTCCGGTAGCGAACGGGACTGGTTTACGAATGCTGTATTTTCCGCGCTGGAAGATTTTTCTGATCGTCGCGATCTGCGTGCTCGGGACCATCGTCACGCTGCCGAATTTTCTCAGCCGTGAGACGTTGTCGGCTCTGCCGAGCTGGTACGCGCACAACCGGATCAACCTCGGCCTCGACCTGCGCGGCGGGTCGCACCTCCTGCTCGAGGTGGACATGGGCGCGGTCATCCGTGACCGTGTCGAAGGCCTGGTCGATTCGGCACGCACCCAGCTCCGCAACGACAATGTCGGCTACACGGCGATCAACGCGGGCGACCGCGGCATCACCGTGCAGCTCCGCGATCCGGCGCAGGCCGACACGGCGGTGCGGGCTCTGCGCCAGCTCGCCAACACCATCGGCGGCGGCCCGCTGGGCGGCGGACAGCCGGACCTGGAGGTCGCATCCAGCGGTTCCACGGTCACCGCCACGCTCAGCGAGATCGCGCTGCGCGAGCGCGCCACCCAGGCGGTGGAGCAATCCATCGAGATCGTGCGGCGCCGCATCGACGAGACCGGCGTCAACGAGCCGACCATCGCCCGCCAGGGCAGCGACCGCATCCTGGTCCAGCTTCCCGGCGTCGAGGACCCCGACCGCGTGAAGCGGCTTCTCGGCACCACCGCGAAAATGACCTTCCGTCTGGTCGACATGAACGCCGACCCGACCGCGGGCCGCGCCCCTCCGGGCACCGACATCCTGCCTTCGGCGGAGGGCGGACGGACGCAGACCGCCTACGTCATCCGCAAGAAGGTCGAGGTGGACGGCGCCAACCTGACAAACGCCACCGCGGGCAACAACCCGCAGACCGGCGAATGGGTGGTGAATTTCGAATTCGACAGCATCGGCGCCCGCCGCTTCGCCGACGTGACCCGCGCCAACGTCGGGCGGCCCTTCGCCATCGTGCTCGACAACAAGGTCATCAGCGCCCCGGTGATCCGTGAGCCGATCACCGGCGGACGCGGCCAGATCAGCGGCAACTTCACCGCCGCCGACGCCAACGACCTCGCCGTCCTGCTGCGCGCCGGCGCTCTGCCCGCCCCGCTGAAGGTGATCGAGGAACGCACGGTCGGCCCCGACCTGGGCGCCGATTCGATCCGCGCCGGCCTGATGTCGGTCGCGATCGGCTTCGTGCTGGTCTGCGTCTACATGGTCGCAGCCTACGGCCTGTTCGGGGCCTTCGCCTGCCTGGCGCTGTTCATCAACATCCTGCTGACGATGGCCGCATTGTCGATGCTGAACGCCACGCTGACCCTGCCGGGCATCGCGGGCATCCTGCTGTCGCTCGGCCTGTCGGTGGACGCCAACATCCTCATCAACGAGCGCATCCGCGAGGAGGCGCGCAAGGGCCGGGGCGTGTTCGGGGCGATGGAGGCCGGCTTCGGCCGCGCCTATTCGACCATCATCGACTCCAACCTGACGACGGTCATCAAGATGGCGCTGCTGTTCATCTTCGGCACCGGCGCGATCAAGGGCTTCTCCGTCACGATCTCCTTCGGCATCCTGATTTCCCTGTTCACGGCGACGGTTCTCGTCCGTCTCATGATGGTCAGCTGGGTGCGCAGCGCGCGGCCCGCGGCCCTGCCGGTCTGAGAGGTTTCCCCATGTTCCGGCTTCGTCTGGTCCCCGACGACACCAAGATCCCCTTCATGCGGGGCCGTTACGCCGGCCTGATCGTGTCGGCTCTGCTGTCGCTGGCGTCGATCGTCCTGTTCTTCCACCCCGGTCTCAACTACGGCATCGACTTCCGCGGCGGCATCGTGATCGAGGCGCGCACGCCGCAGGCCGCCGACTTCGCGTCGCTGCGCCACACGCTGAACCAGCTCGACATGGGGCAGGTGCAGTTGCAGGAGTTCGGTTCGCCCCAGGACGTGCTGATCCGCCTGGAGCGGCAGCCGGGCGACGACGCGGCCCAGCAGGTTGCCGCCGACAAGGTGCGCTCCACGCTGGCCACCGCCATCCCCGGCACCACGGTGCGCCGTGTCGAGGCCGTCGGCGCCTCCATCAGCGGGGAGCTGTTCTTCAACGGCATGCTGGCGCTCGGCCTCGCCATGGTGGCGATGCTGGTCTACATCTGGTTCCGTTTCGAGTGGCAGTTCGGCGCCGGAGCGGTCGCCACGCTGGTGCTTGACGTGACGAAGATCGTCGGCTTCTACGCCATCACCGGCATGCAGTTCAATCTGACGGCGGTTGCGGCGATCCTCACGATCATGGGCTACTCGGTCAACGACAAGGTCGTCGTCTATGACCGCATGCGCGAGAACCTGCGCATCTACAAGAAGATGCCGCTGCGCGAACTGATCGACCGCTCGATCAACGAGACGCTGAACCGCACGCTGGGCACCTCCATGTGCACCCTGCTGTCGATCCTGCCGCTGGCCTTCTTCGGCGGCGAGGCGTTGCAGGATTTCGGCATCGTGCTCATCTTCGGCATTTTCCTGGCGACCTCCTCGTCCATCTTCATCGCCGCCCCCATCTTGCTGTTCCTGGGTGAGAACCGGCTGCGCCGCAACGCACCGGCGGACGGCGCGGCCCCGGCCGCCAACCCGACGCCCTGATCGACGGCGCTCTGATCGACGCCAACCAGATCGACGCCAACCAGATCGACAAGGACAGGAAACGGATAAGCGATGGCGGACATCACGCCGATCATCCCGTCGGACCGTCAGGTCATCGACGGGTACGGGGAAGGGCAGTTCTGCGTGTCCGGGCAATGGCGCACCGGGGCGGTGGTGGTCCTTCCCGACCGCACGGAGCCCTGGCGCCCCCAGGACTTCGCCGCCCTGACGGCGGAGGACTTCGCCCCCGTCATCCAAGCCGAGCCGCGGGTGGAGTTCCTTCTGCTCGGCTCCGGCACCCGGATGCAGCTTCTGCCCAAGGCCCTGCGCCAGAGCCTGCGTGACGCCGGGCTGGTGGTGGAGGTGATGGACACCGGCGCTGCCTGCCGCACCTACAACGTCCTGCTGGCCGAAGGCCGGCGGGTGGGGGCGGCGCTTCTGCCGGTGTGATCCGGTTCGCGTGCTTCGCTGCGACCGTTCAAACGAAAAAAGGCCCCCGATCGGGGGCCTTTTCCGTTGTGGCGATCCGTTGGTGGATCAGGCCGGGGCCTTCGACAGGCGCTCGGCCACGAATTCCCAGTTCACCAGGCTCTCCAGGAACGCCTTCACGAAGTCCGCGCGGCGGTTCTGGTAGTCGACGTAGTAGGCGTGCTCCCACACGTCGGCGGTCAGCAGCGGGAAGTGGCCCTGGGCCAGCGGGGTGTCGGCATTGGAGGTCTTGGTGACCTTCAGCTTCCCGCCGTCGATGTACAGCCACGCCCAGCCCGAACCGAACTGCGTGATGGCGGCGTTCGAAAATTCTTCCTTGAACTTGTCGACGCTGCCGAAATCGGCGATCAGGCGCTTCTCGAGCTCGCCCGGGATGGCGCCGCCACCGTTCTTCTTCATGCTCTGCCAGTAGAACGTGTGGTTCCACACCTGGCCGGCGTTGTTGAACAGGCCCTGCTTGGAGGCGTCGCCGTAGCTCTGCTTGATGACGTCTTCCAGGCTGGCGGTGGCCAGCGGGCTGTCCTTCGTCAGGTTGTTGAGGTTGGTGACGTAGGTCTGGTGGTGCTTGTCATGGTGCAGGTGGAGAGTCTGCGACGACATGAACGGCTCCAGAGCGTCATAGCCATACGGGAGCGGCGGCAGTTCGAACGCCATTGAGTTACCCTCTCTTCTTGGATTGTCCCATCTCGGCCCGCGCCTTGCGGTGCGGCACCTCCGTCCGCTCAAATAGGCCCACGGCGCGGCAAAGTGAAGGCCGGAAAAAGGCCGAGACGCGAAAAGGTGGTAGTCCTTGTGTCGAGGGCCGCCTGCGCGGCGAATTCGCCGGAGCGAACCGCACCTTCAAGCGTTGCCGGCAGTCCCATGTTCGTCCAATCGCCGGCCAGAACGAGGTTCTTCAAAGCGGTCCGGGCACCGGGGCGATTCGCCGCATGGACAGGAGATTGGTCCGGAGTCGCCCGTCGCTCCTTGACGATTCGGTGGGGCGGCAGGGCTGCGTCGGGCGTCCCAAGCGCCCTCGCCACATCGCTCCACAGCGTGGCGGCGACCGCTTCGGCGGGTTGACCGGCCAGCGCATCGGCATCGCTGACCGTCACCGACAGCACATCGCCACGCCGGAACAGCCAGTCCGCGGTGCCGCCCACCAATCCCAGGAAGGGCAGGCCGCCCGGCAGCTCCGTCGGGTTGGGCAGGCGGAAATGCGCGTTGACGATCGCCCGTCCGGCGGCGGGGACGGGCAGCGCGTCTGGAAGCAGGCGTCCGGCGATCCAGGCCGGCACCGCGAGAACCACCGCGTCCTCGCTGCCAAGCGGGATGCGCTCGCCGTCCACCGACAGGGCCGCGACACCATCACCCTCGCGCTCCAACCCGTCCACCCTGGTGCCGGTGCGGAGGTCTGCGCCGTGCCGCGTCAGCCACGCCACCGCAGGGTCGACCAGGGCGGCGGACAAACCCTTCTCCGCGAACAGGGGGCGGCAGGCGGCCTCTCCGCGCAGCAGAGTTTCCCGCAGCACGGCCCCGAACAGGCGGGCGGATACCCGCTCCGGCGCCCCGTTCATCACCGACACGGCCAGCGGCCGCCACAGCCGCTCATAGAGCGGCCCGCCGGGGGGGAGGGCATCGGCCACCGCCGCATCGGGACGGGCGGTCAGGGTCCGCAGGGCGGCAAGGTAATCGGCGGGGCGGCTTCCCGGCACGCGGCGGGCCTTGTCGAACAGCCACAGCCCGCCGGGCCGCAAACACCAGCGCTCGCCGCTGTTGAGGTCGCGGAAGGGGAAGGCGGCGGGGCGCAGCTCGGTCATGGCGCCGCCGGCGCCGACCCGCTCCAGATAGCCGAGCAGGGAGCGGTTGCCGCTGAGCGCCAGATGGCTGCCGTTGTCCACCACACGGTCCAGCGTGGAGTCGTAAAAGGAACGGCAGCGTCCCCCGGCTTGCGGCGCGCTTTCATGCAGGATGACCCGCCGCCCGGCCTCGGTCAGGCGGACGGCGGCGGATAGGCCGGCAAGGCCGGCGCCGACGATGTGGACGGTACCCAACCCGGCCCGTCAGGCGGCGGGCGGATAGCCGAGCGCGCAGCGCACGGCCACCAGGGCGCATTCGCGCTTGCCGACACGCACCCGTCGATCAAGGTCGCGCCAGCCCCGGGCGCGCAAGCGCACAAGCAGGCGGTGGTACAGCACCATCATGGCAACCGCCGCCCACAGCGAGCCGCGCCGCCCGGCGGCCGGCCCCTCGGCCAGCGCCCGCCGCGCCTCGGCGAAGCGCTCCTCGGCCAGGACGGCCAGCGCCTCGCACGTCTGGGGCAGGTTGGGGTGGGCGAGCACCGTGGCGGGGTCGGAACTGCCGATCCCGGCGTCGTCGAGCAATTCGCGCGGCAGGTAGAGGCGGCCTATCTCGGCGTCCTCCGTCAGGTCGCGCAGGATGTTGGTCAACTGCAACGCCTCGCCCAGCGACAGGGCGAAGGCTTCGGTGGAGGCGTCGGCCCGGTCGAACACGCGGATCGCCAGCATGCCCACTGCCCCGGCCACCCGGCGGCAGTAGAGCCGGAGGGTCGGCAATGCCGGGCCGGTCATGCCGCCGCCATTGCTGTCATCTGCGGGAATGTCCATCGCCATGCCGTCGATCAACGCTTCCAACTCGCCCCGCGGCAGGCCGTAGCGTTCGATGGCCCCCTTCAGCGCCGCCCCCAACGAACTGGACGGCGCGCCGCCGGCATAGAGGCCGCGGATCTCCGTCCTCCAGGCGTCGAGCGCCGCGCGCTTCTCCGCGGGCTCGCCGGGCTCGTCCGCGATGTCGTCGATTCGCCGGCAGAAGGCGTAGATGGCGAACATCGCCGCCCGCTTGGAACGGGGCAGCAGCAGCATCGGCCAGTAGAAGGTGCTGCCCGACCGCCCGGTCACCGCTGCCGCTGCGGCAGCCGGACTGCCGGCGGTGTCGCTCTGCGTCGAATCCAGCGATGGCTGCGGCATACGTCGGTCCTGCGTGGTGTCGGTCGGGGGCGAAGGGCGCGGAGTCTATTTGCTCCCGATGGCGCGCGCCAGTCCGCGTGCGGTGGCGAACAGCTTATGATGCGCGCCGAGCACCACCCGCTTCTTCAGCGGATCGCGGCTGCGCAGCCGCTGGGCCAGCGACTCGGCGAGGCTGAGGATTACCGAGGCTTCCATCCGCAGGCCGCGATGCTGGATCAGGCCGGGCAGCGGGGCGGCGCGCTCCAGCAGCCGGTCGGTGTGCTCCAGCGTACGGTCGAAGATGGCGCGCAGCTTGGCGTCGCTCTCCGTTTCCACCAGCCGCTCGACGCTGATCGCCGAATCATCGAACCAGACCAGCGGGATGTAGCAGCGCCCGAGCTGGCTCCAGTCCTCCCGGCAGTCCTGGAGGTGGTTCAGCACCTGGAGGGCGGTGCACAGCGCGTCCGACGCCGGACCGGCGGCCACCCCCTCGCCATGCAGGTCCAGCAGGTAGCGCCCGACCGGGTTGGCGGAGAAGCGGCAGTAGAGCAGCAGGTCGCTCCAGCTGTGGCAGCGCGCGCCGACCGCGTCACGCCGGAAAGCGCGCAGCACCTGCCGGGGGTGGCGATCGCTAACCCCGGTCGCCTGCAGACTGGCGCGCAGATCCAGCGCCGGCTTCAGATAGGCGTGCTTGGCCTGCCCGGTGGTCAGCGAGCGTTCCAGCGCCTCCAGATAGGCGAGCTTGGTCTCCGGTTCGAGATCGGGATCGTCGGCGATGTCATCGCCCAGCCGGACGAACCGGTAGAAGGCCATGACATGCGGCCTGAGATGCTTCGGCAGCAGACGCGAGGCGACCGGAAAATTCTCCGAGTCCGAGTCCTTGCGGGCGACCGGGCTGGGTTTGCGGGGCTTGGTGGGGGCGATGTTGAAATCGGCCATTGTTCCGCCTGCTGCGCGTCGGGGCTGGTGTGGAGAGCCTGTCTGCCTAATATAAGGCGCGAGCGGGCTTTGCCCCGCTTCCAAACTGTGCCACCCCCATTTTTCCAGAACAGGCATCACATGGCGAAGGCGACCCCCGACCTGTCCTATTGCGGACGGGAGGTGCGGAAATATGACAACGACCGTTTCCTGACTTGCCTCTTCGCCCCGGCGGAGCGCCGCGAAGCGCTGTTCGCCCTCTATGCCTTCAACCTGGAGATCGCCAAGACCCGCGAGGTCGTGACCGAACCGGTGCTGGGCCAGATGCGGCTGCAATTCTGGCGCGACGGGCTGGACAAGGTCTATGAGGGCGCCGCCGTGCCCAAGCACGCGGTGATGGAGCCGCTGGCCGCCGCGGTGCGGGAGGGCGGGTTGAGCCGCGCCCTGTTCGATCGGCTGATCGACGCGCGGGAGGCCGACCTGGACGACACCCCGCCGGCCAACATGTCCTGCCTCGTCAACTACGCGGAGGTCACCGGCGCGCCGCTCGTCCAGCTCGCGCTGGAGATCCTGGGCGCGAAGGGGCCCGAGGCGGCGGAGGCCGGGCGTCAGGCCGGGATCGGCTACGCGCTGGCCGGCATCGTCCGGGCGGTGCCCTTCCACGCCCGCCAGCACCGCCAACTTCTCCCCGCCGACCGCATGGCGGCGCACGGCGCCAAGCAGGGCGACCTGTTCGAACTGCGCTCCACCCCCGAGTTGCGCCCGGTGGCGCGTGAGGTGGCGGAGGTTGCCCGCGACCATCTGGCGAAGGCCCGTGCGCTCCGCCACGCCGTGCCGCGCACCGCCCTGTCGGCCTTGCTGCCCACGGTGCTGGCCGGGCTGCATCTGGACGCGCTGGCGCGGGAGGGCAACGATCCCTTCGCCCCGCGCGTTCTGATGCCCCACCCGCTGCGCCACGCCAAGCTGGCCTGGGCGGCGATGCGCGGCAGGTTCTGATCCCTCCGGGTCAGGCGGCGCGAATCATCGCCACGAACCGCTCCACCTCCTGGCGGAGCTGGTCGGCTTCACGCGACAGGTCGCCGGCGGCGTCGAGCGCCTGATCGGCCATCGAGCCGGTGGACCCCGCCGCCTGGGTGACGCCGCCGATGTTCGCCGACACGGCGGCGGTGCCCATCGACGCCTGCTGGACGTTGCGGCTGATCTCCTGGGTGGCGGCGCCCTGCTGCTCCGCGGCGGCGGCGATGGCGGTGATCGTCTCGTTGATGGCGATGATGCTCCGCCCCACCGTCCCGATGACGCTGACCACTGTGCCGCTGACGGTCTGCATGTCGGCGATCTGCCGGGAAATATCCTCCGTCGCCTTCGCGGTTTGGTTGGCGAGATTCTTCACTTCGCTGGCGACCACGGCGAAGCCCTTGCCGGCCTCCCCGGCGCGGGCGGCCTCGATGGTGGCGTTTAGCGCCAGCAGGTTGGTCTGCCCGGCGATGCCCTGGATCAGGTTCACCACGTCGCCGATCTTCTGCGCGGCGGCGGCCAGCCCTTCCAGCGTGCTGTTGGTGCGCTCCACCTCGGCGACCGTGTCCGCGGCCATCTGCGAGGAGCGCCCGATCCGCTCGTTGATCTCGCGGATGGAGCAGCTCAGCTCCTCCGCCGCGGCGGCCACCGTCTGGACGTTCTGGCTCGCTTCCTCGGCGGCGGTGGACACGGCGGCGGCCTGACGGTCGGTCTGGGTGGCGATGGCCGACAGGTTCTGCGCGGTGCTGCGCATCTCGCCGGCCTGTTCCGACACGGTGCGCACGACGCCGTCCACCGACGCTTCGAACCGACTGGCGACGTCGGCGAGGTCGCGCTTGCGGCGTTCGGCGGCGCGCTGCTCCTCGCGGCGGCGTTCTTCTTCCATCTCCGCCATGCGGGTGGCGTTGTCCTGGAACAGGGCCAGCGCCCGCGCGATGGCCCCGATCTCGTCGGTCCGCTCGGTCCCGGCGACGGAAACGCCACGCTGGCCGGCGACCACGGCCTCCAGCGTCCGGATGGTCCGCCGCAGCGGGGCGCCGACGATGACGTGGCTGGCAGCCAGCAGCGCCACCACCAGCACCGCCAGCAGGCCGAGGCCCCCGCCAATGGTGGCGTTGCGCAGGCTGTTCGCCGGGGCGTTCATCGTGTCCAGCGGCAGGTTGACCAGAAGCGACCAGGGCGTGTCCGTCCCGGCGACCGACACCGGGATGAACAGGCGCTGCACCTCGCCGCCGTCCGTGGCCGTCCGCGCCTCAAATCCCTGGCCGGCGCGGATCGCCGACAGGGCGGAGTCCAGCGCCGGGTCGCTCTTGGCGAGCGGCTGGCCCATTCTTGTGGGATCGGGGTGCCCGGCCCAGACGCCGCCGTTGGAAAGCAGATGGACCGAGCCAGTGCCGAAGGGCGTCACCGTCTTCAGCGCGTTCCAGATGCCGTCGGTGGACAGATCGACGCCGGCCACGCCGATGACCCGGTCGTTCTCGACGATGGGAACGACCATGGAAACCAGCAGCACTTGGCGGCCCGCCACCATATAGGCGTAGGGCTCGACCACCATGGCGCGGCGGCTGCGCTTGGGGGCCTGATAATAGGCGCCGTCGGGGCCGGGGTCGTCGTAGCCGATGATCGCCTCCAGCGCGACGGTGCCGGAGGCGCGGTTCCAGTAAGGCAGAAAGCGCCCCGTCTTATCGGACCCCGGCGTGCCCACGAAGTCGGCGTCCCGCCCGTCGAGCGCGTTCGGCTCCATCCCGACCCAGACGCCGAGGAAGGCCGGGTTGCTTTCGGCCAAACCCTTCAGCCAACCGGTGAGCTGCGCCCGGTCCACCGGACCTGCGGCTTTCAAGCCGACCAGCGAGGCGGCGACGAAACGGGCCGCGTCCATCGCGTCGTTCAGCTGCGCCTGGACCGATTCGGCGTAGCGATGGCCAAGCTGGTCGCCGCTCCGCAGCGACAAGGTCTGGATGTCGGCCGCGCTCTTCATCGTCAGGGCGGTGATTCCCGCCGCAAGGGCGAGAATCGTCACCAGGACCAGCACGATCACCTGTTTGAAAACCAACGACGTTGCCCGGAGCATGGCCATACCGCCCTATGGAGTGCGCAATTCCGGGGCGGATGGTCATCGGCGACGGTGAAGCCTGTCCTATGGGTTTCATGACCGTTTCATGACGGCGTGTTGGCTCAGACGGCGACGCCGGGCGCGGCGGCCAACCAGCCGCCGAGATCCTCCAGGGCGCGGCGGGTGTAGGCCAGCTTGCGGTCGCGACCGCGGATGCGCTCGTCCACCGGCGGGAACAGGCCGAAATTGACGTTCATCGGCTGGTAGGTGTCGGCGTTGGCGCCGCCGGTGATGTGGCCGAGGATCGCCCCCAGCGCGGTGGTGACCGGCGGGGCGGACGGTTCCCCGCCCAGCCGCTCGGCGGCGGCGAAGCGCCCGGCCAGCAGGCCGACGGCGGCGCTTTCGACATAGCCCTCGCAGCCCGTCACCTGCCCGGCGAAGCGGATGCGCGGCTGCGCCTTCAGCCGCAGCGCGCCGTCCAGCAGGCGCGGGCTGTTCAGGAAGGTGTTGCGGTGCAGGCCGCCGAGCCGCGCAAACTCCGCCTTCTCCAGGCCGGGGATCATGCGGAAGATCCGCGCCTGCTCGGCGTGGCGCAGCTTGGTCTGGAAGCCGACGAGGTTGTAGAGCGTGCCCAGCGCGTTGTCCTGGCGGAGCTGGACCACCGCGTAGGGGCGGCGTTCCGGCTTGTGCGGGTTGGTCAGGCCGACCGGCTTCATCGGGCCGTAGCGCAGCGTGTCGACCCCGCGCTCCGCCATCACCTCGATGGGCAGGCAGCCTTCGAAGTAGGGCGTGCTCTTCTCCCACTCCTTGAAGTCCACCTTCTCGGCGGTCAGCAGGGCGTCGATGAAGGCGCGGTACTCGTCCTTCTCGAAGGCGCAATTGATGTAGTCCTTGCCGGTGCCGCCGGGGCCGGGCTTGTCGTAGCGCGACTGGAACCACGCCTTGGACAGGTCCACGCTCTCCAGATAGACGATGGGGGCGATGGCGTCGAAGAAGGCCAGCGATTCCTCGCCCGTGAAGCCGCGGATCGCCTCGGCCAGCGGCGGGGAGGTGAGGGGGCCGGTGGCGATGACGACGCTGTCCCAATCCTCCGGCGGCAGGCCGGCGACCTCGCCGCGCTCCACGGTGATGAGCGGGTGGCCGATGATCGCCTCGGTCACAGCACCCGCGAAACCGTCGCGGTCCATGGCCAGCGCGCCGCCCGCCGGCACCTTGTGCGCGTCGGCGCAGCGCAGGATCAGCGAGCCGCAGCGCCGCATCTCCTCGTGCAGCAATCCGACGGCGTTGTACTCCGCGTCGTCCGACCGGAAGGAGTTGGAGCAGACCAGTTCGGCGAGCTGGTCGGTGCTGTGCGCCTCGGTCGGGCGGACGGGCCGCATCTCGTGCAGCACAACGGGAACGCCGCGCTGGGCGAGCTGCCAAGCGGCTTCGGATCCGGCGAGACCGCCGCCGATGACGTGAACGGGGGAAAGGGACGTGTCGACCATATCAGCAACTTTCACAAAGTTGCCGAACAAGTAGACCGTCATTGTCGCCACGGCAAGGCCAACCCAAACCACGGCGCGGAATCGCGACCAGGGTCGCCCGCCGGTTCCGGCGATCCTGGTCGCTCCGCCGAACAGCGGTGATTTACTGGGCGGCGAGCTTCTGCTTCAGCCCATCGAAGCCTGAGGTGAAGATACCGGAGATCACCTTGCGCGTTTCCTCGTCGCTGGCGCCGTTGGAGGTGTAGCGCGCCTTCCAGACGACGCGCGTGCCCTCGCCCGCCGGTTCGGCCGACAGGGAGGCCGCGTAGTCCTTGACCGGCAGCGGACTGGTCAGGATCGAATAGCGGATGCGGTGGCTGCTGGCGGAGGAGGAGAGCAGGCGCTCCTCAATCGCGCCGCCACCCTTGAGGGCCAGCACGCGCTCCTGCGTGCCGTCCTTCCGGCGCAGGGTGCAGCTTTCCACCGCCGGGTGCCAGGTGCCGAGGTTGCAGAAAGGGCCGATCTGCTGCCAGACCGTCTCGACCGGGTAAGGCAAGGTGACCGATTCCGTGACCTCGACGGCCAGGGCCGGGCTTGCCAGCGCGGCCAGAGTGGTCGCGACCGCGAACAGGGTGCGCATGGGGTTCCCTCCGTTGTTCGGCTGTTCCGGCGCGCATCGTTGGGCGCGCATTGAAATCCTAGCCGAGCGACGAGGGCGTGAAACTTGTACGTTGGTAGGACGAACAAGGCGAGGTTTGGTAAGACAACGGCCGGCCCCGCCTGTGCGGAGCCGGTCGTTTCTCTTGGGGCCGCGCGAACAGTCCTTATTCGCTCTTGGTGGTCGTCGTGCGCTCGGTGGTGGTCGAACCGCTGACCGGCGGGGTGGTCAGGCTTGAGGAGCCGTAGCCGGGCGAGGTGGTCGTGGTGGTGGTCGTGGTGCTGGTGGACTCGTCGGTCCCGCAGGCGCTGACCAGCAAGGCCGCGCCGAAAGCCAGCGCCACACCGGACATCATGGTCCTTGACATGCTCCGTCTCCATCCTGTTTGGCGAACGATGAAGAAGAAACGCCCCCGCCGCAGCTTTGTTTCCAGGACAAAAATCGGCCATAAGAAAAAGGCCGGGGATGACCCCGGCCCGTCTTCATGCCCTCTTCCGGCTTTTCGGCTTCGCCTTCAGGTAGGGGGCCAGATACTGGCCGGTGTAACTCCGTTTGACCTTCACCACGTCTTCCGGGGTGCCCTCCGCGACGATCTCGCCGCCGCCGGTGCCGCCTTCAGGGCCGAGGTCGATGATCCAGTCGGCGGTCTTGATGACCTCCAGATTGTGCTCGATCACCAGCACCGTGTTGCCCTGGTCGACCAGGGCGTGGAGCACCTCCATCAGCTTCTCGACGTCGGCGAAATGCAGGCCGGTGGTCGGCTCGTCGAGGATGTAGAGGGTGCGGCCGGTGGCGCGGCGGCTCAGCTCCTTGGACAGCTTCACCCGCTGCGCCTCGCCGCCGGAGAGTGTCGTGGCGGGCTGGCCGATGTGGATGTAGCCGAGGCCCACCCGCTCCAGAGTCTCCAGCTTGTCGCGGATGCCGGGCACCGCCTTGAAGAACTCCTTGCCCTCCTCGACCGTCATGTCGAGCACGTCGGCGATGGTCTTGTCGCGGTAGGTGACTTCCAGCGTCTCGCGGTTGTAGCGCTTGCCGTGGCAGACGTCGCAGGTGACGTAGACATCGGGCAGGAAGTGCATCTCGATCTTGATGACGCCGTCGCCCTGGCACGCCTCGCAGCGCCCGCCCTTCACGTTGAAGGAGAAGCGGCCGGGGCCGTAGCCGCGGGCCTTGGCCTCCGGCAGGCCGGCGAACCAGTCGCGGATCGGGGTGAAGGCGCCGGTGTAGGTCGCCGGGTTGGAGCGTGGGGTGCGGCCGATCGGCGACTGGTCGATGTCGATGACCTTGTCGAGATTCTCCAGCCCCAGCAGTTCGTCATGCTCCGCCGGATGCTCGCGCGCCCCCATCAGCTTGCGCGCCACCGCCTTGTAGAGCGTCTCGATGATCAGGGTGGACTTGCCGCCGCCCGACACGCCGGTGACGCAGGTGAAGGTGCCCATCGGGATGCGCGCCGAGACGTTCTGAAGGTTGTTGGCGCGTGCGCCCTTCACCTCCAGGAATTGGTCCTTGTGGCCGGGGCGGCGCTGGTCCGGCACCGGCACGAAGCGGGTGCCGTTGAGGAACTGGGCGGTGACGCTGTCGGGGTTGGCCTGGACCTCCGCCGGGGTTCCCTGGGCAATCACGGTGCCGCCGTGCTGGCCGGCGCCGGGACCCATATCCACCAGATAGTCGGCGGTGCGGATGGCGTCCTCGTCATGTTCGACCACGATCACGGTGTTGCCGAGATCGCGCAGCCGCTTCAGAGTCGCCAGAAGCCGGTCGTTGTCGCGCTGGTGCAGGCCGATCGACGGCTCGTCCAGCACGTAGAGCACGCCGGTCAGGCCGGACCCGATCTGCGAGGCGAGGCGGATGCGCTGGCTCTCGCCGCCGGACAGCGAGCCGGAGCCGCGGCTGAGCGTCAGGTACTCCAACCCCACCGCGTTGAGGAAGCCCAGCCGCTCGTTGATCTCTTTGAGGATGCGGTAGGCGATCTCCTTGTCCTTCGGACGCAGATGGTCATTCAGCGTGCTGAACCACGTCGCCGCGTCGGCGATGGACATCTCCGCCGCCTGGGAGATGTGCTGGCCGTGCACCTTGACGGCCAGCGCCTCCGGCTTCAGGCGGGCGCCCTTGCAGGTCTCGCAGGGCTGGGAGGACTGGTACTTGGACAGCTCCTCCCGCATGTAGGCGCTTTCCGTCTCGCGGTAGCGGCGCTCCAGGTTGTTGACGATGCCCTCGAAGGCCTTGTTCGTCTGGTAGCTGCGCAGCCCGTCGTCGTAGGTCATCGTGATCGGCGCGCCGTCGGAGCCGTAGAGGATGGTCTGGCGGACCTTCTCCGGCAGCTTTTCCCACGGCGTGTCCATGGCGATGCCGAAATGCTTGGCGATGCTCTCCAGCGTCTGCACGTAATACTGCGAGGAGGAGCCGGCCCAGGGGGCAATGGCGCCCTTCTTCAGCGACAGCCGCTCGTCCGGGACGACCAGCATGGGATCGAAGTAGATCTTGCTGCCCAGCCCGTCGCAGGCCGGGCAGGCGCCGAACGGGTTGTTGAAGGAGAACAGCCGCGGCTCGATCTCCGGGATGGTGAAGCCGGACACCGGGCATGCGAATTTCTGCGAGAAGACGGTCTGCTCGTGCGACTCGGCGTTCTCGACGAAGACGATTCCGTCGGCGAGGCCGAGCGCCGTCTCCAGCGAATCGGCGAGCCGGTTGCCCAGCCCCTCGCGGACGACGATGCGGTCCACCACCACGTCGATGTCGTGCTTCAGCTTCTTGTTGAGCGCCGGGACCTCGTCGATCTCGTGCATCGTGCCGTCGACGCGCACGCGCTGGAAGCCGCGCTTCCGGAGGTCCTGGATCTCCTTCTTGTACTCGCCCTTGCGGCCCCGGATGAGCGGCGCCAGCAGCAGCAGGCGCGTGCCCTCCGGCATCGCCAGGATGCGGTCGACCATCTGGCTGACCGTCTGGCTTTCGATCGGCAGGCCGGTGGCCGGGGAGTAGGGGATGCCGACCCGCGCCCACAGCAGGCGCATGTAGTCGTAGATCTCGGTCACCGTGCCGACGGTGGAGCGCGGATTCTTCGAGGTCGTCTTCTGCTCGATCGAGATGGCCGGCGACAGCCCCTCGATCGAATCGACGTCCGGCTTCTGCATCAGCTCCAGGAACTGGCGCGCGTAGGCCGACAGGCTCTCGACGTAGCGCCGCTGGCCTTCCGCGTAGATCGTGTCGAACGCCAGCGATGACTTGCCCGATCCCGACAAGCCGGTGATGACGATCAACTCGTCCCGAGGCAGATCGACATCGACGTTCTTGAGGTTGTGCTCCCGCGCGCCGCGGACACTGATGTGCTTGTTCATGGAGTGTTCTTAGCCGAAACCGGTGGGGAAGGGAAGACGCCAGAGAGGGGCCAGGGGAGAGCATCGAAGCCCGGACAGATATGTGCCATGCGCAGGCGACTTGCCACCGGCGCGCGTCCCTTTCCGGCCGCGTGGGATGCAGGGTCGCGATACGGGAATGCCGGGGAGCCGAGGATGGGGAACCACCAAGGAAATTGTTGGCGCCGCGGACTCTCTCTGCTATGTTTGTTCATGGAGTGTTCTCTTGCGCGCGGGCTGGGCGGGTTGATCCGGGCGGAAGGGGCGAAGCGCTCCGCGGCGGCGGTTGACCCGTGCCCATCCCGCATGCTTTGTGAAGCGCAAGGCAGGGTGGGGCATGGACCGATCCATGGATCAAACCGGCCCTGCGAACAGACACCCCCGGTATCCGGACGCCCTTCCGCCGGGCGCCCGAACGGGTCGGATGGGATACCGGGAACCCGCGCTAGGAGACACGTGCGATGAATGTATGGACGTTTACGGGGCGCCTCGGCGCGGATGGCGAGCTTCGCTCCACGCAGAGCGGCGAAAAGGTTCTGGGCTTCCGCGTCGCCAACGACGTCGGGTTCGGCGACCGGAAGACCACCCAGTGGGTGGACTGCTCCATCTGGGGCCGCCGTGCGGAGGCTTTGGCGCCGCACCTGACCAAGGGCAAGGCCGTGGTGATCTCCGGCGAGGTGACGATCCGCGAGTTCGAGAAGCGCGACGGCACCCGCGGCGCCGGCCTGTCGGTGCGTGTCAACGAGATCGACTTCACCGGCGGCCGTGAGGGCGAAGGCGGCGGCGGTGGTGGCTACGGCGGCGGTGGCGGCGGTGGCGGCTACGAGTCGCGTGGCGGCGGTGGTGGCGGTGGTTACGGCGGCGGCAGCGGTGGTGGTGGTTACGGTGGTGGCGGCGGCCGCAGCGGCGGCGGTGCTCCGCCGAAGCACGACGACCTGGACGACGAAATCCCGTTCTAAATCGTCCGGGAATGCCCTCCGCGGTTCTCGCGCCCGGATGAGCGCAGGGAGGGGGTATCTTCCCCTCCCGTCCGGTTCCGGCCGCAGGAATGTCATGGCCTGAACGGCGCAGGCCGGGCTTGACGAGGAACGTCCGCCAACCGAGATTTCACGGCGAGCGTCCTTCGTGATCCAGGAGCAGCCATGGCCACCCAACGCCGTCACTTCCTGCGCGCCCTTGCCGCCGTCGCGGTTGGTGGCGGTGCGGCGACCCTGCCCGGTCCCGCCGCAGCGTTCCGGGTGATTCCGAACGACGATTTGAAGGGCGTGCTGGACGAGGGCTGTGGTGCCACCGCCTACCATCGGCGGATGATCGACGAGGCGGTGCAGGCCGCCGGCGTCTCGCTGACGGAAGAGCAGCGCAACACGCTCCTCTCTCAGATATCCTGCCCGACCTGCCGCTGCCCCCTCAACCAGATCGACAATCCCGCGGCCGGCCTGCGCTTTTAAGGGCCAGTCGAGGCTTTTTGCGACGGCGCGCGCGCTCGGCAACCAGTTCCTTCAGTCCGCGCGGGATGCGCGTGCGCTCGCCCCAGCGGACGGCAATCCCGGCGGCGCGGCATTCCGCGGCCAGTTCCCGGCCATTCTCGTAACGGTGCTGGTCGAGCAGCGGCCATCCGTCCAAGCCACGGTAATCGAACGGGTGCCCGTCGAGAAAATCCCGGAACCCGTCGAAGAAGCGTGGGTGCAGGACCACCGGCTTGGCTTCCCTCCAGGACCGCGCGCCGAAGAAGCGGTTGTTGGTCACCCCGCTCATTGAAGGGGTCCCGGCCCGGAGCCCACAGGGGAATCCAGCACGGCCCGGCGCAGTTTGTCGAGCAGGCCCGCCGTCGCGCTCGGGCCGTGCAGGGCGGCGAGCCGGTCCACCGCTTCAACCATCATCGCCCAGGCGACCAGCCGCTCCGGCACGCCCTCGTGCCGTCCTTCGCCCCACAACGACCGCACCAGGTCCAGCGCCGCTTCGAATCCCGCCGGAACGCCCGGCGCATCCATGCCCTTCATCATCGTTCCCCCGTTGCCGCGTGTCGCCAAACAGCGTCAAGGGAACGTAACGTTATATCATAACGTATCAAAGACAAAAGGAAGCGCGCCGGCCAGACCCTGCGGCCCCGTCCCAGGGGCTTCCTCGCAGGGCCTGGCCGTAGGGAGGTTCAGCGCGGCGCGGTGGCGCGGTTCCAGTTGGTGGCGTCCGCCGGGTTGCCGGGCAGGGGAGCCAAGGCCGGCGCACTTGCGGCGGGCGCGGCGAACAGGGCGTCGAACTCGTTCGCCGTCATGCCGGTCAGGACGAGTGCCTGCCGCTCTTCCGAATAGCGCAACTGCCCAGAGTCCAGCGTCACATGGCGCTTCACCGGATGGACCGGCGCACCGCTCGCCACCACGAGTTGGACCGGCTCACGGGCCGGGGTGAGGACGACATCCTCGACCGCGCCCAGGATGCGGTTCTCGGGAATGGACTGCACCGTCAGCCCGACCAACTCCAGCGGCGACATCTGCGCCATGGGTCGTTGCGCGGCGCCGGTTTCCGCGCAGGCGCCGAGCGCGGCCAGGGCGCAGACAGCCAGCAGCCGAGTGGCGGGGCGGGGGGTGAGGCGTCGATGGTTCATGCGTGGCTCCTCCGTCGCGTGGGCAAGGCTATAACGCGGCAGCGGAGCGGAGGGGCAGCGGGCAAGAGCGGAAAAGGGCGCGGCCAGCCGCGGCCACGCCCCTTGCGCCGTCAGGCCCTCATGCCCGCGGTACTTCCTTCAGGTGAGAATACCGGTCAGGTGAAGACATAGTCGCGGCCGGACACCAACCCAACCGCATCCACGGTGAGCGACGACCCGTCCCGGAACCCGAAGGCCGTGCTGGTGGCGGTGGCGGAAACGGTCAGGTCGGCGGCGGAGAAGCCGCGGAACTCGATGCGGTCGATTCCGGCTTCGAAATAGGTGGTGTCGTCGGTCCCGAAGCCGCCCGGCGCCACGTCGAAGCGGAAGATGTCCGTGGCGTTGTCGCGGTAGCTGACCATGTGGTCGTTGCCGGCGCCGGGCAGGAAGACGTCCGACCCGTCGTCGCGCAGCGTGTCGATCAGCCAGTCGTCGCCGATTCCACCGACCAGGGTGTCGTCGCCGCGCCCCCCCTTCACCGTGTCGTTGCCCGACCCGCCGTCCAGCCAGTCGTCGCCGGCGCCGCCGAACAGCTGGTCGTCGCCCTGACGCCCGTGCATGCGGTCATTGCCCGGATCGCCGGCGTAGGGATCGCCCAGCCAATCATTCCCAAGCCCACCGTCCAGCAAGTCGTTGCCGAGACCTCCGGAGAGTGAATCATTCCCTCCATTGCCATAGACCGTGTCAGCGGAGTCGGTGCCGAGATGGCGCTCAGCGGCGTTGGTGCCCGAAAACGTGGCCATGGTTGCCTCTCCTCAATGATTAACAAACCGTTAACATCAAGGTGAGTGGAGAGAAAGGTAAAAAAACACTTAACGCAATGGTGCCAATTTTTGCCACGGTCCCTTGGGCGTTGTTGCTCATGTGTTTCGGTGTTGTTTTCAGATTCGAATCTTCGATTTACGGAAATCGGTAGCCGGACAACGAAAAAGGCCGGCGCCTTGCGGCACCAGCCTTCCTTGAAACGGCTTGTCGCCGACCGTCGCCGTATACGGCGCCTTAGGCCTGGGTCGGCGACGGCATGCCGGGAACGGGTTGGTCCGCCGGCGGCGGCATCTCCGGAGGGATGTCGGGATTCGCGGGGACCGGGTAGGGGTCCGGCGTGGTCGGACGGTCCGGCTGCGGGGTGTTGGGGTTGCTCGGGGGCGGCACCTCGGTGGGGCGCTCCGGCGTCATGGGGTCGCTCATGCGGGTGGCTCTCAGTGGTTGAAAAAGCGTGGTGGAGCGCGTCACTCGGCGGCGCGTTCGACGGCCCGTCCGCCGGCCTGGACATCCTGCCCGGCCCCTTCGATCGTGTTGCAGCCGACGAGCAGGGCGGCGAAGGTCAGGACGAAGCTGGCGAGGGCGATCTGGCGGACGGGGAACGGCATGGTGCGGCTCATGATCCCGAACTCCTCAAAGGATGCTGTTGTTTCGTCAACGCGGTGTCGCGGGCGTTGGTTCCGGCCCGTTCGGCGGATTTGCAACAGGGCGGAAGGAGAATGCGCTGCCACTTGACGTGGTACGCCGCAAGGTCAAGATGGCCGGTTCCGCCACCGGCGGTGACAACCGTAGACAAGCGACCGATACCCCGATCATGCCCGACCACGCGATTCCCGCCCCTCTCCTGACCGACCGTCTGCGCACCCACGCGGGTGAATTGCTGCGGCTGGCCGCCCCGGTCATCGTCTCGCGCGCCGGGCTGGTGGTCATGATGGCGGTGGACACCGCCATCGTCGGTCGCTACAGCGCCCAGGAACTGGCCTATTACGGGCTGGCCCACCTGCCGGCCAACCTGCTGGTCACCACCGGCGTGGGGCTGATGATGGGCGTGGTGGCGGTGACCGCCCATGCCCTGGGGGCGGGTCAGGACGCGGAGTGCGGGCGTGTCTGGCGCCGGGCCATTCCCTACGCGCTGCTGCTCGGCATCCTCTTCGCCCTGGCCTCGCTGGCCGGGGAGCCGTTCTTCCGCCTGACCGGCCAGTCCGCGGATCTCGCGGCGGGCGGCGGGCAAGTGATGGCGGTGCTCGGCTACGGCATGCCGGGCATGATGCTGTACGTCGCCACCGGATTCTTCCTGGAGGGGTTGAAGAGGCCCGTTCCGGGCATGGTGGCGATGATCCTCGGCAATCTTTTGAACGCGCTGCTCGCCTGGATGCTCGTCTGGGGGCATGGCGGTTTCCCGGCCCTGGGGGCGGTCGGCTCGGCCTGGGCGACCACCGCGGTGCGCTGGGGAATGGGGCTCGGCCTCGCCTTCTACGCTTGGCACATGAGCGACCACGCCCGCTGGGCGGTGCGCGACCCGGTCCGCGACTGGTGGAGCGGCAGCCGCAAGCAGCGCCATCTCGGCTACGCCGCCGGGGTCAGCCTGGGCGTGGAAAGCGGCGCCTTCGCCACGCTGGGCCTGTTCGCCGGGATGATCTCGCCGCTGGCGCTCGGTGCCTACACGGTCGGGCTGAACCTGACGGCGCTGCCCTTCATGGCGGCGGTCGGGCTGGCCTCGGCCACGGCGGTGCGGGTGGGGGTGGCCTATGGCCGGCGCGATCCGCTGGACATGGCGCTGGCCGGCTGGACGGGGCTGGGCGTCACCAGCCTGATACTGGCCGGAGTCGGGGTGCTCTACCGCTGGATGCCGGAGCCGCTGGCGGCGATCTACAGCGCCGACCCCGAACTGATCGCCGCGGTGGCGCCGCTGATCGCCTTCACCGCCTGGGTTCTGGTGGCGGACGGCGGACAGGTGGTCATGGCGAATGCGCTGCGCGGGCGCGGCGACGCCTGGGTTCCCACCGCGCTGCACTTCATTTCCTACGCGGTGGTGATGATTCCGGTGTCGGCCTTGCTCGCCTTCGGGCTGGACCGCGGCGCACGCGGTCTTTTTGAGGGAATTTTGATCGCCAGTGTGGTATCCGTGACCATCCTTTCGCTGCGCTTCGCGCTGTTGAGCCGCCCTCGTCCTGCAAAGGCCGAAGGCTATTGACCTGCAAAGGCCAGAAACCGTGGAATTGCCGGAGCGTTGTGTGCACATGCGAAAGCTGATAGGAATTCTTATATTACATGCAGCGGCCCGAAGGGCCGTGCGGACGTGCACCGTTGAGCCTTAAATGTTGAACCGAGAGCGTTGAACAGCAAGCGCTGAACACCGAGCATCGCCGCAGCCCGTAGAATGAGTTTGTCTCCTTGAGCACGACGCCCCTTCCTCCCGCCTCCGACATCGCGCCGGTCACCATCGAAGACGAGATGCGCCGGTCCTATCTCGATTACGCGATGAGCGTGATCGTGAGCCGCGCTCTGCCCGACGTCCGCGACGGGCTGAAGCCGGTGCACCGCCGCATCCTCTACGCGATGAAGGAGGGCGGGTACGACTCGACCAAGCCCTACAAGAAGTCGGCGCGCATCGTCGGCGACGTGATGGGTAAATACCACCCGCACGGCGACAGCGCGATCTACGACGCCATGGTCCGCATGGCGCAGGACTTCTCCATGCGCCTGCCGCTGATCGACGGGCAGGGCAACTTCGGTTCGATGGACGGCGACCCGCCCGCGGCCATGCGCTACACCGAGGCGCGGCTGGCCAAGGCGGCGGAGGCGCTGCTCGACGACATCGACAAGGACACCGTCGATTTCCAGGCCAACTACGACGATTCGGGCAAGGAGCCCACGGTCGTCCCGGCGCGTTTCCCGAACCTGCTGGTCAACGGTGCCGGCGGCATCGCGGTCGGCATGGCGACCAACATCCCCACCCACAATCTGAGTGAGGTGGTGGACGCCTGCTGCGCCTACATCGACAACAACGACGTCACCATCGAAGAGCTGATGGAGGTCGTGCCCGGCCCGGATTTCCCGACGGGCGGCATGATCCTCGGCCGCTCGGGCATCCGCTCGGCCCTGATGACCGGGCGCGGCTCCGTCATCATCCGCGCCAAGACCGAGATCGAGGAGGTGCGCAAGGACCGTCTCGCCATCGTGGCGACGGAGATCCCGTACCAGGTCAACAAGTCCAAGCTGATGGAGCGCATCGGCGAGGTCGTCAACGACAAGACGATCGAAGGCATTGCCGACCTGCGCGACGAATCGGACCGCGACGGCGTGCGCGTGGTGATCGAGCTGAAGCGCGACGCCATGCCCGACGTGGTGCTGGCCCAGCTCTTCCGCCACACCCAGCTCCAGACCTCCTTCGGCGTCAACATGCTGGCGCTGAACGGCGGCCGTCCGGAGTTGATGAACCTGAAGGACATCATCGCGGCCTTCGTCCGGTTCCGCGAGCAGGTCATCACCCGGCGCACCGAGTTCCTGCTGGGCAAGGCGCGCGAGCGCGCCCACACCTTGGTCGGTCTGGCCGTCGCCGTCGCCAACCTGGACGCCATGATCGCGCTGATCCGCAGCGCCCCCGACCCCGTCTGGGCGCGCGAGCAGATGATGGAGCGCGAGTGGCCGGCGATGGACGTCGCGCCGCTGATCGCGCTCATCGACGAGCCGGGCCGCGGCGTGTCGGAGAACGGCACCTACCGGCTGTCGGAAGAGCAGGCCCGCGCCATCCTGGACCTGCGCCTGCACCGCCTGACCGGGCTGGAGCGCGACCGGATCGGCGCGGAGCTGAAGGACGTGACCGACCAGATCGCCGATTATCTGGAGACGCTGGCCAACCGCGCAAAGCTGCTGGGCATCCTCCGCGACGAGCTGGTGGAGATGAAGGAGCGGTTCGGCACCCCGCGCCGCACCGAGATCCAGGAGCTGGAGTTCGAGGCCGACATCGAGGACCTGATCCAGCGCGAGGACATGGTCGTCACGGTCAGCCAGTCCGGCTACGTGAAGCGCGTGCCGCTGTCCACCTACCGCGCGCAGAAGCGCGGCGGCAAGGGGCGGTCGGGCATGTCGATGAAGGCGGAGGACGCGGTCAGCGATCTGTTCGTCGCCAACACCCACACGCCGCTCCTGCTGTTCTCGTCGCGCGGCATGGTCTACAAGCTGAAGGTCTACCGCCTGCCGCTGGGCAACCCGCAGGCGCGCGGCAAAGCTTTCGTGAACCTGCTGCCGCTGATCGACGGCGAGACCATCACCACCGTCCTGCCGCTGCCCGAGGACGAGGCCGTGTGGGCGGATCTGCACGTCGTCTTCGCCACCTCGAAGGGCAACGTGCGGCGCAACCGTCTGTCGGATTTCGCCAACATCCGCTCCAACGGCCTGATCGCCATGAAGCTGGAGGAGGAGGGCGAACGTCTGATCGCCGTGCGCACCTGCTCCGAGGCGGACGATGTCCTGCTGGCGACCGGCGGCGGCAAGTGCATCCGCTTCGAGGTTGCCGACGTGCGCGTCTTCGCGGGCCGCACCTCGACCGGCGTGCGCGGCATCCGACTGGCCGACGGCGACGAGGTCATCTCGATGACCACGCTCCACCATGTCGATGCCTCGCCCGAGGAGCGTGCCGCCTTCCTGAAGCGCAAGCGCGAGGAAGGCGTGGACATGGAGGGCGATGCGGCGCCGGAGGCCGACGAGGTGCCGACCGAGGCGGTGACGCTCAGCCCGGAGCGTTACGAGGAACTGAAGGGCCTGGAGCAGTATGTGCTGACCGTGACCGAGCGTGGCTACGGCAAGCGGACGTCCTCGTACGAGTACCGGGTGACCGGCCGCGGTGGCCAGGGCATCTGGAACATGGAGATGGGCGACCGCAACGGCTCCATCGTCGCGGCCTTCCCGGTGGAGGATACGCACCAGGTGATGATGGTCACCAACGGCGGTCAGGTCATCCGCATGCCCATTCACGACGTGCGCATCGCGGGCCGCAAGACGCTGGGCGTCACGCTGTTCCGCGTTGGTGTCGACGAGCGGGTGGTGTCCGTCGCGTCCATCGCGGAGGACGAGGACACCAACGGGAACGGGACCAACGGCAATGGCAGTCTGGGTGGCGATCCGAACGGCGGCGGGACGGCCTCCGTGGATGGCGTGCCCGTGGACGATAGGTCTGCAAATGACGCCGGTCCTGGCGATACGCCCGGTGACACGATCGAATAATAAGAGGCGGAAGGTACTCCCATGGCCAAGCGCCGCATCGGTGTCTATCCCGGCACCTTCGACCCGATCACCAACGGGCACATGGACATCATCCAGCGGGCGTCGCGCCTCGTCGATCATCTGATCGTCGGCGTCGCCCGCAACGCCGGCAAGGGTCCGCTCTTCTCGACGGATGAGCGTGTGGCGATGGTCCGGGAGGACGTGACCGCCCTCAACAACGCCGGGGCCAGCATCGAGGTGCGGGCCTTCGACACGCTGCTGATGCATTTCGCGGTCGAGGTGAACGCCACCGTGATCATCCGCGGCCTGCGGGCGGTTTCCGATTTCGAGTACGAGTTCCAGATGGCGGGCATGAACGCCCGCCTGAATCCGAAGATCGAGACCATGTTCCTGATGGCCTCGGAAAAGAGCCAGTTCATCTCCTCCCGCTTCGTGAAGGAGATCGGGCGGCTGGGCGGCGACATCCGCGGCTTCGTCAGCGGCCGCGTGGCCGATCATCTGGCCGAACGCTTTGCTCTGGAGGCTGGCAACGGGGACGCCAGCAAGCAGGTGCAGACGCTGAAACAGTGACGATGCCGGGATGCGGCCAATGGGATGCGGCCAACGCGGGATGCGGTTGACCCGTTGCAGGGCGCATCACGCTCCGGGGTTTGCCTGTTCTCGCACAGTTCCTGTTACGGCCGTGATGGGGCTTGTCTCCATCATGGCCGTACGGTCTTGGCGCGTCCTAGGCGCCGAAGCCTAGGAGAGCGGACAGGTCATAAGTGCTGCTTCCGACGGTCAGATGTTCGACCTCGGAGATCGTCGACGGTGCCCCCGCGTTGCTGAAGTAGCCGTGGATGATCACCCCGTTGTGGTTCACCGAGTCGGCACCATCCGGCAGGGTACATGATGTACAGGTCATTGTTGTTGACTTGGTAGAACCCGAGATCGTTGATCGACGAGATGCCGGCCAGGATCAACTGGGCCTGCGTTCCTGGGGAATAGCTGTCGGTGTCGTAGATGTACGAAACACCACTCCAGGTCACGTCATGGTAATAAACATCATTTCCGTCACTGCCATTGCAGATGGTCGGCGGTGCCGGCGGTAGTGCCACCAGCAATCAGAGTGTCGTTTCCCGAATTGCCTGAAACGCCACCATAAATGGTGTCTGATCCAGCTTCGCCCAGCAGAAAATCATTACCGCAATCACCATCAAGACGGTCGTTGCCGTTGGCGCCATAGATGGTGTCGGCGCCGGAACCGCCGAAGCAGCGCCGCCGCCCGGACTGTTGCCGTGGGGATTATGAGAAAGGGCGAAATTTCTGTGCGCTCTGCCCAACCCCGCTGTTGACCGGCACGCCACCGCCGCCTATGTTGCGCCCCGCACCGGCGACAGGCCGTGCGCATTTGTGATCCGGTAGCTCAGTCGGTAGAGCACGTGACTTTTAATCATGTGGCCGTGGGTTCGAATCCCACCCGGATCACCATTTTCCTCAAAAGTTCGGCGGTCTGACGGGTCGTCTGCTCAAACCCGAGGTTGCAAACCGATCTGAAACGGTTTGCAAATGTGGGGAGTACTTCTTCTCCTCTTGCCCTCTTCAAAAAGGTCGAGTGGGTTATCCCCCGCGTCACCCCTGCGATGTCCCGGAACCTTCCGCCATTCGCGGGTGTTGCTTGGCGGCAGCGTCAAGAGGGGGAGATGCCGGCATGAACCGAGCCACCGATCCGTATGCCGACACCATGAGCGGCGTCGCGGCGGGCACTACAGCAAGCACCACACCCACATCCGACGCCTCGGCATCGCCGCGCGGCCGGCGTGGGACGGATGAGATCGAGCAGGATATCCACGCCATCCGCGGCCGCATGGACGCGGTTCTCGACGAGATCGAGTTCCGACTCTCGCCCGGCCAGATGTCGGGTGGCGTCATCGAGGTGGTGCGGGACGTGGTGGAAGGCAACCCATCGCGCGTCGCCCGCGCCATCCGCTCGAACCCCTGGCCGCTGGCCGTGATGGCCGCGGGCGCCCTGTGGTTCGCCTGGACCGTCTCGCGGACTCCGGAGGTCGAGCCGGCCGTTTCGGGACCCGCTGCGGGACGGGTCGCCGACGGGACAACCCAGGATGTGTTGAGCGTTCTGGTCGCCGCGTGCCGCCAGGGGGCCACCGGATTCCGTCAAGCCGACATGGTTCTGGACGATCCCGACCTGAGGGCGCGGCTCACCCAGGTCGCCGGTCAGTTCGACCGAAGCGCCGCGGCCCTGGAGGCGGAGCTGGTGCGCCGCGGCGGTGGCCGCGACCTGCAGGCGCCCGTCCATGCCGTCTGGCGTGACCTGGATACGGAGTTGGGTGGCGCGCGGACGCGCGGCGGGCTGCTTCGTGGGCTGGAAAGCGGCGTGGAAGGCACGCTGGGCCTGTTCCGCAACAGCCTGCACGATGATCTGCCCGAGGAGCTGACGGTCATCGTCGGCGCCCATTTCCACGAGATCGAGACGGTGCGCCACCGCGTCGGCGCGTTGCGCGAAGCGGTAGCGTGAGGGAGGAGGCATGCTGGGGCTGAGCCGTCGCCACCGCAATCAGTATCCGCGCGTCGAGATGGGAGGGCGGGGGCGTTCGGCGGTCCAGCCGTCCGACATCCCCAAGGCGGGTTGGAAAGACATCCTCTGGCGCACCTGGGAGGAGCAGGGGAAGGACAACATCTCCATCGTGGCGGCGGGTGTGGCCTATTACGCCCTGTTCGCCATCTTCCCGGCGATCGCCGCGCTGGTCTCTCTGTACGGCCTCGTCTTCGATCCGGCGGGGGTCGAGCAGCAGGTCAACCAACTGGCCGGGCTGCTGCCGCCGGAGGCGCTGAACGTGCTGCGCGACCAGGCGCGCAACGTCGCATCGGCACCGCAGGAGGGGCTGGGCTTCGGCGTCCTCTTTGGCCTCGCCCTGACGCTGTGGAGCGCGTCGCGCGGCACCAACTCGCTGATCACCGCGCTGAACATCGCCTACGGGGAGGAGGAGCGACGCGGCTTCCTTAAGCTCGCCTTCCTGTCGCTGGTGCTGACGCTGGCCGGGCTGGTGTTCGTGATCGTGACCCTGGCGATGATCGTTGCGGTGCCCGCAGCCATCAATTTCCTTGGCCTGCGGGATACGCCGATCGGCTGGGCCGCCAGCCTCGCGCGCTGGCCCATCCTGGCGGTGGCGATCATGCTGGCGCTCGCCGTCCTCTACCGTTACGGCCCGGACCGGCGGCAGCCGAAATGGCGTTGGGTCACCTGGGGCTCGGCCGTCGCCACGGCGCTGTGGATCATCGCCTCGGTGGGCTTCTCGGTCTACGTCTCGAACTTCGGCAGCTACAACCAGACCTACGGGTCGGTCGGGGCGGGCGTGGTGCTGCTTCTGTGGTTCAACCTGACCTCCTACGTGATCCTGATGGGGGCGGAGCTGAACGCGGAGATCGAGCACCAGACCGCCCGCGACACCACGGAAGAGGATGGGCGCGGCCCGAAGCCGATTGGGCAACGGGACGCCTATGTCGCCGACACGGTGGGGAAGCGCCGGGCGTAGCGCCTTTCCCGGTCAGCGCTTCCCGGTCAACGGCTGCCGCAGCTTTGAATGACGCCGTCGACCTTGCGGGCGCTGTCCGGACTCAGCCGGTCGTGGACGAAGTCCGACCACAGGCCGACCCGGTTCAGATCGTCGGACACGCAGCGGCAGGTGGCGGTGCAGCGCGCCGCCTCCCCGCCGCTGGCGGTGCAGGTCGCCACGCAGGAGCTTTGGAAGCTGCGGACGTCCGCCGGGTCGGCGTCGATTCCCATCGCCAGCAGGGACAGCAGGCCAAACAGGACGGGTTGGTGCAGAAGATAGACCGCCAAGCTGTGCCGTCCGGCCCAGGCGAAGCAGCGCCCGACCGCTCCACCCGAAGTCTTCGCCGGGCCGGGACGCCACAGCCGCCCCAGCGCCATCCCGAACAGGTAGCCGCCGAACCAGGGAAACAGTGGCACGTAATCGTTCGATTCCGGCTCGAAGGTCATCAACCCGATCCAGCGCAGCCAGGGCTCGTCGAACAACGGCAAGGCAACCGTCTCGCCCACCGCGATCACCGCCACGCCGAGCAGCAGAAGCACCGGCCAGGGAAGGCGCAGCAGCGCGAGGCCGAGCAGGCTCGCCACCGCCATGTGATGCAGCACGCCGAAGAAGATCGGGCTGTCCGGAAACATCGCCAACGACACCGCCGACACGCCGCCAGCCGCCAGGACGAGCAGGGCGAAGCGCCGCAGGAATCGGCGCCGGTCGATCCCACCCTCCGCCGCCAGGGTAAGGCTGAGTCCCGACAGGATCAGGAAGCTGCCGAGGATGCCGGTGCGCGCGGCCAGCCAGAGTGGGTCGCCGAACAGATCGAAATCCGCCAGCCCCAGATACGTCAGGTCCCAGGAGCCGTGATACAGGGCCATGGCGAGCAGGGCGACGCCGCGCGCCATGTCGATGGCGCCGACGCGCCGCGCCGTCGTGATTGCCGGAATCGCCGATGCGGGGGAGGTGGGGAGGATGGGCATGGGCGCGACTTTTGCCGGAATGGTGCCCCCCTGTCCACCGGTGCCGGTCAGGAGGCCATGGTCTGGGAAAGAACCAGCCGGGCCGTGGTGCCCTGCCCGGGAGACCCGGTCATGCTGAAGGTTCCGCCGATCTGGGCGGCCAGCGAGCTGACGATCTTCAGGCCGAGGCTGGAGGGGCGCGTCAGGGTGAAACCATCGGGAAGACCCGCCCCGTCGTCGCGCACCGTCAGCACCAATTCCCCATCGCGGGCGCGCAGATCGACGCCGATCCGTCCGGCCTCGCCATTGGGGAAACCGTGCTCCAGGGCGTTGCTGACCAGCTCGGCCAGGATCAGGGCGAGCGGAATCAGGGTGTCCGGCGGCAGGTCGGACTCGGCGGCGCTGACCGTGCAGTCGATCCGCTCCGCCCCGGAGGTCTTCAGGATGTCCTGGCACAGCTCGCGCAGGAACGGCTCCATGTCCATCGGCCCGTCATGGGGAGCGTGGAGCCGGCGGTGCAGGCGGCCCAGAGTCGACAGCCGTCCGGCGGCCTCCTCCAGCGCCCGGCGGGCTTCGGGGTCCTTGACCTTGGACTTCTGGATCGCGATCAGCGAGGAGGCGAGTTGAAGGTTGTTCGAGACGCGGTGCTGAAGCTCGCTGAACATCACCTGGGTCTGGTGCGTCAGGCGGGCGCTGCGGTTGCGCTCCTCCGCCAACCGCTCCAGCGCCACGTTCATGGTGTGGATCACGGCGATGTCCACCGCCACGACCAGCCCGAAGAAGCCCAGCGCCAGCGCGCTGCCGGGTGCCAGGTCGAGCGATTGGCTGGTGCCGAGGAAGAAGTACCAGGAGGCCAGACCGCTCAGCAGTGCCGTCACGATGCCCGGCCACAGTCCGGCCAAAAAGGTGGTGACGATGACCGCCGGGAAGAAGGTCAGGAACGGAAACCCCGCCGGCAGCCGGTCGTCGAGGGCAAGGCGTGCCACCAGGGCGACGGCAAAGGTCGCCAGCGCGAACATGAACCCCAAACCCTTGTGCCCGCGCAATCGGGAGAGCTGGGCAAGAGTCATATGCGGCGGTCGTCCGTTTCGAAAGCGAGGAACGGACGATGCCGTTCGCGGGGAAGAGCGTCTACGATATGGAGATTCGTATGCGAACGCATCGTCTTTTATGCGGGTGCGCGGCGAATTAAGTTCGATCTTCGCGGGGATTGTACTGCGCTTGGCCCCGGGCTTTCATACGGACGTCACGGCCTTGCGGATTTCGGCGCATTGGGCCAGCAAGGGCGCCATCGAACGCTGTGTGGCCATGCGGTTGGCGACGTCCAGAGATTGCCGGGCCGCAGCGTGGTTCCCCAGCGCGGCCAGCCCGCGGGCCAGCGCGAGTCGTGCCCAGGCCTCGTCGCCCGACTGTCCCGCATCCGCGGCCTTCCCGGCGGCATCACAGGCGTTGCGGACGGCGTCCTCCGGCTGGCCGGAGAGCAAAGCGGCCTCGGCTATCCAAATCAGGATTTGCGGCTCGTGGCGCCGGATGCCGAGCATCCGCGCGTGCTCCCGGCTGCCGAGCAGCAGCGACGCCCCGTCGTTGAGCGCTCCGGTGCGGACCAGAGCGTAGCCCAGCGCACCGAGGACGAGAGGCTGGCAGGCGTGCAGGCGGATGGTTTCGGTGATGGCAACGGCCCGCTTCAGAGGCTCCACCGCCAGAGCGTAGCGCTGCCCGGTCATCGCGGCCCAGCCGAGATGCAGACAGGCATGGGCGAGAGACGCGGCGTGGCCGCCATCCTCCGCCTGGGCGAGCGCCGCACGGGCCAGCCGCAGCGACTCTTCCGGCTCGCCCAGTTCCGCCCGGCAGCGCGCACGGTGCGCAGCGATGCACACCGGAGCCAACACGGTGCGTCCGTGGAAGCGGCCCGTATCCCCCTGGGACGTCAACGCGGCGGCGGCGCGAAGGACGGTGTCGGCTTGGCGGAAGCGGCCCTCTTCGGTCAGGACGCGGCCCAGCTTGATGAGCGTCTGCACCTGTTGCAAGGGGCTTTGGGTTTGCCGCCAGATCCGCAGGGCTTGCAGGCCGGTCCGCCGAGATGCCTGCAGATCGCCGGTGGTCCAGCGCAGGGTGGCTAGAAGCGACAGGGCGCGCGCTGCGCGCAGCCGGTCCCCGAGATCTTCGGCAAGCGCGTGGGCCTTCTCCGCCGCCTTCACCGCGTTGCCGCTCGGTGGCGGTTGGGTGCGGGCCAGAGCGGTCCACAGGTCGATCCGGCGTTGCGCGTGCCTCCGGGTCTCGGGCAACCGCTCCAGTGCGGCCAGAGCGTCGATATAATGACGGGCGGCGTCGGCGGGGCGGCAGCCGGCCTCCGCCCGCCGTCCGGCGTGCCGCGCGCAGGCGCAGGCCAGCGCCCACGCCCCCGCCAACGGAGCGTGATGGGCCATCCACTCGATCCGTTCCGGCCGCCGGTCGCGGCGCAGCGAGTCCAGCAGAACGGCGTGCGACGCCGGAGCAGCCACATCTGTGTCGACGGCGTCGGCAGGCCCACCATCCGGTTCCGGCAGGACGAAGCGCCGGGACGGGCCGGGGGGCATCCAACCGCTGGTCCGATCGCAGGGCGCGGGAGAGCGGATGGTCACCAGGCACAGCCGTGCGTCCTCGACGATGTTGCTGAGCGCATCGAGCAGCGGCACCGTCAAGCCGCGCGCCCACTGGACGTTCTCCACCACAATCAGGACGGGCCGTTCGTAGCAGAGGTCCAGAAGCGCGGCGGCCAGCCCCTCCACCTGAAACTCCGCCCGCTGCGCGCCGTCCAGGCCCAGCCAGAGCGGTTGGACCGACGGAAGGCCCAGCAGGCCGCGCACCGCCTCTCCAGCCAGTTCTCCGCCGCCGCGTTCGGCGGCCAGGGCGATGTCCCGACGGGCTTCGTCCGAAGGGCCACCAGCCAAAGCCAGTAGGCTGATGGCCACCGCTTCAAGATCGTCGGGTCCGCCCAGCAGCGGCAGCAGCGATTGCGGCCAGCGCAGGACGCCGAAGCCAGCGGCAACGGGGCTGTGGACAAGGGCGCCGATCAGGCGGCCGGCATCGTCTTCCGCCGCGGTGAGGGAAACAATGGAACCGATGCCTTCCTCGGCCCGGTGCAGGGCATCCGTGATGTCCGCCAGCGCACGCCGGAACGCGGCACCATCGGGTGGCGCCCCGGCATCATCCCGAGCGACGGACCGCGGCTGCGCCATCGGTTTCCCCGTGGTGTTGATCTTTCGGAATGCACATCCCGTTCCGGCATGCCGGACCATGCGGAAAGACAATGACAGATTTCGTGCCGGATGGCCTGCGCTTCTTTTGGTGATGGAACGGGGAGATCGGAGACATACTGCCGCATGCCGCTTCACGGCCCGTTGCGCTCAAGAAGCGAAACGGCGCCGCGGAAGGCCGCGACGCCGATTCTTGCTGAACGTCCCTCATACAGCCCTTCCGAAAGTCTTAACCGGAAAGGTCTGGTCTTTCCGATTGGACCTTCGGCGCCGCGTCAACGCTTCACGGCGATGCCTTCCACCTGCGACACGTCGCGCACCGCACCGCGGTCGGCGCTGGTGGTCAGGGCGGCATAGGCGCGCAACGCCGGCGAGACGACGCGATTGCGGTTGGCCGGCTTCCAGGCGTCGGCGCCCTTGGCGTTCTCGGCATCGCGTCGGCGCTGCAACTCCTCCTCGGACAGGGCGAGGTTGATTTTGCGGTTGGGGATGTCGATCTCGATCCGGTCGCCGTCCTGGACGAGACCGATGGCGCCGCCCTGCGCCGCTTCCGGCGAGGCGTGGCCGATTGACAGGCCCGAGGTGCCGCCCGAGAAGCGGCCGTCGGTGACCAGGGCGCAGGCCTTGCCCAGCCCTTTCGACTTCAGATAGCTGGTCGGGTAGAGCATCTCCTGCATGCCGGGGCCGCCGCGCGGGCCTTCGTAGCGGATGACCACCACCTCGCCCGCCTTGACCGTGTCGCCCAGGATGGCCTCGACCGCCGCGTCCTGGCTTTCAAAGACGCGGGCCGGGCCGGCGAAGACGAGGTTGGAGGCGTCCACGCCCGCCGTCTTCACGATGCAGCCCTTCTCGGCGATGTTGCCGAACAGCACGGCGAGGCCGCCGTCCTTGCTGAAGGCGCTGTCGACGGAGCGGATGACGCCCTTATCGCGGTCGAGGTCCAGTTCGGGCCAGCGCTTCTCCTGGCTGAAGGCGATGGTCGTCGGGATGCCGCCGGGGGCGGCCTTGAACATGGTGTGCACGCCCTCGTCCTGGGTGCGCTTGACGTCCCAGCGGTCGAGCGCATCGCCCAGCGTCTTGGCGTGGACGGTGGCGACGTCGCGGTTCAGCAGGCCGCCGCGGTCGAGCTCGCCCAGGATGCCGAAGATGCCGCCGGCCTTGTGCACGTCCTCGATGTGGACGTCGGAGACCGCCGGGGCGACCTTGCAGACGTTGGGCACGCGGCGCGACAGCCGGTCGATGTCGGCCATGGTGAAGGGCACCTGACCCTCCTGCGCGGCGGCCAGAAGATGCAGCACCGTGTTGGTGGAGCCACCCATGGCGATGTCGAGCGTCATGGCGTTCTCGAACGCCTCGAAAGTGGCGATGCCGCGGGGCAGGGCAGTGGCGTCCTCCTCCTGGTACCAGCGGCGGCACAGCTCCACCGCCATGCGGCCGGCGGCGAGGAAAAGCTCCTTGCGGTCGGCGTGGGTCGCCAGGATCGTGCCGTTGCCGGGCAGGGAGAGGCCCAGCGCCTCGGTCAGGCAGTTCATCGAGTTGGCGGTGAACATGCCGGAGCAGGAGCCGCAGGTCGGGCAGGACCCGCGCTCCATCACCGCCGCCTCCTCGTCGGTCACCGTCGGGTCGGCGGCGGCGACCATGGCGTCGATCAGGTCCACGGCCTTGGTCTTGCCGCGCCAGTTGACCTTGCCGGCTTCCATCGGGCCGCCCGACACGAAGACCGCCGGGATGTTCAGCCGCATGGCGGCCATCAGCATGCCGGGGGTGATCTTGTCGCAGTTGGAGATGCAGACCAGCGCGTCGGCGCAGTGGGCGTTCACCATGTACTCCACGGCGTCGGCGATCAGCTCGCGCGAGGGCAGGCTGTAGAGCATGCCGTCGTGGCCCATGGCGATGCCGTCGTCCACGGCGATGGTGTTGAACTCCTTGGCGACGCCGCCGGCCTTCTCGATCTCGCGGGCGACGAGCTGGCCCAGATCCTTCAGGTGGACGTGCCCCGGCACGAACTGGGTGAAGGAGTTGGCGATCGCGATGATCGGCTTGCCGAAATCGCCGTCCTTCATGCCCGTCGCGCGCCACAGGCCGCGGGCGCCCGCCATGTTGCGGCCGTGCGTGGAAGTGCGGGAGCGATAATGCGGCATGTCTCTACCTCAGGGATCGAACATTGCGTGCGGATGCGCAGGGGCAGCAACACTAGCAATCCCGAAGGGCGGAAACCAGACCTCTCGTTCCCTTTTCCGTCCCATTTTCCGGCATACGGGGCATGGGAGGTCTGCAGAGGATGGGGGAGGGGGAGCGCCCCGCCCCTCAGCCGCGCGACGCGTCCCGGCGCGACGCCTTGCCCGGCTTTCCGCTGGAGGCGCCGCCGCGGGAGATCTGGCCGCCGGTCTTGGTCGTGCCGGTCTGCTCCGTCCGTCCGGCAGCCACCGCCGACAGATTCTCAGCCGCCGCCCGAGTGCCGCTGATCCGTGCGGCTTTGGGCGCCGCTTTGGGCGCGGCTTTGGAGGCAGCTTTGGGTTTTGCGGCGGCCGGCTTCGCGGCGGTTGCCTTGGAACGCCGTTTCGGTGGAGCATCCGGGGCGCTGCTTTCTGTTTCCTCGCTTTGCCGCTCGGCGCGGATCTCGTCGTCGACCTCGGCTTCGGCCTGGGCCCAATGGTCGTCGTGCCGTCCGTCGGGACGGCCCTCCCGCTCCCAGATGTCGTGGGCGCGGCGGCGAACGCGCTGGGCCCGATCCTGTTCCGGCTTTTCGGTCATGGGGCAGCTTCCTCCTGGTCATGGCGGGTCAGAGACCGGGCGGGTCACGAACCGGCCTGCCCGTCACAACGCAGGAGAGCGGCCGTGGTTTCAGGCCATCCGAAACGGCGGGCCAAATGGCGCGGGACGTATCGTCAGCGGCCTTCCTGACCGACGAACCGGCTTTCGAAGCGGGCGGCGTCGGCGGGGGCCAACGCCACATGCACATGGGCCTGCCCATCCTCGTCCCGGCGGTCCAACACCTGCCCATGCTCGTACAGCCACGCCAGGGCGCGCCCGTCCGACAGGTTGACGCTCAACTCCAGCACCTGCCGCTCGGCCGATATGCGCCGGTCCAGCAGGTCCAGCAGCTCATCCAGACCCTCCCCGGTCAGGGCGGACACGGCGACGGCGCGTTCCTCACCTTCCATCATCCGCTGGTTGGCGAGGCGCATGTGGAGCGCGCCGCGGGCGGTCGCGGGCATCTGGTCGGTCTTGTTCAGCACCTCCACCACCCGCGGGTCGTTGGCGGCGTCGATCCCGAGATCGGCCAGCACCGAATCCACGTCCGCCTTCTGCGCCGCCGCATCGGGGTGCGAGACGTCGCGGACATGCAGGATCAGGTCGGCGGCCTGCACCTCCTCCAGCGTGGCGCGGAAGGCGGCGATGAGTTGGGTCGGCAGCTCCGACACGAAGCCCACCGTGTCCGACAGCGCCATGGTCTTGCCGGAGGACAGAACGATCCGACGCACGGTTGGATCCAGCGTGGCGAACAGCATGTCCTCGGCGGTGACGCCGGCGCCGGACAGCCGGTTGAACAGCGTCGATTTGCCGGCGTTGGTGTAGCCGACCAGCGCCACCAGCGGCGTGCCGCCGCGTTGCCGGGCGGAGCGGTGCAGCTTGCGCGTCCGCCGCACCTCCTCAAGGTCCGACTTCAGGCGGCTGATCCGTTCGGCGATCAGGCGGCGGTCGAGTTCGAGCTGGCTTTCGCCGGGACCGCCCAGGAAGCCGAAGCCGCCGCGCTGCCGCTCCAGGTGGGTCCAGGACCGCACCAGCCGCGAGCGCTGGTAGGTCAGGGCCGCCAGCTCGACCTGCAACTGGCCTTCGCGGGTCTGGGCGCGCTCCCCGAAGATTTCCAGGATCAGGCCGGTGCGGTCGATCACCTTGGCCATGCAGCGGCGTTCCAGGTTGCGCTGCTGCACCGGACTCAGCGGATGGTCGATCACCACCAGGTCGGCGTGGAAGGCTTCCACCATGCCGCCGATCCGATCGGCGGTGCCACGCCCGAACAGGGTGGCGGGGTCGGGACGGGCGACGCGGATCACCTCGGCGTGCGGCACCTCCAGGCGGATGGCCTGGGCAAGCGCGATCGCTTCGGACAACCGCGCGTCGGGCTGGCGCGCTGTGCCGTGTCCATGGTCGGGGTGCTTGGGCAGGTCCGGCAGGATGACCAGGGCACGGCCGGCGGAGGGCGGTCCAGCGCCGTCAGGATCGTGGTCCTGGCCGTTGCGGGAAACGGAGGCGGTGGAACGGGGTGACGGGCGGTCGTCGGAATCAGACATCGGGCTGGCACCGTTCCTTCTGGCAAAGGGGGCGAACGATCAAGAGTTGCAGGTCCGCAAAAAACAGCCCGCCGCCGCCGCGGTTCCAAAACCGTCCGGAATCGTGCACAAACCGCTGGCGTGTAACCTCTGGACATACTCCCATCATGTCACCCATGGACCGCGGCGCCACTTCCCCTCAACCGGTCATGCCCGGCCGCTCCGCCGGGGTGCCCGACGCCGGCCTGCTGGAGCGCTGGCCCTGGTGGGGGCTGTGCGCGGCGCTGGCGGCGGTGATGGTGGTGTCGGCTCTGGCGATCGGTTTCCGCACCCCTTACTGGTCGCACGCCGATCAGGATCTGGTGCTGGCCTATCACGGGCTGCTGTTCAACGAGGGGCTGCCCCAGGAGTATTTCGATCACCCCGGCTACGGTTATTTCATGGTGATCGAGGTCTGGTACCGGCTGCTGCACGCGCTGGGGCTGATGCCGGTCGTCACCCTGTCCGGCCTGCCGCCCGCCGCCGACACCGCCGCCTATGATTCCGCCTGGCAGAATCTGGTGGAGGCCGGGCGGGCACTGTCCATCCTGATCACCACCACCTTCGCGCTGATCTACGCCAACCTCGTCCGCGCGCTGGTCGGCGACCGGCGGGTGGCCTTCCTGGCCGCCGTGGTCATGGCGTTCGGCATTGGCCTGTCTACCCAGGCGCGGCAGATGCGCACCGATCTGCTGTCGGCCTCCTTCGTGGTCACGGCGCTTCTTCTGGTGCTGGTCGCCGTCCGCACCGCACCGGGCTGGCGGCCCCTGCTTCTTCTCGGGTTGGCCGGGCTGCTGGCGGGGCTGGCGGTGGTGACGAAGATCCAGGCGATCTTCCTGGCGCTCGGCATCCCGGTGATCGCGCTGGCCTTCGGGCGCCGCTTCGCGGGGGAGGGCGGTCCCCACTGGATCGCCGTCGGGATGCTGGCGCTGGCGGCGGGTGCCGCGGCGCTGCCCGCGGTGGCCCTGATCCAGCACGGCATCGCCAGCGCCGGCCAGTCGCTCTACCCCTACCGCCCGGTCGGTGGCGGGCTGTCGGGGGTCTATCAGGGGATCATCGTTGGCTGGGTCTTCCTCGGCATGGCCGTCTATGCGGCGGTGTGGAGGGTACGCCTGTCCTACGCGGTGGCGGCCGTGGCGGCGGTGGCGCTCGAGCTGGCGCTCGGGGTGCTCGCCCTGACGCTCCGCCCGCATGAGCAGAACGTCATCGCCGTCGCCAATCTGATCGAGCACATGTTCGTCTTCACCACCTGGAAGCATCAGGCGGCGCTCCAGGGGCAGGAGCAGGTGCTGTCCGACGGGCTGGTGACGCTGCTGGCGAAGGGGCTGTGGCGCACGTTGGCGATCCGCACCATCGTCCTCCATCCCGACAACATCCCGCAAACCATCGTGGTGGAGTGGTTCATCATCGGCGGTTGCATCGTCCTGTGGCGCCGGGGGGAGCGGGCGGCCGCGGCGCAGGCGGCGCTTCTGCTGCTGGTTGCCTGGGGCTTGGAGACGCTGTTCTCCCTGCGCGGCTTTCAGCGGGCCTACGCCGCCTACACCGACCCGCTGATGGGGCTCGCCGCGGCCTGGGTGCTGCTGCGCCTGCCCGGACTGCTGGGGCGCGCCCGGCCGCGCCGCTGGATCGTCGGCACGTTGGCGCTGGTGGTGGTGGTCGCCCAGGTCTGGCCGGTCATCGAAGCCATCCGACTGCCCAACCCCGCCGGCCAGTGCGTCTGGATTCCCACTTATATGAAGCGGGTCGAGCCCTTCCCCTTCTGCCGCCCCGGTTGAGGTGCGGCGCGGGCGTCCCACATCATGGGGGCAGGCAGACCACGAGGTTCCACCCCATGGACGACACCGCCGACACCCCTTGGAAGATCGACCCTGACGCCCCCGACGCCGTGGGGAATGCCGCCGGAGGGGGAGGCGCCGACGAACTGGACCAGCGGGTGGCCGCCGCCGCGATGCGGCTGGCCGCCGGGCAGGGCTGGCGCAACACCGGGCTGCTGGCGATCGCACGGGCGGCGGGGGTGCCGCCCGACGTCTTCTACCGCCGCTTCCCCGATCGCTCCGATGTGTTGGCCGCCGTGTCGCGGGTCGCCGACACCGCGGTCCTCGCCGATGACGCACCGGCTGGCCCGGACGAGAGCGCCCGCGACCGGCTGTTCGACGTGATGATGCGCCGTTACGACGCTTTGCTGCCTTACCGGGACGGGTTGCGTTCGGTCGTCCGCGATCTGCGGCGGGAACCGCTGACCGCGCTGGCCTTCTCCCGCCATTTCGGGCGGTCGATGGCCTGGATGCTGCGTGCCGCCGGGGTGGAGGCCGACCGGACCGGCGGTGCCCTTCTCGTCGCCGGTCTGGGCGCGGTGCAGGCACGCGTTATGCGCGTCTTCCTGAACGACGACAGCGCCGACCTGTCGCGAACCATGGCGGCGCTCGATTCCGAACTGCGGCGGGCGGAACGCTGGGCTGGGGCATTACGCCGCAGATCCGGACGCGCCTCTTCCTCCGAATCGCAGACGGCGCCGCAGGACACCGGGGAAACAGCCGGGGAACCAGGAAGCGCGTCCGCCGGTTGAGGTTCTGTAGGATGCGGTGTAGCCCTTGGTGCGACGCACAAGGGCGTTGACTATCTTTTTGGCAATCTGCATAGTCGCGCCACAGGTTTGCTGCGCCGCAGCACGCCTAATGAATCCTTTCGTCGGGGGTGAGAACCATGGCCAAGCAGACCGGTAACCCGTTCCTCGAATTCGACCTGTCCAAGGTGCTGGGCGATTACAAGGTGCCCGGCCTCGACGTCGAATCGATCCTGGCGAGCCAGCGCAAGAACATCGAGGCGGTGACCGCCGCCAACCAGCTCGCGATCGAGGGTCTGCAGGCCGTGCTCCGCCGTCAGGCCGAGATCGTCCGTTCCTCCGTCGAGGAGGCCGGCAGCTATGTGAACCAGGTCGCCGCCGCCGGCACGCCTGAAGAGAAGGCCGCCAAGCAGGCCGAACTGGTTAAGGTCGCCTTCGAGAAGGCCCTGTCGAACATCAAGGAACTGGCCGAGCTGGTCGCCAAGTCCAACACCGAGGCCGCCGACGTGCTGTCCAAGCGCGTGTCGGAGAGCCTGGACGAGGTCAAGGCCGCCATCGCCAAGAAGTAAGCATCTCTCCCGCCGGGGAGTGCCGCAAGGGCCGCCCATCAGGGCGGCCCTTTCGCGTTTCAGCTTCGGCGCCGCCGGTGCTAGCCTTGCCCACAACGACCGCAACAGGGCAGGGACGAGACCCGTGACCATCAGTTACGACGATTTCCTGAAGGTGGACATCCGCGTCGGCACCATCACCGCGGCGGAGCCCTTTCCGGAGGCGCGCAAGCCGGCCTACAAGCTGACCATCGATTTCGGGCCGGAGATCGGCACCCGGCGCAGCTCCGCCCAGATCACCCGCCATTACACGCTGGATGAGCTGGTGGGCCGGCAGGTGCTGGGCGTGGTGAATTTCCCGCCCAAGCGCATCGGCCCTTTCACCAGCGAGGTGCTGTGCCTGGGCCTTCCGGATGCGGAGGGCGAGGTCGTGCTGGTCGGGCCGGGGCAGGGCGTGCCGAACGGCGGGCGGCTGTACTGAACCCACAAACGGCAAAAGGGCCGGGAGGCGTTGCCGTCCCGGCCCTTTCGCTTTTGGCGAAGCCCTTACTCGGCGCGTTCGATGGAGCCCCAGAGGTCGTATTCGTCGGCGTGCTCGATGGTGACGTCCACGATGTCGCCCGGCTTGACGTTCGTCTCGCCGTTCAGGAAGACGTTGCCGTCGATCTCCGGCGCGTCGGCGTAGGAGCGGCCAATGGCGCCTTCCTCGTCGACCTCGTCGATGAGAACGCCGAGCGTGAAGCCGACCTTCTGCTGGAGCCGCTCGGCGCTGATCGCCTTCTGGGTCTCCATGAAGCGCTCCCAGCGCTCCTGCTTGACCTCTTCCGGAACGGCGCCGGGCAGGTCGTTGGCGGTGGCGCCCTCGACCGGCTCGTACTTGAAGCAGCCGACGCGGTCGAGCTGCGCTTCCTTCAGCCAGTCCAGCATGAACTGGAAGTCCTCCTCCGTCTCGCCGGGGAAGCCGGTGATGAAGGTGGAGCGCAGCACCAGATGCGGGCATTCCTGCCGCCACTTCCGGATGCGGTCGAGCTGCTTCTCCTGGGCCGCCGGGCGGCGCATCGCCTTCAGCACGGTGGGGGAGGCGTGCTGGAACGGGATGTCCAGATAGGGGAGGATGCGGCCCTCCGCCATCAGCGGGATCACCTCGTCCACATGCGGGTAGGGGTAGACGTAGTGCAGACGCACCCAGACGTCGAAGTTCGCCAGCTCGCGACAGAGGTCGATGAAGCGGGCTTTCACCTTGCGCCCGTACCAGTCCTCTTCCGCGTATTTGCGGTCGATGCCGTAGGCGCTGGTGTCCTGGGAGATGACCAGCAGCTCCTTGACGCCGGCGGTCGCCAGCTTCTCCGCCTCGCGCAGGACCGAGACGACCGGACGGCTGACCAGATCGCCGCGCAGGGACGGGATGATGCAGAAGCTGCAGCGGTTGTTGCAGCCCTCGGAAATCTTCAGATAGGCGTAGTGGCGCGGGGTCAGCCGCAGCCCTTCCGGCGGCACCAGATCGGTGAAGGGATCATGCACCGGCGGCACGGCGTCGTGCACGGCGTTGACCACCTGCTCGTACTGGTGGGGGCCGGTGACGGCCAGCACGTCCGGATGGACCTGCCGGATCATGTCCGATTCCACGCCCATGCAGCCGGTCACGATGACCCGGCCGTTTTCCTTGATCGCCTCGCCGATGGCTTCCAGCGATTCCTTCTTGGCGGAATCGAGGAAGCCGCAGGTGTTGACCAGAACGACGTCGGCGCCGTCGTAGGACGGCGAGATGTCGTAGCCTTCGGCGCGCAGGCGCGTGAGGATGCGCTCGGAGTCGACGAGCGCTTTAGGGCAGCCCAGGCTGACGATCCCCACCTTGGGGGAGGAGGCCGGGTTGGTCTTGAAACCGGGAATGGACGGGGGCGTGCTGGTCATGGCGCGCATATATAGGCGAGTCGCGGCGCAACGCCAGACAAAACGCGCGGCGCAGCCCCGACACGAGGTGGTAGGTGCCCTGCGTTGTCTCCGCACCGGTCCGGAGGTCCGGACGGCGCCACAGGGGGGTGCGACACCTTGTGCTGGATGGGCTTTGAGGTCAATGTTTCGTTTACTGTGCCGATGCCGTAGTGTGCGCCCCGTCGTCGGGGGTGGGGGAGTCGTGGACTTGCCTACTGGGGTATGTTAGTTTTGTAACCATATAGTCTCTGCATCGTACAGACTCGCGGACGGCCTCTCGCTGCGCTCCGGGTCAAATTTTGACAACTGTCGAGACCCCGCTGCCATGTCGAAAAGCCCCCAGTCCCTGGCATCGGCGCAGGCGATCGCCGAGGTCATGATGCACATCGGTCACATCGCCGACAGCATGGGCTACACGCAGGGTTTGAAACCTTCGCAGTGGACGGCGCTGCGCTACTTCGCGCGCGCCAACGACAGCCAGCGGACCGTGTCCGCCTTTGCCGACTTTCACGCGACGACCCGCGGCGCGGCGTCCCAGATGGTCGAGGTTCTGGTGACGAAGGAACTGCTGACGCGGGTCCCGGTGCCGGAGGACCGCCGTGTCGTGCAGCTTCACCCGACGGAGAAGGCGCTGGCCCTTCTCGAATACGACCCGTTGAAGGATTTCGCCGCGGTCATCGCGGCCCTGCCGGGGCCGGAGCAGTTCCAACTCGCGGATCTGCTGTCGCGCGTGCTGAAGGGGTTGCTGAGCCAGCGGGCGTAGGGAGGGGGCAACGCGTTCCTACGCGCTGCCCACGGTCGGCCCCCTCAGCCGCTCGACCGCCTGGGTGACGATCTCATGCAGACCCTCGCCGCCCGCGCTGCTGTGATCCAGCAGGCGCTGGCGCATGCGCGGCTCCCAGAAGGCGCGGATGTGGCCGGCGGTTTCGGTCACCGCTTCGTCCTGCGGGTAGGACTGGAAATAGCTGGCGATCTGGTTCGCCATGCGGACGAGTTCACGTGTGGTGTCCATGGGTCGGCTCCCGGAAAAGCGTTTTAACGGAACAGCATGACGCCGTTGCCGCGCGCGCGGGCGGCCAGCGTCATGCCGGCGGCACGGGCGAGCTTCAGCGCCAGAGCTGTGGGGGCGGAGATGGTGGCGAGCATGGGGATGCCGATGGTCGCGGCCTTCTGGACCAGCTCGAAGCTGCACCGGCTGCTCATCACCGCGAAGCCGCCGGACGGATCGATGCCTGCGCGGGCCAGAGCGCCGGCCAGCTTGTCGAGCGCGTTGTGCCGCCCGACATCCTCCCGCGCCATCACGATGCGCCCGTCCGCCCCGGCCCAGGCCGCCGCGTGGAGCGATTTGTTGACGCGGTTCATCGGCTGGTGGTCGGGCAAGGCGGTAAAGGCGGCGGCCACCGCCTCCACCGACGGGGTGAAGCGCGCCGTCACCTTCGGCGGCTCGCGCACCGCGTTGGCGAGGCTGTCCACCCCGCATAGGCCGCAGCCGCTCCGCCCTTCCATCGACCGGCGGCGGAGCGAGCCGCGCAGAAGACGCAACGGGTCGGCCTCGATGGACAGGACGATGCCGTCCTCCACCTTGCGGACGTCGATGCGGTCGATGTCGGCGGTGCTGCCGACGATTTCTTCGCACAGGCTGAAGCCCAGCGCGAAGTCCTCCAGGTCGGCGGGAGTCGCCATCATCACGGCGTGGGAGCGTCCGTTGTATTCGAACGCCACCGGAGTCTCCTCGGCGACGAGCCACGTCACGTTCGCCTGATTCGCGACCAGATCGGCGGTTTCCGGAAAGCCGGTGCCGCTGGCCGGCAGGGAATGGGCGTGGGTGAGCATGGCTGGTCCTCCGCTTCGCGTTGCCGCATTACTCCGCCGCCACTTCCACCAGCGCGCCGCGGCGGATCTGCCAATCGGACGGGTGGTTGCTCAGCGTCACCTGCACCGCGGTCACCTTGTATTCGGGGCAGTTGGTGGCCCAATCCGAATTCTCGGTGGTGACCACGTTGGCGCCGGTCACCGGGTGGTGGAAGGTGGTGTAGACCACCCCCTGCGGCATCCGGTCGGAGATGCGCGCCCGCAGTGTCGTGGCGCCGACGCGGCTGGCGATGGAGACCAGATCGCCGTCGCGGATGCCGCGTTCCTCGGCGTCGTGGGCGTGGACCTCCAGGATGTCCTCCGGGTGCCACGCCACGTTGGCGGTGCGGCGGGTCTGGGCGCCGACGTTGTAGTGGCTGAGGATGCGGCCCGTCGTCAGGATCAGCGGGTAGAAGCGCGAGGCGCGCTCCTCCGTCGGCACATACTCGGTGATCATGAAGCGGCCCCGGGACGCCTTGCCTTCGCGGACGAAGCCGTCGGCGTGCATGATTGGCGTGCCGACCGAGTCCTCGTCGGTGCAGGGCCACTGCACGCTGCCCACCCGGTCCAGCTTCGCGAAGCTGACGCCGGAGAAGCTGGGAGTCAGGCGGGCGATCTCGTCCATGATCTGCGCGCTGGTCCGGTAGAACATGGGATAGCCCATGGCGGTGGCGAGTTCGCAGACGACCTCCCATTCCTGCTTGCCGGTCTTGGAGGGCATCACCGGGCGGACGCGGTTGATGCGGCGCTCGGCGTTGGTGAAGGTGCCGTCCTTCTCCAGGAAGGAGGTGCCGGGCAGGAAGACATGGGCGAAGGCCGCGGTCTCGTTCAGGAACAGGTCCTGAACCACGACGATCTCCATGGCCCGCAGGGCGGCGAACACATGCTGGGTGTTCGGGTCGGACTGGGCGATGTCCTCACCCTGGACGAACAGGCCCATGAAGGTGCCGTCCACCGCGGAGTCGAACATGTTGGGGATGCGCAGGCCCGGCTCGGGGTCGAGCGCCGCGTTCCACACCTCCTCGAACTGTTGGCGGACCACGTCGTCGGAGACGTGGCGGTAGCCGGTCAGCTCGTGCGGGAAGGAGCCCATGTCGCAGGAGCCCTGGACGTTGTTCTGGCCGCGCAGCGGGTTCACGCCGACGCCGTCACGCCCGATGTTGCCGGTCGCCATGGCGAGGTTCGCCATGCCCATCACGGCGGTGGAGCCCTGGCTGTGCTCGGTCACGCCCAGGCCGTAATAGATGGCCGCGTTGCCGCCGGTGGCGTAGAGCCGGGCCGCCGCGCGCATCTCCGCCGCCGGGATGCCGGTGTACTGCTCGGTGTTTTCCGGGGAGTGGCGCGGATCGCGGACGAAGGCCTCCCAACGGGCGAACTCCATCGGGTCGCACCGGTCGGCCACGAAATTGCGGTCGACCAGCTCCTCGGTCACGATCACATGCGCCAGCGCGTTCATCGCGGCAACGTTGGTGCCGGGACGGAGCTGGAGGTGGTGCGTGGCCGAGACGTGCGGGCTGCGCACGAGGTCGATGCGGCGCGGGTCGATGACGATCAGCTTGGCGCCCTGGCGCAGCCGCTTCTTCATGCGGGAGCCGAAGACCGGGTGGCCGTCCGTCGGGTTGGCGCCGATGACCAGGATCACGTCGGACTTGTCGACGCTTCGGAAGTCTTGCGTTCCGGCAGACGTGCCGAAGGTTTGCTTCAGGCCGTAGCCGGTCGGGGAATGGCAGACGCGGGCGCAGGTGTCGACGTTGTTGTTGCCGAAGGCGGCGCGGATCATCTTCTGGACGACATACACCTCCTCGTTCGTGCAACGGGACGAGGTGATGCCGCCGATGGAGCCGCGGCCGTACTTCTGCTGAACCGCGCGCAGGCGGGTGGCGGCGTAGGTGATCGCCTCCTCCCAGGAAACGACGCGCCATGGGTCGTCGATCGACTCGCGGATCATCGGCTTCATCTGGCGGTCGGCGTGGGTGGCGTAGCCCCAGGCGAAGCGGCCCTTGACGCAGGAATGGCCCTCGTTGGCGCCGCCATCCTTGTGGGGGACCATGCGGACCACGGTGGTGCCCTTCATCTCCGCCTTGAAGGAGCACCCCACCCCGCAATAGGCGCAGGTGGTGATGACGCTGTGCTCCGGCTGGCCCAGTTCGATCAGCGATTTCTCGGTCAGGGTCGCGGTCGGGCAGGCCTGGACGCAGGCGCCGCAGGACACGCACTCGCTGTCCATGAACTGTTCGAGCGCGCCCGGCGACACCTTGCTGTCGAAGCCGCGGCCGTCGATGGTCAGGGCGAAGGTGCCCTGGACCTCGCCGCAGGCCCGCACGCAGCGCGAGCAGACGATGCACTTGGACGGGTCGAAGGTGAAGTAGGGATTGCTCTCGTCCTTCACGGCGGAGCGGTGGTTCTCACCCTCGTAGCCGTAGCGGACGTTGCGCAGGCCGACCGCGCCGGCCATGTCCTGAAGCTCGCAATTGCCGTTGGTCGGGCAGGTCAGGCAGTCCAGCGGGTGGTCGGAGATGTACAGCTCCATCACGCCGCGGCGCAGCCGGCCCAGACGCTCGTTCTGGGTGTGCACCTTCATGCCCGGGGCGACCGGCGTGGTGCAGGAGGCCGGGGTGCCGCGCCGCCCCTCGATCTCCACCATGCACAGACGGCAGGAGCCGTAGGCGTCCAACATGTCGGTGGCGCACAGCTTAGGCACGGTGATGCCGGCTTCCATCGCCGCGCGCATCACCGAGGTGCCTTCCGGCACGGTCACCGTGCGGCCGTCGATGTCCAGCGTCACCATGGTGGCGGACTCGCGGGCCGGGGTGCCGTAATCGATGTCTTGGATGGACATGGGGTCTGGTCCTTTCCACTCACTCGGCCGCGACAGCCGCGGGGCTGCGGGTGAAATCCTCGGGGAAGTGCTTCAGGGCGCTGCGCACCGGGATCGGCGTCATGCCGCCCATGGCGCAGAGCGAGCCGTCGGTCATGACCTCGCACAGGTCGTTGAGCAGCGTGATGTTCGCCGCCACCCTCTCGCCGGCGATGATGCGGTCCATCACCTCGACGCCACGCACCGCGCCGATGCGGCAAGGGGTGCACTTGCCGCAGGATTCGGCGGCGCAGAACTCCATGGCGAAGCGGGCCTGCCTGGCCATGTCCACGCTGTCGTCGAAGACGACGATTCCGCCGTGGCCGACCATCGCTTCGACCGCCGCGAAGGCCTCGTAATCCTTCGGCAGGTCGAACAGCGAGGGCGGCAGATAGGCGCCCAGCGGGCCGCCGGCCTGCACAGCGCGGATCGGACGCCCGGTGATGGTGCCGCCGCCGAACTCGTAGAGCAGCTCGTGCAGGGTGACGCCGAAGGCCTTCTCGACGATGCCGCCGTGCTTGATGTTGCCGGCGAGCTGGAAGGCCAGCGTGCCGCGCGACCGGCCGACGCCGAAGTCGCGGTAGCAGTCGGCGCCCTTGTCCAGGATGATTGGCACCGAGGTCAGCGACAGCACGTTGTTGACGACGGTCGGCTTGCCGAACAGCCCCTCCAGCGCCGGCAGCGGCGGCTTGGCCCGGACGGTGCCGCGCTTGCCCTCCAGGCTTTCCAGCATGGAGGTCTCCTCGCCGCAGATGTAGGCGCCGGCGCCGACGCGGACGTCGAGGTGGAAGCGATGGCCGGTGCCGTGGATCTCGTCGCCCAGCCACTTCTCGTCATAGGCCAGCCGGATCGCCTCGCGCATCGTCGCGACGGCGTGCGGATACTCGGAGCGGATGTAGATGTAGCCCTCGGTGGCGCCCACCGCGATGGCGGCGATGGTCATGCCCTCGATCAGGCAGAAGGGGTCGCCCTCCATGATCATGCGGTCGGCGAAGGTGCCGCTGTCGCCCTCGTCGGCGTTGCAGCAGATGTATTTCTGGTCCGCCTTGGCGTTCAGCACCGTGTTCCACTTGATGCCGGTCGGGAAGCCGGCGCCGCCGCGGCCGCGCAGGCCGGATTCGGTGACCTCGGTGACGATCTCCGCCGGGGTCATGGCGAGCGCCCGCTCCAGCCCGCGGAAGCCGCCGTGCAGCCGGTAATCCTCGACCGACAGCGGGTCGATGATGCCGCAGCGGGCGAAGGTCAGCCGCTCCTGCTTGGCGAAGTACGGGATCTTCTCGGTCAGGCCGTGGGCCAGCGCGTGGTCGCCACCTTCGAGGAAGCCGGCATCGAACAGGCCGGCCACGTCCTCGGCCATCACCGGGCCGTAGGCGACGCGGCCCTCGGGCGTCTCCACCTCGACCAGCGTCTCCAGCCACAGCATGCCGCGGGAGCCGTTGCGGACGATGCGCAGGGGGATGCCGCGCTTGGTGGCCTCGGCGCGGATGGTGGCGGCGGTCTCGTCGGCGCCCACCGACAGGGCGGCGGCGTCGCGCGGCACGTAGATGGTATGAAGGGCCACGGTGTGCAGGGGCTCGCTCATCTTGCGGTCTCCGCAGCCAGGGTGGAGGCGGCGATGGCGTCGAAGCGGGCCGGGCTGACCCGGCCGTGCAGCGTCTCGTCCACCATCACGGCGGGGGCCAGGGCGCAGTTGCCCAGGCAGAAGACCGGCTCCAGCGAGAAGGCGTCATCGGCGGTGGTTTCGTGGAAATCCACCTTCAGGCGGCGGCGGATGTGGTCGATCAGCCCGTTGGCGTTCATCGACTGGCAGGCCTCGGCCCGGCAGACCTTGATCGTGTGGCGGCCCGGACGGCTGCGGCGGAACTCGTGGTAGAAGGACACCACCCCGTGCACGTCGGCGCGCGACAGGTTCAGCTCACGCGCCAGCAGCGGGATGGCCTCCTCGTCGATGCAGCCGAACTCTTCCTGAAGAGCGTGCAGCATCGGCAGCAGGGCCCCGCGCAGGTGACGGTTGGCGGTGATCACCGCCGTGGCGCGTTCCTCGCTCCATGGAGATCGGGCGTTCATGGTCTCCTCCCCCGCGCTCACCTGGATCGGCGGCGCTTCGTTGGTGTCTCGTCCGTCAGCGTTACGGACATTGGGGGAGGCGGGCAAATTTGATTTTCTGATGCGGTGATAGGGTTTGGCTATCACCACATGGACCGCGCGGTTATGCTGTTGAGATCATAGCCCTTTTGACAGACCCCAGGGGGCAAGCGCCTCGTCGGTCAAGGCGCGCACGCGTTCGGCGAGGCCCGGTTCCGCCGCCACGGCGGCCAGGGCCTTGGCGAGCGGTGCCGGTGGTTCGCGGTCGGCGTAGACGAGTCCGACGGCGTAGGTCAGGTCGGGCTCGGTCAGCGGCAGGGCCACCAGATCGGGATGGAGCGCGACCAGGGTGAGGAGCTGGCTCGGCACAACGCTGGCCGCCAGACCGCTGCGCACGATGGTGTAGATGGTGACGATGGAGTTCGTCTCCATCAGCGGAACCACCGTCCGGTCGGCCATGCGGAAGGCGGTGTCGGCGATGCGCCGGTTCTGCATGTCGGGGGTGAGCAGGCACAGCGGCAGCTCCGCCGCGTCCGCCCAGCGGATGCTGGTGGCGCCCTCCCGGACCTGGCGGCGCTGGGCCAGCAGGAAGTAGCGCTCCGAGAACATCGGTACGGTGCGGACGTTGCTCAGCGGCTCGTTGTCGAGATAGGTGACGGCGGCGTCCAACTCGAACCCGTCGAGGTCGCGCTGGATGTCCCGCGAGCTGAGAGAACGGACGCTGGAGCGGATCTGCGGGTAGCGCTCGGCGAAGCGGGCCAGCACATGGGGAACGGCGGGCAGAGCGGTCGGGATGGCGCCGATCCGCAGATGGCCCGACAGGCCCTGGCCCAGCGCCGTCAGCTCCTGATAGAGCCCATCCCGCTCCGCGACGATTCGGCGGGCGTATTCCAGCACCTTCAGCCCTTCCGGCGTGAAGCCGGAGAATTTCTGCCCGCGCTCGACGATGGGCACGCGCAGTTCGTCCTCAAGCTGGCGGATGGCATTGGACAGCGTCGGCTGGGAGACGTGGCAGGCCTCCGCCGCCCGGCCGAAATGCTGCTCACGCGCCAGGGCCAGCAGATAGACGAATTTGCGGAACACAGTCCCCTCCCGCGCGTGATGGGCCGGTGCCCGCTTGGCGCCCTCCAAAGGCGTCGCGCACGTTATGCCGAATCGGACACACCGGGGGCAAGGACGGCGATGCCTTGCCGTCCGATGACAGCCTCAGGCGTCATTCCCCTGGCTGCGCCGCCGGCGCGGCGTGAGCGGAGCGCATCAGGGTGCCGCGCTCCGTCAGCAGGACGGTCAGCAGCGCCACCACGCCCAATACGGTGAAGCCGATGGTCAGCGGGCGTACGGTGCCGTCGAAGGACTGGCCGACGATCCAGCCGACCACCGCCGCCATCGCGGTGCTGAAGAAGCCGACGAAGGACGATCCCATACCCGCCACATGGCCCAGAGGCTCCATCGCCATGGCGTTGAAGTTGGGGGCGATCAGGCCGAAGCAGAAGAAGATCGCCGCCATGAACAGGCCGAGGCCAAGCAGCGGCGGATGTTCCGGAAAGCCCAGCAGCGCCATGGCGACGCCGGTCAGCGTGTAGCCGATCAGGGCCATATGCGACACGCGGTGCATGCCAACCCGCCCGACCAGCCGAGCATTCACCAGCGAGGCCAGAGCCATCACGCCGGCGATGGCGCCGAAGGCCACCGGGAACATCGCGCCCAGCCCGTAAACGTCCACGAAAATCTGCTGGGCGCTGCCGACGTAGCTCAGCAGCCCGCCGAACAGCAGGCCCATCGCCGCGGTGTAGCCGACCGTCGCGCGGGTCGTCACCACCTTGTGGAAGGCGTGGCCGAGTGCGGCGGGGGACAGCGGCATCCGGTCCTCCGCCGCGCGTGTTTCCGCCAGCCGCAGCATCGACCAGGCAAAGGCCGCCACGGCCGCCAGGAAGAGCGCGCCGAACACCCACGGCCAAGTGCCGAGATGCAGGATTCCCTCGCCGAGAGCCGGGGCGATGATCGGCACGATGATGAAGATCATCATCACGAAGGACATCACCCGCGCCATGTCGCGCCCGACGAAGCGGTCACGCACGATGGCGATGGCGACGACGCGCGGGGCGGCGGCGCCGAAGCCCTGCAAAGCGCGGGCGGCCAGCAGCGTGGTGAAGCTGGGGGCGAAGACCGCGCCCAGCGACCCGATGGCGAAGATCACCAGACCGGCGGCCAGCACCGGCTTGCGCCCGAACCGGTCGGACAGCGGCCCATGGAAGGGCTGCCCGACGGCGAAGCCCAGCATGTAGGCGGTGATGACGAGCTGCCGGTCGTTTTCACGCACCACGCCGAAGGAATGGGCGATGTCCGGCAATGCGACCAGCATGATGTCGATGGACAGCGCCGTCAGCGCCATCAAAAGGGCCATGAGCGCGACGAACTCGCCGAAGCGGATGTCGCCGCTTCGACCGGCGGAAGCGGAATGGGGAATGGAATCAGGCATTGCGCCACTGTGCCGCCCGCCAGTCTCCGCGGCAAATCGAATTCCCGCAGGCCCGCCATCGATATTTGGACATCGACAATTCAGGGCTGTGCCACCTTGCCGCCCTGTGCCCCGCACAGTACCACTTTGTGGGGCGTGCCCAACTTTCATTTGAGATATTCAAGAACTTCGCGCGATATCGGCTGAAAATAGCGATAGACGGGCGGATTCTGTGGGAGTCGCTTGAGTGTCTGTCTATAGTGGGCTGCGTCAACAGTTTGCGAAAACCGGGTATGCGCCTTCGTCTCCCTTTTGTGGCCCTGCTGGCGCTTCTTCCGCTCGTTGCCTTTGCGGTGGCCTCGATCATGCTGGTCGACCGTCAACAGGAACAGTCTGTGGAAGAGCTGGTCCGCCACGCCACCGACGCGGCGGTGCGGACGGTGGACGGGCGCGTCCTTGTGACGCGCAGCGCGCTTGAGATTATGTCCACTTCCCGCTCGCTGGACATCGGCGATCGCGCCGTTTGGAAGGATCGGGGAGAACGTGCGCTGCAGCAGCGTTTGGATTGGATCGCTTTGGAGGTGCGCGACCGCCAGGGTGTCGTCAACCTGCTCCACCGGCCGCAGGAACCGGAGGCCGGCGGCATCGACCCCGCCGCCCGGTCCGCCCTGGCGGATCAGGTGTTCCGCTCGGGAGAGGTCTGGATCAGCGGCGTCATCAGCGACCCGGCCGGCAAGGTGGAGCCGGTCTTCGGGGTCAGCGTGCCGGTTTGGGGTGTGGGCGAGGTGCGGCTGGTCCTGACCGCCTATGTGCGGGCCTGGTCCCTGCACCAAGTCCTGATTGATCAGGTGGCGACGCCGAACTGGATCGTCGCGCTTCTCGATCGTGATGGGCGGTTCATCGCCAGATCGAAGTCTGAAACGGCCTTCGACCCGGCGATCGGAAAGCCGGCGCACGAGTCCCTCGCCCACGCATTGAAGACCGGCGACGAGTTCTTTCTGTCCCGCACACAGCAGGGGCAGGAGGTGCTGTCGGCGAAGGCCGGCTCCGTGGCGGCGCCCGGCTGGCTTCTAGCCCTCGGCACGCCGGCCGAGCCGATCCAGGCGGCGGCGCGGCGCACGACCTACACGATCGCCGGCGGTGGGCTCGGCGCTCTGGCTGTGGCGGCGCTGGTCGCCTGGACCCTCACCCGCTCCCACGACCGGCGAGAGGCGGCGGAGCGGCGCGCGCGCGCGGCGGAAGCCGCGGCGGCGGCCGACCGGCGGTCCCACGCCATTCTGGAAAGCACGACGGATGGCGTCTACGAACTCGACCGGTCCTGGCGCATCGTCTTCATGAACGGGCGCGCACGCGGCCTGATGGGCGGCAGCAGCGACCTGACCGGGCAGCGGCTGTGGGAAGCCTTTCCCGACGCCATGGGAACGGTTCTGTGGGACCGCCTGAACGTCGCCATGAGGGACCGCCATCCCGACGAGTTCGAGGCCTATTTCGCGCCGCTCGGCGTCTGGCTCTTCCTGCGGGTGTTCCCATCGTCCGCCGGGTTGGCCATCTATTTCCAGGACATCAGCAAGCGCCTGCTCGCCGAACGGGCGCTGGAACGCGCGGTGGAGCAGGCGAACCAGATCCTGGAGAGCATCGGCGATGCCTTCTACGCCATCGACCGCGACTGGCGGATCACCTACGTGAACAAGCGTGCCCAGGAGATGTTCGAGCGCCCTCGCGAAGACCTCGTCGGCCGCCGCCTGCTGGACCTCTTTCCCGAAGTCGCGGGCAACACCGTCATCCGCAGCTTCGAGGCCGCCATGGCCGACCAGCAGCCGCGGGAGTTCGAGGCGCTGTCCGGCATCTTCCAGCGCTGGACCATGTTCAACGTCTATCCGCAGGCGGGCGGCGGCCTGTCCATCTACTTCCGCGACGTGTCCGCCCACCGCGCGGCGGAGGCGGCCCTGCGGGCCAGCGAGCACCGCTACCGCACGCTCCTGGAAGCGTTGCCACAGATGGTCTGGACCTGCCGGGCGGACGGCAGCTGCGATTTCCTCAGCCAGCAATGGCTGTCCTACACCGGCCAGCGGCTGGAGGAGGCGCAGGATTTCGGGTGGTCGGAAACCGTTCATCCTGACGATCGAAAGCGTCTCCTCACGATTTGGGCGCAGGCGGTCGAACAGCGGACGATCTTCGACACCGAGGCGCGCATCCGCAGCGCGGCCGGCACCTACCGCTGGTTCAAGCAGCGTGCCTTGCCGATCACCGACCCGGAATCCGGAGAGGAACGCTGGTTTGGCACCTCTACCGACATCACCGACATCTTCGAGGCCCGCGATGCCATGCAGACGGCCAAGGAGGAGGCGGAGGAGGTTGGCTTGCGCTTCCGCACGCTGGCGGATTCCATCCCGCAGCTCGCCTGGATGGCCCGCCCGGATGGGCGCATCTTCTGGTACAACCAACGCTGGTATGACTACACGGGTGTCGTCGATGGCGCGGATGCCGCTTCCGATCCGCTGTGGGATGGAATTCTTCCCGCCGACCATGCCGAACGCGTCACCGCCAGCCTCCAGCGGTCCTTCCAGACCGGTGAACCGTGGGAGGACACCTTCCCCATGGCGGGGCGGGACGGTGCCTTCCGCTGGTTCCTGTCGCGGGCGTTGCCCGTCCGCGATTCCGACGGCACCGTTCTCCTGTGGTTCGGCACCAACACCGACGTGACCGATCGTCTGGAGGCCGAGGACGCCCTGCGCCGCGCCAAGGAGGAGGCGGAGCGGGCCGCCCTGTCCAAGTCCAAGTTCCTCGCCTCGGCCAGCCATGACCTTCGCCAGCCGATGCAGTCGCTGTTCCTGTTCTCCGGCGCGCTGCACGGCCATGTCCAGGGCGAGAAGGGGATGAAGGCGCTGCGCCATCTCGAAAGTGGGCTGGACGCGCTGAAGGGGCTGCTGGACAGCCTGCTCGACGTGTCGCGTTTGGACGCCGGGGTGGTCAAGCCGACGCTGGAGGATTTCCCGGTGGCGCTGCTGCTCGACCACATCGCGGCGGGCTATGCCCCGGTGGCCCGCGGCAAGGGGCTCGACTGGACGATGGAGGGGTGTCCGCTGAACATCCGCTCCGACCGCGTCTTGCTGGGCCGGATGATCCGTAACCTCGTAGAGAACGCCATCCGCTACACGGAGCGGGGCAGCATTGCCATCGCCTGCACGGTCATGGGCGGGCGGATGCGGATAACGGTCGCCGACACCGGCATCGGCATTTCCGAAGAGCATCTGCCACGAATCTTCGAGGAGTTCCATCAGGTCGGCAACCCGGAGCGCGACCGCAGCCAGGGGCTTGGGCTGGGCCTCGCCATCGTTCAGCGCATCGGGCAGCTTCTGGGTCATCCGGTGACCGTCCGCTCCGCGCCCGGCGCGGGGTCCGTCTTCACCATCGAGGTGCCGCTGGGCGAGACGCTGAAGCCCGTGGAGCCGATGGCCGCGACGCTCAGGACGTCGGCAAGCGGGGACGAGCGGCTGGCCATGGTCGTCGACGACGACGCCATCGTGCTGCTGGGCCTTCAGGCCATCCTGCGCGAATGGGGGTACGAGGTGCTGATCGCCGGTTCGGGGGAGCAGGCGGTGGACAAGCTGCGCTCCGTCAGCCGCAAGCCCGACATCATCATCGCGGACTACCGCCTGCGCGAAGGCAAGGTCGGCACCGACGCCATCCTCGACATCCGCCGGCTGTTCGACGCCGACATTCCGGCGATCATCGTGACCGGGGAAACCGGTCCGGAATGCCAGCGCGACGCCGTGCGCCACGGCTTCGGCCTGATGCACAAGCCGGTAACCCCGCGCCAGCTCGCCGGGGCCATGGAGCGCTCCCTGCAACCGGCCGAATGAGGCCGGCGGATTGAGATCGTCAGGCCTCGACGGTCAGTCGCCGCCGCCGCCCATCGCGGGCGGGCTGGGCGGCAGGCGGCGGCGGGTTTCGCGGTGCAGGATGTACAGGCCGCTCACCGCCACGACGGCGGCTCCCAGCACCATGTGGAGCGTCGGCATCTCGCCCCACAGCATCCAGCCGAACAGCACGGCCCACAGCAGCGAGGCGTAGTTGAAGGGCGCCACCACGGCCGCCGGCGCCAGCGAATAGGCCCGCGTCAGGAAAAGCTGGGCGCCGCCGCCAAGCACGCCGGTGGCCGACAACAGGGCGAGGTCGGTTAGGCTGTGCGGGGTGATCCACACGAACGGCATGACCAGCGCCAGGATCAGGGTGGTGATCGCGGTGAAGTAGAAGACGATCGTGTTGGCGTGCTCGGTCTTGCTGAGCTGGCGGATCGCCACCATCGCGAAGGACTGGCAAAAGGCGGCGCCAAGCGCGACGAGCGCGCCCAAATGCGTCAGCATCTCGCCCGACGGCCGGACCATGATGAGGACGCCGACGAAGCCGACCAGCACCGCGCTCCACCGGTGGATGCCGACCTTCTCGCCGAGCAGCGGCACCGACAGGGCGGTGAGGAACAGCGGGGCCGAGAAGTTCAGCGCCACCGCATCGCCCAGCGGCAACAGGTTGAAGGACCAGAAGGTCAGCGACATCGCGGTCAGACCGACGACCGAGCGCCAGACATGGCCCATCGGGCGTTCGGTGCGCAGGCTGTTGATCCAGCCACCCTGCAGCGAGATGACCACCGCCACCGGAATCAATGCCATGGCGTTGCGGAAGAAGGTCACCTCGATGACGGGGTACGTCTCCGAGAGCAGCTTCACCAGCACGTTCATCACGGAGAACAGCAAAACCGATCCCAGCATCATGACGATGCCGAGCGGTATGTTCTCCACGCGGATGTGGCGGGGCGTCGCGGGACGGGCGGGGGCGGGGGAGAGGGGAGGCGCGGTCACGCCCGGATGCTATCAACTGCAACCACCCGCGTCACGTTGCCGCGACACGGGTGGTCATGTCCTGACGGAATGGCCGGATTGCGGTGTGACGCCGATCCGGCCGTTGCGCGTGTCGTCAGCGGTTGTTCAGCAATTCGGCGATTTCGCCTTCGGCCCGCAACCAGTGATCCATCTCGCGGCCGTTCGGGCGGCCCTCACGCTCCCAGATCTCATAGGCGCGCTCCTGCACCATGCGGTTCTTCTGGCCATGGAGCAGCCCCTCGGCGATGTGCATGTTGATGCGCGAGAGCGACACCAGCTTGCTCGTCTCGATGGAGCCCCGGGTCGCCTCCATGGTGGTGACGGTGACGTACTGCGCGAGGTTGCGCAGGTTCGCCTTGACCTCGGAGTCCAGTGTGTTCTCTTCGTTCTGGAGCACCGTCTTGATGGCGACCCAAAGGCGAAGATTGTGGTCCAGCGCGTGGCTCGCCTTCTCGGGCGTGTCGGCTTCGACCAGGAGGCTGGCGGCATGCAACAGGGCGACCGCGTCCTGCTCGATGGCCGCGAAATTGGTGTTCAGGACGATTTCCGCCCCGGTGTCGGTGGCGAGCGCCTCGGCCGCTTCAAGCGACGGAGCGGCGTCGACGGTCTTTGCGGTGGCGGTCTTGCGCTTGGCCATGATCGAATCCCCGGCGTTGGTCCCCGAGGTCAATAGAACCAGCCGTCATTAACAACTGGTTAAGGCGAGTATTGCCAACCCCTTTGCGCAGCCTCCGCGTCAGAACAAACGTCCAGCGATTCGTGAATGGTCATGTTGCGCCGCAAAACAAGCGTCGGATTCTCAGCGTCCGGTGAACGCTCCGAACGGCATGCGATAGTAGAATCCGAAGACGTTGTTGGCCGGTGCGGCGGCGTCCGCGGTGGGGCCACTGGTGTCGATGCGGCTGTAGCCGAGGCTGAAGCGCGCCTTGTTCTCGAACTGGTAACCGAGTTCGAGCTGGGAACGGAACTCGACCACGCTGCCCGTGCCCGCCGGATCGCGCGGGGTGACCGGCAGGGTTCCGGCACCGACGCTGGGCGTGAAGACGAAGGAGGACCCTCCCAGCGGAATGTCGATCAGGATGCCGCCCATGCCATAGAGGCTGCCATCCGGCGCGCTGGGACCGAGGGACACCCAGGGGCGCACCTCCGCGTATCCGTCGAGTTTGGGCAGGATGGAGGAGCCGATGCGGATCTTGTTGTGCAGGTCGGACACCTTGGTGTCCGGCGTTTCCCCGACGTTGTAGGCGAGCCCGCCGATCTTCCAGTTGCCGATCCGGTCTTCGGGCATGGACAGGGTCTGCGCGCCTGCGGGAGCGGAAAGCGCGAAGCCCGCCACGGCAACCACCAGACAGAGGCACGAGGTCCCATGACGCACGGCGGCCTGCTCCCGATCGATCGTTGACCGTCCTACTCCGGCTGCTCCAGCCTACCGCGTCCGATCCCGACGCGGTTGTGGCATTACGCGTTGCACCGCACCCCCGCGCAAGCGCGTAACGGGGCTACTCCCAGATGTCGTGCGCCCCGCCCTCCGCGTCAATGGTGGAAGGGCTCCCCTGTTTGCGGGGGCCTAGGCGGTTTGCCGGGCTCATCGGTGATGGCTGGGGCGTGCTAGACTTTCGCCATGCAGCACACCGCTTCCGATCCGAAGCAGGACCCGACGCAGGGTCCGATGCAGATGGCGGCCGCCTTTCTCGCCGATCCGGCGAGCCACGGCGGCGCGGCGGTGGAGCGTGTCGAAACCCACGCAGCCATGATCTTCCTGGCCGGCGACCGCGCTTATAAGCTGAAGCGTGCGGTCCGCTACCCCTATCTGGACTATTCGACGACCGAGCGGCGGCGCGCGGCCTGTGTGGAAGAGTTGCGCCTGAACCGGCGAAGCGCGCCGTCGCTTTATCTCGGCCTGGACTCGGTGGTGCAAAGGGCGGACGGCTCGCTCGCCTTCGGTGGCGAGGGTGCGGCGGGCGGCACGGCGCTGGACTGGCTGGTCGTGATGCACCGCTTTCCGCAGGACGCCCTGCTGGACCGCTTGGCGGAACGGGGCGGTCTCGACGACGATTTGATTCGCGACTTGGCCGACGCCGTGACCGCTTTTCATGAATCCGCGGAACTGCGTCCGGATGGCGGCGGGGCGGTGGCGATGCGGGAGGTGGTTGAAGGCAACATCGCCGAACTGCGCGCCAACCCATCCCTGTTTCCGCCGGAGCGTGTGGAACGGCTGGCCGGGCGGTCGGCGGACACGCTGGCGTGTCTGGGCCCGCTGCTTGAGGACCGGCGGCGGGCAGGATTCGTCCGGCATTGCCACGGCGACCTGCATCTGCGGAACATCGTGTTGCTGGGCGGAAAGCCGGTCCTGTTCGACGGCATCGAGTTCGACGAGCGGTTGGCGGTCATCGACGTCGCGTACGACCTCGCCTTTCTGCTGATGGATCTGGAGCGGCGGGGGCTTCGCCCCCTCGGCAACGTATTCCTCAACCGCAGCCTGGACGTGACGGAGGACTACGGCGCCTTGGCGCCGCTGCCCCTGTTCCTGTCGGCGCGCGCGGCCATCCGGGCCAAGATCGCCGCCAGCGCGGCGACGTTCCGCCCCGACGCGGCTGCGGCGCGGAGGTCGGAACGGGAGGCCGTGGCCTATCTGGACCAAGCCCTTGCGGCGTTGGAACCGCCGCCGCCACGGCTGATCGCCATCGGCGGCCTGTCCGGCAGCGGCAAGACCCGGCTGGCCCGCGCCCTGGCGCCGTCTCTGGGCGCGTCGCCGGGGGCGGTGGTCCTGCGCTCCGACGCGTTGCGCAAGCGCCTGTTCGGGGTCGGGGAGGCGGAGCGGCTTCCGGAGGACGCCTACACGCCGCCGGTAACCGAGCGGGTCTATGCCGAGCTTCTGGAGCGGGCGCGGACCGTGCTGGCCGCCGGGCACGCCGTCGTGCTGGACGCCGTCCATGCTCGTCCGGAGGAACGGGCCGCCGCGGCCGGTCTCGCAGCGGAAGCCGGTGTGCGATTCGACGGCATCTGGCTGGACGCCCCTTTGGACACGCGGATCGCCCGCATCGTGGCCCGCCGCGGCGACGCCTCCGACGCCACGGCGGAGGTGGCCGAGCGGCAGGCTGTCTATGATCTGGGCCCGCTTGAGTGGGTGCGCACGAATGCTGGCAGGGATGCGGGGGAAACGCTTGCGGCCGTGCTGGAGCGACTGGTGTAATTCCAGGTGGAACGGGCGCCGCCGGTTCCCCATGGTCTAATATAAGGGCGGCGCGGCGCTGGAAACGGTGCATCCAGCCGTCGTTCCGACAGGCACCGTCCATAAGATGGGCCGGCGGAAACGGCCCGGGGGGAGATCATGTCACTCAAGACGATCCTTGTGCCGCTGGCCGGCCTCGACGGCGACACGGTGGCGCTGAACGCCGCGCTGAAGATCGCGCGCGAATTCGATGCCCATGTCGAAGCCCTGTTCGTGTCGCTGGACCCGCGGGACGCCGTGCCCATGCTGGGCGAGGGCATGTCCGGCGCGATGGTCGAGGAGATCATGCGCGCCGCCGAAGGGGAGTCGAAGACCCACCTCCACACCGCCCGCCGCACCTTCGACGACGTTGTGCGCGCCGCGGATATCGAACTGCGCGACATCCCGACCGGCGTCGAGGCGCCGACCGCCCGGTGGCGGGAGGAGACGGGCCGCGTCGAGGAGGTGGTGCCGCGCGAAGGGCGGCTGGCCGATCTGCTGGTCTTCGCCCACACCACGTTGGACAGAAACACCCAGGTTTACGCCACGGTGGAAAGCGCCCTGCTGGGGGCGGCCCGCCCGCTGTTGCTGGCGCCGGCCACCCTGCCGGATGAGATCGGGCGCACGGTGGCGCTCGCCTGGAACGGCAGCCCCGAATCGGTGCGTGCTTTGACCGGGGCGATGCCTTTCCTGACCGGTGCCGACACCGTCCATGTGCTGACCGCCGAGACCTCCAACACCCAGGCTGCGGCAGGGCGTCGCATCGCCCAATATCTCGCTTGGCACGGCGTTAACGTTCAGGTAACCATATTGAAGCCGGGATCGGAACCCGTCGGCCAAGTCATCATCAACAAGGCCACGGAGCTTGGGTCCGACCTCCTCGTGATGGGGGGCTACGGACACAGCCGGATGCGGGAAATGATCCTGGGTGGCGTGACCCGCTATGTGCTGAATCACGCCGGCCTGCCCGTGCTGATGGCCCATTGATCAAAGGGCCTCTCTGTTAAAGGCCGGGCTTCTCCGATCCGACGCGCGGCGCCGCCATGTCGGGCGCCCTCCACGCCGATGGTTTTCGACCACAAGGGCCACCCGGACTCCGGTCCGGGTAAGGTCCGGCAATCGGGAAGGGAACGCGCCATGTTGACGATCGACGATTGCATCGCGCTCAGCGATCTGACCGAAGAGGAAATCGACGCCATCGCGGAGCATGAGCATCTGCCGGAAATCCTGGCGGTGGAACTGGGCTGCTGCCTTGCCCACGACGCCGAAGGCATCCGCCGGATCGCCCGCATCATCCGCGAGGACATCGACCGGGCCCGCAGCCATGGGCAGACCGTTCATGCCCGCCAGTTGACGGCCGTCCTGGACGGCTTCGTGCACCAGCACCCGGCCCTGTAAAGCGAGCCTGCAAAACGATACGGCGACAGGAAGGAAACGCCCCACACGCACCGTGACGGTGCGCGGTGGGCACGGGGAGGCGCGGAACAACCGGCCCCCCGTTCGGTTGGCATTGGCGGGATCGCGTCGGGGGGACGGCGGGGAGCGCGCTCGGCGCGCTCCCCCAACCGTCGGAGTTCCGTGACGCGCTGTCTTGTTCCGCTGCCAGCAAAGGACGAAAGACCGTGCCCTTGAAGACAATCCGCCTCGAACTGGCCCGCACCGCCGACCATCCGGAAGGCAGCGCGGAGCATGGCTATGAGTTCATCGCCCCGCTGACTGCGGACGGCCATCTGGATCTGGAGGAATGGCGGAGCCAGAAGGCCGCCTGCACGGTCCGCCGCTTCTGGCGCGGGGAGGACGAGCAGACCGGCCACCTCATTCATCGGGGCAAGGGATGGCTGTTCGATTACGACGCCGACGACAGCGACGACGACGAACCGATCTTCCGCTTCGACCGCCACACGCTGGTGGAAGGGGAGTACATCTCCATCACCGAGCATGATGGTGAACAGCGCCCATTCCGCGTCGTTTCCGTCCGCTGAACGACGGCTGGCTTCCGTGGCGGTCCGCCTGGTCCGGACCCGCCACCCCAATTCCGTCCGCTCAGGCGGCCAGCCGTTCCTCGCGGTCGCGCAAATTGCGTCCGACCTGTTCGAGAAGCTTCCGCAGAGTCTCGGCGGTCATGCCATCCCGATTCATCAGGGCGACGATGATCGGCTCGTCCAGGATTTCCGACAGGGTCGGAGCCGTCAATTGGTCCATGTTACCCTCCCTGTGCATTCCGGCCGGCCTTGAGGCGGCGTGTTTCTATTGTACTTAAGATACGGTATTTCGCAACAATGCTGCATCGCGAAATATTCTATCGCGGCTTGCGTAAGGGTAGGGAGCCGCTGAGTGTTCATGCCTGAACACAGACCCGATGCCTATATCGGCAAAAGAGTTACCGCGATGGTGGAGGGAGGTGGAGTCAGTGCTCCGCGTCGCGGTTCCGCATGATCGTGACGCCGGCTCCGGCCGTGTCCGGAAGCAGGGACGGCAGTTCGACGTCGACGCGCACGTGGCGGACCTTCGGCTGGGCCATGCACAACGCCGCGGTGCGGTCGGCCAGATAGTCGGGGCCGGGCACCGTTTCCTCGGCGCACAACCGGCGCAGATCTTCCACGATGTCTTCGTAGGACATGACCGCGGTTATGTCGTCGGGAAAGCCGAGACCGGGATGGCTGACCTTCAACTCCAGACTGATGCGGACGGTGTGGCGTCCGGAGCGCCCGGCGAGCGACACGGTGGCGGTAAAATCGCGCAGCAGGATGGTGTAGGTCGCCGCTGCGCCGTGGGAACCGGAGCCGGTGTGTCGGGAAACGGGATCGTTGGCCAAAAAAGACATCTCCTGGCGGGCGGCGGCCCTGGTCGATGCCCCGTCCGGGGCGGCCGCCTCTCGTCGCTGCGCCGTGCCCACTATAGCGCAGGCGCCCGCCCATTCGGCAAGGTCAGACCATCGATAACGCCAGACCGTCGACAACGTCAGTCCGTCGACTGCGTCAGACCGCCACCGGAAGCTCCGTGCCGGTGCGGATCACCGTGTCGCGCCCCGGTACGGCGGCCAGAAGATCATCGAAGCTGCGCGCGATGGCCGGGTGCTGAAGGCCGCCCGCGATGTCGGCCAGCGGGGCCAGGACGAAAGCGCGCTCCGCGATGCGGGGATGGGGGATCTCCAGTTCCGGCGCGTACATCACCAGTTCGCCGTAGAGCAGAATGTCGATGTCGATGGGACGCGGCCCGAAGCGAAGGCCGCCTTCCAGGTCTCGGCCCATCTCCGCCTCGATGTTCTTGACATGGCGCAGAAGCTCCCACGGGCCGAGCGCCGTCTGCGCGCGCAGCACCATGTTCAGGAAGGACGGTTGGTCGGTCACGTACATCGGGGCGGTCTCGTAGACGGGCGAGGCCAGCGTAACCCGGACCTGCGGAGAGAGCCGGCGCTGCGCCGTCGCCAGATTGGCGGCGCGGTGGCCCAGATTGCTGCCGAGCGCAAGGTAGACCGTGGTCATCGCAGAACCGTCGCTAGTCGAAACCAAACCCTCGTCAGTCATACCATGATCCTCCGTTCCATCAACCGTCAAAGCGTCATACGGCGGCGCCGTCGCATCCGAAACCCGCCTTTTGCCCCGTGAGAGGGGGCGCGTGGAGCACGCTCCGGTTTAGGTAGCCGGCTTTCTCCGGGAACCGCAAGCGGCGCGCGGGGTTGTGCCAGTCGTGCGATGCTGCATCGGAGGGGGATGGTCATGACGGTTCGGCAGGTCGGGACGGCAGCGCTTTTGGGGCTGGCCGGGGCGCTCCTGGCGTCCTGCGCCACGGGGCCGGACCCGCAGATCGCCCAGCGTGCCCAGACCGAACTCGTTGGCATGCCGAAGGAGCGGCTGCTCGCCTGCGCCGGGGTTCCGGCGCGGCAGGCCCAGGCCGGCGGGCGGGAATACTACACCTACGTCTCCGACCCCGGCGTGGCGATCAGCCCGTTGGGCGGCAGCAGCATCGGCGTCGGCGGCTTTGGCGGGGGCGGTTCCAGCGGCGTCGGCGTCGGGCTGGGATTCGGCCTCCCGATCGGTTCCTCCTCCCCCGGCATGTGCGAGGCCACCTTCGTCCTGGGGCCGGGCGGGGTCGTGGAGCAGGTGTCCTACCCGGGCAACGCCTCGCTGTCCGCCTGCACGCCGATCGTCCAGAACTGCGTGCCGCCAGCGCCGCGCTGAACCGTTCCTTCCTGGCTGAAAGGGGGACTGTCGCCGGTTGCGGCCTTGCCGTATCGTCCGGCTATGGCTTGGCTGTAAAAAGGCAGGGGAGGACCACGTCATGGACATGAGCGGCAGCCAGCGCATCACGGCCCCGCGGGACAAGGTTTGGGCGGCGTTGAACGATCCGGACATCCTGCGCCAGTGCATTCCCGGCTGCGAGGAGGTGCAGAAAACCTCCGACACGGAATTCACCGCGAAGGTGGTCGCCAAGGTGGGGCCGGTCAGCGCCAAGTTCTCCGGCAAGGTGACCCTGTCGGACCTCGACCCGCCCAACGGCTACACCATCACCGGGGAAGGCTCCGGCGGGGCCGCCGGCTTCGGCAAGGGCGGCGCCAAGGTCTCGCTGGAACCGGACGGCGAGACGGCCACGGTCCTGTCCTACACCGCCCACGCCACGGTCGGCGGCAAGCTGGCGCAGATCGGTTCGCGTCTGGTGGACGCCACGGCGCGCAAGATGGCCGACGATTTCTTCAACCGCTTCACGGCGGTGGTCGGCGGGCCGCAGCCTGACCCGGTCGCCGATCCGCTCGCCGATCCGGTCGTGGAGACGGTCGCGCAGCCCGCTGCGATGAGCGCGGCCGCTCCGCAACCGGTGACGCCCGCCGTGGCGCCCCCCGCCCCTGAAATCCCGATCCCGCTTCCCGCCGCCCGGGGGCGGGGCGGCTTCTATGTGCCCTGGGCGGCGCTGGCCGTGGTGGCTGTTCTTGTTCTTCTTCTCGCATGGATGAAATAACCCGTATTTGGTGTTTGTGCTGCGGGCGCGACACGTTGGGGGGTTGGCCTTAACCACAGAATGTGTATGCTGCGCCCGAACCTGCCGGCATCAGAACGCCGGCTTCATCCGGAAGGGGGAATCTGACCAATGAACAAGCATATCCTGGGCGCCGCCCTGATCGCCGGCATTGCCATGGGCGCGGGCGCCGCGCAGGCCGCTGACGCCGCCGCCGGTAAGGACGTCTTCAAGCAGTGCATGGCCTGCCACACCGCCGAGCAGGGCAAGAACAAGGTCGGTCCGTCGCTGTTCGGCGTTGTCGGCCGCCCGGCCGCCTCGATCGACGGTTTCAAGTATTCCAAGCCGATGCAGGAGAAGGCCGCCGGCGGGCTGGTCTGGACCCCGGACAACCTGAAGGCCTACATCACCGCCCCGAAGGAAGTCGTTCCGGGCGGCACGATGGCCTTCGCGGGCATCAAGGACGCTGGCAAGGTCGACGATCTGATCGCCTTCCTGGGTGAGCAGAAGTAAAGACGCCCGCGTTTCGGCGCGGGGGTACGGACGGGCCGGAGGGGAAACCCTCCGGCCCTTTCCATTTTGGCCCGCCCGTTCTGGGTCAGCCCGCCGCCTCCAGGCTCTTGCTCGCCACCTCGAAGACGTCCGGCGACAGGCCGGGCGTGGCGACGATGCGCTCCAACTCGGCCTTCATCAGGGCACGGCGCGGCGCGTCGTAGCGGCGCAGGCGCGAGAAGGGACCGACCATGCGGGCCGCCACCTGCGGGTTCATGGGGTCCAGGCGAAGGACCTGATCCGCCAGGAAGCGATAGCCCGCTCCACTGGTGTCGTGGAATCGCACCGGGTTGCCGCCCGCGAAACCGCCGATCAGCGCGTAGACCTTGTTGGGGTTGCGGATTTCGAAGGCGGGGTGGGCGAGCAGTTCGGTCACCCGCTCCAGCGTGTCGGGCCGGTGCGAGGTCGCCTGCACGCCGAACCACTTGTCCACGACCAGCGCCTCGCCCTTCCAGCGCTCGTAGAAGCCGGCGATAACCTCGTCCCGCTCGGGCGCGTCGGAATTGCTGAGGAACTGGAGCGCCGCCATCACGTCGGTCATCGCCTGGGCGCCGCGATACTGGCCGAGGCAGAGGTCGAGCGCCTCCTCGTCCTCAAGCGCCATCAGGTAGGCGAGGCACAGATTCTTCAGCGCCCGCCGTCCGATGGCCGCGGCGTCCACCGAGAAGGGCTCGTTCCCCGCGTTGCGGCGGTGGGTGTCCAGCCAGCCCGGCCGCAGCGCCTCGGCCAGCCGGCGGCGGGCGAACTCGCGCACGGTGTGGATGGCATCGGGGTCGATCACCTCCATCTGCGTGCCGAGGTAGCTCTCGGTCGGCAGCACCAGGGCCTGCGCGGCGAAGGCCGGGTCCTGGTCGGCATCCTTCAGGACCGCAGCCACCGCGTTGATGAAGCTCTGGGGCAGCGCCAGTTCCCGCCCGGCCTGTCGGTCGGCGACGAGGGAGAGCAGCAGCCGGGTCGCCAGCGTCTGCCCGGCCTCCCAGCGGTTGAAGGCATCGCTGTCGTTGGCCATCAGGAAGGTCAGGTCGCCGTCGGTCAGGTCGGCCCGCAGCTTCACCGGGGCGGAGAAACCGCGCAGCAGCGACGGCACCGGGCGGGCCGGCACGTCGACGAACGTGAAGGTCTGCTCGGTCTCGGTGATGTGCAGGGTGCGGCTGGTACCGGCCGGCTCCGTCTCGCCGGTCAGGCGCAGCGGCAGGTCCGCCCCGTCCGGACCGAGCAGGCCCATGACCAGCGGGATGTGCATCGGTTCCTTCACCGGCTGGCCGGGGGTGGGCGGCACGGTCTGCCTGACGGTCAGCCGGTAGGTCTTCGACGCGTCGTCATAGGCGCCGCTCACGTCCAGCTCCGGCGTGCCGGCTTGGCGGTACCAGAGCTTGAATTGGGTCAGGTCCACGCCGGTGGCGTCGGACATCGCCGCGGCGAAGTCGTCGCAGGTGACCGCCTGTCCGTCGTGGCGCTGGAAATAGAGGTCCATGCCCTTGCGGAAGCCCTGCGGCCCCAGCAGCGTGTGGTACATGCGGATGACTTCCGACCCCTTGTCGTAGACGGTGGGGGTGTAGAAGTTGTTGATCTCCACATAGCTGTCCGGGCGCACCGGGTGCGCCATGGCGCCCGAATCCTCCGGGAACTGCACGGTGCGCAGGCGCTGCACGTCGGCGATGCGCTTGACCGCCCGCGAGTTCATGTCGCTGGAGAATTCCTGGTCGCGGAAGACGGTCAGCCCCTCCTTCAGCGACAGCTGGAACCAGTCGCGGCAGGTGACGCGGTTGCCGGTCCAGTTGTGGAAATACTCGTGCGCCACCACGGCCTCGATGCCCAGAAAGTCCTGGTCGGTGGCGGTCTCCGGCTTCGCCAGGATGTATTTGGTGTTGAAGACGTTGAGGGACTTGTTCTCCATCGCCCCCATGTTGAAGTCGCCGACCGCGACGATGTTGAAGATGTCGAGGTCGTATTCCAGCCCGAACACCTCCTCGTCCCAGCGCATCGACTTGATGAGCGAGCGCATGGCGTGGTCGACTTTGTCCTCGTTCCCCGGCTCGACATAGATGCGCAGGGTCACGTCGCGGCCGGACGCGGTGCGGAAGCGGTCCTCCTGGTGCACCAGCGTGCCCGCGACCAGGGCGAACAGGTAGCAGGGCTTGGGGAAGGGGTCTTCCCACACCGCGCGGTGGCGCCCGTCGGGCAGGTCGCCGGACTCGATGAGATTGCCGTTGGACAGCAGCACCGGGTAGCGCGCCTTGTCCGCGGTGATCGTGGTGGTGTAGCGGGCCATCACGTCGGGCCGGTCGGCGAAATAGGTGATCTTGCGGAATCCCTCCGCCTCGCACTGGGTGCAGAAGTTGCCGGAGGACTTGTAGAGCCCCTCCAGCGCGGTGTTCTCCTGCGGCTTGATGCGGACGACGGTTTCCAGCGTGAAGGTCTCCGGCACGCTGTGGACGGTCAGATGGTCCGGCGTGACGGTGTAATCGGCGTCGCCCAGTGGCTGCCCGTTCAGCGCCACGGACACCAGTTCCAGCCGCTGCCCGTCCAGCGTCAGCGGCTGGGTTGCCGCATCGTCGCGCACCGGGTTGCGTCGCAGCCCGAGCTGCGCGCGGACCGTGGTCACCTCCTCGCCGAGGTCGAAGAACAGATCGACCGTGTCGATCAGGTGCGCGGGCGGGCGGTAGTCCTGCAGGCGGATGGCCTTGGGCGTGCCTTTGTCCATGGGGCTTTTCTCTAACCTTGTTTTGGCCGTGTCGGCGTCGCGGGGACAGACTCTAGCATGGAGAGTGGGGACGCGGGACGCCGTTGGACAGGGGCAAGGCGCATCCATCGTGCCCTGCCCATCCGGACATGCAAGCAGTGACCACAGGTGGCGGTATCTGTTGATTTTGCCCCTAATGATACATAGAACTGCAGGAGGTAACCCGATTGATGTGAATATCCCAGTATGATGGAGCTTTGGCGTGTACGGTCGATCGTTTCCCGCGCTTTCCGTGTTCGGTAGAGTTCTCGCTGTTCTTCTGTCGGTGGTTCTGCTGTCCGCCTGCCAATCCAGCGTAAAGCATGTCGAGACGATCAAGCGCCCGGGCAACAGCACCCGGATTGTGCTGATGCCTCTGGATGTTGAGCTCAGCGAGCTGTCGGCCGCCGGAATGAAAGAACCGAAGGCTGAATGGACCGAGGCGGCGCGCCGTCATCTGGCCGTGGCTTTCGACGAGCAACAGGCCGATTTGGGGCTGAGCATCGCCGCTTTCGACGACAGCAAGGCCAATCCGGAAGTCGTGGACACCCTGCATCAGCTGCAGAGGCTGCATGAAAAGGTCGGCACGTCGGCCATGATCCACCACTTCTTCGACGTCAAGAAACTGCCGACCAAGCGCGGCAAGTTCGACTGGACTCTTGGAACCACCGCAAGGACGTTGAAAGAGGCGACCGGTGCCGATTATGCGCTGTTCGTCTGGGTGCGTGACAGTTACGCGAGCGGTGGCCGGGTCGCCTTGATGGTCGCGGCGGCGGTTTTGGGCGTCGGGGTGCAGGGCGGCACACAGGTCGGCTTCGCGTCGCTGGTCGATCTCGAAACCGGTGACATCGTCTGGTTCAACCGGCTGATGCGGGGCGCCGGCGACCTGCGCACGGTGGAACCGGCGCGCGAAACCGCCAAGGTGCTGCTGGCGGACTTCCCGAAGTGACCGCCATGCATCGCCATACAATGCACCGCCGGAGTTTTCTTGCGGGCTGCGGCTGCTGTTCGGCCTTGGCGCTGACCGGTTGTACGACCACCGGGACGGGGGATGGCAACACCGCACCCGGTTACCGGCCGTCCGCCGCGACGGACAAGGGTGGCCTCTGGCAGGTGATGGACCGGACGGAGAGCGAACTGAAGCGGTCCCGCGCCCTGGTGCGCGATGAGGCCGTGAACGCCTATCTGCGCGACATCGTGTGCCGCATGACCGCGGATCACTGCGCCGACATCCGGGTCTATGTCGTGCGCACGCCGGTGTTCAACGCATCGATGGCGCCGAACGGGATGATGCAGGTCTATTCCGGCCTTCTTCTGCGCACCCGCAACGAGGCGCAGCTGGCCGCCATTCTGGGTCACGAAATCGGGCATTACCTGCGGAAGCATTCGTTGCAGAAATGGCGCGACGCGCGGGCCAAGGCGGATTTCGGGGCGTTCCTGAGCCTCGGTCTGGCCCTGGCCGGCATTCCCGCGGTGGGAAGCCTGACCCAGATGGCTTTGCTCGCCAGCATATTCTCCTACTCCCGCGACCAGGAGCGGGAGGCCGACGACATCGGCATCCAGCTCATGGCGAAGGCCGGCTACGCGCCGGGAGAAGCCGCCCGCGTCTGGGAACAGCTGGTCGCCGAGAAGAAGGCGATGGCGGAGGAGGCCGAGCGCAACGTCTTCTTCGCGTCGCATCCGGAGCCGGAGGAGCGGCAGGCGATCCTGAAAGCGAAGGCGTCCGGCTTGGCTCAGCCGGGGCAGACCGAAGGGGCCGAACCTTACCGCAAAACCTTGCGGGGCCTGCGCCGGACGTTGTTCGAGGATGAATTGCGGATGCGTCAGTTCCCGCGGACGCTGGTTCTGCTCGATCAGCTCTGTTCCGACATCCCGCCCGATGCGGACATCATGCATTTCTACGGCGAGGTCCACCGTCTCCGCGCCGAGAACGGGGACTTGGGCCGTGCGCGGGGCTGGTACGAACGGTCCCTCGCCGCCCCGGACGCCCCGCCCGAAGCCTGGCGCGGTTTCGGCCTCGTCCTGCGCCAGCAGGGGGAACGGGGACCGTCGGCGGAAGCCTTCCAGCGTTACTTGTCGCTCGCACCGAGGGCGACGGACCGCGACCTCATTCAAAGCTACATCGCCCTGGAGAGTTGATCCTATGCCGCAGTTTGCAATCCGCACCCTGGCCCACACCATGGCCGTGCTGTGCGCCTTGGTGGCGCTGTCCGGCTGCGTGCACTACGCGCTTGTCCCATCGACGGAAAAGGTGACCGTCCGCAGCGGCATGACCGTCGAACCGGGCATCGAGTGGAACCGGATCACGGCCTTGGGATCGGCGGATACGGGAAACCTGGATTTCTGGACGGTCGATGGCGAACAGTTGGACCTGCTGATCCTCGCCGCGGGGATCGAGGATGGAAAGCCCCTGTTCAACATCACCGGAAGCAATGAAAAGCCGCCGGTCTACCGGGCGGGGATGCCGACCGAAGACCTGAGCAGCCTGTTCGAATCGGCCTTCACCAAGACCTTCAAGGCAAAGGTCTTCACGGTCCGCTCGCTGAAGCCGCAGACGGTGACCGGAGGTGAGGGGATTCGCCTCGATTTCTCCTTCTCAGGAGAGGATGAGCTGGATCGTGATGGTGTGGCGGTCCTGGTTCAGAAGAACGGCAGGCTGTACATGGTCGCCCATCAGGGGGCGCGGTTGCACTACCGCCCGAAATACGCTCCGGAGGTGGACCGCATCATCGCGTCGATGCGCATCATCGACAAAGCCTAACCGACGCATCCCGTTCCGGATGCCCGGCGTTCAACGCCTCTCCCGCTGGAAACGGGAGAGGCGGGTGCCCATCAAACGTGGAAGCTCTCGCCGCAGCCGCAGCGGCCCTTCTCGTTCGGGTTCTTGAAGACGAAGCCGGTCTGGAACTTGTCGTCGACGTAGTCCATCTCGCTGCCGATCAGGAACATGACGGCGGCGGGGTCAATCAGGACGGTGACGCCCTTGTCCTCCACCACCTCATCGAACTTCATCTTTTCCTTGGCGTACTGCACGTCGTAGCTGAGGCCGGAGCAGCCCTTCGCCTTCACGCCGATGCGCAGGCCGATGTAATCGTCGGTCGCCTTGGCCATCAGCATCCGCACGCGCTCCGCGGCGGCGTCGGTGATGGAGAGGGCCTTGGGGAGAGAAGCCGTAGAAGCCGTAGCCATGGGGGATCTTCGCCTCCTTAAAACATGTCCAGTTGGACCCGCGCGACCTCGGACATCATGTCCTGACGCCAGGGCGGTTCCCAAACCAGTTCCACCTTGCATGTGGTGACGTCCTCGACGGACTCAACCGCCTGCTGCACCTGCATCGGCAGTTCGCCGGCCACCGGACACATCGGGCTGGTCAGGGTCATGTCGATCTCGACCTCGTTGTTCGGGCCGATGTCGACGCGGTAGATCAGCCCCAGCTCCCAGATGTCGACGGGAATTTCCGGGTCGTAGCAGCTCTTCAGCGCCGAGATCACCGCCTCGCTCAGCGCGGCGCGCGGGTCGTAGGCGGCCTTGGCCGCAGCCATGTCCGCTTCGGTCTGGTTCATCGGCTTGGCCTCCGCGGCGTCGGCTTCCTTGGAGATCGCGTCATCGGGCATCGCGTTTCACCGTTTCCTGCAACTTACTCGCTGCTCGCCTTGTCCTCGCCTTCGATGGCCGCGTTCATCGCGTGCCAGGCGAGGGTGGCGCATTTCACGCGCACCGGGAACTGACGGACGCCGGACAGCACCATCAGCCGTTCCATGGCGTCCTCGTCCACCGGGCCGTGGTCGCCGTGGTCGTGGTCGTCCTTGGTGCAGAGATCGTGGAAGGTCTCGAACAGGGCCTTGGCCTCCGCCTCGGTCTTGCCCTTGATCACCTCCGTCATCATGGACGCGCTGGCGGTGGAGATGGCGCAGCCGCGGCCCTGGAAGGCCACATCCTCCACCACCCCATCCTTCAGCTTCAGATAGACCATGAAGCGGTCGCCGCACATGGGGTTCTCGCCCTTGGCCTCCCGGTTGGCATCGTCGGGATGCCGGAAGTTCCGGGGGTTCTTGCCGTGGTCCAGGATCACCTCCTGGTACAGCTCGCGCAGTTCGTCCATCATGCTCCGAAGAACTCCTTCACCGCGATCACCGATTCGACCAGAGCGTCGGCTTCCGCCCGCGTGTTGTAAAGGGCGAAGCTGGCCCGCGCCGTGGCGCCGACCCCGAAGCGCTCCATCAGCGGCTCCGCGCAGTGGCGGCCGACGCGGACGGCAACGCCGTACTGGTCCACGATGGTGCCGAGGTCGTGCGGGTGAACGCCCTCCAGCGTGAAGGAGATGATCGGACCCTTGCCCGGCGCGGTGCCGTAGACGCGCAGGCCGTCGATCTGGGAAAGCTGCTGCGTGGAGTACTGGAGCAGATCGTGCTCGTGCGCCGCGATGGCCTCGCGGCCCAGCTTTTCCATGTAATCCAGCGCCACGCCCAGCCCGATCACCTCGGTGATCGCCGGGGTGCCGGCCTCGAAGCGGGCCGGCGGAGCCTTGAAGGTGGTGCCTTCGAAGCTGACGCTCTCGATCATGTCGCCGCCGCCCTGGTAGGGAGGCATCTTCTTCAACAGATCGTACTTGCCGTACAGCACGCCGGTCCCGGTCGGGCCGTACAGCTTGTGGCCGGTCATGATGTAGAAGTCGGCGTCGATGTCCTGCACGTCCACCACACCGTGCACCGCGGCCTGGCTGCCGTCGAACAGCACCGGCACGCCGCGCTCGTGCGCCATGCGGGCGATGATCTTGGCCGGCGTCACCGTGCCCAGCACGTTGGAGCAGTGGGTCATCGCCACCAGCTTCGTGCGGTCGGACAGCAGATCCTCATAGGCGTTCAGGTCCAGCACGCCATGCTCGTCCACCGGGACGACGCGGATGCGGATGCCCTTGTCCATCTGGAGGAGCTGCCACGGCACGATGTTGGCGTGGTGCTCCATGACCGAGACGATGATCTCGTCGCCTTCCGACAGGAAGGTCCGGCCATAGCTGTGGGCGACGAGGTTGACGGCCTCGGTCGCGCTGCGGGTGAAGACAATGTTGCGCTCCGACGGGGCGTTCAGGAAGCGGGCGACCTTGCGGCGGGCCTCCTCGAACTGGTCGGTCGCGGTCTGCGACAGGAAATGGACGCCCCGGTGGATGTTGGAATAGTCCTCCTCCAGGAAGCGGGTCATGGCGTCGATGACCTGCCGCGGCTTCTGCGCGGAGGCGGCGCTGTCCAGATAGACGAGCGGCTTGCCGGGCTTGCCCTTCCGCTCATGCACTGTGCGCGACAGGATCGGGAAGTCGGCCCGCACGCGCTCCACGTCAAAGGTGGGGAGGGTGATCTGGGTGTCCATCTCCGGGTCCCTCCTCAGCGCACGTTCTGCCAGTCGGCGACGTAGCTCTGGAAGGCGTCGCGGACGCTCTCCTCGGCGATCTCCTCCAGCGCTTCGGACAGGAAGGCGCCGATCAGCAGGCCGCGGGCCTCCGCCTTGTCGATGCCGCGGGCGCGCAGGTAGAAGAGCTGGTCGTCGTCCAACTCGCCCACCGTGGCGCCGTGGCTGCACTTCACGTCGTCGGCGTAGATCTCCAACTCCGGCTTCGCGTCGATCTCCGCGGTGTCGGAAAGCAAGAGCGCGCGGTTCTGCTGGTAGCCGTCGGTCTTCTGAGCGTCGGGACGGACGATGATCTTGCCCTGGAAGACGGCGCGGGCCTGATCGTCGATCACGCCCTTGTAGACCTCGCGGCTGGTGCAGCAGGGCTTGGCGTGGTCGATGAAGGTCGTGGTGTCGACATGCTGGCCGCCGCGCACCATGTAGGCGCCGCTGACATGCGTGTCGCCTTCCTCGCCATCCAGGACGCTGTTCACCTCGTTGCGCGACAGCTTGGCGCCGATGGTCAGGATGAAGTTGTCGTACACGCCCTTGCCGGCCACCTTCGCCGCGGTGTGCGACAGGTGGAAGGACTCCGCGTGCTCGCGCTGGACCTTGTAGTGGTGGACCGACGCGCCCTCGCCGACGAAGACCTCGGTCACGCCGTTCGACAAGGTGGTGCAGGAGCCCAAGCCCACGTGATGCTCGACGATCACGGCGTGGGACTCCGCCTCCGCGACGATCAGGCCGCGCGGGTGGAAGGCGGTGGGTTGCGCCTCGGAGCCGACGGACACGAAGACCAGCTCGATGGTCTCGTCCACCGTGACGCCGCGCGGCACATGCAGCACCGGCCCGTCCGCCAGGAAGGCGGTGTTCAGCGCGACCAGCGTCCGATCATCGGGAGCGGCGATGCGGCCCAGATGCTCGGCCACCAGATCGGGCTTGCGCGTCAGGGCGTCGGCGAGGTTCAGAAGCTCGACCCCGGCCGGGAGGCCGGTGGTGGAGGACAGCTCCGCCCGGAAACGCCCGTCCACGAAGACCAGCCGCGGGCCGGTCGCGCCGTCCGCGCGCACGGTCGGCAGCACGTCGAAGCGGACAGCCTCGCCGGTCTCGGCCGCTGGCTGGAAAGTCAGCTTGTCGAGCGCGCGCAGGTTGGTGTAGCGCCAGGACTCGTTCTTGACGGTCGGCAGGCCGAGCGCGGCGAAGCGGGCTTGGCCCTGGCTGCGCAGCTCGTTCAGCCAGGACAGGCCGGCGCCGGGCAGGCCGTCCTTGACCCGGTCGAACTGCTCCAGGAAGGGCTTGGCCGCCGCCGGGTCGTAGCCGCGGGGGGCTGGTGCCGTGAGGGTCGTGCTTGCCATGGTCAGGCCGCCTCGTTCACGCCGAACTCGGCGTAGCCGTTCTTCTCCAGCTCCAGCGCCAGCTCCTTGCCGCCGGAGCGCTGGATCTTGCCGAAGGCCAGCACATGGACATGGTCCGGCACGATGTAGTCGAGCAGGCGCTGGTAGTGGGTGATGACCAGCATCGACCGCTCCGGCGAGCGGAGCGCGTTCACGCCCTCGGCGACGATCTTCAGCGCGTCGATGTCCAGGCCGCTGTCCGTCTCGTCGAGGATGGCGAACTTCGGCTGGAGGACGGCCATCTGGAGCGTCTCGTTGCGCTTCTTCTCGCCGCCCGAGAAGCCGACGTTGACCGCGCGCTTCAGCATCTCGTCGGTCATGTTCAGCGCCTTGGTCTTCTCGCGCACCAGCTTCAGGAACTGCATGGCGTCCAGCTCCGGCTCGCCGCGCTGCTTGCGGATGGCGTTGAGGGCGGACTTCAGGAAGGTGGTGTTGGCAACGCCGGGGATCTCGACCGGGTACTGGAAGGCCAGGAACAGGCCGGCGGCGGCGCGCTCCTCCGGCTCCATCTCCAGAAGGTCCTTGCCGAAGAAGCTCACCGAGCCTTCGGTGATCTCATAGCCGTCGCGGCCGGCCAGCACGTAGCTGAGCGTGCTCTTGCCCGAGCCGTTCGGCCCCATGATGGCGTGCACCTCGCCCGGGTTGATCGTCAGGTCGATGCCCTTGAGGATTTCCTTGCCGTCCACCGTGGCGTGCAGGTTCTTGATCTCGATCATCGTTTCTTCTTCCTTCGCGATACGGTGGGCGGTCAGCCGACGCTGCCTTCGAGGCTGATGCCGACGAGCTTCTGGGCTTCCACGGCGAACTCCATGGGCAGCTCCTTCAGCACTTCCTTGCAGAAGCCGTTGACGATCAGCGACACGGCGTCCTCTTCCGACAGGCCGCGCTGGCGGCAGTAGAACAGCTGGTCCTCGCTGATCTTGGCGGTCGTCGCCTCGTGCTCGACGCGGGCGGTGCGGTTGCGGTTCTCGATGTAGGGCACCGTGTGGGCGCCGCACTGGTCGCCGATCAGCAGGCTGTCGCACTGGGTGTGGTTGCGGGCACCCTCCGCCTTCGGCAGGATCTTCACCAGCCCGCGGTAGGTCTGCTGCGCCCGCCCGGCGGAGATGCCCTTCGACACGATGGTCGAGCGGGTGTTCTTGCCGATGTGGATCATCTTGGTGCCGGTATCGGCCTGCTGGAAGTTGTTGGTGATGGCGACCGAATAGAACTCGCCCACCGAATTGTCGCCCTGCAGGATGCAGCTCGGGTACTTCCAGGTGATGGCGGAACCGGTCTCCACCTGCGTCCAGGAGATCTTGGAGTTGCGGCCGCGGCAGGCCCCGCGCTTGGTCACGAAGTTGTAGATGCCGCCGACGCCGTCCTCGTTGCCCGGATACCAGTTCTGGACCGTCGAGTACTTGATCTGCGCGTCGTCCAGGGCCACCAGCTCGACCACCGCGGCGTGAAGCTGGTTCTCGTCGCGCTTGGGCGCCGTGCAGCCTTCCAGATAGCTGACGTAGCTGCCCTCGTCGGCGATGATCAGCGTCCGCTCGAACTGGCCGGTGTTGGCTTGGTTGATGCGGAAGTAGGTGGACAGCTCCATCGGGCAGCGCACGCCCTTCGGGATGTAGACGAAGCTGCCGTCCGTGAAGACCGCGCAGTTCAGCGTCGCGTAGAAATTGTCGGTGTAGGGCACGACCGAGCCGAGATACTTCTGGACCAGCTCCGGACACTTGTGCACGGCCTCGGAGATGGAGCAGAAGATGATGCCCATCTCCTCCAGCTTGGCCTTGAAGGTGGTCGCGACCGACACGCTGTCGAACACGGCGTCGACGGCGATGGCCGGGCTCTTGCCCTCGGCCCCCTCGACGCCGGCCAGGATCTCCTGCTCGCGCAGCGGGATGCCCAGCTTTTCATAGGTCTTCAGCAGTTCGGGATCGACCTCGTCCAGCGACTTCGGACGGTCCTTCATCTTGGGCGCGGCGTAGTAGTGCGCGTCCTGATAGTCGATCGGCGGGTAGGACAGCTTCGCCCAGTGGCGCGGCTCCTCCATTTCCTGCCAGACGCGGAACGCCTTCAGGCGCCATTCGAGAAGCCATTCCGGCTCCTCCTTCTTGGCGGAGATGAAGCGGACGGTGTCCTCGTTCAGGCCCTTGGGCGCGACATCCGATTCGATGTCCGTCGTGAAGCCGTACTTGTACTTCTGCTCCGTGACGGCGCGGACCTGTTCGACGGTTTCGGTCGTGGCGGCCATGCTTGTCTCTCGTTCCCTGAAAGCGTTGTCCGATGAAGGCGCCGAAACGTCAGACGGCGGCGCGCCGTGCCGGGCTGGGGCCGGCTCCAATCTTGTCGAGCGGGCCGGGTGGGCCATCTGCCCAGCCGGGCGGTCCCATCATGTCGGCCAGCGTCACCTGTTCGAGCGCGCCGCGGATGGCGCTGTTGACCTTCTCCCAGCCGCCGCGCATCGGGCACAGGCGCTGCACGCCGCATTGGCTGTCGCCACCCTCCACGCAGGCGGTGAGCGCGATCGGGCCGTCGAGCGCCGTGATGATCTCGGCGATTGAGATTGCATCGGCGGGGCGGCTGAGCGCATAACCACCCGCGGCGCCGCGGTGAGAGGTCGTGAGGCCCGCCGGGGTCAGCGTCTTCATGAGCTTGGCGACCGTGGGGGAGGGCACGCCCGTGCGCTCCGCCAGATGGGAGACGGTGTGAACCGTGCCCACATGGCGCGCCATTTCGCTCATCACGACGATGGCGTAGTCGGTCAGCTTGCTCAGCCGGATCATGACCACCCCGATACAGGACTAAATTGGTCCAGATTAAGTGGCCATCATAGGACCTTTGTCAAGCGGAACCGGTGCCGGATAACCGGGAAAAACACTCGGGTATAAGGATGGCAGGACTGCGCCCGGCGCACGCTGCGGCGAACTGTCGCGGACGATGACCGGTGGCGGGAAACCATGCGAACCGGTCGGACAAAGAAAAGCCGGCCCCGCGGTTGAGTCCGCGGGGCCGGTGCAGTCAGCGTGGAACCCGAAGGGAGCCGACGGGGAAGCCGTGAGCGAAACCGGATCAGCCCGGCTTGCGCGCCTCTTCCCGAGCCGCGTCGCTGGCCGCGCTCACCGCGTCGCCGACCTCTTCCTTGGCGGCTTCGACCGCCGCGCGGGCGGCGCGGGTGCCGCGGTCCATGGCGTCGAGGGCCATTTCCTTGGCGCGGTGCGTCGCCTCGTCGGCGTAGTCGCCGACCCAGCGGTCCTCATAGCGCGAGGACGGGATGCTGGCGCCCAGCGCGGCTCCCAGGGCGACGCCCATCACGCCGGCCACCACCGGGTGGTCGTCCACCATCTCCCAGAAACGCCCGGTCGCGCTGTGCAGCCGGTCCGACGCCCGGAAGTGGCTGGCGCCGCCATGGTTGCCGCCATTGTTGCCGATGTGGCTTTCCACGCGGCTGCTCATGTCCCGGCGCGTATCGTGCGCCCGGTCGCGGGCGTGGTCGGTCAGACCGCGCACACGATCGCCGGCCTCGTCCACGACGTCGCTCGCCCGTTCGTAGACGTGGCTCGCCGCGTCGCGGACACTGCTGCCGGCGCTGTAGAAGGTGTCGCGGGCGTACTGCGCGGCGCTGCCGGCGCGGTCGCGGACGTTGTGCATCGCCCCGCTGCGCGCGATGCGCCGGTCGTAGCCCGAGGCGGTGAGGGCCAGCCAGCCCAGCCCGATGCCGATCATGGCGAGCGGGATCGGGTTGCTGCGCATGGTTTCGCCGACCGAATGGGACCGCTGGTGGGTCTGGTTGCGGATCGGCTCGTAATAGCGGTCCTGGGCGCGTTCGCCGTAGCCGCCGGTGGTGGTGTTCCGGTTCATGGTCTGCTCCATCAGGTGACGGGGAGCGAGCCGCGCGGTCTTTCGCTTCAGGACCTGGATCGTGTCGCCGATCCGGGCTTGGCGTTCGCGGATCTCCCGTTGCATCGCGTCGTAGTCGCGGGGCGTTCCGCGCCCCTTTTCACCGCCGTTCATCGAGCCGCCGCTCATCGGGCGAGCTGGGAGCGGGCCCAGCGCTTGTCGTCCCGCAACGTCTCGATGGTGCGCTGCGGCTGGAGATTCTCCGGGCTGAGCCGCTTCTTGCCGATCATCGCCAGCACGCCGCCGATGACGAGCACGACGGCCCCGACGATGACCGCGGCCAGCCAGGGCTCGACCACCTTTGACAAGGCCAGCACCGCCGCAGCCAGCAGGACCAGCACGCCCGCGAAGGCGATGAGCCCGCCGGCGGCGACGTAGGCCACACCGCCCGCCGCCTGCCCGGCCTTCTCGGTCAGCTCGGCCTTGGCCAGTTCGATTTCGGTGCGGGCGAGGTTGGTGGTTTCCCGCGCCAGATCGGCGAACAGGCCGGTGATGGGTCGGTCTTGCCGCGGATCGTAGGAACGGTCCTCCGCAGCGCTCATGGCTTGATCCCCTGGATCGGAGTGCCGGAAGCCGGCTTGGTGTCGGAGGCGGCGCCCGGCGTGGTGCCTGCCGTGGTGCCGGGCGTCGTGCCGGGCGTCGTGCCGGCAACCATTTCGGCGGCGTCACGGGTGCGGGCGGCGGTGGTCGCCGCGGTGGCGGTGTTCAGTGGACGCGGGCTTTCCTGGTTCCGGCCGATTCCGCTCCCCGCAGAGAGGCCCACCGCAGAGGTCATGCCGGTCGAGGTCATGCCGGAAGAAGCGATGCTGGACGACAGGCCGGATCTCGGGCGCGGCGCGGTGGCGCTTTCCATGGCCGGGGAGCCGGAAATGCCACTCGCCATGCCCCGGCGGTGGCCGGCCAGATCCCGGTCGGTGCGCAAAGCCTCCTGCCCGGCGCGGTCGGCGCCCCGCAGGCCAAAGTCACGGTAGTCGTGGTGGTCCTGATCGTAACGGCCGCGGTCGCGCCGGCCATAACCGCCAGTCAGATGCGACGACGACGCGCCGCGAAATCGCCGTTCTCCGGAGCTTTTGACGAAACGGGCAAACAGGAAGCCAACAGCGAAGGCGGCACCGACAAACACCTCCGGCTGACGCCGTGCAAAACGTTCCACTTGGCCGACCATGTCGTCCATCGTGGAGTTGCGCAGCATGTCGGCCACCCGCTCCATTCGATCGGCGGCCTGCCCGGCGTAATGGGCGGCGGTGCCGTTGTTCTCTTCGTTCAGCTGCTCCGCAGCCTTGTGCAGCGCGTTGGCGACGCTGCCCAACTGGTCTGCAGCACGGTCCGTCTGCATTTCCAGAAGCGAACGGATGCGGCCCTGGGCGGCTTCGATGGTGTTGCGGCCGGCGTCGGTGGCCTCACCGGCCATGCGGTTGAGATCGTTCGAGGAACCCCGGTTCTGCGAACGGTCGTTGCCCATTCCCATGTTCGCCCCACTGTTCGCCATCGGGTCCGGCGTCTTGCGGTTCGGTTCGCCGGTGCCCAACGTATCGCGGTCTGCCATCTGTTTTCCTCCTCGGGATCGGCTGCGGAAATGTCCCGGCCCGCAGCCTGCGGCAATTCGCCGCGCTCTGCGGCGTCCGTTGTCGGGAATCAAACACCCTCATGGGCATCGGAGTTCCGGCATGTGTATTGCGTTCATGCGGAGCAACGCGGGGTTGCCGGAGCCAACTCGGAGATCGCTGTCGGAATTGGACGGGCGGCGAAAATGTGCTAAACTTATCCGAGAATTCGCGAAGGTTCCAACGAACCGGAGGAGGCGGCCGTGAACGGCATTTTTTCCGCTCTGACCAGCGGCCAGAACAGCCTTTTCCAGCTCCAGAAGTCCAAGAAGGACTGGGAGCGGGCGATGGAGGCCATGGATTACAAGGACGCCACGCAGCGCCTTGCCGACAAGGCCGACCAAGCGAAAATGCCGTTCACCATGACGCCGGAGCAGCAGAAGAACTTCACCGCCGTGGTCAACGCGCTGGAGGAAGCCAAGCGTGTCGGCGGGCCGAAAGCCGTCGCCGCGCAACGGCTGGAGGAGGTCGAGCGCAAGATCGCCGAACTGAAGATGATGATGCGCCACAACCATGGCGACCGGGAAAAGCTGGTGCAGCTGGCGCGGGAGGCGGCGATTCTCGCCAAGCAGGCCGGACGGGCGGCGAAGGAGTATGGCGCCGGCGTGGCCGCCGCGGCGGAGATGGGGCTTCCCGGTGGGGCCGGAGCGCCGTCCATCGGCGGCATCACCATCGAGCGGACGATCACCCGCACCTCCGTCACCGTCGTTCAGACGGAGATCGCCGTGGATGTGACGATGACCATCCGCGGCGACGGGGCGTCGGCGGAAAACGGATCGACCGAAGGGGCGCCGCCGGACGTGTCCGCGGTTCCACCGCCCCCGCCGCTGTCGGTGGACGGCACGGCAGCGGAGGCCACGGCTGCCGGCATGGCTGAGGGCGAGAAAGCGGCGGAAGAGGGGAACGCGCGCTCCGCCGAAGCCGTGGCGGCGGAGGCCGCCGGTCTGGTCAACGCTCCCGGCGTTGTGGCCTCGGATGGCAAGGCGTCTTCAGACGGCAAAGCCGCCACAGGGAGGGCGGACGAAGACAAGAAAAAGGACAAGGCCGAGGGCGCAGAAAAGGACGAAAGCGCGACGGACGGGCCGGGGACCGACCTTGAGCAATTGATGAAGGACATGGCGGCCAGCCTGAACGCCACCCCCAACGCTCCGCCGGGCGACAGGATTCGCAATTACATCCAGCGGATGATGGCCGACAACGACCTGAAGATGTCGCGCTACCGCGAGGCCGACGAGTTCGGGCGCCGGGTGGAGGCTGTCCTCGCCGAGGCGAAGTCGGTGATCACCGAGGCGAAGGCCGCCAACGAGTTGGATCAGGCCGAGGAGCGTCGCAAGGCGCGGCGGGAGTCCTTCAAGGATTACGACAAGGTCGTGGAGGAGGCGCAGGACAACGTCAACGAACTGCGTCAGGCGGCTTTCGGGTCCAGCACGACCCTGAAAGACTTCGTGGAGGCGGTGACCGATACGGACGGGACAGAAGGCGGTTCCGGCGATCCGGACAGCACCGGTGGGGAGGTCACAAACACGCCTTCGGCTGACAGCCTGCCGGCTTTGGGCGGGGTGGCTTTGGACGGGGTGGCTTTGGGAGGGGTGGATCTGGGGATGCCGGCCCTGGCGGGTTCGGTCAATCTGCTCGCTTAAGAATGCCCCCGAGCCGAAACGGAGAACACCCCCTTCGCACGCGTGTGGTGGTCGCTTTGGCGGTATCGCCAACTGGGTAATCCAGCCTATTTCGCAGTCAAAGCGGTCTTGACGAGGGATCCGGACAGGCGCAGGATCGTCCTTGTGAAGGTTGATGCTCGAAAAGCATTGTACGCACATTGCCGACCGGCGATAACGCCGGCCGGAGAGAAGGCTGGAGTTCAAGCGGCAACATCACGTGAGACGCCTGTGCGGCGCTCTCATCTTACCGATACTGTTGCCCGTCCGGCTGACCGGCGGTGGAGCCATACCCGGGTGGCTCCGCCGCCGATTGTTTTTGGGCGCTTTTCCGCCCTTTTCTTTTCCCCTTCCCATCCGCCGGTTCTCTCACCCTGAGGCTCACGGTGCCACGCGCCATGTGCACGGATCCCTTGTGCTTTTCCCGTCCTAGGATAAGCCAAAGGAAAGTAAGGGTATTTGAGGTGACCGGCGCCCTCCCATCTAGCCTCCAAATAGGCAAATTAGTTCGAAATCCGACCTATCGATAGGAGTAGGAACAAAAATTGGCCGCAAATGCGCGCAAAAAGGGGGTATCAAACAGGGGTTTAACGCCACATTAACCAGACTGGACTGACCTTGATCTCACGGAGGCGGCAAGTGCAGGCATGGGGCCAGCAACACCGCCCGCGAATTCAACCACGATGCTTGAAAGGCCCGACGATGACGATGACGGGTACCATATGCGAAGTGGCTGGAACCAACGCCGGAGTGGGGTGCCGGCGGCGGAAGGCGGGCCTTGTGCTGGCGGTTCTTCTGCTGGCCGGGTGCCCCGGCACCACGGTTCCTCTCGAAACACAGACCGCCGGACCGACCGCCATGGCCGTTCCGGTGCCGAAGACGAAGCCTGCTCCCCCGCGCGTCAAGACCGCGGGCAAGGATCAGGCGGCCACGCCGGCGGTGAACGGTCCGGGGACCGGTCCCGCCGCCGAGGTCATCGCCATGGCTGGGACAGAGGTGGCGGGGCTGCCCCCCGTACCGTTCGGCGGCGCCAGCCCGCCCGCCACCCTGTCCCCCGAAACGCTCGTCGGCCTGGACCAGGTCCAGACCCGGCGTCTCCTGGGCACCCCTGCCGCAACGGAAGAGGCGCCACCTGCAAAGGTGTGGCATTACGCTAAGGGCGATTGCTCGCTCAAAGTCTTCTTCTTCATGGACATGACGTCCTCCCAGGACTTCCGTGCCCTTTCCTACGATATGAAGAGCAGCGAAAATGTCCCAGATGTCGATAAACGATGCTTCGCTCAACTCCTTGCCCAAGGCTGGGATGTCCGCAATGACTGAGGCCGCCGTCGCCCGCGTGGCGCTGGTCGACGACGACGACCTGTTCCGCGAATCCCTCAGCCTCAACCTCGCCGACGAGGGGTATGAGGTCATCACTTTCGACCGTGGTGAACCCGCGCTCGATTTCTTCGCCGAGGGCGGTTCGGTGGACATCGTCCTGCTGGACTGGCGCATGCCGAAGATGGACGGCATCGACGTCCTCCGCCAGATGCGCTCCCGTGGGATCGACCTGCCGGTGATCTTCCTCACCGTTCTGTCGGACCAGATTTACGAAGAGGCCGCCCTGGCCGGCGGCGCGCTCGACTTCGTGGAGAAGTCGCGCAGCCTGTCGATCCTGCTGAAGCGCATGCGCCTCATCGTGGACGGCTCCAAGGGCACGCCGGAGGAGGCCGAGGGGCCGAAGGAGTCCGTCTACGCGCTGGGCAATCTCGACCTGCGCCTGGACAACAGCCGTGCCCTGTGGAACGGCAAGCGCATCGACCTGACGCTGACCGAGTTCAACATCGTCAAGCTGATGGCGACCCGTCCGGAAGAGGACGTGTCGTACCGTGAAATTTACGACCTCGTTCATGGCAAGGGTTTCCTGGCCGGCTATGGCCCGTCGGGCTACCGCGCCAACGTCCGCGCCTTCATCAAGCGCATCCGCCAGAAGTTCCGCGTGGTGGACGCCGAGTTCGATTGCATCGAGAACTATCCGGGCTTCGGCTACCGTTGGGGGAATGGCACCGGCGGCGCCGGCCGCACGCGCGACGACGACGCGGATGTGATGGCCGATGGCGCTGCTGCCGATTGAGGCCCGCGGGCCTGACGGGGTGCGGGACGGGGCGGAACTCACCAAGGGAGGCTTCTCCATGGCGGGTTTCCCCGGCGGCCGGTTGCGGTGGCTGTGGCACTCGCTGGCCAGCCGGCTGGCGCTGCTGACCATCGTCTTCCTGGCGGTCCCGGTGCTGATCTACGATCAGTTCCAGCGCGCCGACACCACGACGCAGACCCTGTTGTTGCAGAGTGCGCAGCGGCAGGGCGAGCTGATCGCCCGAGCGCTGGAGCCGGACCTGTCCCGCGCCAACCGCGCGGCCTTGCCGCAACTTGGCCCCATCCTGCGCCGCTTCGCGGACGGGAACACGCGGCTGAAGCTGCTGGTCCGGCCGCGCGCGCTGGCCGGCAACAACCTGATGGGCAGCGACGGATTCTACTACGTCGCCGCCGCCCCATCGGTGCCCACCGACGACCTGGACGCCGAGCGGCACCAGCTCCTCGAACAGGGGGTGCTGGACCGGCTGGGCGCCTCCTGCGCCGGGAACGAGCCGTTGGCGCTGCGCCTGCCGCGCTCCTCCGGCGGCTATGAGATTCTGACCTCGGTCACGCCGATCAACACGGCCTTCGGCTGCTGGGCGCTGGTGACCAGCCACACCGCCGGCGGCTATCTGGACTCCTCCCTGGGCCGGCCCTACTGGAGCACGCCGGTCGTCCAGGCCGCGGCGATGATCTACATCGTCATGGCGGCTTTGGTCATGGTCGTCCTGCTGGGAGTCTGGCGCAACCTGCACCGCTTCGGCGATTTGGCGCGCGACATCGTGTCGGGCGGCATCGGCGAGGGCGGGCAGGGGTCCTTCACCAACCGCAACACCGTGCCGGAGCTGTCCGGGGTGGCCGAAGACTTCGACCGGCTGGTCGACACCCTGCGCGAAAGCGCGCGGTCTCTGCGCCGCGCGGCGGAGGACAACGCCCACGCCTACAAAACGCCCATCGCGGTTATCCGCCAGTCGGTGGAGCCGCTGCGCCGCTCCCTGTCCGCCGAGGACAACCGCAGCCAGCGGGCCCTGACCATGATCGAGAAGTCGGTGGACAAGCTCGACGGTCTGGTCTCCTTCGGGCGGCGCATGGACGAGGCCGCCGCCGACCTTCTGGTCCCGCCGCGCCGTCGGGTGGACCTGTCCGATCTGGTCGAACGCATGGCCGGCGGCTACACCAGCCTGCTCGCCGAACGGCAACTCCACATGCGCTCACGCATCGAATCCGGGGTCGTCGTGCGGGCCAGCGAGGACATCCTGGAGACCGTCATCGAGAATCTGGTGGAGAACGCCGTCAGCTTCTCCCCGCCGGACGGCACCGTCAGCGTGCGGCTGTCGCGCAACGGCGCCTGGGCGGAACTGGTGGTCGAGGACGAGGGACCGGGCGTCGATCCGGCAAACCTGCCGCGCATCTTCGAACGCTACTTCTCCCAGCGCGAGCCGGGACGGGGCATGCCGGAGGACGCGGCGGCCCAGAACCAGGCCGAGGCGACCCATTTCGGCATCGGCCTGTGGATCGTGCGGCGGAACATCGAGGCCTTCGGCGGCAAGGTCCGCGCCGAAAACCGCTCCACCGGCGGCTTCCGCATGACGGTGACCCTGGCGGTGGCGTAAGCCTGTACGTTCCCCTCCGTACCGGTGTGGCCGGACTGTACGTCCGGTCACACGTACGGAACAGCTTTGTCCCTTATCCTGACCTTGCTCCCGCCCCGATCGGGCGATACCGTGCGCCGCGACTCTCCAAGGGCAAGGCAGCCCCATGCACGTCATCGTCATCTACGTCCTCGCGGTATCCGGCCTTCTTGCGCTGGTCAGCCTGCTGCCGCCTCTGGCCGCCCGGCTGCGGGTGCCCTACACGGTTCTGCTGGCCGCCGTGGGCGTCGCCCTGGGGCTGGCGATCCAGACCTTCGCCGGCCAAGGCGGCACCGGCCCCTTCCATGACTTCCTGAATTCCCTGGCCGAGATGGACATCTCGTCCGAGGTGCTGATCTACGTGTTCCTGCCGGTGCTGCTGTTTGAAACGGCTCTGGCGGTGGATGTGCGGCGGCTGTTCGACGATGTGTGGCCGATCTTGCTGATGGCTGTGGTCGCGGTGTTCGTCTGCACCTTCGCCGTCGGCTACGCGCTGACCCTCTTCACCTCGATGGGGCTGGTGGCCTGCCTGCTGCTGGGGGCGATCGTCGCCACCACCGATCCGGCGGCGGTCGTCAGCATCTTCCGCGACCTCGGCGCGCCGCGCCGCCTGACCATGCTGGTCGAGGGCGAAAGCCTGCTGAACGACGCCGCGGCCATCGCGCTGTTCACGCTTCTGCTCGGCATGCTGACCCGCAACGCCCATGGCGGAGCGACGGAAGCGGCGATGGAGTTCCTGCGCGACTTCGCCGGCGGCGTGCTGACCGGCTACGTGTGCGGGCGCCTGGTCTGCATGATCGTCGAGCCGGTGCGCGACCAGCCGATGGCCGAGATCACGCTGACCGTGGCGCTCGCCTATCTCAGCTATGTGCTGGCGGAGCATTACGTCGGCGCGTCAGGGGTCGTGGCCGTGGTCACGGCGGCCCTGGTGGTCGGCTCGGTCGGGCGCACGCGCATTTCTCCGGCCACCTGGGGGGCGCTGGAACATGTCTGGAAGCAGCTCGGCTTCTGGGCGAATTCGCTGATCTTCCTGATGACGGCGCTCCTGGTGCCGCGCCTGCTCGGCGGCATCGGCTGGAGCGACGTCGGGCTGGTGCTGGTCGTGGTCGGAGCGGCCACGGTGTCCCGCGCGCTGGTGCTGTTCGGCCTGCTGCCGCTGCTGTCCGGCGCCGGTCTGGCCCAGCGCGTCAGCCACGCCTACAAGGCGGTGATGCTGTGGGGCGGCCTGCGCGGCGCGGTGTCGCTGACGCTGGCGCTGGCCGTCACCGAGAACGGGCGCGTTCCCGACCGGGTGCAGGGCTTCGTCGCCGTGCTGGTCACCGGCTTCGTCTTCTACACGCTGTTCATCAACGGCACGACGCTGCGCGCCGTTATCAACCTGCTGGGCCTGAACAAGCTGTCGCCGGTCGAGCACGCCATGCGCAACCGCGCGCTCGCCCTGTCGCTGGCCGGCGTGCGCGAGCGGGTCGAGGATCTGGCCCACCGCTACGAGGTCGACGAGCAGGCTGTCGGCTCCACCGTCTCCCAATACACCGACCGGCTCGACGCCATCGTCCGGGAGCGGTCGACCGAAGCGCCGCTGAACAACGAGGACCGCGTGACCATCGGCCTCGTCATCCTGGTGAACCGTGAGGAGGAGCTGTATTACGAGCATTTCCGCGAGGGCATCCTGTCGCGTGGGGTGGCGGAGCTGTTGAACCGCCGCACCGGGCGCCTGCTCGACGCGGTGAAGACCCAAGGCCGCGCCGGTTACCGCGCCTTCGAGGAACCCTTCATCTCCTTCACGCCCTGGATGCGGGTCGCCAGCCTGCTGCACCGGCGCCTGGGCATCCACGCGCCGCTGGCCCGCCGGCTCGCTTTCCGGTTCGAGATTCTTCTGGGCGTGCGCACCGTGCAGCGCGAGCTGCTGGAATTCATCAACGACAAGGTCGGGCAGGTTCTGGGAACCGACGTCGCCTGCGAACTGGAGGGCATCCTGACGGTGCGCCTCGCCATGGTCGAGCAGGCCCTGGCCGCGCTGAAGCTGCAATATCCCGACTATGCGCTGCTCCTGCAGAGTCGCTACGTCAGCCGCGCCGCCCTCCGGCTGGAGGAGGCGGATTACCGGGCGCTCTTCGCCGAATCGATCATCAGCCAGGAGATCCTGAGCGACCTCCAGCGTGATCTGGACGACCGCCGCCGTGCGCTCGACGCGCTGCCGAAGCTTGATCTGAGGCTGGATCTGATGGACCTCGTCGGGCGGGTGCCGCTGTTCAAGGGGCTGGAGGGCGACCGCGTGCGCGGCATCGCCACCCTGTTGAAGCCGCGGCTGGTGTTGCCCGGGGAAACCATCGTGCGGCGCGGCGAGCGTGGCGACGCCATGTTCTTCATCGCGTCTGGCGCCGTGGAGGTGCTGGTTCCGGGTCTGGACGAACCTGTCCAACTCGGCACCGGAGACGTGTTCGGCGAGATGGCCCTGCTGACCCGCCAGCGGCGCAATGCCGATGTGCGTGCGATGGGCTATTGCCAACTGCTGGTCCTGGATGTGAGAGACTTCCATCGGCTGGTGAAGAAGGACGCAAGCCTGCGCGCCCATCTCCAGTCGGTGGCCGAAGCGCGGCGCAACCCGCCGCCGAAGCCGGTCGAGACCGTTCAGGAGGTCGCGTCGCCGGTGGCGGACGCGCCTGCGGTGGTCGAGGCCCCCGCCGCCGAGAGCGCACAGGCACGGGGATAGGAGACGACGGGAGACGATGACCGTGCAAGCGACCACCGCCGCCGCGGGCGGGCGGCCCGATTGGGTGCGCCTGATGCCGGGCGTCTTCGTCCTGCTGTGGAGCACCGGGTTCATCGGCGCCAAATACGGCCTTCCCTACGCGGAGCCGCTGACCTTCCTGCTGGTGCGGCTGGGGCTGGTGGCGGTGATCCTCGGCCTTGTCGCCCTGGTCACCGGCGCGCCCTGGCCGAAGAGCTGGGCCGAGGCCGGACGCATCGCGCTGGCCGGGCTGCTGGTGCACGGCGTCTATCTGACCGGTGTGTTCTGCGCCATCGCGAAGGGCATGCCGGCGGGTGTGACCGCTCTGATCGTCGGCATCCAGCCCCTGCTGACCGCGGCCCTCTCCGGCCCACTGCTGGGCGAGCGGGTGAGCGGGCGGCAATGGGTGGGCTTCCTGATGGGGCTGGCCGGAGTTGGGCTGGTGGTGGGCGAGAAGCTTCACTTCGACTCCACCGACGCGCTGGGCATCGGGCTTGCCCTGGCCGCCCTGCTGGGCATCACCTTCGGCACGCTTTACCAGAAGCGCCACGGCACGGCGATGGACCTGCGCAGCGGTGCCGCCATCCAGTACGCGGCGACGGCGGCGGTGCTGGCGGTGCTGGCCCCGCTGTTCGAGACCATGCGCATCGACTGGACCGGCGAATTCATCTTCGCGCTGCTGTGGCTCAGCTTCGTGCTGTCGGTGGGAGCGATCTTCCTGCTGTTCCTGTTGATCCGGCGCGGCGCGGCGGCGCGCGTGGCGAGCCTGTTCTATCTGGTCCCGCCGGTGACGGCGGTGATCGCCTGGGCGATGTTCGGGGAACGGCTGGGGCTGCTGGCCCTGTCCGGCATGGCGCTGGCGGTCGCCGGGGTCGCCCTGGTCAACCGCAGTGCCGTCAACCGGAACGGCAAGCGCGCGGCCTGACGCCGTGCGCATTGCCTCGGCGGGGCGGTCCGACTATGCTTCCTCGCACCGGCAAAAGATCCGGCGGAGTCCGCTGGTTCAACCACGCTTCGGCAAACCACATCGGAAGTGAGTGTCATGGACGGCCTGGAGCCCATCTCGCTCGATGACAACCAGACCCTGCAGGCCATCGGCATCCTGGCCGACGTTCTGGACGGGGTGGACGGCCCGGGCGGGCTGGACACGGTTCTGGTTTCCAAGGCGCTGCGGCAGGTGATCGCCACCAAGTCCCAGCCGGCCTTCGAATTCGCCACCCGCGCCTTCAACACGCTCGACGCCGACGTGCGCCGTCAGGTGGCGGAGACCGCCGATCAGGCGGCCCACGATTCGGTCGAGCTGCGCGCCCGCGTCGGTGGCTTCCTGGCGACCTCGGCCAAGGCGCCGGGAGCCGGCGGTCCGGCCACGCCGGCGCAGGCCACCAGCTTCCTCAACGCGCTCAATCTGCGCAACCGCCGCCGGTCGCCGCAGTCGGAGTGAGCCGGCCTGGCTCCGGTCAGATCACCTGGGTGTAGCGGTTCGGCTGGCCCTCGGCCGACCAGCGGGCGTGGATCTGCCCCTTGCCGTCGAAGATCAGCGACAGCCAGTTGCGCTGCCGGATGATGCGCTTGCCCGATTCGGGAAAAGGCGGCATTTCGAAGACATAGCCGTTGGGCAGGGTCTCCTTGCGGCCGGCCAGCCATTCCAGGGCGAAGGCGGTGGCCTTGGCGGGCGGCGGATGGACAACCCCCGACGCGATGAGCTGCCAGATCTCCACGCCGCCGCCGCGCAGCACGGCACGCGCGCCCGCGTGGATTTCGCCGGAGACGGAGGTGATCCGGCACCCGGTGCGCCGGGAGAATTCCGCCAGCAGGTCGAGCAGGCGCAGCCACTCCTCGGCGTGGGCCGGGCTGCGCCACTGGTCGCGCAGATCGTCCTCAATCCCGACGCGGACTGGCGACAGGCCGACCGCCCGCTCCATCACCCCGGTGTCGAGGTAGAGCAGTGGTACGCTGGACATCAGGATCAGGTGGCGGCAGCCCTTGAAGCGTTCCAGCCACTCCGGCAGGGCGTCCCACACCCGGTCCGACAGAACGCGGCGGGGGGTGCGGTCGCTGCGCATGTCCAGCGCCAGAACGCCGACGTCGCCCAGCCGAAACCCCTGGCTGAAGGAGTCCAAGGGCGCCCCCCACACGCATTCGGGCTGGGCGTCCTCCATGGCGGCCAGCTGGAACAGCGAGAAATGGCGGCGGGCGGCCGTGTAGGCGCCGCGCCAAGCCGGGGATGTCATCTCCTCGTCGGGGTGGGAACCCCAGCCGTCGAAGATGTCATGGTCGTCCCACATCATCACCGAGGGAATGCGGGCCGTCACCGCCGCGGTTTCCGGCTGGCCCCAGACCCGCAGATAGAGGTCGAAGTAGAAGTCCGCCGCCTCTTCCGCCATGGCGGGGGTGAAGGGCTCCCCCAGGCGGGCGGCATCCGTCCGCTTCTTCCAAGCGCTGAGCAGCGGCGGCTGTCGCCACACCGCATCGGCGTAGAGCTGGTCGCCGCCTTGCAGCAGCAGGTGGAAGCGTTCGCCCTCGTGGCGGCGGCGCAGGTCACCCCACAGGGCGTTGCGCGGCGCGTCCAGCCCGGCGATCTTCTCCTCGTCTTCCGCTCCGTTGCAGGAGACGTAGGCGATCCGCGGCGACGACGTGCGCCCCGGCACGGTCACCGCCCAGGTATCCCCCGGTGATGCGCCGTCGGTGAAGCCATAGGCGGCCTCGACATCGCGGGCGCCGCGCGGAATGGCGAAATCAAAGCGCCAGACGTGCCGGTTGCGCCATTGGGCGAGGTGGCGGGGCGGAACGGGCAGGGTCACGCCGTCCACCCGCAGATCGTAGGGTTCGGCATCGCCCTCCAGCACGAAGAGGGCGGACAGCCACCAGCGGTCGCCTTGCTCTCCCCGGAAATAAAGGACGGGACCCAGAATGATGTTCGGTGCCGGCCTGCCGCGCGCCATGGACGCTGTTCATCCTCTTCGTTCCCGCCGGTCCGGGCGCCCATGGCCCAGCTTCCGTTTCCGCGGCTCCTGTTTATGGGAAAAGCCGCCGGTCTGTAAAAGGGGCAAGCGTTGATCCGAAGGGGGAAGCCGCGTGGAAATGCGGGAGAATCCGCCGCACTGGTGGGAAAGCCGGGGTGCGGGCAAAAAAAGCGGGCGGCCGGATCTCCCGGTCGCCCCTCATGTGACGATGGAACACGGGAATCGGGGGGCTAGCTCTTGCGGCGCTGCCTCAGCAGTTCGAGCATGCGCGCCGGTACCGGTTCCTCCAGCACGGGATCGTAAAGGCGGTGAAGCTCCTCCACATGGCTTCTGTGGAAGGTCACCACGGCCTTCGCGTCGGCATCGTCCTCTACGGACTGCTCGAACTCCTGACGCTCCTTATCGTCCAAGGCACCGTCAAGATATGCGTTGATATGGTTCATCGTCACACGCTTCATATCTTTTGATCCCGGAACGCCTCCGGAGGCCATCCCCCTGAGACGGAAACGATCCGCGACGCAGAGTTCAATATAGTACGGCGGGCACGGCGTCGGGAGTGGTGTCTTACCTCTTCTTATGGGGATGATGCCGATACCGCCAAATGATAGGCGAAGCGTATCCGTTCGTTCCCCGTGGATGTTAGGCCACTCCGCAGCAGCCATACTCGTTTCGCACGCGGGATGTAACAGCCGCTTCCATCGGTTGTTCCGGCGCCGGATTGCCCGGACGCGATAGAAGAATCAACCTGTTGTAAGGTTGCCATACTTCGCGGCGCATTCCCTGCCGTGCCTTAGGCGGCCATCAGGTTGTTCAGCCGCTCACGGGCTCGGCACAAGCGGGACCGGATGGTGCCGATGGAAACGTTCAGCTTCTCGGCGGCTTCCTGATAGGGGCGGCCCTCGATGGCGACCAGCTTCACCACCTTGCGCTGGCTGGGGGTGAGGGCGCCGAAGGCGCGGTCGACGTCGCGGAAGACGAGCCGGGCAATCTGCGAGGCTTCGACCGACATGGCGCCGTCCCACAGTTCCACCTTGGTGACGTGCTTTTCACGCTGGAGATTGTTGAAATGCAGATTCTTCAGCATCGTGGTCAGCCAAGCCTGCATGTTGGTGCCGGGCTCGAAACGATGCTGGCGGGACAGAGCGCGGGCAAGACAGTCCTGGGTGAGATCCTCGGCAGCGCTGACGTCGCGGGTCAACTTGCAGGCATAACGCTGCAGGTTCGGCATGCAACGGATCAGTTCGGCTTCGAAACAATACGCCATTGTTGCTCTTCCTCCAGCTTCTCTTCGTTCGGCGGGGCTGCCGGTCTGTGGTGACGGCGCCCCAGGCCCGAGATTTCAGTTCCGATATTTCGGTTCCCGGAATTTCAATCCGGTTCGATCGCTTATCGACGCGTGGTCCCTTCCGGTGCAGGCATGGGCCGCTCCGGTCTTGTGTTCGTGTCGGTGGCGTAGAATTCGGTGGTGCTGCCTAGCAGTGTCCGGGCGTCGGTCCGGTGCAGCACATCGAGCAGTTCGTCGTCATCAACGGTCTCCCGCTCCCCAGCCTGGGCAACTCCAAAGCCCTGAAAAGCTTCGGTGTTGCTCCCGTTCGTGGTGACGTTGATTTCATAACGCGGGGGGAAGGGGCTTGTTCCCCGGCGGCCACAGCCGAAAACATCTTAGGAGGAGAAGTGTTTGGAATCTGGGGGTCATCCAGACGGATGGGGGAACTGCCCAAACGGGAATTTCAGGTCGCGGAGCTGGGCTTGCGCGGCCGGGACTCCAGACGGCGCAGGAATTCGCCCATGATGAGGCGGTACAGCTCGTCCTTCAGCTTGGCGTCCTCGACGCCGAGGTCGATGCTGGGGTTGTCGTTGATCTCGATGACGAAGACGCCGCGCTCGTTCTGCTTCACGTCCACGCCGTAGAGTCCGTCGCCGATCAGTCCCGCCGCCTTCACCGCGGTTTCGATGACCTCGCGCGGCGCCTCGTCGATGGCCAGCGTGCGGGAGGAGCCCTGCTCGGCGCGGCCGTTTCCGCCGTGCTTAACGATCTGCCAGTGCTTCTTCGCCATCAGATACTGGCAGACATAGATCGGTTGCCGGTTCAGCACGCCGACACGCCAGTCGAATTCCGTGTACATGAATTCCTGGGCCAGGATCACGTCGGACTGCTCGAACAGGCCCTCGGCCGTCGCTTCCAGCTCGCTGCGGGTCTGCACCTTGAAGACGCCGCGGGAAAAGGAGCCGTCCGGAATCTTCAGGACGATAGGGTAGGGGATCTCCTGGTCCAGCGTCGCCAGCCCGCGCTTGTCGAAGATCACCGTCTTCGGCGCCGGGATGCGGTTGGCGCGCAGCAATTCGGCCAGATAGACCTTGTTGGTGCATTTCAGGATCGAGTTCGGATCGTCGATCACCGGCAGGCCTTCCTTCTCCGCCTTCTTGGCGAAGCGGTAGGTGTGGTGGTCGAGATTCGTCGTCTCGCGGATGAACAGCGCGTCGAACTCGGCGAGGCGGGCGTAGTCCTTCTTCTCGATCAGCTCCACCGCGATGCCCAGGCTCTCCCCCGCCTTGACGAATTTCTGGAGAGCGCGCGGGCTGGAGGGGGGAAGCTCCTCCTTCGGGTTGTGCAGGATGGCCAGCGTGTAGCGCGGCGTCGCCTTGGCCGTGGGCTCTCGCCAGGAGGTGCGGGTGTAGGCATCCAGCGCCACCTGGAACAGGGGCTCCTGGTCGGGCCGCAGGTCGGCCAGCGACAATGGCTCCAGGGCATGGACGGTCCAACCCTCCTTCAGCCGCACCTGAACCTTCAACAAGGGACAGCGGAACAGGTCGAAGATCGTCCGGGCGATGTCCTGGAACCGCGCATCGTCGGCCTGGCCGAAGAAGAGGGTGAGGTTGAAGGAGGCTTCCGGCGGATGGTCCATCCGCTTGATGGCCTTGCGCAGCGCCTCCTCCACCTCGGCCAGTTGGGCGCGGTAGAAGGACTTCTGCGACAGGTCCAGGATGGTCCGCACGGAGGGGATCACCCGCTCGCCGCGCGCCTCCGCCAGCAGAGAGACGTAATAGCCGGTGCCCAGATAACGGTAGCTGCGCGACAGGTTCAGCACCCGCGCGCCGCGCGGCGCCTGCTCCGGGCGCGCGATGTAGTCGCGGGCGCTGATCACCGGCAAGCCGTCCTTCGCCCATTTCACGTCCGCCCGGCGGTCGACGACGAGGAGATGCGCGGGCATCAGTCGGCGGACCCATCGGCGGACCCATCGGTGGGCTGGGGACGGAGGAGAAGGGCGGCCTTCAACTGGGCCTTGCCGTAGCGGGCCATGCGCTCGAAGTCGGCTTTCGGGATCGGCATGTTCATCCGGTCGATGTGAGCGTGGTGACGGTCGTACACAAGCGGATCATGAACATAGAGAAAGCGATCGTCGGCACCGGTCACGACGACCCAGTGCGGAAATTTTTCGTGGTAGATCCGGTAGGAGCTGATGAGCACGATGGGGATGGCGCCGCCCGCCACCGCGTCGGCCATGTCCTGGGCGCTCAGGGTGTTGTGGCGGACGGCGGCGCCGCTGCCCTCCAGTTCGTCGAGGAAGTCCTCGTGCACGATGCGCATGACCTCCTTCTTCTCGTCGCTGCGCACGCTGTCCAGGAAGGGGGTGGCGTTGTCTTTGATGTGGATGTCCACCGCGAAGCCGCGCCGCGCCGCCGCCAGCGCCAGACCGAACGGGCCGCAGCCGCCATGGCCGGAGGTCATGAACACGGTCGTCGATTCCCGCCACAGGCGGATCTCCAGTTTCCGCCCCAGCTCGATCTCGGCGGGCTTCAGCGCTTTCATCGCCATCATCAGGGCCGACGGGCCGCAGGTGAAGTCCAGGGTCTGCTGGTAGTAGGGAACCAGAGGCCCGCCCAGCGGCGCGCTGGGACCGCTGTGGCCGAGGCGCTTCTCCAGCCGCAGCGCCTCCATATGGTCTTCATAATAGTCGGTGTAGACGCCGAACTCGCGGTAGCCCGCCTTCTTGTAGAGATCGATGGCCGCGGCGTTGTCGCGCCGCACCTCCAGCCGCAGGTAGATGCAGTCCCGCGACCGGGCCGCCTGCTCCGCCGCGGCGAGGAGGCGCTTGGCGACGCCTTGGCCGCGGTGGTTGGGATCGACGGCGAAGGAGTAGAGCCGGGCGAGCGAGGTCCCGGAATGGAAGGACACCAGGGCGTAGCCGACGACCGTGCCGCTGTGGACTTCCACAAGGCCAGTGGCCTTGGCTTTCGTCAGCAAATATTGAAAACTACGTCGGGTCAGGCGGTCGGTGGCGAAGCACCGTTCCTCAATGGCCAGCAGCGCGGGGATGTCCGCCGGCTGGGCCTGACGGAGCAGGATGGTGGCGTCGCCGGGGAGGTCCTGGCGGGAGCCCGCAGATACGGTATTGTCGAGCATCGGGAGGTTCAAAGAGGCTGACACGGACGCCATCTTACTCCCTCCAGCGGAGCTTCGCAGCGAATACCGACCTTCGGTGCGCTGCGTGGATGGTTTCCGTTTTGGCACAGCGCGTGTGGCACAAGGGTAAGTCTTGGCTGTTGCTCTGGACGAACGGCCTAGCCGATTCGACTGGTTGGGCGCAGCGACTTAAACGTTGCTTAACCATGGACCCCGGAAACTGCCGCCGATGGAAGACCGGCTAAGAAACCGCCGCTCCAGTTGGCCCTGGAAAGAAGAAAGTCAAGACATGGACGCTCGGTATAAGTCCCGCGAGATCGAACGCCGCAGTCTGGATGTCGACGGGCTGAAGCGCTCGTTTCTGGAATGGCTGGTTTATTCCGTCGGCAAGGACGCGCGGGCGGCGACCAGGCGCGACTGGTTCCACACCGTGGCGCTCGCCGTGCGCGACCGCCTCGTGGACCGCTGGATGGACACGACGCGGACCTATTACCAGCAGGACGCCAAGCGCGTTTACTACCTCTCGCTGGAATTCCTGATCGGCCGCCTGCTGACCAACAGCCTCGCCAACCTCGGCATCACCGACCAGTGCCGCCAAGCGCTCGACCGCATCGGCCTGAATCTCGACGACGTGGTGGAGGCTGAGCCGGACGCGGCGCTCGGCAACGGCGGCCTCGGCCGTCTGGCCGCCTGCTTCCTTGACAGCATGGCGTCGGAAGCGCTGCCCGGCTACGGCTACGGCATCCGCTACGAGTTCGGCCTGTTCGAGCAGCGCTTCGAGCATGGCTGGCAGGTCGAGTATCCGGAGCAGTGGCTGCAGTTCGGCAACCCGTGGGAGTTCCCGCGTCCGGAGGTGCTGTATCCGGTCCAGTTCTACGGCCGCGTCGAGGAGTTCCGGGATTCGGTGGGCGAGCGCGCCTACCGCTGGGTCGATGCCGAGCGCGTGCTGGCCATGGCCTACGACACGCCGGTGGTCGGCTACGGCGGGGACACGATCAACACGCTGCGCCTGTGGTCGGCCCGTGCCACGCGCGACTTCAACTTCGGCCACTTCAACGACGGCGCCTACATGAAGGCGGTCGAGCAGAAGGTGCTGACCGAGAATCTGAGTCGCGTCCTCTACCCGAACGACGCGACGGAGGGCGGCAAGGAGCTGCGGCTGAAGCAGGAGTATTTCTTCACCTCCGCCTCGCTGCAGGACATCCTGCGCCGTTATCTGCAGCACCATTCCAACTTCGACAGCCTGCCGGACAAGGCGGCGATCCAGCTCAACGACACGCATCCGGCCATCGGCATCGCCGAGCTGATGCGGCTGCTGGTGGACCAGCACGGCGTCACCTGGGACAAGGCGTGGGACATCACCCGCGCGACCTTCTCCTACACCAACCACACGCTGCTTCCGGAGGCGCTGGAGGCGTGGCCGGTCCGCATGATGGAGCGCGTGCTGCCGCGCCACATGCAGATCATCTACGAGATCAACGCCAAGTTCCTGAACCGCTCCAAGGCGCGGGCGGCGGGCGACAACGGACGGCTGTCCCGCCTGTCGCTGATCGACGAGCGCGGCGACCGCCGGGTGCGCATGGGCAATCTGGCCTTCCTCGGCTCGCACAAGGTCAACGGCGTGTCGGCCCTGCACACCGAGCTGATGAAGCAGACCGTCTTCGCCGACTTCCACGCGGAGTTCCCGGAGCGCATCAACAACAAGACCAACGGCATCACCCCGCGCCGCTGGCTGCATCAGGCGAACCAGCCGCTGGCCGCGCTGATCACCAGCCGCATCGGCAACGGCTGGATCAAGGACCTCAGCCAGATCAGCGCGCTGGCGGAAAAGGCCGACGATCTGGTCTTCCGCGAGGAGTTCCGCCGCGCCAAACGCAAAAACAAGAAGCGGCTGGCCGCCTACATCGCGCGCCAGACCGGGGTGGACGTGCAGGTCGACAGCCTGTTCGACGTGCAGGTCAAGCGCATGCACGAGTACAAGCGCCAGCTCCTGAACATCCTCCAGGCGATCGCGCTGTACAACGAGATGCGCGACAACCCGACGGTCGCCTGGGTGCCGGTGACCAAGATCTTCGCCGGCAAGGCGGCGCCGAGCTATCACATGGCGAAGCTCATCATCAAGCTCATCAACGATGTGGCGAAGGTGGTGAACCACGATCCGTCGGTGCACGACAACCTGAAGATCGTGCTGCTGCCGAACTACAACGTGACGGCGGCGGAGATCATCATGCCGGCGGCGGACCTGTCGGAGCAGATCTCCACCGCGGGCATGGAGGCATCGGGCACCGGCAACATGAAGCTGGCCCTGAACGGCGCGCTGACCATCGGCACGCTGGACGGCGCCAACGTCGAGATCCGCGAGCATGTCGGCGAGGACAACATCTTCATCTTCGGCCTGACCGCCGAGGAGGTGAACGACCTGCGGGCCAGCGGCGGCTTCAATCCACGGGAGGTCATCGCCTCCAACCCCAGCCTGAAGCGGGCGCTGGACATGATCTCCACCGGTGTCTTCTCGCCGGACGATCCCCACCGCTACCACCCGATCCTCCAGGCGTTGACCGACGGCGGCGACCATTTCCTGGTGACGGCGGACTTCGCCGACTATTGCCAGGCGCAGCAGGCGGCCATGGACCTCTACCGCGACCAGGAGGAATGGACCCGCAAGGCCATCCTGAACACCGCCAACATGGGCTGGTTCTCGTCCGACCGCACCATCATGGAATACGCGACGGAGATCTGGGACGTGCATCCCGTGAAGCCGGAGCATCCCGCCGAATCCGAGGGCTGACGCCGGCCCGCCAGAAAGTGGACAAAAATTGTTCTGCGAAGGCGCGGGCGCTTTACAAGCCCCGCGCCTTTCGTTTATCTAACGAGTTATGAATCGCTCGCTCGCCATCACCACCACCACTACCAAAACGACCCGCTCCGGCGGGCCGTCGGACGGTGGCGTGCGTTGATCGAGTAAGACGCTTCACCCACCACGAAGGCCCCGCCGGACACGGACGGGGCCTTGGTGCATCTGGGGCCGCCGTCCACGCTCGATCCGGGCAAGACCAAAGGACGGACCACACCCATGAGCACCTCTTCTCCTTCTCCCCGCCGCGTCGCCATCGTCGGTGCCACGGGCGCCGTCGGCCGCGAGATGGTCGATGTTCTTCACCGCCGTTCGTTCCCGGTCGCGGAACTCGGCCTGTTCGCGTCGGAGCGCAGCGCCGGCCGCACGGTCGAGACCCCGTTCGGCGAGAAGACTCTCGTGGCGTTCGACGTCGAGAAGGTGAAGGGCTACGACATCGTCCTGCTCGCCGTGTCCGGTGATTTCGCCAAGGAGCACGCGCCGGCCATCGCCGCGGGCGGGGCGCTGGTGATCGACAACTCCTCGGCCTTCCGCTACGACGACAACGTCCCGCTGATCGTGCCGGAGATCAACGCCCACGCCATGGGCGACGCCAAGCTGATCGCGAATCCCAACTGCACCACCGCCATCGCCGTCGTGGCGCTCGGCCCGCTGCACAAGGCCTTCGGCCTGAAGCGCGTGATCGTCTCCACCTATCAGGCGACCAGCGGCGCCGGTGCGGAGGGCATGGCCGAGCTTGAGGAACAGACCCGCAACCAGCTCGACGGCAAGCCGGTCGTCAACAGCGTGTTCCGCCACCCGATCCCCTTCAACCTGATCCCCCAGATCGACGCCTTCCAGGAGAACGGCTACACGAAGGAGGAGATGAAGGTGACCTGGGAGACCCGGAAGATCCTGGAGATCCCGGACCTGCCGGTGAGCTGCACCGCGGTGCGCATTCCGACCTACCGCGCCCATTCCGAGGCGATCACGGTCGAGACGCTGTCGCCGGTCACCCCGGACGCCGCCCGCGCCGTGCTGGCCGACGCCCCGGGCGTGGTGGTGAAGGACGTGCCGGCGGACGGCGTCTACCCGATGCCGATCAACGCCACCGGCCAGTTCGACGTCGAGGTGGGCCGCATCCGCACCAGCCTGATCTTCGGCGACCACGGCCTCGACCTGTTCGTCTGCGGCGACCAGTTGCTGAAGGGCGCTGCGCTCAACGCCGTGCAGATCGCCGAGCTGAGCCTGTAAGGCACACCGGAATCCTTCATCCTTCCTTCCTCTCGGTGGGAGGGATGAAGGCTGGAATGGGCCGGTCTTCGCTGCTATCTATACGTCCGTACGAAGAGGGCCGTGGGGCGTTCCGCCTCCCGGCCCTCTTCGCCGTTGTCTGCACCGCTGAGTTACGGGAACGCGCATGTCCGAGCTTCTGGACGCTGTTTCCCGGCGTCGAACCTTCGCGATCATCGCGCACCCCGACGCCGGCAAGACCACCCTCACCGAAAAGCTGCTGCTGTTCGGCGGCGCCATCCAGATGGCCGGCGCCGTCAAGGCCCGCGGCGAGCAGCGCCGCGCCAAGTCGGACTGGATGAAGGTGGAGCGCGAGCGCGGCATCTCCGTGACCGCCTCCGTCATGACCTTCGATTACGAGGGGCGCACCTTCAACCTGCTGGACACGCCGGGCCACGAGGACTTCTCGGAGGACACCTACCGGACGCTGACCGCGGTGGACAGCGCCGTCATGGTGATCGACGGCGCGAAGGGCATCGAAAGCCAGACCCTGAAGCTGTTCGAGGTCTGCCGCCTGCGCGACGTGCCCATCGTGACCTTCTGCAACAAGATGGACCGCGAGGCCCGCGACCCCTTCGACCTCATCTCCGAGATCGAAAGCTCGCTGGCGCTGGAGGTCACCCCGGCGAGCTGGCCCATCGGCATGGGCCGCGACTTTCTGGGCTGCTACGACCTGATCCGCGACCGCCTGATCCTGATGGACCGCACCAAGGGCGACGAGATCGACGACGGCATCGAGTGCAACGGCCTCGACGACCCGCGCCTCGATGAGCTGCTGCCGGCCCACGCCGTGGCGAAGCTGCGCGAGGATGTGGAGATGGCCCGCGGGCTGATGCCGCCCTTCGACCTGGAAGCCTACCGCGCCGGCCACCTCACGCCGATCTATTTCGGCTCGGCCATCAACAACTTCGGCGTGCGCGAACTTCTCCAGGGCTTGGCCGATAACGCCCCGCCGCCGCGCCCCCAGCCGGCGGAGCAGCGCTCGGTGCAGCCGGACGAGGGCAAGTTCAGCGGCTTCGTGTTCAAGGTCCAGGCCAACATGGACCCGAACCATCGCGACCGCATCGCCTTCGTGCGCATCTGCTCCGGCAAGTTCAAGCGCGGGGCCAAGCTGAAGCATGTCCGTTCGGGCAAGCTGATGGCGGTGAACAACGCCGTGCTGTTCCTGGCCCGCGACCGCGAGCTGGCGGAAGAGGCATGGCCCGGCGATATCATGGGCATCCCCAACCACGGCAGCTTGCGCATCGGCGACACGCTGACCGAGGGCGAGGATCTGCGCTTCACCGGCGTGCCGAGCTTCGCGCCGGAACTGCTCCAGCGCGTCCGGCTGGAAGACCCGATGCGGGTCAAGCACCTGCGCAAGGCGCTGGAGCATTTCGCGGAGGAGGGGGCTTCGCAGGTGTTCAAGCCGCTGACCGGAGCGGATTGGGTGGTCGGCGTGGTCGGCCAGCTCCAGTTCGAGGTGCTGGCCGCCCGCATCGAGGCGGAGTACGGCCTCGCCGCCCGCTTCGAGGGGGCGGGGGTGGACGCCGCCCGCTGGATCGAGACGGACGACGAAGACCAGCTCAAGAAGTTCCTCGACCTCAACCGCTCGGCGGCGGCGGAGGATCATGACGGGGCGCTGGTATTCCTGGCCCGCAATGCCTGGCACCTGAACCGCACGCAGGAGGATTTTCCAGCCCTGCGCTTCCTGAAGACCCGCGAGCAAAACCGCAAGGTGCACACCGCGGCGTAACGTTCATCCAGAACCATGCGGAGCGCGCTGACCATTGACTGGCATCGCGTTCCGCGTGTTGCTCCATCTCTCCGATTCGAGTAGCGTTTGCTGATGCAGCCTCCGCGGCATGGTGCCGCAAGGCTTTGTGCTCCAAGGATTTGTGGCGAGATTAGAGAAACGGCGGCATCTCCGGACCCGGCTGGACCGCGGACGGTGACCGAAAAATGAGGGGCGGCATGTTCGGTGGCGTGGAAGCCTTCTTCGACACCAGCGCGTACTTGCCTCACGGCGTGTGCCTGTTCTGGCGTCCGGAAATCCTGACCCTGCACATCGTGTCCGATGTGCTGACTGGCCTCTCCTATTACTCGATTCCGGTGGCGCTGCTCTACTTCGTGCTGAAACGCCGCGACGTCGCTTTCACTTGGGTCATCTGGCTGTTCGCTGCCTTCATCCTGGCCTGCGGCACGACGCATTTCTTCAGCCTGTGGACCTTGTGGTACCCAGACTATGCCGTGGAAGGCATCGTCAAGGCGCTGACCGCGCTGGTGTCCGTGCTGACCGCCGTCGCCTTGTGGGTGCAGATGCCCAAAGCGCTCGCTCTGCCCAGCGCCACGCAACTCGCCGATGCCAACGGAGCCCTCCGGCGCGAGGTCGAGATCCGGCGTCAGGCGGAACTGCGCTACGCCAGCTTCTTCAACAATCTGGCGGAGGGCCTTTTCGTCGTCACGGTGCTGCCGGATGGAGCCTTCGCCTTCGACACGCTGAACCCCGCCCACGCGCGGGCGACCGGCATCGACCCGGACACCATCCGCGGTCGGCTGGTCCGTGAGGCCGTGCCGCCGGACACCGCCGAGTTGGTGATCGAACGCTACAGCGCCTGCGTCGCCGCGGGTGGCCCGATCGATTACGAGGAGACGCTGGATCTCCCAATCGGGCGGCGCACCTGGCACACCGTTCTGGTGCCGGTTCGCGGCGAGGACGGGCAGGTGGTCCAGATCCTGGGCAGTTCCCGCGACATCACCGACCGCAAGAGGCTTCAGGAGGAGTTGGTCCAGACCTCCAAGCTGGCGACCCTCGGCACGCTCGCCGCCGGCATGGCCCATGAGATGAGCCAGCCCCTGAACATCATCCGGATCTGGGCAGAGAACGCCCTGTCGCGCCTGCGCGACGGCGACACCGACACCGCGCGCCTCGACAAGGTGCTGACGATCATGTCGGAACAGGCGGAGCGCATGGGCCGCATCATCGACCACATGCGCACCTTCAGCCGCCGCGATGGCGCCACCCAGCGCTTCGACCCTGCGGCCAGCGTCCGGTCCGCCGTCGAACTGGTGTCCAATCAGTTCGCCCTGGAAAACATCGAGGTCGTGAGCGACATTCCGGCCATCGACTGCGTCACGCGCGGGCGCCCCCTGCAGTTGGAGCAGGTGCTGGTCAACCTGCTGTCCAACGCGCGCGACGCCATTCTGGAATGGCGCGCCGACCCCAACGGGTCGCCCGCCGCAGGGCGGATCGCCGTTGGGATGCGCTGCGACCTGACCGCTGGGAGGGCCGTCATCACCATCACTGACGATGGCGGCGGCATCGATCCGGACATCCTGCCGAGCATCTTCGACCCCTTCTTCACGACCAAGGAGGTCGGGAAGGGGTCCGGGCTTGGCCTGTCCATCGGTTATGGCATCGTCGATTCCATGGGTGGGCGGATTGATGCGGAGAATGTCGATCACGGAAACGGCAGCCGTGGCGTCCGTTTCACCATAACCGTGCCGGTGTTCCATCCCTCCGCTCAGAACGTGGAGCGCGCTCATGCCTGACCCTGTCCCCGCTCCGTTGCACGTTCTGGTGGCCGAGGACGAAGCCCTGGCCGCCATGGCGTTGGAGGATTTCCTGTCCCGCAAGGGATTCCGGGTGACCCTGGCCCAGGACGGGCAGGAGGGGCTGGAGCGTTACAGCGCCGACCCCGCCGACCTCGTCATCACCGATCTGCGCATGCCGCGGATGGACGGCCGCGCCCTGATCCGCGAACTGCGGATCAGGGCCGCCGGGCTGCCGATCCTGGTGATGACCGGCTTCCTGTCGATGGAAGCGGGGGAGGACGACCTGACGTCCGAGCGTTGGCAGCCGCTGGTGGTGTTGCGCAAGCCGGTCAGCCCGCAGGTGATCCTCGACACGCTCACCAGCCTCGCCCGAGCGGCGAAGCTGCGGCCCGTATGATCAACCCTTCTTAGAAGCGATCCCGCATCTCCGGCAGGGGGACGATGCGGACCCCCTTGGCCTCCAGCGTCCGGCGCAGGTTGCCTGCCATGGCCACCGCGCTCGGCTCATCGCCGTGGACGCAGACGGAATGGACGGTGCAGGGAATGCGCTTGCCGGTGACCGACAGGATCACGCCTTCCTCCAGCATGCGCAGGACGTTGGCGGCCGCTACGTCCGGGTCGTGGACCATTGCGCCGGGCTGGCCGCGCGGCACGAGGTTGCCGTTGTCGTCGTAGGCGCGGTCGGCGAAGACCTCCTCCGCCGTGGGCAGGCCCAGCGTGCGCCCGGCCCGCGCCATCTCCGAGCCGGCGGTGGCGAGGTAGATCAGCGAGGGATCGACGCCCTTGATCGCCCGCCCGATCGCCAGGGCCAACCCCTCGTCCACCGCCGCCATGTTGTTCAGCGCGCCGTGCGCCTTCACGTGGGTGACGGTCCCGCCGGCGGTGGCGGCGATGCCCATCAGCGCGCCGATCTGATAGGCGACCATCGCCTCCACCTCCGCCGCCGACATCCGCAGAGGGCGGCGCCCGAAGCCCTGAAGGTCGGGGTAGGAGGGGTGGGCGCCCAGGCTGACGCCCTTCGCCACCGCGTTGCGGACGGTCCGGGTCATCACCAGCGGGTCACCGGCGTGGAAGCCGCAGGCGATGTTGGCGGAGGCGACGATGCCCAGCATGGAGTCGTCGTCGCCGATGTCGTAGGCGCCGAAGCCCTCGCCCAGATCGGCGTTCAGGTTCACGGTGATGGTCATGGTGCCCTCCCGCACATTTGTTCTCGGTTCAGGATGTCGCCGTTGCCGTTGACGATGTCGACGACCCCGGACACGAGGTTTTCCGCGTAGAGCGCCTCCAGATCGACGCCGCCCGCCGGGCGCACCGGACGGATGGCGCGGACCCAGGCCGCGATGGTCTGTTCCTGGCGCCGCCGGACGGCCTCCGCCTCCTCCACCGTGACGGCCCGGAAGCTCAGGGCGCCGCCGGGGCTCAGCCGGCCGACGCGGGGCAGGTCGGCGGAGATCACCGTGGCGATCTTCGCGTAGCCGCCCGCCGTCTGGTGATCGTTCAGCAGAAGGATCGGCTGGCCGTTGCCCGGCACCTGGATCGAGCCGGTGACCAGCCCGTCCGACGGGATGTCGGCGGAGCCGGTGTGGGCCAGCGTCGGACCGTCGAGCCGCAGGCCCATGCGGTCGGCGTCCTTGCCGACGCGGTAAGTGGCCGACAGGAAGGTCTCCACCGCCTCGGCCGTGAAGCGGTCCTCCTGCGGGCCGAGCACCACCCGCACCGGCCCGCCGCCATAGTCCGGAGGCTCCGGCAACTCGACGTCGGCGCCGGGCGGGGCGTCGTTACGATGGAGCGGCAGGCGCGTTCCGTCGCCCAGCGGCTTGCCGCCGAGCGGTCCGATACCGGCGCGCACGTAGGTGGACAGGCTGCCCAGGAACGGCTCCAGGGCGAAGCCGCCGGCCACCGTCAGGTAGGCAACCGCCGCCCCGGTGACGGCGCCCAGCTTCAGAATGTCGCCGCGCGCCAGCGTGTGGCTGCGGTGGGATTCCAGCGGCTGGGCCGATTGACCCTCGCGCTCCAGGCTCAGCGCCATGGAGCCGACGACAGCGACGCGCACGCTGTCGGCCTCCACCTTCAGCGCTGGACCGAGCAGGGCGATTTCCACCCCCGCCGTGCCCGCCGGGTTGCCGACCAGTGCGTTGGCGAGGCGCAGGCCGATGGGGTCGAGCGCGCCGGCCACCGGCATGCCGAGTTCCTGATGGCCGAAGCGGCCCAGGTCCTGGATGGTGGCGAACAGCCCCGGCCGGACGACCGTGAGGCAGGGCGTGAGGCAGGGCGTGCTCATGGCGTGGCCCTCAGCGTGTCGGAATCGAAGCGTCCGGCGGCGGCGGCGGCGGACAGGGCGTCGAAGCGGGCGCGGTCCACCGCCTCGAACCGCACCCGGTCGCCCGCGGCGAGCAGGACCGGGGAGGGGCGGGCGCCGTCGTAGAGCGGCACCGGACAGCGCCCGATCAGGTGCCAGCCGCCGGGGCTCTCCCACGGATAGACGGTGGTCAGCCGCCCGGCGGTGGCGACCGAGCCCGCCGGCACGCGGACCCTCGGCTCGCTGCGCCGCGGCTTTTCCAGCTCCGCCGGCAGGTCGCCCATGTAGGCGAAGCCCGGCATGAAGCCCAGCATGTAGACGAAATACTCCGTCGACCCGTGGAGGGCGATCAGCCGATCCGCCGACAGACCGAGCGCGGCGGACAGCTCCGCGAGGTCCGGCCCCAGATCCGCGTCGTAGCAGACCGGCAGGCGCCACAGGGTGCCTTCGGCCCGCGCGTCCGCAGCATGGGCCAGTTCCGCCTCGACGGCCGCCTGGACCTCCCGGCGGCTGGTCACCGCCGGGTCGTAGACGACCTGGAGCGAGCGGAAGGTCGGCACCGTCTCCACCAGTCCCGGCAGGGCGGCCAGCTTCAGCCGGGCGTGCAGAGCCATGACGCGGGCGTTGGTAGGGCGGTCGATGCCCTCTCCGAACTCCACGTTGAAGGCCGTGTCGCCCGCCGTGGTGAAACGGACGTCCATGATGCCGCTCCTCACCCGATCATCAGCGAAGGGAGCCACGTCACCATGCCCGGGAAGATCCAGAGCAGGGCCACCATGACGATCATCAGCACGAAGAAGGGCAGGCTGGCCTTGGCGATGGTGAAGATGTTCTTGCCCGTCATCGATTGCAGGACGAACAGGTTGAAGCCCACCGGCGGCGTGATCTGCGCCATCTCCACCACGATGATGATGTAGATGCCGAACCACAGCAGGTCGATACCGGCGTTCTGCACCATCGGCAGGATGACCGAAGTGGTCAGCACGACCATCGAGATGCCGTCGAGGAAGCAGCCCATGACGATGAAGAACAGCGTCAGCACGATCAGCAGCGCCGCGTTGGACAGCTGCATGGAGGTGATCCATTCCGCCAGCAGGCGCGGGATGCCGGTGTAGCCCATGGCGACGGTCAGGAAGGCCGCTCCCGCCAGGATGAAGCCGATCATGCAGGAGGTGTGCGCCGCACCCAGGACGCTGTCGCGGAAGGTCGCCCAGCTCATCGTGCCGGTGACCATGGCCAGCACCAGCGATCCCAGCACGCCGATCCCCGCGGCCTCCGTCGGCGTGGCGACGCCCGCGTAGATGGAGCCGAGCACCGCGGCGATCAGGAGCATGACCGGGATCAGCGACCCGGTGTCGCGGATCTTCTCGGCGAAGCTCTGCCGTGCTTCCCGCGCCGGCACCCGGTCGGGATTCAGCAGCGACCAGCCGCCCACATAGGCCATGAACAAACCGGTCAGCACGATGCCCGGGATGACGCCCGCGATGAACAGCCGGGCGATGGACACATCCGCGGCCACGCCGTAGACGATCATGATGATCGACGGCGGGATCAGCAGGCCCAGCGTGCCGGCCCCGGCCAGCGAGCCGACGATCATCATCGGGTCGTAGCCGCGCCGGGTCAGTTCCGGGATGGTCATCCGCCCGATGGTCGCGGCGGTCGCCGCGGAGGAACCGGAGACGGCGGCGAAGATCGAGCAGCCGACGATGTTGACGTGCATCAGCCGCCCCGGCAGCCAGCCCGTCCATGGCGCGAGCCCCTTGAACATGTCGGACGAGATGCGGGTGCGGAACAGGATCTCGCCCATCCAGATGAACAAGGGCAGGGCGGTCAGGGTCCAGCTCGTGCTGGCGCCCCAGATGTTGGTCGCCATGACCATGCCGACGGGGCGGGTGGTGAACAGCGCCATGGCGACGAAGCCGACGCCGGCGAGCGCCAGGGCCACCCAAATGCCGGTCCCCAGCATCAGAAGCATCGTCACCACGACGACGATGGATGCGGTCGTCTGGTCCATCGGTCAGCCCTCGCTCTGCATGCCGGCGCTTTGATAGGACGCCTCGCGTCCCTGGATCACCGCCAGCAGGTCGTCCAGGAAAGCGACCACGAGGATCACCAGCCCGACACCCATGGCGGCCTGCGGAATCCACAGCGGGATGGGCAGCACGCCCTGTCCCAGATCGCCGAAATCGTAGGAATCGTAAGTCATGCGCAGCCAGTACCACGCGAAATAGCCGCTCAGCGCCGTGCCGAAGCCAAGGCAGATCAGCTCCACGACACGCCGGGGGCCGCCGCGCAGGCGGTCGACCAGCACGCCGACGCGGATATGCGCGCCGCGGCGCAGCGCCGGACCGAGCATGAGGAAGAAGGAGGCGGCCATGCAGTAGCCGGCCAGTTCGTCGGCTCCCGGCACCATGCTGTTGGCCAGCCGGGCGAAGACCTGGGACACGATCAGCACGGCGATCAGCACCAGGAACACCGCGCCCAGAATCTCGGCGGCGCGGTAAAGGAAGGTCAATGCGGTGCGCATGGCGCGACCACCTCCGGGTAGAACGGGCGGGGGATTTTTTTGGTGGTGGGCGTATTACCCGCACCCGGGCCCTCCCCCGCTAACGCAGGGGAGGGCCCGGGTGCGGGCCAGCGTCGCCGCCGCTTACTTCCGGAAGGCCGAAACAATCGCCTCGCCGTCGGCGCCGGCGGCCTTGGTCCATTCCTCGGTCATCGTCTTGCCGATGGCGGCGAAGCCGTCCTTGATCGCCGGGGTCGGGGTCAGCACCTTCATGCCGTTGCCGGACAGCGTCTTGTTCAGCTCCACCGTCTTCTTCTCCCACTCGGTCCAGCCGGTGGCCTCGGCCTTGGCGGCGGCCTGCTCGACGGCCTTCTTCGTGGCGTCGTCCAGGCCCTTCCAGACCTCAGTGCTGACGAACACCATGTTGCGCGGCAGCCAAGCCTGCACGTCGTAATAGACGTTCACGAAATCCCACGCCTTGGTGTCCACGCCGGTGGCGGCGGACGTCATCATGGCGGTGACGATGCCGGTGCCGAAAGCCTGCGACACCTCGGCGGCCTCGATCTTGGTCGGCACGGCGCCGGCCAGTTCGGCGATGCGGGTGGTGGCCGGGTTGTAGGCGCGGAACTTCTGCCCCTTCAGGTCGGCGACAGAGGCGATCTCCTGCTTCACGTAGAGGCCCTGCGGCGGCCACGGGATCGAGTAGAGGAGCTTCAGGCGCTGACGCTCCAGCTTCTTCTCCAAGTAGGGCTTCGACGCCTCGTAGAGCTTCTTGGAGGCAGCGAAGTCGGTCGCCAGGAAGGGCACGGAATCGAGGCCGTAGAGCGGATCCTCGTTCGCCCAGGAGCTGATCAGCACCTCGCCGAGCTGGGCCTGGCCCGACTGGACGGCGCGCTTGATCTCCGGATGCTTGACCAGCGAGCCGTTGGAATGAACGGTGATCTGGATCTTGCCGTTGGTCGCCGCCTTCACGTCCTCGGCGAACTGGCGCACCGTGATGGTGTGCAGGTTCGTGTCGGGGTAGGGGGTCGGCATGTCCCAGGTCTCGGCAAAGGCCGCGACCGGGGTGGCGCAGAGGCCGATGCCGAAGGCGGCGGCGGCGAGGCGGGTACGCAGGGTGATCGCGGTCATGTGATGAAGCTCCCTGTTCTTATCTGAAGAGTTGCGCGACCGAAGGGGACACGCCCTCCAGCTCCGCGTTCAACCGGTCGGTGACCAGCATGTGTCCGGGGCTGTGGGCGATGGCGAAGGGCAGGCGGGCGGCGGCGAGCGCCACCTGAGGGGTGACCCCGCAGGCCCAGAAGACGGGGACCTCGCCGGGGGCGAGCGGAACGGCGTCGCCGAACTCCGGCTGCGACAGGTCGCGGATGCCGAGCGCGGCCGGGTCGCCGATGTGGACCGGCGCGCCGTGGACGGCGGCGTAACGCCCGGTCACCGCGGCGGCGCGTTCGGCCTGCGCGGGCGTCATCGGGCGCATCGACACCACCATGCGCCCGGCGAAGGGCGGGACGGCCACGCAGTCCCGGTCGGTCACGTACATCGGCACGTTGCAGCCGCGCTCGATGTGGCGGACCGGCAGGCCGGCGGCGAGCAGCGCCTCCTCGAAGGAGAAGGAGCAGCCGATGGCGAAGGCGACCAGATCGTCGCGCCAGACGGACAGCAGGTCCTCCGGCTCCTCCGCCAGCAGGCCGTCGCGGTAGACGCGGTAGCGCGGGAAGTCGGTGCGCAGGTCGAGGTCCGCGCCAAGCTCCGCGAAGCGGTGATCGCCCGGCGCGGACACGGCGAGCAGCGGGCAGGGCACGGGGTTGGAGCGGCAGAACCGCTCGAAGGCGGCAGCCACCGCGGCGGGGACGATGGCGAGGTTCGCCTGCACATGGCCCGGCGCCAGTCCGGCGGTCGGCCCGCGATGCTCGCCCCGGCGGATCGCCAGACGCGCCAGCAGGGCGGCGGAGGCGGTATCGGGCGGAAACGGGGTGCTTGGGGTCACGGACTGCATGGCGGGCAAAACCTCGGTGACCAAACTGTTGTGTCCTAAGGGTTCACGCATCCGTCCGATCCGTCAAATTTTCATTTTGGATCGTTTGCGATAAACGGCGTTTATCAATCGGCGCCCCGTGCCGCTGCGCCCGCACAATCTCCAGCGCCATATCCGCCACGATGGGCACCAGCGGGTTGTCGCTGTCCACCGGGTGGCAGATGGTGAAGTCGAGGTCGGGCAGCGGGTCCTCCGCCGGGATCAGCCGCAGCAAGCCCTCGGCCAGTTCGCGCTCGATCACCGCGGGCGGGATGGCGCTGATGCCGATGCCATCCAGGGTCATCCGCACGATGCTGGCGAGCGAGCTGTTGCCGTAGAAGCGCAGCGGCGGCAGACCGGGCCGCTTGAACATCTGCTGGATGGCCACGGACGGCTTGGTCTGGCGGGAAAAAGTGATGACCGGGTAGCGCGCCAGATCGGCCAGCCCGAGCCGCCCGGCGGGCAAGTCCAGCGACGGGCTGGCCACCCAGGCCATGGGGTAGCTGCTCAATTCATGGTTGCACATGTCCGGCTCGGCCACCGGCCCCAGCATGAAGGCGATGTCCAGGTCATGCGCCAGCAGCCCGTTGCGCAGGTGGATGGAGGTGTCGACCTCGATCTCCAGGCTGACCAGCGGGAAGCGGTTGTGCAGCCGTTCGATCAGGCGGCTCAGCCAGGTGTGGACGATGGTTTCCGCCACGCCGAGCCGGATCAGCCCACGCAGGGTCGTCGATTCGGCGACCGCGTGCACCAGTTCGGCCTGGAGCGTCAGCATCCGCTCGGCGTGGTCCAGCAGCTCCATGCCCTTCAGCGTCAGCGTCACCCGCCGCGTGCCGCGGTTGAACAGCTGGACGCCCAGCTCCTTTTCCAGCTGGGCGATGCGGGCGGAGATGGCCGGCTGGGTGGTGTTCAGCCGGCCGGCCGCGGCGCGGAAACCGCCCAAACGGGCGATCCACACGAAGGCTTCCAAGTTCTTTAGGTCCAGCATCGCCGAATCGCTCCGCAGCCCATACCCGCTGTTACAGTCTGTTACCAAATGGCTGTAGGATGGACATTAACCTGCAAAGCCTCTCCTGCGATAATGAACCGCATTGCCTTATGGCAGGATGGTGCGCACCGGCCGGACCGGGCAGCCCTACCGGGAGTTCGACGTGACGAAACGCATAGCGCTGTTTGCGCTCCTGCTGGCCGCGCTGATCGGCGGCGGCTATTGGTACACGCACCAGGCGGGCGGGGCCGACGCGCAAACGGCGAAGGCCGCCGCCCCGGCGGGACCGCGCGCCCTCCCGGTGGTCATCCAGACGGTCGAGAAGCGGGCGGTGCCGGAGCGGCTGGGCACCATCGGCTCGGTCCAGCCGGTGGCCGCCATCGCGATCAAGGCGCGCGTCGATTCGGTGGTCGAGACGGTCCATTTTACCGAGGGGCAGGAGGTGAAGGCGGGCGACCTGCTCTTCACCCTCGACTCCCGCGCGCTGGAGGCGCAGCTCCGGCAGGCGCAGGCCAATCTGGAGCGCGACCGCGCCAACCTCGACAAGGCCCGTGGCGACGTGAAGCGCTACGAGCAGCTCGTCCGCTCGAACACCGTGGCCCGCCAGCAGTTTGATGCGGCGGTGGCCACCGCCGACGCGCTGGAGGCCACGGTGAAGGCCGGGCAGGCGGCCATCGAGGCGGCCAAGGTCTCGCTCAGCTTCACCCGCATCACCGCCCCCATGGACGGGCGCACCGGTGCGGTCAACGCCAAGCCGGGGACGATGGTCCGTGCGGCGGACGCCACGCCGCTGGTCACGCTGACCCAGCTCCGCCCGATCACCGTCGCCTTCAACGTTCCGGAACGCCACCTTCCGACCATCCGCGCGGCGATGGAGACGAGCAAGCTGGCGGTCTCCGCCGGCATTCCCGGCGCGGGCGTCCCGCCCGCCGAAGGCGTTCTGAATTTCGTGGACAGCCAAGTCGACCAGCAGACCGGCACGATCCTGGTGAAGGGCCAGTTCGCCAACGCCGACACCCGGCTGTGGCCCGGCCAGTTCGTCGACGTGGTCCTGACCCTGCGGGTCGAGCCGCAGGCCCTGACCCTGCCGGAAGAGGCGGTGCAGACCGGCCAGCAGGGCCGTTTCGTCTATGTGGTCAAGCCGGACGACACGGTGGAGATCCGCAACGTCACCGTGGCGCGCAGCCAGGAGGGGATCGCCGTCATCGCCGACGGGCTTCAGGCCGGTGAGCGCGTGGTGGTGGACGGCCAATCCCGGCTGTTCCCCGGCGCCAAGGTCGCCGCCGCCAAGAACGGCGGCAAGGAGGGCGCCAACGGCAGGGCTCCGCTCACCGGAGGCGCATCATGAACCTCTCGGAGCTGTGCATCCGCCGTCCGGTGATGACCATCCTGCTGACGGCGGCGCTGGTTCTGGGGGGCCTCGCGGCCTATCGCCAGTTGCCCGTCGCGGCGCTGCCGCGGGTGGATTTCCCGGTCATCAACGTCTCCGCCACGCTGCCCGGCGCCAGCCCGGAAACCATGGCGGCCTCCGTCGCCAGCCCGCTGGAGCGTGAGTTCTCGACCATCGCCGGCATCGACACGATCACCTCGACGTCGAGCCTCGGCAACACGTCCATCACCATCCAGTTCGTTCTGGAACGCGACATCGACGCCGCCGCGCAGGACGTGCAGGCGGCCATCGCCCGCACCCAACGCCGCCTGCCGGCGGAAATGACCACGGCACCCAGCTACCGCAAGGTGAATCCGGCCGACCAGCCGGTGCTGATGCTGGCGCTCTCGTCGCCGACGCTGACTCTGTCGGCTCTGAACGACTTCGCGGAAACCGCGGTCCAGCCCAAGGTCGCCACCCTGCCGGGCGTCGCCCAGGTGCAGATCTACGGCGCACAGAAATACGCCGTGCGCGTCCAGGTGGATCCCAACGCGCTGGCCGTGCGCGGCATCGGCATCGACGAGCTTCAGAAGTCCCTGGCCGCCGCCAACGCCAACACGCCGGTCGGCACGCTGTCCGGCGCCAAGCAGCAGCTCGTCCTCGCCGCCAACCCGCAGCTTCCCGACGCCGAGTCCTTCAGCGACCTGATCGTCGCCTACCGCAACGGCGCCCCGGTCCGGCTGGGCGACGTGGCGAACGTCCTGGACAGCGTCGAGAACGCCCGCACGGCGAGCTGGCACAACGGCACCCGCGCCATCGTCATGGCCGTGCAGCGCCAGCCCGACGCCAACACGGTGGACGTGGTGGACCGGGTGCGCAACCTGCTGCCCAGCTTCCGCGCACAGCTTCCGCCCAGCGCCAAGGTGGAGGTGGTGAACGACCGCTCCACCTCGATCCGCGAGGCGGTGGAGGACGTGCAGTTCACGCTGGGCCTGACCATCGCGCTCGTCGTTCTGGTCATCTTCCTGTTCCTGCGCCGCCTGACGGCGACGATGATCCCGGCGCTGACCGTTCCGATCTCGCTGATCGCAACGGCGGGTGGGATGCATCTGATGGGCTTCTCCATCGACAACATCTCGCTGATGGCGCTGACGCTGGCGGTCGGCCTCGTCGTCGACGACGCCATCGTGATGATGGAGAACATCGTCCGCTATGTCGAAGAGGGGATGCAGCCCTTCGAGGCGGCGCTCAAGGGTTCGCGGGAGATCGGCTTCACCATCATCTCCATCACCGTATCGCTGGTGGCCGTCTTCATCCCGATCCTGCTGATGGGCGGGGTGGTTGGGCGCGTCTTCCATGAATTCGCTCTGGTGGTGACCATGGCGATCGGCGCATCCGCCTTCGTGGCGCTGACGCTGACGCCGATGATGTGCGCGCGCATGCTGACCCATGAGCCGCATGGTGCCAAGGAGGGCTGGTTCGGCCGCGTCCTGGAGGGTGGCTTTAGCGCGCTGCACCGCGGCTACGCCGTGACCCTGAGGCTGGCGCTGAAGCACCGGCCCGTGATGGGACTCGTCATGATCGCGACGGTGGTCGGCTCCGCCCTGCTGTTCCAGGCGATCCCCAAGGGCTTCTTCCCGACGGAGGACATCGGCCAGATCACCGTTTCGACGGAAGCCGCGCCCGACATCTCCTTCCCGGCCATGGCCGAGCGGCAGCAGGAGGTGGCGAAGATCGTCAGAGCCCACCCGGCGGTGGCGGACATGACCTCGTCGGTCGCCATCGGCGGCAACTCGGTCAATTCGGGCCGCATGTTCATCGTGCTGAAGCCGCGCAGCGAACGCCCTCCGGCGGGCGAGGTGATCCAGCAACTCCGCCGCCAACTGTCCGGCATTCCCGGCATGGCGGTCTACATGCAGCCGGTGCAGAACCTGCGCATCGGCGGCCGTTCGTCCAAGAACGAATTCCAGTACACGGTCCAAGGCTTGAACCCGGAGGAGTTGTACGCCTGGTCCGCAAGGCTGGAGCGGGCGATGCACGACATTCCCATCCTCCAGGACGTGACCAGCGACCTTCAGCTCAACAGCCCGCAGGCTTACGTGCATGTGGACCGGGAGAAGGCGGCGACGCTGGGGATTGGGATCGACCAAGTGCGCTCCACCCTCTACAGCGCCTTCGGTCAGCGGCAGGTCTCCACCATCTACACGCCGACCAACGACTATCAGGTGCTGATCGAGCTGGCGCCCAAGTACCAGCAGGACGACAACGCCCTGTCGCGGATCTATGTGCGGTCCGGTTCCGGCAAGCTGGTGCCGCTGGACGCCTTCGCCAGCGTGCAGCGCACCGCCGGGCCGATGACGGTCAACCACCAGGGGCAGCTTCCCGCCGTCACCCTGTCCTTCAACGTGGCCCCCGGCCATTCGCTGGGCGAGGCGGTGAACGCCGTCCGGCAGGCGGAGCTGGAGATGGCCCTGCCGCCGGGCATCACCACCGGCTTCGCCGGCACCGCCCAAGTGTTCGAGGACGCGCAGAAGAGCCAGGGGCTGCTGCTGCTCGCCGCGGTGCTGGTGATCTACATCGTGCTGGGCGTGCTGTATGAAAGCTTCATCCACCCGCTGACGATCCTGTCCGGCCTGCCGTCCGCGGCCATCGGGGCGCTGGCGACGCTGATGGTGTTCGGACAGGAGCTGAGCGTCATCGCCATCATTGGCATCCTGATGCTGATCGGCATCGTGAAGAAGAACGCGATCATGATGATCGACTTCGCCATCGACGCGCAGCGCAACCAGGGCATGACCGCGCGCGAGGCGATCGAGCAGGCGTGCCTTCTGCGCTTCCGCCCGATCATGATGACGACCATGGCGGCGATCATGGGCACCCTGCCCATCGCCGTCGCCCACGGCGCCGCCGCGGAGCTTCGCCAGCCGCTCGGCCTCGCCGTGGTCGGCGGACTGTGCGTGTCGCAGATCCTGACGCTCTACATCACGCCGGTGCTGTTCCTCTACATGGAGGACGCCGGCAACGCCGTCTCCCGCCTGTGGAGGCGCCGCTCCGCCGCTGCCCCCGAGGCGCCGCATCCGGTGCCGGGCGCGGAATGAGGGAACGCCGCCCGACACCTCGGAGCGATTCCCCTCTCCCCTCCGGGGAGAGGGTTAAACAGCGCTGGCCAGCCGCTTCACCAACTCACGGCTGTGGCTGGGCAGCGCGTCCAGCCGGCGGACGCAGACGACCAGGGACCGCACCGCCCAAGGATCGGTGAGGCGCACCGCGCGAATCTTCGTGAAGCGGCGGCAGCGCTTCGCCGAGGCTTCCGGGACGATGCCGAGCCCCACCCCCTGCTCGACCATCCGGCAGATCCCGTCGAAGCCGCGCACGCGCACACGCAGTTTCAGCGGGCGACCGGCGCGGATGGCGTGCTCGTTGATGTGCTGCTGAAGGGCGTTGCGCGCCGCCAGTCCGACGAAATCCTCCTCCAGGACCTCGCGGAAGGACACGCTGCGGCGGTTCGCCAGCGGATGGCCGTGCGGCGTGACCAGCACCATGCGGTCGGTGCGGAAGGGAAAGACCTCCAGCCCCGACAGGTCGGCGTGGTCGGACACCACCCCGGCATCGGCCAGACCCTCCGCCACCGCCCTCACGATCTCGTGGCTCGACTTTTCCTCAAGGTCGATGTCGATGTTGGGGTGGGCGGCCAGGAAGGGCGCCAGGGCCTCGGGAAGGAATTCGGCCAGGGCGGCGGTGTTGGACAGCAGCCGCACATGCCCCTTCAACCCCTTCGCGTAGTCGCCCAACTCGCCCCTCATCCGCTCGACCTGCTGGAGGAGAAGACGGGCGTGATGGACCAGCGCCTCACCCGCCGGGGTCGGGCGGACGCCCCTCCGTCCGCGCTCCAGCAGCGGCACGCCGAGCGTCTCCTCCATCCCACGGATGCGCGCGCTTGCCGAGGCGAGGGCGAGGTGCGTCCGCTCCGCGCCGTGGGTGATGCTTTCCGCCTCCGCCACGTTCAGAAACAGCCGCAGGTCGGTCAGGTCGAAGCGCATGGGCAGGGTCTCCGGCGAGGAACCAGCCTTCGTCTGAAGCGAAGGCTGTCAGCGTGACATCCACATTGCCGGAAGCCACGGCCTGGCCTCAAGTGGCATCAGATCCCTCTCCCGTCCCGGGAGAGGGTGCCCGCGAAGCGGGCGGGTGAGGGTCGTACAAGGATCAAGGAGTTCATCCTCGGCGGCACCCTCACCCTTCCCACGCTTCGCGCGGGCCCCTTCCCTCTCCCGAGGCGGGAGAGGGAAATTGACGAGAGACTGCCGTAATGACCGACCTCCCTCTCCTCATCGTCGCCGCCATGGCCTTGACCTTCCTGCTGGCCGGGTTCGTCAAGGGCATGATCGGCCTGGGCCTGCCGACCGTCGCCATGGGTCTGCTCGGCCTCGTCATGCCGCCCACCGAGGCGGCGGTGATCCTCATCGTGCCTTCGCTGGTGACGAATCTCTGGCAGCTGGCCTTCGGTCCCGGGCTGGGCGCCACGGTCGAGCGATTCTGGCCGATGATGCTGGGGATCACGCTGGGCACCTGGGCCGGGGCGGGGCTGCTGGCCGGAGCCTCGTCGGGGCAGGCCGCGGCGGCGCTGGGCGGGGCGCTGGCGCTCTACGCACTGGCCGGGCTGGTGAAGCTGCCGCTGCGGGTGCCGCCGACGGCGGAGTCCTGGCTGTCGCCGTTGATCGGCGTGGCGACCGGGGTGGTGACGGCCGCCACCGGAGTCTTCGTCATTCCCGCCGTGCCCTACCTTCAGGCGCTGGAGCTGGAGCGCGACCGGCTGATCCAGGCGCTGGGCCTGTCCTTCACGGTGTCCACGCTGGCGCTGGCCGCCGGTCTGGCGCAGCACGGGCTGTTCGACGGCGCGCTGGCCTGGGGATCAGCGGCGTCGCTGCTGCCGGCCTTGGCCGGGATGGCGCTCGGCCAGAGCCTCCGCCGGCGGGTGCGGGCGGAGGTGTTCCGGCGCTGCTTCTTCCTCGGCCTGCTGGCGCTCGGGCTGTTCCTGACGCTGGAGCATCTGGGGTGAAGACTACTCCGCAGCCGTGCCGTGCGCCACGGCGTCCGGGTCCTTGTGGGCGAACCAGCGCTTGAAGCGGCGGGACAGCGCGTCGAGGTAGGTGAGGATCACCGGAACCACAAGGAGGGTGAGCAGGGTGGAGCTGATGAGGCCGCCGATCACCGCGTGGGCCATGGGTGCCCGCTGCTGCGCGCCCTCGCCGATGCCGAGCGCCAGAGGGATCATGCCGAAGATCATCGCCATGGTGGTCATGACGATGGGGCGCAGGCGGATGATGCCGGCCTCCACCACCGCGTCGCGCAGCTCCACCCCGCGGGCGCGGGCCTGGTTGGCGAAGTCGACCAGCAGGATGGCGTTCTTAGTCACCAGACCCATCAGCATGATGAAGCCGATGGCGCTGAAGATGTTCAGCGTGGATCCGGCGACCAGAAGCCCCAGGAACACCCCGACCAGCGACAACGGCAGCGACATCATGATGGCGATGGGCTGGAGGAAGCTGCCGAACTGGGAGGCCAGGATCAGGTAGATCAGGATCACCGCCAGCAGCAGCGCCTGGGTGGCGTAGGCCGACGTCTCCGCGATGTCCTTGGTCGAGCCGCCGAAGACGATGCGGTAGCCGGGCGGCAACTTGATCTCCGCGATGGCCGCCTGCAGTTCCTTGCCGGCGTCGCCGGCCGGGCGGCCCTGGACGTTGGCCTGGACGTTCACCTCGCGCGATAGGTCGCGGCGGTTGATCTGCGAGGCGCCGAGCGTCGTCTCGACCCGGCTGACCTGCGACAGCGGCACCATGCGCGGCGCCCCCTCGGCGTCGTTGGAGCCGGTCAGGTAGATGCGGTCGAGGTCAGCGCGGCCCACCCGGTCGCTTTCCGGCAGACGCACCAACACGTCGTAAGTCTCGCCGTCCGGCGCCTTCCAGGTGGACACCTTGTCGCCGGCGAAGAGGGGGCGCAGCGTATCCGCCACCTGCGCCGTGCCGACGCCGAGGTCGCTCGCCAGATCGCGCTCCAGCCGGACCGACAGGGTCGGCTTGGCCGCCTTGAGGCTGACGTCCACGTCCACGAAGCCGCGGATGCCGGCCATCGCGGCGGTCACCTGCTTGCCGATGCGGTCCAGTTCCGCAATGTCGCGGCCCTGAACGGACACCTGGATCTGCTTCTGCACGCCGCCGACGCCGGGAATGCCGATGCCGATCTGGATGCCGGGGATCGCCGACAGCCGTTCGCGCAGCGGCGGGGCCAGCGTGTTGGGCGTGCGCGTGCGCTGGTCGATCGGCTTCAGCCTGACATAGACGCTGCCCCGGTTCTTGCCGACCGACGCGCCGGTGTTCACCGTGGAGTAGGTGTAGGCGACTTCCGGGAACTCGCGGATCGCCGCCTCCACCTGCCGCAGCTTGGCCGCGGTGTAGTCGAGGGACGAGCCGACCGGCGTCTCCACATCGACGATGGATTCCCCGAGGTCGGCGGCGGGCACGAACTCGACGCCGATGCGCGGCACCAGGAGGAAGCTGCCGACGAAGATTCCCAGGGCCATCAGCAGGACCAGCCAGCGCCAGCGCAGCGCCCAGCGGAGCGTCCGGCCATAGACCCGCGCCAGCGCGTCGAAGGCGCCCTGGAACCCCGCCGCAAAGCGCCCGAAGACGCCGCGCCCGTGCCGCCCGTGGGCCGCCGGGTCGTACCACAGGCTGGACAGCATGGGGTCCAGCGTGAAGGACACGAACAGCGAGATCAGCACCGCCGCCGACACGGTGATGCCGAACTGCAGGAAGAAGCGCCCGATGATGCCGCCCATGAAGGCCACGGGCAGGAACACCGCCACGATGGTCAGCGTGGTCGCCAGGACGGCCAGACCGATTTCCTTGGTGCCGTCCAGCGCCGCCTGCCGGTGCCCCTGGCCCTTGCCCAGATGGCGCATGATGTTCTCGCGCACCACGATGGCGTCGTCGATCAGGATGCCGATGGCCAGCGACAGCGCCATCAGCGTCATCGTGTTCAACGTGAAGCCGAAGGCCGCCAAAACGCCGAAGGTGCCCATCACCGCCACCGGCAGGGTCAGCGCGGTGATCACGGTGCTGCGCCAGGAGCCCAGGAACACCATGACGATGGCGATGGTCAGCACGCCGCCCTCGACCAGCGTGCGCTGCACGTTGCTCAGCGAGTTGGTGATCCCGCGCGAAGTGTCGCGCACCACCTCCAGGGCGACGTCGGAGGGCAGGGAGCCGTCGCGACGCAGCTCCTCCAGCGCCTTGTAGAGGCCGCGCGCCACCTCAACCGTATTGGAGCCCTGGATCTTCACCACGTCGACGGCCAGCGCCGGCTGGCCGTTGAACAGGGCGACGGACTCTTGCTCCTCCTGACCGTCCAGCACCTCGGCGACTTGGCGCAGCCGCACCGGCTCGCCGCCGCGGCGCGTGACGATGATGTCGAGAAGCTCCCGCGGGTTGTTGACGCGGCCATCGACCTGGACGACGCGCTCCGCCCCGTTGCCGGAGACGGTGCCGGCGGGAATGTCCTGGTTCTCGTCGCGAATCGCCTTGAGGACCTGATCGACGCCGACGCCCAGCGCCTCCAGCCGTTCGGGCCGCAGCCGCACCTGGACCTGCCGCTTCACCCCGCCGGCGATGGTCGCCCGCCCGACGCCACGCACGTTCTGCAGGCGCTTCAGGACGATCTGGTCGGTCATGGTGGTCAGGTCGCGCAGGGACCGGATGTCCGACTTGACCGCGAGGGAGAGGATGGGCTGGTCGTCCGGGTTGAAGCGGGTGATCTGCGGGTCCTTCACCTCGTCCCGGAACTTGGGGCGCAGGGCCGACACCTTCTCGCGCACGTCCTGCAGCGCCTGGGTGGAGGCGGTCTTCAGATCGAACTCGGCGATCACCACCGACTGGCTCTCGTAGGAGCGGGAGGTCAGCGTCTTGATGCCGGCGATGGTGTTGACCGCGTCCTCGATGGGGCGGGTGACGTCGGTCTCGACCGATTCCGGACTGGCGCCGGGATATTCGGTGGAGACGACGACCAGCGGGAAATCCACGTCGGGAAACTGGTCGACGCCCAGCCGGTTGTAGGAGAACAGGCCCAGCACCATCAGAGCCACCATCATCATGGTGGCGAAGACGGGGTTGTCGACGCTGATGCGGGTGATCGGCATGGCGCGGCCCGTTCCCTTACGATCCCATGACTTTGACGGCCCGCCCGGCGGTCAGGCCGGGCAGGGGGGCTGTGACCGCCAGATCGCCGTCGGCCAGGCCGCGCACCTGAACGAGATCGCCGCGCGCCCAGACGCCCAGCACCTCGACCTTGCGGCGCTCCACCCGGTCCCCGGAGACGACCAGCACGAAGTCGCCGTCCCGGTCGTGGCGCACCGCGGCCGGGGGCAGGGCGAAGGCGCCCTCCACCTCGTCCACCACCGCGTCGCCCGCGGCGAACATGCCGCCGCGCAGAGCCCCGTCGGCGTTGTCGAGGACGATGTAGACGGGGATGGCGCGGGTGCCGGCGCGGGCCATGGGGTTGATGCGGGCGATCTGACCGACGAAGTCCCGCTCGCCGAAGCCCTCCACGCGCAGCCGCACGGTCTGGCCGGGCTTCAGCCGAGCCACGTCGTCGGCGGGCACCGTCGCCTCGACCTCGACGCGGCTGAGATCGACGACGGAGAACATCTTGGCGTTGACCGCCAACGTCTCGCCGGGGTTGACCGCCCGCTCGGCCACCGTTCCGTCGATCGGGCTCGCCACCACCGCGTCGCGCAACGCCTTGCGGGCGAGGTCCACCTGGGCTTCCAGCGCCGCGACGGTGGCCTGCTGGAAGCGGAAGGTGCTCTGCGCCTGATCCATGTTGGTTTCCGAGACGATGTCCTTCTGGCGCAACGCCAGATTCTTGGCGCGGGTCTTGTCCGCCAGGACGAGCTGCGCCTTGGCGCCTTCCAGGTTGCTCAGCTTCTCGTCCAGCTTGGCCTGAAGCTCCACCGTGTCGAAGCGGGCCAGCACCTCGCCCTTGCGGACGGCCTGCCCCTCGCGCACCGGCACCTCGACCAGCCGGGCGGCGACCTCCGACTTCACCATGGACTGTTCCATCGGCTTCACGGAGCCGCTGAGCCGCACCAGCTCGGTCAGGCGGCGCGGGGCCATCCGGGTCAGCTCGATAGGCGACAGCTCCACCGCCCGCTCCGCCGGGGGCAGGCTGGCCGCCGCCGGAGACACCGCGTCGCGGCTGCTCGTGGTCTTCCAGGCGACGCCACCCGTGGCCAGCGCCCCGACGATCAGCAGGGGCAGCAGCAGGTGGCGCCGCGGCTTGGCGGCGGGACCAGCGGAACGGGCGGCGTCGATCATGGGGTGCGGTCCTTGGGTTCGGCCCTCAGTCCGTTGAGGACGAGGTCGAGATAGGCGTCGAGGTAGGATTCGGCGGAGGCCGCGGCGGGGTCCGGCTCGAAGGGCCGCAGCGAGTGGTTCCACAGCGAGAGCATGCTGAGCGGGGCGGCGATGACGCGGGCCATCTGCTCGACGTCGACGGGCCGGAACTCCCCGCGCTCGATGCCGCGGCGCAGGATGCGCGCGAAGAAGCGCCGCCCGCGCAGGACGACCTCCTCCATGTAGAAGCGGGCGAGATCGGGGAAGTTCTGCGCCTCGGCGATGACCAGCTTCGACAAGCCGGCGTTGGGGCTCTGCTCCATCTCCCAGAAGCCGCGGGCGAGGCCGCGCAGGAACTCCTCGCTGCTGCCGGTGAAGCTGTCCAGCAGGTCTTCGCTCATCTGGAATTGCGGCAGGATGGACTGCCGGACGACCGCTTTGAACAGCCCTTCCTTGTTTTCGAAATAGAGGTAGGGCAGCCCGACGCTGACACCGGCCTTGCGTGCGACGTGCTCCAGCTTGGTTGCGGCAAATCCGCGCGAGATGAACAGGTCGCGCGCCGCCTCGATCACCTCGGCGGGGCGGGCCTCCTTGCGCCGGGACCGGCGGGGCGGGGGAAGGGGAGAGCTGTCGGGCATCGGCGCGTGTCTATAAATGAACGTTCATTCAATATGGATTGGTGTTTGAAAAGTCAAGAGGTTGAGGGGGCTGCGGCAATCGGGCCACAAGTTTTGGGCGTGACAGGAATGGGTCTCTCGCCTGCACGGCAAAGACGGCATCACTGTCAAACAGGGCAGAAAAAGGGCAAATCCGGATGAACAGCATTTGCCTGAAAACCATTCCAATGGGCTATGAAAAAGGGAAAGGCCGTGGAATCAGGACATTACACCCGCCTTGTTGCTTGACAGACGGCACCATTACATCGCAAAGAGAGGGTAACGCTTTCGATCTTTGTGCAACCAGCACGGACCCCACCTCGTGGCTTATCGCGACTTCACCGCGGCCCGCGCCGCCGGTGCCGCCCTGATTCTCGCCCTCGGCTTGGCGGGTTGCGCCTCGAACGCTCCGGAAACGGCGGAGCTTGCCGTCAAGGCCCCGGAGGTGGCCGAAGTCCCGATTGATCCGAAGGACCCGCTCGGCCGCTGGGTCCCACACATCCGCGAGGCGTCGGAGCGGTTCGACGTGCCGGAGAAGTGGATCAGAGCCGTGATGATGCGCGAGAGCGGTGGGCGCTCCGTCGTGAACGGGCGCACCATCACCAGCCATGCCGGCGCCATCGGGCTGATGCAGGTGATGCCCGGCACCTACGACATGATGCGCACGCAGTACGGGCTGGGGTCCGATCCGTCCGATCCGCGCGACAACATCCTGGCCGGCACCGCCTATCTGCGGGAGATGTACGACCTGTTCGGCGCGCCGGGCTTCCTCGCGGCGTACAATTGCGGTCCGGCCTGCTACGCCTCGCACCTCGCCGGCAAGCAAAGGCTGCCGCGGGAAACGCGGATGTACATCGCCGCCCTGACGCCGACGCTGCGCGGCGTGGCGCCGCGCGAGCCGTCGCAGTCGGCGGGGGCCAGCGCGATCGAGGTCGCCATCGTTCCGGCGAGCGCTCCAATGCCGTCCGCCAAACCCTCCGCCAAGCCGGCGGCACCGGTTGCCGTGGCCGCGGTGGTGCCGGAACCAGTGGCACCGGTGCCGCAGACCCCGGCCTCCCCGGCGCCGGTCGCCGTGGCCGCTCTGGAGCCCCGCCCGGCGCCGCTGGTGCCCTCGCCGGTGGTGGTGGAACCCGCCGGCCGCGGCGAGGCCCGTCCGCCCGTGGAGTTCGTCGCTGCCACCGACCGGGACGCGCCGGCCGCCACGGCGGCCCGCTCCGGACGGACGCCGTCCCGCACGGTGGAAACCTTGGTCGCCGAGGCGATGCTGCCACCCAACGCGGTCGGCAAGGGGGAACGGGTGGTCATCCGCTTCGTGTCTCAGCGCAGCGGCGGCTGCGGCAGCCTCGAGGGCCGGGACCGCGTCTGCGTAGCGCTGGCCGGAGGAGCCGGGGCCGGTCTGTAACGGCTTCAGTCCCTCCCCGTTTCACAGCACAGGCAACAACCAGAGGCGGCGCCACCGGACGGTCGGGCGCCGTCTTCGGTTTTCCACAATAGCCTCATCCGCACATCCCCGAGCATATAGGTACTCAAACAATAAGGCTTCGGAGGAGCCGCCCCGCGCGGCCCATCCGGAACAACGAAGGGTTCGGGGGAACGCTGCGTGCGAGGTGTGGAGATGGTATCCGGTGCAAGTGATCGGGCAAAACGCTCGACCTTTCAAGTTGTTGTGGTGGATTGCCTGATTGCGGGCGTCGTGGTGGCCGCTTTGGCGGTGTTCGGCGGCATGACCGCCATGGAGGCGACGCGCATCGCCGACGGCAACGCCGAACTGGCGCAGCGGGTGGCCGAGAACCAGCGGATCGCGCTGGAGGCCGAACGGCTCGCCAAGCTGGGCGAGGCGGTGATCGCCAGCGGCGACGAGGCGACGCGGGCCGAGGCGCTGTCCGGCCTGGACGCCCACGCCGCGCGGATGTCCGCCAACGCCGCGCCGGAGATCGCGCAGACCGTCGCCAAGGCGGTCGCGGCGAGCCGGGAGGCCGCGACCATCGGCGCCAAGGTCGAGGCGCTGGACAAGAAATTCGGCTTCAACATCAGCCGGGCGGAAAATCTGTCGGGCGACATCGCCCGCGGCCTGTCCGCGGCGATGCGCGCGACGACGCAACCGGCGGATGAGCAGGCTCTCGCCACGCTCTTCTCGACGATCCGCGACGCCAAGTTCCTGCTGACCCGCCTGCCGTCCCAGCTCTACCCGCCGGCCGTCGGCAACGACCTGCGCCAGTTTCGCGAGCACATGGTGAAGGCGATGGAATTGCGCCGGCATCTGCCGTCCGCTGACGAGTTCGAGAGTGTCGCCGACGACATCGCGTCCTTCGCCGCGCTGGACGAGGCCTTCGCGCAGCGCACCGAAACGCTGCGCCTGACCACCGATGCCCACGCCCACAACCAGGAGGTCCGGACGCTGGTCGACGGGCTGGTGCAGGGGATGAACGCCGCTTCCGACGCGGTGACCGCGCGCAGCCAGGAGGGGGCGGCGGCGCTCACCGCGGTGCTCGACCGGCTGACGCTGATCGCGCTGGGGGCCTTCGCGCTGATCGGGCTGATCGGCGGCCTGAACATGCTGCTGGGCTACCGCTTCATCATGCGGCCGGTGCGCGACGCCAGCCGGGCGCTCCAGGCGCTGACCCGCGGCGAGGGTGCGGTGCCCCTGCGGCCCTCGCCCCTGCGCGAGATCGCCGACATCCACGGCGCGGTCGAGGCCTTCCGCGAGGCCCTGGACGCCCGCCAGCGGGCGGAGGAGACCCGCCGCGACCAGGAACGGCGCGCCGAGGAGGAACGCCGCGACCTGATGACGGAACTGGCGGACGGGCTGGAGCGCACCGTGCAGGCGGTGGCCGGGTCGCTGTCCGTGGCGGCGGCGGAGGTCACCGACTCCGCCCGTGCCGTGGCCGGCATGGCGTCGGACACCGCGCAGCGCACCCGCGCCGCCGCGGACGCCGCCGGCACGGCGACCCGCAACGTCGGCGCGGTGGCCTCGGCCAGCGAGCAGCTCTCCGCCTCCATCAACGGGATCGGGCAGCAGATCGCCCAGTCGCGCAGCGTGGCGGAGGACGCCGTCGCCGAATCCCGGCGCGCCGACGGGCTGACCAAGGGCCTGTCGGACTCCGCCCAGAAGATCGGTGAGGTGGTCGCCATCATCACCGCCATCGCCCAGCAGACCAACCTCCTGGCGCTCAACGCCAGCATCGAGGCGGCGCGGGCCGGCGACGCCGGCAAGGGCTTCGCCGTCGTCGCGACCGAGGTGAAGGCGCTCGCCTCCCAGACCGCCTCCTCGACGGAGGAGATCGCCACGCTGGTCCATGGCATCCAGCAATCGACCATGGGGGTGGTGGAGGCCATCGCCCGCATCGGCTCCACCATCGCCGTGATCGGCGAGAGCGTGTCCGGCATCGCCGCGGCGGTCGAGCAGCAGCGCCAAGCCACTTCGGAGATCACCCACAACGTGCGCATCGTGGAGTGCATGAACACCGATGTGTCGTCCAACATCGGCGACGTCAGCCGCGTGGCGGTGGACACCGGGCGCTCCGCCGACGCCATGATGGGGGCGGCCGACCGCCTGTCGGAACTGGCCGGCACCCTGAACGGCGCGGTGGACGATTTCCTGCGGCAGGTGCGGGCCTGACGCTGGATCTTCAGACCGGAGCGCTTTCCGGCGCTCCGGTCATCGGATCTTCGAGCGGTCGCCCTTGTGGGTTTCCAGATACGCTTGCAGCTTGGGATCGTCGAGAACGGGCTTTCCATCGACGCCGTAGATCAGGCAGGGAACGCCCTTCGAATTGGCCTCGCAGATGCTGATGGCGGTGGATTCCGAAGGCCCCGCGCAGCCGCCGAACTCCGGGCAGTAGACGATTCCGACGGCGCGGCCATTCTCACTGACCGCAAAGGCCTTGGCGTGGGGGATGGCGGCCCAGTCGGCAAAATACTGCATGGCCGCGGGGGCCATGCGGATGGGCCTTTGTGCGTAGGTGGTCTGGCAAGCGGCAAGCATCGTGACGCAGGTCACGAGCACCATGGCGTTTATTTTCACAAAGCCCCCTTCGCGCACGACCAACCTATGTGAGAATATTTAGTAGAACATTCTCTTTGTGGACGCAATGCGCGTGATGCCCATCCGCGCATTGTCCGTTTCCGAACGCCTGCGCGGCGTGCTAACAGGCGGAACGACAACCACGCCTGCCTGCTTCCGGACTCATGGAACTCCCCCCCTCGCTCCGCCACGCGGTGGACCGCGCGCTCGACGGCATCGCCCTGTCCGACCTGAAGCGCGCGGCGGATCGCCTCTCCCAACGCTACCGGGCGGAGGTGCGGGACGGGCGTTTCCACCTGTCGGACGATCTGGCGGCGCGGGCCTATCTCGCCACCCGCCTGCCGGCGACCTTCGCCGCCGTCCGCTCCAGCATGGAGGCGGTGGCTAAGGCGCTTCCTGATTTCGCGCCGGTCACAGCTCTGGATGTCGGGGCGGGGCCGGGCACGGCGCTGTGGGCGGCGTCCGACTGCTGGGCCAGCCTGGACGACGCCCTGCTGATCGAGGGCAGCCCGGCCATCCGCGCCGTTGGCGAGACACTGTCTGGGACTGCGACGCCCGCGCGGATCGAATGGCGGGCCGGCGACGCCACGGGTGACCTGCCCGATCTGGAACTGCGCGATCTGGTGACCCTGGCCTATGTTCTGGACGAATTGGCGGAGCCGGCGCGCGACCGGCTGGTCGACCGGCTGTGGTCGCTCACCGCCGGGACGCTGCTGATCGTCGAGCCCGGCACGCCCGCCGGCTGGGCGCGGATCGTCCGGGCGCGGGAGCGGCTGGTCGCCGCCGGTGCCCATCTGGTGGCGCCCTGCGTGCACAGCGCCGCCTGCCCGCTGGCGGCACCGGACTGGTGCCATTTCTCCCGCCGGGTCGCCCGCTCCCGCCTGCACCGCATGGCCAAGGGGGCGGAGGTGCCTTGGGAGGACGAGAAGTTCGTCTACATCGCCGCGTCGCGCCAGCCCGGCGCGCCGCCCGATGCCCGCATCATCGCGCCGCCCTGGAACGCCGGGAACGGGCGCATCGGCTTCAAGCTCTGTGGTCGGGACGGCGCCCGGACGGAGCGGATTCTCGGCAAGCGCGACGGCGGCGCCTTCAAGGCCGCGCGCCGGCTGGACTGGGGCGACGGCCTTTCCGCCCAGGATCAGCCGGAAGCATAAGCCTTACGCCGCGCGCCGCCGCCGGCTCTCGTTGGCGCGGGATCGGCGTTCGCGCTCCAGCCGGCCGCGCAGGAAGGCCAGGACGGCGGCCTCCTCGGCTTCCAACTCGGGAAGCTCCTCGCGCAGCTCGGTCTCGACCTCGCGGGTCAGCGAGTCCAGAAGGTTGCCCTCCAGATAGGCGTCCAGAATTTCGGGATGGACGTAGCTCTTGCGGCAGACGCTGGCGGTGTTGCCGAGACGGGCGGCCACCTGCTCGATGGCGTGGGTGACGTTGCGCTTGGCCTTGGCGGTGTTGTCGAAGGTTTCGAACTCCCGCAAAGCCATGGCGGCCAGAACGGTGCCGGCCCAGGTGCGGAAGTCCTTGGCGGTGAAGTCCTGCCCGGTGACGGCGCGCAGATACTCGTTCACGTCCCCGGAACTCACGGCGTAGCGCTGCCCGTCGCGATCGATGTACTGGAACAGCTCCTCCCCCGGCACGTCGCGGCAGGCGCGGACGACGCGGGCGAGGCGGCGGTCCTTCAGCGCGACGTTCCATTCCTTCCCGGACTTGCCCTTGAAGGAGAAGCGGATTTCCGCCCCGTCGATGTCGGCGTGGTCGTCGCGCAGCGTGGTCAGTCCGTAGCTGCGGTTCTCCCGCGCGTAGCTTTCGTTGCCGACGCGGATCAGCGTGGTTTCCAGCAGGCGCACCACGGCGGCCAGCACCTTTTCCCGCGGCAGGCCGCGACGGGCGAGATCGCTGTCCACCTGACGGCGGATGGCCGGCAGGGCGCGGCAGAAGTCCAGCATGCGCCCGAACTTCGTGCCCTCACGCATCTCGGTCCAGCGGGGATGGTAGCGGTACTGCTTGCGCCCGCGGGTGTCGCGGCCCGTGGCCTGGAGGTGGCCGTCCGGGTCCGGGCAAATCCAGACGCCGCGGTAGGCCGGCGGGATCGCCAGCTTGCGGATGCGGTCCAGCGTGTCCTCCTCGGTCACACGGGTGCCATCGGGCCACTGGTAGGAAAAGCCCTTGCCGGCGCGGCGTCGCCGGATGCCCGGCTCGTCGTCGCAGACATAGTTCAGCCCGGCGCAGGCCGCGGCCTCTTCCGCCTCAGTGCGGGGATCGGTGACCGTCAGTCCGTCCATGCTGGAGTCCCCATCGGTTGCCAGCCCATCGGCTGCCAGCGGGAAACATCCGCGCCGGCTTTTGGTTGCATGGTTGCGGCGGGCCCGCCGTTCGGCGACCATGGCCCCGGCCTCGAGGCCCGCCGGCACCGAAGGGATGAGGACGATGGACGAGACCAAGCTGACCGCCGCACTGCCAAATCTGGACATCCAGATCCTGCACCGGGACGACCCGGAGCGTGGGGCCGAGACGATCGCCGTGCAGATCACCGCCACGCCGTCCTTCGACGCGCTGCGCGGGATGATGGGGCCGGCGCTGCTGGCCTCGGCCAACCCGTTGCTCAACCCGGCCTTCGCCAACGCCAACCCGATGCTGGCCCCGTGGCTGGCCCCATGGGCGGCGCCGATGCGGATGTGGAGCGACGCCATGCGTCAGGCTTGGGCGCCCTGGTTGCGCCTGACGTCACCGCCGAGCGGTCGGGAGCCGTGACCAAAACGGGTCGGTAACCGATCGTTAGGGCTATGGGGAGACCCTTTCCACGAGTCTCTTGTGGAGGGTCCTCATGTCGCAGGCGTCGTCGTGGCTGCGCGGTGCCGCGCTGTACCAGATCTATCCCCTCAGCTTCCTCGACCGGAACGGCGACGGCTGGGGCGATCTGGAAGGCGTGCTGGAAGGCATCGGCCATGTGGCGTCGCTCGGCGTGCAGGGGGTGTGGATCAGCCCCTTCTATCCGTCGCCGCAGAAGGACTTCGGCTACGACATCACCGATCACCGGGCGGTCGACCCGCGCATGGGCCGGCTGGAGACGGTGGACCGCATCATCGAGGCGGCGCACGGCCACGGGCTGAAGGTGATCCTGGATCTGGTCTGCGGCCACACCTCGGATGCGCACCCCTGGTTCGGCGCCAGCCGCCGGTCGCGTGGCGGCGAATTCGCGGACTGGTACGTCTGGGCCGACCCGCGACCCGACGGCACGCCGCCCAACAATTGGCTGTCGGTGTTCGGCGGCCCCGCCTGGACGTGGGAGCCACGGCGGCGCCAGTACTACCTGCACCACTTTCTGTCCAGCCAGCCCGCCCTGAACCTGCACGACGAGGCGGTGCTTCAGGCGCTCGACGACACCGCGGCCTTCTGGCTGGAGCGCGGGGTGGACGGCTTCCGCATCGACGCGGTGGACTTCTTCGCCCACGACCCGCAGTTCCGCTCCAACCCCGCGGCGGCTTGGAGCGGGGCGGAGCCGCCGGCCAAGCTGTTCGCCCTGCAACAGCATCTCTACGACATGATGCACCCGGCCATTCACACCGTGCTGAGCCGGCTGCGCGCGGTGGTCGACCGCTATCCCGACCGGGTGCTGCTGGGCGAACTGTCGAGCCAGCCGGGCGCGGCGCGGCGCATCGCCGCCTATTGCGGGCCGCAGGGGCTGCACGCCGCCTACACCCTGTCGCTGGCCAAGCAGCCCTTCACCGCGCAGAACTTCGCCGGGGCGCTGACCGGCACGCCGCAGCCCGAGGCGATCTGCTGGAGCTTCTCCAACCACGACGTCGAGCGCGCCGCCAGCCGCTGGCTGCCGCCCGGCGCCGATCCGGAGCGCTTCAACGCCCTGCTGGCCACCCTGTTCGCCACGCTGCCCGGCACCGTCTGCCTCTACCAGGGGGAGGAACTGGCGCTGCCCAACGCGGTGTTGGAGCCGGAAGACCTGCGCGACCCCTTCGGCATTGCCTATTGGCCCGACTTCCAGGGGCGCGACGGCAGTCGCACGCCGATTCCCTGGCGGTCCGGCGCCGCCAGCGCCGGTTTCTCCAGCGCGGTCGAGACCTGGTTGCCGGTGGCAGAAACCCACCACGCCCTGGCGGTGGACGCGCAGGAGCGACGCCCCGGCAGCCCGCTCGACATCTGGCGGGAGGCCCTGCGCCTGCGCCGTCGTCATCCGGCGCTGACGCAGGGCGGCGTGGCGGCGGTGGAGGAGGCCGGCAGCGTGCTGGCCTTCGAGCGGGCAGTGGAGGGCGAAGACCTGCTGGCCGTCTTCAACCTCTCCGACCAGCCGGCGGAATACGCGCTGAAACGCAAGCCGCCGATGGCAGCACTCGACCTGCCGCGCCCGCCGGGAGCGCCGGCTCCCGAGGTCACCGCGGACGGGCGGACGCTGATCCTGCCGCCGCTCTCCGCCTTCCTGGGACGGCGCGGCTGACGGGCGCGCGTAATCCGTAGGGCCAGGGTAGACCTGTCATGCGCATTTGTGCGATGAATCGGAACGAAAACGCTGCTTTGTTACACTTGTGAAAATTCCCTCGCAACAAGTGGTCCGACGGGCTGCTTGAAACGAAAAGGGAAGGCGGAGTCCACGGGAGAAGAATCGTGAAAAGACGTGCGTTTCTGAAGTCGGCGGGTGCGGGCGCTGCGGCCGCGGGTGCGGGGCTGGCGGTGGCCGGCGTGGCCGCGCCGGCCATTGCGCAGTCGCAGCCGGAAATCCAGTGGCGCCTGGCGTCGAGCTTCCCGAAGAGCACCGACATCCTGTTCGGCGCTTCGGAGCTGATCGCCCGCCGCGTCGCCGAAAGCACGGACGGCAAGTTCCAGATCCGGGCCTTCCCGGGTGGTGAGCTGGTGCCCGGCCTCCAGGTGCTCGACGCCGTGCAGAACGGCTCGGTCCAATGCGGCCACACCTGCGGCTACTACTATGTCGGCAAGGACCCGACCTTCGCCTTCGACACGGCCATTCCGTTCGGCCCGAACGCCCGTCAGACCACCGCCTGGTTCCAGGCCGGCGGCCTGGAGCTGATGCGCGCCTTCATGAAGAACCACAACGTCATCCAGTTCCCGGCGGGCAACACCGGCGCCCAGATGGGCGGCTGGTACCGCAAGGAAATCAAGACCGCGGCGGACTTCCAGGGCCTGAAGATCCGCATCGCCGGCATCACCGGCCAGATCATGTCGAAGATGGGCGCCACCCCGACCCAGATCGCCGGCGCGGACGTCTATCCGGCGCTGGAGAAGGGCACCATCGACGCGACCGAGTTCGTCGGCCCCTACGACGACGAGCGTCTGGGGTTCCATCAGGTCGCCAAGTACTACTATTACCCGGGCTGGTGGGAAGGCGGGCCGAACGTCTCGCTCTACGTCAACCTGCAGGAGTGGGAGAAGCTCCCCAAGAGCTATCAGTCGATCCTGACGGCCGCCTGCGCCGAGGCGAACACCTACATGATCGCCCGTTACGACTCGGAGAACGCCAAGGCTCTGAAGCGTCTGGTCGCCAAGGGCACCATCCTGCGCGCCTACCCGCGCGACCTGATGGAGCAGGCCCACAAGATCGCCTTCGAGTATTACGACGAGCTGGCGAGCACCAACCCGAACTTCAAGACGATCTACGAAAGCTGGAAGCCGTTCCTGGACGAGACCCAGCTGTGGTTCCGCGTCGCCGAGCTGCCCTACGACAGCTTCGCGGCGACGGCCGGCACCAAGAAGTAAGAGCGTCCGCTTAAAAAGGGCCCCCATCCGCATCGCGGGTGGGGGCTTTTTCTTTTGGGATCAGCCGACGTCCTGCTGCGGCATCAGCGCCATCTGGCGCTTGGCGCCGGGCTGGGCCAGAACACGGGCGTGCCATGCCTGGACGTTGGGGTAGGTGGCGATGTCGATGTTCGACTCCTCCACGAGATCGATCCACGGGAAGGCGAAGATGTCGGCGATGCTGAGCCGCTCGCCCTCGATGAAGGGGCCCGCCAGATGGCGGTCGAACTGGGCCAGCCCGCTGGCCGCCGCGGCGTCGATCCAGGGCAGGGCGTTGGCGTCGCCGTGGAACTTGCGCACCGCGCGGGCGCGCTGGACCGGCAGCAGCACGTCGGCCAGCCAGGACAGCCACTCCGCCAGCCTGACCTTCTCCTGCTCGTCCCGGCCGCCGAACTGGCCGGTCTTCTCCGCCAGATAGGTCAGGATGACGCCCGATTCGGAAATGCTGAGGTCGCCGTGGACCAGGGTCGGCACCCGGCCGAAGCGGTTGATGGCGAGATAATCCGCCGACTTCTGCTGGCCGCCGCGCAGATCGACATGGCGGTAGGTGAACGGCACCCCGGCCATCGACAGAAACAGGACGACGCGGGTGGCGGGCTGCGAATTGAAATTGCCGTAGACAGTGAATTCGGCGGACACGGTCGAAGAACCCTCCATGCTTGGTCGCGCTTGGCCGCGCGGATTGCCGAAAACCATGACCGCAAGCCCGCCGGGACACCAGAGCAAATCGCAGGGTGCGACGCCGCGGGTTGAGGAAGGGGGTTTCGCACCGCTTCACCTCTCCCACATGTTATCAGAGCGGAACCGGGGCCAGCGCTCCGAAGGGACTGATGGGAGGATGGGCATGCGCCGTGTGGCCGCTGGAATGTTGATCGGGCTGATCGCCGCCGCCGTGGCCGGATCGGTGGGCGCGCAGCCGCGGCACGGCATGGCGCTGTATGGCGAGCCGAAATACGGGCCGGACTTCCGGCATTTCGATTACGTCAACCCGGGCGCCCCGAAAGGCGGGAAGGTGACGCTCCAGGCCATCGGCTCCTTCGACACGCTGAACCCCTTCACACTGCGCGGCGTGCCGGCGGCGGGGGCGACGCTGATTTACGACACGCTGATGACCGGGTCGGCGGACGAGGCCTTCACCGAATACGGCCTTCTCGCCGAAAGCGTGGAGATGCCGGAGGACCGCTCAGCGATCACCTTCAACCTGCGCTCCGATGCGCGGTGGCACGATGGAAAGCCCGTCACCGCCGACGACGTGGTGTTCTCCTTCACCATCCTGACGGAGAGTCATCCCTTCTACCGCAGCTATTACGGCGCCGTGGACAAGGTCGAGGCGGAGGGGGAGCGCCGCGTCCGCTTCACCTTCAAGCCGGGCGACAACCGCGAGCTTCCGATGATCGTCGGGCAGTTGCCGGTGCTGCCGAAGCATTATTGGGAGAGCAAGGACTTCCAGGCGACCACGCTGGACCCGCCGCTGGGCAGCGGTCCCTACCGCATCGCGTCCTTCGATCCGGGCCGCGGCATCACCTATGAGCGGGTCGCCGACTATTGGGGCAAGGACCTGCCGGTGAATGTCGGGCGGAACAATTTCGGCAGCATGGCCTACGAGTATTACCGGGACACCAGCGTCGCCCTGCAGGCCTTCCGCGGTGGGCTTTACGACTTCCGACAGGAGAACGTCGCCAAGACTTGGGCCACCGGCTACGACTTCGACGCGGTGCGCGACGGCAAGGTGGTGAAGGAGGAGATCGCCAACGAGGTGCCGGCGGGTATGCAGGGATTCGTGTTCAACACGCGCCGCCCGGTCTTCGCAAACCCCAAGGTGCGCCAGGCCATCGCCTACGCCTTCGACTTCGAATGGACGAACCAGACCCTGTTCTACGGCGCCTACAAGCGGACGGAGAGCTACTTCGAGAACTCGCCGCTCCAATCCAAGGACCTGCCGCAGGGCCGTGAACTGGCGATCCTGGAGCCGCTGCGCGGAAAAATCCCCGCCGAGGTCTTCGAGAAGACCTACCACCCGCCCAGCACGGAGGGCCAGAACGGGCTGCGCCGCAACCTCCTGGAGGCCAAGCGGCTGCTCGACGAGGCGGGGACCGATGTGCGCAACGGGGTGCGGGTCGACGTCGCGACCGGCAAGCCGCTGGACTTCGAAATCCTTCTCGACAGCCCAACCTTCGAGCGGGTGACGCTGCCCTTCATCGAGAATCTGAAACGGCTTGGCATCCGCGCCAGCATCCGCACGGTGGACACCACCCAGTACGAGAACCGCACGCGTGACTTCGATTTCGACATGGTGGTCCATGTCTGGCCGCAGTCCCTGTCGCCGGGGAATGAGCAGACCGGCTACTGGGGATCGGCCTTCGCCGACCGTCCGGGAAGCCAGAACATGGCCGGGATGCGCAGTGAGGCGGTCGATCACCTGATCGGCGAGATCGTCCGCGCCAACAGCCAGGAGGATCTGAAGGCCGCGGTGTCGGCGCTCGACCGGGTGCTGCTGTGGAACCATTACGTGGTGCCGCACTGGTACTCCGGCGTCTACCGCGTCGCCTATTGGAACCGGTTGAAGCGCCCCGACACCGTGCCGCCCTATTCCATTTCCTTCGACTCCTGGTGGCTGTCGGACGCCTCGTCCGCCGGCGCCGGCAAGTCGCCATGACGGGCGGAACGGATTCCATGGACGCGCAGTCGTTGGACAGGACGCGGACCATCCTTGTCGTCGATGACAACGCGCTGATGCGCAAGCTTCTGGTTCGCTGCCTGGAGGAGGGCGGCCACCGCGTCAGCGAGACGGACGACCCGCGGGGCGTGCTCGACCTGATGCGCGCTCTGAAGCCCGACCTGGTGATCATGGACGTGGTGATGCCCGGCCTGTCCGGGGTCGAGCTGGTCCGGATGATCCGCGCCGACCGGGCCTTGGCGAGGACGTTGGTCGTCGCGGTGACAAACCTGTCCACACCCACGGACATGCTGCGCTTTTCCAACGCCGGTTTCGATGCGCATGTGCCCAAGCCAATCCAGCCGAGGGACTTCCTGGCGACGATCAACGGCTATCTTGATGGCAAGGGGGAACGACTGTAAAAAACCATTTTTTACCAGGATGTTGAGTGAATTTCATGAACTGATTTCCGAAGTTTGGGCCTTCGCATCGAGAGGCTGCCAAAATGAATTAGGAACGACAGGCAGCGATCTGATAAATATAACTTTTATTGGATAAGGCCCGCCCTTCGACGCGCGATCCTGCTCTCTGACGAGCGATCTGTGCTATGGTCTGCCGCCATCGCCGTTTTCACCGCTCGCCATGAAACTCGCCATCGCCGTACCGCTGTTGCTGATGCTGATGGCCGTTCCGGCGGCTGCGGACCCGATGCGGGTGGAGCGGACCGATCCCGGCCATATGCGCGCTTTAAGTCGCTCCTCTCTTCCCAAAGAGGTCATTTCTCCTCGCACCCGCTACGTGCGCAGCCAGGCGGTCTACAATCTGCCGAAGGGGCTGGACGGGCTGACCCGCTACGACGCCGCCCTGTCAAGGCTGTGCCAGCGCGGCGCCTTCGGGCAGGAGACGGACGGATTCTACTGGGCACGAACGCCCGACAAGCGTTATGGCGTCGCCTTCTCCGGCGGGGCGAACCTGTCCGACCCGCAGAACAAGAGCAAGACCGGTCAGGTGTATTTCTTCGACGGCCAGGACAGCCGCTGCGACGTCTATGTCGGCGATCAGGCCAAACTGATGCCGCATTATGTCGGACCCTGAAAGAAGGCCCCGCCGGGCGGACGTCTCCGGGCGGGGCGGTCGCGTTCGTTACTTCGCCATGAACGCCGATATCGTGTCCCCGGCCTTGGCGATGTTGGCGATGCCGTCGAGATGGCCGAGGCTGGTGGTGATCGCGTCGCTGTAGGTGACCGCGACGCCCTGCTTCTCCAGCCGCGCCTTCAGCGGGTGCATGGCGCGCTCCGGCGGGAAGACGAGGTCGTCGGCGGATGGGATCAGCAGCACCGGCGCCTTGATCTTCGCCAGCCCTTCGTCCAGCGCGCCGCCGCCGCCCACCAGGAAGGTCTGGTTGGCCTTCACCAGATACAGGAAGTGGTTGGCGTCGCTGACCGCGGCGCGGGCCGCCGCCGCCTTGTCCAGCCACGCTTCGATGGCGTACTGGTTGTTCATGCTGGCGGCGGGGTCCTTGCCTTCCTCCGCCCAGCCGCGGCCGAAGGTGGCGTCGGCCCATTTCCAGTGGCGGGCGTGCAGGGTCACCAGCTTCAGCGCCTCGATCAGCCCGGCCTTGGGCTCCGCCTTGCTGTAGTAATCGCCGCCCTGCCAGTTCGGATCGACGCGGATGGGGGCCGCCCACAGGTTCAGCCAGCCGATCAGGAAGGGGTCGGCCTCGGCTCCACCGATCACCGCGACGACTCGCTTGACCATTTCCGGGTAGGACGCACCCCATTCCAGCGCCTGGAGCGATCCCATGGATCCGCCCATTACCGCGTGCAGAGATTTTACATTAAGACTATCCAGCAATGCCTTTTGAACATTGACAAAATCTCGGATGGTGACGATCGGAAAACTCATCCCGTAGGGCTTGCCGGTGTCCGGATTGACGCTGGCCGGGCCGGTGGTGACGACGGTCGGGTCCTTCGGCGACAGATTCACCAGCGTGTCGGAGCTGATGATGAAGAACTTGTCGGTGTCCAGAGGCTTGCCCGGCCCGATGATCGAATCCCAGTAGCCGGGGGCCGGGTCCTCCGTCTTGTACTTGCCGGCGGCGTGGCTGTTGCCGCTGAAAAAGTGGGTGACGAGGATGACGTTGTCCCTGGCGTCGTTCAGCTTGCCATAGCTTTCCCAGCCGATGCGGAGGTTCTTGATCGTTCCGCCGCCCACCGTGGTGTAGGACGGCATCTCGAACACCTTCTTCTCCACGAGGCCCTCGAAGGCCAGGGCCGGGGCCGCGCAGAAGAGGCCGGCGGCCAGGGCCAGGCCGCCGAGCCGTTTCGCCAGAGAACGCATGTCGTCCCTCCCGATTCTCAGGTCCCTATCGATGCGGGGAGGGAGTGTAAGTGGGTGCGACCGCCCGTCCAGGCGGGCAATCGGCCTAAACGGTTGGGGGAACTCAGCCCAGCCGGACGGCGGTTCCGTTGATCGAGACCATCAGCATGCCGTTCTCCTTGCCCAGCACCTCGTAATCGATGTCCACACCGACGATGGCGTCGGCCCCCAGCGCCCGCGCGGCGTCCTGCAAATCGGCGAAGGCGGCCTCGCGGGCGTCGCGCAGGGCGTTCTGATAACCGCCGGCCCGACCGCCGACGATGTCGCGAATACCGGAGAACAGATCGCGGAACATATTCACGCCAAGAATCGCCTCGCCCGCGACCATGCCCAGATACTGGGTGACGGGACGGCCTTCAACGGTGTCGGTGCTGGTGACGATCATCGGTTCCTCCGAATGTGGTTTTGCGCCCTCCAGATGGCGGCGCGCACGGCGTGTCGCAATGGGTGGGGAAGGGGCTCAGCGGGAGAGGAGGAGAGTCCGACGCGATACTGCGAAATCGCAGCGCATCCTCGGCGAAATTGCGACATAAGCGAAGAAACCTTGCGCGTTCATTCAACGTTCTCTCTTATAGGACGCTTTTTGGGCGGGGAGGACGGCGGAATGGACGACACGCGGCGGGCGATCCTGCGTTGGATGACCGGCGTGATGGAAGCCCAGGGCTGGAGCGCCGGGGCTTGGGCGCGGCTGGCCGAGGTCACTCCCACGAACATCACGCGCTTCCTGCGCGACCCGGCGCGGGGCAGCGTTCCCAGCGCCGAGACCCTGGGCCGATTGGCTCGCGTTGCCGGCTCCGAGCCGCGCTTCCTGGACGAAACCGCCTACCCGGCCGTTGCTCGGGTGCCGCTGCTGTCGGTCGAGCAGGTGCGGTCCTTTCTGGAACTTGGGCGCAGGGCGGGGGAAGCCTTCATCGCTGCGGCCCTGACGGGCGGGGCGCGGGGCATCGCTGTGGACCGCCCGGCCTCGCGTCGTGCTTTTGCGCTGACCATCGCCTCCTCCAGCCTGAATGCCGCCGGCGTCCTGCCGGATGACTGCGTGGTGCTGGAACCGCTGGACGTGCTGGCCCCGCAGGCGGGCGACGTGGTCGTCACAGTGGGCGACGGAACGGTGTGCGGCTACCGATTCTTCCCGCCTCATCTGCTGCCGGTCAGCACCGATCCCGGTTGCCGCCCGACGCCCATCGAGCGCGCCAATGTCGCCGGTGTCGCCGTTCACGTCACGCGCTGCCTGCGCGCCTGATCGCGAGCATTTGCCGGGAATCTCGAAGAAAATCCGCCTATCGGCGCTGCGAAATTCTTTTCCGCAGCCCCTTTGACGACGCGAATCCATAACCATCTGTGCCGAGTCGCCCGATTCGGTCACAGCGAGACCGCGGCGGCGCCGAATTCTACTTAGTTTTTTGAAAAGGTTCGAAGATTCGACCCTACGGCCAAGCCGCAGGTTCTCTTTTTGTTCTTGAATCCTGCATGTTCGCAGCCCATATTCACGCTACGGGGTATGGTTAACGCCACGAGCGCTGCGAAGACGCATCGGGCGCCCACCAGGACGGTGGCCAGAAACGCACGGAAACGGCTGGGGGCCGGCAGGGGAATGGCAATTACGGACGCGCAGCGCGCCGCGCGGGCAGGGCGTATCGGGTCTTCCGACGCCACCCGCGTCATGGCGGGCGACTGGCTGAGCCTGTGGCGCGAGAAAACGGGGCGCTCGGCGCCGGCCGATCTTGACCTCGTCGCCGCGGTGCAGATCGGCATCGCGACCGAACACTTGCACCCCCGCTTCGTTGAGAAGGCCACCGGCCTTCCCTGCGTGCCGGCGGAACGGACCTGGGTCCATCCGGAGCATGACTGGATGGTCGCCCACCCGGACTTCCTGACCTGGGATCTTTTGACGTGGGAGGATGATGGGGAGACCGGCGCGCCGGACACGCTGGTGGAGGCGAAATTCTCCGGCGGCTTCCAGACGGACGCGGAGTTGGCCCAGCGGTACCACTGGCAAGTCCAGCACCAGCTGGTGGTCACCGGGCTGGACCGGGCGATGCTCTCCATCCTGCGCCCCACCGGCCACGCGCTCGTCCGCGTGCCACGGCGGGACGCGGATTGCGGGCGGCTGATGGAGACGCTGGCCGCCTTCTGGTGGCACGTCGCCAACGATGTGGAGCCCGGCGACCCGCTGCCCGCGGAAGCGCCGACCTACGAGACCCGCCGGGTGGTGGATATGGCCCGGCACAACCGCTTCGCCGCCTTGGCCGCGGAACTGGTCGACCGCCGGGCCGCCGCCCTCGCCTTGCGGGAGGCCGAAGCCGCCCTGAAAGCGCTGATGCCCGCCGACGCGCGCATCGCCTTTGTGGCGGGAGAGGAACCGGGCCGCGGTTTGTACCTCGCCCGCGACCGCGAGGGACGCCTGTCGCTGCGCTACGGCGCGCCGCCACGGCGGGCGCTCGATACCGCCGAACCGTGGCAGCCCGCCACGGCCGATCCGTCCCCTGACCCGAGCCTGGACGCTGTGCTCAGCGGCGGCTGGGGTGAGGGGAGAGACGAACGCTTCTGACCAAAAGGGGAACCCGACGACCATGGGACGCATGAGCAAGACCGACACCGTTGCCGAAACCGAGAAGACCGTCAGCACGGCCGCTCCGAAGATCGCGGGTTCCCAGACCGCCGCCCCGGACCCCATGCATTTGTGGAACCGGCTGAAGCGGACGGACCCGAAGGCGACCAAGCCCTTCACCCGCTCCGGCGGCTTCCGCGGCACGCAGATCGACCCGACCTGGCGCCTGATGATGATGACCGAGGTGTTCGGCCCGGTCGGCAAGGGCTGGGGCTATGAGCAGATGGACTGGACCATCGCCGAACGCATGGTCTTCATCTGCGCCCGCGTCTGGTATCTCGACCCGGAGACGGGCGAGAAGTGCTGGACCGGTCCGCAGTGGGGCGGCACCGAGATGGTCCGCCGCCGCAACGGCATCGAGGCGCCCGACGACGAGTGCTTCAAGATGTCGATGACCGACGCGGTGGGCAAATGTCTGGTCCAGCTCGGCCTCGCCGCCGACGTGCATATGGGCCAGTTCGACGACAGCAAGTACCGGGAGGAGGCGGAGGCCTTCTACGCCGCCAAGTCCAACCCGGACCTGCAGCCTGCCGCCATCGCCGCTTTCGAGGAGGAAATCCGCAAGCGGCTCGGCGCCTGCCTGGACCTGGACGACCTGGAGGAGTTGTGGCGCACCGGCGCCGGCACCCGCCTGCGCGAGATCGGCACGGTGGACCGCACGGCCCAGCACCGCATCACGAGCCTGTTCGCCCAGAAGAAGGCGGAAATCCTGAAACAAGACGAAGAGGGCGGCGATCTGGAGGCCGCCTGAGCCACGCCCGTCCTGCGGCGTGGAAGGGAGAAGCCCTGCCGATGACACCCGCAAGCACCACCAAGCACACCCACGCCGAACGCTCTCCCAGCGGTCTTTTCCGCATGAGCGCCTGGGAAGGCGAGATGGAGCGCACCTACTCCCAGCTTCCGCGGTGGTATTGGAACGAGGCGGAACGCCGGAAGCAGTACGCCCGTTGGGTCGAGGCGGAGGCGGAATCGCTGGCCATGCGGCTGTCGGGGCTGCTCCGCCCCGACACCCCGGTGGACGCCGCCGGCCCGGCCCGTCTTCTGGTCGAATCTCTGGCCCGCGACGCCGAATGGGCGCGCAGCCTGGAAGACCGGCTGCTCCGCAACGCCGCGTGATCGAAAGGTCGCCTGATGTTTAAGAAGGATGCACGCGCCATGACCATCGAAGAGGTCCAGTCCCGGCTGCGCGCGGCCCACGCCCGGATCGGGCATGAGGGACGCTTTGCCCTGACGCTCACTTTGAACGGGACCGAGGACGGCTACATCACCCATTGGTTCCGCCCCGACCCGCACGCCTTCGAGGACTGCCGGGCCGTCGGTTCCGGCTCGATCGCCGAATGCCTCGCCGCCCTCGACCGCTATGTGGAGACCTACCGGCGCCAGCCGACGACGGAGGAGGTCGGTCGGACGATCGGCCTGCCGGACATGCCTCCGCGTGCCCGTCACGGCACAAGCTTTCTGATGGCCGCGGAGTGAGCGGGCGGGACACCGCGACCATTTCGTCGGCTGACGATCCCGCTCGCCATCCGTAAACTGCGGCCTTCCCGATCAGCGGAGCCGCAGACATGGATGGATCCGTTCTTGCCCTGTTGAGCATTCTCGGCGCCCTGGCCGTCGGCGCCGTCAGCCCCGGACCCAGCTTCGTCCTGGTGGCCCGCACGTCCATCGCCGTGTCGCGTCGCGCAGGACTTGCCGCCGCCTTCGGCATGGGCATCGGCGGCGTGGCCTTCGCCACATTGGCCCTCCTCGGTCTGCACGCCTTGCTGATCCAGGTCGGGTGGCTCTATCTGGTGCTGAAGGTCGCGGGCGGCCTTTACCTCGCTCACATGGCGGTGCGGATCTGGCGGGGGGCCGCGGAGCCCGTCCGCGTTCCGGACGGGGCCGCTGATTCCGACGGTGTCCTGCGCTCCTTCGGGATCGGTCTGGCGACGCAGATCAGCAACCCGAAGACCGCCATCGTCTACGCCAGCATCTTCGCTGCCCTTCTGCCGGCCTCGCCGCCATCCTGGATTCTGCTGGCCCTGCCACCCGGCGTGTTCCTGGTCGAGACGGGTTGGTACGCCATCGTCGCCGTGGCTTTCTCCGCCGGGCGCCCCCGCGCCGCCTATCTGCGGTCCAAGGCGTGGATCGACCGGTTGGCGGCCTCGGTCATCGGAGCGCTGGGCATTCGGTTGGTGATGGACGCGGCAAGGCCGTCTTGACGGACGCTGTCCCGCTCAGGCGGTGCCCAGTTCCAACCGGTTCTTGCCAAGGCGCTTGGCGCGGTACATCGCCTGATCGGCGCAGCGCAGCAGCACGCCGGCGTCCGCGCCGTCCGACGGATAGAAGACCATGCCCACGCTGGCCGACACCGACAGGTCCAGGCCGGGCAGGGGCCGGTCGATGGAGTCGATGACCTTTTCCGCCACGGCCCGTGCGTTCTCGACGGAGATGTCTCCTTCCAGCAGGACGGCGAATTCGTCGCCGCCGATGCGGGCGGTTGTGTCGCTGTTGCGCAGCGCGCCGGACAGGCGTTGCGCGGTGGTCACCAGCACCTCGTCGCCCTTTTGATGCCCGTGGGTGTCGTTGACCTCTTTGAACCCGTCGAGGTCGAGGAAGAGCAGGGCGAAGCTCTTGTCCTCGCGTTTGGCGCGGGCGATGGCGTGCTCCAGCCGGTCTTCGAAGCGGATGCGGTTGCACAGCCCGGTCAGCGCGTCGTGCCCAGCGAGGTAGCGAAGCCGTTCCTCCAGATGGTGCTGGGCGGTGGTGTTGCGGGCAATCCCCTCCACCCCGATGGGACGCCCGGCGGGGTCGCGTCGGATGTAGGCGTTGGCTGAGATCCAGAAGGTGCTGCCGTCCTGCCGCCGCATCGGCATGCGGTGGTCGCGGACCTCGCCGCCCGACTCCTCCAGCGCCGCGAGGAACTTGGCGCGCCCATCCTCCTCCACGTAATGGTCGGCGATGCGGGTGCCGATCACCGTCTCGGGAGTCAGGCCGAATTCCCGCGCGAACTGTGGGGAGGCCATGCTGACCCGGCCGTCCAGATTCGTACGGAAGAAGGCATCCGGCAGCTTTTCGATGACCGAGCGGAGGTCGGCCTCCGACTGGGCCAGCCGCTCCATCGTGGAGCGCAGCGCATCCTCCGACCGGGTGCGGCGCTGGAACTCCTGGCGCAGGAAACCCCACAGAACCAGAGCGGTGAACAGGACGAAGGCGGTGCCCTTGACGTTCTGGATCAGCACCACCTCGCCCAGACCGGCGGCGTCCAAAAGGCGGTCGGACCCCACCACCCACGCGGTGGCGAGGACCGTGTACAGTCCGACGATTCGGGTTGCCGAAGAGAACATGGGCGCCTATGCGGTTGGCGTCGGTGCACACTAGCCTTTGGCGCACGAACCGTCCATGGGGAGCGTACCGGCGCATGTCGGGACGCTCCCCACCTTGCCAAGCCTTACCGCTTCTTTCCGGCCTGCGCCCGCGCAAAAGCTTCGGCGAGGGCGTTGTTGATGGGCTCCGGGGCCTTGGCGGGTTTGGGGGGCGGCTTGGGTGCGGAGCCGCCCTTGCCGGGCGGCGGGCCGCGGCGGTCGTCACGGCGCTTGTCATCGCCACGCTGGCCCTCTCCCCGGCTTTGGCCTCTCTCCGGCCGCGGGGCGGCGTCGGTCAGGCGCATGGTCAGGCCGATGCGCTTGCGCGGGATGTCCACCTCCAGCACCTTGACCTTCACGATGTCGCCGGCCTTCACAACCGTGTGTGGGTCCTTCACGAAGCTGGTGGACAGCTGGGAGATGTGGACCAGCCCATCCTGGTGCACGCCGATGTCCACGAAGGCGCCGAAGGCGGTGACGTTGGTCACAACCCCTTCCAGAACCATGCCGGGCTGAAGGTCCTTCAATTCCTCGACCCCCTCCTGGAAGGTGGCGGTCTTGAATTCGGGGCGGGGGTCGCGGCCCGGCTTCTCAAGCTCCTTCAGGATGTCCTCGATGGTCGGCACGCCGAAACGTTCGTCCGTGAAGTCCTCGGCGTTCAGCCCCCGCAAGAAACGGGCGTCGCCGATGACGCTGCCGAGATCCTTGCCGGTCTTCTTCAGGATGCGCTCGACCAGCGGGTAGGCTTCGGGGTGGACGGCGGAGGTGTCCAGTGGGTTGTCACCCTCGCGGATGCGCAGGAAGCCGGCCGCCTGCTCGAAGGTCTTCGGGCCGAGGCGCGCCACGTCGAGCAGCTGCTTGCGCGAGCGGAAGGCGCCGTTGCGGTCACGGTGCTCCACGATGTTGCGGGCGATCGTCTCGTTCAGGCCGGACACGCGGGTGAGCAGCGGGACGGACGCCGTGTTCAGGTCCACGCCCACCGCGTTCACGCAGTCCTCCACCACCGCGTCCAGCGAGCGGGCGAGCTTGCCGCCGGACACGTCGTGCTGGTACTGGCCGACGCCGATGGACTTCGGCTCGATCTTCACCAGCTCGGCCAGCGGGTCCTGAAGGCGGCGCGCAATGGAGACGGCACCGCGCAGGCTGACATCCAGCTTCGGGAACTCCGCCGCCGCGGTTTCGGAAGCGGAATAGACCGACGCGCCGGCCTCGCTGACCACCAGCTTGGTGAGCTTCAGCTCCGGGTGGCGCTTGAACAGGTCGGCGACCAGCTTGTCCGTCTCGCGGCTCGCCGTGCCGTTGCCGATCGAGATCAGTTCCGCCCCGTGGCGCACCGCCAGGGCGGCGATGGTGGCGATGGAGCCGTCCCAATCGTTCTTCGGCTGGTGCGGGTAGACGGTGGCGGTGTCGACCAGCTTGCCCGTGGCGTCGACCACGGCGACCTTCACGCCGGTGCGGATGCCGGGGTCGAGGCCGATGGTCGTGCGCGGGCCAGCGGGGGCGGCCAGCAGCAGGTCGTGCAGGTTGCGGGCGAAGACGCGGATGGCCTCGTCCTCGGCGCGCTCCCGCAGGTCGCCCATCAGGTCGGTCTCGACGTGCGGGCCGATCTTCAGCTTCCAGGTCCAGCGGACCACGTCGGACAGCCACTTGTCGGCCGGGCGGCCCTGGTCGCGGATGCCGGTGTGGGCGGCGATGGTCCGCTCCGCCGGGTGGGGCTGTCCCTCCTCGACCGGCAGGTCCAGGCGGATGTCCAGCACGCCCTGCGTCCGGCCGCGGAACAGCGCCAACGCGCGGTGCGAGGGCACCTTCGCCCAGGGCTCGTCGAACTCGAAGTAATCGGAGAACTTGGCGCCCTCCGCCCGCTTCTCCTCGATCACCTTGGACGTCACCACGCCCTTGTCAGCCATGGCGGCGCGCAGCTTGCCGACCAGCTCGGCGTCCTCGCCGAAGCGCTCGACCAGGATGTGGCGGGCGCCGTCCAGCGCCGCCTTGACGTCGGCCACCCCCTTATCGGCGCTGACGAAGCCGGCGGCCTCGGCGTCCGGCTGAAGGGACGGATCGGCGAGCAGCCGGTCGGCCAGCGGCTCCAGCCCCGCTTCGCGGGCGATCTGCGCCTTGGTGCGGCGCTTCGGCTTGTAGGGCAGGTAGAGGTCTTCCAGGCGCGTCTTGGTGTCGGCCTGACGGATCTGCAGTTCCAACTCCGGCGTCAGCTTGTCCTGCTCGCGGACGGAGGACAGGATGGCTTCGCGCCGGTCCTCAAGCTCGCGCAGGTAGGACAGCCGCTCTTCCAGCGTGCGCAACTGCGTGTCGTCGAGCCCGCCCGTGGCTTCCTTGCGGTAACGGGCGATGAAGGGAACGGTCGATCCTTCGTCGAGCAGCTTGACGGCCGAGGCGACCTGGGATTCACGGACCGAAAGCTCGTCGGCGATGCGTTGGCTGATGGACGTGGACGGCATGGAGGACCGGTGACTGGTGAAAGGGAAGGGGCCTCCTATAGCGCGAAGCGGGCCCACCCGGCCAGTGCCGATCTGGGAGAGGGCGGGGAGACCGGTCCGGAGTGGACGCGCGAAACCGAAGCTCTCTGCTTGCGAAAAAGTATAGTTAAAGAAAAAGCCCGCTCTGTTTACGCGCTGTTAACCTTAATGGGCGCATATCTTCCCCTGCAACTTGGTTGCGTTTCCTCCCGAACAGACTCCGGCGGCTCCCAATTTGGTGAGCCGCCTTTTTTCTGTGCGCGTGGCGCCCAAAACACGCGCATCCGCAAGATGAATGCGACAGAGTTTTTCCCCTTGCGTTCGTTGGGAGAAACATCCTTACTGTTTGTGGGACTAATCCAAACGGATTCGCTGCCTTGGGACTGGTCGTTTCGGCAATCGCCTTCCTGTTCGCTGTGGCCGTCGCTGGCGCCGTGGCAAGGCGGCTGCCGCAAGCACCCACGGTCGTCTATGGCGGAACGGCGGGCGCCTGCGCGCTGATCGCGCTGTGGGCGGCGGTCCGGCTGGCCGGGGGCGGTCCGGACGCGGCGCTGGTCCTGCCGGTCGGGCTGCCCTGGATTCAGGCTCACCTGCGCGCCGACGCGCTGTCCGCCGTCTTCCTGATGGTCGTGAATATCGGCGGCATCACCGCCAGCCTGTTCGGCTGGGGGTACGAGCGGGCGCATCACGACCGCCACGGCGGTTCTCACGGCGGCTCTCACGGCGGCACTCAAGACGGGCCGGTCCTGCCGCTCTACCCGCTGTTCCTGGCGGGCATGAACATGGTGCTGATCGCCGCCGACGCCTTCACCTTCCTGCTGTCCTGGGAGTTCATGTCGCTGGCCTCCTGGCTGCTGGTTCTGTCCACCCACCGGGAGCCGGAAACGCCGAAGGCCGCGCGCCTCTACATCATCATGGCGAGCTTCGGGACGGCCTGCCTGCTGCTGGCCTTCGGGGTGCTCGCGACGGCGCATGGCGACTACAGCTTCGCCGCCATCCGCGCCCACGCCCCGGCGGCGGGGGCCGCCGCGCTCGTCGTGGTGCTGATCCTGCTGGGGGCGGGGTCGAAGGCCGGGCTGGTGCCGCTGCATGTCTGGTTGCCGCTGGCCCATCCGGCCGCGCCCAGCCACGTGTCGGCCCTGATGTCCGGCGTGATGACCAAGGTCGCCGTCTACGCGATGATCCGCGTGCTGTTCGACCTGCTGGGCGAGCCGGAGTGGTGGTGGGGCGGGGTGACCATGGGCTTCGGCGCCCTGACCGCCGTGATGGGCGTGCTCTACGCGCTGATGCAGGACGACGTGAAGAGGCTGCTCGCCTATTCGACGGTGGAGAACATCGGCGCCATCGTCATCGCGCTGGGACTGGCGCTGGTCTTCAAGGCCGCCCACACGCCGGTGATTGCCGCGCTCGCCCTGGCGGCGGCGCTGCTGCACGTGGTCAACCACTCCCTGTTCAAAAGCCTGCTGTTCTTCGCGGCGGGCGCCATGCTGACCGCTACGGGGTCACGCGATCTGAACCGGCTGGGCGGGCTGATCCACCGGATGCCGACCACCGCCGTCCTCGCCCTCATCGGCGCCGCGGCGATCTCGGCCCTGCCGCCGCTCAACGGCTTCGTCGGGGAATGGCTGCTGTTCCAGGCCATCCTGAACGCCCCGGCTTTGTCGGCATGGTCGCTGAAGATCGAGATCGCCGTGGTCGGTGCCGCCCTGGCGCTCGCCACCGCGCTCGCCGGCGCCTGCTTCGTGCGGCTCTACGGCATCGCCTTCCTGGGACGGCCGCGGTCGCGCGCCGCCGGGGAGGCGGTGGAGGTCGGGCGGGCGATGCGGCTGGGGATGGCGGTTCCGGCGGTGCTCTGCGTCGTTCTCGGCGTGCTTCCGACCCCGTTGATCCGCCTGTTCGAGCCGGCGCTGCGCCTGCTGGTGGAGGCCGGGCCGTTCGACGGGCGCGCCTACCAGCCCTGGTTCTGGCTGGCCCCGACCTCGGCCATCGGCAACTCCTACAACGGCCTGATCATGCTGGTGGTGATCGCGCTGCTGTCGGTCGTGCTGGTGCTGGGCATCCACCGCAAGGCAAGCGACCGGGTGCGCTGGTCGATCCCCTGGGGCTGCGGCTTCGACGGCCCGGACCCGGCGGCGGTCACGCAATACACGGCGTCCAGCTTCGGCCAGCCGATCCGGCGCGCCTTCGGCAGCACGGTGTTCCGCGCCCGCGACCATGTGGACATGCCGGCACCGGGCGACACGCGCCCCGCCCGCCTGTCGGTGACCTGGACCGACCCGGCCTGGGTCGTGGTGGTCGAACCGCCGGCCCGCGCGGTGGGCTGGCTGGCCGAGAAGGCCAACCGCTTGCAGTTCATGACCATCCGCCGCTACCTCACCCTGATGTTCCTGGCGCTGGTCGTGCTGCTGGTGATGGTGGCGGTGACGCAACGATGACGCTGCTGCTCGCCACCCTCCATCAGATCCTGCAAATGCTGCTGGTGCTGACCTTGGCGCCGCTGCTGACCGGCTGGGTGAGGCTGGTGAAGGCGCGGCTGGTCGGACGGCGGGGGCCATCCGTGCTCCAGCCCTACCGCGACCTGCTGCGGTTGCTGCGCAAGGAGGTCGTGCTGGCCCGCAACGCCTCCTGGCTGTTCCGCTCCGTGCCCTACATGATGTTCACGGCGATCTGGCTGGCGGCGGGGCTGGTTCCGGTCTTCACCACGCAACTGGCCCTCGCCCCCACGGCGGACCTGATCGCGTTGATCGCCCTGCTCGGTTCCGCGCGCTTCTTCCTGGCGCTCGCCGGGATGGACACGGGGACGAGCTTCGGCGGCATCGGCTCGTCGCGCGAGATGATGATCGCGGCGCTTGCCGAACCGGCGATGCTGATGATCGTTTTCTCGGTGGCGATCCTGGTCCGCAGCACCTCGCTGGCCGAGATCGCCGATTTCATGATGTCCGGCGCGGTCGGGCTGCGCATCTCCCTGGCCCTGGCGCTGATCGCGCTGGTGATGGTGGCGATCGCCGAGAACGCGCGCATCCCCATCGACAACCCGGCCACGCATCTGGAACTGACCATGGTGCACGAGGCCATGGTGCTGGAATATTCCGGCCGCCATCTCGCCTTGGTCGAGGCGGCGAGCATGCTCAAGCTGCTGCTCTACATGGCGCTGATTGCCTGCGTCTTCGCGCCCTGGGGCATGGCCACCGCCGGGTCCGGCGTGGCGGCGGCGCTGGGCGGCATGGTCGTTTTCGTGGCGAAGCTGGCCGTCGGCGGGACCTTGCTGGCGCTGTTCGAGACGTCCATCGCCAAGATGCGCGTCTTCCGCGTCGGCGAGTTCCTCGGCGGCGCCCTGCTGCTGAGCCTGCTCGGCGCGATCTTCCTCTACGTGTCGCGGGGGGTGTGAGGTGAGCGACCTGGGTTATGACGCCGCGCACATGCTGGGGGCCGTCGTCCTGCTGATGAGCTTCGCCCTGCTCTACCAGCGGCGGCTGTTCTCGCTGCTCAACGTCTTCACCATGCAGGCCCTGGCGCTGACCGCGACGGCGGCGTGGCAGGCCTATTCTCATGGGGAGCCGCACCTCTACATCACCGCGCTGCTGACGCTGGTCCTCAAGGCCATCCTGATCCCGGTGGCGCTGCACCGCATCGTCGTGAAGATGAAGATCCACCGCACCATCGAGCCGGCGCTGGGGATCGGGCTGACGATGGTGGCCGGCGTGTCGCTGGTCACCCTGTCGATTCTGCTGGTGCTGCCGGTGACCGCCGACGCCACCGCCCTGACCCGCGAGAATCTGGCGCTGTCGCTGTCGGTCGTCCTGCTCGGTCTGCTGATGATGATCTCCCGGCGCAACGCGGTCAGCCAGGTGGTCGGCTTCATGTCCATCGAGAACGGGCTGATCCTGGCGGCGGTCGGGGTCGCCGGCATGCCGCTGGTGGTCGAGATGTCGGTGGCCTTCTCCGTCATGGTGGCCTTCATCATCTTCGGCATCTTCCTGTTCCACATCCGCGAGCGGTTCGACACGCTCGACATGCAGAAGATCGAGAGCTTCCGGGGGGAAAGCGATTGAGCGCCGTCGCCGTCATCGTCGCCACCCCGCTGATCGGCGCCGCCGTCCTCGCCCTGGTTCCCGGCCACCGGCTGGGCGCGCGGCTGAACATCGGCTTCTCCACCGTCACGCTGCTGGCGTCGTTGGTCCTGTTCGGGCTGGAGCCGTCGAGCGGGGCGCTGTTCGTGGTGGACGCCTTCAACATCTACCTGATCGCGCTCACCGCCTTCGTCGGGCTGACCACCAGCGTCTTTTCCGCCAGCTACATCGCCCACGAGATCGCGGTGGGAAAGCTGGACGAGCGCAAGCTGCGCTTCTACCACGCCATGTACCAGGCCTTCATGTTCACCATGCTGCTGGCCCTGTCGGCCAACAACCTGGGCGTCATGTGGGTGGCGGTGGAGGGGGCGACGCTGACCACCGTCCTGATGGTCAGCTTGTACCGCACCGCGGCCAGCATCGAGGCGGCGTGGAAGTACTTCATCCTGTGTGGCGTCGGCATCGCGCTCGCGCTGTTCGGCACCATCCTGATGTACATGGCCGCCCAGCCGGTGATGGGGCCGGGCATGGCGGCGATGACCTGGACGGAGCTGATGGATCATGTCGCCAAGATCAGCCCGGCGATCCTCAACCTCGCCTTCGTCTTCCTTCTGATCGGCTACGGCACCAAGGTCGGGCTGGCGCCTCTGCACGCCTGGCTGCCGGACGCCCACGCGGAGGGGCCGACGCCGATTTCCGCGGTGCTGTCCGGCCTGCTGCTGAACGTGGCGCTCTACGCCGTGCTGCGCTTCAAGATGCTGCTGGCGGCGAACGGGCAGGCCATCGCGCCGGGGCCGCTGATGATCGCCATGGGACTGGCCTCGCTGCTCCTGGCCGGGCTGATGCTCTACCGGCGGCGCGACGTGAAGCGCTTCTTCGCCTACAGCTCCATCGAGCATATGGGCATCATCACCTTCGCCTTCGGCATGGGCGGGCCGCTCGCCAACTTCGCGGGGCTGCTGCACATGGCGATGCACAGCCTGACCAAGTCGGCCATCTTCTACGCGGTCGGCCACGCCGTGCAGGTCACGGGCACGCAGCGGATGGACCGGATTTCCGGCCTGACAGTCAGCCATCCCGCCCTCGGCTGGGGCCTGCTGGCCGGGGTGGTGGCCATCGCCGGGCTGCCGCCCTTCGGCGTCTTCATGAGCGAGTTTCTTCTGGTCACCAGCACCTTCGCGCGGGAACCTCTGCTGGCCCTGCCGCTTGTGGTCGGCATCCTGGTCGCCTTCGGAGCGCTGGTGCTGCGGGTCCAGCAACTGTGTTTCGGGGCGCCGGGCGGGGTGGAGGGCGGCGGTGCGTCGGTGGAGCCGGTGCCGGTGCAAGGAACCTTGGTTCCGCTCTACGCGCATCTGGCGCTGGTTCTGGTGGCGGGGGTTTGGCTGCCGGGTCCGCTGGTCGCGTGGTTCCAGACCGTCGCGGCGCTGCTGGGGTAGGGGAGGCGGCATGTACGGGGAAGAACCGCTGTTCGGCCTGTTGAACCGCGTCGGCACGCCGGTCGAGGGGCACCGGCCCTGGCCGCGCTACCGGCTGGGCCGCGACGGCTGGCTGCGCCTGATCGAGGGGCTGGCGGGCAACGCCTGGAGCCTTCTCGGCCTGTGGGGGGAGCCGAAAGCGGTCCATGCCGCCTTCCGCGAGGATTTCTCCGGCGACGTCGCGGTGGTCAGCCTCGACTGCCCGCAAGGCCGTTTTCCGAGCCTGAGCGCTGTGCGCCCCGCCGCCAACCGGCTGGAGCGCGCCGCCCACGACCTTTACGGCCTGACGGCGGAGCGCACGACCGACCCACGCCCCTGGCTGGACCATGATGCCTGGGGCGTGCGCCGCCCCCTGTCGGAACAGCCGGCAGCCCCGGTGCCCAACCCCGGCCCCTACACCTTCCTGCCAGTCGAAGGCGAAGGGCTGCACCAGATTCCGGTCGGCCCCGTTCATGCCGGCATCATCGAGCCCGGCCATTTCCGCTTCACCGCCAACGGCGAGACCGTTGTCCGGCTGGAGGAGCGGCTCGGCTACGTCCACCGCGGGGTTGAGGGGCTGATGCAGGGCAGGCCGGTGACGGAGGCGGCGAAGCTGGCCGCCCGCATCTCCGGCGACGCGACGGTGGCGCACAGCCTCGCCTTCGCCCGCGCCGTTGAGGCGGCGCTCGGCATCGAGGTGCCGGCGCGGGCGGTGTGGCTGCGCGCCCTGATGGCCGAGCTGGAGCGGATTGCCAACCATCTGGGCGACATCGGCGCCATCTGCAACGACGCCGCCTTCGCCTTCATGCTGGCCCAGACCAGCCAGTTGCGGGAGCGCGTGCTGCGCACGGCGGACGCCTGCTTCGGACACCGGCTGATGATGGACCGGGTGATCCCCGGCGGCGTCGCCTCCGATCTGCCGGAGCGCGGCGCGGGCCTGCTGCTGGAGCTAGTGGCGGAGTTGCGGAAACGCTTCCCGCCTCTGGTCGCCATCTATGACGGCAAGGCGTCCTTGCAGGACCGAACGGTAACGACGGGGATTGTGTCCGCCGATCTCGTCACCCGCTTCGGTGCCGGGGGGCATGTCGGCCGCGCCTCGGGCCGCGACCAGGACGCCCGTCGAAGCCCCGGCTACGCACCCTATGACGAACTGGCTTTCGAGGTGCCGGTGCTGACCGAGGGCGACGTGAACGCCCGCGTCTGGGTCCGCATCCGCGAGGTGGAGCAGTCCTTGTCCCTGATCGAGCAGATCGTGGTCCGCCTGCCAGCGATCTCGCGGGGCCTGGACCACCCGTCGATCCCGCTGGAGTCCGGGCGGGGCGGGGAGGGCATGGCCCTGGTCGAATCCTTCCGTGGCGAGATTCTGACCTGGGTGCGGCTGGACGCGGAGGGCGTCGTCACCCGCTGCCACCCGCGCGACCCGTCCTGGTTCCAGTGGCCGTTGCTGGAAGCGGCCATCGGCGGCAACATCGTCGCCGACTTCCCACTGTGCAACAAGTCGTTCAATTGTTCCTATGCGGGACACGACCTGTAAGGAGGCCGCCGATGCTGAAGCACATCCTGACCTCCCTGACCGGCGGCCCGGTCACCGAAGCCGCTCCGGCCCCCGCCGATCCGGCGTTGGCGGAACTGGCCGGAAAGCTCGACAAGGCCGCCAAGGCCCGGCTGGGCCGCAGCCTGTCAATCCGCGAGGTCGATGCGGGGTCCTGCAACGGCTGCGAGCTGGAAATCCACGCGCTGAACAATCCGATCTACGACCTGGAGCGCTTCGGCATCCGCTTCGTCGCCTCGCCGCGCCACGCCGACGTCCTGCTGGTCACCGGTCCGGTCGCCCGCAACATGCGCGAGGCGCTGGTCCGCACCTGGGACGCCACGCCCGGTCCGAAATGGCTGGTGGCCTGCGGCGACTGCGCCGTCAGCGGCGGGCTTTTTGCCGGCGGCTACGCCTGCGACGGCCCGGTGGAGCAGGTGCTGCCGGTGGATCTGCGCATCCCCGGCTGTCCGCCGCGGCCAACCGATCTGCTGGCCGGCCTGCTGGCCTTGCTGGAGACCAGCGCGGCGCGGTGAGGGAGGGTCAGGATTCCCCGCGTTCCTCGCGCTTGGCCTGCTGCCAGAAAGCCTCCATCTCGTCCAGCGACGCCTCCTTGGGCGTGCGGCCCTGTTCGGACAGAAGCGCCTCGATGCGGTGGAAGCGGCGTTCGAACTTGGCGTTGGTGCCGCGCAGCGCCGATTCCGGCTCGACCTTCAGGCGGCGGGCAAGATTGACCAGCGCGAAGAGAAGGTCGCCCAACTCGTCGGCTACCCGTTCCGGGGCGGAGCCGCTGTCCATCTCATGGCGGAGTTCGCGGACCTCCTCCTCGATCTTGTCGAGGATGTCCCGCGCGTCGGTCCAGTCGAAGCCGACGCGCGCGGCGCGGTTCTGCAGCTTCAAGGCGCGGGTGAGGGCGGGCAGGCCGGCGATCACGCCTTCCAGGGCGGACGGGGCGCGGCCTTCCTCGGCGGCCTTTGCCGCGCGCTCGGCGGCCTTGTGGTCTTCCCAGCGCGAGGTCTGCATGTCGGCACCCTTTACTTCCTCGGCGCCGAAGACGTGGGGGTGGCGGCGGATCATCTTGTCGGCGATGACACCCGCGACCTCGTCGAAGTCAAACAGGTTCTCCTCGCGGGCCATCTGGCTGTAATAGACCACCTGGAAGAGCAGGTCGCCCAGCTCCTCGCGCAGCGCCGGCATGTCGCCTTTCTCGATGGCGTCGGCCACCTCATAGGCTTCTTCAATCGTGTGCGGCGCGATCGTGGCGTAGGTCTGCTCCAGATCCCACGGGCATCCGCCGTTGGGGTCGCGCAGGCGGGCCATGACGTCGATCAGGCGGTCGATGTTGCGGGCCATGGAAAACCATCTTCGGCAGCGGAACGGATCAGGGAGGGGACCTTAGCCGAGCCATTGCCGGGAGAAAAGCAAACACGTCCCGTCGACGCATCGTCGCCGCACCTAAATCATATAAGCTTGATTATGGAAAATAATATCACGGAGACGCGAGGAGGGCGGTGTTTGTCCGCCCTCCGTTTCCCGGCGTCAGCCACCGCGAAATCCCTTCAGACTCTCAGCGGGTGGCGCAGGCGGAAAATCCGCGTTGCGGGCCACCTCGATCAGCGATTCCACGAAGGAGCGGTACGGATCGCCGGCGGGCTCGGGGGCGTCCGCCGGTTCGACCGGCCCGTCATAGCCGGTGTCGCTCGGAGTGAGCGCTCCATACACGGAGCTATCCAGCGTCGGCGACAGAAAAATCGAATGGGTCGTCGCGTCGGGCTCGCCGACATGGCGCTGGGAACGCATCAGCGAGAAATTCCCATCGGCATCCGGCTTCGACAGGACCATCACGCCATGCTCCACGGCCTCCTTGTCCCGCGCGTTCTGCCGCGCGTCGTTGTCGAAGGCGCTGCGTGGATAGATGCTTTCAATGCTCAAGGGGTCGTGAATGTTGGCCGTCTGCATGGATCACCCGCCATTGTTGCGTTGGTCCAACACGCACCGGCGATGGCGGGTTCCGCAACCGGGAACGGCTCACTCATTCATGGACGGGGCGTGCATGGTCGGCCGAGCCTTTCGGCGCTGCGGCGGCGCCACGCTGAGCACCGGTTCGGAGTCGATCGCACGAACCACCTCATGATCCAAGGCGACCTCCGCAGCATCGGAATCGGTGGTGCATTGCGCTGCACCGGCGCCCAACTCCGTCCCGCCTGTGGGCTGACACTCGGCGATCCGCTCGGCGCAGGCCGGGAGCGCCAGCAGTGACGCCACCAACAGCACGCGCTTCAGGGCAATGGCCTTCATGATCGGGCGCTCCGCAAGGCTCACGGCGGCCGTTTCCGGCATCCTGGCACTATAAGGCCGCCGTGCCCGCAGAGTTCCCACCGAATCCGGTCCTCTGCGGAGGACGTGTGCGGTAGTCCGGTGCGTGCTTGCCTTAACCGAACAGATGCCGGTGCATTGCCTCCCAACTCGCGCGGTCGGGGGTCAGCATTACCCCACCGTTGAGGGCGGTCGGACGATAGGGCGAGCCGTCGAACAGCGCGCTGTAGCCGCCGGCCTCTGTGTGGAGCAGGACGCCCGCCGCGTGGTCCCAGGGCATCAGGCGGTGGTACATCGAGAAATGCGCCCGGCCGTCGAGCAGACGCAGATACTCCTGCGCGGCGCTGGACAGGCAGACGCGCGGGCCGAGGGAACGGCCGCGCTCGTCCAATTGGCGCCCCAGATCCTCCGCGCAGAACCGCGTCGACAGGGCTCCGGTCATCTCGGCCAGGGGGACCGCCGGGGCGACCGTGACGCGTTTGCCGTTCAGGTGGGCGCCCTGCCCTTTCACCGCCGTGGCGATGCGCCCGTCGCACGGGTCATAGATCCAGCCGGCCAGCGTCTCGCCGCGGCAGGCCAAGGCAATGATCACGGCGAAGAGCGGCCGCCCGTTCGCGAAGTTCAGGGTGCCGTCGATCGGGTCGATGATCCACACCGGCGCGTCGCCGTGGATGCGGTCGAGCAGGGACTTGTCCTCGGAGACGGCCTCCTCCCCCACCACCGTGCTGCCGGGAAGCAGGTCCAGCAGGCGCGGCGTCAGGGCGCGTTCGCCCGCCTCGTCGGCCAGGGTCACGAGATCCGCTGGCCCGGTCTTCTCGCGGATGCCGGCGTTCGCCAGATCGCGGAAATAGGGAAGGATCTCGCTCTCCGCGACCTCGCGGATGATCGCGGAGACGCGGTCGACGTCAGGAATCGGAAAATTCGTCACGGTTTCGGTGCCGTTTTGTTGGATCGGGGGTCGAGTCTCAGGACCGTTCCGCCATCCTTCGGCGGCTCCGGCAGCATGACTTTGCCGTCCAAACCGCTGTCTTTCAACGCTTTGACCAACGCGTCATAGGTGGCTTGATCGGCCGCCGGGTTCGGGGCGGGCGACGTGCCGGTCAATGGGCCGGGTTCCGGCGGCTTGCGCGGCGCGTTCGGATCGGGCGGGGACTGCGGCGCGTCGCGCGCTTCCCGCGTCTCTTCCTTGGGCGGCGGCGGGGGCGGACGCCACAGGCGGAAACAGTCGGTGAAGGTGGCTTCCTTGCAGGCCTTCAGCAGTTCCTTCGGATCCGGCGCCACGACCAGCGGGCTGAATGGGGCGGGAGGAAACGCCGCGGGCTCCGGTGGCAGGGGGTCCTCCGGCGCGACCGGCGGCTCCTCGACGAATCCCGGTGGCAGCGCCCGCTCGGCGGCGGCAACGGTGCCCGCGAAGGCCAAAAGTGCCACGGGCAGAAGGACGAGCGGTACGCGCAAGGGAATCCGGACGAAAGAAGAAGCGGGCCGAGTGCCCATTATGGCGCCCTGCCCGCCGCATAGCCACGGACAAATCCTTGTCGCGGCACCCTCCCCGCTCCGTCAGGAGCGCGGCAGGCTGTCGCTGGGGGTGGCGTGCAGCGCCCAGGCGGCCAGTTCGGACCGCAGGGCGGCAATCTTGCTGCTTTCCGTCGGGTTGGTTTCCTTGCGCCAGGCGTCGCTGATGATTTCCAGAAGACGGGCGCGTCCGGCGTTGTCGCGCGACAGTTCCTGGATGCGCAGCACCGCGGCACCGGGCGACAACTGCTCCTGCCGGGCGACCAGGGTCACCTGATCGGCCAGAAAGGCGGTGATCGAAAAGTGTGTTGGATCGGTCTGCAAACGCATAGGCGGGCCTCCTCCCGGGGATACCCATCGGCTCCCCGGCTCAAATATCGGGGGCGCGTTGGGAAAAGGCTACACCTCGGACGTCGTAGGACGGGGCTGAAATCGGGCGCGTCATGTCGTCGCACGTGCACGAACGAATTATGACGCGCCCGATTCCTTTATGGCGAAAGATCAGCCGTGCACGAACCGTTTCTCGAAACGGGCCAGATCCGCCGGGTCGATGGCCACCTGGATGTGGGCCTGGACCTCGTCGTCCCGCCGCTCCAGCACCTCACCTTTTGCATAGAGCCACGCGAGCGCCGCTCCGTCCCCCAGCTCGACGGACAGGTCCACCACATGGCGGTGGGCGTTCATCCGCTGGTCGAGCAGCCGGTCGAGATCGGCGATCCCCGCCCCCGACAGGGCGGACACCGCGACGGCGCGCGGGTTGCGGGCGGTCTGGGCCAGGATCGCATCGCGAGACTCCTCGTCCAGCGCGTCGATCTTGTTCAGCACCTCGATCACGCGGTCGTCGGCGTCAGGGTCGATGCCCATGTCGCTCATGACCTCGTGCACGTCGGCCTTCTGGGCCTCGCTGTCCTGGTGGGACACGTCGCGGACATGCAGGATGATGTCGGCGGCGTCGACCTCCTCCAGCGTGGCGCGGAAGGCGGCGACGAGGCCGTGCGGCAGGTCGGAGATGAAGCCCACCGTGTCCGACAGGATCACCTTGCGCCCGGACGGCAGGGTCACCTGACGCATCGTCGGGTCGAGCGTGGCGAACAGCAGGTCCTTGGCGAAGACGTCGGCGTTGGCCAGCCGGTTGAACAGCGTCGACTTGCCGGCGTTGGTGTAGCCGACCAGCGCCACCACGGGGTACGGCACCTTGGCACGGGCCTTGCGGTGCAAACCACGGGTGCGGCGAACCTCCTCCAGCTCCTTCTTGATCTTGACGATGCGGTCGCCGATCAGGCGGCGGTCCATCTCGAGCTGGGATTCGCCGGGGCCGCCGAGGAAGCCGAAGCCGCCGCGCTGGCGTTCCAGGTGGGTCCAGGAACGGACGAGGCGCGATTTCTGGTAGGTCAGGGCGGCCAGCTCGACCTGGAGCATGCCTTCGCGCGTGCGGGCGCGGGCGCCGAAGATCTCCAGGATCAGGCCGGTGCGGTCGATGACCTTGACCTTCAGGGCCTTTTCCAGATTGCGCTGCTGCACCGGCGACAGCGCGTGGTCGAGGATGACGAGGGATGCCTCCGTCTCCTCCACGATCTGGGCAAAATGCTCCACCGTCCCCGACCCGAGAAGGATCGAAGGCTGCGGGCGGTTGACCCGCGCGCATTCGGCGTGCACGACCTCCAGATCGATGGCGCGGGCAAGGCCCACCGCCTCGTCCAGGCAGGATTCGGGATGGCGCAGGACCCCGTCCGCCTCATTGCGGAGGACGGGGTGGACCACGATGGCGCGGCCGGAGGCATCAGGCGTCCGGCCGTTGCCATTGGTCGAAAAATCAGACGTTTTCACCTTCCTTGGGCGGCTCGAAAAGTTGAATCGGATGCGCGGGCATCACGGTGGAGATGGCGTGCTTGTAGACGAGCTGCGAATGCGCATCGCGCCGCAGCAGTACCGAGAAGTTGTCGAACCAGGTGATGATTCCCTGAAGTTTAACACCGTTCACGAGGAACACGGTCACGGGAGTCTTGTTCTTGCGGACGTGGTTGAGGAACACGTCCTGCACGTTTTGGCTTTTTTCAGACATTTTATGTCGCCCCCTTCTTCAGTGTTTTTTGGGGCCCCTTGCTAGAAGCCCGCCCCCTGCAGCGATAAGGTCATGGTTGGTCGCAACCGTCTCGACTACTGGTCATCCGATATGGTGTCACCACCGCTGCCCACCAACCCGCACAATGCATGGCACGTGTCGTACCGGTGGGCCGGAGGGAAGCGGGTGAAGCCGCTCCCCTCGCCCGCCCCTATTAGCACCGGGACCATTCCCGCGCCATGGGCACATTCCATGTCGATGTCGGCGTCTCCCACGAACCAGACGTCCGGGCCGGGCGGAATGTTCGCCGGTTCCAGCGCCATCCGCACCGGCGCGCCGTGCGGCTTATCGAATTCGGCGTCCTGGGCGCCGACCAGACGCCCGAAATAGCCGGTCCAGCCCAGCGCGTCGGCCTCCGCCCGCAGGAAGCGGCCGGTCTTGTTCGACACCACCGCCTGATAGATTCCGCGCTCCGCGAAGCCGCGCAGCAGGGATTCCGCACCCGGCAGGGGTCGGAGATGCTCCAGGTGATGGGCCTCGAAATAGGCGTAGAAGAGGTCGCGCGCGTCCGTCCAGCGCTCCCCGAAGATGCGGGGGAAGCTGTCGCGAAGCGACTGCTTGATGCGCTCGCGTGCCTCCTCCTCGGTCCAGGCCGGATGACCGAAGGTGACCAGCGCGTGGTTCAGCGCGGCGCGCACGGTGCCCCAATTGTCGACCAGCGTGTTGTCCCAGTCGTAGAGGACGGCGCGCGGCAGCACGGGCAGGCGGTCGATGACGGTGGCGGCGTCGCTCATGACGGCACCCGTCCGGCCACGTAATCCAGATAGGCCTGCCGCAGTGTGCGGGTGATCGGCCCCGGCCTGCCCTCGCCCACCGGCTTCCCGTCGATGCGGGTCACCGGCAGCGCGAAGGTGCCGGCGGAGGACACGAAGGCTTCGCGGGCGGCGAGCGCCTCCTCCACCGTGAAGCTGCGCTCCTCCACCGGGATGCCGCGCTCGCCGGCCAGCCGCAGAAGCGACAGGCGGGTGATGCCGTTGAGGATCTTCTGCGACGGGGCGCGGGTCACCAGAACGCCGCCCTGCGTAACGATCCAGGCGTTGGAGGAGGAACCCTCCGTCACCGTCCCGTCCGGATCGATCAACCACGCTTCGTAGGCGCCCGCTTCGGCGGCCTGCTGCTTCGCCAGCACCGGGGCGAGAAGGCCGACCGTCTTGATGTCGCGCCGACCCCAGCGGATGTCGGGCACCGTGACCACGGCAACGCCCTTTTCGAGCTGCTCCGGCTTGGCGAAGGCGGTGACCCGCTTGATGGTCATCACCAGGGTCGCGGGGACGTCCACCGGGAATTTGAAGTCACGCGGGGCGACGCCGCGGGTGACCTGGATGTAGAGCGAACCGTTGCGGACGCCGTTCCGCCGCACCAGTTCGCGGGCGATCATCGTCACGACGCGGGGTGCCGCCGGCCAGTCCATGCGCAGCTCCGACAGGCTGCGGCCCAGACGCTCCATATGGCCGTCCAGATCCGCGAAGCGCCCGTCGAGGAGGGTCACCACCTCATAGACGCCGTCGGCGAACTGGAAGCCGCGGTCTTCGACATGGACCGCCGCCTGCCGGTGCGGCAGGTAACGGCCGTTGACGTATGCCCATCGAGCCATGGATGTTCTTTTTGTTGGTGCCGAAAACGATACGGGGAACGATCAGAAGAATTCAAGCCGGACGGCGAACATCTTCTCCACCTTTTTCACCTGACCGGCGGTGGCGAGAATGATGACGCGGTCCTTCGGACGGATCACCGTGGCGGGGCGCGGGATGATCACCTCGTCGCCGCGCACGATGGCTCCGACGATGACTCCGGAGGGCAGATTTACCTCCCGCAGCGGCGTGTTCACCACCGCGGAGGTTTCCAGTGCCTCGGCCTCGATGACTTCGGCGAAGCCGTCACGCAGGCTGTGCACCGCGCGGATGCGGCCGCGGCGGACGTGCTGGAGGATGTTCGACACGGTGATGGCGCGCGGGCTGACCACCGCGTCGATCCCCAGCGGCGACACCAGCGAGGTGTAGGACGCCTTGTTGATCAGCGTGATGGCGCGCTTCGCCCCGTGCCGCTTGGCGAGCAGCGAGGACAGGATGTTGCCCTCGTCGTCGTTGGTTACGGCGACCACCGTTTCGGTGGCCCGGACGTTGGCCTCCTCCAGGATTTCCGGGTCCAGCCCGTCGCCGTGCAGCACCATGATGCGCGACAGGCGCTGCGCCACGAACTGGGCGCGGCTGCGGTTCATCTCGATGATGCGGGCAGTGACGTGGGGGTATTTCGCCTCCAACTCCTCCGCCAGACAGAGTCCGATGTTGCCGCCACCGAGGATGATGATGCGGCGGGCTTCCACCTCCTCATGGCCGAAGGCGGCCATGGCGCGGTTGAGATGGCGGTTGTCGCAGGCGAAGTAGACCTCGTCGCCGGGCAGCATCTGGTCGTCGCCACCGGGGATGAAGGACCGGTCGTTGCGGATGATCGCCACCACCTCCAGCCCGAGATCGGGGAACAGGCCGGTCAGCTGGCGCAGCGGCGTGTGCAGCACCGGGCAGGTTTCCGTGCACAGCACGCCGACGACGCGGACCTTGCCGTCCGCGAGCGGAATCATGTCGAAGGCGCCCGGCACCTGGAGCCGACGGGCGATGGCGCGCGCCACCGCGATCTCGGGCGAGATGATGACGTCGATCGGCATGTGGTCGCGGCTGAACAGGTCCGCCCAGATCGGCTTCAGATAGCTCTGGTTGCGCACTCGGGCGATCTTGGTCGGCACTTTGAACAGAGCGTGCGCGACCTCGCAGGCCACCATGTTGATCTCGTCGATCTGGGTGACCGCGATGATCATGTCGGTCTCGCCCGCCCCCGCCGCCTCCAGAACGTCAGGGTGGGAGGCGTGGCCGACCATGGCCTGCACGTCGAGCGTGTCGCTGATCCGCTGGATGAGTTCCGGCGAATGGTCGATCACCGTGACGTTGTTGCCCTCGGACGCCAGATAGCGCGCGATGTTCGAGCCGACCTGCCCGGCTCCGCAAACGATGACCTTCACGGCCTTCTTACCCTTCCCTGCCCCACCTGTGTCACCAACGCGCTCATTCCACGAACAGCTTGCCCTTCTCGCTGCCGTGCACGCCGAGCGATTTCAGCTTCCGGTGCAAGGCGGAGCGCTCCATCCCCACGAAGGAGGCGGTGCGGGAGATGTTGCCGCCGAAGCGCGTCACCTGGGCCAGAAGATATTCGCGCTCGAACACCTCGCGCGCCTCACGGAGCGGCAGGCCCATGATCTCGCCCCCCTTGTCCCATTTCAGGACGGTGGGGGTGATGGCGCCGATCTCCGGCGGAAGCTGGTCGGCGCGGATCGGCTCCTTGGGGTCGCCCTGCGCCATGATGAGCAGCCAATCGACCACGTTGCGCAGTTGGCGCACGTTGCCCGGCCAGTCGTAGGCCTGGAGCGCGGCCATGGCGTCCTCGCCGAACTCACGGGCCGGCAGACCCGCGGCTTCGGCGGAGCGCTGCATGAAATGGCGGGCCAGCAGAGGAATGTCCTCGCGCCGCTCGGCCAGCGAGGGCACGCGGATCGGCACGACGGCGAGGCGATAGAACAGATCCTGGCGGAAGCGGCCCTGGTCGATTTCCGCCTGAAGGTCGCGGTTGGAGGTGGCGACGACGCGCACGTCCACCTCGACCCGCTGGCCACCGCCGACCCGCTCGAACACCTGCTCCTGCAGGGCGCGGACAATCTTGCCCTGGGTTTCGAGCGGCATGTCGGCCACCTCGTCGAGCAGCAGCGTGCCCCCATGGGCCTGCTCGAAGGTGCCGATCTTGCGGCCGCCACCGTCCACCCCGGCCTCCGTCCCGAACAGCTCCATCTCCAGCCGGTCGGGGCGCATGGTGGCGCAGTTCAGCCCGACGAAGGGACCGCCGGCCCGGCGCGACCGCGCGTGGATCAGCCGGGCCACCACCTCCTTGCCGGAGCCGGCGGGGCCGGTGATCAGGACGCGGCTTCCCGTGGGCGCCACCTTCTCGATGCTCTGGCGGACGTGGTTGACGGCGGTGGATCGGCCGATCAGCTCCACCTCTCCGCCGGCCCGCAGCTTCAGCTCCTCGTTCTCGCGCTTCAGCCGGGCCGCCTCGATGGCGCGGTCGACCATCAGCAGCAGCCGGTCGGCCTTGAAAGGCTTCTCGATGAAGTCGTAGGCGCCGATCTTGATCGCCGAGACGGCGGTCTCGATGTTGCCGTGGCCCGAGATCATGATGACTGGCAGGTTCCGGTGGTCGCGCATCAACTGTTCGAGGATTTGAAGCCCGTCGAGCCGGCTGCCCTGAAGCCAGATGTCCAGAACCACGAGGCTCGGACGGCGCGCCGAGACCTGGGCGAACGCCTGATCAGCGTCGGCGGCCTCGCGCGTCTTCATGCCTTCGTCGTTCAGGATGCCGGCGATCAGCATCCGGATGTCCGCTTCGTCGTCGACGATCAGAATGTCATGCGCCATGGGCTGCGTGCCTCTTCTCTTCACCGGTCTCCGCCGGCGTACCAACGCCGCCGGGGGCGTCGCCCGCGGCCGTGCCGGAGCTGGTGGACGTGTTGGGGATGACCAGACCGACGCGCGCCCCGCCGCCTTCGCGGTCCTCCAGGGTCAGCACGCCGCCATGGTCCTCCATGATCTTCTTGACGATTGCCAGCCCCAGTCCCGTGCCTTTCGCGCGCGTCGTCACGTAGGGTTCGGTCAGCCGGTCGCGCTCCTCGGTCGGCAACCCCTTGCCGTTGTCCTCGACGATCATGGCGATGCGCTCGGCATCGGTCTCGACCCGGATGGCGACGTGGCCGGGCGGCAGTTCCGCGCCTTCGGCGGGCGGCGGGCGGCCTTCGATGGCGTCCGCGGCGTTCTGCAGCAGGTTGGTCAGCGCCTGGCTGATCTGGCGGCTGTCGCAGGGCACCGTCAGCGGCCCCTGGGGAAGCTGCATGTCGAACTTGATCTTCCCGGCGTGCGCGCTGGACTGCAGGAACACCGCCTGCCGGACGAGGTCGTTGAGATTGCAGGGCTTCATCACCGGCTGCGGCATGCGCGCGAAGGCCGAGAACTCGTCCACCATGCGCCGGATGTCGTCCACCTGCCGGACGATGGTGTCCGTGCACATGGTGAAGACCTCGGTGTCGCTGGTGATCTCCTTCAGGTACTTGCGGCGCAGCCGTTCGGCGGAGAGCTGGATCGGCGTCAGCGGATTCTTGATCTCGTGGGCGATGCGGCGGGCGACGTCGGCCCAGGCTGCCTTGCGTTGCGCGGAAACCAGTTCGGTGATGTCGTCAAAGGTCACGACATAGCCGCGGATGTCCCCGCTGCCCCGCCCTTCGGTGGAGATGCGGACGAGCAGGGTCAGCGGCGTCGTGCCGGGACGGCGGATCTGGATCTGATCCTGCACCACGCGGCCGGGGCGGCCCGGCGCATGGTCCAGAAGCTCCCCCATCTCCGGCGACAAATCGGCAAGCTTCACCCCGACCATGCTGTCCGCATCGTCGACGCCGAGAAGGCGCGCGGCCGAGAAATTGGGCAGCGTGACGCGCCCTTCCGCGTCCAATCCGATCACGCCCGCCGACACGCCGCCCAGCACGGTCTCGGTGAAGCGGCGTCGCTCGTCGATCAGGCGGTTGGCGGATAGAAGCTCGTGCCGTTGGCTTTCGATCTCCGTGGTCATGCGATTGAAGGCGCGCGACAGCAGACCAAGCTCGTCCTCGGCGGGCGGCTCGGTCACGCGCACGGTCAGGTCGCCGGCGCGCACCCGCTCGGCCGCCCCGATCAGGGCGCTGATCGGCCGCGCCAGCCGCGTCGCAAAGATCAGCCCGGCCCACACCGCAGCCAGCAGAAGCAGCAGAGCCACGACCAGGAAGATCAGGGTGAAGGTGATCTGCAGACTGCCGCGCTGGCTTTCCAGCGCCCCGAATTCCCGCACCGCCCCTTCCGCCGAGGCCATGTGCGAGAGCACGCGCGGCTCCACCATGCGCCCGACATAGAGATAGGTGTCGGCGAAGCGGTCGAGCCGGACCAGGGCGCGCACCCGGTCGTCGTTCTCGCTGACGATCATCGCCACCTCGCCGCGGCGGGCGGTGGCGAGCTTGTCGTCGGGGATCGGGTCGAACTCCAGCGCGAAGGTGTAGCCGGAGCGCGCGACGATGGCGCCGGTCGTCCCGTTGAAGACGATGGCCTCTGACAGGGCGCGCAGCATCGCCTGGGTGGCGACCACCTGCTCGAACCGCTCGGGATCGCTGGCGAGGCGCGCCGCCTCCTGGTTCAGGTCGTTCGCCATGGCGAGCGCGTCGGCGCGGATGTTCTGCTGGTGCTCATGCAGATAGGCGCTGGCCACCGCCAGGGACTCGTTCACCGCCGTGCGCACCCGTTCGCTGAACCAGGACTGCACGCCGACATAGAAGAAGACCGTGGAGAAGATGGCCATGATGATGGCCGGCGCGACGGCGAGCAGGCTGAACACGGCGACCAGCCGTACATGCATCTGCGACCCGGCGAGGCCGCGCCGCCGCCCGATCCACAGATAGACAATGCGCCGCGCGATCAGCACGCCGAGCAGAAGCAGCAACGCCAGATCGAGGGTCAGCAGCCACGTGACGGTGCGCGGGTTGGTTTCCCCGAAGGGTGCGCTCTCCGTCAGTGCCGTGTACGTTGCAAATCCCGCCACCAGGGCCGCCAGCGACAGCGCGAAGGCAAGCCGCTTCGCCAGCCCGACACGGGCTGCCCAGCGAAGGAACTGCTGCCAAAGCGGCGTGGCGGCTTCAGGGGGTGTAGGCGACATCAATCCGGCAACCTGTCTGTTGCCAGAATGATACACGAGCTGTTGCCGTCCTGCCAAGCGGCAACCCCTCTGCCTTTCGCACAGTCCCTAAGGAGCATCGCGAAGGGCAGAGGCGCCGGAAGCCTGTCGCAAAAACACCACGCTGTGGGATCGGGGCGGCGCCGGGCTTCGGCCCCCGACGCCGGATCACTTCAACCCGCGCACCACCTGGATGTCGAGATCGCGGATCTTCTTGCGCAACGTGTTGCGGTTGAGGCCGAGCAACTGCGCCGCCTTGATCTGGTTGCCGCGCGTGGCCGAGAGGCTGAGCGAAATCAAAGGCCGCTCCACCTCGCGCAGCACCCGGTCGTAGAGGCCGTTCGACGGCATGCCGTCCTTGTGCGCAGCGAAATAGTCCTTGAGGTGCCGCTCCACCGCGGCGGACAACCCCTCGCCCTGCGGCTCCTCCACCGGCTGGGCCGCCGGGGTGGCGTCGGCAAGCTCCGCCTCCACCACGTCCAGCCCGATGACCTCCTGCGAATAGAGCGCGGCGAGGCGACGGACAAGATTCTCCAGTTCACGCACGTTGCCCGGCCAGCGGTAGCGCTTCAACCGGTCCATGGCGGGCTGGTCGATGCTCTTCACCGGCAGCCCCTGGGCCGAGCACTGGTTCAGGAAATGGCGGACCAGGAGCGGCACGTCCTCCGTACGCTCGCGCAGCGGCGGCAGGCGGATGGGAACGACGCACAGGCGGTAGAACAGATCCTCGCGGAACAAGCCCTGGCGGATCAGGGTGCGCAGGTCGCGGTGGGTCGCGGCGACGATGCGTACGTCCGTCTTGATGGGTGTACGCCCGCCGACGGTGGTGTACTCGCCCTCCTGCAGCACGCGCAGCAGGCGCGTCTGCGCCTCCAGCGGCATGTCGCCGATCTCGTCGAGGAACAGGGTGCCGCCCTGCGCCTGCTCGAACCGGCCGGTGGAGCGGTTGGTGGCCCCGGTGAAGGCGCCCTTCTCGTGGCCGAACAGCTCGGACTCGATCAGTTCGCGCGGGATGGCCGCCATGTTGATGGCGACGAAGGGACCGTTGCGGCGCTTGCCGTAATCATGCAGCGCGCGGGCTACCAGTTCCTTGCCGGTGCCCGACTCGCCGGTGATGGTCACCGTCAGGTCGGTGCCCATCAAACGGGCAAGGACGCGGTAGATCTCCTGCATGGCCGGCGAGCGGCCGATCAGGGGAAGCTGCTCGTCCGCCTCCCCCGCGTCGGCGGGCAGAGAAGCCGGCGGGGTGTTGGAGTTCAGCGCCCGCTCGACGACCGAGACAAGCTCCTTCAGGTCGAAGGGTTTGGGCAGATACTCGAAAGCACCGCGCTCCGCCGCCTTCACGGCGGTGATCAGCGTGTTCTGCGCGCTCATCACGATGATGCGCAGGTCGGGCCGGATCTTCTTGATCCGCGGGATCAGATCCAGGCCGTTCTCGTCGGGCATCACCACGTCGGTGATGATGAGGTCGCCCTGCCCGTCCGCCACCCAGCGCCAAAGCGTGGAGGCGTTGCCGGTGGTGCGCACCTCATGCCCGAGGCGGGCGAGCGCCTGGGTCAGCACGGTGCGGATGGCGCGGTCGTCATCCGCAACCAGGATCGTGGCTGCACTCATCCGATGGCCCCTCGGATGCCTCTGGCCGGTGCAGGATCGCCGCTCATCTGCGCTTCATCGAACATGGGTAGCGAGACCTTGAAGACGGTGCGGCGCGGCTGGCTATCAAATTCGATGACGCCACCGTGGTCGCCGACAATTTTGGCTACCAATGCAAGCCCCAGGCCAGTCCCATTGACCTTCGTCGTGATGAACGCATCGAACAGGTTGGAGCGCAGGTCGTCGGGTATGCCGTCCCCATTATCCTGAACGGACACCAGCAACGGGAGATGCAGGCGGGTGTCGCCGCCGGGCAGGGCCATGCGGACGCCGTGCTGATAAGATGTGCTGAGAATGATCTCGCCGCCCGATTCCGGTGCAGCTTCTGCCGCATTTTTAATCAGGTTGAGGAAAATCTGGATGAGCTGGTCGCGGTTGCCATAGACCGGCGGCAGGGACGGGTCGTACCGCTCGATGAAGCGGATGTTCCGCGCGAATCCGCTCTGGGCCACCTTGCGGACATGCTCCAGAACGGTGTGGATGTTCACCGCGTCGCGCTCCAGCGGGCGCTGGTCCGAGAAGACCTCCATCCGGTTGACCAGGGCGACGATGCGGTCGGCCTCGTCGCAGATCAGCCGGGTCAGCACCCGGTCGGACTCGCTGCAGTTCTCCTCCAGGAGCTGCGCGGCCCCGCGGATGCCCGACAGCGGGTTCTTCACCTCGTGCCCCAGCATCGACGCCATCGCGGTGACCGAGCGGGCGGCGTTGCGGTGGGTCAGCGAGTTGTCGATCTTGCGGGCCAGCGTGCGCTCGTTGACCGTCAGCAGCACATGGTCGGCGGGCTCGCCCAGGGCGGTCACCCGCACGGTGACGTGGTGCGGGCCGATGCGCGGCGTGTCGATGACGACGCCCTCTTGCGAGGCGCGGTGGCGGCCCTGCTGGACCTGCTCGATCAACTGGCTGACCGGACTGTTGGGCGGCAGAAGCTCCGCCAGCGGCATGCCTTCCATCATGGCGGCGGACAGGCCGAAGAACTCCTGCGCCTCCAGATTCACATAACGGATGTCGCCGGCACCATCGACGACCAGGACGGGGTCGGGGAGCGCGTTCAGCATGACGGACGGATCGATGCAGGAGCGGACGGGGCGGTAGGAACTGGAGGGTGCACGGGGCCGCGCCGGGCGGCGGGGCAATGGAGCAGCGGCAGATGCACGGGCCATCAGGCAGCCATCCTTTCGATCGCCGGGGCATAGAAGTCGCGGATGAAGCCGCGCACTCGTTCGGGATCGGACATGCGGTTGACCTCCGACCGGAATTCGGCGGAGTCGCGCAGGCCCGTGGAGTACCAGGAGATGTGCTTGCGGGCGACGCGCAGCCCGCCCTCGACGCCGTAATGGGTCAGCATGGCGTCGTAATGCTCCAGCAGCGTGTCGAGCTGCTCGTGGAGCGGCGGGTCGGGCAACCGCTCGCCGGTGCGGATGTAATGCATCACCTGGGCGGGGAACCAGGGGCGCCCGTAGGCGCCGCGCCCGATCATCACCCCATCGGCGCCAGACTCGGCGAGCGCACGGTCCACGGCGTCGAAGGACGTGATGTCGCCGTTGACCACCACCGGGATCGACACCGCGTCCTTCACGGAGCGGATGAAGGACCAGTCGGCGGTGCCGTTGTAGAACTGCTCGCGGGTGCGGCCGTGAATGGTGACCAGCTTGATCCCGCACTCCTCCGCGATGCGGGCCAGCCGGGGCGCGTTGAGGCTGTTGTCGTCCCAGCCCTTGCGCATCTTCAGCGTCACCGGGATGGAGACCGCCTTTGCCGTGGCCTCCAGGATGCGGGCGGCGAGCGCCTCGTCCCGCATCAGGGAGGAGCCGGCGTGGCCGTTGACCACCTTCTTCACTGGACAGCCGAAGTTGATGTCGATGATGGCGGCCCCGCGGTCCTCGTTCAGCTTCGCCGCCTCGGCCATCACGTCGGGCTCGCACCCGGCAAGCTGGACCGCCATGGGGAACTGCTCCGGCTCGCATTCGACCATGCGCAGGGTCTGGCGGTTCTCGCGGATCATCGCCTGGCTCGCGACCATCTCGGATACGACCAGCCCGCAGCCGGACTGCTTCACCAGCCGCCGGAACGGCAGGTCGGTGACGCCGGACATAGGGGCGAGGATCACCGGACCCTCAAGCGAGATGGTGCCGATTTGAATGGCCATGTTCACCTGCCCACATGATGGGCACATTAGCTATATGATGAGAATTTGTGCACGGTAGCACAGCGTTTCGGCATGTTGCAAGTGCACATACCGCGAGCGCCGCGCTGGCTGTCATGCGCGGGGGCTAGCCGAGCAGGACGTCGGTGACGAACTTGACGCCCGGATAGGCGAGGGTCAGGAGCAGATAGGCGATCAGCACGAGACGCGCGGCCATCCGCCCGCGCACGCCGGTGCGGGCGTGGGCGAGCAGCAACCCGCCGATGACGACGAAGCTGGCGACCGACAGCAGCGTCTTGTGGTCGGCGCGCAGCAGCGCGCCGGTTTCGTAATAGAGCACCGCCATTCCCGTGGCGAGACCGGCCCCCAGCACCGCCTCCGACGCGCCGAGAAGGTGGAGCTGCATCCGCTCGCTTTCCGCCACCGGGGGCAGGAACCGGGTCAGCGGCGTCGGGCGTTTCGATTTCAGCGCCCGCTCCTGCAGGAAGGCGGCGAGCGACGCCACGGCGGCCATGGTCAGCAGCGCGTAGGTGATGACCGACACCGCGATGTGCAGGTCGATCCAGATGCCCGGCGCCCCGCCGCGCAGCACCGGCGCCGGCGCCTGCTGGGCCAGCGTCGCGAAGGCGCCGACGGTCAGCAGATAGGGCAGAAGCAGCGGCGACAGCCGCCACGCCGACCGGGTCAGAGCGCTCATTGCCATGAACAGCAGCATGCAGGCGGCGATGGTGATCCACAGTGCGGTGGACAGGCCGGTGTGCCAGCGTCCCGCCACCTGGGTCAGCGCCCAGGCCGCCGGCCCGGCGAAGCCCAGAGCCAGGGCGCTCCAGAAATAGGCGGATCGTCCGTCCGCCCCCTGCCCCGCGATCCGGTGGTAGGGATAGATGGACGCCGGCAGCAGCGCCATCAGCGCGGTCAGGCTGTAGACGATGTTCTGCGACATGCGGCGGACCCGTGCCCTTCCCTCTGCGGAAACCCAAAGTCGCTGTTGGACAAGTCTTCGCTGCTCCAGCCCTAGGGGCTCTTGGCGGAACGCTGGTGAGCGGCTAGGCTCCGCTGCGTCCGGCCGCCATGACGTAAGCGTCAGGCGGACGGCCCGTCAAGCGCGGATACCATAGCCCAAACGGCAGGGAAACGCCCCATGTCTTCCTTGAACGCGTCTTCCTTGAACGCGTCTTCCTGCATCGCACTGATCGTCGCCGCCGGTACCGGCCAGCGGTTCGGCGCCGAGCGGCCCAAGCAGTATCTCGACCTCGCCGGCCAGCCCGTGCTGCGCCGCACGGTGGAGGCTTTCCGGCGCCACCCCAAGGTGAGCGCGGTGCGGGTCGTCATCAATCCCGCCTTCCGCGATCTCTACGACGCGGCCGTCGCGGGGCTGGACCTGCCCGAGCCGGTGGCCGGCGGGGCCTCCCGCCAGGACTCGGTCCGCAACGGGCTGGAGGCGTTGGCCGAGTCGGCGCCGGACTTGGTGCTGATCCACGACGCGGCCCGCCCGTTGATCGATTCCGACACCATCGACGCGGTGATCGCGGCTCTGGCCACCCACCCCGCGGCGTTGGCCGCGGTGCCGGTCGCCGACACGCTGAAGCGCGGCAATGGCGGTCCGGACGGCGGGCTGGTGGCCGGCACGGTGAACCGCAGCGGCCTGTGGCGCGCCCAGACCCCGCAGGGCTTCCGCTTTCCCGAGATTCTGGCCGCGCACCGCGACGCCGCCGGGCTGGAATTGACCGACGACGCAGCGGTCGCCGAACGCGCCGGGCTGCCGGTCGCGCTGGTGCCCGCCAGGGAGGAGAATTTCAAGGTGACGACCCCCGACGACCTGACCCGCGCCACCCGTGCGCTCGACTCCGCCCTGTCCGACATCCGGACCGGGTCGGGCTTCGACGTGCACCGATTCGCCGAGGGCGATCACGTCACGCTGTGCGGCGTGCGGGTGCCGCACACGCACCGGCTGGAGGGCCATTCGGACGCCGACGTCGGGCTGCACGCGCTCACAGACGCCATCCTGGGCGCGCTCTGCGCCGGAGACATCGGCAGCCACTTCCCGCCCAGCGACCCGCAATGGCGCGGCGCCGACAGCGCGCTGTTCCTGAAACACGCGGCGGAGCTGGTGACGGCGCGCGGCGGGAGGATCGCCCATGTCGACGTGACGATCATCTGCGAGCGCCCGAAGGTCGGCCCGCACCGCGAGGCGATGACCGCGCGCGTTGCCGAAATTCTGGGCATGCCGGTGGACCGGGTCAGCGTGAAGGCGACGACGACGGAACGGCTGGGCTTCACCGGGCGCGGTGAGGGCATCGCGGCCCAAGCGATGGCGACGGTCCGCCTGCCGGGATAGCATGTGCCTTCCATTGCCCTCTCCCGGGACGGGAGAGGGGCTGGTTTTGGACGACGACGAAAGGGACCCGCATGTTTCCCGATCACATCCGTGAACTCGCCGCCAAGCTGCTCGCCGAGTACGAATTGGCCGGCTACACCCTGGCGACCGCCGAATCCTGCACGGGTGGCCTGATCGCGGGGGCGCTGACCGACATCGCGGGGTCGTCCAAGGTGGTGGACCGCGGCTTCGTCACCTACTCCAACGTCGCCAAGTCGGAGATGCTCGGCGTGCCGCCCAGCCTGATCTACGCCCACGGCGCGGTCAGCCCGGAGGTGGCGGTGGCGATGGCGGTGGGGGCTCTGGCGAAGTCGAAGGCTGACGTGACGGTTGCGGTCACCGGAGTCGCCGGACCCGGCGGCGGGACACCGGAAAAGCCGGTCGGGCGTGTCTACATCGCCACCGCGATCCGGCGCGGGGCCGCAAAGCACAAGGAATACACTTTCCCCGGCGACCGCGAGGCGGTGCGCCTCGCGACCGTGCAGACCGCGCTGGAGCGGCTGCGCACAGCCCGACCGGAAACCGCGATTCGTTAGGAGAACACGGAGTTCAGGCGGTCCGCGCCGTGGCGGGCCGGGTGGCGCCGTTGCCATAGAGTTGGGCGGCGCGGGTCTCGAAGGCCTGCACCATGCGGCGCACCGCCTCGTTGAACAGCACCCCCATGATCTTCTGCAGCATCTTCGAGCGGAACTCGAAGTCCACGTAGAAATCCACGCAGACGCCGCCCTCGTGCGGGGTGAAGATCCAGTGGTTGTTCAGGTACTGGAACGGTCCCTCGGTGTACTGGACGTTGATGCGGCGGCTCGCCTCGTCCAGTTCCACGCGCGAGGTGAAGCGTTCGCGGACCATCTTGAAGCCGATCACGAGGTCCGCGAACATCACGTCGCCTTCGCGGCGGCGGATGCGGGCGGCGAGGCACCAGGGCAGAAACTCCGGGTACTTCTCCACATCGGCGACCAGCCGGTACATCTGTTCCGGCGTGTAGGGAAGAACCTTCTTTTCCGCGTGCGTCGGCATACCCGCTCCGTTTCTCTTTCGGCCGCCTCTCAGCCCGCCGCTGCCGCGAGCTTGCGGAGGCGAGCCTCGCGCAGCATCGCGAAGTCCGCCCCCGCGTGATAGCTGGAGCGGGTCAGCGGCGTCGAGGCCACCATCAGGAAACCCTTACCGCGGCCAAGTGTTGCGTAGCTCTGGAATTCTTCCGGAGTCACGAACCGATCCACCGCCGCGTGCTTGGGCGTCGGCTGGAGGTACTGGCCGATCGTCATGAAGTCAACATCGGCGGCGCGCAGGTCATCCATCACCTGCCCGACCTCCTCGCGCGTCTCGCCCAGGCCCACCATGATTCCGGACTTGGTAAACATCGACGGGTCCAGCTCCTTCACCCGCGCCAGCAACTGCAGCGAGGTGAAGTAACGGGCGCCCGGACGGATCGTCGGGTAGAGGCGCGGCGCGGTTTCCAGATTGTGGTTGAAGACGTCGGGCTTCGCCTCGACCACCACCTCCACGGCACCCTTCTTCTTCTGGAAGTCGGGAGTCAGGATTTCGATGGTCGTGTCGGGCGACGCCGCACGGATGGCGCGGATGGTCCGGGCGAAATGCTCCGCCCCGCCGTCCTCCAGGTCGTCGCGGTCGACCGAGGTGACGACGACATGGCTCAGCTTAAGCTGAGCCACCGCCTCCGCCACATTCTCCGGCTCGTGCGGATCGAGCTGGTCCGGGCGGCCGGTCCCGACGTTGCAGAAGGCGCAGCCGCGGGTGCAGACGGCGCCGAGGATCATGAAGGTCGCGTGCTTGTGCTTCCAGCATTCCCCGATGTTCGGGCAGGCGGCCTCCTCGCACACCGTGTTGAGCTTGAGCCCGCGCATCAGGTTGCGCGTCTCGTTGTATTCCTGGCTGGTCGGCGCCTTGACGCGAATCCAGCCCGGTTTGCGCTGGATCGGGTTGTCGGGCTTGTGGGCCTTTTCGGGATGGCGAAGCTTCTCGGGGTGATCGGCCACGGTCATGGTCTGAAGTGCTCCCACGGGCTGCCCGATGGCAGCGCCGATGCTGAACGGTAACGCGCCGCCGACCGCGCAAGGGGCGGCGCAGGGAAACGGCGCAAGGCCGGCGGACACGGTCCCGCCGGATAGGCCGGAATGACCGACCGGTCAAGTCTGATTATCGGCCGCGGCGAAACAACACCGCCAAAAGGATGACGGCGCCCGAATCGTTGCTCCCCCGCCCCGGAGGGCGAGGGAGGAAACGACCGTCGATCAGACTCTCCACTTAAAAGTGGATGGCCCGGCCGTAGGCATCAAGAACCGACTCGTGCATCATCTCCGACAGGGTCGGATGCGGGAACACCGTCTGCATCAGCTCCTGCTCGGTGGTCTCCATGGTCTTGGCGACCGTGTAGCCCTGGATCAGCTCCGTCACCTCGGCGCCGACCATGTGGGCGCCCAGCAGCTCGCCGGTCTTCGCGTCGAACACGGTCTTCACCATGCCGTCCGCCTCGCCGAGCGCGATGGCCTTGCCGTTGCCGATGAAGGGGAAGCGGCCGACGCGGACCTCGTAGCCCGCCTCCTTCGCCTTCTTCTCGGTCAGGCCGACCGACGCGATCTGCGGGTGCGAGTAGGTGCAGCCCGGGATGTTGCGGACGTCCAGCGCGTGCGGGTGCTTGCCGGCGATGTGCTCGACGGCGATGACGCCCTCGTGGCTGGCCTTGTGGGCGAGCCAGGGAGCCCCCGTCACGTCGCCGATGGCGTAGACGCCCGGCTCGTCCGTCTGGCAGTTGGCGTTGGTCTTGATGTGGCCGCGATCGGTCTGGACCTTGGTGTTCTCCAGGCCCAGATTCTCCGTGTTCGGCGAAATGCCGACGGCGAGGATCACGCGGTCGACCGTGATGTCCTCGGTCTTGCCGTTGGCCTCCACCGCCACCGTCACGCTGTCGGCGCCCTTGCGCAGGTTGCCGGCCTTGCCGTTGGTGATGATCCGCATGCCCTGCTTTTCGAACTGCTTGCGGGCGAAGGCCGAGATTTCCTCGTCCTCGACCGGCAGGATGCGGTCCATCACCTCGACCACCGTCACCTTGGCGCCCAGTTCGTTGTAGAAGCTGGCGAACTCGATGCCGATGGCGCCGGAGCCGATGACCAGCAGCGACTTCGGCGTCGTGTTCGGGGTCATCGCCTTGCGGTAGGTCCAGACGAGGTTGCCGTCGTCCTCCAGACCCGGAAGGGTGCGGGCACGGGCACCCGTGGCGATGATGATGTTCTTCGCCCCGAAGGTGCCGACCGCCGCGCCGCCCTTGGTCACGGCCACCTGCCCCTTGCCGAGCAGCTTGGCCTCGCCCTCGATGACGGCGACCTTGTTCTTCTTCAGCAGGTGCTTGACGCCGCCGTTGAGCTGCCCCGCCACCTTGCGGGAGCGCTGAACGACCTTGTCCAGGTCGAAGGACGGGTTCTGGATAACCAGCCCGTAATCCGCGGCGTGCTTGGCGTTGCGCAGCACCTCGGCCGAGCGCAGGAGCGCCTTGGTCGGAATGCAGCCCCAGTTGAGGCAGATGCCGCCGAGATTCTCGCGCTCCACCACCGCGGTGCTGAGGCCGAGCTGGGCGGCGCGGATCGCCGCCACATAGCCGCCCGGACCGCCGCCGATGACGATGAGGTCGTAGTTCATGTCAGCCATGGTCCGCGTCCCCTTACAGCAGCATGCTCAACGGATCCTCGATCAGCTTCTTGAAAGCCGCGAGGAATTCCGCACCCTGCGCGCCGTCGGCGACGCGGTGGTCCACGGTGACCGAGACGGTCATCACGGTGGCGATGGCGAGCGCGCCGTTCTTCACGACCGGACGCTGCTCGCCGGCGCCGACCGCCATGATGCAGGCCTGCGGCGGGTTGATGATCGCCGCGAACTCCCGGATGCCGTACATGCCGAGGTTGGAGATCGAGAAGGTGCCGCCCTGGTACTCCTCCGGCTTCAGCTTGCCGTCGCGGGCGCGCTCCGCCAGACCCTTCATCTCGTTGGAGATTTCGGCCAGCCCCTTGGTCTCCGCCTTCTTGACGATGGGCGTGATCAGGCCGGTCGGGGTGGCCACGGCGACCGAGATGTCGACGTGGTCGTAACGGAGGATGGCCTCCTCCGACCAGGCGGCGTTGATGTTCGGGAACTTCTTCAGCGTCAGCGCGGCGGCGCGGATGATGAAGTCGTTGACCGACAGCTTGTAATCCTTGGAACGGGCGTTCAGGTCGGCGCGGACCTTCAGCAGCGCGTCCAGCTCGCAGTCGATGGCCAGGAAGTAATCCGGCACCGTCTGCTGCACCTCGGTCAGACGACGGGAGATCGTCTTGCGCATGGAGCTGTTCGGCTGGGCCTTGTAGCGCATGCCGAGCTTGTCCGACAGGTCCTTGGCATCGATGCCCGCGGCCTTCGGGGCCGGAGCGGCGGCCGGAGCAGCCGCCGGGGCCGGAGCCGCGGCGGGAGCCTGGGCAGCGGCCTGCGGAGCGGCGCCCTTGGCGGTGCCGCCGGCCTTAGCGGCCTCGATGTCGGCCTTGACGATGCGGCCGTTCGGGCCGGTGCCCTTGACGGCCTTCAGGTCGAGACCGGCCTGCTCGGCCAGACGGCGGGCCAGCGGGCTGGCGAACACGCGGCCACCGCCCTGGGCGGCGGGAGCCGGAGCGGACGCGGCCTGCGGAGCCGGAGCCGGGGCACCGGTCGGGGCCGGAGCGGACGCCGCCGTGGCCGGAGCCGCGGCGGGCGCCGCCGCCGGGGCGGGAGCGGCGGCCTTGGTGAGCGCGCTGTCGTCCTCGCCCTCTTCCAGCAGCACGGCGATCGGGGTGTTCACCGCGACGCCCTGCGTGCCGGCCTGCACGAGGATCTTGCCGAGACGGCCTTCGTCGGCCGCCTCGACTTCCATAGTGGCCTTGTCGGTTTCGATCTCGGCGATCACGTCGCCGGACTTCACCGCGTCGCCTTCCTTCTTCAGCCACTTGGCGAGGTTGCCCTCGGTCATGGTCGGAGAGAGGGCGGGCATGAGAATCTGGATGGTCATTCACTCGCCCTCCTTACTTGCGGTAGCAGGCCTTCTTCGCCGCTTCCGCGATGCGGTCGGGCGAAGGAAGGACGAGCTTCTCCAGGTTCGCCGCGTAGGGCATCGGCACGTCGAGGCCGGTCACGCGGATCACCGGGGCGTCCAGATAGTCGAAGGCCTGCTCCATCATCAGGGCCGACAGCTCGGCGCCGATGCCGCAGGTCGGCCAGGCCTCCTCGACGGTGATGAGGCGGTTGGTCTTCTTGACCGAGTTGACGATGGTCTCGGTGTCGAGCGGACGGATCGTGCGCAGGTCGATGACCTCGGCGCTGATGCCCTCCTTCTCCAGCAGGTCGGCGGCGGCGAGCGCGTAGCTGACCATCAGCGAATGGGCGGTGATGGTCACGTCCGTGCCGGCGCGGCGGATCTTGGCGCGGCCGATCGGAACGATGAAGTCCTCGCTCTCCGGCACCTCGAAGGACTGGCCGTAGAGGATCTCGTTCTCGAGGAAGATGACCGGGTTCGGATCGCGGATCGCCGACTTCATCAGGCCCTTGAAGTCCGACGCGCTGTAGGGGGCGACGACTTTCAGGCCGGGCACGCTGGCGTACCAGGGGGTGAAGTCCTGGCTGTGCTGCGCGGCGACGCGGGCGGCCGCACCGTTCGGGCCGCGGAACACGATCGGGCAGCCCATCTGGCCGCCGGACATGTACAGCGTCTTGGCGGCGGAGTTCACGATGTGGTCGATCGCCTGCATCGCGAAGTTGAAGGTCATGAACTCGACGATCGGGCGCAGGCCGCGGAAGGCCGCGCCGACGCCCAGGCCGGCGAAGCCGATCTCGGTGATCGGCGTGTCGATGACGCGGTCGGCGCCGAACTCCTGGAGCAGGCCCTGCGACACCTTGTAGGCGCCCTGGTACTGCGCGACTTCCTCGCCCATCAGGAAGACGGTCGGGTCGCGGCGCATCTCTTCGGCCATGGCGTCGCGCAGCGCTTCGCGGACGGTCTTCTTCACCGTCTTGTCGAAGAACTTGTCCTCGTCCGACGCCGGCGGCGCGGCGGCCGGACCGCTGGCCGGGCCGACCGGCAGGGTGGCCGGGGCGTGCGCGCCCGAGTCCTTCACCACCGGCTCGGCGGCGACCTTCGGGGCCGGCGTCGGGGAGCCGGAGACGGCGTCGGTCACGCTCTCGCCCTCGCCGAGGATCACGGCGATCGGGGTGTTCACGGCGACGTTCTCGGTGCCCTCGGCGACCAGGATCTTGCCGATGCGACCTTCATCGACCGCCTCGACCTCCATGGTCGCCTTATCGGTCTCGATCTCGGCGAGCACGTCGCCGGACTTGACCTCGTCACCTTCTTTTTTGACCCATTTCGCCAGCTTGCCCTCGGTCATGGTGGGCGACAGCGCCGGCATCAGCACTTCGATCGGCATTCCTCAACCTCCGGCGGCGCGGGTTCACCGGGAGGCGAAGCCTCCGGCCCTCGGCGCCGCTCCTGCTTATCGTTGTCGTCAGGCTTCGACCAGGACGTCGGTCCACAGCTCCGCCGGATCGGGCTCGGGGCTCTGCTGCGCGAATTCGGCAGCCTCGGTCACCACGGCCTTGACCTCGCGGTCGATGTCCTTGAGCTGGTCCTCGGTCACGAAAGCGCCTTCCAGCAGGACGCGCTTCAGGTTGTCGATTGGATCGGACTCGCTCCGCATCTTCTCGACCTCCTCCTTGGTCCGGTACTTGGCTGGGTCGGACATCGAGTGGCCGCGGTAGCGGTAGGTCTTCATCTCAAGGATGACCGGGCCGTTGCCGGAGCGGATGTACTCCACCCACTTGTCGGCGGCCTCGCGGACCTCGAGGACGTCCATGCCGTTGACCTGATGGCCGGGAATGCCGTAGGCCGCGCCGCGCTGGTGCAGTTCGCCCGCCGAGGCGCGCTCCTGCGAGGTGCCCATGGCGTACTTGTTGTTCTCGATCACGTAGAGCACCGGCAGCTTCCACAGAGCCGCCATGTTGAAGCTCTCGTAAACCTGACCCTGGTTGATGGCGCCGTCGCCGCAATAGACCGCGGACAGGCCATCATCCTTGTTGTACTTGTGCGAGAAGGCGAGGCCGGTGCCCAGCGGGACCTGCGCGCCGACGATGCCGTGGCCGCCGTAGAAGTTCTTCTCACGGCTGAACATGTGCATCGAGCCGCCCTTGCCCTTGGAGTAGCCTCCACGGCGACCGGTCAGCTCGGCCATCACGCCCTTCGGGTCCATGCCGCAGGCCAGCATGTGGCCATGGTCACGGTAGCTGGTGATGACGTCGTCGTTGTCCTTCAGCGCGGCCTGGATGCCGACCACAACGGCTTCCTGGCCGATGTAGAGGTGGCAGAAACCGCCGATGAGGCCCATGCCGTACAGCTGGCCCGCCTTCTCCTCGAAGCGGCGGATCAGCAGCATCTCGCGATAGAACTTGATCATCTCCTCAACCGAAGCGGCCTGCTTCGGCGCGGAGTCAGTCTGCGCCTTCGGACGGCGTCGTGACGCGGCCATGTTTCCTCCCCAGGGTTTATGCAGCGACGGCAAGCGAACAGCCAGGGCTGCAGCACGTTGCGAGGGTACATCCCACTTATGAGGGTGCATCCCCCTCGCACCGGAAGCGGATGCGGGGCGCACAGTACACGACAAGCGCGTTCGACGCAAATATCTGTTTTTAAACGCGAAATTCGGCGTTAACCGGCTTTCGGTTAATTCACTGATATGACCTACTTCTCAGCGCTAGCATCACCTTCGCCCTGCGCCGGAGGGAGTGCGATTATGACGTCGCGGGGGCCGGAAAGGTTCAACATCGTGCGCGCGCGCTCGTCCAGCATGTCGCGGTCGAGGTGGTCGCTGCGCATCAGTTGCGCGCGGCGGTCCATTCGCTCGCGCTCCGCTTTCACCTGATCCAGGACGGATTCCGCCGTGGCGATCTCCGCCTTCAGGTGGTTCATGGCGAGCAGCCCGCGATCCCCCTGGACGGCGTAATAGACGAAGTAAGCGACGACACAGGAGCCGATGGCCGGCCCGATGGCCTGGCGAAGGGCGCTTTTCGCGGCGCGTTTCAGCGAGTCGGTGAGGTTCTGGAGCATGGTCATGGCGGTATGATGGAATCATACGCGATTCCTTCGGTCAAACGGAAAAGAAGCAATCCGAAAGAATTCACCGCGTCATGCTCTTCGCACCGCCGAGTAATAGGCCGCTTCTACCCTCAAAGGAAGATTACACAGTGTGCAACCTTCGAAAGAAGCAGGTCCGCGGCGTCACTCCGGCGGCACCTCGCGCGGGCGACGATCCTCGCCGATGGCGACGTAGGTGAAGACGCCCTCCGTCACCTTGATCGCCTCCCCTGCGCTGCGCTGGCGGCGCACCCAGGTCTCGACCCGGACGCGGATGGAGGTTCGACCCACCTTCGTCACGTGGGCGAAGCAGCTCACCTCGTCGCCGACATAGACGGGCTTGTGGAAGGTCATCGCCTCGATTCCCACCGTCGCCACGCGCCCGCCCGCGCGACGCAGGGCGGCGACGCCGCCAGCCAGATCCATCTGGGCCAGCAGCCAGCCGCCGAAGATGTCACCGTTGGGGTTGGTGTCCGCCGGCATGGCGATGGTGCGCAGGGCCGGCCCGCCTTCCATATCCGGGTGGGCCATATCCGGGTGGGCCATTTCCGGGTGCGCCGGGATCTGGTCGGTGGGGGTGCCGTCGCTCATGGTGCCTCCGCCCTCGTTCGTTTGGGCCATCGTTGACCGGGGGTCGAAAAAGCGCATCACAAAATATGGTGCGAGGGGTATATAGGAGCCACCGCATGCGCTTGCGCAGCCCTGACGAAATTCCTATAACTGGGGCCATGAGCGATCTTTTCGAGAACACGGCGCGCAAGGCCGAGACCTATTCCGCCCAGGATATCGAGGTTCTGGAAGGGCTTGAGCCCGTCCGCCGGCGCCCCGGCATGTACATCGGCGGCACCGACGACCGGGCGCTGCACCATCTGGTGGCCGAGGTTCTGGACAACGCCATGGACGAGGCGGTGGCCGGCCACGCCAGCCGCATCGACCTGGAGCTGACCCTCGACGGCACGGTGGTGGTGCGCGACAACGGGCGCGGCATCCCGATCGACGACCACCCAAAGTACCCGGGCAAGTCGGCGCTGGAGGTCATCCTCACCACCCTGCATTCGGGCGGCAAATTCTCCAACAAGGTCTACCAGACCTCCGGCGGCCTGCACGGCGTCGGCCTGTCGGTGGTCAACGCCCTGTCCGACCGGCTGACCGTGGAGGTGGCGCGCGACCGCCAGCTCTTCGTACAGCACTACAGCCGCGGCCTGCCCCAGGGACCGCTGACCCGCCAGGGTGCGGCCAATCGCCGCGGCACGACCATCCGCTTCCACGCCGACCCCGAGATCTTCGGCGAGGCCGCCCATTTCGAGCCGCACCGGCTGTACCGGCTGGCGCGCTCCAAGGCCTACCTGTACCGGGGCGTGGAAATCCGCTGGAGCTGCGACCCGGCGCTGCTGTCGCCCGACAGCACCACCCCGCCGCAGGAGACGTTGCACTTCCCCGGCGGTCTCCTCGACTATCTGAACGCCGCCCTGAAAGAACGCCGGGCGCTGACCCGCCTGCCCTTCTCCGGCGCGCTGGATTTTCCGAACCAGCAAGGCCGCGTGGAATGGGCCATCGCCTGGCCGGAGGATGACGAAGGCTTCTCCCACACCTATTGCAACACGGTGCCCACCCCGCAGGGCGGCACCCATGAGGCCGGCCTGCGCGCCGCGCTGACCCGCGGCCTGAAGGGCTACGGCGAGCTGACCAACAACAAGCGCGCCGCCCAGGTCACCGCGGACGACGTGATGGGCGACGCCTGCATCCTGCTGTCGGTCTTTATCCGCGAACCGCATTTCCAGGGTCAGACCAAGGAGAAGCTGGTGACGGCGGAAGCCCACCGGCTGGTCGAGGCGGCGATCAAGGACCACTTCGACCACTGGCTGTCCGGCGACCCGTCCTCCTCCAAGGCCCTTCTGGAACGGCTGATCGAGAAGGCGGAGGAGCGCGCCAAGCGCAAGCAGTCCAAGGAGCTGGGACGCAAGTCCGCGACCCGCCGCCTGCGCCTGCCGGGCAAGCTGGCCGACTGCTCCCGCAACTCGCCGGAGGGCACCGAGATCTTCCTGGTCGAGGGCGATTCCGCGGGCGGCTCCGCCAAGCAGGCGCGCAACCGCGAGACCCAGGCCATCCTGCCGCTGCGCGGCAAGATCCTGAACGTCGCCTCGGCCTCCTCCGACAAGATGAAGGCGAACCAGGAGCTGAACGACCTCACCCAGGCTTTGGGCTGCGGGGTTGGGAAGGACTTCTCCAGCGACAAGCTGCGCTACGAGCGGGTCATCATCATGACCGACGCGGACGTGGACGGTGCGCACATCGCCTCGCTGCTGATGACCTTCTTCTACCGGGAGATGGGCGGGCTGATCCAGAACGGGCACCTCTATCTGGCCCTTCCGCCGCTCTACCGCATCAGCCACGGCGCCAAGTCGGTCTATGCCCGCGACGACGCGCACAAGGACCAGCTCATGAACAAGACGTTCAAGGGCAAAAAGGTGGAAATCAGCCGGTTCAAGGGCTTGGGCGAGATGATGCCGGCCCAGCTCCGCGAGACGACCATGGATCCCGCCAAGCGCACGCTGCTGCGCGTCGTCGTGCCGAACAGCGCCGATCCGGAGCAGGCGGAGGACGTGAAGGCCACCAAGACCCGTGTCGAGGAGCTCATGGGCCGCCGTCCGGAGCTGCGGTTCCAGTTCATCCAGGAGAACGCGAAGTTCGTCCGGGTCGACGATATCGACGTGTGACCCCCGGCACTGTACGCTCGTTCGCGTGCAGACCAACGCCATGGACCCCGGCCGCATGACCTCGCCGCTCGCCCTGTACCAGACGGACCTGTTCCGCCCCACCTACCGCCCGTGGAAGGGGGAACGCTGGGAGCTTCTGCTCGCCCCGATGCTGATCTGCAAGGGCTACTGGAGCGAAGCGATGCTGGTCACCGACATGGCCGGGCTGATCCGCCACGACGGTCCGGCGTCGCGCACCTGGATGTCGATGACCCCGATGGAGATCGAAAGCCAGGAGATCGGCTGCCGTTTCGCGACGGGGCACACGGTGGTCATGGGGCTCGGCATGGGTTGGGCCGCCGCCAACGCCGCCCTGCGGCCCGAGGTCACCCGCGTCACCGTGGTCGAACTCGATCCCGAGGTGATCGCGGTGAACGCCACCATGGACGTGGTCGGCCAGCTTCCGCCCGAGGCCGCCGCCAAGGTGACGGTGATCCGGGGCGACGCCCTCGCCTACGTGCCCGACGTGCCGGCGGACACCCTGATGGCCGACATCTGGCAACCGCTCTACGGCGATGACCGGCTGGAGCAGGTGCGCCGCATGCGGGACAACACCGGCGCCTCCCGGGTCTACTACTGGGGCCAGGAGATGGACATCGCCCATCGCGCCCGCCAGCTCGGTCTGGTTCTGGACGACGACTCGGTCGCCCGCATCGTCGGAGACATGGGTTTGCCGCTGATCGGCCCCGCGGAGGTCCCCAACTATCCGGAGCTGATCGAGCGCGCTGCCCGGAACTGGCTGCGCACCGATTGGACGCCGCCGGGATACGCGGCCGGCTGAACGGTGGCTCTTCCGGGGGCGCGGGCTTGCCGGACCTGAAGCGGCGCCCCATGATCGTTCACCCCATGTCCATTCAGCAGCCCAGGCGAGCCATGACCTTCCTGTCCCGTGCCAGCGTTCTCGCCCTCTGCGCGATGGCGGCGGCCTGCACCAACGAACGCGTGGTGGCTGATCTGCCCGTCCCCGCCTACACGCTGAGCGAGGTGTCCTACGCGGCTTCCAATCGCGATCTGCGCGTCGTGATCCACGGCAATCCCTTCGGCATGGACCCGCAAACCTTCGGGCCGCTGGTGACCGCCAACATGCAGAACCGCATATCCGGCGTGCGCACCAACTTCACCACCACGCCGAACCAGACGGCGCGGCCCGATTACCGCGTCGTCCTGGCCTTCAACCCCGCCGAGACGACCCTGAACTCGTATCTGTGCAGCGGCCAGCCCCTGCGCACCAGCCCGCCCGGCGGCCCCGTCGTGGTCCAGGGGGCTTTCTGCCGGGGTGGTGGAGCGCTGTCGTCGGCCACCGGCTGGCTCGACCGTCCGCAGGGACCGAACGACCCGGACTTCCGGTCGCTCATCAGCGACATGACCTTCGCCCTTTTTCCGGCCCGCCGCGCCGACCTGGACGGCTGCAGCGGAGGTCCTGACTGCTGAGGTGGGGACGGGCGTTCAGGCGTAGAGAAGCCACTGCCGAAGCAGCGCGGTGACCGCCTGCGGCTGCTCCATGGCCGACAGGTGGCCGCAATCCTCGATCAGGGCAAGGCGAGCGCCGGGGATGCCCTCGGCGATCTCCTCATGCAGCGCCGGGGGCGTGATGGCGTCCTGCCGCCCGCACAGCACCAGCGTCGGGCAGGCGATGGCTCCTAGGCCGGGCCGGCTGTCCGGGCGGTTCATGATGGCGGTCTGCTGGCGCACGTAGCCCTCCGGCCCGACCCGTTGGGCCTGGGCCTGCAGCGATTCGACCAGGGCGGATTCGCCCGCCCGGTCCGGATGGACGAGGCGCGGCATGCCGGAGGCCACCACTTGGCGCAACCGTCCCTGGCCCACCAGACGCACGGCGTCCTGGCGCGTGGCGGTCTGCTCCGGCGTGTCGGGGCGGGCGCTGGTGTCGAGCAGGGCGAGCTTCGCGACCCGCTCCGGTGCCTGCCGCAGAATTTCGAAGGCGACGTATCCTCCCATCGACAGGCCGGCGAGCGCGAATCGCGCCGGGGCCTGCACCAGCACCGCGGCGGCGAGCGCGGCCACCGAGTCATGGCCGGTCAGATCACCGACGGCCGGCTCCGCCACATCGGCGAGATGGCTGGTCTGGTGCTCCCACAGCGCGGCGTCCAGCGGCATGCCGGGCAGCAGGATCAGTGGAATCCGGTCGCTCATGCCTCTTCCTTTCTCGTTCCGGCCTTCTTGTTTCGATCAGCGGATCAGTTCCAGCACCGCCTTGAAGGCGGGGATGTCCGAGCGCTCCATCCATTCGAACAGGACCATCTCCGTGCTGACAATGGTCGCCCCGGCGGCGCGCATGCGGGCGATGCCAAGCTCCGCGTTGGCGGCAACACGCGACGACACGGCGTCCGCCACCAGCACCACGTCATACCCCAGACCGATCAGCGACAGCGCGGTCTGCATCACGCACACATGGGCCTCCGACCCGGCCAGCACGACCTGCCGACGGCCGAGCCGCTCCAGCCGCTCCAGAAAGGCCGGCTCCCGCGCGGCGGAGAAGCTGATCTTCTCCACCACCCCGTCCGGCGGCAGCAGGGCACGCAGGGAGGCGGCGGTCGGACCGAGTCCCCTGGGATACTGTTCGGTGGCGAAGGCCGGCACGCCGAGCAGTCCGGCGGCCTTCAGCAGCGTCGCGGCGTTGCGTTCGACCTGCTCGGACTCGGCGATGGCCGGCATCAGCTTTTCCTGGATATCGACCACCACCAGGACGGAACGTTGGGAGGAAAGAAGCATCGGAGGGCTGCCTTTTTTCATTATCCGGTCCAGACGGAGAAACGAGCCGGAAGAAGGGTCACGACCGCCGCGCGGGCCGGATTTCCGCGGTTTGTACGGACTTTGCACAGCCTAACCGAGCGGGCGCGGAGCGCCAAGCGGCCCATCCGGACCCGCGCGATGCGCGATTTCATCACAAGGTCTATTGACAGCGCCCTTTGACTTCATATTCTGCCGCACCATCTACTCGTCGGGCCGTACCGGCACGATTTTCGCACTCCAGACAGAAACAGGTTGGATGCTCTTTTCGGAACTTGGGCTTGGACCTGACGTCCTGCGGGCAATCGAGGACAAGGGTTACACCCAGCCGACGCCAATTCAGGAACAGGCCATTCCCTGGGTCCTGCAAGGCCGCGACGTGCTCGGCTGCGCGCAAACCGGCACCGGGAAGACGGCCAGCTTCACGTTGCCGATGATCAGCATCCTGGCTTCGGGCCGGGCGCGGGCGCGCATGCCGCGGTCGCTCATCCTCGAGCCGACCCGGGAGCTGGCGGCGCAGGTCGCCGAAAGCTTTGAGACCTACGGCAAGCACCACAAGCTCAGCATGGCGCTCCTGATCGGCGGCGAGACCTTCACCGAGCAGGTGAAGCGGCTGGACCGCGGGGTGGACGTGCTGATCGCGACGCCGGGCCGTCTGATCGACCTGTTCGAGCGCGGCAACATCATGCTCAACGACATCAAGGTCTTCGTCATCGACGAGGCGGACCGGATGCTCGACATGGGCTTCATCCCGGACATCGAACGGATCGTCAGCAAGCTGCCCAAGCTGCGCCAGACGCTGTTCTTCTCCGCCACCATGCCGCCGGAAATCCGCCGTCTGGCCGATGCCTTCCTGTCGAACCCGAAGGAAGTGACCGTCGCCCCGCCGGCCTCCCCGTCGGAGACGGTGACCCAGGCCATGGTCCTGGTGCACGAGGAGGACAAGCGCAAGGCGCTGCGTCACCTGCTGCGCACCGAGGACGTCAAGAACGCCTTCATCTTCTGCAACCGCAAGCGCGACGTCGCCATCCTGCAAAAGTCGCTGGAGAGCCACGGCTTCAACGCCGGCGCGTTGCACGGCGACATGGTGCAGTCGAAGCGGATGGAGACGCTGGAGGCCTTCAAGAAGGGCGAGATCACGCTGCTCGTCTGTTCCGACGTGGCGGCGCGCGGCCTGGACGTGCAGGGGCTCAGCCACGTCTTCAATTTCGACGTGCCGATCAGCGCGGAAGACTATGTCCACCGCATCGGACGCACCGGCCGGGCCGGCCGTTCCGGCCGCGCCTTCACGCTGGCCAGTCCGCTGGACGGCAAGCAGGTTTCGGCCATCGGCCGTCTCATCAAGCGGGAGATTCCGTTGATCGCGATTGACGGCCTCGAGTCGGCCGAGTTCCTCAGCGAGGACGAGGCGCGCCGTGGCCGCAGCCGGGGCCGTGGCAAGGACAAGGAGCGCGGCGACCGCGCGCCGCGCGCCGAGCGCGCCGAACGTCCCGACCGCGAGGAGCGGGCGCCCCGTGAGGAGCGTCAGGCCCGTGAGGAACGCCAACCGCGCGAGGAGCGGCCGAGCCGCGAAGACCGCCCGGTGCGCGAGGAGCGGCAGCCCCGTGAGGAGCGCCAGCCGCGCGAATCGCTGGCCGCCGTCGAGAACCGCCGCCAGGAGCCGCGCCGGGATCGGGACCGCGACCGCCGCCGCCGCCGCGACGAGGACGAGGACGACACACCCGTGATCGGCTTCGGCGACCATATGCCGGCCTTCATGCTCCGCTCGGCGCGGCGCCCCGCCCCGGCCGAGCCCGCCGAGCAATCCTCGCAGGAGGGCTGACCGCAAATGCAGACCATCTTCGTCATGGTCAAGTGCGAGCTGGGCAAAGCCTATCAGGTGGCCGATCAGGCCGTTCAGGACATCGAGCAGGTGTCGGAGGTGCACTCCATCTCCGGCCAGTACGATCTGCTGATGAAGTGCTATCTGCCCCAGGATCTGGACATCGGCCGATTCGTGACCGAAAACATCCAGACCCTGACCGGGGTGCGCGACACCTTCACCCTCATCGCCTACAAGGCCTTCGCCTAGGGGTTCGACGGGTGCGGAAACCGCCCTGACGAGGCGCGGATCAGGTAGGAAAATGGGGACCTCCGCGTCTTGCGGTCGGTCCCCTTTTTCATGACTCCGCCTTACGGCAACAGGCTTTGGACAATTCGCGAGACGCGCCGCGAAACCGTTGACTTGGCCGGTTGGTTACCTCAAACGTTCCGCATGTCCCAGCTCCCGTCCCGACATGCCCGGCGCGCCCGCGCCACCAGCCCGAAGATGCACCGCCCGTTGGACCGCCGGTCGCTGGTCCTGCGATCCGGCATCGTCGCCCTGATGGCCGCCTGCGGCATCGTCCTGGCCGATCTGGCCGACGCCCAGCAGCCTCCCGCTCCGCCGCCGCAGGCGAACGCCGCCCCGCCGGTCGGGCCGGATCAGGGCGGGCGGCTCGAAGTCGTCGTTCCCTCGTCGGAACCGACCACGGGAAAGCCGCAGGACCCTCCGGTCCTTCTGGGAGCCGACACGGTCACCTTCGACGAGGCGAATAGCCTCGTGACGGCGTCGGGCAACGTGGAACTGTCGCAGGGCGCACGGACGGTCCACGCCGACACGATCACCTACAACCAGAAGACCAAGGTGGTCATCGCGTCGGGCAACGTCCGTCTGGTCGAGCCGTCGGGCGACATCCTGTTCTCCAACTACGCGGAACTGACCGACGACATGCGCGACGCGTTCGTCGAGAACGTCCGCGTGCTGATGACCGACAACAGCCGCATGGCCGGCGCCGAGGGCGAGCGACGCGGCGGGCGGTTGATCCGCCTGAACCGGGCGGTCTACAGCCCCTGCGAGCTGTGCAAGTCCGATCCGACCAGCCCTCCCGTCTGGCAGATCCGCGCGGCCCGCGTGGTCCAGGATAACGAGGAGCACGAGGTCCGCTACCGTGACGCCTTCATGGAAATGTTCGGCGTTCCCTTCTTCTACACACCCTACCTGTCCCACCCCGATCCCACGGTGGACCGGCGCTCGGGTTTCCTGACGCCCAGCTTCCGGAGCAACTCCGAACTCGGTTTCGGCGCCATCTCCCACTATTATTGGGATATAGCGCCGGACCAGGACGCCACCCTCGACGTCGGCGGCTACTCGAATCAGGGCCTGTTCCTGGGCGGCCAGTACCGCAAGCGCTTCGAGAACGGGCGGCTGCAGCTCGACGTGTCGGGGACGCAGGGCGAGATTCCCAACGGCACGCTGAAGGGCGCCGACGACCGGCGCTGGCGCGGGCACGCCTTCGCCAGCGGCCTGTTCGACATCGACGAAACCTGGCGCTGGGGTTTCAATCTGAAACGGTCCAGCGACGAGCTGTATCTGCGCCGCTACTTCAACATCCGCGACGAAGTGTTGACCAGCCGGGCCTTCGTCGAAGGATTCAACGGACGCAACTATGCGGCGGTGAACGCCTACAGCTTCCAGGATCTGCGCTGGGGCAACACGGTGCAGGAACCCTACGTGCTGCCTGAGGCGCGCTACAACGCCCTGGGCGAACCGGGCAGCCTGCTGGGCGGGCGCTGGTCCCTGGACAGCAGCCTGCTGGCCGTCGCCCGTCCGGGCAGCAGCGGCCCGGACACCCAGCGTCTGGCCGTGCAGCCCGGCTGGCAGCGCGACATCTATTCCAATCTCGGCTTCGTCACCACGATCGAGGGCAGTGTCCTGCTGGCCGGGTACACAGCCCAGCGGTTCGATCCGAACGATCCGGCCGGAACTGGCAACGACAGCATCCAACGCCTGCGCTTCTTCCCCCAGGCCATGGCCACCGTCCGCTATCCCTTCGTCCGTTACGGCGAGAACAACTTCCAGACCATCGAGCCGATCGGCCAGATCAGCGTGTCGCCGCGGGTGGACAACGATCCGGCCTTCCCGAACGAGGACAGCCTCGACGTCGAGTTCGACGAGGTCAACCTGCTGATGCCCAACCGCTTCACCGGCATCGACCGGCTGGACGGGGGACCGCGCGCCACCTATGGCCTGCGCACGACGTTCCAGGGCTACAAGACCGGTTCGGCCAGCCTGTTCGTCGGTCAGAGCTTCCGCGCCGACGACACGGACAACTTCCGTGGCGGATCAGGGCTCGACAAGAAGACGTCGGATTACGTCGGTCGTCTCGATCTGCGCCCGGCGGATTGGCTGGACGTGAATTACGGCTTCCGCATCGACCACGACACGCTGAAGCCGCGCCGGCATTCGGTCAACGCGTCGGCCGGCGTGCCGCTGCTGCGCGTTTCCGGCACCTACACCTATGTCGACCAGACCGAGAATCCCTACGTCGTCGAGCGGAACGAGGTCGAGCAGGCGGGCATCTCGGTGTCGTCGCAATTCTCGGAACACTGGTCGATCGGCGTGTCCCATTCTCAAGCCTTCCGTCCCGATGCGGGACCGCGCTCCAGCGCGGGCATCCTCCGCTATCAGGACGAATGCCTGATCTTCGAAACCATCGCCCAGCGCGACTACACCGTCATCCAGAACGGCGAGCAGGAAGGAAACACCATTTTCTTCCGCTTCGTGTTCAAGAATGTCGGCGAGTTCCGCACGCCGGGGATCAGTGCCGGATTCCTCGGCCCGTCCGGAGCCAGCAACTGATCGGGAGCGGCGTCTCCGGCCAAGGTCAAGGGGTTGCATCGGGCGGCCGATCTGGGTAGCCATAGCACCCTCTTCTTCCGCTCGGGTTTGCTGCACATGGCCTTGGGACGCTACGACTACGAACGCCGTTATCGCCGCCGCTTCTGGGCGGGGTTCGCGAAGTTCGGTCTGTTCGCCGCCGTTCTCCTCGGTGTCGGTCTGTTCGCCTACCAGATGGGCATCGAGCAGTTGAAGGGCCGCGACGTCACGTTGCGGGAGGAGATTTCCACCCTGTCGCGCCAGAAGGCGGAGCTGGAACTGCTCGCCAGCCAGATGCAGCACGCCGCCCGGACGGCGGAGGCCCGCGCCGCGGAGCTGGAGAGCCGGCTCCAGCGCGAGGTACCCTCGGGCGATCTCGCGCGGCTGACCGGCTTGGTGTCGGAACGGCTGAAGGGCGGCATGGACCCCAACCGTCTCGCCTTCGTGATCGCCCAGGTCCAGGCGGTGCGCAACTGCCAGCCGGCGGAAAGCAAGCGATTCGCCCTGGCCACGCCCCTCCTGAAATCGGGAAACCGCAGCACCAGCTTCAACAACGGGGCGGTGACGGTGAGCGGCGAGGGCCAATCGTCACGCAACACGCAGGGCAACGCCGAAAGCTGGTTCGACCCGGCGCAGCCGGTGACCATCAAGATCGCCGGCATGGGCGGCAAGGAGACGGTCGCCAAGGGTGTTCTGCCCTTGCACCAGACGGTGGTGCTCGACAACACCGAGTACCGCTTCACCTTCACGCCCGGCGCCCGCTCCTTCGTGGACGTGACCGCCGACCGCTGCCCCTTCCCTTAATCCTCGTCCCGAACGGCAAAGGCGCGGGGCGGCTTGCCGGCCGCGTGGATGTCCCACATCGTCGCGTAGGCGCGTTCCAAGGCGCGGGCGAAGCGGTCGGTGTCGAACAGCGGCGCGCCGTCCCGCTCCGCGGCGAGGCGCGTTTTCAGCCGGGCAAGACCGTCCGGGTCGCCGGCCAGCCGCAGGGCCGCAGCCTCATAATCGTCAAGCGAGCGCACCGCCAGTTCGGGCAGCCCGGCGGCGCGCAGCAGGCTTGCCCCGACGCGGGACGCGAACCCCTCCCCCGGCACCGTCAGCACCGGCAGGCCCGCCCACAGCGCGTCGCTGGCGGTGGTGTGGGCGCCGACCGGCGTGGTGTCGAGGAACAGGTCGGCCAGACGGTAGCGCGCCAGATGCTCCGCCGGTGGGCGCCGGGGGGCGAAGACCAACCGGCCCTCCGCCACGCCCCGGCGCGCGGCCTCCCGCCGCAGATTCGCGCTCGCCTCCGGATGGCTGTCCAGCAGCCACAGCGCGCTGTCCGGCACCGCGCGCAGCAGTCCGCACCACCGGTCGAACAGATCCGGCGTGATCTTGTAGGCGGCGTTGAAGCAGCAGAAGACCACGCCACGCTCCGGCAGGCCACAGGCCGCGCGGGACGGGGTCGGACCGATCGGCCGGCTTCGGTCGTTGGGCTGATAGCAGAGCGGAAGCTGGACGATCCGCTCCGCGTAGAAGGGCTGGTGATCAAGCGGTGTGACCAGCGGATCGCCGATCACGTAATCGATGCAACCCGCCCCCATCGTCCCCGGATAGCCCAGCCATTGCGCCTGCACTGGGGCGGGCCGATGGGCGGCGATCTCCGGCCGGGCGTGCTGGGTGAAGCCCTTGAGGTCCACCAGGATGTCGACCCCGTCGTTCCGGATGCGGGCCGCGGCGTCGGCGTGGGAGCGGGTGGAAAGGTCCACGAATCGGTCGAAGGCGGCCGACAGCCGTCGCCTCATCGGGCCGCCGTCATCGGGCCCATAGCTGTAGCCGGCGACCTCCACCCGGCTCCGGTCGTGACGCTCGATCAGTTCGGCGATGAGGGCGGCGGTGGCGTGCTCGTGATAGTCGGCGGACAGATAGCCGACGCGCAGGCGGCCGCGCGATACGGCGTCGCGGCGGACCGGCATGGCGGCGATGCCCCGCGTCCGCCAGTCCGCGTAGCGGCTGGCGCAGGCCAGCTCCGTCGCCGGACCGGCGCCCTCGCCAAGGAAGATCCAGGGATGGACCTGCCGCGTCGCACCGCCGCGCACCAGCGCGGTCAGCTGCGCGGAGCGCTCCGCCAGCCCGTCCCAGCGGCAGAGATGTCGCATCTGCTGGACGAGCTGGGCGAGCACGCCGCCTGGGTCGGACAGACCAAGCGCCAGTGCGCGTTCGAAGGCCGGCAGGCTATCCGCGAGGCGTCCGGCCTCCTTCATCACCAACCCAAGATTCGCATGGGCCTCGGCGAGATCGGGACGCAGGGCCAGGGCGTTGCGGTAACAATCGGCGGCGGCATCCGCCAGCCCTGACTCCTGGATCGCCGCGCCGAGGTTGAGCCACCCGGGAACCAGCGTGGGGTCGAGCGACACGGCCCGGCGCAGCGCCGTCTCCGCCGCCTCCCGATGGCCCAACACGCGGAGCAGGACGCCCTGGTTGCAGGGGGCCGGAGCGAAGCGCGGCATCAGCCTCGCGGCCTCGCCATAGGCATCGGCCGCCTCCGCGGAGCGGCCAAGCGCCTGAAGAGTCAGGCCGAGATTGAAATGGTTGCCGCCGAAGTCGGGCAGCCAGCACAGGGCGGCGCGATGGTGAGCCTCGGCCTCGGCCGCCCGCCCTTGCCGCCGCAACGCCTCGCCGTAGGCGGAGCGGGCCACCGCCTCTTCCGGCGTGCCAGGCTCGCCCAGTGCGTCGAGCGCGCCGAACAGACCGGCCTGCGCCGCGGAGTCGCCGGGCAGGGCGGCCAGGGCCGCACGGCACGCCCCGATCCGGGCACGGAGGGCGGCGGTCATCGCCGGTGGCCGCCTATTTGCGGACCCAGCGCCCGCCCGACAGCACATACTGGCCGGCGGGAGTCCGCTCGATCAATTGCTTTCCGGCCAGGGCCTGGACCTGATCCACCGAGGTGCCGTTGCTGCCGGCGATTTCGCGGTAGCGGGCGAGGCGCTGGGCGTTGACCTGCTCGGCCAACTGGGCCGCGGTGGCCGGCGCGCCGGGGACCGCCCCGACCAGCCCGTCCGGCCGTTCGCCGATCTGCCCGGCGGCCTTGGCGGCGCCCAGAGCGTCCTGGGCCGGCGCCATCATAGGAACCGACAGGGCAAGCGCCAGGACCAGCCCGGCGGTGGCAAACATGCGCTTCATGGCTTTTTCCCTCCCTTCGCACCGCCCGAGGCGTCCTGGGCCGGCGGCAGTCCGAACAGGGCCGGATCGTCCGCGATGGCCTTCTCCAGGTCGCGCTCGACCTTCACCCGGACCTCTTGTTCGATCCGGATGTTCAGGTTGATCTCGATGGGCTTGTCCGGGGCCTCGACCTTGACGGTCGGCGTACAGGCGCCCATTCCGGCCCCCAACCCAGCGATCAGTGCGGCGGTCAGGACGCGCCGGCTTCGAACCGTGTGTCTCATGGATTCTTTCGTTGGAACTCCGTCATGCGGTCGCGCACCGTCTCGGGTATGCGGTAGGTGTCCAGGCTCTGCCGCAGAATCCGGTCGAGCGCGCCGCTCACCTTAAGATTAAGCGCGACCGGATAGCCATCGTAGAATGCCGGATTGGACCCGCGGATGGCGATCCCGACCGCCAGCTCTCCGCCGGCCTGCCCCTCCATGGTGGCGCTCAGCGTGTCGTAGCGGAAGTCGGTCAGCGCCCCCATCAGCAGGGCCGTCGGACTGCCCTCTTCCCCCTTCAGGAAGCCCGGCGGATTCTCGGGATCGTAACGCAGCGTGCCGGGACCGTCGGCCTCCAGCAGCCCGTTGTCCAGATGGACGGAGTCGGCCTCGATGCGCACCGGCAGGCTCCCGCTGACCGTTCCGCTCGCCTTCAGGCCGTCCACCGCGACCATCGCCAGCATCGGGCCGAGATGGACCCCCTCCGCCCGCAGCGTCACCGTTCCCCGCGGCGCCACCGGGTCGATGGCGAAGGGGTCGGCCCGCAGAACCCCGCCGGCCCAATGCCATTCGGCGCGCTCCACGCTCAACCGGCCCTTCGCGCCGTATCCGAAGCGGAAGCTCCCATCGGTCAGCGGCAACCCGACGTCGAGAAGCTTCACCGCCAGCGTCTGGCCGGGCGCGACCACCGGCGGAAACAGGCTGGGAAGGGACAGAACTCCGTTGATCCCGCTGGCCGAGACCGGCCCGAACCGTCCGGCGAGGTCGGCGAGCAGCAGGTCGCCCTGGGTTTTCAGCGCCGCACCGTCCCAGGTCAGACGGGCCTTTGCCGTCAGGGTGCCCGCTGTCTCGGCAATCGTGTCGGCGCCTGTCCAGTGGGTCAGGACCGGCAAGCCCTTGGCTGGGGCCGTCAACGTCGCCTGCCCGCGGTGAAGCGTGCCGTCGCGGGTCATCGTCAGGCGCAGCGTCCCGTTGGCCGTGCCCCGCGGTGTCGCCAGCGTCACCGCGGTCTCGCCGAGTTGGATGGCGTCGATGGGAATTGCGAAGGCGTCATCGCCCGCCGCGCCACCGTTGCCCGCCGTCTCTGCAGAGCTGGTCAATGGGTAGCCGGCGATGCGCAGGCCGCCGTCCTTGGCCACGTCCAGCCTCAGGCGGGCATCCGCTAGGTCCAGACGTTCGATTCGCCCCTCCCGAAGGACGTCCAGCGGGTGGCGGAGGATGAGCGTGCCGCCGACCGCCCCCTGTCGGTCCAGGCGGACCAGGGCGCGGGTCTGCTCCGCGGACAGGTCGGTCACCGTCACGGCGGCGTCCGGAAAGCCGGCGCGGCGCAGCGCCTGTGTGGCGACGGTGCCGGCCAGATCGGTCCGGTGCTGAACGAGCAGGACGGCCGCCCCGCCGATCAGCGTCAGCTTCACCAGCACCAGCCATCGTCTCAACCGCCGCACGCTTTGCTGCCGCACGCCCCACCCCTTGCCCTCGAACTCGCCATGCTCTCTTTCGGGTATGAACACCCGAAGGGCAGTGTATCGTCCATCGCGGTCTGGGCGCGACCGTGCAGAGCTGAGACAATGGTGAGCCGGCAGGGAGCCGGTGCTCGGACCTCCGCCGATGAAGGCAGCCCCGCAGGGCGTCTTTGCATCGGCGCCGGTTTCCCCTATGGTCGCGTCCGCGGAATCGGCACATCGGAGTGTTTCGCATGTTGCGGTGGACGCGCATTCTCATGGCGGCACTGTTCGCCACTTTCATCTTCGCTCAGGGGGAGGCCAAGGCCTTGGATCCGGAAAACACCCTCTACCTCGACCTCAAGGACGGCCGCGTGGTCATCGAACTGCGCCCCGACCTGGCACCGAACCACGTCGCCCGCATCAAGGAACTGACCCGTCAGGGCTTCTACAACGGCGTCGTCTTCCACCGCGTGATCGACGGCTTCATGGCCCAGACCGGCGATCCGACCGGCACCGGCACCGGCGGCTCCGGCAAGAAGCTTAAGGCCGAATTCAGCGGCGAGCCGCATGTCCGCGGCACGCTGTCGATGGCCCGCACGCCCGACCCGGACAGCGCCGACAGCCAGTTCTTCATCTGCTTCGCCCCGGCCCCGTTCCTGGACAAGCAGTACACCGTCTGGGGCAAGGTCGTCGAAGGCATGGAGTTCGTCGACAAGATCAAGAAGGGCAGCCAGTCCCGCAACGGTCAGGTCAGCGACCCGGACAAGATCGTCAAGATGCAGGTTGCCGCCGACGCCAAGTAACGGCTTCGGGATCGGACCGCCAATCAAGCGGTCCGCTTCAGGCGATCGGGGCGGTGAAACCGCGCACCGCCCCAACTCCTGTCCCGATCCGCCCGGCGCTCACGGCCCGTTCATCGCCGCGGTCAGCGCCACCAGGAGATCCCGCATGCTGCGGGGACGGTCCTGCCAGCGCATCGACAGGCCGCACAACAGCACCTTCTCGAACCCCGGCGGCACCGTGGCGCCGCCTTCGGCCAGACGGGGCACCCGATCGCTCATGAAGCGGCTGGTGGCATCGGGCGGTGTTTTTCCGGTCAGCGCGTAGTAGGCGGTGGCGCACAGCGCGTAAACGTCCGTCCAGGGTCCCTGCTTGCCATCCGGCGCGTATTGCTCGGGGGGCGCGTAGCCCGGCTTCAGGATCACCGTCAGGTCGGCGCTCTTTCCAGCGGCGTGACGCGCTGCGCCGAAATCCAGCAGTTTGCGTTCGCCGCCGCTCGTCAGGAAGATGTTGTCGGGGCTGATGTCGCGGTGGATCAGGCCCTGTTCGTGCACGGCGTGCAGCGCCTTGATGATCGGTGACAGCAGGATCAGCGTCTGGCGCGCCGCGATCCGCCCGCCGCTTTCGGCGACATGCCGCTTCAGGGTCCGTCCGTCCAGAAGCTCCATGACGAGGTAGGCGGTCTCGTTCTCCTCGAAGAAGTCCTGGACACTGACGATCTCCTTCACCTCCCGCAGGCGGGCGAGCATCCGCGCCTCCTCCAGGAACTTCGCCAGTCCGGCCGAAAAGCCGCGCGCATGATCGTCGGAGAACGGGACGACCCCCGACGATCCGGTGGCGCGGGATACCAGATTGGTCGGATAGAACTCCTTCACCGCGACCCTGATCTGAAGCCGTTCGTCCCAGCCGAGGTAGGTGGCTCCAAAGCCCCCCTGCCCCAGGACCCGTCCCACGAGGTAACGGCCCAGAAGCCGGGTCCCAGGAAGAAGATGGACGCCGGCGCGGTTCTGAAGGCGGACCGGATAACCGCAATCCCGGCACGCCTCGCGCGGCGCTTTCGGCACGAAGCAGGCCGGGCACAGGCCCGGCGCGGCGGCGGCCGATGCCTCCATCGTCACCGCGGCGACGCTGACCGGAGAGGCGATGCCGCGGACCGGTGGCGCCACCACGGTCGGCAGCGCCGTGGCGCCGCAGGGTTCGAAGGCGGCCCCTGCTCCCGATTGGCTGACCGGTGGGGATGGCTTGGCCGAGGGCAGCGGCATCTGGCTCAGCCGGTCCAGCAGCTCGTAGAGGCGGCGGACCTCCGCCTGGGCGATGTCGTCGCCCTGGGCACCAGCCAGTTCGGCCTGGAACTGCGGCTGGCGGACGGTGTCCAGGATGTGCTGGCGCAGCGCCGAAAGCGCCCCGTCATCGCTGACCAGACCGCAACAGGCCAACTCCGCCAACCGGATGATCCGGCGGCGCGGCAGCGGTTCGATCTGGCGCAGGCGCTGGACGAGCCTGCCCCGGCGGGCGAATTCGTCGGCCACCGAGCCCGCGCGGGCGGCGATCCTTTCCCGGTCTTGCTCCGGCAGGGCGGACCCCCGAATGGCCTCCACCGCCCCGGACAGGGCCTGCCGCACCAGCGCCGTGTCGGGCGTCTGGAGCACCATGTTTTCCACCAGCAGCTCGTTCTTCAGGGCGGCGTCCAGCGCGTCCACGATTTCGCCCATGTGCCGCTCCGCGGCGGGCACCGCTGAAACGGCGGCCAGATAGTGGATTCGGCAGATCAGGTCCGGCTGTGTTTCGCTGAGTCCGACGATGGAACGCCGGTAGGCGCTCGCCCCGCCCTGCTCCAACCGGCGGGAATAGCGGACAGTCAATGCGTCGGCCATGGCGGCCCCACCGGTCAGCCCCGCCGGGGACAGCAGATGCCCCATCAGCGTGCGCAGCAGGTCGGCCTCCTGCTCCGCGGTGCCGCGTCCGAGCGTCTGAGGCGCACGGAGCTGGCGCCGGATGCGCTCCAGCACCATGCTGCGGGCGGCGGGCAGGCGGCCCTGGCGGAACAGACCGTTGAGCCCCCCCAGACGGTTCGGCCCGAACGCCTCAATCGGCACGCGCCCGTACAGAAGGTTGCACAGCGTCACCAACGGCGACCCGCCGGCCGGCGTGCTTCCCAACAGCTCGTGGGTGGCGGCGGGAGAGGCCAGCACGTCGCCGATCACCTCGTCCAGCGCCGCGGACAGCGCATCCTGCCGTTCCGCCGGGAAGAGCTGCATCAGCGCGTCGAGCTTCGACGTCCAGGTTCGGCATTCCTCCAGTTCCAGGCAGACCGCCGCCCGCAAGTCGAACCCCGCGTCGCCGGTCGGCGACTTTCCCGGCGCGCTGCGCAGAACGGACTCAATGAGGGCGCGCCCCCGCGCCAGCCCGGAGAAGGCGGTTTGGACAGCACGGGCCTTCGCCGCGGTTTCGGAAACCGCGTTGTCCAACGCGCGGCGGCGGGCCTTCGCCTCCTGGCCGGGAAGGCGGGCCTGCACCGTGGCGATCCTGCCCAGGGCGGACTCCATCAGCGTGGCCTTGGCCTGCAGTGCCTTCAGATGCCGGGCGTTGTGGATCAGCTCCGTCGGGGTCAGCACGAGGCTGTCGAGATGCTGGCGCAGGACGATGCCGATGACCATACGCGCCGGCCCGCCATGGTGCTCGGCGAGCGTGTGGCACAGCACCGCCTCGTCGAGCGTGCCGACGGAGCCGGGTGCCCCTGCGGAAGCGGGCGTCCTGGAGGCGGGCATTGACACGGGCGGCCTTTGGGCGGGATCGGCGCGGTGGATGGCTTGGAGGGTCGGTCATAATCCGCGCGATCCGGTAAACAGCCGGTATACGCGGGCCAAATTGGCTGAACGGTGCGGTTGCACGACAGCTGGGGGTGTTTGCGCAAAGGTGTTGCAAGGGGCCATTGGGCTTGGCCCATCGCACACTTTTGCGCGCAGCCCCGCCCTTCCCTTCCCCTGCGGGCTGTGCGATACCCGAACCGATACCGGCGTCCAACCACCGCCGGCAGGAGATTCGGATGGAGCAGGTCGAGTTGGACCAGGGAATCGACGTCCAGATCCTAACGCTGAATCGCAGCGCTGCGAACGGCTCCCTGGAATGCACGCTGTGCCCCCGGCGCGGCGGCGTCGTGGCCCGCCTCGCTTGGCACGGCGCGGACGGAACGATCGACCTCCTGCGTCCGGCCTCCGACTGGGCGTTGCGCCACGGCTCGGCCAACGACATGGGCTGCTTCCCGCTTGTCCCCTTCTCCAACCGCATCGGTGGAGGGCAATTCAGCTACGACGGACGACAGGTGCGGCTTCCGCTCGACGGGGACGGCAACCCGCACGTCATTCACGGCCATGGCTGGCGTGCCGACTGGACGGTCGAGGACGCCACCGAGTCGGCCGCGCGCATGGTCTTCCGGCATCGCGCCGACGCTTGGCCCTGGCGCTACCGCGCGACGCAGACCGTGGTGCTGGAGGAGGATGGGGCCAGCCTGACCCTCTCGCTCGTCAACGAGGACGACGCGCCGATGCCCGCCGGGATCGGGCTGCACCCCTATTTCCCGAAGCCTCCGGGCACCCGGCTGACCGCCCGGGTCGGCGGCGTCTGGTTGAACGGACCGACCATCCTTCCGGTGGAGCGCGTCGCGGTGCCGCCCCGCTGGGCCTTCACGGACGGGATCGTCATGGACCGGACCGTTCTCGACAACGGCTTCACCGGTTGGGACGGAGTGGCGGCGCTGGACTGGCCGACGCTCGGCCGGCGGCTGTCGATCGAGACGGAGGGCCCGTTCGGCCATCTCATCGTCTATGCCCCGCCGGACCAGGACTACCTCTGTGTCGAGCCGGTGTCCCACATGACCGACGCGGTCAATCGCAAGGAGCAACCCGACACCGGCTTGCGCCGTCTGGAACCGGGCGAGGAACTGAGCGGCACCATGCGTCTGCGCCTGGAGCCGCTCGCCCGTTGAAAGCCGAACCCCGGCGTCAGCGGCAGCGGACGAAGGTGGCGCCGAAGGCCGGTTGATCCAGCGTCAGGAACAGGCGGTCCAGCCGCGGCGCGTCGGCAGCGTCCAGGCGCAGCGTGCCCTCCGGCAACCCCTCCTCCCCGCCGAAGGACAGGCCGTCCGCCGGATCGCCCTCGCCGGGCGCCAGCGGACCTTCCAGGGGAAAGGCGGCAATCCGCGGGTCGTGCAGGCTGAAGGCGCCGTCGCCGGTGATTTCCAGGTAGGAGGTCCGGCAATCGTCGATCGGCGTCCGGGTGGCCGGATCGGCCTTTGCCCAACGGCCGGTCAGGGCCGGCACATCCGCCGCGCGCTTCACCGCGCCCGGCTTCGCTTGGCCCTGGACGTTGGCTGGAGCCGGGCGTAGCGGGGCGGAGGCGGAAACGGTCAGCGGCTCGTCCGCCACCGGGGCGCGGCGGGCGGCCAGCTCCAGTTCCAGCGCCCTGGTGCGCTCAGCCATCTGGCGTGCCAAGCAAGCGGCGCGGTCCTTGCCCTTCTTCGGGTCGGCCAGATCGGCCTCTGCGACCGGGCAGGCTGCGTCCCGCCGCTGGAGCCATGCGCGCTGGCCGGCGGCGACCGCCTCCTCACCCGCCTTCCCGGCCTCGTCGGCCAGCGCCCGCAGCGCCGAATCGAGCTTGTCGGCGGTGGCCTCCAGAGACGTGTCCCGGCAGAGCAGCAGCGCCACCGGCGTCTCCCCGGCGCAGTCCACGGGCTTGGCGGCCTCCCCGCTGGTGTCCGCCGCCATGGCCGTGCCGGCCATCAGCATGCCCGCCAGAAGAATCGCTGCCCGCATCGCACAAATCCCTTACGCCGGAAACGCTTCCAGGACGGCCTTCACCTGCCGCTGGAAATCCTGGTCGCTGCGATAGCGCGTCAGGACCGTCTTGTCACGCTGAACGAGGAAAAAGATGTCCTCCCGGCTGGGCAGGGAGCGCGGGTTGGGCTTGTCCAGCAACTCTCCGTTCCAGCCGATCCGCGCCATGAAGTAGACAGCGCGGGAATTCAGCATGAACAGCTTGTTGTCCGGCGTCATTTTCTCCCGGCGCAGCAGCGCGTAGAGATAATAGTTGCGCCCATGAAAATAATTCACGTAGATCGACTGCAGCGCCGCAAAACGCTCGTCGGGACTGGTGTATTTCTTGATCTGGCGTTCCAGCTTGAACCCCGCAAAGAAATACTCCCGAGCCTCGTTTTCAAAGGAGAAGGCGGAGCCGCGGATCTGGGTGAGTTGCTCCCCATATTTGCGCAGAACACGCCCCATCAGCAGTTCGAGGAATCGGCGCTCCGCCGCGAGGTCATCCGCGGTCTGCAGGATCAGTTCGAAGACATGGCGGAGATGATAGGGGTGCCGGACCATGATGACCGGAACGCTCGACGCTGGACGTTCCCCCGGTGCCCGTCGCTCCCCCAGCAGGGTCGCGGTCGGCGACACCGAGGCGATCACCGAGGAAATGGTGTCCTGCATCTTCCAGCGCCGCTTCGCCTGGGCGGATTGCTTGCCGATGTGGAAACGCGCCAGACGGCGTTGCCACCGGCTGCGCCATGTCTCCTTCGGCGCCTTGTGGGTCGGCAGATTGCCGACGACCAGCGGGTTGCCGAGCACGTCCGCCGGCGGCGGCAGCGGATTGAAATTGAAGTACTTGCCGGTAACGACGCCGCGCGCGGCACCGCCGGGCACCCCATCGCCCGCCGTCGCACCACCACCCACGGACAGGCCCGCCAGCGTCGCCATTCCCGATGCACACCCTGCCTGCTTCACTCCCGTCCGGCGGACAAGGCCGGCGGACAGAGATCGCCCTTTATAAGGCGGTCCGTGCGGCGATGAAAGGCGCAACCGATCCAATATGCATCTGCTTGTTTTTTGTGCAACCAGTTCGTGCCGCGTCTGCGAAGGCGCTCTGGTCTGCGCGAACTCTTCGATGGTACTATGCCCTCTCCGTGCGGCGGAGGGCCGCAGGGACCGGCCAGCGCAGACAACGGGTGGAACTTCATGGCGATCCACGTCGCTCTCAACCACAAGACCGTCTACCGTTACGACCGTTTGGTCAATCTGGGACCACAGATCGTCCGGCTCCGCCCGGCCCCGCACTGCCGCACCCCGATCCTCAGCTATTCGCTGCGCGTCACCCCGAAGCACCATTTCCTGAACTGGCAACAGGACCCGCAGTCCAATTTTCAGGCCCGCTTCGTCTTCCCGGAAAAAACCCGCGAGTTCGTGGTGGAGGTCGACCTCGTCGCGGAGATCGCCGCGATCAACCCCTTTGACTTCTTCCTCGAGGAGAAGGCCCAAACCATCCCCTTCGCCTACGAGCCCTGGCTGGAGCGCGAACTGCGCCCCTATCTGGAGGTCGAGGAGCCGGGTCCGCTGCTCGCCGACTACATGACCGGCATTTCGCGGGAACCGGCGGCCTCCATCAACTTCCTGGTCGACATCAACCAGCGGCTCCAGAAGGACATCGGCTACGTCATCCGCCTGGAGCCCGGCATCCAGACCTGCGAGGAGACGCTGGGCAAACGCACCGGGTCCTGCCGCGATTCGGCATGGCTGCTGGTGCAGATCCTGCGCAACCTGGGTCTGGCCGCGCGGTTCGTCTCCGGCTATCTGATCCAGCTCACCGCCGACCAGAAGGCGCTCGACGGCCCGTCCGGTCCCGAGGCCGACTTCACCGACCTGCACGCCTGGACCGAGGTGTTCCTGCCCGGCGCCGGCTGGGTCGGCCTCGACCCCACATCCGGCCTGCTGGCCGGCGAGGGGCACATCCCCCTGGCCTGCACGCCCGACGCCTCGTCCGCCGCCCCCATCTCCGGCCTCATCGACGAGTGCGAGGTGGAGTTCGGGCACGAGATGTCGGTCACCCGCATCTATGAGGCGCCGCGCGTCACCAAGCCCTACACCCCCCAGCAGTGGGCGGGGATCGAGGCGCTCGGCCACCGCATCGACGAGGAACTGGTCGCCGGCGACGTGCGCCTGACCATGGGCGGCGAGCCGACCTTCGTGTCCATCGACGACATGGACGGGGCGGAGTGGAACACCACGGCGCTCGGGCCCAACAAGCGCAAGCTCGCCGCCGACCTCGTGCACCGGCTGGCCAATCGCTTCGCGCCGGGCGGGCTGCTGCATTTCGGCCAGGGCAAGTGGTATCCCGGCGAATCGCTGCCGCGCTGGGCGATGACCGTCTACTGGCGCCGCGACGGCGAGGCGCTGTGGGCGAACAGCGACCTGCTGGCCCGCGAGGACACCGACTACGGCCACACGGCGGAGGATGCCGGCGCCTTCCTGGTCACGCTGGCCAAGAAGCTGGGGCTGGACCCGGCGCTGGTGCTGGCGGCCTATGAGGACCCGTGGCACTACCTGCGCCGCGAATCGCTGCTGCCGGTCAACGTCGATCCGCTGGACAGCAAGCTGGAGGACAAGGAGGAGCGGGCGCGTCTCGCCCACGTCTTCACCCGCGGCCTGAACGAGCCGGTGGGCTTCGCCCTGCCGATCAACCGCAAGATGACCCAGCAGGGGCCGGTGTGGCTGTCCAGCGCGTGGCCGCTGCGCCAGGAACGGCTGCTGCTGATGCCGGGCGACAGCCCGGTCGGCTACCGCCTGCCGCTCGGCTCGCTGCCCTGGGTGGCGCCGCAGGACTATCCCTACTCCTGGGAGACCGACCCGTTCGAGGAGCGGGCGCCGCTGCCGCCCAACCGGGTGCCGCTGCGCCAGCACGCGCTGCGTGAGCAGGCCGAACGGCAGGACGCCTCCCGACGCAACGAACGCGTCCAGCGCGCCATGGCCGAGGTGCGCAGCGAGATGCCGGACCACGGCAAGTCCGCTTGGTGGGTGGTGCGCACCGCCCTGACCTGCGAGGCGCGCAACGGCCGCATCCACCTGTTCATGCCGCCGATGAACACGCTGGAGGACTATCTGGCGATGCTGGCGGAGATCGAGGCGACGGCGGTCGAGCTGGACATGCCGGTGGTGATCGAGGGCTACCAGCCGCCGAAGGACCCGCGCCTGAACTCGCTGGCCGTCACCCCCGACCCCGGCGTGATCGAGGTGAACATCCATCCCTCGCACACTTGGAACGAGCTGGTCCGCAACACGCTGGAGCTTTACGAGGACGCCCGCCAGTCGCGCCTGGGTGCCGAGAAGTTCATGATCGACGGACGCCACTGCGGCACCGGCGGCGGCAACCATGTGGTGATGGGCGGCGCCACCGCGGCGGACAGCCCCTTCCTGCGGCGGCCCGACATGCTGCGCAGCCTGATCACCTTCTGGCAGAACCACCCGTCGCTGTCCTACGCCTTCTCCGGCCTGTTCATCGGCCCGACCAGCCAGGCGCCGCGCGTGGACGAGGCCCGCGACGACGCGCTCTATGAGCTGGAAATCGCCTTCAACCAGATCGACAAGGCCGCCGCGACGGGCGATTGCCCGCCCTGGATGGTCGACCGCGTGCTGCGCAACCTGCTGACCGACGTGCAGGGCAACACCCACCGCGCCGAATTCTGCATCGACAAGCTCTACTCCCCGGACAGCTCGACCGGGCGGCTGGGTCTGGTCGAGTTCCGCGCCTTCGAGATGCCGCCCCACGCGGAGATGAGCCTGACCCAGCAGCTTCTGCTGCGCGCCCTGGTCGCGCGTTTCTGGAAGGCTCCCTACAGGGGCAAGCTGGTGCGCTGGGGGACGGAGCTGCACGACCGCTTCATGCTGCCCTACTTCGTGCAGCAGGATCTCGCGGACGTCGTCGCCGACCTGCGCGATCACGGCTATCCCATCGAGGAGCGCTGGTTCGACCCGCACATGAACTTCCGCTTCCCGGTCTACGGCCACGTCAACCAGCGCGGCATCTCGCTGGAGCTGCGCATGGCGCTGGAGCCCTGGCACGTGCTGGGCGAGGAGCCGGGCGGCGGCGGCACCGTGCGCTACGTCGACAGTTCGGTCGAGCGGGTGCAGGTGCGGGTCACCGGCCTGACCGACGCGCGCTACGCCATCACCTGCAACGGCCGCCGCGTGCCGCTGATCCCCACGGGGACGGAGGGCGAGTTCGTCGCCGGCGTGCGGTACCGGGCGTGGCAGCCGCCCTCCTGCCTGCACCCCACCATCCCGGTGCACACGCCGCTGGTCTTCGACATCCTCGACCTGTGGGCGGGCCGCTCCATCGGCGGCTGCACCTACCACGTCATGCATCCGGGCGGGCGCAACTACGACACCTTCCCGGTCAACGCCAACGAGGCGGAGGGGCGGCGCCTCGCCCGCTTCTTCCCCTTCGGCCACACCCCCGGCCCGATGGACACCCCGGCGGAGGAGCGCAACCCGCAGTTCCCGATGACCCTGGACCTGCGGCAGGGCTGACCGGTCCTCCCCGCCCCCGGCCGGAATACGCCTTTCGGCCGGGGGGCGCCGATGCGCCGCTTGCATCGGCGGGACCGGGCGTTCACACTTGCTGCGCATTGCACCGCCGTGAACGTACGATCCGAACCTTGGCCGACCGCGATTCGCCCTTTCTTGACCCCAGCGCGCCCCCTCCACCGGGGCTGCGTCCGGTGCCGTTCCTCCAGGGGTCGCTGTTCGGCGAGGCCGACGCCATGGGCTATGGCCGCGGCGAGGTCTATGACGAGATGGTCACCGGGCAGGGCCGTCTGCGCCCGCACTGGCAGACCTTCATGGGCACGCTGGGTCCCCTCGACCCGGAGCTGATGGCCGAGAGGTGGGAGGAGGCGCGGCGCCTGCTGCACCAGAACGGCGTCACCTACAACATCTACGGCGATCCCAAGGGGATGGAGCGGCCCTGGCCGCTCGACATGGTGCCGCTGCTGATTCCATCCCACGAGTGGAAGGCGGTCGAATCGGGGCTGATCCAGCGCGCCACGCTGCTGAACGCGGTGCTGGCCGACATCTACGGGCCGCAGACCCTGACGCGCAGCGGACGGCTGTCCCCGGCGGTCATCCACGCCGATCCCGGATTCCGCCGCGCCGTGCACGGCATTGCGGTGCCCAACGACATCCACCTGCATTTCTACGCGGCGGACCTCGCCCGCGCGCCGGACGGGCGCTGGTGGGTGCTGTCCGACCGCACCCAGGCGCCGAGCGGCAGCGGCTACGCGCTGGAGAACCGGGCGGTGATGGCGAAGGTCCTGCCGGACAGCTTCCGCCATTGCCAGGTCGAGCGCCTGTCCCCCTTCTTCGAGGCGTACAAGGAGACGCTGCTGTCGCTGAGCCCGCGCCGCGACCAACCACGCATCGTTCTGCTGACGCCCGGCCCCTACAACGAAACCTATTTCGAGCACGTCTATCTGGCCCGCTACCTCGGCATCACGCTGGTGGAGGGGGCGGACCTGACCGTGCGCGACCGTCAGGTCTATCTGAAGACCCTGTCGGGACTGGAGCCGGTGGACGTCATCCTGCGCCGCCTGGACGCCGATTTCGCCGACCCGCTGGAGCTGCGCGCCGACAGCTCGCTGGGCGTGGCGGGGCTGATCGAGGCGGTGCGCGCCGGCAACGTGGTGGTGGCGAACGCGCTCGGCTCCGGCTTCATGGAATCCATGGCGGTCAAGCCGTCGCTGCCCATGCTCTGCCGCCATCTGCTGGGCGAAGAGTTGAAGATGCCGGGTGTCGCCGTCTGGTGGTGCGGCAACGACGACGAGCGCGCCTACGTCATCGAGCATCTGGACGGGCTGGTGGTGAAGCCGGCCTTCCCGTCGCTGTCCTTCGAGCCGATCTTCGGCGCCGACCTGTCGGCGGGGGAACGCGCCGCGCTGGTCGAGCGCATCAAGGCCCGCCCCTGGTGCTACGTCGCGCAGGAGCGTCTGGCCCTGTCCACGGCGCCGGTCTGGCAGGGCGGTCGGCTGCAGCCGCGCCCGCTGGTGCTGCGCGTCTTCCTCTGCGCCCGTCCGGACGGCAGCTACACCGTCATGCCCGGCGGCCTGACCCGCGTGTCCACCGAATCCGGGAAGCTCGTCGTCTCCATGCAACGGGGCGGCGGCAGCAAGGACACCTGGATCCTGTCCGGGCGCCGGGCCGAGGCCACCCCGGCGATGCCGCGTCCGCAGCCGGCCCAGGAGCCGCAGCCGGCGCCCAAGGCGGCCTCCGCCGACCTGCCCAGCCGGGTCGCCGACAGCCTCTATTGGCTGGGCCGCTACGCGGAGCGGTCGGAGGGCACGGTGCGCCTGCTCCGTTCCACCCACTCCCGCCTGACCGACGGCAACGTGCCGGGCGCGTCGCTTCAGCTCCGCCCACTGCTCCATCTGATGGCCTGGGAGGGCATGATCCCCTGGGACCTGACGCGCGTTACGGCGCTCGGCGGCGGACGGGCATTGCGGGCGGCGCTCTACAGCTCCGTCGTCGATCCGGACCATCCCAACAGCCTTCGCGCCCAGGTGCAACGGGTGCACCGCACCGCCTATTCGGTGCGCGACCGCCTGTCGCTCGACATGTGGCGGGTGGTCACGATGCTGGAGCGGCAGAGCCAGCCACCGCCGCACAAGCTCGACGCCGCCGCCATGCTGCTGCGCTTGGACGACCTGATGACCTGCCTGGCCGCCATCGCCGGGCTGGAGCAGGAGAGCATGACTCGCGGCCAGGGCTGGCGGTTCCTCGACATCGGGCGGCGCATCGAACGGGCGCTCCACATCATCTCGGTGATGCGCGGCATCCAGGTCCACGCCCTCGACCGCCAGGACGAGCCGGTCCAGGTGGCGACGCTGAGCGTGCTGCTGGAGCTGGGGGAAAGCGTGATGACCTACCGGTCCCGCTACCTGACCAGCGTGCGCCGCCGCCCGGTTCTGGAGCTGCTGCTGGCCGACGAATCCAACCCGCGCGCTCTGGATTTCCAGCTGGCGGCGCTGGAACGGCATGTGGCGGCCCTGCCCAGCGGTTCGCAGGCCGTGCCGGGCGACACGGCCGCCTCGGCCCGCTCGATCCTGGGCGCCGCCCGCGCCTCGCTGCGCGCGCCGGACGCGTTGGACTCGGGCGCCGCCCTGCACACGCTGCTCGACTCGCTCGCCCTGTCGTTGCCTGAGATTTCCAACCTCCTGACCCACGCCTATTTCAGCCATGCCTTCGCCCGACCGGCCTGACCTCTCCCCGACCATAGCCGGCGCGGCCCCCGCCGATGAGCACTCCGGCGACGGATTCGGCGTGCGCTTCCGCGTGCGCCACACGACCCGCTACGACTATGCCGAGGACGTGTCGGTGTCGCACCATCTGCTGCACCTAACGGCCCGCCCGCACCCGCGCCAGCGCGTCCGCCGATGTGCGCTGACCATCCTGCCGGGTCCGGCGGTGCAGTCGTCGCACACCGACTATTTCGGCAACACCGTCACCTACGTCGCGATGCAGGAGCCGCACCGGCAACTGGTCGTCACGGCGGAGAGCGAGGTGGAGGTCGGCCCGCCCCCGACGCTGGACGCCGCCTTAACCCCATCCTGGGAGCATGTGCGCGATGCGCTGGGCGGCCTGACCGGACCGGAGGACGGGGCGGAGGTGGTCCAGTACCGCTTCGACAGCACGCTGGTGGCGGCCAGCCCGACGCTGCAGGACTACGCCGCGCTGTCCTTCACGCCCGGCCGCCCGGCAGCGGAGGCCGCGCTGGACCTGATGCAGCGCATCCACGACGATTTCACCTTCGACCCCACGGCGACGACGATCGCCACCCCGATGGCCGAGGTGATGCGGCACCGCCGCGGCGTCTGCCAGGACTTCGCCCACATCGTGGTCGGCTGCGTGCGCGCCGTGGGTCTGCCCGCCCGCTACGTCTCTGGCTATCTGCGCACCTTGCCCCCGCCAGGCCGCCCGCGTCTGGTCGGCGCCGACGTCAGCCACGCCTGGGCGTCCGTCTGGTGCGGCGCCGAGGCCGGCTGGATCGACGTCTGCCCGACCAACGCGCGCCGCGCCGACCAGGACTTCATCACCATCGCATGGGGCCGCGACTACGACGACGTCAGCCCTGCCCGCGGCGTCCTGATGGGGGCCGCCGGCCACACGCTGTCCGTCAGCGTCGATGTCGAGCCGCTGGAGGAAGACGGGGCGCCCTGATACGGTGCGGCCGTCATGTTCGGTCTTTCCAGCCCTCTCCCCTCCGGGGAGAGGGTGGCCCGGAGGGCCGGTGAGGGGGTTGTGCTTTTGCCGGACGTACCGCCACGCACATCCCCCTCACCCTAAACCCTCTCCCCAGAGGGGAGAGGGGACTTCGCTTCCATTCACACCGCTTATGAGATGCAACCCCTTGGCCGGATGGTCACTCCGCCGGCTGCGGGTGCGCGCCCGTGGGGTGGCTGGCGGAGCCGTCCACCGCCGGGAGGGGCTTCTTCTTCGCGATGTAGCTGTAGACCGTCGGCACCACGAACAGCGTCAGGAAGGTGCCCAGCAGCATGCCGCCGACGATCACCGCGCCGATGGCCTGCCGGCTCTCCGCACCCGCCCCATGGGCGTTGGCGAGCGGCACGGCGCCCAGAACCATGGCGCCCGTGGTCATCAGGATCGGGCGCAGGCGCAGCACGGCGGCTTCCTCCACCGCCTTGCGGATGTCCACCCCCTCGCGCTGGAGCTGGTTGGCGAACTCCACGATCAGGATGCCGTGCTTGGTGATGAGGCCGACGAGCGTCACCAACCCGATCTGGCTGTAGACGTTCATCGTCGCGCCGGTGAAATGCAGGGCGGCCAGCGCGCCGGTCATCGACAGCGGCACCGTCAGCATGATCACGAAGGGATCGATGAAGCTCTCGAACTGCGCCGCCAGCACCAGATAGATGAAGGCCAGCGCCAGGATGAAGACGAAATACAGGCCTGTCGCCGATTCCCGGAACTCGCGGCTCTGCCCCGCATAGTCGGTCTGGGCGGTGGCCGGCAGCACCCGGTTCGCCGCCTCCTGGAGATAGCCTAGCGCCTCACCCAGCGAGGTGCCCGGCGCCAGCGTGGCGGTGATGGTGACGGAGCGCAGCTTGTTGAAGTGGTTCAACTCCTTGGGTGCCACTCGCTCCTCGATGCGGACGAGGTTGGCGAGCGAGATCATCGCCCCGGTGCTGGTGGCGACGCCCGCCTCCGCCGCCATGGTGGGCGTGCCGCGGACGTAGATGGAGGCGATGTCGTCCGGGTTGCGGCGGTCGACGTCGCCGACCTGGACCACCACGTCGTACTGCTTGCCCTCCTTCTTGAAACGGGTGACCTGCCGCCCGCCCAGCAGGGTCTCCAGAGTGCGGCCCACCGTCTCCACATCCACGCCGAGGTCGGCGGCCTTGTCGCGGTCGATGGTGATGCGCAGTTCCGGCTTGTTCAGCTTCAGGTCGGTGTCGAGGTTGGTCAGGCCGGGGAACTTCCGCGCCTCCGCCATCAGCCCGTCCACCATCTTCTGAAGCTCGTCGTAGGGCAGCGAGCTTTGGATGACGAAGTTCACCGGCTTGTCCACCGGGCTCTGCCCCAGCGACGGCGGGTTGGTGACGAAGGCCAGGATGCCGGGAATGCCGAACATCTTGGGGAAGAGCTGGGCGGTGATCGCCTGCTGCTTCACGTCGCGCTCGTCCCAGTCGATCAGGCGGACGAAGGATATGCCCTGGTTGACCACCGGGAAGCCGACCACGACGAAGAACTTCTCGACGATGGGGATCTGGCGGAACAGGTCCTCCATCCGCTTGGCGTAGCTTTCCGTGTAGTCGAGCGTCGAGCCCTCCGGCGCGATGGCGATGCCGACGATAGTGCCGCGGTCCTCGACCGGCGCCAGCTCCGACTTGAGCCCGGTGAACAGCGTGTAGCTGAGTCCCGCCACCACCGCACCGACCAGCAGCACCAGCGGGCGCGCCTTCAGCGACAGGCGGAGGATGGACCGGTAGCCATTGGTCAGCCCATTCAGCAGCCGCTCGATGGCGTTGTAGAGCGCGTTGTGCTTGGTCTGGTGCTTCAGCAGCTTCGAGCACATCATCGGCGACAGCGTCAGGGCGACGAAGCCCGACACGATCACCGCCCCCGCCAGCGTCAGCGCGAACTCGGAGAAGAGGCGGCCCGTGCGCCCGGTCATGAAGCCGATGGGCGCGTAGACCGCGGCCAGCGTGATGGTCATCGCGATGACCGCGAAGCCGATCTCCCGCGACCCCTGCAACGCCGCCTGGAAGGGCGGCACGCCTTCCTCGATGTGGCGGTAAATGTTCTCCAGCATCACGATGGCGTCGTCCACGACGAGGCCGATGGCCAGCACCATGGACAGCAGCGTCAGCGTGTTGACCGAGAAGCCGAAGGCGTACATCAGCGCGAAGCCGCCGATCAGCGACACCGGGATGGTCACCAGCGGCACCAGCGTGGCGCGGAAGCTGCGCAGGAAGACGAAGATGACCAGCACGACCAGGACGATGGCCTCGAAGATCGTGCTGAACACCGCGTCGATCGACTTGGCGATGAAGACGGAGCTGTCGTAGCCGACATCCACCCCCATGCCCTCCGGCAGGGCGGCGCGGATCTTCGGCAGCGCCTCGTTCACCGCCTTGGACACGTCCAGCGGGTTGGCGGTGGACTGCTTCACCACGCCGATGGCGACGGCGCCGCGCCCGTTGAAGCGGGCGCTGACCCGTTCGTCCCGCGCCCCCAGCTCGGCCCGGCCGACGTCCTTCAGCCGGACCAGATAGCCGCCGTCGTCGCGCAGGATGATGCGGTCGAACTCCTCCGGCGTGCGCAGGTCGGTCTCGGAGACGACGGTGAACTCCCGCGCCTTGCTCTCCACGCGGCCCGCCGGGATCTCGACGTTCTGCTTGCGCAGCGCGTTCTCAACGTCCTGCGGGGTGACGCGGTAGGCGGCCATGCGCTGCGGGTCGAGCCACAGCCGCATGGCGAAGCGCCGCTCGCCGAAGATCCGCACCTGGGCGACGCCGGGCAGGTTCTGCAGGCGGTCCTTGACGTAGCGGTCGGCGAAGTCCGTCACGTCCAGCGGCGAATGGCGGTCGGACGAGAATGCCAGGTAGATGATCGGCTGGGCGTCGGCCTCCACCTTTGCGATGACCGGCTCGTCGATCTCGTTGGGAAGCTGGGCGCGCACGCGGCCGACGCGGTCGCGCACGTCGCTGGCCGCCGTGTCGACGTTGCGGTCCAGGCGGAAGCGCAGGGTGATCTGGCTCTTCTCCGCGCGGCTGATCGAGGACATCACGTCGATGCCCTCGATGCCCGACAGCGAGTCCTCCAGGATCTGGGTGACCTGGCTTTCGATGATCTCGGCCGACGCGCCCTTGTAGGTGGTTTCCACCGTGACGACGGGTTCGTCGATCTTCGGATACTCGCGCACCGACAGGCGCTGGTAGGACACGATGCCGATCAGCATGAGCGCAAGGCTCATGACCGTCGCCAGGACGGGCCGGCGGATGGAGATGTCGGAGAGGACCATCGGCTCAGCTCCCCGCCGGCTTGTTGTTGATGACCACCACCGGGGCGCCGTCACGGATCTTCAACTGGCCGGCGGTCACCACCACGTCGCCGGGCTGCAGGCCGGCGGTGATCTCCACCTCGGCGTTGCGGCGCTCGCCCAGCGTGACCGTGGTCTGCACCGCCTTGCCATCCACCACCTTGAAGACGAACTGCTTGTTGCCGAAGGCGCTGACCGCCTGTTCGGGCACCAGCACGGCGTTCGGGGTCTGGTCCAGCGTCAGGGCCACCCGCGCGAACAGGCCGGGGCGCAGCGCGCCCTCCTTGTTGGGGACGCGGGCGCGGATCACCACGGCGCGGCCGTTCACATCGACCAGCGGGTCAATGGCGTAGACCGTGCCGTCGAAGGTCCGCCCGCCGAAGGAGTCCACGGCGACCTTCAGGGTCTGGCCGGTGCGGACGGTCGGCAGATACAGCTCCGGCACCCGGAAATCGAGCTTCAGGGTGTCGATGGCCTCCAGATTCACGATGTCCTTGCCTGCGGCCACCACGTCGCCCACCGAGACCTTGCGCAGGCCCAGCACGCCGTCGAAGGGCGCGGTCAGGGTCAGCTTCTCCAACTGCGCCTTGGCGAGCTGCACCGCCGCCTCGTCGGACTGGAGCTTGGCGAGCGCCTGCTCACGGTTGCGGGCGGGGCCGGTGCGCTGGCGGTACAGCTCCTCGGCACGGGCCAGCTCGGCGCGGGAGAAGGCGATGCTCGCCTGCGCCTGGGCGAGCGTGGCGCGGGCGATGGAGTCGTCCAACCGGATCAGCACCGCTCCCTTCCTCACCGCCTGCCCCTCCTGGAAGGCGATCTCGGAGACCTTGCCCGCCACCTCGGGCCGGATGACCACCGACTCGCTGGACAGCAGCGAGCCGACCGCGGTGACTTGGCGCGACACGGTGCCGGTCTTGACCGCCGATGCCTCCACCGGCATCGGTGGGGTGCCGCCCGGTGGTCCACCCGCCGCCGGCGCACCGGACGACGCGCCGCCGGGAGACGGAACCTTGCCGGCGAGAAGCGTGTTGATGGTTCCGCCCTGCTTGACGAAGTACCAATAGGCGCCGCCGCCGAGAGCGACCAGGACCAGAAGGGCGACGATGCGAAGCGTGTGGCGCATGGATACGGAACCCGCACAGGCCCGCCGGCCCGCCGGACGGGCGTGCGGGGCGTTTCGTGTCAACCGGGCCGCTGTGATGGGCGGGCGGTAAACTGAACTATATCGTTCAGTTCAGTTCCGGAGTCGAGACGGTTGCAAGGGTTCAGGCGCGGGAGCGCGGCGGTTCGGGTTGCACGACGCGGCCCTTTTCCATGTCCAGCCGCGCGCCATCGGGAAGAATCATCGTCAAATCAGCGGGTTGACCGGGGCCTACCGCATTGCAGCAGCCGCGCGGACGAACCGGTCCGCCATCGAGGCAAAGGCCGGGCGCGCAGCAGGGCGCCTCGCCCGCCGGTAGAACCGCACGAATCCGATCGCCTTCAATGCGAACGTCGGCCAGCAAGACCCCGTCCGCTCCGGGTGGCGGCGTGCCTTCCCCGAGGTCCGGGCATTCGATGCGGGCGCGCTTCAACCAGAACTTCCCGGACGCCAGCAATCGTGCGAGCAAGCAGGCGGAGGTGGACGCGCTCATTCCCCGATCCGATGAAGTGGCGGCAAGGCTGTCGTTCGACCGACGGCTCAGCCTGTCACGGAAGCGTAAAGGAAGTTTTGCTCTGGTTGGACTCTTGAAGACATCCGGAAAATCGGCGATGTGACAATCCTTGGTCCTTCCGACCTTCGCGTCCCAAGGGGTGCCCGATGCTGATCGCCCAGATGTCCGACCTGCATGTGACGGCCCCCGGCACCGCCCCGACAACCGCTTACGACACGAACGCCCGGCTGGCCGCCGCGGTGGCCCATCTGAACGCGATGGCGCCGCGCCCCGACGTGGTCCTGATCACAGGGGATCTCGTCAACGGACCGAAGCCCGGCGAGTACGAGGCGCTGTCCGCCCTGCTGGAACCGCTCGCCATTCCCTTCCGCGTGCTGGCGGGCAACCACGACGACCGCGTGGGGCTGCGCCGGACCTTCGCCGGCACCGGCTGGATGCCCATGGAGGGCTCGTTCATCCACTACGCGGTCGATGAGTTCCCGGTCCGCATCCTGATGCTCGATTCGGTCAGTCCCGGCACGGCGGTGGGCGGCCTGTGCGCCGACCGGCTGTCCTGGCTGGCGGAGCGTCTGGCCGAGCAGCCGGAGCGGCCGACCGTGCTGGCGCTTCACCATCCGCCCTTCGACACCGGGCTGGCCTTCCTCGACACGCTGCGCTGCCTGGAGGGCGCGGAGGAACTGGGGCGGCTGGTGCGCAGCCGTCCGAACGTCCGGGCCGTGCTGTGCGGCCACACCCACCGCCAGACCGCCGTCTCCTGGAACGGAACGCACGGCTACGTCGCCCCATCGGTGGCTTATCAGATCGCGCTGGATCTGGCGCCGGAGCCGCCCTACCGCTGGACGGACGAGCCATCCGCGCTCGCCCTCCATCTCTTCACTCAGGATGGCGCGGTGGTCACGCACCTGAGCGTGATCGGCGCCTATCCCGGCAGGGAGTTCTCCCGCAAGGCCAGGAACTCCTGAAAATTGGCGCAGCGTCCGGCGGCGTGCGCGGCCATGTAGGCCGCGTTCAAGGCACGCTTGGCCTCCAGAGCGGCGGCGAAGCGGCGGCGCAGCGCGGCGTCGGCGATCCGCAGCCCATCGCCGGCCAAGCGGCCGAGAACATGGCGGTAGCAAAGGTCGGCCCGCGTGCCGCTGTCGGCGGAGCAGGTGATCGACCCCTCCCGCTGCCGGTACTCATACAGCGGTTCCAGCACCAGCGGCAGGCGGCCCACCCGGTCGAGGACCTGGACGTTGAAGACCACGTCGTCGCAGAAGTCGACGCCCTCCTCCCAGCCGGGGACGAGATCGCGGCGGACCACGAAGAACATCGGCACGGAGGTTTCCAGAAAGGCCGCGGCGTCCAGCGTGGTGATCCCGGCACCGGGCGGGAACAGGATGGAGAGAAAAGAACCGTCGCCGTCGCGCACCACCGCGACATTGTCCGCCGCCGCTCCATGCGCCGCCGCCAGCGGGGCGAGCCGCGCCAGCCGGTCCGGCTCGAACCGGTCGTCGGCGTCCAGCGGGGCGATCAGCGGCAGGCGCGCGCAGCGCAGACCGGCGTTGCGGGCCGCCGGGGCGCCGGATCCGACGCGGCCGGTTCCGGTGAAGGTCAGGCGCGAGTCGACGATGCCGGCGGCCTCCAGGATCGCGCGGTAGTCGGCGCCGTCGTCGCTGACCACCACCGCTTCCCAATCGGGAACGCTCTGCGCCAAGAGGCTGGACACGGCGCGGGCAATGGTGCCCTGCGCGCGGTAGGCCGGAATGATGACCGAGACGCCGTTCCCGCTGTCCCCATCCATGCACCGTCCTCCGATTGTGCAAGGGGCAGTGTGCCGCTCCTTTCCGGGGGCGTGCAAGCGGCGAACCGCGCCGATACGGATAGCCTGAGCGTGACTATGACGGCGCCGGGGTGGGATTTGGCGTCGCGGCCCGTTGAACAAGGAACCGATACGGGCTATGTGGAGACACGAGTGGCGTGGTTCGGTCCCCATCCGACATCCCAGGCCCCCGCAAGCCAAAGCCCCCCGGTAGACACGCCGACCTCAGGGAGTTCAAAAACGATGGCGCAAGACGGATACACCCGCTTCGACGACGAACCCGAGCAGGAGCCGGACGAGAAGTCGAAGGAAAGCGCCCCGCCGCCGTTCGCTGCCGTGCAGTCGAACCTGTTCAAGGCGCGCACGGTGCTGATCTTCGGGCAGATCGACATGAAGCTGGCGCAGGCCGTCTCGGCCCAGCTGCTGGCTCTGGCCCACGAGAGCAACGACGACATCACGGTCGTGGTGAACTCCCCCGGCGGCCACGTCGAGGCGGGCGACACCATTCACGACATGATCCGCTTCGTGAAGCCGCGCGTGAAGATGCTTGGCACCGGCTGGGTCGCCAGCGCCGGCTGCCACATCTTCCTGGCCGCGAATAAGGAAGACCGCTTCTGCCTGCCGAACACCCGCTTCCTGATCCACCAGCCGCTGGGCGGCACCGGTGGCCGGGCGACGGACATCGCCATCGAGGCGAAGGAAATCATCCGCATGCGTGAGCGCCTGAACCGCATCATCGCGCGCGAGACCGGGCAGCCGGTGGAGAAGGTTTCCAAGGACACCGACCGGAACTACTGGATGCTGGCCGACGAAGCCCGCGAGTACGGCATCGTCAGCCACGTCATCGAGTCCTTTGACGAGCTGAAGTAAGCGCTCCTCCGGAACGCACAAAGCCCCTCTCCAGCGAGAGGGGCTTTTTTTATGGCCGCCGTTCTGTGGACAGCGGCATGGCTCGCACCGTCGAGACAAGCCAAGCGGAGCAACCGCTTACACGACGATGTTTACATTCTGCCCACGCGTAGCCGTGACGTTGCCACCGGCCGAGGAGCCGTCCGAGCCGCCCTGAAGCAGCGTGGCGATCGCCTGATCCTGCTGCTGCGCGGTCTGATTCAGCGTTTTCACGCCGAAATCGATCTGTCCCTGCGCCTGCCGCAAACCGATCGCAGCGCCCAGAGTGGAGGATGAAACATCGAGAGCCATCGGAGGATGCCTTCACAAGGAAAAGTCGGCGGACGGAACAGCGTCCGCCTTCCGCCGGTCAGATGACCACGTTGACGGAACCGGACCCCGCCGAGGGGGCGGCAGCCGCGTGGGTCGTCATTGGGGCTGAGGCTACCACCGGCTGCGTCGGCGCGGAAGTCCCCTGCGACACGCCGGAGCGGCCCGCGCCGGTCCCGGGATGGCCCGGGGCCCACCGGTGCACGGGGGCTCCGTTGCCGGAGCTTCCGCTCGGCCCGGTGCCGTTCCGCTGGTCCTGCCCGTCCGAACCACCGACGAGAAGCTCAAGCGACGCCTTGCCGCTCTTCCGGTCCTTCTGCGCTTCGCGGTATTGCCGCAGGGCCGCCTCGGTCGGAATCTGGTCGAGGGTCGCCCCGTCCTCCGGGCTCCGGAACAGCAGCACCAGCCGCGACGCGTCGGCGTCGTAGCGGTACGCGGTTTTCGTGTAGCGTCCGGAAAGAGGTTCGGACTGACCGGTGACGGGGTCCTTTGCGGGCGGAGTCCCGGTGTCGGCCCCGGTTTCAACAGCGTCGCTGCTGCGGGCCGTCATGAAGGCCAACGGCCTTGCAGCCGTTGCGGTGGCGATGGCCACGTTCATGACATTACACCGATGAATGGACAATCCAGACCATATATTGCAGCCGCACTCGTGCATTGTAAAGGGTTCGTTCACCTTTTTTCCGGCTATGCCAAAGGACAAAATCCTACAGGCTGTTTCCGGCACCAAAGCTTCGCATTTCGGGACCATTGGGGCCGCCGCCTACCCTTCTCACAGCCGTGACGCTTGCGGAGGGGCGCCGGGGTGCTTAAGCCTGTATGCATGGCTACGATCGCGGAAGCGCTGACGCTCGCCCTGGACCATCATCTGGCCGGCCGGCTGGCCGAGGCCCAGCAGCTCTACCACCACGTCCTGGATGTGGACCCGGAGCAGCCGGACGCGCTGCATTTTCTGGGGGTCCTGGCCGGGCAGGTGGGGGAGCAGGCGCTTGGCCTGCAACTGATCGCCCGCGCCATCGCCCAGAGGCCCGAGGCAGCGGACATGCACGCCAACAGCGGCAACATCCGCCGCTCGTTCGGGCAACCGGAGGGCGCGGTGGACGACTACCGGCGCGCCGTCGCCCTCCAGCCCGATTTCGCGGAAGCCTGGACCGACATGGCGAACGCCCTGCGCAGCTTGGGCCGCTCCGCCGGGGCCGTCACCGCCCTGGAGCGAGCCGTCGCGTCCACCCCCGCCCTGACCATCGCGGTGGAGCGGTTGGGCGCGCTGCGCCACGAGGAAGGGCGCCTTCTGGTGGAGCAGGGACGCGGCACCGAATCCCTCCGCCCGCTGGCCCGCGCCGCGGAATTGCTGCCGCTTGACGCCGACGTCGCCTTTCTCTACGGCAACGCCCTGTTCGCCATGGGACTGCGGGAGGATTCCACCCTCGCCTACCGCAACGCCCTGGCCATCACGCCGGATTTTCCGTCCGCCGCCTTCAATCTGGGGATCGCACTGGGGGGTGTGCACCGGCTGGAAGACTCCGTCCGCGCGCTGGAGCGGGCCGCCCGCCTGGACCCCCGCCATCTCGACGCCATCGACCGGCTTGTCGTCGCCCTTGCCCTTCTCGGGAGGGAGGACGAGGCCGCCGTCTGGGGCGAACGCGCGCTGGAGCTGAAGGACCGGACGGCCATCGACACAGCGCCCGCCCTGCCCTCATTGCCCGCCCTGCCACGCGGGGCGGAGCGGCGGCGGCACAACGTCATCGCCTTCAGCCTGTGGAGCGGCCAGCCCGCCGGCGCCCACGACCCGACGGAGATTCTGCGGCAAACCGTGGCGCTGTATGCGGGCTGGGTCTGCCGGGTTTATCACGACGGCGCCATTGCCGCCGACCGGTTGGCCGAACTCGCCGCAGCGGGGGCGGACCTCGTGGCGGTGGCCGCCGACGCGTCGACCGGCGGTCCTTATTGGCGGCTGACCGCGGCCGACGACTCTACGGTGGCCCGCTTCCTGTGCCGCGACTGGGACGCGCTGCCGTCCGCCGACGGAAAGGCCGCCGTCGATGCCTGGGTCGCTTCAGGCCTGCCCTTCCACGTTCTGCGCGACGGGGTGCTGCACACGGAGGTGATGTCCGGCGGTCACTGGGGCGGCGTCGCCGGGCTGCTGCCCGACCTGCTGCCGCTGGCCGAGCGCCACGCCGCCGCCGAGGCGGACCGGGCACAGGATCACCGGTTCCTGCGCCGCATCGTCTGGCCGATGATCCGCGACCGCGCCCTGATCCACGACCGCGCCCATCCCCGGCACGGCCTGCCCTTCCCCACGGTGTGAGCGGCTACAGCACCTGCTTCGGCAGGGACAGCAGTTCCTTGCGGATCTGGCCCATGCTGGGGCGGTTGTCTGGACCGAAGGCGATGGGCCGGCACAGATGCATGGCGGTCAGCCCGACCCGCGCGGTCAGCAGTCCGTTGATCACCCCCTGCCCCATGCGGGTCGAGATGGCCGCGGCAATGGAGCCGCCCAGCGCCTCAACGGCGACGTGGTGGGCGCTCTCGGCCACCCCGGCCACCGCGAGGTTGGCGAGCATCCGCCGCAACAGCCGCAGCGACCCGACATAGCCGGGCCGCGCGCCGTAGAGCGCCGCGATCTCCCGCACCAGCTTCAAGTTCCGCCACAGCACCACGGCGAGGTCGACGACCGCGGCCGGGCTGAGCGCCGTCGCCACCGCCGTGTCGCGCGACGCGCGCAGGACGGTCTGGTAGGCGCGGCGGTCCAGCGGCCCCATCACCTCCCGGTCGAGCAAGCGCAGGATTTCCGCGTCGTCGTGGGCGTCGGTCACATGGTCGCGCACGCGCTCCAGCGAGGGCGCCAGATCAGGACGCCCCTCGTAGAGGCGGGTCAGCGACCCGGCGAAGCGCTCGGCGTGCCCCGGCTCCCCGGCCTTGGTCACGATCTCCGTGGACAGGCGCCCGGCCTCGCCGCGCAACTCCTCGATCCTGCGCAGGCGGCGAAGCGCGCGCAGTTCGCGCAGCAGCATCGCGAGCGCCGCCCCGCCCGCCACCGACACGGCGGCGGCTACCAGAACGCCCAGCGCGGCGCTGGTGGCGAAGGCGCGGTTGAACAGGTCCCAGGTGTCGAAGCCCAGCGCGATCAGCAGCAGCGCGGCGACCGAGCCGGCGAGCCAGCGGCCCAGCCGGTTTCGCGGCCGGCCCTCCGCCAGCAGGGCTGGCAGGCGCTCCGCCGCCGAACCGGCCAGGGGGCCGGCGATGATCGCCTCCTCCTCCGCCGCGGGGACCGGGGCGGCGCGGGTGGGGTCCAGCTCCATCGGCGGGACCCATTGGCGGTCGCGCGTGCGCTCGCTCATTCCAGATAATCCCCCAGCAGAAACTGCATGGCCTGATCCAACCGGATGTGCGGCAGGCCGCGCGCCTCCCGGGCGAGGTCGGCGGGCGGCAAGAAGGACATGAAGTTGTAGGGCCGCTCCTGCCCCGGCGGGAAGTCGGCGTCCTCGGGAATCTCGCCGGGGAACAGAACGGTCGGGCGGTCGCGCCCGAGCGGCACGCCGCGCACGCAGCGCAACTGCCGCCCCTCATGCTCGGTCACCACCGTCTCGGTTGATTTCAGGGCGGCGATGGCCATGGTCTCGACCTGCGCCCCTTCGAAGCGGATGCCGGCGCGGGCGTCGGACACCAGCCGGTCCAACAGGTGGCGCAGGCTGTTGTGCTGGTGCGAGGCGACGTGGTCGGCCTTGGTCGCGGCGAACAGCACGCGGTCGATCTTCCGGCCCAGCAGCCAGTCCAGCCAACTGCTGGCGCCGTGGCGGAAGGGCTCCAGGCTCAGTTCCAAGGCGCGCTTCATGTCCGCCATGCCCGCCGGGCCGGAGTTCAGCGCCCCCAGCACGTCGATCAGGACGATCTGCCGGTCGAGCCGGGAGAAATGGTCGGCGAAGAAGCGGCGGACGACGTTCGTCTTGTACGCCTCGTAGCGGTCCTCCATCAGCGCCCACAGGCTGCCGCGCGCACGCGGCCGGTCACCCGGCAGCGGGCAGAAGGTCAGCAGCGGCGCGTTCGCCATGTCGCCCGGCTCAACGAAGCGTCCCGGCTGAATCAGGCTCAGCAGATTGTCAGAGCGGCGGCAGGCGTGCAGGTAATCGGTGAACAGCGCCGCGCCGCGCCGCGCCTGCTCCTCCTCCGCCGGGGCCGCCGTGTCGAGGGTGGCGAGCCAGCCGCGCCAGGAGACGGACAGCTCGTCGCGCGGCGCCCGCCCGGCCAGTTCCAGGGTCAGCGCGCTCCATTCCGCGAAGGACTGATGCAGCAGCGGCAGGTCGAGCAGCCATTCGCCGGGATAGTCGACGATGTCCAGATTCAGCGTGGCGACCGGCTGCACGGTGCGCTTCAGCACGGCGTTCGGACGGTAGCGCATGGACAGGCGGAGCTGGCTGATGCCGCGCGTCTCGGTCGGCCAGTGGGGCGCCGGTCCGGTCAGCTCGGCCAGCCGCTGCTCCACCTCGAAGCGGGGGACCTGGGCATCGGGCTGCGGGCGCAGGCGCGACGCCTGGAAGCGGCCGGAGGACACGACGTCGAGGAAGGGAAGCCGCCCGGCCTTCAGCAGGTTGTCGACCAGAGAGGTGACGAACACGGTCTTTCCGGCCCGCCGCAGCCCGGTGACGCCGAGACGGACGTCCTGCTCCAGGATGCCGCCGGAAACGAGATCGCCGGCCCGCCCCAACAGGCGCGAGCCGGCGTCGTACAGGTCGTTGAAAATGGGCACGCGCACGGTCAGCCGGTCCGTGTAGGGGACGATCGCCCCTCTATATGGGGGACCGTCCGCCCACGCCTATACCCTGACCGGTGCTTTAGGACGCCCCGAAGTCGAGGTTCCAGGCCTCGTAGCGCTCCGGGTCGTTCTCCCAGTCCTCGCGCACCTTGACGAACAGCATCAGGTGGACGCGCTGCTCCAGCATCTCCTCCAGCTCGGTGCGGGCGGCCTGGCCCAGCGCCTTGATGCGGGAGCCCTGCTTGCCGAGCACGATGGCCTTCTGGCTGTCGCGCTGGACATACACGACCTGGGAGATCTTGACCGACCCGTTCTCGAACTCCTCCCATTGCTCGGTCTCGACCGTCGCCGCGTAGGGGAGTTCCTGGTGAAGCTGCTGGAACAGCTTCTCGCGGGTGATCTCCGCCGCCAGGAGGCGCATCGGCATGTCGGAGATCTGGTCTTCCGGGTAGTGCCAGGGGCCTTCCGGCATGCGGGCGGCCAGGAAACCGCGCAGATGCTCCACGCCGTCGCCGGTCGAGGCGGACAGCATGAAGATGTCGGTGAAGATGCCTTCCTGGTTGAAGCTGTCGGCGAGGCCCAGAAGCTTCTCCCGCGGCACGAGGTCGATCTTGTTCAGGATCAGGATGGCCTTGCGCCCCTGCTCCTTCAGCCGGGCGATAATGCCCTGCGTGTCCTGGTCGATGCTGCGGCGCGACACGTCGAACAGCAGGCCGACCAGATCGGCGTCCTCCGCCCCCTGCCAAGCCGCCGCGACCATGGCGCGGTCCAGACGGCGCTTCGGCTTGAAGATGCCGGGCGTGTCCACGAAGATGATCTGGCTGTCGCCGGCGATGGTGATGCCGAGCACGCGCGTGCGGGTCGTCTGCACCTTGGAGCTGACGATCGATACCTTGGAGCCGACCATCGCGTTCAGCAGGGTGGATTTGCCGGCGTTCGGCGCGCCGACCAGGGCAACGAAGCCGCAGCGCGGATTTTCGGGCACATAGGCAGCCTCTTCGGCGCCTTCTTCGGCACCCTCGTCCACGCTCTCGCTCACGCCCTCGTCCTTATCGTCGAAATCGTCGTCTTCAAACTTGTCGCGGCCGTCAGTCATCGACCTGCACTCCCAATTGGCGCAGCAAAGCGCTGGCCGCTTTCCGTTCGGCGACCCGCTTGGACGGGCCTGTGGCCGTCACCGGCTCCATGCCCTTCAGCCGGACCGCGATGCGGAACACCGGCTCGTGCGCCGGGCCGCTCTGCTCGATCAGTTCATAGGTGGGAAGGGGCCGCTTGTTGCCCTGCGCCCATTCCTGCAACGCCGTCTTGGAATCCAGCGGCGGCGGGTCCGCGCGGTCGATCTGACCGGCCCAGGCGGAGCGGATGAAGTCCCGCGCCTTGTCCATGCCGCCGTCCAGATAGAGCGCCCCGATCACCGCCTCGCAGGCGTCGGCCAGGATGGTGTTGTTGCTGCGTCCGCCGCCCTGCGCCTCCGACGGGGACAGGCGCAGGTAGCGCCCCAGTTGCAAGGCGTCAGCGACACGGCTCAGCGCCTCCCGCCGGACCAGCGAAACGTGCCGCTTGGCGAGCGCGCCCTCGCGCTCGTTGGGGAAGCGTTCCAGAAGCCATTCCGCGATGACGAGGCCAAGCACCCGGTCGCCCAGGAACTCCAGCCGCTCATACGCCAGGCCGGGCCCCTGCTCGGGCCGTCCGCCGCGGACATTGCGCTCCAGCCCCATCAGGCTTGGATGGGTGACCGCGTCGGCCAGCCGCTGCGGGTCGGCAAAGCGGTGGCCGATGGCCGCGGCCAGTTCCGCAAGGTCGGCGGAATCGGCGCTCACGTCCAGATCGGACGCCATGGGGGTCCCCCGTTCTTCAGGGCTCACAATACAGTCTCCGCGCCCCAGTGCTGTGCGGGGCTCACTTCACGGCGTTGAACAGGCGGCTGAACCGCAGGTCCGCCGGCCAGCGCCACACCTCGAAGAAGCGCGTCCCGTCCTCCAGCGAGAAGAACAGGAATTCGGCGCGTCCGACCAGATTCTCCATCGGGACATACCCCACCTGCGACGGGACGCGGCTGTCCAGCGAGTTGTCGCGGTTGTCGCCCATCATGAACAGGTTGCCCGCCGGCACCTTGAAGGCCGGGGTGTTGTCGAGCGGACCGTTGTCCGACTCCTCGATGATGCGGTGGCTGCGTCCGCCCGGCAATGTCTCGACATACTGGGCGATGCGGACCTCGCGGCCCAGCGCGTCGCGGGACACATAGTCCTCGATGCGCTCGCGCTTCACCGGCTGGCCGTTGATGTGCAGCACGCCGCCGGTCACCTGGACGGTGTCGCCCGGCAGGCCGATGACGCGCTTGATGTAGTCGGTCTTGTTGTCGCGCGGCAGCTTGAACACGGCGACGTCGCCGCGCTCCGGCGCGTGGCCCATGATGCGGCCCTCGAACAGCGGCAGACCGAAGCCGACCGTGTACTTGCTGTATCCATAGGAGAATTTGGACACGAACAGGTAGTCGCCGATCAGCAGCGTCGGGATCATCGACCCGGACGGGATGTTGAAGGGCTCGAAGGCGAAGGTCCGCACGCCGAAGGCGATGATAACCGCGTAGAAGACCGTCTTCACCGTCTCGGCAAAGCCGCCTGTCTCTTTGGTTTTGCCGGTCAAGGCGGTCTCTCTGTTCATGGTCATGCGCGGGGTGCCGTGGAGGTGGTGATGGAGGTGGTGGCGGACGTGTCGGCCGGTTCGGCGCTGATGATGACGAAGGCCTCCGCCATCGGGTACTCGTCGGTCAGCGTCACGTGAATGCGCGCCTGCATGCCCGGCGGGGTGATCGCCTGCAGCCGCTCCAGCGCCCCGCCGGTCAGGCGCATGGTCGGCTGGCCGGAGGGCAGGTTCACCACCCCCATGTCGCGCCAGAACACGCCGTCGCGGAAGCCGGTGCCCAGCGCCTTGGAGCAGGCCTCCTTGGCGGCGAAACGCTTGGCGTAGGTCGCGGCCCGCGCGCTGTGCTTGCCGGCGGCGCCGGCTCGGCGCTCGGACTTGGCGCGCTCCACATCGGTGAAGATGCGGGCGACGAAACGGTCCCCGAAACGGTCCAGCGACTGCTCGATCCGGCGGATGTCGATCAGGTCGTTCCCGATGCCGAGGATCATGAGACGCCTCCGCTTGCCAAGCGGGCGTCCTTCATGACGGCGCGCATGCGCTGGAGCGTGTTGCCCAGCCCGACGAAGATCGCCTCGCCGATCAGGAAATGACCGATGTTCAGCTCGACGATGGTCGGAATGGCGGCGACCGCCCCGACCGTCTCGTAATTCAGCCCGTGGCCGGCGTGGCACTCCAGCCCGATGGCCTCGGCGTGGGCCGCCGCCCGGACGATGCGCTCCAGCTCCGCCGCGCGCTCCGTCCCGGCGGGCGCGTCGCAATAGGCGCCGGTGTGCAGTTCCACCACAGGCGCGCCCAGAGCCTTCGCCGCGTCGAGCTGTGCCGGTTCCGGGTCGATGAACAGAGAAACCCGGATGCCCGCGGCGCCAAGCTCGCCGACGTAGCGCTTCAGGTTCTCCATCTGCCCGGCGACGTCCAGCCCGCCTTCGGTGGTGACCTCGGTGCGCTTCTCCGGGACGAGGCAGCAGGCGTGCGGCTTGTGGCGCAGCGCGATCCCGAGCATCTCGTCCGTCGCCGCCATCTCCAGGTTCAGCGGCAACCGGATCTCCGCCATCAGCCGCGCGATGTCGGAATCGATGATGTGGCGGCGGTCTTCGCGCAGATGGGCGGTGATGCCGTCGGCCCCGGCTTCGGCGGCGAGCTTCGCGGCGCGCACGGGATCGGGATGACGCCCGCCCCGCGCGTTGCGGATGGTCGCCACATGGTCGATGTTCACGCCGAGGCGCAGAGGGCGGGGCATAGGCTCGAAACTCCGATGTCGCGCCGGCCCCGCATCCTGCATCCGGCGGGCACCGGTTCTCCCTGCTATATAGCGGTGGCGTGGCGTCGCGTCACGCCGTCATTCGACGGCGATCCTCGCGGCAAGCGCCTTCAACTCCTCGATGGGCGGGTCATGGCGCGGCCAGACCAGATCGGCGCCATCGTTCTCGTAGCGCGGCACCACATGCACGTGGATGTGTGGCACGGTCTGCCAACCCGCCGGCTTGTTCGTCTGGAGAAGCGTGATCCCCTCCGGCGAAAAGGCCGCCTGGACGGCGCGGGCGACCTTGTGGACGGTGCGGAACAGGGCGGCCGCCTCGACCTCCGTCACGTCGAGGATGGTCGGGGCCGGACGCTTCAGCGCCACCAGCACATGGCCGGGGTTGACCTGCCCGGCATCCATGAAGGCGAAGGTGTCCGCATCTTCGTAGACCACGGCGCAGGGCAGTTCCCCGGCGATCAGGCGGCTGAAGATGGTCGGGCTGGACATGCTTCCCTCGCTTCCGATAGGCGCTCTGGGCGGGCGCGACCGCGCGGGACACCCTTACCGCCCGCGGGCGCGCTCCACCGCGTTGATGGCGGGGGTGGCGCGCAGGGCCGCCATGATGTTGGTCAGATGCTTGGCGTCCTTCACGTCGATGTCGATCAGCAACTCGAAGAAGTCGGTGTTGCGGCTGGTGATCTTCAGGTTCGTGATGTTGCCGCCGTTCTTGCCGATGACCGTGGACAGCGTGCCGAGCGAGCCCGGCTCGTTGTTGACCACCAGCGAAATGCGCCCGACATGCTCCTCAGGGCTGTCCGGCCCGATGTCCCAGGCGACGTCGATCCAGCGCTCCGGCGACTCGTGGAAGCTCTCCAACGTCTCGCAATCGATGGTGTGGATGGTCACGCCCTTGCCGGTGGTCACGATGCCAACGATGCGATCGCCCGGCAGCGGATGACAGCAACGGGCGTAGTGGACGGCCATGCCGGGGATCAGGCCGCGGATCGGCAGCGGCGCGTTGTTGCCCTTCGCCTTCGGCTTGGGCTTCGGCACCGTGATGGCGTTCTTGTCGTCGCCTTCCTTGGGCGTCGCCACATGCGGCTTGTGGCCGGGGAAGACGGCGTGGAAGACCTCGCGGCCGGAATGCAGGCCGGACCCGACGCTGGCCAGCAGGTCGTCGGCGCTCGGCTGCTGGAAGATCTTGATGACGCCTTCCAGCGCCTTTTCCGAGAACTCGTAGCCTTCCGACTTGAACTGGCGCTGCAGGATGGCGCGGCCCAGCTCGATGTACTGGGTGCGCTGCTGGGTGCGCAGGAACTTGCGGATGCGCGCCCGCGCCTTGCCGGTGACGACGAAGCGTTCCCAGCCCGGAACCGGGGTCTGGGCTTTCGAGGTGATGATGTCGACCTGGTCGCCGTTTTGCAGCTGTGTGCGCAGCGGCAGCATCCGCCCGTTGATCTTGGCGCCGACGCAGTGGTCGCCGACCTCCGAATGAACGGCGTAGGCGAAGTCCACCGGGGTCGCCCCGCGCGGCAGCGCGATCAGATCGCCCTTCGGCGTGAAGCAGAAGACCTGGTCCTGGAACAGCTCGAGCTTGGTGTGCTCGAGGAACTCCTCGGGCTTCTGGGCGTGCTCCAGGATGTCCAGAAGCTCGCGCAGCCAGCGGTACTCGCGCCCCTGCTGGGTGCGCGGCTCGCCCTGCTTGTAGGCCCAGTGGGCGGCGACGCCGAGTTCGCAGATCTCGTGCATGTCGCTGGTGCGGATCTGCACCTCGATCCGGTTGCGCTCCGGACCGATCACCCCGGTGTGGAGCGAGCGGTAGCCGTTGGGCTTGGGCGTCGAGATGTAGTCCTTGAAGCGCCCCGGAACGACCGGGTAGTGGGCGTGGATGACGCCCAGCGCCTGATAGCATTCCGGCACCGTGTCCACCATGATCCGGAAGGCCATGATGTCCGACAGCTGCTCGAAACTGACATTCTTGCGCTGCAGCTTGCGCCAGATCGAATAGGCTGTCTTCTCGCGCCCGGTGACCCCGGCGTTGGGCAGCCCCTCCTCCGCCAGCGTGCCGCGGAGTTCCTGGATGATCCGCTGGACGCGGTTCTCGCCCTCGGTGCGCAGACGGGAGAGCTGGGCCAGGATGCTGTCGCGGGCGTCCGGATTCAGCTCCGCGAAGGAGAGATCCTCCAGCTCGTCCTTGACCTGATGCATACCGATGCGCTCGGCCAGGGGAGCGTAGATCTCGATCGTTTCGCGGGCGATGCGCTTGCGCTTGTCCGGGTTCTTCAGATGGAACAGCGTGCGCATGTTGTGCAGCCGGTCGGCCAGCTTGACCAGGAGGACGCGGATGTCCTCCGACATCGCCAGCACCAGCTTGCGGAAATTCTCGGCCTGCTTGGCCTGCTCGCTGTGCAGCTCCAGGCGCGACAGCTTGGTCACGCCGTCGACCAGACGGGCGATCTCCTTGCCGAAGTGCTTTTCGATGTCCTCCAGCGTGGCGACCGTGTCTTCGACCGTGTCGTGCAGCAGCGCCGTCGCGATGGTCCCGGCGTCCAGCTTGAGCTGGGTGAGGATGCCGGCGACCTCCAGCGGATGGAGGAAGTAGGGATCGCCCGAGGCGCGGGTCTGCGAGCCGTGCGCCTTCATGGAGAAGACGTAGGCGCGGTTGAGCAACTCCTCGTCCGCCGAGGGGTCGTACGCCTTGACGCGTTCGACAAGCTCATATTGCCGGATCATGCCACCCGACCCGGCGCAGCGTGCGCCATGAAGTTTCGCAAATGTCTTGGTTCTGGACGGAAAGGGGGGCCATCGCCCCCCAAGGCCGGTCGCTATCGGTCAGCGTCAGAGGTCTCCGTCCGCATCGCGGCCGACGACGTCGTCCTCGGTCATGCCGAAGGCCGCCGCCGGATCGCTCTCCATGTCGGACAGCAGGTCGTCGCCTTCGCCGACCTCCTCCGCCTCGCTCATCCCGTCCTCGTCCTCCAGCGACGTGTCGCCGCGGGCGGCCCAGTCGTGCTCGCCGGCCATCAGCTCAACGATCTCTTCTTCCGGCTCGTCCGGCTCGACATGCTTCTGGTGGCCCTTGATCAGGGCGTTCTTGAGATGCTCCAGCATCACCGTCTCATCGGCGATCTCGCGCAGGGCAACGACCGGGTTCTTGTCGTTGTCGCGGTCGATCGACAGCGGGGCACCGGACGCGATCTCACGCGCGCGCTGGGCCGCCATCATGACCAGTTCAAACCGGTTCGGAACCTTGAGGACGCAATCTTCGACGGTAACGCGGGCCATACCAAACCAACTCCGGGATCTGCGAAGGCAACCGAATATATTGATGCGTTCGCGCCTGCGCAAGCGCTTCGAGCCATGTCGGGTCCGCCCGCCGTACCCCACCCGCGGCGCGCCCGCGCCCGCGCGCCCCCTTGCTCGCACGTAGACGAACCCCTACGTTACTTATCTGGTGAATCGCAATTTCGCGTATGCCTGACATATAATTCAATCCATCGTAGAAGGATTACGGAATTGGATCGGAATACGACTTTGCCAAAGGATGTTACGAAGCTCTTTTATAAGGAAGAGCGTCTGGCGATGTTCATCGACGGCGCCAATTTGTACGCTGCCGCCCGGTCGTTGGGCTTCGATATCGACTACAAGCGTCTTCGCGACGGCTTCGCCTCCGAAGGACGACTGGTGCGCGCCTTCTATTACACCGCCTTGGTGGAGGATCAGGAATATTCGCCGATCCGCCCGCTGGTCGATTGGCTGGACTACAACGGCTACACCATGGTGACCAAGCCGACCAAAGAGTTCACCGACGCCTCGGGCCGGCGCAAGATCAAGGGCAACATGGACATCGAATTGGCCATCGACGTGATGGAGATGGCCGAGCGGGTGGACCACATCCTGCTGTTCTCCGGCGACGGCGATTTCCGCCGACTGGTCGAGGCGGTGCAGCGCAAGGGCGTGCGGGTCAGCGTCATCAGCACCGTGCGCTCCCAGCCGCCGATGGTCGCCGACGAATTGCGCCGTCAGGCCGACAATTTCATCGAGCTTCAGGACCTCGCCCCCAGCATCGCCCGCGTCCATCATCACCGCGAGCCGATGGGGAACCCGGGCGCTCCGGGCGCGCCCGACATGCCCGGCCAGGGCGGCCCCTACGCCAACTTCTGACCGGTGTTGTTCACCGCGGGGCGCACTTTCCGGTCAGCGCCCCGCAACGGTGGGTTTCAGGGCGCCGGCCGGAAGTTGGAACATCATCAGATAGGTCCGCTGGAGCGGGCTGCGGTTGTCGTCGGAGACGATATAGACCAGCAGATCGCCATCCGGACCGGGCCGCACCGACAGTCCTTCAAAGTTGTCGGTCGGCAGTGGCGGCTCCAGCCGGGCCAGTTCCACCCCATCCATCGTCGCGCCGCCGCGCAGCGAGTCCGCCGGCACATGGACGATGCGCGCCCCCCAACCGCCCAGCAGAGTGACCCGCCGCTCCAGCACCAGCACGCCGCCGTCTGGCAGAGGCGCTGCCGCCGTGGGACGGAAACGCGGTGCCGCGCGGTAGGTCAGTGGCTGCCAGTCCCCGCGCGCCTTCGGATCGGCGGGCGCGATCCAGGCGTGACGCTCCCGGACACCGTCGTCGTCCCCTTCCTCAATGGCCAGAATGCGGCCATCCGACAGCGCCGCCAGCGCCTCGACCCCGCCGTTCGACGACGCCCTCTCCAGGCCGGGAGGCACCGGAAGCTTCCGCGGCGTTCCCTCGGGCCGGACAGCGCCGCCGTAGCGCAGGATGCGGTGGGTGCGCTCGAACGGCACCAGCCAACCGCCGTCGGGCAGGCGGATGATGTCCTCCGAGTCATTGAGGCGGCCGCGGTAGCCCGCGTCCTTGTCGATGACCAGGCGCCGGACATCATAGTGTCCGGCGCCGACCAGTTGCCCCTGGGCGTCGTAGAACAGCCGCCCCGTGACGCTCTTTCCGTTGTCGGAGACCGCGACGAAACGGTCGCCCGAGTCGCTGACCCACAGGCCGGACAAGCCCCCCACCTCCGCGCCATCGGGCAGACGCAGGGCGCCACGGAGTCGCAGAGCGCCGACCTCCGTCAGAGACGGACGGTCCGGGTCCAGCGCAATCGGAACGGAGGACGCGGCCGGCCTGCCGTTTCCGGCCACCGCGGCGCAGCCGCCGGCCACAGCCAGCAGGGCGCAAATGGGAATCAGCAGGGTTCTCAAACGCATGGCGGCACTCATGCCACGACCGCGCGGCCGGGGAAACGCATTTTCCGGCTTGCCCCTCCTGCCCGCGATTCCGACCGTTCGTCCGCCGGGATCATAAGCCCTGCCTCTCCGTCCGAACGTGAACGAACGAATTGGATATGCGCAGAGGGTTACTTCCTCAGAACCAATTCGGGAGTGGGTTCAAGCGCATAAATTGTTCTGTACCTAAGTAAAACATTGCCCCGCCTCAGCCGAGAATTGCGTGATGCCCAATCCCCTCCGGTCCCAGCCGGTCGCCCTGCCTGCTGATCGCCCCGCCACCGGTTCGGGAGCGCCGGAGGACCCAATCGCGGAACGCATCCGGGAGCTGGAGGCCGAACTGCGCGAGCTTCAGCACCGGGCCAAGAACAGCCTTCAGCTGGTCATCAGCCTGCTGAAGCTGCAGACGGGCCGCATCCGCGACCCGGACGCCCGCGCCGCCTACGAGCAGACGCTGGTCCGCATCGAAGCGCTGGCGATCCTCTACCGCCAGCTCCACGAATCGGGCACCGGCACCCATGTGAATTTGGGCCGCTACATCGAATCCCTTGCCGACGCGGTGAAGCACGGGACTCCCGGCGGCCTCGCCAACGTGCCCATCGAGGTGAAGAGCGATCCCATCCAGATCGGCCTGTACGAGGCCATGCCCCTCGGCCTGATCACCGCGGAGCTGATCACCAACAGCCTGCACCATGCCTATCCGGAGCAGGGCTGGATACGCGTATCGGTGACGCAGGAGCAAAACGGCCGCGCCCGCCTGATTGTCGAGGACAACGGGCGCGCCCTGCCCGCCGGTTTCGACACGACGGCGGAAGACGGGCTGATGCTGGCCGAGGCGCTGGCCGCCCAGCTCGGCGACACGCTGAACACGGAAAGCGACGCCGCTGGAACGACCGCCAGCGTGTCCTTTCCTGTGTGACGACTCAGGCCGGCCCCCCGTGGCGCTCCTGCGGGGCGTCCTCGGGGCCGTGGTCGTGATGGTCGTGCGGATGCTGGGGCGGAGGGGCCGTCTTGACGGTTCCGGCGAACCAGTCGTGGATCGCCTGCACCGGGTCGGTCTCCAGCGTGGTCACCGGCTCGATGCCGCGGCGCTTCATGTGGTTGATGAAGCCCTCGCCGGAGGAGCCGGTGATGACCACCCGCACCGCGTCGATGGGGTGCGGGCGCCCGTCGCCGGCGAGGTGGAGCACCTCGTCCTCCGCCAGTTCGATCCGCGCGACCTCGACAGGGCGGCCGCCCGCCTCGGCCTCGAAGACCAGGAAGCGGCGGGTGCGGCCGCCATGGGTGGCGATGCTGCGGTAGTCCTGGGTGCCGACGGCGAACTTCATCCCACATCCCCCTCAAGGCTCTGCGGCCTTACCGTGGCACGGCGCATCGCCGCGCACACTGAGGGAGGTCAATGCGCGTTACAGGATTTCCGTTTCGTCGGAGCGGATGACGTCCGTCCATTTGCGCTCCAGACGGCGGAGCGTGCGGTAGGTGACCTCGAAGTCCTGGCTGTCGCCGTCGGTGCGGATCAGACCGTCGGAATGGACGGACGCCATGTGGCGCAGCCGCTCGCACAGCTCCAAGCCCCTGGCCGACAGCTTCAGCCGGGCGGCGCGCTTGTCACGCGGCGAGGCGGAGCGGTCCACATAGCCGCTGTCCACCAGTTGCTTCAGGTTGTAGGAAGCGTTGGAGCCGAGATAGTAACCGCGCTCAATCAGGTCGCGCACGCTGATCTCGCCGTTGGAGATGTTCAGCAGCATCATGACCTGCACCGGGCTGATGTCGTCGATGCCGATGCGGGACAGCTCGATTCGCAGAACGTCGAGAAACCGGCGGTGCATCCGTTCGATGATCCGCGCCACCTCATGGTACATCTGGGTGGCGGAGGCCTTGCGCTCAGCGTCGCTGCGCTCGGCGTCTTCGGTCGGCTGGGGCTGAACGAGCGTCGTCATGGGCCTCGGGTCTGCGTGGGGATCGGGAAAATGGCCTGCCTTGCCCAACGCACCGTAGGGACCTAACTGTTTAATTTATATTAACTGTGATGGCGGCGCGAAGGCGCACCGGACTTTCCCGAAGGGTTGGCGCGCCTTCCGCAAAGGACTGGATAAGGTCAGATCCAGCTGTCGTCCCCGCCGCCGTCGCCGCCGTCATCGAACGAGGAACCGTCCGTCTGATAATCGACGTTCTGAAGGTTGTTGTCCTCCGGCGGGAAGCCCTGGTCCGCGCCCTGGTCGGCGGAGTCGCCGTAGTAGTTGTTGATGACCGTCTCGCCATGGCTGGCCGTCTGGCCCGCAGCCGCCGCGGCCTCGCCGAACGGTCCCGGCGAATGGCTGAGCATCGAGGAGATGGCGCTGGCCGCCAGCATACCGCCGGCGACGCCCGCCGCGGTCTGGGCAGCGCCGCTCAGGAATCCTCCACCGCGCGGCGCGTAGCCCTGCGGGCCGAATCCGGGCTGCGGTGCGTAACCGGGCTGGGGCGCATAGGCGGGCTGGCCGTAGCCGGGTTGCCCACCGGCTTGCGGAGCGGCGCCCCACGGGCTGCGCGACGGGGCCGCAGGGGACGGCATCGGCGGCTGCATCGGGTTGTAGGCCGGCCCCTGGGGTGGCTGGGGCACCGGAGTGGGCCGCTGCTCCGCCGGACGGTTGCCGCCACCGGCCCACGGGCTGCGCCCCAGCCCGAGCGCGTTGGACAGGAAGCTGCCGCCGGACGGCTGGGGCTGGGTCTGCTGGGCGCGGGACTGCGCCTCCTTCACCTGCCGCTCCAGATCCTCGATGCGCTGCTGGGCGGCGGTCAGCGCCTGCTGCTGCACCAGGACCGACTGCGCCATGTAGTAGGCGGCGGCGGGCTGGCCCTGGATCATCTGCTGGATGAAGCGTTCCGCCTCCGGATCGCGGGGGTGGTTCTCCACCTCGCGCAGATGCGTGAACAGATCGGAAAGGAGGGTGCGTTCCTCGGGCGTCATGATCGTCTCCTGTGCGCGCTCCACGCGGGCGCGCTTTTCATGTGGCGCACCGCACCCCCGGTGCGCAAGGGTCCCGGCCCCGGCGAAGACGCTACCCGGCCTTGCGCTCCGCCGCCTCCGCGGAAGGCTCCGACGCCAGGGCTGCGCGGACGGCGTCGTCCACCCGCTCCAGCCAGACGAAGTTCAGCCGCTCGCGCACCGCCGCGGGAATGTCGTCGAAATCCTTGCGGTTGCGGGCGGGCAGCATGACCGTCTTCAGGCCGGCGCGCTGGGCGGCCACCACCTTCTCGCGGATGCCGCCGACCGGCAGGACCAGCCCACGCAGGCTGATCTCGCCGGTCATCGCCGTGTCGGAGCGGATGCAGCGCCCGGACAGGAGCGACACCAGGGCCGTGAAGATCGCCACCCCGGCGGACGGCCCGTCCTTCGGGATGGCCCCCGCCGGGACGTGGATGTGGATGTCGAAGCGATCCAGCCCCTCCGGGTCGAGGCCGAGGTCCTTCACCCGCGATTTGACGAGGCTGAGGGCGGCCTGCGCGCTCTCCTTCATCACCTCGCCCAGTTGGCCGGTCAGGATCAGCCGCCCCGAGCCGGAAAAGCGGCTGGCCTCGATGAACAGGATGTCGCCGCCGACCGGGGTCCAGGCGAGGCCGGTCGCCACGCCGGGCACGCTGGTGCGCATCGCCACGTCGTTCTCGAATCGCGGCGGCCCGAGAATCGCCGTCAGGTCCTCCGGCTCGACCCGCATCCGCTCGACCGCGCCCTCGGCGATGCGCACGGCGGCGTAGCGCCCGACCGCGCCGATCAGCCGTTCCAGATGGCGGTTCCCGGCTTCCCGCGTGTGGTCGCGGATGATGGCGCGCAGGGTGTCGTCCGGGATCTCCAGCTGCTCCCTCGTCAGCCCGTTGGCGGCAAGCTGGCGGGCCAGCAGATAACGCTTGGCGATCTCCAGCTTCTCGTCCTCGGTGTAGCCGGACAGCTCGATCACCTCCATGCGATCGCGCAGCGGGCCGGGGATGGTGTCCAGCATGTTGGCGGTGGCGATGAACATCACCTTCGACAGGTCGAAGGGCACGCCCAGGTAATGGTCGCGGAAGGTTGCGTTCTGCTCCGGGTCCAGCACTTCCAGCAGGGCGGCCGACGGGTCGCCGTGGAAGCCCTGCCCCAGCTTGTCCATCTCGTCCAGCATCAGGACGCAGTCACGCGTCCCGGCCTTGCGGATGGCCTGGACGATGTTGCCGGGAAGCGCGCCGACATAGGTGCGGCGGTGACCGCGGATTTCGCTCTCGTCATGGACGCCGCCCAGCGAGACGCGGGCGAAGGCCCGCCCGGTCGCCCGCGCGATGCTCTGGCCGAGCGAGGTCTTGCCCACCCCCGGCGGGCCGACGAAGCACAGGATGGGGCTGCGCCCCTCCGGGTTCAGCTTGCGCACGGCCAGGAACTCCAGGATGCGGCGCTTGACCTTCTCCAGCCCGTAATGGTCCTCGTCCAGGATGCGGCGGGCTTCGGCGATGTCGATTCGGGATTCCGACCGGCGGTCCCACGGCATCTCGATCAGCCAGTCCAGGTAGCTGCGGACCATCGAGTATTCCGCCGCCGCCTCCGGCATGCGCTCCAGCCGGCGCAGCTCCTTCTCGGCGTGCTCGCGCACGTCGGCCGGCATGCCGGCCTTGGCGATGGCATCCTGAAGCTCGCCGATCTCGGCCTGCCGGCCCTCGTCGGCCTCTCCCAGCTCCTTCTGGATGGCGCGGAGCTGCTCGCGCAGCAGATACTCGCGCTGCCGCTCGTCCATCGCCTCGCGGGTGCGCTCGCGGAGGTCGCGCGACAGCCGCAGCACCTCGATCCGCCGGGCGAGCAGGCCGCCGACCTTGTCGAGCCGCTCCGGCAGGTCGACGGTCTCCAGCACCTCCTGCTTCTCGGCGGGCTTCAGGTCCATGTAGCTGGCGGTCATGTCGGCCAGCTCGCCGGGGCTTTCGATCGCCTGAACGGCCGCCAGAAGCTCCTGCGGGGCCTGGGGCAGCAGTTGCAGCGCCTCCACCGCCTCGTTGCGCAGGTTCAGGAATCGGGCCATAACCTCCGGCGTGGCGGTGTCACTCTCCTCGATCATTTCCACGCGGGCGGCCATGAAGGGATGGCCGGGGACCCACTCGACAATGCGGAAGCGCTGCTGTCCCTGGCACACCAGATGGTGCGAGCCGTCGGGCGTGGTGACGTAGCGCAGGATGCTGGCCGTCGTGCCGACGCGGTGCATGTCGGCTCCGGTCGGGTCCTCCACCGCCTCGTCGCGCTGGAGCAGGATGCCGACCGGGCGCTCGGTGCGGGCCGCCTCCTGGGCCGCGGCGACCGAGCGCGCCCGTCCGACCGTCACCGGGAGAACCACCCCTGGAAACTGCACGAGGTTCCGGACGGGGATGACCGGGATCACATCCTCCGGCAGCCCGGAGGTGGACGGCGAGCTGGGCGGAGTCTGGGAAGTCGGCGTCGCTTCGGCAGCGTGCTCATCAGTCATTCGGAAGTCCTTCATCCCATCTTGTCGAGGGTCAGCACGAGGCATCCCGCGGACAGCTCGCGCCGTCCCATGCGGAAGGCCCCGGCGGGCAGCTCGATCCGCCGCTCGAAGCGGCCATGGGGAATCTCAAGCCGGTGGATGATCCCGTCGCAGCCCAGCGGCAGCGTCCGCTCCCCGGCAACCACCAGAACGCCGTCCTCGACGGCGACGTGAAGCTGGTCCGCGCCGACGCCGGGAAGGGCGACGACGATGGTCACAGCGTCCTCCGACTCGTAGACGTCGATGGGCGGGGTCCAGCAGGCGCGGCGCGGGCCGGGCGGGGCCGGACGGAAGAACTGGCGGTGCAACCGTTCGGCACGGTCCAGCAGTTCGACGGCCTCCGACCACATGAAGGAAGCGGGATCACGGCGGGGCGGCATGGCGTCTCCTTGGAGGAATGGGTGTGATGGACGTCAGATGCCGGCGCCGGAATCCGCGGGGGCTCGGGCGGGGTCACGCGGTTCGGAATCCTTCTCCTTCGCCCGCTCGTCCTCCTCCTGGAGTTCGCGGCAGGCCCGCTCCCAATGCTCGGCGCGGCGGCCTTCGGGGCGCCCCTCCTGCTCCCAGATCTCGTAGGCACGGTGGCGGATGCGGTGTTCGTCCATCGCGGCTTTTCCCTCCTTCCCGCCCCGGCCGCAGGCATGGCCCATCCGGCCGCAAGAACCGGGGCTCCTTCGTCCATTGAGCAACGGCAGGGGGTCGCAGGCGTTCCGCTGACCTTGCGGACATCAGACGGAAGAAAGGGGCAATGGCCCCTTTCGCGTTCGGGGCTTTAGAGCCGGTCCGGCCCGTCCGTCGGGTCTGGGCGGCCCGCCGCCTCGTCGTGGCCGCTGCGGTTGCTGAGGAAGACCAGGGCCATCAGCCCGATGGCGACGGCGCTGGTCAGCACGGCGCCGCCGACCAGGGCGAGCAGGCCCGGCAGGCTGAGGCCGAACAGGTCGAAGCCCGTCGCCGCCCAGGCGGCGAGCAGCGCCGCCAGGACGATGACGGGACAGGCGATCAGAAAGATGCGCAGCCAGGACATGCACGCTCTCCAGCCGGTGCCGGGACAGCCTCTACATGGCTGCCCGGCACGGCGGAGGAAAGCCCGCCGCCTGTTTGCGCCGACCGGACGGCGTTAAAGCGGATTGCACTCCGCTTTGGACCGCGACGGCGGTACCGGCCGCACATGCGGCCGAAGCCCACCGGCGATTGAGGCGATGTGAATCTAAAGCGAACGGAAGTTCGCTTTAGTGCGACAGCAGCAGCGGCACCGGGCAGGTGCGCAGGACATGGCGCGTCCCGCCGCCGCGGTGCAGGAAGGGGAAGCCGTAATGGCCGTGCGCTCCCATCACCAGCAGATCGGCCCCGGAATCGATGCTGCGGGCCAGAAGCGCGTCCATCGCGCCGATGTCGGTCACCGTGAAATGCGTCTGGTCGGCCGTCACGCCGTGGAGCGCCAGATGGTCGAGCAGGCCGATGCGCTGCGGCTCCGACCCGGCGGGCGGGGCGGCCTGGGTCAGCACGGTGATGACGGTGACCTCGTCGGCGGCCTGGAGGAAGGGCATGGCGTCGGACAGGGCGCGGGCGGCCTCGCGCTCGGCGTTCCAGGCGACGGCGACGCGCTTGCCGATCACCGGGAAGGTTCCGGCGAAGGGCAGCACCAGCACCGGGCGGCCCGAATTCAGCACCACCTGCTCGTTCAACTCCTCCGGCGCCACGCCATCGGCGGCGGCGCTGCGGTCGAACTGGCCGAGCACCGTCAGGTCGGCGAAGCGCGACCAGATGATGACCTCGCGGATGACGTGGTTGTGCTCACCGTGGGTCAGACCGTGCCACTGGCCTTGCAGACCCGACGCTTGGAGCTTGTCGCGGAACATCGCCTCGCTGCGGGCGGCGGCCTGCTCCAGATGGTCGCTGGAGCGGCGGGCGATGACGCTGGTGGCACTGCGGTCCGGCTGGGCGAACAGGCCGCGCAGGAAGGCGCCGCTGGTCTTCGCCAGCGCGATGGCCGCGTCGAGGCGGGTTTCCACCTGAGGACCGGAATCGAGATGCACGAGGATGTGCTTGTAAGCCATGAAACTCCCCCCTTTGTTTTGTCCGGGCCGTTGTTCTTGTTCGGGCGGGCGTGCCCGGGGGCGACGCACCGACTCCGATTGTTCCTCTTGCGGCGCCGCAACGCCAGCAGGAAAAAGCCTTCCGGAAGGTGGATTAGGCGTTCCGTCAGAAACGCATCCGCAAGCGGGCGGTGAAGGCGTGGTTGTGGCCGTCCGCCCCCGACAGTTCGCCGCGATAGCCGACCGCGGCGCTGACCGCCTGCCAGAGCTGGGCGGACAGTCCGGCGCCGATCACCAGGGAATCGCGGCCGTCGCCGCTGGGGCTGACGCTGTTGGCCGCACCGCCGGGCAGGCGGACGGTGACGGTGCGCGCGTCCTCCGCGAACTGGTGTTCCCAGGCCACTCCCAGACTGGGCTGGAGGATCGCGCCCCCGATCTCCACGACCGTGGAGGCTTCGGCGCCCACGCTGCTCTCCAGCGATTCGGCGCTCTGCCGCTCGACTCCGAGCGACAGCAGGCCGGCGCCGCTCTCCTGATAGCCGTCGATGCGCGTGTGGATGTAGCGCAGGCCCAGCCGCGGCCCCAGCGCCACCGGCCCGAGCTGCGCGGTGTAGCCGCCGGCGACCGACAGGGCGTAGGTGCGCCCGTCCGTCTCAGCCGAGGCGTTGGGGAACGGCGCGAATCCGGTGATCCGGTCGATGTCGCCGTAGCGGTCGAAGGAGACGCTGCCCGCCACGGCCAGCAGGAAGCCCCGCGCCTCGGTCACCGCGTGCAGGCCGACGATGGTGCTGGTCATGTCCAGTGTGCCCGCCCCCTCGTCCAGCTTGGCGTGGCCGCGCGACCCGCCGACCGACAGCCCGACGCGCGAGGCCGGCCCGACCGGCAGTTCGGCACCGACGCCGCCCGACTGGGTGTTGAAGCGGAAGCCCTGCCTCTCGGCCGTGCCGCCGAGACGGCCCCAGGCGGCGTCGCCGACCAGGAAGGCCCTCAGTTCCCCGGAGCCGAGCGGTGCCTCCACCCGCGTGGAGGCCGGACCGGCGATGGAGCCGAGCAGCGCGCGGTGCCAGCTCCGCGCCGCCTCGAAGGCGAGTTCCGGCTGCATCGCCACCGTCTCCGCCGCGTCGTTCAGGGCCAACAGGGCACCCTGCATGTACTGCGCGATCAGCAAATGGGCGGCGCGGGTCGGGTGGATCTCGTCCCAATAGACGGTCTGGTCGGCCTGCGCCTCGGTCCCGCAGGCGCCGGTCGGCGTGTTGTCCGACAGGCAGGGCGTCACGGTGTTGGTGAAGCCGTAGGCCGTCGGGTTGGCCGCCACCGCGCGGTACAGCGCGTTGACGTCCGCCACCACGACGGTGACTCCCAGCCGCTTTTCCACGTCGGCCATCGCCTGCGACAGCAGGCTGTTGTGGGAGACGGTGACCGCGTTCAGCAGCGCGGCGCGGTCGGAATTGCGGGTGTCCGGCACCGTGCCGAGGTCCGGCAGGTTCGGCACCAGGAAGGTCTTCCCGCCGAGCGCCGCCAGACGCTCAACCGTGGTGACGATGTTGCCGACCGTCTGGGTGACGAGGCCCGCGGGGTCCGACCCGGCGGCGACCCGGTTGAAATAGTCGTTGCCGCCCGCCCAGACCGCGAACAGCCCGCCGCCGGTGCCGCTCGGGCGGCTGAGCAGGAACTGCCCGACCTGTCCCTGGATGCCGGGAACGCCGGTCTGCGACAGGGTGCCGGTCTCCGCGCCGCCATAGGCGAAGTTGGTCTTCTGGTCGGGCTGGCTGCCGATCAACGGGGCCAGCCGCTCGACCCAGACGGGACCGTTGGAAAAGCGCCCGTCGTAATAGGGCGGGCTCTGCGGAATGCCGCCGCGCGTCAGCTCGTAGACTCGGCCGGTGTCGGACAGGCTGTCGCCGAAGACGAACACCCGGTCGAACGGCACCGCACCGACGGGCGCCGACGCCAACAGCGCGGCTCCCGCCGCCAAACGCATTCCCGCCAAACGAATCGCCCTGCCCGTCACCGCGTCACCTCCCCCGCCGGACAGCTGGAAAACAGGGGTGGCGCGCCAAAGCGGGGGGCGGTACCGCCATTGCGCCGGGAAGAGATGCCGCTTGGGCGGGTTCATCAGACCATGGGGGACCCGAGCATGGGTCCATCCATGGAGGAGGCAGGACCTCGCCACTCGGCGGGCGGCGCCCACCGGCATTCCGGTGCCGACGCCGCCCGCCCTTTTCCGCTCAGCGGTTTCCCCAGGGCAGCATGCGGCTCAGCGTCCCATCCTTCAGGACATACTGGTGGACCAGGGCCGCCGCCGCGTGCAGGCCGGCCAGCACGATGATGGCGGTGCCGAAAAGCTCATGCAGCTTCTCCAGCGTGTCGCCGAAAGCATGATTTTCTCCCACGAGCGTCGGCAGGGTGAACACGCCGAATACGGCCACGGGATGGCCATGGGCCTGGGTCATCAACACGCCGGCCAGCGGCACCGCGATCATCAGAGCGTACAGCGCCAGATGCCCGGCCTTGGCCGCCAGCAGGAGCAACGGCGCCGTGTCGGCGGGTATCGGCGGCGGCGGGCTGACGGCGCGCCAGACCATGCGCAGCGCCACCAGCGCCAGCACCAGGACGCCAAGCGACCGGTGAAGATCCATCAGGGCGGTCCGCTCCGGCCCGCGCGGCACCAGCCCGCGCCCCTGGGCGATGGCGAAGGCCACCAGGATCAGCAGGGCGACGCTCCAGTGCAGGAACACCATGACCCCGTCGTAGCGGGTCTTGACCGGAGGCCGGGCGGCCGCCTCGGAATAAGCGTTGGACATCGGAAGTCCCCTCATCGGCAGAAACAGGCAAGTCCTGCCGATCCTGTCCGGAGGCGACTGAACCGAAGCTGAACGGCGGAACCCAGGACAGAGATGGGGGTGCCGCACGGCTCCGCGCCGTGGTCGCTCGGGTGACCCAGCGGGCCAGCCGGGTCACCCCGATCAGAGGGGAACGTTGCCGATGCAAACCTTCGCCGAACGGCGTCACACCGCCGCTTCGGACTCCGGCGCCAGCTCGGCGGCGGGCAGCAGGCGGCGGACGGTCAGGCACACGATGTCGCCGGTCTGCCCTCCGGGCCCGACATGGGCCTCCACCGCGCGCAGCAGCAGTTCGGAACGGTCGCGCGCCGACAGGCCACGGCCCTGGTGCAGGACAGCGGCCAGACGCTCTTCTCCGAAGGGTTCGCGCGCGGCGTTCACCGCCCGCAACACGCCCTCGGTGCACAGGAACAGCGTGTCCTCCTGCTCCAGCCGGGTCACCGCCTCGCCATAGGGAATGCCCTTGCGCACGCCCAGCGCCGGGCCGCCGGCGTCGGCCAGGGTCAGGACGCTGCCGTCCGCACGGATGCGGCAGGGGGCGCGGTTGCCCGCGCTGGAGTGGCTGAGCGTCCCGGTCTCCCGGTCGTAGAGGGCGACGAAGGCGGTGGCGAAGCCGTCGAAGGGGCTCTGCCCGCACAGCCGGTCGTTGGCCGCCGCCAGGATGGCGGCGGGGGTCATGCCGGGCCGGGCCGCCGCCTCGCGGATCGCGCCGCGCACCAGCAGCATCAGGAAGGCCGCCGGCACGCCCCAGCCGGACACGCCGGCCACCACCAGCAGGCAATGGCGCTCGTCCAGCTCGATGACATCGTAGAAGTCGCCGCTGACCGCCGGGCCGGGGACCAGCAGGCCGAAGAACTGGCTGTCCCGCCCGGCGGGAAGCTGCTGCGGCAGCAGGTTCGCCTGCACGTCGCGGGCGGCGCGCTGCTCCTCCTCGATCAGGTTTTCGGCCGCGGCCAGCTTCTCCGTGCGGGTCTCCAGCTCGGCCGTGCGCATCAGGAGCTGGGCGTCCAGCGTCTCCTCGCGGTAGGACGCCTCAAGCGCCATGCTGCGGAAGACGCGGGCGAGGCGGCCCATCTCGTCGTTGCGCTCCATCGCCTCGTTCAGGGTGAAGGGGTTGAAGCGCCCGGCCTCGACGGCGGCGACGGCCTCGCCCAGCCGCTCGATCGGGGCCATCTGGCTGCGCGCGAAGCGGACGGCGCCGTAGACGCCCAGCGCCAGGGCGAGCAGCCCGACCAGCACGCCGATCTTCACATGGCGCCCGACCACCGAGGACAGGTCCTCCGCCGGCAGACGGACCACCGCGATCCCCGCCCCCTGCCCGGCCGTCCCCTGCCCGGCGACCGCCGGAACCGGGGCGAAGGCGGTCAGGCGGTCGCCCTCGCGCAGAAGACCGGTCTCGCCGGCCGCCGCGGCGGCCTTCGCCGCCTCGACCGCCCGCTCCGACAGCGGCCCGGCGCTGGGACCAGTGGCGTGCACGGCGAGGCGGCCGTCGCGCTCCAGCAGCCACGCACCCTCCACCGTGCCGCCGGCCAGCAGGGAGGCCATCACGCCGTCGATCCCGGCCTTGCGGGCGATGTCGCCCAGCCGGCGCACGTCGGCGCCGACCTGGACGATGCGCGGCTTGTCGACGCCGGCCACGCCGGCGAACTTCATCAGCTTGCCGCCTTCGGTGGCCGCGTCGGTTACCACCTTCTCCGGCGCGCGGTTCAGCAGGCCGTAATAGGGCGCCTGGCGCGGCTGCGCACGGACGTCGGGGCCAAAGGTGATGTCGGGACCCGGAATGTTGTGCAGATAGGCGCGGCCCCGGTTGTCGGTGACCCAGATCTCGTCCGGCCCGCCACCATCCGCAACGGCCTTCAGCCGGTCGGTCACCGCCTTGATCGGCGCCTTGCCCGCCTCCATCACCGCGACGAGGTGGGCGGCGAGAGTCGCCTCCGACAACAGCCGGTCTCCCAGCAGGGCCTCGACGTCGCGCGGGACCTCGCGCGCCAGCGTGGCGGTGCGGGCCAGCAGGGTCGCCGCCATGCGGCCGTCCGCTTCCACCCGCGACTGGATCGCCGAATGGGTCGTCCAGGCCAGCAGCACCGTGACAAGCACCACCGCCAGCGTCACCAGCCCGGAGATCAGGAGGACCAAACGCCCTTGAAAGGTCATGGAGGGGACCCGCCTTCTGTAGCCAACCGACCGCCGCGGGCTTTCCTCCTTGTTCCCCGGACAAGCCTGGGATTTGGGAAAATTGCCCGACCGCGCCCGTCGGTTCTACCCAGCCGGGCACCGCGAGTCCAGGAGAGGCGGACGCCGGCCCTGTAACCTTCAGTACCAGTAGCCGCCGATCCGGTAGCGCGGGCGCCGCAACGCCGTCGGCATGGCGAGGTGCGGTGGGGCATGAAGAGGGTGGGCGGCAAGCCCCGGCAGGACCGGCGGCGGGGTGCGCAACGCCATCAGGCGGCGCACCCGCTCCTCGGTGTCCGGGTGGGTGCGCAGCAGGGAGGGGATGTTCTGCGCCCGGCGGCGGCCGGGAAAGCGCAGCCCCTCCCACGGGCTGTGCTGCAGCCGCTCGATCCGGGCGAGCGCCGAGGCCACGCCCTCCGGATCGCCGGTCAGGTGAGCGGCGTCCAGATCGGCGTCGAACTCCCGCGTGCGCGACAGGGCGAGTTGCAGGAGCACGCCGATCCAGGGTGCGGCGATAAGCAGCAGCACCAGCAGCCAGGGAACCGCCTCCTGCCGCATCATCATCAGGGGCAGGTTGAGAATCAGCAGGGCCATGCCGAAGACCGACATCAGCCGGGTCAGGCTGGTCACCGTGTCGGCCAGCCCCATGACGGTCAGATCGTTGTTGCGCACATGGCTGACCTCGTGGGCCAGCACGCCGGCCAGCTCCCGCAGGCTGAGCGCGCGCAGCAGCCCGTCGGTGACCGCGATCGCCGACCGGCGGCGGCTGCCGACGGCGAAGGCGTTCAGCGCAGGGCTGGCGACGTACCACAGTTCCGGCACCGCCGGCAGCTCCGCCCGGCGGGCGATGGCGGCCAGCGCGTCGAACAGGACCGGGGCCTCCGCATAGGTCAGGCGGCGGGCGCCGAACATGCCCAGGATCATCCGCGGCGACAGGCGCGGGCTGAACAGCAGACTGATCGCGCCGCCGAGCAGCGCCCACAGCACCCCCTCCACCCCCGCCAGGATCATCCCGCACAGCGCCAGCAGCAGCACCATGCCGCCGAGCAGGACAAGGGACTGCAACACGTTCGCGGTCTTGTGGCGCCGCCGCAGGTCGGCGGCCGCCTGATCCGTGGGCATGAAGGACCGAGGCGTGTGCGGCATGACGGGGGCTCCCTCCCTGACCATCTCCCTTTGGAAGCGTTCAGCCGGAACCAAGTCCGGCCCGCCTCATATTGGCGCGCACCGCCCCTTCTTCATCCCGGCCGCAAGCACAGGCGCCGTGCGCCGGACGGAAGGGCAACCCTCTTGATTTGCGGGGGAGCGTTGAACACATACACGTCGAACGTGCTCACCCTTTTGCCGCTGACCCACGCTTTTCAATCACGGTCATCGCCATGAGCAATCCTTACGAGATTCTGGGCGTATCCCCCACCGCGTCGGACGACGAGATCCGCAAGGCCTACCGGAAGCTGGCCAAGAAGCACCACCCGGACCTCAACCCCGGCAAGGCAGAGGCCGAGCAGCGCTTCAAGGACATCAGCGCCGCCTACAGCCTGCTGTCCGATCCCGACAAACGCGCCCGCTTCGACCGTGGGGAGATCGACGCCTCGGGCCAGGAACGTCCGCAGCGCCAGTATTACCGCGACTTCGCGGAAGGCCCGGCGGGCGCCCGTTACGCCCATGCCGAGGGCTTCGCGTCGGACGATCTGGAACACATCTTCGCCGATTTGTTCGGCGGCGGGCGCGGCTTCGCCCGCGGCGGCGCCATGCCGATGAAGGGCGGCAACCTCAGCATGGCGCTGACGGTCGACTTCCTGGCGGCGGCCAAGGGCGGCAAGCGCCGCGTCACCATGCCGGACGGGAAGACGCTGGACGTCGACCTGCCCGCCGGCCTGGAGGACGGCGGGACCATCCGCCTGAAGGGCCAGGGCCTGCCCGGCAGCAACGGCGGTCCGCCCGGCGACGCACTGGTGACGGTCAAGGTCACGCCCCATCCCTGGTTCCGGCGCGACGGCGACGACATCCAGCTCGATCTGCCGGTGACGCTGGCCGAGGCGGTGCTGGGCGGCAAGGTGCGCGTCCCGACCATCGACGGGCCGGTGATGCTGTCCGTTCCGAAGGGGGCGAACAACGGCACGCGGCTGCGGTTGAAGGGCAAGGGCCTTCCCGGAGCGAACGGGGCGCGCGGCGACCAGTATGTGACCCTGCGCATCGCCCTGCCCGACCCGCCCGACCCGGCGCTGGAGGCGTTCGTCCGGGACTGGAAGTCCGACCACAACCCGAGGCGGGATATGGAGGCCGCGTGAGATGGTCCAAGACGACAGGAAACCGGACGGCGCGGGGTGGCGGACCGAAGAGGTGCTGGCCACCTGCCGGCGCGTCTCCTCCGCCCAGCTGACGGTCTGGGTGGAGCGGCACTGGCTGAGGCCGCGGCATGAAGGGACCGGTTTCGTCTTCAGCGCGGCCGACGTGGCCCGGCTGGAACTGATCTGCGATCTGCGGGAGGATCTGGCGCTCGACGACGAGGCGATGCCGGTCGTGCTGTCCCTGCTGGACACCGTCTATGGGCTGCGGCGTCGCCTGCGCGTGTTGGCCGAAGCCATCGGCGATCTGCCACCGGAGGCCCGCTATCTCCTGCAGGACGAACTGCGGAAGCGGGAGGAAAAGGAAGGGTAGGTCAGTTCCGGACGCCGAAGGCCCGTCCGCTCAGCGCGATGTCCTGGTTGAAGCCTTCCGCAACCCGGTCGTTGCCGCCGGACTGCATGCACAGCGTCACGTTGATAGCGCTGAGGATGGCGTGGTCGATCTGCTCCGGCTTGGCGTTGTGGCGTTTGATGGCTTGAAGCGCGCGGGTCACGGATTGGGCCATGGAGCAGGTTCCGTTCGTTCTGGCAGGCTGGCCGGGTTGATTGATGGCGTCATCATGCCGCCCCTTCGCTCGTCCCGCTGTGCACCGGGCCACACCCCGACGCACGGACCGCCTTTCGCAATGGCGAGAGTCCTAAGGCGCAAATTCTTAATCAGGTGTAAACGTCCGGCCGAGCCCAAAAGGCATAACCCTTTATGCCATTCCTGGAAGGCTCATCAAACCAATAGCATAGCTCAAGCCATTGGTTTGGTATTACCACTCATTAATGCCAAATGCGACATTTTGCCCGGCGCCGCAGCGGCGCCGGACGGGAACGCAAGGGTCGTCAAATATCCCCGTCCTCCGTCAGGAGTCGGCGGTGGATGGCGGTGGCGGCGATCGCAGCCTGCCCCATGGCGACCGAGATCTGATTCAAGCCCTCCACGATGTCGCCCGCGGCGTAGAGGCCCTCGATCCCCGTCTGCTGATGCCCGTCGGTGACCAGCCGCCCGTCCGGGCCGATGCGCACACCCAACCCCTTCACCGGCTCGACGCGGGGGTGGCAGCCGAGAGCGGAGTACAGCGTGTCGAAGGTCAGCCGCTCGCCGGACGCCGTGGTCAGAGCGGCGATCCGCCCGGCTTCGGTGTGGATTTCCACCACGGGTTCCTCAACGGCGCGGAGGCCGGCCTCGGCCATGCGGCGCTCCTCGGCCTCCTCCAGATTCATCGGTTCGCCCAGCGTCAGGACGGTGATGTCGCGGGAATAGGTGCGCAGGAACAGCGCCTCTCCCAGAGCCCCGGTGCCGTGGCCGATGACGCCGATGCGGTGGCCGGTCACCTCGAACCCGTCGCAGATCGGGCAATGGCGGACCAGCCCCCGCTGCACCGCCTGATAGAGGTTGGGCAGTTGCGGCTCGCGGTCGATCACGCCGGTCGCGGCCAGCACCGTGCGGGCGCGGAACAGCCGCCCGTCCTCCGTCCGCACGTGGTAGCCATCATCGCCCCGCTCCACCGAGGTCACCGTTCCCGGCACGATCCGGGCGCCGTAGCGCTCCGCCTGGGCACGCATGCGGGCCAGCAACTCGTCGCCGGTCACCCCATCCGGAAAGCCCGCGTGGTTGTGGGACAGCGGAATCCAGGAGGCCCGGCTCGCCCCCGAATCCACCACCAGGAAGCGGCGGCGGTAGCGCGCCAGATAGATCGCCGCGGTCAGACCCGCAGGGCCGCCGCCGACGATCAGGGTGTCCAGACGCTGTTCTTCGGTTGCGGCGGCCATCGCTCGGGCGTTCCAGCGGTCGTTGACGACGTTGAGGAACAGACGGCGCGCCACGCGGTTCCGTGTCCGCATGTTGCGGCGCCGAAGCGTCCATTCGCCGCGCCAGCCTCAGCTTGACCGGGTTGAATTTCCACGCGCACTTTACGGCCATATCGTGCCCTGCCGGGAGCAGCAGCCATGCCCCAGCCACCGCCCAGCCTATCCGAAACGTGTCTCGCCACCGCGGTTCCCTGCGATCGGGACATCCTCGACATGGAGCCAATGTTCCGCAACTTCGGCGGCCCCGGCCCAACCGTCACGATGCTCTACGGCCTGTTTCTGGAAAACGCCGACGAGTTGTCGCGCGTTCTGAAGGATCGATTGGCGTTCGGCGACCTGGACGGCGTCCGGCTGGCCGCCCATTCGGCGGCGGGAGCCGCCCGCACCGCCGGGGCCGGACGGCTCGCCGACCTCTTCGGCTCGGTGGAAGAGGCGGCCCTGTGCGGCGACGCGGCGGTGGCGCGCCGGGAAGCGGCGGCCCTCGACCGGGCCCTGGCCGACGTGAAAATTCTGATCGCACGCATTTGAGTTTCTTTCGCGCTGATATATCATCCCTATGCAACCCCTATGGGTAATTCACGGGACGAAGCGCGAGGGTGGCCGTGTCGTTCAGTTCGTGCGCAGTGCTGGTCGTCGAGGACGAGGTGGTGACCCGCAGCGTCTCGGTGCGGCTGCTGAAGCAGTTGGGCGTCGGCACGGTGATCGAAGCCGCCGATGGGGCGGAGGCTCTGGCCCGCTGCAACCGCGTCGCGTTCGACGCGATCTTCTGCGACGTGGACATGGCGCCGATGGGCGGTCTGGCCTTTCTGGAGGCCTTGGATGGGCGGGCGCCGGTGATCATGCTGACCAAGCACGACGGGTCCGACGTCGTCCTGTCGGCCCTGCGCTCCGGTGCCACCGGCTATCTGGTCAAGCCGCTGACACCGCTCGGCCTGCGCGAGAAGTTGGAAAAAGCGCTGACCGCGAAGGAGTAGAACCTTGACCGCGACATTATACTTTTCGTAACCACGGCGGAATTATTCTGTACACGGTGCATTGCTGCACCCTTGTGCGGATTGCCGGGAGATTCCGCATGCCCATGAATGTTCTGGAAGTGGCGATCTACGCCATGGTGCTCACCGCGTCGCAGCCGCGCCCCTATGAGTGCGTCGCGGTGCAGCCGGAAGGGGTGAACTGCACGAACGGCCTCGCCGTGGCGTCCGAGACGCCGAACGGCGTCATGGCCTTCAACACCGGCGTGCAGGTCATCAAGGACAACCAGGGCCGCGTGCGGCTGAGCAACGGGATCACCACCCATTTCGATTCCTCGGCCTGGGTGGCGTTCAAGAACCCCGGCGGACAGACCCTGGTCAGCGTGCGCAAGACCGGGCCGTTCCGCTTCAAATTCTCCAACAGCTTCCAATGCGAGATGATCGGGCCGAACCAGGACATGGCCCGCTGCTACAAGCCCTGACGCCCGGTCACCCCACCTGAGTTATCCAACCGAGTCCCGTCCATGCGGCGCGTCGAGGTCCAGCGCCGGCCCCTTCGGTACGACGCCGGTCGGGTTGATCATGGTGTGGCTGGCGTAGTAGTGCCGCTTGATGTGGTGGAAATCGACCGTCTCCGCCACGCCGGGCACCTGATAGAGGTCGCGCAGATAGCCGGACAGGTTCGGATAGTCGGCAATGCGGCGCAGGTTGCACTTGAAGTGGCCCACATAGACGGCGTCGAACCGCACCAGCGTGGTGAACAGGCGCCAGTCGGCCTCGGTCTGCCGGTTCCCCAGCAGGTAGCGCCGCCCGGCCAGCCGCTCGTCCAGTTCGTCGAGCGCCGCGAAGAGGGCGTCGAACGCCTGCTCGTACTTCTCCTGGCTGGTCGCGAAACCGGCCTTGTAGACGCCGTTGTTCACGCGGTCGTAGACGAAGGCGTTGAGCCGGTCGATCTCCTCCGCCAGTTCCGCCGGGTAGAAATCCAGCGAGGCGTCGCCGAAGGCGTCGAATTCCCGGTTCAGCATGCGGACGATCTCCGCGGACTCGTTGCTGACGATGGTCCCGGTCGTCTTGTCCCACAGCACCGGGACGGTCACGCGCCCCGAGTAGGTGGGATCGGCCTTGGTGTAGACCTCGTGCAGACGGGTGGAGCCGGTGATCGGATCGGGTTCGGGGAAGGTCCAGCCCTCCTCCCGCATCAGGGGATCGACCACGGTGACGCCGATGGCGTCCTCCAGCCCCTTCAGCTTGCGCAGGATCAGTGTGCGGTGTGCCCAGGGGCAGGCCAGCGACACGAACAGGTGATAGCGCCCGGCCTCCGGCTGGAACGGGGTCGAGCCGTCCGCCCGCACCCAGTTGCGGAACTGGGTTTCCGGACGGACGAAGGCGCCGCCGCTGTTCTTGGTGTCGTACCACTGGTCGTGCCAGCGGCCGTCGATCAACAGGCCCATGCCCTGAACTCCCCTCTATCCGGTGCCACCTCTCCCGCCCGGACGGCGGGAGAGGGACGCCCCGCCTTTAACCGTGCAGCTTCTTGGTGATCTCCGCGACATGCCGGCCCTGGTAACGGGCACCGTCCAGTTCGACCGCGCTCGGCTGGCGGGAGCCGTCGCCGCCCGCGATGGTGCTGGCGCCGTAGGGGCTGTTGCCCATCACCTCGTCCACGCCCATCTGGCCTTGGAAGCTGTAGGGCAGGCCGACGATCACCATGCCGAGGTGCAAAAGCACGGTGTGGGTGGTGAGGATCGTGCTCTCCTGCCCGCCATGCTGGGTGGCGGAGGAGGAGAAGGCGGCGCCCACCTTGCCGACCAGCGCGCCCTTCGCCCACAGACCGCCCGTCTGGTCGAGGAAATTCTTCATCTGGCCCGGCATGTTGCCGTAGCGCGTCGGAACGCCCAGGATGATGGCGTCGTAGTTGGCAAGCTCGTTCGGGTCGGCGATGGGAATGTTCGGCTCTTCCTTGAAGTGCGCCTTCTGCCGCACCTCTTCGGGGACCAGCTCCGGCACGCGCTTCACCGTCACCTCGGTTCCCGGAACCGAGCGGGCGCCCTCGGCCATCGCCTGCGCCATGGTGGAGATGTGGCCGTAGCTGCTGTAGTAGAGCACCAGAACCTTCGCCATGTCTCGTCTCCCCTCTGTCGTTGCGGCCGCGCTGGAGGCTGCGGCGTCCCAAAGAGATAGCGCGTTGCCGCGCTCCAGCAAATCCAGGGCGCTGGAACTTCATTGTTCCCGGGTGTAGAACAATGGCATGGATCGCCTCGACGACATGATGGCCTTTATCAAGGTCGTGGACACCAAGAGCTTCACCACCGCGGCGGAGCGCCTGAACCTGTCCAAGTCCGTGGTTTCCCGCCGCATCGCGGAGCTGGAGAACCGGCTGGGGGCGCGGCTGCTGAACCGCACCACCCGCAAGCTCAGCCTGACCGAGGTCGGGCAGGCCTATTACGAGCGCTGCACCCGCATCATCGCCGACCTGGAGGAGGCGGAGCAGGCCGTCGCCGACCTTCACGCGGCGCCGCGCGGACGGTTGAAGGTCAACGCGCCGGTGTCCTTCGGGCTGCTGCATCTGGCCAAGGCGGTGGCCGAGTTCCTGGAGCGCTACCCGTCCATCGAGATCGAGATGGACCTGAACGACCGCTACGTGGACCTGATCGACGAGGGCTACGATCTGGCGGTGCGCATCGGGCGGCTGCGCGACAGCTCGCTGATCGCCAAGCGTCTGGCGCCCAACCGGCAGGTCGTCTGCGCCAGCCCGGCCTATCTGGAGAAGCACGGGATACCTCAGACGCCGGATGAGCTGTCCAACCACAACTGCTTGATCTACACCAACATCCCGACCGCCGAGCAGTGGCAGTTCCGCGTCGGTGACGCCATGCGGTCGGTCCGCGTGTCGGGGTCGCTGCGCACCAACAACGGCGACCTGCTGCGCGAGTCCGCCATCGCCGGCGTCGGCATCATCGTTCTGCCCACCTTCCTGTGCGGCGAAGCCCTGTCCAACGGGCAGCTCCAGTGCCTGCTGCTGGACTATTACATGGCGGAATCGAACGTCTTCGCGGTCTACCCGCAGAACCGGCACCTGTCCCCGAAGGTCCGCGTCTTCGTCGATTTCCTGGCCGAACGCTTCGGCCCGCGTCCCTATTGGGACTGCGCCCTGCTCAGCCTGCAGCCCTTCCGGGCGGAGGCGTGACGGACGCCCCATCCCGAAAAGCCGTTTTCGTCAGGCCACCGGCTTCTCCACTATAAAGAGAAGACCCGGCACGCCCACGCCCTTCTCCCGGCGGGGGGAGCAGGGCTCCATCAGAAGCACCGTCAGGCCCGCCGCCGCCGCCGTCTCGCGCAGATAGGCTTCGCTGTGGGCGTAGCGCCGCGACGGGCCAAGCGCGTAGCCAGAGGCCGCCGCCTCGCCGTCCAGACGCTCCACCGTCGCGGCGAAGCGGCCCGCCGGACGCAGGGCCTTGGCGGCGCCTTCGAACAGCGCGGTCAGGTTGCCGAGATAGACCAGCACGTCAGCGGCGACCAGCAGGTCCCAGGCGCCGGGCACCGCCTCCACCGCCGCGACCACGTCGCCGACCGACAGCTCATCATACAGAGCGCGGGCGCGGGCCTTTTCGACCATGCGCGGGGCCAGATCGACCCCGGCGAGATGCGCCGCCAGCGGGCGGAACGCCACGCCCGCCAGCCCGGTGCCGCAGCCGAGGTCCAGAACGCGCAACCCCGCCGCCGTGCCCAACCGGTCCACCGCCTCGCGGAGCAGAGCCGGCGCGGAATAGCCCAGCTTGCCCACCAGATCCTGGTCGAAGCGGTCGGCGTAGCGGTCGAACAGGGCGCGCACATAGGCCGCCGACAGGTCCTCCCCCGCGCCGCTTTCCAGAGCGGCGATCAGCGCCGCGCAGCCGAGTCGGCCGTCCGGGTCGAGCCCTTGGGCACGGCGCAGCGCGGTCAACGCCTTCGCCGGTTCCTGCAGCGCGATCCAGGCCCGCCCGATGGCGGTGTGCAGGTCGGCATCCTCCGGGTCCCGGCGGGACAAGGGCTGCAGCAGTTCGACCGCACCCAGCGCGTCGCCGGCCTCGACCAGCAGGGCGGCCAGTTCCAACGCCGCCTCGCGGTCGCCGGGGCGCAGGGCCACGGCCTCGCGGTATTCCTCCAACGCGGCGTCGCTCCGGCCCGCCGCCGCCAGGGCGCGGGCAAGACCGAGCCGGGCCGTGGCGGAGTCTGGCCGTTCCGCCGTCAGCATCTGCCCGGTGGTCACGGCCTCCTCGAACCGGCCCGCGGCGCGTAGCGCCTCGGCCAGGGCGAGCCGCCAGGACCACACGCCGGGGTCGAGCGCCACCGCCCTCCCGCAGGCGGCCAGCGCCCCGGCGGCCTCGCCCGCGTCCCGCGCGCTGTCGGCCAGGGCACCCCAGGCCTCCCCCGACGCCGGGTCGGCGGCGCAGGCGAGCCGGAAGGCGCGCGCGGCCCCCGCCGCGTCGGCGGCGTAGAGGCGGTCATAGCCAGCCTGGAACAGAATGCCCGGAACGTCTCCGGGTTGGACGAGGGGGCCTGCCCCCTCCCGGTCGGCTTGAGCCGTCGAATCGCGATCCACGATCACTTCGCTATGGGAGATGCGCTGTCGCCGACCCCGCTCCGGGAGACTCCGGAAAACGAGAGAGGACACGAACTCCTGCACCAGCTTTCATCCGCGCGCAAGAGGGCTTCCGAAGGTGGTTGTCCGTGACGAATCGAGCGTCAGACCGTCGCATTAGGTCGATTGGACGCGCTTGTACGCCTTTTGCGCAATCCACCTCTTTCGATTTTTCAAACGGCTTCGGAATCAGTGCCTTAATGGATAAGGCCGAGACCACGAGTGGGGTTTTCCCGTCGCCTTGTGACATCGTTCGATCGAAAGGCGTGGTATTACCGGGCAGCAAATAGATTGACGCTGTATAAAATTTTTGGAAGTGTGGCTTCGGCGCCCGATGGTGGGCGCTGAACTTTCGGGTAGGAGGCGGTCACCGTAAGCGACTCGGTGACCGGTAATGGCGGCCCCGCGCGGGGGGCCAAAACGAAGCCGGATGAACCCGGCAACGAAGAGGGGACCGAGGATATGCAGGATCGAACTCAGCGCGTGCGACGCACGTATGGCGGCTGGATCGCTCTTGCGCTGGGCTTAGCCGCCGCTCCGGTCCTCCTCGCCAAGCCCGCCGCCGCCCAGGACAGCAGCTGCGTCTCCCACGCCGTGGAGGCCGAGCGCAAGTTCAACATTCCCTCCGGTCTTCTCGTCGCCATCGCCTTGGTGGAAAGCGGTCAGGACGGCGCTCCGACCCCCTTCGCAATGAGTGTGGAGGGCCGTCCTGTCTACGCCCGCAACGCCAACGACGCCGCCCGGCACCTCCGCGACAAGCGCGGCCAGATCCGCCAGAACGTCTATGTCGGCTGCATGCAGATTTCGCTGGGCACCCACCGCGGCGAGTTCCAGCCGGTGGAGCGGATCGTCGATCCCCGCGAGAACGTCTACTACGCCGGCCGCCTTCTTCTCCGCCTCCATGGCGAGCAGGGAAGCTGGAAGACCGCCGTCGCCCGCTACAACGGCGGCTCCACCCGTCAGGCCCAGAACTACGTCTGCAAGATCTGGCAGCACCTGAACGAACTGGACGCGAAGAGCGCCAAGCTGCTGGAATCCGCCCGCTGCGGCGACTCCGAGCCCGCCAGCATCGCGCCGAGCACCCGCCGCACCTTCCGCAACGCCCAGCAGGTCGCTTCCCTCGACTGATAACCTGGCTTCGCAGGGGATGGCGCGGAACGCCCCGATGGGCTAAATCCCTGCCCCATGAACTACCGTCACATTTTCCACGCCGGCAACCCCGCCGATGTGATGAAGCACGCCGTTCTGGCGCTGATCATCGATCATTTGCGCGCCAAGCCGGCGCCCTTCTGCGTGCTCGACGCCCACGCCGGCATCGGGCGCTACGACCTGGACTCCGAACCGGCGCGCAAGACGCTGGAGTTCCAGGACGGAATCGGACGGCTGTTCGGCCAGCCGGCGCCGCACCCGGCGCTGCGGCCCTATCTGGACGCGGTGTCCGCGTTGAACGCGGATGGGCGGCTGCGCTGGTATCCGGGGTCGCCGCGGCTCGCGCGGGCGCTGCTTCGTGAGCAGGACCGGCTGCTCCTCAACGAGCTTCATCCCGACGACTGGCAGACCCTGAAGGCCGAGTTCGCCGGAGACCGTCAGGTCTCGGCCTTCAAGACCGACGCCTATCAGGCGCTGAAGGCCCATCTGCCGCCGCGGGAGAAGCGCGGCCTCGTCCTGATCGACCCACCCTTCGAGCAGCCGGACGAGTTCGCCCGCATGGCCGAGGGGCTGAAGGCGGCGCACAAGCGCTGGTCCACCGGCATCTACGCCCTGTGGTACCCGATCAAGGAACGCCCGGCCGTCTGGCGCTTCCAGGAGGCGGTGGAGAACACCGGCATCCGCAAAATCCTGACCGTCGAGCTGACCTGGCACCCGGAGGACACGCACCTGCGGCTGAACGGGTCCGGCCTGCTGATCGTCAACCCGCCCTGGACGCTGGACGACACGCTGCGCGACCTGCTGCCCGCGCTGCACGCCACCCTGCCCTCAACCGGCGGCGGCTGCACGGTCGATTGGCTGGTTCCCGAGGGGTAAAACCGCACATTTCAACGGGAAAGCGGCAACCGGTCACAGAGGTTGCCGTTGCATCGCCCCCGCCACTCGCCCTAGGCTGAACGGGATTACCCCGTTCCGGCAAGGCCACGATGTCCCGTTCCAACGAATTCGCCAGCAGCTTCGCCAAGGCCCACGCCGATGCCGGGCTGGAGCGCGTGTCGGTCGCCCACATCCTCCAGACCATCCAGAAGGACCCGGCCTTCCTGTTCAGCGAGGAGTTGCGGCGCGGCGGCGGCCAGTGCCCCATGCACGCCGCCCCCAACGCCGACGACGCGGACAAGGTGACGGTCAACACGCTGCTGGCCTATCTGTTCGAACGGCTGCGCGACCATGTGGCGTCCAAGCTGCCGCTGGACGAGCGCGGGCAGGTGATGCTGCCGATCCCGCCGCGCTCCCCGCACGGAATCAACCCGGCCGACCGCGCGGCGATGGCGGCCGCGCCGCTCGACGTGATGGCCTCGGTCCTGCGCGACGCCACCTGCCATCTGCTGGACGGCCTCATCACCGGCTGGGCCGCCGATCTGCTGACGGAGGAGGAGCATTACCGTGCCCAGGGCACGGGCGAAATCTCCGCCGCCGCCGCCGCCACCTTCATCCTGCGCACGACGCTGGAGGACTCGCCCCTCTACCAGCGCGCCGGCTACGACATGCTGTCGATCACCAAGACCGGCAGCCACACCGCCATCCACATCTGCTGGGCCATGGTGGAGGCCGCCCCGCTGCTGGTGCCGAAGCAGGAAGCGGCGGCCTACGACGACCTCGTCCGGCGAAGCCTGAAGCAGGTGGTGCCGCTGTCCATGGCCAGCCTGGGCATGCTGGTCCATTACATGGAGGCGTCGGGGATCGAGCCCCATGACGGGCTCGCCATCCATCTGCTGCCCAAGGACCAGACCGCCTTCGTCCTCGACGAGGCCGGGCTGATCTGCCTGAACCCGGAGCCGATCACCCGCTTCGCCAAGCCCGAGGAGCGGCACTACACCGGCTGCCCGGCCTTCTACACGCCCGGCTTCATCAAACTGTATCTCGACATCGTGGCCAGCATCGCCATGGACTACGGCGTCTACGACCGGCTTCGCGACCGCTGACCGTCCTCATTCACGAGATTGACGCCCCATCATGGCCCGCTCTAACGACTTCGCCCTGTCCTATCTCGCCGCGCATGAGGAGGCCGGGATGACCCGGATCAACCTCGCGCCGATCCTGCACCGCATCACCGAGGACCCGAACTACCTCTTCACCGAGGAGCTTCAGCGCCTCGCCGGCCACTGCCCGGCCCATGCGGACACCCGCAAGGAGGACTACGAGAAGGTCGCGATCAACGCGCTGCTGGCCTTCCTCTACAACGACCTGCGCGACCACATCACCAACCGCATGCCGCTGGACGCCGACGGCCATCTGCTGCTGTGCAACCCGCCGGACTCGCCGCACGGGCTGGACGTCGCCGACGCCGCCGGGCTGGACGCCGCGCCGGCGGAGACGCTGATCGGCTTCCTGCGCGACAGCGTATGCCATCTGCTCGACGCCATCATCAAGGACTGGGCGATCAAGGTGACGCTGGAGGAGGAGCGGTGCCGGGCGGAGGGCGTTATCACGCCGCTCGCCGGGGCCAGCTTCGTCCTCGCCAACACGCTGGAGGCGTCGGTGCTGCACGCACCGTCCGGCTACGACATGCTGTCGATCACCAAGACCGGCAGCCACACGGCGCTCCACGTCTGCTGGAACCTGTGCGAGTCGGCGCCGATGCTGAAGCCCGGCCTGACCCCGGCCGAGTATGACGACCTGTCGCGCCGCAGCCTGAAGCAGGTGCTGCCGCTCGCCATGGGCAGCCTGGGCATGCTGTGCCAGTTCATGGGGGCCGGCCACATCGAGGCCGACGACCACCAGGCCATCCACCCCCTGCCCCGCCACCAGACCGCCTTCGTCTATGACGCGGAGGCGCCGGGCGGCATGATCGTGCTGAACGCCGACCTGATCGAGCCGACCGCCCAGGCGGGAGAGCGCCATTACACCGGCTGCCCGGCCTTCTACGCCAACGGCCTGATCAACCTCTACATGGAGATCGTGCTGTCGCTGGCCGCGCGCTACGACATCTACGGGCGGGTCCTGCGGGCCGGATGACCAAACCGCCGCACTGCCCGGCGGCGCGGCGGCCTTGACGCCACGAGAAGTGTGCCTATCTTGGCGGCCTTGTCGATTTGGAGACTGCTTGCGTGGCCACCACCAGGAAGATGTTGCGCCGTTACACGACCACCGCGCTGGCCGACGGGATCAAGCGCGCGCGCGGGCGCATGATCTCCCCGCTGCAGCGGGCGCTCGGACATTTCGAGAGCGTGTTCATCGACCACGCCTGCTTCCGGCTGGTCTATTCGAACACCTACCGCATCTCCCCCAACATGTACCGGGCAAGCCAGCCCTCCCCCTCGCACATCCGTGAGGCGGCGCGGCGCGGCGTCAAGACCATCCTGAACCTGCGCGGCAGCCGCGACTGCGCCTCCTACATCCTGGAGGCCGAAGCCTGCCGGGCGGCCGGGGTGACGCTGGTGGATTTTCCCGTCAACTCCCGCGACATGCCGAAGAAGGAAACGCTGCTGAAGGCCCGTGACCTGTTCGCGACCATGCAGTACCCGGCGCTCCTGCACTGCAAGTCGGGGGCGGACCGCGCCGGTTTCATGTCGGCGCTCTACCTCTTCATCCACGAGGGCCTGCCCTTGGAGCGTGCAACCAAGCAGCTTCACTGGAAGTACGGCCACTTCAAGCAGGCGAAGACCGGCATCCTCGATTATTTCTTCGAGTTGTACGCGGCCTACAACGAGAAGCGCCCGATCGCCTTCTGGGACTGGGTGGAGCACGTCTATGACCCGGTGGAGGCCAAGGCCAGCTTCCGCTCCCGCGAGTGGGCCGACACGGTGGTCGACCGGGTTCTCGGGCGGGAGTGAGCGCGCCGCGTCACTTCGCCCCAACGAAGTGGCAGTAAGGAAAGTTCAGGAAGTCGAAGCGGCGCACACGGATCGGCTCATGCCGGTTCAGCCAGTCGAACGCCGCGTAATGGGCCATCTGGTCCAGCATCCAGTAGACCTCCGCCCCCGCCAGGAAATGCCCGATGGAGGAGCCGAGCAGCGACAGGAAGCGGTCGCCGCCCGGCGTATTGCCGTAGACATTGAAACAGACGGTGATTTCCCGCGACGGTCCGCGGCGCCGGCTCGATGCGGCACTCCAGGGACGCCATGCGCTCCAGCACCGCTTCAACCGGTGGCAGGGCGCGGAAGAAGGCATCGTCGGCGCGCAGCATGGTCCACAGGCCCAGTTCATGCTCCCGCGCAATGTCCGCCGCGGTGAAACGCCGCTGGAAGCGTCGGCTCAGCCAGGAGGCGAAGACGAGCCGACCCCGACGCCAATCGCCGTCCGCAGACGCACGCCGAAGCGATCCGGGAAAGCGCTTTGTGCGATTGTGCCGTTCCCAACCGCTCTTTCACGAGCGAATGGATAGATGGTCAATCAATTATTGCGCGGTATGATACAGTCTGGTTTAGAGATGCCCGCAACCGGTTACGCCAGGAATGGTCTGCGAAATGCCTCGGTACGCTCAGACCGGACACGCCTTCTCGGTCGACCGCTCCGCCAAAGCCATGCTCCGTCAGCCGTGCCAAAGAGTGCAGGCACGCGCTCCTGCGCCGTCTGGGCGCGCCAGGGCCGCCGGTAAGAGCGGTGCCAACCGAATCGACCGTTTTCCTCAAGCGATCCGGCATAGGGCGGCTTTCAATTTCAGGCCCATTCGATGATTGCCAATTCCGAGAAGCCGCGGCGTCTGACGTGGCACCTGCAGCCGCAACGGGTGCGGGGCTGGCTCGTCCTGCTGGTCATGGCGGTCGCGGTGCCGCTGGTCCTCTTCTCGGTGTTCCTCCTCATCCGCAACGTCGACGCGCAGGCCCAGCAAACGGAACAGCTCGTGCTCGACCGGACGCGCCTGCTGGCCGAGGACGTGGAGCGTGAAGTTGGCCGCCAGATCGCCGCTGCGGAGGTGCTGTCCACATCGGAAAGCCTGACGACGGATGATCTGGCCGCGTTCTACCGGCAAGCCGCCGGCGTGCGCGACCGGCTGGGCACCAACGTGGTTCTCCGCGACCCTCAAGGCCGGCAACGCATCAACAGCCGGATGCCCTGGGGCGCGGATCTGCCGGACAACACCGTGCTCGAAGCCGACCAACGGGTGATCGACACGGGAAAGCCGCAGGTCACCGGCCTCTTCATCGGCGACGTGAGCCAGTCACCTATTCTGGCGGTGATCGCCCCGGTGATCCGCGACGGCCAGATCCGCTATCTGCTGAGCCTGAACATCCCGCAGGAGCGGCTTCAGGCGATCGTGTCGCCGGAGCGCATCCCGGCGGGCTGGCGGGCCGGGGTGATCGACCAGGACGGGGTTGTTATCGCCCGCTCGCATCTGACCGAGCAGTTCGTCGGCAAACGGCTTCCCGCCTCGCTGTGGACCGGCATGCAGAACGTGCCGGACGGAATCCATCGCGCCGTCAATCTGGAGGATGTGCAGGCGATCCAGGCCTACAGCCGATCCCGGACCTTCGGCTGGGTGGTCGCGATGAGCGTCCCCACGACCCTGGTGGCGTCCCCGGCGCGCCACGCCCTCCTGCTCTTCACCGGCGGCGGACTCTTTCTTCTGCTGGTCGGGATCGGGGCGGCGGTTCTGCTTGGGCGGCGCCTCACGCGCTCCGTCTCCCAGCTGGCCGGAGCAGCCGAAGCGCTGGGAGCGGGATATCCGGTGCCGCCGCCCGACGACGGCGTGGCCGAGATCGCGGCGGTTGGGCGCGCCATCCGCAGCGCCGCGGACCTCATCCGGCGGCGCGAGGCGGCGCTGGCGGAAAGCGAGGCCCGCCACCGGGCTATCGTTCAGACGGCGGTGGACGCCATGCTGGTCATCGACGCGACCGGCACGATCCAGAGCTTCAACCCTGCGGCGGAGCGCATCTTCGGCTACGAGGCCGGCGAAGCGGTCGGCCGGAACATCCGCATCCTGATGCCGGAGCCGTACCACTCCGCGCATGACGGCTATCTGCAGACCTACCAGCGCACGGGGGACAGGAAGATCATCGGCATCGGGCGTGAGGTGGAAGGACGGCACAAGGATGGTTCGATCTTCCCGATCGAACTGGCGGTCGCCGAATGGACCGCCGGGGGGCGCCGCCACTTCACGGGCATCGTCCGCAACATCACCGAACGCCGCCGTGCCGAGGACGCCCTGCGCGCCTCCAAGGCCGAGGCCGACCGCGCCAACGTCGCGAAGTCCAAGTTCCTCGCCGCCGCGAGCCACGACCTGCGGCAGCCGGTCCAGGCAATGATGCTGTTCCAAACCGCCCTGGCGGAACGGCTGGACGGGCACCCCGCGGCGCCGCTTCTCGACTCCATGGGGCAGGCCATGGATGGGCTGCGCATGCTGCTCGACAGCCTGCTCGACGTGTCCAAGCTGGACGCCGGACTGATCGTTCCCCAGTTGCAGGATCTGGCGATCGGCCCGGCCATCGAGCAGTTGGGCGCCGAATACCATCCCCAGGCGGAGGCCAAGGGGCTGCGGCTGCGCGTGGTTCCCTGCACCCTGACGATCCGCAGCGATCCGGCCCTGCTGATGCGCATCCTGCGCAACCTCGTGGAAAACGCGCTGCGCTACACCGAACGGGGTGGTCTGCTGATCGGCTGTCGGCGCCGGGGAGACCGCCTGCGCATCGAGGTGATGGATTCCGGAATCGGCATCCCGTCCGACAAGCAGGAAGAGATCTTCGAGGAGTTCTTCCAGGTCAGCAACCAGGAGCGGGACCGCAGCAAGGGGCTTGGGCTTGGTCTGGCGGTGGTGCGTCGCCTCGCCCGCTTGCTCGGTCACAAGGTGCACCTGCGCTCAAGGCTGGGAGCCGGCTCCGCCTTCTGCATCGAGGTGCCGTTGATCGCCCGCCACGCCACCCGCTCCGAGCCGGCGGACGCCCGGCCGGTGCCGAGCGACGGGCGGGGCATGATCCTGGTGATCGACGACGAACCGCTGATCCGCCTCGGCCTGCAGGCGATGCTGGAGGGCTGGGGTTATCGGGTGCTGACGGCGGGCTCCATCGAGGACGCGGTTCAGCACATCGAGAGCGGGGAATGGCCGAGCGCGATCCTGGCCGATTACCGCCTGCGCGACGGGAAGACGGGGCTGGACGCCATCCGGGCGGTGTGCGAGCGGCTCCGGACGCCGGTTCCGGCGACGATCATCACCGGCGACACCGCCCCGGAACGCCTGGCGGAAGCCCGCGCGGGCGGCCACACCCTGCTGCACAAACCCATAGCCGCCCACGAGCTGCGCAACGCCGTGGTGGAGATGGTGCCTGCGGCCGATTGACCGCGGGTCTGGACGCACGATCTCGGTTTGCCGGATCAGGGCGCCAGCAGGGCGGCCTCCCCGTCCTCGCCGAACTGGAGCTTGCACAGGCGGGCGTAAGTGCCGTTCTGCGCGATCAGGGCGTCGTGGGTGCCCTGCTCCAGAATGCGCCCGCCCTCCATCACGACGATCCGGTCGGCGTTGCGCACGGTGGCCAGCCGGTGGGCGATGACCAGCGTCGTGCGCCCCTGGGTCAGCCGCTCCAGCGCGCCCTGCACCAGTCGCTCGGACTCGCTGTCCAGCGCGCTCGTCGCCTCATCCAGCAGAAGGATCGGCGCGTCCTTCAGGAAGGCGCGGGCGAGCGCGAGGCGCTGCCGCTCACCGCCCGACAGCTTCACGCCGCGGTCGCCGATGACCGTGTCGTAGCCCTCCGGCAGTCTGGCGACGAAGTCGTGCGCGGCGGCGGCCTTCGCGGCGGCCACGATGTCGTCGAAGGGAGCGTCCAGCCGCCCGAAGGCGATGTTGGCCCGCACCGTGTCGTTGAACAGCACCGTGTCCTGGCTGACCAGCGAGATCACGCCGCGCAGGCTCTTCAGCGTCACCGCCCGGACGTCCTGCCCGTCGATCAGCACCTGCCCGCCGGTCGCGTCGTAGAGGCGCGGGATCAGGTTGAACACGGTGGACTTGCCGGCCCCGCTGCGCCCGACCAGAGCCACTGTGGCCCCCGCCGGAACGTCCAGGTCGATGCCCTTCAGCGTCTCCGTCCCCTCCTCGTAGGCGAAGCGGACGCTGCGCAGCGACACGGCGGCGCGCTCAACCGCCAGAGGCTTGGCGCCGGGCTGCTCGGTGATGGTCGGCTTCTCGTCCACCAGTTCGAAGATGCGCTGGGCGGCGGCCAGACCTTCCTGCAGCACGGCGTTCAGCGTGCCGATGGCGCGCACGGGCTGCGCCGCCATCAGGAGCGCGCCGACGAAGCCGGAAAAGGCGCCGACCGACCCCTCGCCCATCGCCATCCGGTAGCCCGCGAAGGCGATCACACCGGCCACGGCGGCGCCGCCCAGCACCTCCATCATCGGGTCGATGCGCGAGCGGGCTCGGGTCGCCTTCATGGTCAGGGCGAAATTGTCCTCGAAGGCGCGGGCGGCGCGAGCGCGCTCGTAGTCTTCCAGGGAGTAGGTCTTGACCATGCGGGCGCCGGCCAGGCTTTCCGTCAGCAGGGCGGTCATGTCGCCCATCTGCGCCTGGGTGTCGCGCGACACGCGGCGCAGCCGCTTGCCGATGTTCACGATGGGAATGGCGGCGATCGGGTAGATCAGGAAGACGATCAGCGACAGCACCCAATCGAGATAGAACATCGACCCGACGAGCGCGATCACCGTCAGGATGTCGCGCACCAGCCCGGTCAGGGTCCGCGACAGGGCGTTGCGGATCAGGTCCACGTCGCTGATGAAGCGGGAGGTCAGCGTGCCTGTGGGGGCCGCGTGAAGCTGGGCGGTGTCGGACCTCAGCAGATGGTCGAACATCGACAGGCGCACGTCGGTGATGATCCGCTGCACGATGTCGGTCGTCACCACCGTCTGCGAGTACATGGACAGCGCCTTGACCGCCGTGACCACGATGATCAGGAGCGGGATGACCAGCAGCATACCCCGGTCCTGCTCGGAGAACATCGAATAGGCCTGATCGATCAGCAGCGGGTAGGCGCCGGTCGCCGCCGCCACCACGGCCATCAGCAGGAAGGACAGCATCAGCTTGCCGGTGTAGGGGCGCACCCATTCCCGCAGCATGCGGCCGACCAGCCGCTCCGTCGCCGCGTCGAGGCGCAGCCGTTCTCCGCTCATCTTGCTCACGTGCACGTCTTCCTGTAGCGCGATCGCGATGGCTTAGCCGATGGCGCCGGTGCTTGTCCATCAAGCCTTGGTCACTGCGCCTCGCCCACCGGGACTTGTCCGCCGGGCCGGAACCGATCAAGCTTCCTTGACCGGCCGGTGGCACCATACCGACCGGCACGCGCTCCACCCTGTGCAAAGGAGGCGCCATGGCGGCGGACGGTGGAAACGGACAGGGTCCCGGCAATCGATACGGCCAGCAGCACCACCGGCCGCGCATCGGTCTGGCGCTGGGCGCCGGGGTGGCACGGGGCTGGGCGCACATCGGCGTCCTGCGGGCGCTGACGCGCTACGGGATCGAGGCCGACATCGTCTGCGGCAGTTCGGTTGGGGCGCTGGTGGGCGGAGTCCATCTCGCCGGCAAGCTCGACGCGCTGGAGGAGTGGACGCGCAGCCTGACCCGGATGAAAATCGTCGGCTATCTGGACCTGCGGCTGCGCCAGGGCGGCGGCCTCATCGGCGGGGACCGGCTGGTCGCCGAGATGCGCCACCATCTCGGCGACATCCTGATCGAGGAACTTCCCAACCCTTTCGCCGCCATCGCCACCGATCTGGTCACCGGGCACGAGGTGTGGATGCGCAACGGCCCGCTGGTGGACGCCCTGCGCGCTTCCTTCTCCCTGCCGGGGGTCTTTCCGCCGGTGCCGTTCGAGGGGCGCTGGATGGTCGATGGCGCCCTGGTCAACCCGGTGCCGGTGTCGGCCTGCCGGGCCCTGGGGGCGCAGATGGTGATCGCGGTGAATCTTGCCGCCGACATCATCGGCAAATCGCGCCGCCCAGGCGCCGCCGTGCCGACCGCGGCAGGGTTCGATCTCCTGAAGCTGATCGACGAGGAGCAAGGCCCGGATGGCGAGTCCAAGCCCCGCGCCGGCTTCCGCGTGCCCATCGGCGCGCTGAGCCGCCGCATCTTCCGGCGCGATTACGAGGGGCCAAGCCTGTTCGGCGTCATGATCTCCTCGCTGGGCATCGTCACCGACCGCATCGCGCGGTCCCGTCTGGCCGGCGAGCCGCCGGACGTGCACATCACGCCGCGGTTGGGCCACATCGGCCTGTCGGAATTCGACCGGGCCGAAGACTGCATCCGTGAAGGGGAAGCGGCGGTCGAGCGCGTCCTCCCCGACCTTCAGGACGCGCTGAGGGTTTTCGGCTACGCGCCCCCGGTCTGAGCGGCGTCAGGCGGTCAGGTCGACCGCCGCGCCGCGCCGGTCGTTCTCGCCGGCCAACTGGCGCTTCAGTTCTTCGGCGATCTGCTTTTCGACGGCGGCCCGCTTTTCCGCCGGCATGGACGCGAGGGAGTCTTCGTCCAGCTTCATGCGGGCGAGAATCTGGTCCCGGATGCGTTGGGCCGGCGACTTCCGCGCCTCCTTGAGGAAGGCGTCGGCAGCGCTGACTCCGCTCGCCTCCTTCTCCGGTTCGGCCTTCCCGTTCTGCGTCGTGAACTTGGCGACGACGCGGGAGACGTCGCTGAAATAGTTGGAGATTTGCATGACGGCTTCTCGTGACCGATGGGCTGGAGATCCGACACGCAAGTTTTGTGCAACCTAAAATATTCTTGGCAATCAACCGCATAAGTGGGATTTCTGATGGCGTGTATGTGCCGGGCGGCAAAAATGACCGGCTCATGATCTGCCGGCTTCCGGTTCCGGCCCCTTCCGCCGAGACGACGCATGGCCCCATCACCACCGACCGCCTGACCCTGAGGCCCTTGCGGGAGGGGGACGCGCCCGACCTGCTCGCCGATCTGCGTCACCCCCGGGCAAGCTGCTTCCTCGCGCTCAAACTGGACAACCTCGACGCCGCCGCCGCCGAGGTGGAAACGCGCAGCCGAAGCGACGAGCACATCGCCGTATGCCTGCGAAGCACCGACCGGGTGATCGGTGACGTGTTCCAGGTGCCCGAGCCGCCGGACATACATACCGTCGGCTGGTGCCGTCGGCTGGAACTTCAACGCGGATTTTGCCGGGGCCGAATACGCCGCGGAGGCTGCGCGGGCCCTCTTCGACCATTTGTTCACTTTGAGGCAGGCCCGCCGCCTCTACGCCTGTGTCGAGGAGACCAACGTCGCGTCGCAGCGCCTGTGCGAAAGGCTCGGCATGAGGAAAGAAGGGCTCTTCGTGGAGTTCATATCCTTCGAAACGGATGGCGACGGGCAACCCATCTTCGAGAACACGATGCAGTACGCCATCCTGCGCAAGGAATGGCGGGCCTGAAAAAACGAAAGCGCGCCGCGCCCGGTCGGCGCGACGCGCTTGTCGTCATCGGCAACGGATCGCACGGACCCGTTGCGTCCGGTCAGCGATCCAGAGCCGTGCCCAGCGCGGCACCGCCCAGGCCACCGATGATGGCGCCACGCTTGCCGTCCACCGCGTAGCCGCCCGCGGCGCCAGCCGTGCCGCCCACCACGCCGCCGGTCGAACAGGCCGCGAGCGTCAACAGCGCAATGGCGGTCCCGATCAGGCGCAAACGAGACATGTCCAAACCCTCCTTGTGGTGCTTCTCGCTCCTGTAAACAGGCGAGAAGGCCATTTGCTTCCACGACACCGCGATTCCATCGGGAAACCACCCTTGGATGAGGGCGAAAGAGGGATATCAGGCGCGTTTGGGCCGCCGGTCAGAACAGAACGCGGGTTCCAACGCGCAACATCGTGCTGTCGGACGGGTCTCCGCTGTAGGTCATGGTGCCGAGATCGGCGGTGACGCTGACCTTCGGCGACATGCGGAACCGCAGACCCGTGGACCAGGCGTCCTGTGGGGCCTCGGCGCCGACCTGCGTGTGGGCCAGCCGCCCCATGACCGTCCAGCCCCGCGACGGCGTGCCCTGCTCCAGATAGAGGCCGGCGTTGAGCGTTCGCCGCGCGGCGCCGTCGTCGGGCTGCTGCTCGCGGTAGCCGGCGCCGACCGTCACGCCGGGCAGCGTCACCTGCCCGCCGACCACCCAGGACCGGCGGGGCGTGCCGCGGTCCTTGGCGACGGCGGCCTTGCCCACCCCCGCGGTGATCCGCAGACGGGCCTTGCCGAGCCGGCCGTCATGACGCACCACGCCTTCCACCACATGGCGGGCGAGCGGATCGGCCGCTCCCAGCTCCGTGCGCACGGGGGTGTAGCCGAGGCCGATGTTGAAGCCGTGCAGACGCGGCGAATAATAGGTTGCCCGTGCGTCCGGTCCACCAAACGCGCCGTCGTTCATGAAGACGGGATCGGCGAACCATTGGTCGCGCACCGGCGTGGTCACCACCATCCGACGCGACGCGCTTTCCGTCTGGCCAACCTCAAGGGCGCCCCAGCCGCCGAGGTCGATGGCCTTCTTGTCGAACCGGATCGGCGTGGCGCCGCCACCCGCCGCCGGCCGGTCCAGGCCGGGCAAAGCTCCCGCCATCACCGCTGGGGAGGACAGAACAAGCGTCAGGGCTGCGAGGGGCAGTGCCGAAATGCGCCGTGTACGAAACATGAAATGCCCCTCGCCCGTTGCATTAACCCGGAAGGATTGTAGCTCGCCGCAATGCTGCATTGCGGGAGACATTTCTGCATTATTTTAGGAACATTGGGAAATTTTGGTCGCTGCGTTGCACTCGCGCCCAAGAATTGCCAAAATCGGGTGTACCGCGAAGGCGGCATCTCCCCTATCCGGCGCGAGGACTATGGAGACGGCGAGCACCATTATCCTGATCGGATCGTCGCTGCTGATCGTCAGCATCCTGACCAGCTATCTGGCGCTGCGGATCGGCACGCCGCTGCTGCTGATCTTTCTGGGCGTCGGGCTGCTGGCCGGGATCGACGGCGTCGGAGGCATCAGCTTCAACGACGCGGACAGCGCTTTCCTGATCGGCTCCATCGCGCTCGCCGTGATCCTCTTCGAAAGCGGCCTGGACACCAAGCTGTCCAGCTATCGCGCCGCCGCATGGCCGGCGCTCAGCCTCGCCACCTTCGGGGTCGCCATCACCTCCGGGGTCATCGGCGTCGCCGCGCATGGTCTGCTGGGCCTGCCCTGGATCGAATCCTTCCTGGTCGGCGCCGCGGTCAGTTCCACCGACGCGGCGGCGGTGTTCTTCCTGCTGCGGGTCGGCGGCATCACCATCCGCGACCGCGTGCGCTCGACGCTGGAGATCGAGTCCGGCAGCAACGACCCCACCGCGATCCTGCTGACCGCCATGCTGGTGGAGGCGGCACTGCACGGATGGGGAACGCCGTTGGAGCTGGCCGGCTTCCTGGTCAAGCAGATCGCCGGCGGGGCGGTCCTGGGCATCCTGGGCGGGGCCGGGCTGGCCGCCTTCATCAACAAGGCCCGCCTCGACCCTGGCCTGAATCCGGTGGTCACCCTGGCCTTCGCGCTGTTCCTGTTCGCCGGCACGAACGAGCTGGGGGGCAGCGGCTTCCTCGCCGTCTACGCCGCCGGCCTCGTCGCGGGCAATGTGAAGCTGCGCGGGGCGCTGGGCCTGCGGCAGTTCCACTCGGGCCTGACCTGGCTCAGCCAGATCGTCATGTTCGTCATGCTGGGGCTGTTCGCCACCCCGCATGATTTCGGAGCGATCGCCCTGCCCGCCCTGGCCCTGGCCGTCCTTTTGATCCTGCTGGCCCGCCCGCTGGCGGTGTGGTTGTGCCTGCTGCCCTTCCGCTTCTCGGCCAACGAGAAGACCTTCATGGCCTGGGTCGGGCTGCGCGGCGCGGTGTCGATGCTGCTGGCGCTGGTGCCGATCCTGGGCGAACTGCCGGGCGGGCAGGTGATCTTCAACACGGCTTTCCTGGTGGTGATCGTGTCGCTGGCGGTGCAGGGCTGGACCATCGGCCCGATGGCGCGCTGGCTGAAGTTGATCGTCCCGCCGCGGCGCGGCCCGGTCGAGCGGTTCGAGCTGGAACTGCCCGGCGGGGCCGACCAGGAGATGGTCGCCTACACCGTCCACCCCAAGAGTCCCGCCGCCCGCGGCCAGCGGACGCCGCGCTTCGCCCGCCCCTCCCTGGTCATCCGCGAGGGGCGCGTGGTGCCGCTGCACAAGGCGCGGACGCTGCAGGCCGGGGATATGGTCTATCTGTTCACCCCTCCCAGCCAGTTGCCGCTCATCGACAAGCTGTTCGCCGAGAGCCGCCCGCTGGATCAGGACGACCGCGAATTTTACGGCGATCTGGCGCTGAACCCTGACGCGACGGTGGAGCAGATCGCCGAGATGTACGGCCTGCCCCTGTCGCTGGCCAACGCCCAGTGGTCCCTGCGCGATCTGCTGCGCAACGAATTCGGCGGCGGTTGCGAGCTGGGCGACCGGATGCGCATGGGCGGCGTCGAACTGATCGTCCGCGACATGCAGGACGGGCAGATCACCTCGGTCGGCCTCGCGCTGGAGCCATCGGCGATGGACAAGGCCCGCGTGCCGCTGTTCCAGGGTCCGGAACGGTTCTGGCAGACGATCGAATCCTGGTGGTCGGAACGCTCCTTCCGCCGCTGGCAGCTCCGGGAAACCCGCCGCGAGCGCGTGCCCACCCGCGCCGTCGAACCGCCCGCCTTGGCCGGGAAGGAACCGGAACGGCTGGAGGGGTGACCCTGTCCGGGCGCTCGCCGGACGCTCAGGCCATCGCGGGCTGTTGGGCGCGGATCATCGCGGCGAAGGCGTCCGGGGCGACGGGCCGGCCGAACAGATAGCCCTGCAGCAGGTCGCAGCCGACGGAGACCAGAAAGTCCCGCTGCTCCTCCGTCTCGACTCCCTCGGCCACGGTGACAAGACCGAGGCCGTGCGCCATGCCGACCGCAGCGCGGACCAGCGCCCCGTTCTTCAGGTTGTCCGGGATGTCCGCCATGAAGGCGCGGTCGATCTTCAGCTTCGACACCGGAAGCTGCTGCACATAGCTGAGCGACGAATAGCCGGACCCGAAGTCGTCGATGGCCACTTGGACGTCGATGGCCTCCAGTTCCGTCAGAGTCTGCACGGCAGCCTTCAGATCGCGCACCGCCGCCTGCTCGGTGATCTCCAGACCCAGCCGCCCGCGCAGCGCCGGGTGGCGGCCCAACAGCTCCTCGAGGCGGGTGCTGAGGTTGCCACGCAGGAACTGTGGACCGGAAATGTTGATGAAGATCTGGTTCGGCAGGGTACCCGCCTGCTCCCACACCGCCATTTGCTCGACGACGGCGTTCAGCACCCAGTCGGTGATGGGAACGATCAGGCCGCTTTCCTCGGCGACCGGGATGAACTCGCCGGGAGAGACCGGCCCCAGCGTGTGCTGGTTCCAGCGCAGCAGCGCCTCAGCCCCCACGATCCGGCCGGAGCGGGCCTCTACGATGGGTTGGTAGGCCATGTGCAGCTCATTCCGCTCGATGGCGTGGGCGAGATGCATGGTCAGGAACATCCGGCGGGTCGCCGCCGCGGCCATTTCCGGGGTGTAGAAGCAAACGGCGTTGCCGCCGTTGTGCTGCGCGGCCTGAAGCGCCAGCTTCGCCTTGGCGTTCAGCTCCTCCAGCGTGCGGATGTCGGCGTCCTGCACCGCGGCGCCGATGGACAGCCGCAGCCGCACCCAATGGCGATCGGCGTAGATGGAGGCGGTCAGCCGGTCATGCAGCAGATCGGCGAGCGTCTCCGCCTGCTCCGCGCTGTCGACGCGGGACAGGGCGGCAAACTCGTCGGCGGCGATGCGGCAGACGTAGGTCTGTTGCGGCAGCACCTCGGTCACCCGGCTGACCATCGCCTTCAGGGCGGCGTCGCCGACGTGGAAGCCGAACGCCTCGTTGATGTCGCTGAACTGGTCGACGTCGAGCGCGTAGAGCGCGAACAGGCCGCCTTCCTGGCCGGGAAAGGGCGCGGCGAGCACGGCCTCGCACTCCTCCAGAAAGGCGGTGCGGGTCAGAACCCCGGTCAGCGGATCGTGTCGGGCCAGATAGGTCGCCCGCTGCTCCGCCGCCAGCCGCTCGGAGATGTCGCGGATGATGCCGACGAACACGACCTCGCGCGCCAGCCGGGCCTCACCGACGCTGAGATGGATCGGGAACACCGCGCCGTCCTTGCGCCGGCCGAGCGCGTCGCGCCCTATGCCGATGATCTTGGCGCGTTCCGTCTCCAGGTAGCTGCCGATGTACTTGTCATGATCGCGGGAGAAGGGCGGCGGCATCAGGACGGAGACGTTCCGCCCGATCAATTCCTCCTCGTCGTAGCCGAACAGGTCGCGGCAGGACCGGTTGACCGTGCGGATGATGCCATGGCGGTCGGCCACCACCACACCGTCCACCGCCGCGTCGAGCAGCGTCGTCACGAAGGGGTCACGGCGCAGGACGAAATCGGCGATGCGGGCCGGGTCGGTCACATCCTGGAACAGGCCAAGAAAGCCATGCCCTCCGTCGCCAGTGCGGTGGGGCAGGACGCAGCCGGTCAGCACGCCGCGCCCGCCGTTCGCACGCTCGACCTCGCAATCCACCGGAGCGGCTTCCCCGGTCTGGCGGGAGCGGCCCAGCGCCTGCGCCACGGCGCGCGCCAGCGGATGGTCGATTTCGGCCAGCGGACGCCCCGCCAGATCTTCGGGTGACGTTCCCAACACGGCGGCGAGGACCGGGTTCGCGAACAGGCAACGCCCACCGGCGTCGGCATAGACCAACGCGAAGGACGCCTGGTGCATGAGGCTTTCGGCCAGCGACGCCAGGAACGCCGATGTCGTCGGCATTGCCGGTGCGGACGGGCTGTCAGGCCCCTGATGCTCTGCCGGAGACACGTTGGACAAAACCGTACCCGCTCACCAAGGCGCCCGCTGGGCGCTCGACACGAGGCCCGTTACCCAGGGGTGCACAGAAACCGAGTTGTCATTATGACGGCTTGCGGAGCATTTTCCAACAAATTGCGGCGAAATCACAACATCTGTTGCACCCACCGCTCCCCGTACCACAACCCTGGGCAGGAGAACGCCGCCCCGTCTCATCCGGAGGAACGGCGCCGATGGCGGAACCCAACCTCTCAAGATCTACGCCTTTCGGCATACACCAAAGAGAAGCGCGAAGCAACAATCCCTCCCTATGCCGCCGCGGCGAGCTCCCGCACCCGCTGCGACAGCTTCTGGAACGCACGCTCCTCAATCTGGCGGATGCGTTCGCGGCTGACGCCGTAAACGGCGGCCAGATCCTCCAGCGTCTTGGGCGACGGGCTGAGGCGACGGGCCGTCAGGATGTCGCGCTCACGATCCTTCAGCACGGCCATCGCCTCGCGCAGCATGGCGCTGCGATGCATCGCCTCGTCGCGCTCCAGCAGGCTGTCCTCGGCGTTCGGGCGCTCGTCGGGCAGGAAGTCCTGCATCTCCGCGGTCCCCTCCCCGGCGGAGAGCGGCGCGTTCAGCGAGGCGACCGGCTGAACGAAGCGGCGGTTCACCGCCACCACGTCGCTTTCCGGGACGTCGAGTTCCTGGGCGATGCGGGACACGCTTTCCGGCTTCAGCTCACCGTTGCCGAATTCGCCCAGCTTGCGCTTCAGGCGGGACAGGCCGAAGAAGAGCTTCTTCTGGGCGCCTGTGGTGCCCAGCTTCACGAGGCTCCAGGAGCGCAGGATGTATTCCTGGATGGACGCCTTGATCCACCACATCGCGTAGGTGGACAGGCGGAAGCCGCGGTCCGGCTCGAACTTGCGGACGGCGGTCATCAGGCCGATGTTGCCCTCGCCGACCAGATCGGTCATCGGCAGCCCGTAGCCGCGGAAGCCGGTGGCGATCTTGACGACCAGACGCAGATGGCTGGTCACCAGCTTGCGGGCCGCCTCCATGTCGCCATGCTGGCGCCACGCGGTGGCCAACACATACTCCTCCTCCGCGCCCAGAACGGGGAAGCGATGGACCTGCTCAATGTAACGGGACAGCGACTCGCCGGGAAATGGCGTGGTCAGTGCCAGTGCGGTGCTCATGTCACATCCTCTTGAAAGCGATATGACCCAATCCGCCGGTCCCCGCGATGGGCGGCCGGCGCCCTCTCCGTGAAGGCACCTCCAGTTTACGCGGACGGAACGCCAAGTCAACGCCGTGAGGGCGCGAGTGCCCGGTGCCCTGACAGGGATGCATGGCCGCCCCCACTCATAAACGGGGCGCAAACCACCCCGGCCTTATTCATGCCGCCAAAAGGCCGAACCCAAAACACCGCACCAGGAGAGGGCAGCCCCGATGGCCGACATACTCGTCGTCGATGACAACCCGGTGTCCCTCAGCATCGTCCGCAAGCTTCGGGAGCAGGAAGGCAACACCGTGACCGGCTGCACCGACGCGCGGGCGGCCATCGAATCATTGACCGTCCATGCGTTCGACCTGCTGGTCACCGACCTCCTCATGCCGGAGCATGACGGCTCCGAAGTCATCCAGGCGGCCAAGAGCATTCGCCCGAACTTACGGATCATCGTCCTGTCCGAAATCGATGAGCGGGTGCCGCCGGAGCTGACCATGCAGGTCCTGGCCAAGCTGGGCGTCGCCCGGATGGTCCGCAAGCCGATCAAGCCCGCGGTCCTGGCCTCCGAAGTGCTCGCGGTGCTGATCGCCGGCTGACGGGCTCTGGCGGGAGGGCAGTGGCGGGAGGGCGGTGGCTAGGCGGCGTATGGCTCCCTCACGGTTGCATCGGGACGGGGCTTGCCTCACCCTGCCCTCGCACATCCGCCCCTCTTCCCTGGGAAGCCCGCATGATCCGCGCCGCGCTCGCCACTTTCCTGTCCGCAAGCCTGTTCGCGGGCGCGCTCGCCTTCGCGGACCCCGCGGCGGCGGACGCGCCGGCCTTCGGGCTGCCGATCGAGTGCCGGGTCGGGGAAACCTGCTTCATCCAGAACTACGTCGACGAGGACGCCGGTCCCGGCTGGCGCGATCATGCCTGCGGCCGGCTGAGCTACGACGGCCATGACGGCACGGACTTCCGCCTGCCCGACTACACGGCGATGGACAAGGGCGTCGCCGTGCTGGCCGCCGCCGCGGGCACCGTCCTGCGGGTGCGCGACGGCATGGAGGACGTGAACGTCAACGTCATCGGGCGCGACACGGTGATGAAGGTCGGGGGCGGCAACGCCGTCATCATAGACCATGGCGACGGCTGGCAGACCGCCTACCTGCACATGAAGCGCGGCAGCGTCGCGGTCACCCCCGGCCAGCGGGTGGAGGCGGGGCAACGGCTGGGCGAGGTCGGGCTGTCGGGACTGACCGAGTTCCCCCACCTGCATTTCGGCGTGCGCCACAACGGCGCCGTCGTCGATCCCTTCGTCGGCCAGCAGCCCTTCACCGCCTGCGGCCAGCCCTTGACGCCGCTGTGGAACGCCGCCACGGCCAAGGCGCTGGCCTACCGCCCGACCGCCGGCCTCAGCGTGGGCTTCGCCACCCGCCGCGTTCCGGAGGCCGAGCCGGCCCGCCACGGCGAGTTCGCCGGGGAGGTGCTGAGTCCGGACTCGCCCATGCTGGTGCTGTGGTCCGACATCATGGGAGTCCGCGACGGCGACATCCAGCGAATCCGCATTCTCGACGGCGATGGCCGGACCCTGTTCGACAACAGCAAGGGCATCACCGGGGACAAGGCCGTCTGGTTCGCCTATCAGGGGCTGAAGCGTCCGGCATCCGGATGGCCCAAGGGACCCTACAAGGGCATCGTGACGCTGACCCGCGACGGCAAGACGGTGGTCACGCTGGAACGCCGGCTGGAGGTTCGCTGACGCCCCGCCGCCCCATCACCGGGTCGACCCCGACGTCATGCGGTCGGGGACGCCTTGGGTCAGCAACGTGGTCAGCCAGCGGAAGTTCGGCGCGCTTTCGGCCTGGAGCGCGCTCTGCACCACCTGCATGGCCTCCTCGGCGTCGGGTGCCCGCATGTCGGGAGTTTGGCCTTCGGCGGTCTGGCCCGATGCCTCGTCCGCCCCGCTCTGCGCGAAGACGCTGACGGCGCCGACCCCCAGCCGGTGGGCGATCGCGGAACTTCCCGTCACCGGACCCACCGCGGAGGACGCCATCAGGCCGGCCCCGCCATCCTCGCCGCCGACGCCGTTCAACTGCTCCAGCATCGCGGCGAACTGGCCGGCGAGTTCCCCCGCCTGCCGGGGCGCGCCCGTGCCTTTGCGCTCCAGAAGCTCTTCAGCCCGGATGCGCATCAACTGGGAAGCGTCGGCGTTGGCCGGTATCGACATGGCGCGTGGACCCTGCGGCGTTCGGCTACCGGTTCAGGGCAAGCAAGGGACGGGCCATCATCGGGACTGGCGGCCAGCCGGGCGGTTCGGCTTTCTCGTCACCCGCGCACCCGGCAAAAATTTCCGCTCCACCCGGCAAGAATGACCCGCCATCCGGCAAAAACTGACCACGCGGCGCCCTCGCCGCCCCTCAGTCCCGGAAGTTCACGTACTGCAGGGGCTGCTCGATCTTCAGCCCGCGCACCAGGGCGATGGCGTCCTGGAGGTCGTCGCGCTTCTTGCCGGTGACGCGCAGTTCGTCGCCCTGGATGGAGACCTGGACCTTCATCTTGGCGTCCTTGATCGCCTTGACGATGGTCTTGCCGAGGTCCTGGGCGATACCCTGCTTGACGGTGACGACCTGGCGCAGGGCGTCGCCCGCCGCCCGCTCCGGCGGCTTGGAATAGTCCAGGGCGCCGGCGTCCAGCTTCCGGCGGGTCACATAGACCCGCAGCAGCTCCTGCATCTGGTCCAGCTTGGCGGCGTCGTCGGCCAGCAGGGTGATGTCGTTCTCGGTGCGCTCCACGGTGCAGCGCGAGCCCTTGAAGTCGAAGCGGGTCTCGATTTCGCGGCGCATGCCGTTCAGCGCGTTGTCGATTTCGTGGATGTCGGTCTTGGACACGATGTCGAAGGACGGCATGGGACTCTCTTTGCTCAGGCGGACGGAATCGCGGAACCGTAGACGAGGCCGCACCCCGCCTTCAAGGGGCCAGCAAGGGGGCTGCGATGGAAAGCGGCCAGCAGGCCCCCCGCCCATCCGGATTTTCAGGTCGGCTGGCCGGGGTGCTGGAACTCGATACCCGGATTGCCGCCCGGCCCGCCGTTGCCCGGGGCGTTCTCATAGGGCTTGTCCGGCATCTTCGGCTGAGGCTGCGCGTAGAAGCGCGGTTCCCGGTCGTCCCAGGACCGCTCGAAGGGCAGCCGCATCATCGGGTTGGTGCCGTTGCGCTGGGCCTCGCGCTGGGCTTCCTGCAACTGCTCCGCCATGCGGCGGTCCCAGGGCAGGCGGTAGAGGTTGGGCGCCTGTTCCCAGAGGAGGGTGAGATAAATTGCTTCGTTCTCCACCAACGTGGCGCTGAGCACCTTCGCCTCGCGGACGTTGGCGCCCATCCATTCCAGCGTGACCGGCTTCGCCCGGCCCAGCAGCGCCGCCGGTGCGGCGTAGGCCGCCGGCAGCAGCAGGGCAAACAGCAGCAGGATCACCACGCGCGCCATCCGATTGCGCGTCCAGCGCAGGGCCGACAAGACGAGCAGCAAGGTGACGACGGCGACGAAGCCGAAAATGACGGTCAGGCTTTCCATGGCGCACTCTCGATCCGACGTGTCAATTTTTCGCCGAGCGCAACGGCTTGAACACGGCGTTCAAGGACCCCGGCACCAGCTCGCCCCGTTCGGTCAGGTTGAAGCGGAAGGCGGTGATTTCCTGCCCTTCGTGGTCCAGCCGGACGCGCGTGGCGGCGACGGTGGCGGCCCCCGACTCATGCTCCGCCTTGACGCGGGCAACCACCCTGACCCAGATGGGAAACACATTCTCCAGATTGCGGAACATGTGCACGTTGACGGTGTATTCCCCCGGAGGAATGCCACGCGAATAGGACGTTTCGAAATTGATCTCCGTGGGATCGGCGTAGGCGCCCAGATCGTCGCGCAGCAGGTTGAAGATCAGCCCCGACTTGTTCGAGTAACCGACCGGAACGTCGCCCGGCGCCTGCACCCAGAGGTCGATGTCGCTGCGCAGCTTGTCGTCCCAGCGCGCCTCGATGATGACGTTTCCCGGCGGCTCCATGCCCGCCGCGGCGGACGAGGAGGACTCGTTCTGCTGGTTGGCCTCGGTCTTCTTGGCCTCGTTGATGAAGGGCACCGCCAACACCGCGCAGGCCACGAAACCGCACAGCAGCAGCGTCAGCAGGTCCCGCGCGACGAGCACACCGGTTTGGTCCTCGCCCAGGAAGTCGTTCATGGTGTGGCCTCGCCGCGCAGGGCGCCGTAGGGAGCCGCTTGCGGCGCGGCGAAGTCCGGCGTCCCCGTCCGCGGAGCCAGTCGCGAACGGGCGTGGGCCTCGTCCATGATCAGCGCGCACAGCGAGGCCGTCGCCCCGCGCAGGAGCTGGAGGTTGCAGGTGGTCCACAGGCACAGGGCGCCGCCGAGCATCGTGGCGTAGATCGCCACGCCCAGCCCGCTCGCGAGCGTGGTCACCATGGCGCCGGCCGACGCGGCGTTGCCCACCATGTCCGGGGTGATGTTCGCGGCGAACAGGCTGAAGCCCCAGGCCGTGCCGATCAGGCCGAGCATGCCCAGCGCATTGGCGATGTGCTGAAGGTGCGAAATCCGGGAGAACAGGCGGATCTCCAAGGCGCGCTCGCTCTCGACCTTCATCAGCCGTCCGCCACCGAGCTTGGCCCGGTCCAGCTCACCGCCGATCTTCCACACCCGATAGGCCGACATCACAAGGCCGACCAGGAAGACGATCCCGATGATCGCGGTCGCCACGGCGATGTGCCCGGTCAAAACCCGGTCCAGCCACCCCTGCGCGTACAGGACGAAAACGAATGCCGAAATCGTCAAATTGAAGGCTACGAATTTCGCCTTGAGGAGCCACTGTTCTTCCATGGTTTTGACCCTGTGACGGTTGCGTGTGTCTCCGGATCGTCATGTTCAGACGGCGATGGCGCGTAATGGCGGCGCCGCGGAAAGCCGGGCGGCGATGGTGGGATCGGGAGAGCGGAAGAGGAGTGTGCGGCGGCACGCGCCGGCGGCGCCCGCGCAGTTGGCCTGGGCGCTGGTGGCGGGACGGCTCCGTGTCGGCCATCGGATCATCGGCGCACCTTCGCCGGAATTGCGCGACGACGGAGCCATTCAGGAGTCATCCGTCACCTCATGAACCCCGGCCCCGGCCAAGAGTTCCCGACACCCGGCGACGGACCTGCCGGGTTGACGCGCGACACGGACGGGAAAGCCCCGTGGCGGGAGAGAGGAAGGGAGCGCCCCAGGGCGTTCTGTCCCGGCAATCGTCCTTCCGAAAGTGGCCCTTTACGCCACGCCCCTTTCCTTCAGGAAGGGTCCGTACTTCTTGTCGGTACCCTGGATGTGCTTGATCAGCCAGTTCTTCAGGAAGTTCATCACCTCCATGCTCAGCGTGGCGGTGGCGCCGGTATGGTACTTGCGCTGCACGTCCAGCACTTGGCTGGCCAGCGCGTCATGCTCCGCCTTGTGGGCGTCGCGGTCCGGATAGCCGAGGCGGGCGAAATGCTCCTCCTCATGGGTGAAGTGCGACTTGGTGTAGGCGACGAGGCTGTCGAGGATACCGCCCAGCGCTTCCTTGCTGCGCCCCGCCTGGACGGCGTCGAACAGTTCGTTGATCAGGGCGACCAGTTGCTTGTGCTCCTCGTCGAACTGCGCGATCCCGACGCTCAGCTTGTCGTTCCACACCATCAGCGGCATTTCGTTCCGTCCCCTCGCGCTGGGCCTCGCCTGACCGGCCGGAGAAAACCCCATCTGGCGAAAGGGTAACGTCTTCCGGATGGCGCTTCAACGACGCTTCGACGTCCGGCTGACGGGCACGGGGAACCAATCCCGCAAGCGGCTGTTCAAACGACGTTTCCAGCAGAAAGGAACATTTCATGAACACGAAGCGCGACAGCAACCGCGAGAATCGCAAGCAACCCCAGCCCCACCACGGAGACGCACCGAATCCGACGAGCAATCCGAAAACCGCGGCGGTCGGGGGTGCCGACCATTCCAACCGCGAGAAGGACCCGGACGATTGGACCACGGGTGACGAACCGATGACCGGCGCGCAGGCCTCCTACCTGAAGACGCTCAGCGAGGAGGCCGTCGAATCCTTCGACGGAGACCTGACGAAGGCCGAAGCCTCCAAACGCATCGACGCTCTTCAGGACAAGACCGGCCGCGGCGCCTGACGGGAGACGCCGCGGGCGGTCTTGTCCTAGACCATCTCCTCCGCGAAGTGGCAGGCGACCAGCCGTTCGTCCACCGGGCGCAGTGCCGGCACCTCCACAGCACAGCGCTCCGTGGCGTGGGGGCAGCGCTTGTGGAAGGGGCAACCCGGCGGCGGGTTCAGCGGCGAGGGCAGTTCGCCCTTCGGGATCACCCGCTCCGCCCGCAGCGCCGGGTTCACCCGCGGCGTGGCCGCCATCAGGATGCGGGTGTAGGGATGGCGCGGACGGGAGTAGACCACGTCCTTCGGCCCGTGCTCCACTGGTCGGCCCAGATACATCACCATGACCGCGTCGGCGATGTGCCGCACCACGCTGAGGTCGTGGGAGATGAACAGGTAGGCGAGGTTCAGCTCCTCCTGAAGATCCATCATCAGGTTCAGCACCTGCGCCTGGATCGACACGTCGAGCGCCGACACCGGCTCGTCCGCCACGACCACCCGCGGGTTCAGCATCAGCGCGCGCGCGATGGCGATGCGCTGGCGCTGGCCGCCGGAGAACATGTGCGGATAGCGGTCCACCTGATCGGGGCGCAGCCCGACCTTCGCCATCATGGCGACGGCCCGCTCCCGCCGCTCCTGCTTGCCCATCGGGGTGTTGATGACCAGCGGCTCCGACAGGATCGAGCCCACGGTCTTGCGCGGGTTCAGCGATCCATAGGGGTTCTGGAACACCATCTGGACGGTGCGCCGCAGCTCCTTCATCTCCGACGCGGTGCGCCCGACCACGTCGCGCCCGTCATAGAGAAGCTGCCCCGAGGACGGTGGCTCGATCATGGTGACGGAGCGCGCCAGCGTCGACTTGCCGCAGCCGGACTCGCCGACCACCGCCAGCGTCTTTCCGGCTTCGAGCTGGAAGGACACGCCGTCCAGCGCCTTGACGGTGGCCGCCGGCTTGAAGGCGCCGCGCTTCACCGCGTAGTGCTTGCGCAGGTGGATGGCTTCCAGAACCACCGGGCCGGTGGCCGGCATGACGTCGGTGAGGATGTCGGTCATCACAGAACCTCCCCGGCGCCGACCGGAGCGTCGGCAAGCGGATAGAAGCAGCGCGCCTTGCCGGCGTCCACGTCGAACAGGGCCGGGCGCTCGATGCGGCAGCGGTCGGTGGCGAAGCGGCAGCGCGGGTTGAACAGGCAGCCCTGAGGCCGGTCGCCGATGCCCGGCACCACGCCGGGAATCGTCGGCAGCCGGCGCTTGCCCAGCGCCCGCTCCGGCAGCGCGTCGAGCAGCGCGCCGGTGTAGGGGTGGCGCGGCGCCTTGAACAGCGCGTCCACGGGGCGCGTCTCGGCGACCTGCCCGGCGTACATGACGACCACCCGCTGCGCCGTCTCCGCCACCACGCCCATGTCGTGGGTGATGAGGATCAGCGCCATGCCCCGCTCCTTCTGGAGGCGGACCAACAGGTCGAGGATCTGCTTCTGGATGGTCACGTCCAGCGCCGTCGTCGGCTCGTCCGCGACCAGCAGGCGCGGGTTGCAGGCGATGGCGATGGCGATCATCACGCGCTGGTTCATGCCGCCGGACAGCTGGTGCGGGAAGGCCGACAGGCGGCTTTCCGGGGCCGGGATGCCGACCTGCTCCAGCAGTTCGATGGCGCGGTTGCGCAGCGCCTTGCCGGACAGCCCCTCATGCACCTTCAGCGTCTCCATGATCTGGAAACCAACGGTGAAGCAGGGATTCAGGCTGGACATCGGCTCCTGGAAGACCATGGCCACGTCCTTGCCGGTGATCTTCCGGCGCTGCGCCGGGCTCATCGCCAGCAGGTCCTTGCCGCCGAACCGCATGCGGTCGGCGACCACCGTGCCGTTGGAGCCGAGCAGGCCCATCACGGCGAGCGAGGTCACGGACTTGCCGGACCCGGACTCGCCGACGATGCCCACCACCTCGCCCTCGTCCACGGTGAGGTCGATCCCGTCCACGGCGCGGAAGGTGCCGGCGCGCGTGGTGAACTCGACGGACAGGTTTTTGATGTCGAGAAGAGGCATGGTGTGCATCAGCGTTTCAGCTTGGGGTCGAGCGCGTCGCGCAGCCCGTCGCCCAGCAGGTTGAAGGCCAGCACCGTCACCAGGATGGCCACGCCGGGCCAGGTGACGACCCAGGGGGCGCGCTGGAGGAACTGGAGGGAGGAGGCCAGCATGGTGCCCCACTCCGGCGTCGGCGGCTGCGCGCCGAGGCCGAGGAAGCCCAGCGCCGCGGCGTCCAGGATCGCCGTGGAGAAGCCGAGCGTCGCCTGGACGATCAGCGGCGCCACGCAGTTCGGCAGGATCACCACCAGCATCAGCCGCAGCGGCCCGGCCCCCGCCACGCGGGAGGCGACGACGTAGTCCTTGCTCGCCTCCGCCATCACGGCGGCGCGGGTCAGGCGGGCGTAGTGCGGGATGACCACGATGGACACGGCCAGCATGGCGTTGACCAGCCCCGGCCCGAGGATCGCCGCCACCACCACGGCCAGCAACAGGCTGGGCAGCGACAGCAGGATATCCATGAAGCGCATGACCAGCGCGTCGGTGACGCCGCCGAAGAAGCCGGCGATCATGCCCAGCGCCAGCCCGACCGCCAGCGACAGCGTGACGACGATCAGGCCGATCATCATCGACAGCCGCGCCCCGAAGATCAGGCGCGACAGCATGTCGCGCCCGATGTCGTCGGTGCCGAGCAGGAAAGCCCAGCGCCCGCCCTCCTGCCAGACCGGCGGCACCAGAATGGCGTCGCGGTACTGGATGTTGGGGTCGTGCGGCGCCACCAGCTCGGCGAACAGCGCCACCACGGCGATCAGCAGGATCACGGCGAGGCCGGCCATGGCCCCCTTGTTCTGCCGGAAATGGTACCAGAACTCGACCAGCGGGTGCGGCGGCTGGGAAACCGGCGGAGCGGCGGCCGGAAGAGTCTCCGGAACGCCCGTCGTCGTAGGAGTCGTCATGGCTCACCTCACCGCGAATGGCGGATGCGGGGGTTCAGGACGCCGTACAGAACGTCCACCAGCAGGTTCACGGTCATCACCGTCGTCGCGATCAGCAGCACCCCGCCCTGGAGCGCCGGATAGTCGCGGCGGTTGATGCTCTCGATCAGCCACTTGCCCACGCCGGGCCAGGAGAAGATGGTTTCGGTCAGGATCGCGCCGCCCAGCAGCGTGCCCACCTGAAGACCGATCACGGTGACCACGGGGATCAGCGCGTTGCGCAGGGCGTGCAGGCCGATCACCCGCTTGCCCGCCAGCCCCTTGGCCTTCGCGGTGCGGATGTAGTCCTCGCCCAGCACCTCCAGCATGGCGGAGCGCGTCATGCGTGCCACGACGGCCAGCGGAACGGTGCCGAGAACGATCATCGGCAGGATGAGGTGATGCAGCGCCGACCAGAAGGCCCCGTATTCGCCGGCCATCAGCGTGTCGATCAGCATGAAGCCGGTCACCGGCTCCACATAATAGAGCAGGTCGAGCCGCCCGGACACCGGAGTCCAGCCCAGCCCCACCGAGAAGAACAGGATCAGCAGCAGGCCCCACCAGAAGATCGGCATGGAATAGCCGGTCAGGCTGATGCCCATCACGCCATGGTCGAAGACCGAGCCGCGCCGGACGGCCGCGATGATTCCAGCGGGCAGGCCGACCACCGTGGCGAACAGCATGGCCAGCGCCGCCAGCTCCAGCGTCGCCGGGAACAGCGTCACGAATTCGCTGAACACGGAATTGCGGGTCACCAGCGACACGCCGAGGTCGCCCTGGAGGACGCCGCCGATGTAGTCGAGGAACTGCTGCCACAGGGGGCGGTCCAGCCCCAGCTCGTGCCGCAGTTCGAGAAGCCGTTCGGGGGGGATCCCGCGCTCGCCGACGCGCACCTCGATGGGGTCGCCGGGGACAAGGCGGATCAGAAGGAAGGTCAGGAAGGTGACGCCGAGAAAGGTCGGAATCACCAGGCTCACCCGCGTCAGGATGAAGCGTAGCATCGGATCGTCACCGGGGGCTCGAAACGAAAGCAAGGGGGCCGCGGCCCCCTTTTTACCTCTGCATCCGCAAAGGGAAGCCGGGGGTTTAATGCCCCGGCCACCGCTTTGTAAAGCCGCTTGCTACGCTGAGTTTATTGTTTCAAATCGACGCCGTAGAAGCGATGGATGCCGAACGGGTCCATCTTGTAATCGACCACATTCTTGCTCAGCGCCATGTGCACGACCGAATGCGCGACGGTCAGCCACGGGGCCTCTTCCTTGAAGATGACCTGCGCCTGCTCGTACAGCTTGGTGCGGGCGGCGATGTCGGTGGTGCGCTTGGCCTGGACGACGAGGTCGTCGAACTCCTTGTAGCACCACTTGGCGATGTTCGACCCGCCGGCACGCGCGGCCTCGCAGCCGAGCAGGACGTGCAGGAAGTTATCCGGGTCGCCGTTGTCGCCGGTCCAGCCCAGCATGCCCATCTGGTGCTCGCCGGCCTGGAGGCGCTTGCGGTACTCACCCCACTCGTACTGCACGACCTTGGCCTTGATGCCGACCTTGGCGAGGTCCGCCTGCATCATCTCGGCCATGCGCTTGGCGTTGGGGTTGTAGGGGCGCTGCACCGGCATGGCCCACAGGTCGGTTTCGAAGCCGTCCGGGAAGCCGGCCTCGGCCAGCAGCTTCTTCGCGCGCTCCGGATCGTAGGGGTAGTCCTCGATCTCCTTGTTGTACGACCACATGGTCGGCGGGATCGGGTTCTTCGCCGGGACGCCGGCGCCCTGGTACACTGCGTCGACCACGGCCTTCTTGTCGATGGCCATGTTCAGCGCGCGGCGAACGCGCACGTCGTCGAAGGGCTTCTTGGTAACGTTGAAGGCCAGATAGCCGACGTTCAGACCTTCCTGCTCCATCAGGGTGATGGCGCTGTCCTTCTTCATCGCCTCCAGATCGGCCGGGTTCGGGTACGGCACGATGTGGCACTCGCCGGCCTTCAGCTTCGCGTAGCGGACGGCGGCGTCGGGCGTGATGGCGAAGACGAGGTTGTCGAGCGGCGCCTTGCCGCCCCAATACTGCTCGAACGCCTTGTAGCGGATGACCGCATCCTTCTGGTAGGCGACGAACTGGAACGGGCCGGTGCCGATCGGCGCCTGATCGATCTTGTCGATCTGATTCTTCTTCTGAAGGGCGTCGGCGTATTCGGCGGACTGGATGGCCGCGAAGGGCATCGCCAGATTGGCGATGAAGGGCGCCTCGACCTTGTTCAGCGTGAACTTGACCGTGTAGTCGTCGACCTTCTCGATCGACTTCAGCAGGTCGGGCATCGCCATGTCGTTGAAGTAGTCATAGGCGCCGCCGGACACCTTGTGGAAGGGGTGATCCTTCTTCCACTGACGATTGAACGACCACAGCACGTCGTCCGCGTTGGCGTCGCGGGTCGGCTTGAAGTCGTTGTTGCTGTGCCACTTCGCGCCCTTGCGCAGGTGGAACGTGTAGGTCAGCCCGTCCTCCGACACGTCCCACGTCTCGGCGAGGCCGGGGACGACCTTGGTGCCGCCGCGCTCGAACTGCACGAGATTGTTGTACACGGGCAGCGAGACGTCGAAGCTCGTTCCGGTCGTGTTGACCATGGGGTTGAAGTTTTCAGGGCTGCCCTCGGAGCAATAGACGAGGGTCTTGGCGGCCTGGGCCGGCGCAGCAAGCGCCAAGGTGGCGGCAACGCCGAGCCCGGCACCCAGCAGGATGCGCTTCATTCCTAACAACCTCCCGTGTTCGGTCGAATGGCCGCCCATTCTCTTTGGCGGCCGGTGATGCGGGTTCATTTGGCGCGTGGCCGAATCGTCTGTCAACACGCAACCAAGCCGCATCACGCAAGCTCCACGGGAGCTGTCAGGCCAAGCGGAATTTCAAGCGTGGCCCAATCTCCGTGAAGCCCTCGCGCTTGTAGAATCGCAAGGAATCCGGCCATTCCTCGGCGGACGGCGCCCCCACCTCCACGCGCGACCAGCGATGGGCGCGGCCATGGTCCAGAACCGCCCGCATCAGCGCCCGCCCCACCCCGGCGGAGCGCGACTCCGGCATCACGTACAATTCCCGGATCGTCCCGAACCTGCCCAACGTGGAGATGCAGGCCGCCTCCGCCAGAGTCGCGACGCCGAGCGGGCGCCCCGCCCCGTCCTCGGCCAGGAACACCGCGTAGGACAGGCCGTCGCCGCTCAGCAGGGATTCGGCGACGGCCAGCATGACGGCCCGCGGCGTGTCGTTCTGCCCGGCGGAAAGTTCGGAGAGCAGAGCCGCCACGAGACCGGTGACCGCGCCCGCGTCGGCAAGACTGGCCTTTCGCACACGAACGTCGCCCATCGCCGCCCCTCCCCCGTCCTTTTCTTGTGGTCAGCAAGCCTCCGCTTCGATGGTCAGGCTGTCCAGGAGAAAGCTGCCGTCCTCCAGGATGTCGAAGTGACGGCGCACCTCGTCGGAGGCGAGATCCTGCAGGGCGCGGATGGCCTGGGCGCGCAGGTCGGGGGTGGAGGTGCGGGCGGTCCACACGGCGAACTCCATGCGCAGGCGGCGCGGCGTCAGGCCTGTTACCGCGAAGCCGGCGCGCGACAAGGCGGCCATCCATTCCGCGGCGCTGTAGTTGCGGACGTGCGAGGTGTCCCGCAGCAGTTCCACCGCCTGGAGATGGGTGTCCAGCAGCGGATGCCCCGGCGACACGATGTCCACGAAGACCGCCCGCCCGCCGGGAGCCAGCACCCGCCGCGCCTCGCGCAGGCCGGCCTCGGCGTTCAGCCAGTGGTGGGCGCTGAAGCGGCTCAGCACCACGTCGAAGTGGCCGTCCGGGAAGGGCAGACGCTCGGCGGGGGCCTGGTGGGTGGTGATGTTGGTCAGGCCGCGCTCCGCCGCGTTGCGGGCCACCGCTTCCAGCATCGGGGCGGTGACGTCCACCGCCACCACCTCGGCGGCGTGGGGCGCGGCGCGGTAGGCGACATGGCCGCCGCCGCAGCCGAGATCCAGCACGCGGGCGGCGTTCCTGCCGCGCAGCGCGTCCTCGATCTGGTCCAGGTCGGCGCCCGACGCGTGGACGGCGCTGGTCACATAGGCGTCGGCGCGCTGGCCGTACTGTGCGGCGACGACGCCGTGATGGCTGTTGGTCATGGTGGCGATTCCCGTTGGTGTTTGTTGGGGCGTGTTCGTTGCGATGGCCCAGCATCGGCCGTCCGGCAAACCGGTACAAGGCAAGCGCTTATCCTGGTATAAGCGCTGCCACCATGAGTTCCGACGACGATGCGCGGCACCGGCTTGGCGCCTTCCTGCGCGCCCACCGGGAGCGGTTGACCCCGGCCGAGGCCGGCATCCCGCTGACCGGCTCCGCCCGCCGCCGCACGCCCGGCCTGCGGCGGGAGGAGGCCGCTCAGCTCTGCGGCCTTAGCCCGACTTGGTACACTTGGCTGGAACAGGGGCGCGAGGTCTCTGTCTCACCGCAGGCGCTGGCGCGCATCGCCGGGGCGTTGCGGCTGACCGCGGCGGAGCGCGCCTATCTGTTCGAGCTGTCGCGCAAGCGCGATCCCGACGCCGACGCGACGGACGGATCGGACCAGCCGCCGGCTCCGCTGCTCGCCGCGTTGGAATCGATGACGGCGCCGGCCTACCTGCTCGACCGCGGCTGGAACGCCCGCGGCTGGAACGACGGCGCCGCCCATCTCTTCTCCGGCTGGCTGGGCGGGGCGGAGCGGAACCTGCTGCGCTACGTCTTCCTCGACCCCACCGCGCGGGGCTTTATCGCCGATTGGGAGGACCGCGCCCGCCGGCTGCTCGCCGAGTTCCGCGCCGACACCGCCCGCCGCGCCGGGGATGCGGAAGTGACCGCCCTGGTCGAGGGCCTGCGCGCGGCCTCGCCCCGCTTCGCCCGGCTGTGGGAGGACCATGGCGTGCTGGAGCGGGAAGGCGGCACCCGCGGCTTCACCCATCCCCAGGACGGGACGCTGGTCTACGAACAAGTGACGTTGTGCCCCGCCGGACGATCCGACTACAAGCTGGTGATGCTGCTGGGGCCGCAGGCTCCGTAAGACGCCCACCGACACGCTCCGGACGCCCCATGGACCGCCAGCCGCGCAACGCTCCCCAGAGCAATGCCGTATTCACAGCCTACAGCCTGTATCTGCTCTCCTCGGCCTTCTTCGCCTCCAACGTGGTGATCGGGCGGGCCGCGGCCGCCATCGTGCCGCCGGTCGGTCTGGCCTTCTGGCGCTGGGTGCTGGCCTTCCTGATGATCCTGCCGCTGGCTCTGCCCGGCCTGATCCAGCACCGCCACGTTCTGCGCGCCTCGTGGAAGCGCTTCCTTCTGCTGGGCGCGCTGGCCCAGGGCGTTTGCGGCGCCGTCGTCTACATGGGGCTGGAGCGCACCAGCGCGACCAACGCCGCGCTGATCTACGCCACCAGCCCGGTCATCATTCTGATGATCGCCGCCCTGTGGCTGCGCGAAAAGGTGACGCCGCGGCAGGCCGCGGGAATCGCCGTCGCCATGGCCGGCGTGCTGGTGATCCTGACCCGCGGCGACGCGCAGGCGCTGCTGCATCTGTCCTTCAACGCCGGCGACCTGTTGATCCTGGTGGGGTCGGCGGCCTGGGCGGTCTACACGGTGCTGCTGCGCCAGACCCGCAGTTCGTTGCCGGTGGTGACCATGTTCGCGGCCAACGCGCTGGCCGGTGTCGTCGTGCTCGCCCCCTTCTACGCGTGGGAGACGCTGGCCCTGCGCCCCGTGCCGCTGAGCCTGGACGCCGCCATCCGCATCGCCGGCGTGGCGCTGTTCGCCTCCGTCCTGGCCTTCCTGACCTACCAGAAGACGATCAACCTGATGGGTCCGGCGCGGGCCGGCACCTCGCTCTACGTCATGCCGCTGTGGGCGGCGGTGGCGGCCTGGGCGCTGCTGGGGGAACAGTTGCAGATGTTCCACCTGCTGGGCGTCCTGCTGGTTCTGCCGGGGGTGGCGCTGGCGACCCTGCCGCCGCGCGCCGCCCCCGCAAAACCCGTCAGCCGATCATCGGAAGCGTGAGCCCCTGCTCCTTGGCGCAGTCCTTGGCGATGTCGTAGCCGGCGTCGGCGTGGCGCATCACGCCGGTGCCCGGATCGTTGGTCAGCACCCGCTCCAGCCGCTTGGCCGCTGCGTCCGTCCCGTCGGCGACGATGACCATGCCGGAATGCTGGCTGAAGCCCATGCCGACGCCGCCGCCATGGTGCAGCGACACCCAGGTCGCCCCCGAGGCGCAGTTCAGCAGCGCGTTCAGCAGCGGCCAGTCGGACACCGCGTCCGACCCGTCGATCATCCCCTCCGTCTCGCGGTTCGGGCTGGCGACGGAGCCGCTGTCCAGATGGTCGCGCCCGATGACGATGGGGGCCTTCAGTTCACCCTTCGCTACCATCTCGTTGAAGGCGAGGCCGAGCCGCGCCCGGTCGCCCAGACCCACCCAGCAGATGCGCGCCGGCAGGCCCTGGAAGCGGATGCGCTCGCGCGCCATGTCCAGCCAGTTGTGCAAGTGCGGGTTGTCGGGGATCAGCTCCTTCACCTTGGCGTCGGTGCGGTAGATGTCCTCCGGATCGCCGGACAGGGCGGCCCAGCGGAAGGGACCAATGCCGCGGCAGAACAGCGGCCGGATGTAGGCGGGGACGAAGCCGGGAAAGGCGAAGGCGTCGGCCACCCCTTCGTCCTTGGCGACCTGCCGGATGTTGTTGCCGTAATCCAGCGTCGGCACGCCCATGGCGTGGAAGTCCAGCATCGCGCGGACGTGGGTCGCCATCGATGCCTTGGCCGCCGCGACCACCGCCGCCGGGTCGCTGCGGCGCTTCGTCTCGGCCTCCTCCATCGTCCAGCCGGCGGGCAGATAGCCGTTCAGCGGGTCGTGGGCGCTGGTCTGGTCGGTCACCGCGTCGGGGCGGAAGCGCGGATCGGACTTGGCGCGGCGCACCAGTTCCGGGAACACCTCCGCCGCGTTGCCGAGCAGACCGACCGACACCGCCTTGCCGGCGGCCTGGGCCTCCCACAGGATCGCCATCGCCTCGTCCAGGGTTGTGGCCGAGCGGTCGAGATACTTGGTCTCCAGCCGCCGTTCGATGCTGCGGGCGGAGCATTCCACGGCCAGCATGGAGGCCCCGGCCATGGTCGCGGCCAGCGGCTGCGCGCCGCCCATGCCGCCCAGCCCGCCGGTCAGAATCCAGCGGCCCTTCAGGTCGCCGCCATAATGCCGCCGCCCGACCTCCACGAAGGTCTCGTAAGTGCCCTGCACGATGCCCTGGCTGCCGATGTAGATCCAGGACCCGGCGGTCATCTGGCCGTACATCATCAGGCCCTTGGCATCCAATTCCCGGAAATGGTCCCAGGTTGCCCAGTGCGGCACGAGGTTGGAATTGGCGATCAGCACGCGCGGCGCGTCGGTGTGGGTGCGGAAGACGCCGACCGGCTTGCCCGACTGGACCAGCAGCGTCTCGTCCTCGTTCAGGGTCTTCAGCGACGCCACGATGGCGTCGAAGCAGTCCCAGTTCCGCGCCGCCCGCCCGATGCCGCCATAGACCACCAACTCGTCCGGGTTCTCCGCGACGTCGGGGTCGAGGTTGTTCATCAGCATGCGCAGCGGCGCCTCGGTCAGCCAGGACTTGGCGGACAGCTCCGTGCCGTGCGGCGCCCGGATGACCCGGCGATTGGCCGGCGGCTTGGTGTCGGACATGTGACTCGTCCCTCTCGGATTCAGCTTGATGCGTTTGTTGTTTTCAGACGGGAACCGTGCCGTCACATCTGATTTCCCCTCTCCCCTCCGGGGAGAGGGTTAGGGTGAGGGGGGTGCGCTCTTGCCGGACGTACCGCCATGCACATCCCCCTCACCGGCCCTCCGAGCCCCCCTCTTCCAAGAGGGGAGAGGGCTATAGGCCGGTGCAGTTCCGTCCGCGTTGACCCGATGATAGCCTACGCCTGGAGCGATTTCACCAGCCGCCCGCCGCGCACCACCGCGGTGCAGGGATTGGCGCCCAGCCAATAGCACAGCTCCGCCGGGTCGCCGACGTCCCACACCGCGAGATCGGCGGCCTTGCCGGGCTCCAGCGTGCCGTGGGTGGCGGCCATGCCCAGGGCCTGGGCGGCGTTGCGGGTGACACCGGCCAGCGCCTCCTGCGGGGTCAGGCGGAACAGGGTGCAGGCCATGTTCAGCATCAGCAGGAGCGACACGGCGGGCGACGTGCCGGGGTTGCAGTCGGTGGACACCGCCATCGGCACGCCGTGGCGCCGGAACAGCTCAATGGGCGGCAGCTTGGTCTCGCGCAGCATGTAGAAGGCGCCGGGCAGCAGCACGGCCACCGTCCCTGCCGCGGCCATCGCCCGCGCGCCCTCCTCGCCGGTGTGCTCCACATGGTCGGCGGACAGCGCGTTGTAGCGGGCGGCCAGCGCGGCGCCGCCGCCGTCCGAGAGCTGGTCGGCGTGCAGCTTCACCGGCAGGCCCAGCCGCCGCGCGGTGTCGAACACGCGGGCCGTCTGCTCCGGCGAGAAGGCGATGCGCTCGCAGAAGGCGTCGACCGCGTCCAGCAACCCCTCCGCCGCCAGGGTGGGCAGGATCTCGTCACAGACCAGCGCGATGTAGTCGTCCGCCCGTCCGGCGAACTCCGGCGGCAGGGCGTGGGCGGCGAGACCGGTCGTCCGCACTGTGACGGGGAAGCGCTCGCCCAAAGCCCGCGCCGCGCGCAGCATCCGCCGTTCCGTGGCGAGGTCGAGGCCATAGCCGGACTTCACCTCGACCGCTGTCACGCCCTCGGCCAGCAGCCGTTGCAGACGCACGGTGGCGCTCGCGATCAGGCTGTCCTCGTCAGCGGCACGGGTCGCGGCGACGGTCGAGGCGATGCCGCCCCCGGCCCGCGCGATCTCCTCGTAGGTGGCCCCCTCCAGCCGCATCTCGAACTCGCGGGCGCGGTTGCCGCCGAAGACCAGGTGGGTGTGACAGTCGATCAGCCCCGGCGTGACCCAGCGACCGCCCAGGTCATGCTCCTCGGCGGCGCGGCCGGCGGGCCGGTCCCTGGCGGCGCCGATCCAGGCGATCCGTCCGTCCTTCACGGCGATCGCCGCGTCCCGCAGGACCCCTCCCGACGCCATGGTGGCCGCATGACCGTTGAACCACAGGCTGTCCCACTCCATCATCCCCTCCCCGGCTTCGCGCCGCTGTCCATCCCACCTTACATCGCCATGCCCGACACCGACACCACCCCAGCCCCGCGTTCCGCGCATCCGGTCCTGCTCTGCGCCGATGACTACGGCCTGTCGCCGGGTGTCAACGAGGCCATCCGCGACCTCATCGCCGCCGGGCGGCTGACGGCGACCTCGGCCATGACGCTCTGCCCCTATTGGGCGGAGGGCGCCGCGCCGCTGAAGGAATTGGCCGGCGAGGCCGACGTCGGGCTGCATTTCACGCTGACCGACCAACCGCCTCTGTCTTCGCTGCCCAAGCTGGCGCCGGATGGGACATTGCCGCCGCTCGGACGGCTGATGAAACTGGCCTACACGGGCGGCCTCGATGCCGGAGAAGTCCGGGAGGAGTTGGCCCGGCAGATCGACGCCTTCGCCGCGGCCTGGGGTGGACCGCCCGCCTACATCGACGGTCACCAGCACGTCCACCAGCTTCCCACCGTACGCGACGCGGTCGCCGACGCCCTGGCCGCCCTGCCCGGCGCCTATGTCCGCCTGTGCGGGGAGCCGGTGGCCGCCGTCCTGCGGCGCGGCGTGGCGGTGCCGAAGACCTTGCTGATCGGCGGGCTCGGCGGCGGGCTGGCGCGGTTGGCGCGGGCACGCGGCATACCCGCCAACGACCGTTTCGCCGGAGTCTACGACTTCTCCGGACGCCAACCCTTCCCGGAGCTGATGGCGCGATTCCTGGACCGCCCCGCCGGGCGGCTGCTGGTGATGGTCCATCCCGGCATCCCGGACGAGGCCCTGCGCCGCGCCGACCCGCTGGTGGATCAACGCAAGGTGGAGCATGACTATCTGAAAAGCCCGGTCTTCGCCGCTCTCCTCGCCGAGCGGAACATCCGGCTCGCCCGCTTCGCCGAGTTACCGGCGCACTGACACCGAGTTCCACCGCTCCGCACCCTCCGGCGGCATAGTCCCGCCGGTCATTCTTGACCGTTGCGATTGTTCACACCTACCATCGTTACGACACGGTCGGATCGAGGGGGCTCTTCCTGGCGAAGAGACGAACAACACACTCCCCTCGGCAAGAAACGACCAACAAAAGGGGATGCGGGATATGCACGACAATGGGACGTCGTCCGGGCCACCGGGCGGCCAGGGTTCCAGCGGCTGGGTCGATTTCTGGAACCGGCCCAACGCCATCTATGCGAATCAGCGCAATTTGGAAGCGCATTTCGCCTGTCTGCAGAACGACCTCGACGCCCATCTTCCGGAGGGGGGAACCATCCTGGATTTCGGCTGCGGCGACGCGCTCGCGGCGGAAGCCATGGCGAAGCGCTGCCGAAACGTCTGGCTGTACGACGCCGCACCCGCGGTGCGGCAACGCCTGCGCGACCGTTTGTCCGGCCATCCGGGAATCCGGATTCTCGACGACGATGACCTTGCGGCCATTCCGACAGGAAGCGTCGATCTGGTGCTGGCCGTCTCCGTGCTGCAATACATCCCGCGCGAGGAGCTGGAAGGCGTTCTTCACCGTTGGCGCCATCTGATCGGCACGCGAGGGCGCATCCTGATCGCCGATGTGGTGGAGCCCGACACACCGATGCTGCGCGACATCGCCAGCCAGCTCAGCATGGCGCGCCGGCATGGCTTCCTGATGGCGGCCCTGATGGGGCTGGGGCGCATGGCCCTGTCCGACTACCGCCGCATCCGGCGCGAGTCCGGCTTTTCCACCTACACGCCGGCGGAGTTGCAGGCCCGGCTGTCCGCCGCAGGGCTGAGGGGGGATCGGCTGGCGAAGAACATCGGCCCCACGCCGCACCGCCACTCCTTCATCGCCCGGCTCCATTCTCAGCCAGCGGGCGTTCAATCGGCGGATGATCCGGCGCTGAAGGTCCAGTAGCGGTTCGCACCGAAGCTCCACAGCATCACCAGCACCGTGGCGGTGAGCTGGGCCGGCAGGTAATGCAGGCCCAGCCGCTGCGCCAGGGCCCACATGATGGCGCTGTTCACGCACAGCCCCACCGCCGCGACGGCAACGAACTTCGTGGCGGTGGGCAGGTGATCCTGCTCGCTGCGGAAGACATGGCCGTAGTTCAGCAGATAGCTGATGACGCCCCCGACGAGGTATCCCGCCGCCGAGGCCAGGACCGGCGGGGCCGCCGCCAGTTCCGACAGGGCGACCAGCACGCCGTAGTGGCCGACCGCCGCGGCGCAGCCGACCACCACGAAGAGCAGGAACTGCACCAGCGGTGCGTGCGCCGCCCGTCCCGTGGTCAATCCTCGTTGTCCACCCATTCCCTCTGCCGCAGCTTGTAGCGCTGGATCTTGCCGGTCTCCGTCCGCGGCAACTGTTCCAGGAACTCCACCGCGCGGGGGTACTTGTAAGGGGCGATCCGGTCCTTGACGTAGCATTGCAGCCGTTCCGCCAGATCGTCGCTGGGCCGCACACCGTCGCGGGTGACGATGAAGGCCTTGGGGATGGAGCCGCGCAACGGATCGGGCGCCGCGATCACCGCGCACTCCTCCACCGCCTCGTGGCCAAGAAGGACGTCCTCCACCTCCAGGCCGGAAATCTTGTAGCCGGCGGAGACGATCAGGTCGTCGGTCCGCGCGTGATACCAGAAATAGCCGTCCTCATCCATGCGGAAGGCGTCGCCGGTCAGGTTCCAGCCGCCCTGCACGTAATTCTCCTGGCGCGGGTCGTCCAGATAGATGCAGCCGGTTGGGCCGCGCACGGCCAGCCGTCCGATCTGGCCGGGGGGCAGCGGGGTCAGGCTGTCGTCGACCACGCGGGCCTCGTATCCCGGTACCACCGTCCCGGTGGCGCCGGGCCGGACGGCGCCGGGCGGCGAATGCAAGACGGCGTTCAGCATCTCCGTGGTGCCGAAGCTGTCGAGGATCTCCATCCCCGTCACCGCCTGCCAGCCCTCCAGCGTGGTGGCGGGAAGCGGCTCCCCCGCTGAGACGCAGGTGCGCAGCGTGCGCAGCCCCTCGGCCAGGGTCGGGTCCTCCTCGATCCGCGCCGTCATGGCGCGGTAGACGGTCGGCACGGTGAACATCACCGTCGCCTTATGCCTTGCGGTCACCTCCAGCAGCCGTTCCGGCGTGGCCCGGTCCAGCAGGACGACCGACGCCCCCACGCGCAACGGGAACAGCAGCATTCCCCCTTGCCCATAGGCGAAGGCGAGCGATGGCGTTCCGCAGAACACGTCGTCGCCGCTGGTCTTCAGCAGCGATCGCGGCGACAGGTCGGCCACCGCCAGAAGGTCGCGGTGGAAATGCGCGGTCGCCTTGGGCTTGCCGGTGGTGCCGGAGGTGAAGGCGATCAGCGCCACGTCGTCGGCGGCGGTGTCCACCGCGGCGAAGCCGGCTTCGGTTTCCTCCACCCACCCTTCGAGGTCGCCGCCGTTGAAGGTCACGACGGGCATCCGCCCGCCCATCGCTTCCGCCGCCCCGTTGAGATCCTTGGCGAAGCGCGCGTCGCACAGCGCCAGCGAGACGGCGGCGCGTTCGAGGATGCTCTCCAGCTCCGTCGCGCGCAGCAGCGGCATGGTCGGCACCACCACCGCGCCGGCCTTCAGCACCGCCAGCCAGCAGGCGGCGAGCATCGGCGTGTTGGTCCCGCGCACCAGCACCCGGTTGCCCGGAACGATGCCGAACCGCTCGGCCAGCAGCCGAGCGATGCGGTCCACCGTGTCGCGGAAGCGGCCATAGCTCCACACGTCGCTGTTTCCGATGACGCAGGGGCGTTCATCCCAGCCGCGCTCCCGCCAGACGTCGAGCAGGGCTGCGGCGGCGTTCAGACGCTCGGGATAGGTGAGTTCGGGCCGGTCGTAGGAAAAGTCGGGCATCTGCTCCGGCGGCGGCAGCCGGTCGCGGGTGAAACTGTCGATATGACCGGACCGGATCATCCCCTCACGCCTCCGCTACGCACCGTGTTCTTGAGCTTTCCCAACAGCCCCATCAGTTGGACCACGTCGCCGTGGGGCATTCCCGCCGTCAATTCGGCCAGCCAGCGGCGTTGCGCCGCCGCGATGGCCTGCGCCAGGGCGCTGCCTTCGGGGGTGATCCGGACGAACTGCATGCGCCGGTCGTTCGACGCCGCGGCCCGCGTGACAAGTCCATCCGTCGCCAGCCGTTCTACAATGCCCGTGACGTTGCCGTTGGTGACCATCATGCGCTTCGACAGTTCCCCCATGGTCAGCCCTTCCGGTTGGCGGTCGAGCAGGCACAGCAGGTCGAAACGCGGCTGGGTGGTGCTGAACTCGTCGCGCAAACGGCTGCGCAGCCGGGCGCCGATCAGAACGGCGCACGCCGAAAGACGCAACCAGAGGCGCATCTCCGGGGAGGCGGCAAGGTCGGCCGCTGCCTCCACATCGACCGACACGTCCCCCTGCGCGTCGGCCGATGCGTCGGCCGCTGCGGTGGCGGGTCCCTTCACGGTCTGTCTCCACTCCCGATGGGAGGCATCCGCCGCAGCGCCGCCTCTTCTTCGTTCGAAGGCTTACTGTAGTTGGACGCTCGGCCTTTGAGCCATGCAAGGAAAGAATGCTAGGTGCACAAGCAATAATCATCTGCGCAGAGATCGGGCGCCCCACCCATTGGCGCGGCACGGGCTATTCGGCGCTCAGATACAGGTCGATTTCCGCCTGTTCCATGACGTGGGCGGTGCCGTGAATGATGCCGTTGGCAACCTGGATGATTCGGTGGATCATCGCGACGGAGGTCTGGCAATCCATCCGCAGCTTTTCGGTGGCCCCATCCTGGATGTCGACGGACACGCGCTCCAGCGTGTGGCGGACCACCTGATGCGCCTGGGCGATGGTGTCCTCGAACGGCCGCTTGAACTTGGCGGGAACGTGGCCGTACGCCTCGATGGCCAAGTCCTTGTCCGAGAAGCCGCTGTCGCGGAAATGCTCCTGGTAGCTCTTCGGTTGCCAGATCAGGCATTCCTCCAGCATGTCCGGCATGTCCGGAATCATCTCGATCAGCATCACGATTTCGTTGAAGTGATTGAGATAATCGGTGGCGAGCAGAGTCTTGTCGGAAATGTTGGTGCCGACCACGCGCTGCCGCCAAGCGTGGAAATCCGCCAGTTCGTCCGGCGGCATGCCATCGGTCACCGACAAATCGGAATCCGGCGGATCGGAGTCCGCCGGGTCGAAGTCTGGTTCGGTCATACGCGACTCTGGCATGCGCGGCTCTGGCATACGCGTTTCGACAGGCACGGGTCTGGCGAGGCGGTGCCGGGCGGCTTCGAAGCCGTTCCGCCACCGGTGCGCGACGCCGGGGACAGTCAGTAATATCGCACTCATCCCTGCGCAAGCCCACGGGCGCGCTTTTTTTTGATGCCCCGCAAAAAAACGCCGCCGGCGCGTCCCCTGTGGAACAAGCGCTGCGGCGGCAGTAACTGGCGGTTCAGGGAGGAATCACACCATTACCTCTCCCAACAACCGCTCCTCGCCGATTGTTCCGTCCCTTCGCACATGCAGCGGAGCGAAGGGCGGTGCGACCAACCGAAGAGACGTCGCGCCCAAGCGGACGAAGTATGACCTCGCTCGACCGGTTACCGGACTTAGTCCGATCAAGCTATCCCGAATAACCCTTTCGTCGTCACTCCCGATACGGCGCGAACTGCGCCATATGAACTTAACTTTGTAAGCGATCGGACGGGAACATTCGGCAAAGTCCGGGAAACGCGGCAGCCACGCCAGCGCCCCTCGGCGGTCCGCACTGGCTGGAGGTACGGGGAAAAAGTCATGGATCAGAACACCCGCCACCTGATGGAACATCTGCCTTATCTGCGACGCTATGCGCGGGCCTTGACCGGCACCTCGACGCAGGGGGATGCCCTGGTGACGCGCACGCTGGAATGGTATCTGGACGGTCCGGGCGGGTCGGCGGCGGGCCTGTCGCGCGGCTCGCTCTACCGGCACCTGAACCAGTTGCAGGACAGCTCCGGCGCCCGGGCCGGCGCGCCCGGCATCCATCCGGTCGAGGCGGCGCTGCACAGCCTGGATGAGATGGACCGCCGGCTCTATCTGCTCGTCAACCTGGAGGATCTGCCAGTCGCCGATGCGGCCACCGTGCTGGGGATCGCGCCGGAGGACGCCGTGGAGCGGCTGAATTTCGCGCGCGAGCGGGTGCGGTCGAAGCTGACGGCGACGATCCTGATCGTCGAGGACGACGCCATCATCGCCTTCGATCTGGCGGAGACGGTGCGCGGCATGGGCCACACCGTCTGCGGCAACGCCGCCACCATGGACGAGGCGCTGACCCTGGCCTCCCGCCATGCGCCGACTCTGGCGCTGATGGACATCCGTCTGGCCGAGGGCGACAACGGGATCGAGGTGGCGCGGGAGCTTCGCCGCCAGCGCTTCCTGCCTGTGATCTTCGTCACCGCCTTCCCCAACGAGCTGGCCAAGCAGGGGCTGGAGCATCTCGGCCCGGTCATCCCCAAGCCCTTCACCCGCGAGCAGATCGAACAGGCGATCACCCGCGCCGTCTTCACCCCCCACCCCGAGGAAGCCTCGCTCGCCATGAAGCACTGAGGTTTCCGGAGGGGTGCGGAGGTCAGCCGGCGTTCCCTGAAGGCCGCTTTACTTGCAAGACCGCCTTACTTGAAGACCGCCCTACTTGAAGACCACGGTGCGTCCGCCGTTCAGCAGAACGCGATGTTCGACGTGATAGCGGACCGCCCGGGCCAACACGATGTTCTCGATGTCGCGCCCGATGGCCACCAGGTCGTCGGGCGTCATCGTGTGATCGACGCGCTCCGCCTCCTGCTCGATGATCGGGCCTTCGTCCAGGTTCGAGGTGACGTAGTGGGCCGTGGCGCCGATCAGCTTCACGCCGCGGGCGTGCGCCTGATGGTACGGCTTGGCGCCCTTGAAGCTGGGCAGGAAGGAATGGTGGATGTTGATGACCCGCCCGGCCATCCGCTCGCACAGGGCCGGCGACAGCACCTGCATGTAGCGGGCGAGCACGACCAGATCGATCTTTTCCTGCTCCGCGATCTCCAGCAGTCGGGCCTCCTGCTGGGCCTTGCTGTCGTTGGTCACCGGCAGATGGTGAAAGGGAATGTTGTGCCACGCCGCGAGCTGGTAGAAGTCGCGGTGGTTGGACACGATGGCCGGGATCTCGATCGGCAGATAGCCGGTGCGGTAGCGGTACAGCAGGTCGTTCAGGCAATGCCCGAACTTCGACACCATGATCAGCACCCGCTGGCGCCGCCCGGCGTCGTGCAGCTTCCAGGTCATGCCGAAACGTTCGGCCACCTGCTCGGCGAAGGCCGCCTGAAGCTCCGCCTGCGACGGCCCCGCAGCGGCGGCCGAGAAATGGATGCGCAGGAAGAACAGATTGGTCCCGCGGTCGCCGAATTGCGCGCTGTCGATGATGTTGCACGACCGCTCGGCCAGAAAGCCCGACACGGCGTAGACGATGCCCACGGCGTCGGGGCACGAGATGGTGAGGATGTATTCGGAACCGGTGCCGGACATGCGCGCCTACCGTTGCGACCTGGAATCAAGGGCGGATTCCCTAGCACGATCGTCCGCGGGATGCATCGTGCAATGTGGGAATACCGGAACGCCCTTCTGGCAGCATTTGGTAAGGATTCCCATGCGACAATGCACCGTTTCGGCATTGGGCCGAGGACGGAGGCGAGCTAGCGGAGGCGAGCCATGGGCATGGGCGGCAAGATCATCGGCGAATACGCCAAGGGCAAGGTCGACAAGCTGTTGACGCCGGAAGCCGCGGAAAACACGTCTCGGCACCGGATCATGCACTTCCTGGAGAACATGGAAGCGGCGGTGCTGGAAGCGAATTGCGAGGTGATGGGGAGAGAGCTTCCCAACCTCAACCAGACGTCCTTCCTGCGCATGGCCGTGCGGGTGGCGGAGCTTCGCGCCGACTATCTGCGGGCTGGGTTGAAGGTGGCGGATCACCGTCACCCCGACGCCGCCGCCATCGAGGAGCTGGCCCGCGTCCGCCGCGCCTATGAGGAGATGCAGGCGGTTTTCGAGGCGGCGGAGCGGGTGATCGAGCGGGGGTACGTGAAGCTGGGATGAGCGACGACCTCTTCCCCGGCGTCACGACCCGGTCCTGTTCAGGGCATCAGGCGTCCATGCCCGGGTGGCGGTAGACCATCGGTCCCGGTCCGCCCTCCTCGCCATTCTTCTCCGGAAGCTGGGGCTGCGGCAGGGCGTAGAATTTCGGCTTGTCGGGGTCCAGCGTCTTCTCGAAGGGCAGCGTCATCGCCATGCCGGACCGGTTCCTCTCCGCCTCGCGCATCGCCTGCTGGAGCTGTTCGGCCAGCTTCTGGTCCCAGGCCAGCTTGTAGTAGCGCGGCTCGGCCCCGCCCTCCAATTGGAGCCACAGGTAGATCCCCTGCCCCTCCTTGATCTGGGCGCCCAGGATGGTGGCCTGGGCGGTGGCGCTCTGCGCCCATTCCATGCGGACCGGCTTCGGCTTGCTGAGCAGGTCGGCCATCCCGGCGTAGGCGACGGGCATGAAGCCGATGGAGACGGCGACCGCCGAAACCTTCACCCACAGCCGGCGCGGCGCCCAGATGGCGATGGTGGCGAGCGTGGCGGCCAGGGCGACCGCGGCGACCTGGAAGTCGAGCAGTTGGGTCATGATTTCCTTCCGCTGCGCAGGGGCTTGTAGAGGCTGTGCACGCTGTCGCCGGCCAGTTCGCCGGACTCCGTCAGCTTGAAGCGGAAGACGGTCAGTTCCTGACCCTCCCGGTCCAGTTGGACGGTGGTGGCGAGAAGCTGGCGCGCGTTGTCGCCGTCCGGCCGCTTGGCGCTGACCACCACGGTGACCGCGATCGGGAAGACCGCCGCCTTGTTCCGGTAGAGATGCAGGTTCACCGCGTATTCTCCGGGCGGAATGCCGCGGCTGTAGCTGGCCTCGTAATTCAGCTTCGTCGGGTCGGCGTTGCGGCCGAGATCGTCGCGCAGCAGGTTGAAGATCACGCCGGATTTGTTGGAATAGCCGACCGGCACGTCGCCCGGCGCCTCCACCCACAGGTCCACGTCGGCGTCCAACTCGTCGGGCCAGCGGGCCTCGATCATGACGTTGCCGGGTGCCGCCACGCCCGCCGTGTCGGCCTGCTTGGCCTCCGGCCGGATGTGGGGAAGCAGCAGGATGACCACCGCCACGAAGCCGCACAGCGCCAGCGTGATGACGTCGCGGAAGACGGTGCCGGCGTCGTCCTCCTCGAACTGGTCAAGGGCCTGCATGGCGTTCCCCCACGGCGACAATCTCGGTGATCAGGTTCACCGTGGCGCCCGACAGCAGACCGATGTTGATGTTCAGCCAGATGTTCAGGACCCCGCCGACCAGCGTGGTGTAGAGCGCGACCGCCATGCCCTCGATCAGCTTCGACACCATCGGGCCGATGGCGGCGACATCGCCGGCCTTTTCCGGATCCACGCCCGAGAGGGCCATGATGAAGCCGATGACCGTGCCGATCAGCCCGAGGATCACCAGGGTCGAGGAGATCTGCCGCACCGTGCCGATGCGCGCCGACAGCTTGAACTTCAATGACGAGGCGGCGATCGACCGCGCTCCGGAATCCCGTCCGCGGACCTCCGCCAGATAACGCGCGGCGCGCGACGGGACGGAGGGGTCGAATTCCTTGGCGCGGTTCAGTTCGCGGCTGGTGCGCAGGATGCGCTGCGCCGACAGCCCCAGGCCGGCCAGGAAGACCAGGAGGATCAGCAGGCACAGGTGCGTGCTGTCGGTGGCGATGATGGGGTCGATCAGCCCTTCCGCCCAGGCGGCGGCGAGAAGGGTGAAGCCCGCGGCGTTGACGACCGCGAAGCGCAGAAGCAGCAGGTAACGTTGCGACACCAACGACAGTCCGGCGGTCAGTTGGCCGCCGCGGCGGCGGCGCACGGTGGGCACGAGGGAATGAACGGGGACGTTCTGGGCGTTATCGGCCATGGCGTCCGAAACAGCGTCCGACATCGGGCAGCCCTCCATCCAGGGAGCAGGGAGCGTTCGGACTGGCACTCCGCAACCGGCGTGCCAGCGGTTTGTCTTCGGTCTCACCCAATCCCGCCGCCCGCCGCCCCGGTCCGTTCATGTGCTTGGCCGGATGGGATAAATCGCCCCTGTGACAAACAGGCTACCTCGGAAGTCTGCCCACTGCCCTTGACCTCTCCATTGCTTTGGATCAACGGATTCCGCGATTTTGCGCGGTACGGTGATTAAATTCTGTTCAAAGCCCAGGGCGTGTTCTTGCCATTGCTCATGGAATAAGCAGGATTATGTTGCAGCGCAACATGACAATGGCACATCGCCGTAGGCGTCGAAACGCGCGCGCGAATACAGAAAACCCCTTCCCCGCCATTGCGGGAAAGGGGTTTGCGGACGGAACCGTTCGTATTCGTTCAATCAAACGTCGCGGTAATGTTCCAGTTCGCGCCGCAGGTCGGTGACCTCGCGCTGCAGCGCAACCACCCGGCCGACGTCGGGAGCCGTGCGGCGCTCCTCCTTTTCGAGTTCGTCTTCGACCTCGCGCTGCTCCTGCCGGATGATGTTGAACAAGGCTTTCCTCAACATCGCCACCTCCCGAGCTTATTTCTAAAATTTTAGCGCTATCGGCCATCATCATCAAGGAATTCTCGGAAAGAGTCGAATCTTCATAGGGTGGCACCCCCTTCCATGACGGCTCAGCCGCGACAATTGGCGGAGCTAACCCAGCCGGCCTTGACAACCCTTTTGCGCGTCCCCATTGGTTAACGCTCACACCTTGGGCTCAACCTCAGGCCCTTCCGGGCCGAACGCCGCCTTTCCGATCGCGCTCAGGACTTTTGGTTTCGGCGGCCCCAACTCCTTGCGGAATCAGGGGCGAATGGAACGCAGACGTCTTCTCCAGCTGGCGCTGACCGTCCCCCTCGCCGGGGCCGGCGCCTTGCTGTTCCCGCACGCCGCGGGCGCCCAGGCCAAGCCCCGTCCGGCGGCGCGCCCGCGCATGGTGGTGCTCGACCCCGGCCATGGCGGCATCGATCCCGGCGCCATCGGCGCCCGCGGCACGCAGGAAAAAGAGATCACCCTGCACATCGCGCAGGAGGTCGGGCGTCTTCTGTCCCGGCAGCACCGGTTGGGGGTGACGCTGACCCGCGACGGCGACCGCTTCCTGGCGCTGGGCGAGCGCGTGGACGCCGCCCGCGCGGCGCGGGCCGACCTGTTCGTGTCCATCCACGCCGACAGCGCGCCCAACCGCGAGGCCCGCGGCCTGTCCGCCTACACCCTGTCGGAGAAAAGCTCCGACTCCTTCGCGGCAGCGCTGGCGCACAAGGAGAATGCGGTGGACCGGCTGGGTGGCGTTGACGTGAAGGACGCCAAGAAGGCCGTGAAGGAAATCCTGCTGGATCTGACGGCGCGCCACACCCGGCACGCGGCGCTGGTGGCCCGGCACGCGATCGTGAAAGGGGCGGGGAAGGACATGCCGTTGCTGGACAACCCGATGCGCTCGGCCAACTTCGCGGTGCTCAAGGCGCCGGACGTCCCGTCCGTTCTGCTGGAAACCGGCTTCCTGTCGAATCCGAAGGACGAGGCGATCCTGCGCGACCCCAAGGCGCGGCAGAGGATCGCCCACGTTCTCGCGCGCGAAATCGCCGGGCTGGTGACGCGCGCGCCCTTCGCCTAGCCCGGGCCCAGCCCGGAATCCTTCGCGCTCGCAGCGAGTGAAACATTCGTGCATCACCCCCGGGACAAAACCACGATGAAGCCTGACACCCCCAAGATTCCCCATTGCCAACGCACCTGCGGCATGACTTTTTCCGCCCGCCCGTTCTTTCGGCGGGCCGGGGATCGGAGGCAGAGCGTGTCGGGGTTTGGCCGCCTTTGGGCGCTGGTCGGGATGGCCGCTGTCGCGGGTCTTGCGTCTGGCTGCGCGCCTGTCGTGCTGGGCGCCGCCGGGGGCACCGCCGTCGTTGCGGCCAGCGAGCACCGTGGTTTGTCGGGCTTCGCCTCGGACACCGAGATCAAGGCCCGCATCAATCACCTGTGGTTCCAGCACTCGCTGGAGATGCACAGCCGCATCGGCCTCACGGTCGATCAGGGCCGCGTGCTGCTGACCGGCCGCGCCGCCGACGCCCAGATGCGCCTCGACGCCGTGCGCCTGTGCTGGCAGGTGGAGGGCGTCAAGGAAGTCATCAACGAAATCCAGGTGGACACGGACTCGGGCATCATGGACAGCGCCCGCGACACCTGGATCACGACGCAGCTGCGCACGAAGCTCACCTTCGATTCGCAAATTCATAGCCAGAATTTCAGCATCGATACCGTCAACGGCGTCGTCTATCTCATGGGTCTGGCCACCCACCAGGGCGAGCTCGACCGCGTGATCGAGCACGCCCGCACGCTGCCGAACGTCCAGCGTGTCGTCAACTACGCCCGCGTCCTCTAGCGCACCAGGGTCTCCGCACCGCCATGGCCATCCTGCCCGCCCCCGCCCGCCGTCTTGCCGCCTCCGCCGCCATGAGCCTGTTCATGGCGCTGGCGGCGTTCACCGTGGCGGCGGGGGGCGCCGGCACCCCGGCGATGGCGCAGCAGCAGCAGCCGCAACCCGACCAGGGGCCGGCCAACCGCCTGTTCGTCCAGGCGATGCAGATGATCCGGCAGGCGGACAACACCTACGACATCGCCGAGGAAAGCCGCTTCCTGAAGGAGGCGGACCGGCTGCTGAACGAAATCGTCGTCAAGTATCCGGACAGCGCGCTGGCCGTCCAGCTCGTCACCAACCAGTTCGTCGGCGACTTCGACTTCTTCGAATTCCGCTCGCGCATCCGTTCGCTGGTCTGCAACGAGCCGATGACCTCGCTGTGCTTCTTGCACCGGGTTGCGGAGATGCTGCCCCCGGTGGAGACGCCGATCACCGCCGCCCGCTGGGACTGGCTGTCGCTGGCCGTCGCCTACAACACGATCGGCGACACCGCGCGGGCCAAGGAGATCATCGCGCCTTTCGTCAGCGCGGTGCGCCGCGGGGCGGCGTCCGACGGGGCCGGCCAGGACCTGTTCGTCGCCCGCGCGCTCGCCCTGATGGGGCAGAACCAGCTCGCGCTCGACATCACCCGGCAGATCCCGGAATGCTCGACGCGCATCTACAACCTCGCCGACATCGCCAAGGCGGCGGCGTGGCGCGGCGACATGGCGCTGGCCGGCCAGCTCGCCGAGGAGGCCAAGGCCTACGCCACCGCCCGAAACTGCAGCTGGGAGCTGGGTCTGGTCGCCCAGACGCTGCTGCGCGCCGGCAAGGAGGGAGCGGCCCGCACCCTGTTCCTGAACACGGTGGAGACGCAGTTCTCCAAGTTCCGCGAGACCAAGACCGACTGCTGCCCGCCGGAGCTGGCCGTCGCCGCGTCCGAGCTGGGCGACACCAATCTGGCGCTGGGCCTGCTGCGCACCGTGCAGGACGAGAATCCCTGGACGATCCCGGCGGTGCTGGGCCGCATCGCCCGCCGCTCCGACGCCTCGGTCGCGCTGTCCTACGCCGAGCAGGTGCAGGACCTCGACATCCGCGGCGAAGCCCTGGCCGAGCTGATCGAGGCGGCGCTGAAGCGCGGCGACCCGACCAGCGCCAACGAGCTGATGAAGCGGCTGACCCGTCTGGTGGACGACTCCGCCGGGCGCCGCCCCGGCCTGCTCGCCCAGAAGGCCAAGGCGGAGAAGGTGATGTACGGCGACGACCGCTGGCGCAAGAGCTTCCAGGGCTCGCTCAACGCCGCGGACCGGGCGAGCAACTTCGTCCGCCGCGACATCGGCGCCCCGCTGCTCGCCGCGCTGGTGCGGATCGAGACCGGCCTGCCGATGCTCGACTGAGGCCGGCTTGCGGGCCCCGTCAGGGCCGCGCGGCCAACACCACCAGCCCGGCCACCGGCGCGCCACTCTCGTGGCGCAGAGTGTCCGGAGCGAGGCGCAGGACGGTCAGCCCCGCGGCGCTCAGAGCGTCCCGCACATGGCCCTCCGTATGGGCGTAGCGGCCGTGCGGGCTGACCCGCCAGGGCGCCCCGCCCTCCTCCAGCCGCTCCACCGTGAAGGCCAGCCGCCCACCGGGACGCAGCGCCGCGGCGGCCCGAGCCAGCACCCCGTCCAGCGCGCCGAAGTAGCACAGCACGTCAGCGGCCACGATCAGGTCGAAGGCCGCCGGGCGCTCCGCCAGGAAAGCGCCGAGTTCCGCCTCCTCCAATGCGTCGTACAGGCCGCGGGCGGCGGCGCGCTCCAGCATGCCCGGCGACAGGTCCACCCCGACCAGACGGCGGGCCGGGCCACGCAGGAAGGGACCGCACAGGCCGGTGCCGCAACCGGCGTCCAGCACGTCCAGCGTCCCGTCCGCCGCGATCCCGGCGTCGGCCAGCGCCTCGGCGAGCAGCGTCGGGGCGCGGTAGCCCAGTTCGCCCAGCAGCTTGTCGTCGAACTCCCCGGCGAACAGGTCGAACACCTGCCGGACATAGGCGTCGGACGCCCGTTCGCCGGCGTCCAGGCCGGCGATGGCGGCGCCGATGTGGCGGGCCATCGGATGGTCGGGATGATCGCGCAGCCACAGCCGGGCGAACCACGCCGCCTCCTCGTGCCGTCCCTCCTCGTGAAGCAGGTAGAGGGCGCCGGACAGGTTGTCGTGCGCCTCGTCCCAGGCGGGCCGCAGCGCCAGCGCGCGGCGGTAGGCGGTGGCGGACTCGGTCAGCCGGTCGCCGTCGCGCAGCAGGTTGGCGAGGTTGTTGAAGGCTTCCGCATAGGCCGGTTCCTCGACCAGCGCCCGACGGAAATGCCGTTCCGCCGGCGCCGTATCGCCCGCCGCCTTCAGGGCCGAGGCCAGATTGTAGTGGACCAGCGGATGGTCGAGACCGCAGGCCAGCGCCTCGCGGTAAGCGGCAACCGCCTCCTCCGCGCGGCCCAGGGCGCGCAGGACGTTGCCCAAGTTGTTGTGCGCCTCCGCGAAGCGCGGGTTCAGCGCCAGCGTGCGGCGGTAGGCGGCCTCCGCCTCCGCGGCCAGCCCGTCCGAAGCCAGGGCGTTGGCCTCCGCATAGAGGCGCATGGCCTGAGCGGCCAGACCACCCAGCCTCCCCACGCCACGGGCGAGCAGGCCCGGACGCGGCGACGGGGAACGGGGCGGATCGCTCGGCTCGGACACGGAACGGCTCCTGAAAGGGGCATGGGCTAACAGCATCTTTACCGGGAACCGGTGAACATGGCACTCCCTTCCGGCAACAGACCGGCGGAAGGCCCCGCAACCCGGGGCCGGATCGGGCAGACGGAAAAGGCGAACCTCATGAACCAGCCCCCCGACCAGGCTTCGCCGACGACACCCGATGACGTCGCCGCCCGCCTCGGCCGCGCCGTCGCCCACCATCGGGCGGGCCGGCTGGCCGATGCGGAACGGGACTACCGCGCGGTCCTGGAGGCGGACCCGCGGCACCCCGACGCGCTGCACCTGCTGGGCGTGCTGGCGCTCCAGGCCGGGCATCCCGACCCCGCCGTGGACCTGATCGAAGAGGCCATCCGGCAGGCCGGCGGCGTCGCCGACTACCACGACAATTTGGGAAGCGCGCTCGCCGCGCTGGGCCGTCACGCCGAGGCGGCGGAGGCGCACCGCATGGCCGCCGCGCTGAGCCCGCTGTCGGCCCAGCCGCGCCACAATCTGGGCAACGCCTTCCAGGCCCAGGCGCTGCCCGGGCTGGCGGCGCTGGCCTTCACCGCGGCGGTGGAGCTTGAACCGGGCTACGCCAAGGCCTGGTTCAATCTGGGCAACGCGCTGCGCGCCCAGAACCGCCTTGCCGATGCCTTGCAGGCCTTCGCCCGCGCCGCACGGCTCATGCCGGCGATGGCCGAGGCCCACACCAACCTCAGCGACGCGCTGAGCGCCGCCGGGCGGCTGGACGAGGCGCTGGACCAAGCCCGCGCCGCGCTGCGGCTTCGGCCCGACGACCCGAAGGCCCACCACAATCTCGGCACCGTCCTGCAACGCAAGGGCGCCTATGAGAGCGCGGAGATCGCCTATCATGAGGCACTGAGGCGGGCGCCCGGCAATCCGGTGACGCTGAACGATCTGGGCAGCGTTCTCCTGAAGCTGGGACGCCCCGCCCAGGCCGAGCAGTGCTTCCGCGAGGCGCTCGGCCGGAATCCGCAGGCCGTCGAAGCCATCCACAATCTCGGCAAGGCGCTTCAGGCGCAGGGGCAGTTCGCGAAGGCGGAAGCCTGCTACGAGGAAGCGCTGGCCCGCGCCCCGGACCTTGCCGCCGCCAGCGACAGTCTCGCCATCATCGCCCTTCTGCACGGACAGCTGGAGCGTGGTTGGGAAGGCCATGAGCGGCGCTTCGCCGCCGGCCGGGTCCAGCCGGAGCGGCGGATCGACGCGCCGCGGTGGCGGGGCGAGGGGCTGCGCCGGCGCCGTCTGCTGGTCTGGCGGGAGCAGGGGGTGGGGGACGAGATCATGTTCGCCTCCTGCTATGGCGATGTGATCGCCTGGGGCGGCGGGCCGGTGACCATCGAGACCGACCCGCGGCTGGTCGGCCTGTTCGCCCGTTCCTTCCCGCGCGCGACGGTGCGGGCCGAGACACTCGACGCCGAAGGGCGGGAGACGGTGGTTCCCCCGGATGCCGACCTCCAGGTGCCGGCGGGAAGCCTGCCCGGCCTGTTGCGGGGAACGCTCGCGTCTTTCGATCAGTTCGCCCCCTGGCTGAAGCCCGACCCGGCCCGAACCGCCCTGTGGCGGGAGCGGCTGGACGCGCTGGGGCCGGGCCTGAAGATCGGTATCGGATGGCGCAGCCAACTGGCCACGCCCGAGCACAAGGGCGCCTACACCACGCTGGACCAGTGGGCACCCCTGCTCGCGCTGACGGGGGTGATCTTCGTCAATCTGCAGTATGACGACTGCGCGGCGGAGATCGCGGCGGCGGAGGCGCGGTTCGGCGTGACCATCCATCGCTGGGACGATCTGGACCTGAAGGACGATTTCGAGGGCGCGGCGGCGCTGACCGCCAATCTGGATCTGGTGCTGACGCCCGCCGTCTCCTCCGGTGAACTGGCCGGCGCCCTCGGCGTGCCGGTCTGGCGTTTCGGGCACCGCGACTGGACGCAGCTCGGCACCGGCGTTCGCCCCTGGTTCCCGACGATGCGCCTGTTCCAGCCGCGCCCAGGCGAAACCTTCGACCATGTGCTGTCGGACATGGCGCGCCACCTTGCCGCAATGCGACCCGCCCCGGTCCGCTTGGCCGCGCCCCCTCCGCCAGCGCCCTTCCCCGCCGATCCGGAAGCGTTGCTGAACGACGCCATCGCCTTGCATCGGGCGGGACGGCTGGGCGACGCCATGGCGTCCTACCGCACGGTCCTCGACCTGGAACCACGGCACAGCGACGCGCTCCACCTTCTCGGGCTGACCCAGCATCAGGCCGGCCACCATGCCGAGGCGGAGGAACACATCACAGCGGCGCTCCGGATCGATCCGGATTTCCCCACGGCCTGGAACCATTTGGGCCTCGTCCAGCAGTCCCTCGACCGCCCGGACCAAGCCCTCGCCAGCTTCCGCCGCGCCCTCGCGCTGCGCCCGGACTTCCCCGAGGCGATGACCCACATGGGGCTGAGCATGAACCGGCCTGACCGGTTGGACGAGGCCAAGCGGTGGCACCGCCGCTCCATCCGTCTCGCCCCGGCCAATCCGGCGGCCCACACCAATCTGGGCTACGCCTGCGAGGTGGAGGGATGCTTCAACGCCGCCGCGGCCCATTACCGGCGTGCGCTGACCTTGCGGCCGGACTCCGCCGACACTCTCAACAACCTGGGCACCCTCGCCAAGATTGAGGATCGCCCGGCCTTGTCGCGGCACTTCCTCGACCGCGCCCTGCGAGTCTCCCCCGGGCTGGCCCTCGCCGCCTGGAACGTCGGGCTTCTGGCCCTGGCCGACGGCGATCTCGTCACCGGCTGGGCCGGCTATGGGCAGCGGTTCTCCGCCCGCCAGCTTCAGCGGGCGCGTCGCATCACGCTGCCGATCTGGAACGGCGAGCCCCTGCGCGGGCGCCGGCTGCTGGTCTGGCCGGAGCAGGGGCTGGGCGACGAAATCCTGTTCGCCTCCGTCTTCGGCGACCTGAAGGACAGCGGCGGAACCGTGGTGCTGGAATGCGATCCGCGTCTGGTGTCCCTCTACGCCCGTGCCTTCCCCTGGGCGACGGTGCGGGCGGAGTCCGTCACGCCCGACGGGCGGGAGCGGTTCGACCCGCCGGATTGCGACCTGCAGATCGCCGCCGGCTCCCTGCCCGCCCTGCGGCGCGACCGGCTGGAGCGCTTTCCGGCCCGCCCATCCTTCCTGACCCCAGACCCGGAGCGCGCCGCCTTCTGGCGGGAGCGGGTGGAGGCACTGGGTCCCGGCCTGAAGGTGGGCATCAGCTGGCGCAGCCAGATCATCACGGCGCATCGCGAAGGCGCCTACACCCGCATCACCGACTGGCTGCCGCTGCTGGAGGTGCCGGGCGTCCGCGTCGTCAACCTGCAGTACGGTGACTGCGCCGCCGAACTGGCCTCCATCGAGCCGGACGGCGTGCGGCGCGTCCATCGCTGGGACGATCTGGACCTCAAGAACGACCTGGAGGGGGTGGCGGCCCTGATGGCGGCGCTCGACCTCGTCATCCTGCCCGCCACCGCCGCCGGGGAGTTGGCGGGCGCCTTGGGTGTGCCGGTCTGGCGGCTGGGCGGCCGGGACTGGACCTGGATGGGCAGCGGGGTACGGCCCTGGTTCCCCACCCAAAGGCTGATCGCCCCTCAGCCCGGCGAGACCTCCGCCGACGTGGTCCATCGGATCACCCGGATGCTGGCCCGGATGGCGCCGAAACCTATCCCCGACGAGGTATGAGGACGCAAGGAAACTCGACCTTTCGGTATAATCCCGCAACGAATGGCCGAAGGCAGGCCTATGCGGCGAATTGTCCTACTCCCTATCGTAAGGGGCGGTCACTCCCCGTCTTTGGAGTACTAGGACAAAAGTTTGGGGTTGTTTGGCGGCACGGATGGGTGAACACTATGGTTTCCGGCCTGCCGGACTTGGCAGGAGCCGGTTCGATCTGACGGAGAGCAGCCCATGCACACTGATGCTCGCCTATCTTCCCTGCAGGAAAAGCACCTGCGTCTCGACCGCGCCATCCTCGACGAGGAGAAGCGTTCGTGGCCTGACGAAAGTGCCATCAAGCGGATGAAGCTCGAGAAGCTGCACCTCAAGGAAGAAATTGATCGCTTGGCCAGAACCAGTCACAGGGTGAATTAACACCCTTCCGGATCGATCCGATTCGTAAAGTCGGGGGCGGCGCACGGTTCGCTCCCGGCTTTCTTTACGATGTGCGCCCGACCTTCATAAACTGTTGCCGGCGTGCGGCACAGCCGCGGCGCGAAGTCTGGCCAAACGGCGCGCGATCGTCGGCAAGGCGCCGGATGCGGGCTCCCCCGGCGGTGCGGGGATCAACGCCATGCTTGGGAACCAGGGCCGGACGCCGGTGCCGAGCGCCGTCCAGTCTCCCCGCGGCCCGAACCGCCAGACCGGCACTCCCAGGGCCCCCGCCATTTCCCCCACCGAACTTGCCGGGGTGATGACGAGGTCGAGCGCCGTCATCAGGGCCGCCACGCCGTCCAGGTCGTCCTTGAGATCCAGATCGTCCCAGCGGTGGATGGTCACCCCGAACCGCCGCTCCGCCTCGGCGATCTCTGCGGCGCAATCGCCGTACTGCAGGGTGACGAAGACCACCCCCGGCAGCGCGAAGACCGGCGCCCAGGCGCCGAGCGGCGCGTAGGCTCCGCGGCGCTCCGCCGTCATCAGACCGCTGCGCCACGCAATCCCCACCTTCAGGCCGGGGCCGAGCGCGTCCACCCGCTCCCGCCAGTGGGCGGCCCGCTCCGGGTCGGCGGTCAGGAAGGACGGGCGCGATGGAAAGCGGTCGAAGCGGGGCCGCAGCCAGCGCGGCAACGATCCCATTGCGGCGTGGCGGTCGACTCCGGCGCAGGGCGCTTCCGGGTCCGCCGGTGCTGGACGCCAGTCCGCGCGGGGAAAGGAGCGTGCGAACAGCGGCACCAGCCGCCGGTCGCACTCCACCACCACGGCGGCGGCCCGTGCGATCAGCTCGTCCAGGCAACCGGCGAACATAATCTCGTCACCGATCCCCTGTTCGGCCCAGACCAGCAGGCGCAGGCCGGACGGGTCCTCCCCCTCCCAGGCGGGGACGGGTACGGCGCGGGCGGCACCGGACAGCTCCCGGGCACGGAAGCGGGCGTCATAGCCGACCCAGCCCGTCTCCAGCCTGCCGCGGGCCAGGTCCAGGAGACCAAGGTTGAAAGCCGCCGCCGGGTGCCCCGGTTCCACCGCCAGGGCGCGGCGGCACCAGCGCTCCGCCGCGGCCTCCTCGCCCCGGTCACGCAGCAGCCGCCCCAGATTGGCCAGCGCATCTCCCTGCGCCGGCGCCAGGGACAAGGCACGGGCCAGCGCCCACCATGCTTCGTTCAGCCGCCCCGCTCGGCGCAACACCACCGCGAGGTTCAGCCAAGCACCCTCGCGGTCCGGCGCCAAACGCAGGGCGTGGCGATGGCATCCCTCGGCCGCTTCCAACGCACCGATCCGGGTCAGCACAGCGCCCCAATTGTCGTGGGCTTCCGCCAGGGCCGGATCGGCCAGGGTCGCCCGGCGGTGGGCCTCGGCGGCGGCGGGCAGGTCGTGCGCCGCCTCCAGCCCATTGCCGAGATTGGTCAGAAACGCCGCGGCGGCCGGTTGCAGGGCGAGCGCCAGCCGGAACCGGCGCACCGCCTCCGGTGCACGGCCAAGCGCCAGCAGAACTGTTCCCAGGCTCGACTGGGCGGCCGAGTAACCGGGCAACGCGTCCAGGGCACGGGTGATGCGCCCTGCCGCCGCCCCGGAGTCGCCGGACTGGTGCGCCAGCAATCCCGACAGGTGGAGGGCGACCGGATGGTCCGCCTGCGCCTTCAGCACACGCTCGTACAGCGGAGCCGCCTCGGCCAGCCTCCCGTCCTGGTGATGAGCGGCGGCGGCTTCCAGCAGGGCGTCCAGATCATCCGGGCCCCCCCGCTGGATGCTGCCGGTCGGTGGGTCGTCAGGCGTGGGCATGAGGCGTCGCAGGGCGGTCGCCATATGGCCCATGATGGCCTCGAGCCCCTCGCCGGGACGCGGCTGGAACAGGCGCATCGTCGGGAACCAGGGGCGAACGCCGGTGCCGAGCTGCGTCCAGTCGCGGTGCCCGAAACGCCAGACCGGCACGCCGAGGGCGCCGGCCAGTTCACCGGAGGAGACGGCGGGCGTCAGCACCAGATCCAGATTGGCGGTCAGCGCCGCCGCGCCCTCGAAATCGTCCTTCAGGTCCAGATCGTCCCAGCGATGGATGGTCACGCCGAACCGCGCCTCCGCCGCCGCGATCTCCGCCGCGCATTCCCCATACTGCAGGTTGACGAACACCACCCCTGGAAGAGCGAACAGGGGCGCGAAGGCGTCCAGCGTGACGTAGGCGGCCCGGCGCTCCCCGTCCATGATCTGGCTGCGCCACGCGATGCCGACCTTCAGCCCCGGTCCCAAAGCGGCCAGCCGGCCCCGCCAGCGGTCCAGGCGTCCGGGATCGGGCACCAGCCAGGGCTGGGCCGGGAACCGCTTCAAGTCGGAACGCAGCAGCCGCGGCAGCGACGCCGCAGCGACCTGAACGTCCACGTCGCGCGGCTCGATGGTCGGAGGACGGACTGTCGCGCCGGGAAGGGAGCGCGCGAAGAGCGACACCAGACGGCGGTCGCATTCGACCACGACATGCCCGGCGCGGCGCAGCAGATCGGGATAGCAGGAGGCGAAGAGGATCTCGTCGCCCACCCCCTGCTCACGCCAGACCAGCAGACGGGAGGACGCGATGTTCTCGCCACGCCAGGGTCTTGTCGCGAAGCGCCGCTTCTGGTCGCGGAACTGGGGGGTGTCGAACCGCCATTCATGCTCCGCCCACCCGGAGCGAAGCTCGCCCTGCTCCAGGAGAAGGAGCGACAGATTGTAATGAGCGGTCGGCAGAGCCGGGTTGGACTGGATGGCTTGGCGATAGGCCGCAATGGCCTCCTCCGGTCGCTGCCGTCGCGCCCAGTGCATGGCGAGATTCGCCTGAGCCTCCGCCATCGTCGGCGCGCGGTCGACAGCCCGGCTGTGACAGGCGAACGCCTCGTCGACGCGCCAGAGCCGGTCGAGCGCGCTGCCCCGGTGGCTCCAGGCGGCGGCGTCGTCCGGTGCGACCACGGTGGCACGGCGCAGCAGCTGCTCCGCTTCGGCGGGCTGGTCGGCCCTCAGCCGAAGAGCGCCGAGATTCACCAGCGCGTCGACCTCCGACGGCGTCAAGGCGAGCGCTCGCCGGTGGCTCCGCTCCGCTCCCGCACGGTCCTCGCGCTCGGCGAGCAGGTGCCCCAGATGGGCGTGCGCCACGCCGAGCGCGGGGCGAATCCGCAGGGCGCGCCGCGCGCAGGCCTCCGCTTCGCCCGTCTCGCCACGCCCCCGCAGGAGGGCGGTGCGGTTGAGCCAGTGCTCTGCTCCGTCCGGACAGAGCAGGATGGCGTTGCGTTGCGCTGCCAGCGCCGCGTCGTGCCGGCCCATCGCTTGGCAGGCGTCGGCCAGGGCGGCGTGCGCGGCGGCGTTGCCGGGATCGGCCTTGACCGCAAGGGCCAGGACCGCCGCCGCGTCTCCGGCGTCGCCTTGCCGAAGCCGCAGAATTCCGAGGAGATGAAGGGCCACCGGATGCTCCGGCACGCTGTCCAGCGCCGCCCGGCAGTGGGCCTCCGCCTCGTGAAGCGCCCCGGCGCGGTAGCGGGCGATGGCCTCGGTGACCAACGGTGCGACATCCACGGGTGTCACCGGTGCTGGAGGTTGACGGCAAGGCGCGGCCTCGACCGGCCGCGCCAGATCGCGCAGGGTTTGAGCGATGCGGGTCATGACGGCCTCCAGCGGCTCGCCGGGACGGGGCTGGAACAGGCGCATCGTCGGGTACCAGGGGCGAACGCCGGTGCCGAGTTGCGTCCAGTCGCGGGCGCCGATGCGCCAAGCCGGCACGCCCAGGGCTCCCGCCAGTTCGCCCGTGGATACGGCGGGCGCGATGACCAGATCGAGCGAGGCGGTCAGGGCCGCCGCGCCCTCGAAATCATCCTTGAGATTCAGATCGGCCCAGCGGTGGATGGTCACGCCGAACCGCGCCTCCGCCGCGGCGACCTCCGCCGCGCAGTCGCCGTATTGAAGGTTGACGAGAACCACTCCGGGGACCCTGAACAGGGGCGCGAACGCCTCCAGGGTGACGTAGGCGGCCTTTCGTTCGGTCGTCATCAGCTGGCTGCGCCAAGCGATGCCGATCCTCAAGCCCGGCCCCAGGGTGGCCAGCCGCTCCCGCCACACGATGAGGCGTTCCGGGTCGGGCACCAGCCAGGGACGGGACGGAAAGCTCGCCATATCCGGACGCAGAAGGCGCGGCAGAGCGCCCGCGGCGATGTGGGCGTCGCAGTCCGCAGGGTCCAGCGTTTCCGCCCCGTCGGCAGCGGTGGTTTCCGCCCGGACGGTGGCCCAGGGAAAGGAACGGGCGAACAGGCTGACCAGCCGGCGGTCGCACTCCAGTATGACCTGACCGATCCGGCCCTCCGCCACGCGATCCGCAAGGGCGGGGTAACAGGAAGCGAACATCAGCTCGTCCCCCACCCCTTGCTCGCGCCAGACCAGAAGGCGGCGAACGGTCGATCCGTCATCCCGCCAGAGCGGCGCCGCGATGGTGCGTTCCGGATGCTCCTTGGCTTTGAACCGGTCCTGGTAGGCCTCCCAGCCCTCCCGCAGGTTGCCTGTCGCGAGGCTGACCAGAGCGAAGTTCAGCCGCGCCGCGGCCAGGGCCGGGTCGATGCGCAGGGCGCGGCGCAGGGTTCGTTCCGCCTCCGCCACGCGCGTCGATTGCCATTGCAGCATGCCGAGGTTGGCATAGGCTTCCGCATGCGCCGCGTCGATGGACAGGGAGCGCCGATGCGCGGCCTCCGCCTCCTCGTTCCGTCCCAGCACATTCAGGGCAAGGCCCATGGTGGTCAGCGCAATGGCGCTCTGCGGTGCCAGGCGCACCGCGCGCCGGTGCAGGCGCAGCGCGCCCTGCCAGTCGTCCCAATCCTTGAGAACGTTGCCGAGGTTGGTGTAGCTGTCGGGATAGTCCGGCTGGACGATCAGCGCCCGCCGGTACAGCGCCGCGGCGGCCTCCGCCCGGCGCCCCGCCCGGCGGGAATTGCCCAGATTGTTCAGCGCCTTGCCATAGTCCGGCTGAATGGTCAGGGCACGCTGGAAGACGCGCGCGGCCTCCTCCGGCCGGTCCACGCCGTCAAGGCCGGTGCCCATGTTGTTGAAGGCCACCGCATCGGTGGGACGCAACGCGATGCACGTCCGCAACGCGGTCACCGCAGCGGCATGGTCGCCCCGGTCGAGCAACGCCACGCCCAGATTGTTCCACGCTCCCGCCAGCAGAGGGTCCGCGGACAGAGCCTGCCGATAGCGGACAACCGCCTCCGCCAATCGCCCGCCCCCCTGAAGCGCGCTGCCCAAATGGAAGAGCAGGCGCGCGTCGCGGCCGGTGTCGGCATCCACCGCCGGGGCCAGAACCAACGCGGCCTCGGCGAAGTCGCCACGCTCGTTCAGAAGCGTTCCCAGGTCCCGCGCCACCTCGGGATCGGTCGGATCGTCGGACAAGGCGCGGCGCAGGCACAATTCCGCGTCGGAATGATCCAGGACGCGCAGCACGAGCGCCAGGCTGCGCCACGCCTCGGCATGGTTCGGCTGCGTCTGGACGACCCGGTAGAAGGCCAGGGCGGCCTCGTCGAGACGGCCGAGGCGCCGATAAAGAACCGCCAGATTGAAGCGGGTCGCCGTGCGTCCGGGATCGGCGCGCAGCGCCTCCTCATAAGCCGCGACGGCGTCGCCGATCCGCTCTTGCGCTTGCAGGAGGAGACCGAGATTGCCGAGCGCCTCGGCATAGCCATCCTGAAGCGCGATGGCACGGCGGTAGGCGCGGGCCGCAGCCTCCGGATGATTCCGGTCGGCAAGAACATTGCCCAGACTGTTGTAGGCCGGAGCGAAGGATGGATCGATCGCCAGGGCCGCCTGGAAGCACGCGGCGGCCTGCTCGGGCTGACCAGCCTGATAGGCGGCGATGCCCGACAGGTGACGGGCATCGGTATGGGCCGGATCGGCGGTTAGGATGCGGCGGTAGAACCGCAGCGCCTCATCCAGATTTCCCGCCCGGTGAAGGTCGATGGCGTCGGTCAAAAGCGCGTCCGCGGATTGGCCGCCCCGCCCGTCAACGACTGTGTCGATCACGGCGCCGGATCGGTCGCCGGGCTTTCCGCCGCCCCTTCGGAGCCGCCTTTGAACATCTTCCGGCAGATTTTCAGCGCGCGGTAATAATTGCGGGCTTCCACGAGCCGTTCAATCTCATCAAGGTCATCGCGGCAATCAGGACGAGCATCGCGCGTCTCGCCCAGTATCGAGGCGAAGCGCTGCAGGTTGAGCACCGAGTCCTCGGGGAAAATGTAGATAAGCTGGATGACGAAGTAGAGCTTCTTCTCGATGCAATCGATCTGCTCTTCCTTCAACACCTCACGCCCGCGGAGGAAATTGGCGGTGTTGTAGAGGAAGAACGAGCCGGGACGGTCACCGGCCCCGATGACCGCACCGTTGATGATGACCTTTTCATTGGGGCGGAGAACGAACTTCAGAGGCATGAAACGGACCCGGTCCTTGTCTCGGCGGCGCGCGGAAGCGGAAAGCGCTTGCCGGAAAGCGCCGCACCAAATGAAACGGGCGGCGGCTTGCGCCGCCGCCCGCCGGGCGTGATCCTACCCGAACTCTCAGGCTTAGAACAGACGCAGGATCGACTGCTGCGACTGGTTGGCCAGCGAGAGGGCGATGGTGCCGAGCTGCTGACGGGTCTGCAGCATCAGCAGGTTCGCGCCTTCCTCGTTCTGGTCGGCCAGCGTCAGCTTGCTCGCGCCTTCCGTCAGCACGTCGCTGAACTCCTTGGTGAAGTTCTCACGGGTCGTGATGACGTTCAGGTTGGTCGACAGCGTCTGCGAGGACGACCGCAGCGTCTGCTTCGCGTAGTCGATGCTGGCGACCGCCTTGTCGATGTCGGCGCGGTCGGTCCAGTCGTTCTGCGCGTAGTCCAGACGCAGGCCCTGGCCGCTGGTGGTCAGGTTCTG
>NZ_JACCJY010000044.1 GCF_014596085.1 Azospirillum tabaci
CCGGACTGGCGCTGGCTGCTGGGGCGGGACGACAGCCCCTGGTACCCCACCGCCCGCCTGTTCCGCCAGACGCGCGTCGGCGATTGGGCGGAGGTGGCCGGACGGGTCGCCGATGCGCTGCGGGCCATGAGCCTCGCGTCGCCGCTTCCGACGTCGCCTTTTAGGATTTCAGGGTGATCGTCGTCTGGGTCATCTCGTCGGCGGTGGACACCAGCTTGGAGGCGGCGGAGTAGGTGCGCTGCGCCTGGATCAGCGTGGTGAACTGCTCCTCGATCTTGACGTTGGAGCCCTCGACGCTGGCCGTGCTCAGCGACGCCCCAACGGTCTTCGGCGCGCTGGTGCCGGTCTCGTTGGTCAGGTTGCCGAAGGAGTTCAGGCGGATGGCGCCCGAATTGGCCGTGGTCCGGAACATGGTTCCGGATACGCTTTCCAGATCGGTCGGGTTGACCACCGTCGCATCGGGGATGCGGTAGATGTAGCGCTGCTTTCCGCCCTGGAAGTTCGCCGCGACGAAGCCGTCCGCGGTCAGTTCCGCCCCCTGATAGGTGCCGGCCCGGATGCCGTTGTTGCCCTGGACGACGCCCAGATCCATGTCCGCGATGCTGGTGATGGAATTGTTCATCTTCCCATAGGAACCGAGATCCAGCGTCGTCTGGGCGAAGTCGCCGCCGGGGTTCAGCGTCAGGGTCACCGGGGCACCGTTGGGGCCGCCGGTCAGCGTTCCGTTGCGGGCGAAGTTCAGCGTGCCGAGCGATTGCCAAGTGGTCGGGTCGTTCACGTTGCCGTTGCCCACCGGGTTGCCGTCGGCGCCGATGACGCCGGCGTTGAAGACCTGCCATGTGGACGTGCCGTCCTCCGCCTGTCCGGTCTTCACGAAGCGCAGGGACATCGCGCCGTCGGCGCCGTTCCTGTCAACCATGTTCAGAACGACGCCGGTGGTGTTCGCCGTGGTGATCTGGCCCGTCACCGGGTCCTGGTCGCGCGGCAGGTTGAGATTCAGCGACGCCTGGGTCGAGGCTTCGCGGTAGTCCTGCAGCCCGCTCAGCGAGACCGGCGTCATGCTGCTCAGGCTGCCGAACGAGCCGGTGCTGCTGGCCGGGTCGAGCTTGAAGCCCATCAGCGCCTTGCCGGCGCCGTTCACCAGACGGCCTTCCTTGTCGGGAGAGAAGTCGCCCGACCGCGTCAGGAAGACCGTATCCTCGCTTGTCTCGGTGGTCGTCGCGGTCGTGCCGGCCTGGAGGTCCATGTCCTGGACGACGAAGAAGCCATTCCCGACGATGGCCGCGTTGGTGGTGACGCCGGTCTGGGTGACCGTGCCGCCGGTGTGGTCCAGCCGCTCGAAGGCGCGCACACCGTTGCCGGGGTCCTTGTTGCCGGTGCGGTCGCCCAGCACAAAGTCGGAGAATTGGGTTTCCGACGCCTTGAAGCCGGACGTGGAGGCGTTCGCGATGTTGTTCGAAATGGTGCCCAGGGCGCGGTTCTGCGCCGTCAGCCCGAGAACGCCATTGTTGAAGATCGTGGTGATGCCCATGGTCCGGCCGCCTCATTCCCGTCGACACGCGTCCGCCGGAACGCGCCGATCAGGCATTTGCAACCGTCGTGCCAGAAGACGGGACGCTGCCGAAACATCCTCTCCGGGGTGGACGAGGGATTTGTTCGGGCCGCGGACACAGGGGGTGGGCAGAAAATTCCCAGCGGAAACGGCTCATCACCCTCCGCTGGGCAGCTTTCGCCCACCCTTTGGCCTCAATCAACCGGCTCGAACATCTTGGTCTGGGAGTTGATGGCCCACAGGTCGCCGCTGTCCAGGTCGAACCACCAGCCGTGCAGCTCCAGCGTACCCGCTTCCACCCGTTCGCGGACGAACGGGAAGGTCATCAGATTGTCCACCGACGTGCGGACGGCGGCGCGCTCGATCACGTCGGGCTTCTGCTGAAGCCGCTCGAACTCGGCCTTGCGCCGCTCGTCGTCGGTGTCCCCCTGTGCGGGCGGGATGTAGGGATCGAGCGCCGCGCTGGCGATGGACACCCAGGGCGACACGAAGTCGTTCTGGTCCGGCTCCCCCTTGCGCAGGCGGATCAGCCCCTGGATGCCGCCGCACAGGGCGTGGCCCAGCACGATGACGTGGCTGACCTGAAGCACCCGCACCGCGTACTCGATGGCCGCCGAGGTGCCGTGGTAGCTGCCGTCCGGCTGGTAGGGCGGGACGAGATTGGCGACGTTGCGGACGACGAACATCTCGCCCGGTTCGGCCTCGGTCAGCAGCGCCGGATCGACGCGGCTGTCGGAGCAGCCGATCATCAGGATCTTCGGCTTCTGCCCCTCTTCGACAAGCTGGCGCATGCTGTCGGGCCGGCGCTCGTAGTAACGGGCGCGGAAACCTTTCATCCCGGCGAGAAGCTGACGAATCGGAACGTCCTGGTCGCGGGTGTGTGGCATCGTTCTGATACCCCTCTACGGTCGGGATTTAGCGGATGCGGTATAGCCCAGGCCGGGTCATGTTTCCAGAACCTCCGCAGGCGCCGGCTCGCCCCAGCGGCGGACGATGCCCGCGTCCAGCCCGAACAGGTCGAGCGCCCGCCCCACGGCGTGGTCCACCAGATCGTCGATGGTCTGCGGGCGGCTGTAGAAGGCGGGGACCGGCGGGGCGATCACCGCGCCCATCTCGGCCAGCTGGGTCATGGTGCGCAGATGCCCGAGATGCAGCGGCGTCTCGCGCACCATCAGCACCAGCGGGCGCCGCTCCTTCAGCGTGACGTCGGCGGCGCGGGTCAGCAGGGTGGAGGTCACGCCCGTGGCGATCTCGCTCATCGTGCGGACGGAGCAGGGGGCGACGATCATCCCCATGGCGCGGAAGCTGCCGCTGGCGATGGCCGCGCCGATGTCGGCGGCGGCGTAGGACACGCCGGCCAGAGCGCGCAGCTCCGACACCTTCATGTCCGTCTCATGGGCCAGGGTGACCTCGGCGGATCGGCTGACGACGAGGTGCGATTCGACGCCGATCCGGCGCAGCACGGACAGCAGCCGGATGCCCAGGATCACGCCCGAGGCTCCGCTGATTCCGACGACAAGACGGGAGGGTGCAGTCATGCCGAAGAAGTAGCGCGCGGGCCGGGTGTCGTCCAGAGCGCGGTCTTCACGGACCGGAAACCGGGGGCGGAGGGACGGGCCGCCCCCGGGCCGCAAAAGCAAAAAGCCCCTCTCCCGCGGGGGAGAGGGGCCGGGAAAGCGGCGTCAGCGCGCCTCTTCCTGCTCCGAATAGGGCGACTCGTCGCCGTAGCCGTCTTCGCCGTCCTGGGCCTCGCGCTCCTCCTGCGACAGAGGGACGCCGCCGCGGCGGACGGCCAGTGCCAGGGCTTCCTCCAGCTCGCGCTGGGTGCACAGGCCGAGCAGCACCGGGTTGCGCGGCTTGATGTTCGGGGCATTCCAGTGCGTGCGGTCGCGCACCGCCGCGATGGTCGGCTTGGTCGTGCCGATCAGGCGGCACAGCTGGGCGTCCGACAGCTCCGGATGGTGCTTCAGCAGCCAGGCGATGGCGTCCGGCTTGTCGCCGCGCTTGGTGATCGGGGTGTAGCGCGGCCCCTTGGACCGGGCCGCCGGCAGCGGCAGGTCGGGGACCAGCAGCTTCAGGCGCAGATCCTGATTGCGCTCGCAGCGTTCGATCTCGCCCTTGGTCAACTGACCGTTGGCCACCGGGTCCAGCCCGACCATGCCGACCGCCACCTCGCCATCGGCGATGGCCTGGACCTCCAGGGAATGCAGGCCGCAGAAGGCGGCGATCTGCTCGAAGGTCAAGGATGTGTTCTCGACCAGCCAGACGGCCGTCGCTTTCGGCATCAAGGGCAGTGCCATCGTCCCTCCTGACAACTCCAACCCGACCGCACCCGCTGGCGGGTGGCGCGATCGGCCATACTTTAACCGGATGGTCCCGAGCTTCGCCCTCCATATAGGGCCGGAACCGGTCGATGTAAGCGTGCTCGGGCAGGCGGCCGGGAAAACCCGGACACCGATCCCTCTGCTAACCGTCTTGGCGCGCTTTAGCAAGCCCACCCCGCGGTCCGCAAACAAGAATGAAGCGAAAAAAATGCTTGAAAGGGAATTCCCGGCTGTGAAGCAGCGGAATTCCCTTCGCAATCCAACGGTGCGCGGTGGCGGTCGGCCACCCCGCGGGTTCACCCCACCGTCATGACGATTTTGCCGATGTGCGCGCTGGATTCCATCAGGGCGTGCGCTTCGGCCGCCTGCTCCAGCGTGAAAACCTTGTGGATCACCGGCTTGACCGTACCGCCTTCCAGAAGCGGCCAGACCTTCTCACGCAGGGCGGCGGCGATGCGGCCTTTCTCCTCGACCGAGCGGGCGCGCAGCGTGGAGCCGGTGAGGGTCAGGCGCTTGGTCATCACCGGGAACATGTTGATGGAGACCTTTGGCCCCTGGAGGAAGGCGATGGAAACGTGCCGCCCGTCCGGGGCCATGATGCCGATGTCGCGGGCGATGTAGTCGCCGCCGACCATGTCCAGCACCACGTCGACGCCGCGCCCGCCGGTCTCCTTCTGGATGACGGCGGCGAAGTCCTCGGTCTTGTAGTCGATGGCGCGGTCGGCGCCCAGCTCCTCGCAGGCGCGGCACTTCTCGGCGCTGCCGGCGGTGGTGAAGACTCGTGAGCCGAAGGCCTTGGCGAGCTGGATGGCCGTGGTGCCGATGCCGCTGGAGCCGCCATGGACCAGCAGGGTTTCGCCGGGTTTCAGCGCGCCGCGCTCGAACACGTTGGTCCAGACGGTGAAGAAGGTCTCAGGGACCGCAGCGGCCTCGACCATGCCGTAGCCCTTGGGCACGGGCAGGAGCTGCGGGGCCGGGACCACGCAATACTGGGCATAGCCGCCGCCGGCGACCAGGGCGCAGACCGCGTCGTCGGCGGCCCACTCCGTGACGCCCTCGCCGATGGCGACGACGCGCCCGGCGATCTCCAGGCCGGGCAGGTCGGAGGCGCCCGGCGGCGGGTCGTAGCGGCCCTGGCGCTGCAGCATGTCCGGACGGTTGACGCCCGCCGCCTCCACCGCCACCAGCACCTCGCCGGGACCGGGCACGGGGGCGGGGCGCTGCACGGTGCGCAGGACCTCCGGGCCGCCGGGTTGCGAAATCTCCACGCAGGTCATGCTGTCCGGCAGGGCGATGCCCATGGTGTCTTCCCCATTCCTCGTTGACGCGGCGTCCGCCGATCCGGCGCCGATCCGGTCGTCTCCAATCCAGGCGGCCGGGCCGTTTGTGTCCGCAGGCGTCCAAAGTTAGAATTCCGCACCGGCGCTGACAAGCACGCCCCGCCGGCCTTTCCGACGGGCGGGAAGCGGACGGCGCGGGGCAGGGATGCGCGGATGCGGGAGGAGAAGCCCTATGGACATCGACGATCTGGAGCCACGCAAGGCCAAGCCGGCGCTGAAGGATCTGACCGCGCTGGGCGTGGCCGAGCTGAATGACTACATCGCCGGGCTGGAGGCCGAGATCGCCCGCGCCCGCGCGGCCATCGCCGCCAAGGAGGCGCAGAAGAACGCCGCCGAAGCCTTCTTCAAAAAGCCGTCCTGAGGAGGGGGAATGATGATTTTCCCTCTCCCGCCCCGGGAGAGGGAAGGGGCCCGCGCACCGCGCGGGAAGGGTGAGGGTGCCGGCAACGGGCTGTCATATGATCCTGGCCTTACCCTCACCCGGCCCTTCGGGCCACCCTCTCCCGGGACGGGAGAGGGGTTTAAGGCCATGAAATCTCAATCCGCGCCGACCAGATCGCGGTAGCAGTGCCAGGAGGCGTGGCCGATCAGCGGCAGCGCCAGCGCCAGGCCGAGGAAACCGGTGACCATCCCTGCCGCCGTGAACAGAACGATCAGGAAGGCCCAGCCGGCCATGGTGCGAAGATTCTCGCGCAGCACGGCGACGCTGGTCGCCATGGCGGTGAAGCTGTCGGTCTCGCGGTCCAGCAGCATCGGGATCGACACCACGCTGATGGCGAAGACCGCCGTGGCGATGACGCCGCCGACGATGGTGCCGGTCAGCAGGAACGGGATCGTCTGCGCCGAGAAGAAGATGCGGTCGACGAGCTGGTCGAAGGCCGGCGGCTCGGTCGCGAAGAACAGCGCGAACAACAGGAAGGCGATGCGGATCCAGGCCAGCATCGCCAGCATCAGCGCCAGCCCGATCCCGGCGATCTGCACGCCGTTGCGGCGGTAGGCACCGGCGACCTTCATCAGGGTCGGCGTTTCCCCACGCTCCAGCAGGCGGCTGGTCTCGTAAAGCCCGACGGCGAACACCGGCCCCAGCAGCATGAAGCCGGCCGCCATCGGCAGAACCAGATACTGCATGTCCTGCATCGACAGCACCGCCACCAGCGCGAGGCTGGACAGGACCGCCAGCAGGCCGTAGGCGGCGCTGATCATGGGGCTGGCGCACATGTCGCGCCAAGCGGCGCTCAGCCATACCCAGGGGCGGTCGACGTCGACTCTGCGGATTCGCGGAAGATAGGGTGCCGGCTTGTGGAATTCGGAGGGTTCCTTGCGCCGGACCGGCCGATGGAATTGGGACGCACCGCGGTGAGACGACATGTCGACCATGATGATGGTCCTCCCCTTTGCCCATTGCGCCTCTCGTGAGGGGAACTGTAGCAAAGCGGTCCGCAGCGATCCAGATTGTCTTATGGACGAATTGTTAGAGTACCGAATTGTCACAAAAGCGATACCAAAGCACGGGCTTGGCCGTCACTCGTCAACCGTGTTGCCATCAACCTTCCGGCCATCAACCGCCTTGCCCTCGACCCTCTTCCCGTCGAGATCCGCCCTGCGGCGCTCGGCCTCCTGGCGGTCGCGCAGCTTCTCGGCCTTGGTGCGGCCGAAGCGGACCCGGTTCTCGTCGGCGGTTTTTTCGCGCTCTTCCTTCTGGCGCATCTTCCGGAAGCGGTTCAGGTTCACGACATCGGCCATGGGCGCATCTCCGGAGGGCGGGGCATTTCGTCCTTTGATCAACTCGGCCGTTGGAATGCCCAAATTGCTTGTTCTCTTTCGGGACGATAGTTTAGCGAAACCCCGTGCCACCCGGAAGACCGGAGCGGGCGCCAGCGGTTCTCGCGGCTTGTGGCGGAAACACGGCGACTCAACAGCCGAACGGTGGGGAAGGCGGGTCAACCGGTGAAGAGATTCCTGATCGCTGCTCTGATACTCGTCGGTCTGCTGGTGGCCGCGGTGCTGGTCGTGCCCAGCGTCGTCGATTGGAACGCCTACAAGGCCCAGATCGCGGAGCGGGTCTCCGCCGCCACGGGGCGCGAGGTGGAGCTGAGGGGCGACATCGGCCTGTCGCTGCTGCCCGCCCCGGCGCTGACGGTGCGCGACGCGCGTCTGGCCAACGCGCCCGGCGGGTCGGAGCAGGACATGGCCCGCCTGAAGGAGCTGGACGTCCGCGTGGCGCTCGGCCCGCTGCTCAGCGGCCACATCCAGGTGCAGAGCATCCGCCTGATCGATCCCACCTTCCTGTTCGAAACGCTGCCCGACGGGCGCTTCAACTGGGATCTGTCCGGCGCCGGGCGTTCGACCGGCACCGAGCGGAGCGCGTCCGGCGACGGGCTGGCCTCGGCGGTCAGCTTCGATCAGGTGACGGTGCAGAACGGCACCATCCAGTACCGCGACACCCGCACCGGTCAATCCGAGGTGATCGACCAGATCGACGCGCGGATCGTCGCCGGCAGCTTCACCGGGCCGTTCCAGGGGCAGGGCAGTTTCCGGGCGCGCGGCGTGCCGCTGCGCGGCGAGATGTTCGTCAGCCGCCTGATCGACGGCGCCGCCGTCCAAGTCCGGGCGGCGCTGTCGATGGCCGACACCGACGCCACGCTGCGCTTCGCCGGGATCGTGACCAACCCGCCGGGCAGCGGCGGGTCGCGCGCTCAGGGCGACCTGCGCGCCGAAGGCAGCGACCTGTCCCGCGTGCTGGCTCTGGTCCGCAACGGTTCGGCGGCTGGCGAGGACAGGAAGGCGAACGCGCTGCTCGCCCAATCCTTCGGCATCCGCACGGCGGTCGAGGCGTCCCCGACCGCGGCGAGCTTCACCAATCTGGAGGCGCAGCTCGGCGACACGCGCGCCACCGGGACGGCGACCCTGCGCAGCGGCACGCCGGCGCGGGCGGAGCTGACCCTCGCCCTGAACCGACTCGACCTCGACGCCTGGCTGGACCGTGCGCGGTCGGGCGGCGGCTCGGACGCCGCCCGCAATGGAAATGCGGTCAAGAACGCGCCGCCCAACGCTCCATCCGGGGGCGCCTCAACCGGCGGCGCTGCCCAGCCGGGGGGATTCGCTCTGCCGGACGCGCTGGACGCCAAGCTCGACCTGGCGGTGGACGGCATCACCTACAACGGCGGCGTGATCCGCCAGGGGCGGGTTGAGGCCAGCCTGACCGGCGGCACGCTGAACATCGACCGCGTCAGCGCGCTGTTGCCCGGCGGATCCGACATCGTGGCGGCGGGGGAATTGGCGGCGGCCAACGGCCAGCCGAACCTCAATCTGCGGATGGAGGCGAACGCCGACAATCTGCGCGCCCTGCTGGAATGGCTGCGGGTGGACGTCCACGCCGTGCCGGCGGACCGCCTGCGCCGGGCGTCCGTCGCCGCGCAGCTGCAGGGGAAGCCCGGACGGCTGGACGTCAGCGGGCTGGATCTGCGGGTGGACGCCAGCCGCCTGACCGGCGCCATCGCCTATGTGGACCGTGGCCGGCCCGCCTTCGGGGCGCGGCTCGACCTCGACCGGCTGAATCTTGACGCCTATCTGCCCCCTCCGGGCGGCGGCGCGGCGCCCCAAGTCGCCCCCGCCGCCAACGGAGCCGCCGCACCGGCGGGCGGCCGCCACGGGAGGTCCTCCGGGGGGTCGGCGGTGGCCCCGGCCCCGCTGCTGGCCGGCGTGGACGCGAACCTGGAACTCTCGGTCGGGCAATTGACCGTGCGCAACACGCCGGTGCAGGGGCTGCGGCTGGACGCCACCGCTGCGGGCGGTGCCCTGTCGATCAAGGAAGCGACGGTGCAGGACGCCGCCGGGGTGAAGCTCCGCCTGGACGGGCAGATCGCCGGGCTGGAGCCGCTGCGCGGCGCGCATCTGGCGCTGAACGCCGAGGCTCCCAGCCTGGAAGGGGTGGCGCGCGCGGTTCCCTGGCCGGAAGGCGCCCCCGCGCCGGAGCGGCTGGGTGCGGTGAAGGCGCAGGCCCGCCTGTCGGGCGACGCCGAGCGTCTTGCGGTCGAGCTGGGCATCGATGCGGCCGAAGCCACTCTGGAGGCGGGCGGCACGCTGTCGAACGTCGAGAAGGACCCCTCCGCCGACCTCAAGCTGCGCGCCAAGCATCCGGAACTGGCCCGGCTGGCCAGCCTGTTCGCCGATGATGCCGTGTCGGGCTCCTACGGCCCGATGGACCTTTATACAGAGCTGGCGGGGACGCGGAAGGCCTTCACGCTCGGCAACATCCAGGGCGTGCTGGCCGGCGTCGCCGTCAAGGGCAAGGCGAGCGCAGACCTGAACGGGAGCAAGCCGCGGGTGGAGGCCGACCTGCAGACCGGTGACCTGGAGCTGGACCGGCTGGCGGCGCTCCCCGCGGCGGCCTCCCGTCCCGCGGGCGCCTCCTCCCCGGCGGCCGAGGCTTCACCGGGCGCGCCCGCCGCCGGCACGGCGGATTTCGGCTGGCTGCGCCGCTTCGACGGGCGCTTCGCGCTGACCTCCTCCGCGCTCGTCAAAGGCGCTACGCGGATCGAGAAGCCGGCCTTGCGCGCCACCGTGACGAACGGCGTGCTGACGGTGGAGCGGTTCGACGGCGGCCTGATGGGCGGCCAACTCGGCGCCACCGGCCGGCTCGCCGCGCCGGGCAACCAGACGCCGTCCGCCGAGGCCACCGTCACCCTGTCCAAGGCCAAGCTGGCCGAGGCGGTGGGCGGCGGTCTGGGTGGCGGAGCGCTGGAGATCACCGGGGGTGTGCTGGACGCCGAGGCCAATCTGACGACCAGCGGGGCCGGCGGCGACGCCATGTTGAAGGCTCTGGCCGGCCAGGGCCGTATCAGCGCCCGCGACGGCCTGCTGCGCGGCTTCGACCTGGGCGCCCTGCGCGACCGGCTGACCAAGCTGGAGCGACCGCAGGAGCTGCTGGGCGCGGTGATGGGCGGACTTCAGGGCGGGGAGACCCGCTTCGCCCGGCTGGATGGCAGCTTCGCCATCGACAAGGGCGTGGCGCGCACGGAGGACACGCGCCTGACCTCCGAACTGGGTGAGGCGGTGGCGGCGGGGCAGGTCAATCTGCCGGCGCAGACCATCGACATGCGCGTCCGCCTGACCGTGCAGTCCGACCAGTCGTTGCCGCCGCTGACCGTGCGCATGACCGGCGCGCTCGACAAGCCCACCCGTTCCTTCGAGATGCAGGAGGTGCAGGAGTATTTCGCCCGCCGCGCTGCCGAGGGGCTGCTGAACAAGGTGGTGCCGAAGGATCTGCCGATTCCCGGTGGCGGGAACGCGCCGAAGCCGGACGCGCTGTTGAAGGGGCTGATCGACGGATTGCGGCGTTGAGGGTGGGGCGCGCGTGACGCATTGCGTCCAAGCCCCGTGACGCATTGCGTCCAAGCCCGTTGAAGTTCCGTGGGGCGGGTCCCATAATGCGGCAGACAAGAAGCGGATTTTGAGTCGATGCAGGTGGACAATAAGATTCTGGACGATCTGGCCCGCGTTGCGGGCGGTGCGCTCGGCGCGCTGTCGTCCCTGCGTGAGGAAGCTGAGGCGCAGATGCGCCAGCAGTTCGAGCGCGTCCTGTCGCGCATGGACGTGGTGAGCCGCGAAGAGCACGAGGCCGTCCGCGCCATGGCCGCCAAGGCCCGCGAGGAGCAGGAGGCCATGGCCGAGCGGCTCGCCGCGCTGGAGGCCACGGTCGCGGCCCTCAAGGCCGCGCGCGAGCCGAAGCCGGAAGCGGGCGCTTCTCCCCCCGCGGTCGGTCCCATCGCCGGAGGAGGCGTCGGACCGGTCTGATCCGGTCCCCGCCACGACACCAATCCTTCACGGATGCACCGCCGAAAACCAGTTGCGCCGGCCAAACCCTTTTGGCACGGTGCATTCGGTGGTATTCATCCGTCTGCCAGCCACAACATCTCGGGGCTTCCCCTTCTTGCGCGAAGGCGGACCGGCACCGGGGCGGTTCCGTCCACCGCGCCTTTACAGGAGGACGCCGACATGTCGGCTGTTGCCGTCGACACCCCCTCATCCGCGCACAATCCCCTGGACATCGTCGAGGAGATCGTCACCGCCAACGAATGGCCCTTCGAGCGGGCCGGCGAGGACGAGCTGATCGTCGAGATCGGCGGGCGCTGGTGCGATTACCGGCTCTACTTCGTCTGGCAGTCCGACGTCAGCGCGATGCAGTTCTCCTGCCAGTTCGACATGAAGGTTCCGGCGGCGCGCCGGTCCTCCGTCAACGATCTGCTGGCTGAGGTGAACGCGCGCATGTGGCTGGGCCATTTCGACGTTTGCGCCGAGGAGCACACCCCGATGTTCCGCCAGACCATGCTGCTGCGCGGCTCGCGCGGCGCGACGGTGGAGCAGCTCGAGGACCTCGTCGAGATCGCCCTGTCGGAGTGCGAGCGCTTCTACCCCGCCTTCCAGTTTGTGATCTGGGGCGGCAAGTCGGCGGCCGAGGCGGTGTCCGCCGCCATCCTCGACACCGCCGGGGAGGCGTGACCGTCATGGCGCAGGGTGGAACGCAGGGTTGCTCGTTGCTTCTGGCCGGCTGCGGCAAGATGGGCGGCGCGATGCTCGACGGCTGGCTGAAGGCCGGCATCGCGTCCAGCGTCGCCGTGGTCGAGCCGTCCGGCCTGCCAGAGTCGCTGCGCGGCAACCCCGCCGTCGTCCTGGCGAGCGGTCCGGACGCCTTGCCCGCCGGCTTTGCGCCGGATGTCGTCGTTCTGGCCGTGAAGCCGCAGGTGATGGACTCGGTCCTCCCGGCTTATCGGACGTTGGTCCGTCCGGGCACGGTGTTCCTGTCCGTTGCCGCCGGCAAGACCATCGCCTCCTTCGAAGCGGCGCTGGGAGAGGGGGCGGCCATCGTCCGCTCGATGCCCAACACGCCCGCCGCCATCGGCCGCGGCATGACCGTCGCCGTCGGCAACCCGATGGTGACCGAGGCGCAGAAGACGCTGTGCGAGTCGCTGCTGCGCGCGGTCGGCGACGTGGCCTGGGTGGAGGACGAGTCGCTTCTCGACCCGGTGACCGCCGTCTCGGGCAGCGGCCCGGCCTACGTCTTCCTGATGGTCGAGGCGATGGCGAAGGCCGGCGAGGCCGCCGGGCTGCCCGCCGAGCTTGCCATGCGTCTGGCGCGGGCCACCGTTGCGGGGGCGGGCGAGCTGCTTCACCAGTCCCCAACCGCCGCCGCCGACCTGCGCAAGGCGGTGACCAGCCCCAACGGCACGACCCAGGCGGCCCTCGACGTGCTGATGGCCGGGGATGGGATGCAGCCGCTGTTCGACCGCGCCGTCGCCGCCGCCGCGAACCGCTCCCGCGAACTGGCGAAGTAAGGCGTCATGGCGGCCCTCAGCCCCTCCGCCCAACGGGTGCAGGCCTTGCTGGACGGTTTCGGCCACGGCCACAGCGTGGTCGAGCATGAGGGCAGCACCCGCACGTCGGAGGACGCCGCGAACGCCGTCGGCTGCGCCGTGGCGCAAATCGCCAAATCCTTGATTTTCCGTGCGAAGGACAGCGGCCGTCCGGTGCTGGTGGTGGCCAGCGGGGCCAACCGGGTGGACGAGAAGGCGGTGGGCCGTCTGATCGGCGAGAAGATCGAACGGGCCGATCCGGATTTCGTCCGCGAGGCCACCGGCTTCGCCATCGGCGGGGTGCCGCCCATTGGTCACGCCGTGCCGCCGCTCGTCCTGATCGACGCCGACCTGATGGCCCTCGACGCCATCTGGGCCGCCGCCGGCACCCCCAACGCCGTCTTCCGCCTGACCCCGGCGCAGCTCGTCGCCATCACCGGCGGGCGGGTCGAAGCCGTTCGCAAGGGCTGACCGCCCGATGGCCGAGCCGGTCAAGCGGGCAGGATGCCGCAGCGCGGCATGACCGCGCATCGCCCGGCCACCCCTCTTCCAAGCCTCTGGATTCTCTGGCAAGACTCTTCCCAACGAGTTCTTGAACAGAGACGCATCAGGGAGGCCCCCCGTGACTGACGCCCGGCACAACCCGTACGAGACCGACCTCGACCAGAACGCCGCCAACACGGTGCCGCTGTCGCCGCTCTCGTTCCTGCGCCGCACCGCCGCCGTCTATCCGCAGCGCATCGCCGTGATCCACGGCCCGGTCCGCCGCACCTGGGCGGAAACCTACGAGCGCTGCGTGCGCCTCGCCTCGGCGCTGGCGAAGCGCGGCATCGGGCTGGGTGACACGGTCGCGGTGATGGCCCCCAACACGCCGGAATCCTTCGAGGCGCATTTCGGCGTGCCGATGACCGGCGCGGTCCTCAACGCCCTGAACATCCGCCTGGACGCCGAGGCGCTGGCCTTCATCCTGGAGCATGGCGAGGCGAAGGTGCTGCTGACCGACCGGGAGTTCTCCGGCGTCATCTCCAAGGCCGTCCACATGCTGGAGCCGAAGCGCCGCCCCATCGTCATCGACATCGACGACCCGCAGGCCAAGGGCGGCGAACTGATCGGGGAGCAGACCTACGAGCAGTTCCTGGAAACCGGCGACCCGGCCTATGAGTGGCCGATGCCGGCCGACGAATGGCAGGCCATCGCGCTGAACTACACCAGCGGCACCACCGGCAACCCCAAGGGCGTCGTCTACCACCACCGCGGCGCCTACCTGAACGCCATGGGCAACGTGCTGACCTGGGCGATGCCGCACCACCCGGTCTATCTGTGGACGCTGCCGATGTTCCACTGCAACGGCTGGTGCTTCCCCTGGACGGTCACCGCCATGGCCGGCACCAACGTCTGCGTCCGCACCATCACCGCCAAGGGCATCTACGACGCGCTGGCCGACCTCGGCGTCACCCACATGTGCGGCGCGCCCATCATCATGGGCCTGATCGTCAACGCGCCGGAGGACCAGAAGCGGGAGATCCCGACCGGCGTGAAGATGATGACCGCCGGTGCCGCTCCGCCCGCCGCGGTGATCGAAAAGATCGAGCGGCTGGGCTTCGACGTCACCCATGTCTACGGCCTGACCGAGGTCTACGGACCGGTCACCATCTGCGCCTGGCACGAGCACTGGAACGACCTGCCGCTGGAGGAGCGCGCGGCGCTGAAGGCGCGACAGGGCGTGAACTACGCCACGCTGGAAGGGCTGATGGTCGCCGATCCCAACACGCTCCAGCCGACCCGCAAGGACGGCGTGACGATGGGCGAGATCTTCATGCGCGGCAACACCGTCATGAAGGGCTATCTGAAGAACCCAAGGGCCACGCAGGAGGCCTTCTCCGGCGGCTGGTTCCACACCGGCGACCTCGGCGTCTGGCATCCGGACGGCTACATCGAGCTGAAGGACCGGTCCAAGGACATCATCATCTCCGGCGGCGAGAACATCTCGACCATCGAGGTCGAATCGGTGCTCTACAAGCATCCGGACATCGTCGAGGCCGCCGTGGTCGCCCGTCCGGACGAGAAGTGGGGCGAGACGCCTTGCGCCTTCGTCACCGTGAAGGAGGGCAAGCAGCTGACCGAGGCGGAGGTGATCGCCTATTGCCGTGAGCATCTGGCCCACTTCAAGTGCCCGCGCACCGTCGTCTTCACCGCCCTGCCGAAGACCTCGACCGGCAAGATCCAGAAGTACGTGCTGCGCGATCAGGCCCGCGCGCTGAACGGGGCGAAGGCGTGACCGCTGTGACCGGGGGCTTCGGCCCCCTTCTGCCCGAGGAGCGGGCGGACGCCGCGGCCCTGGTCCGCCAGGGCTTCGGTATTCCCCGTGAGTATTTCGACCGGTCGGTGGAGCTGTTCGGTCCGGACGTGATGCGCGGCCTGCGCGCCGGTCCGGAGACGGGCCACGCCGGTCGGCTCGTCGCCTGCGCCGCCGTCTGGCCGATGGACCAATGGTTCGGCGGGCGCCCCGTGCCGTCCTGCGGCGTGGCGGCGGTCGCCGTCGATCCGGCGGAGCGCGGGCGCGGCTACGGCACCGCGCTGATGCGCGGTCTGCTGGAGGAGGCGCGGGCCGGAGGGGCCGCGCTGTCGGTGCTCTACCCGGCGACTCTTCCCGTCTACACCCGCCTGGGTTTCGGGCGGGGCGGGGTGTCTTTCGACTGGAGCGCGCCGCCGGCTGCCTTGTCCGCCGGGCCGCCGCCGACTGACGGATGGGTTCGCCGCGCCGACGCCAGCGACGCCAGCCCCCTTGCGGCGCTACGCCGCACCCTGCTCACCACCACAAACGGTCTGGTGGAGCGCAATGAGGGGTTGTGGAGCTTCGCCCTCTGCCCGGACGGCGCCCCGTCCGACGTTTACACTTTGGGTGGTGCGGGCGGGCCGGAAGGGTACATCGCGGTGGTTCCGCCGGCCGATCGGAAACTGACTGTTGCGGATCTCTGCCTTCTCAGCCCGCGGGCGGTGCGGCTGGCGCAGAGCTTCCTGGCCGGCTACCGGGCGCAGGTCGACCGCGTGTCCTGGCGCGGCGGACCCGACGACGCGCTGGTTTTGCTGGCGCCGGAGCGTGGGGTGCGTGTCGACGCGTGCGACGACTGGTTGCTGCGCATTCTCGACCTGCCGCGCGCTCTGGAAAGCCGGGGGTACCCACCTGGAGTTTCGGGCGAACTGGTGCTGGACGTGTCAGACGCGCTGATTCCGGAGAATTCCGGCTGCTTCCGGTTGCGCCTGTGCGGCGGGACAGCCTCCGTGCGCTCCCTGCCGAGGGGGCCGGACAGCGCTCCAAAGGCGGGTGGGAGGACAGATGAGGCGGTTCTGTCGCTGTCCATCGCCGCTCTCGCCAGCCTCTACAGCGGGCATAAGGGGCCTCACGCTCTCCGCCAGGTTGGTCTCTTGCGGGGTGGGGAAGACGCGGTGGCGTTGGCGGCGCTGTTTTTCTCGGGACCGACGCCATGGATGCCGGACCGGTTCTGAAGCGGTGTTACCAGTAGAGTTTATCAAACCAGAAATTAACCCTTTCTGATGTATCCCTTAGCGACAAAGGCATGACGACGGCCAACACACAAAGGCCGTACGATCCGGGGGAGCCCGATTTCATGACGATTGGAACGCGGATTGCGCTCGGTTTTGCGGCGGTCCTACTGATGACGGTTGCCGTGGCGTTCGTTGGTTGGAACAGCCTGCGCACCTACGCCGGACGTGTCGATCTGGCGGCGCACACCGCCGAGCTGGACGCCCGATTGAAAACCGTGCGGATCGAGGAAGCCCGCTTCGTCACCGAGCGCGACGCCAAGGCCGCCGACAATGTTCCCGGTATGCTGGACCGGCTGCGCGACGAGGCGCAGGGCACGCGGTCCGCGCTGGAGGACGCCGGCAGCGTCCGGCTGGTGGACGAGATCCTGGCGGGCATCGCCGGCTATCGCAGCGCCTTCGCCAATTTCGTGGCCCAGGACAAGGAGGCGCGCGCCCGCACCCAGAGCATGGAAACCCGTGCCCAGGCCCTGCGGGAGATCGCGGAAAAGATCGGCAAGCAGCAGTCCGACCGCTACGACCAGAACATGATCAGCCTGAAGGACGCGGAGCACGCCGTGCGGCAGAGCCGCGACACCTCCGACCGCGCCGACCGGCTGATCGAGATGGTGCTGGAGGCGCGGCGCCTTCAGTCCGACTTCGCGCACACCCGCAACCCGGCCACGATGGCCGCCGCCGGGGAGGCCATCGCGGCGCTCCTGGCCAACGCCGAGGCCATCGAGAAGGATCTCGTCGGCACCAACGACGAGGAACTGGCCCAGCGGATCGTCACCATCGCCGGCGCCTACCGGATGGTGTTCGATCAAGCCCGCGGCGAGGGCGCCGGCGAGCCGGCCAGCGGCCGCATCCAGGCGCTGGATCGCCACGCCCACGAGATCCAGAACCTCGCCCACGAGATGCAGGAGAACCAGGCGATGGTCTCCAGCGCGCTCCAGGAGGCCGCGAATTTCGCCCAGAGCGAGGTGAACGAGGCCGTCCAGCTGCGCGGCATCGCCATGCGCCTGATCCAGGGCGCGCAGTCCGCGATGCTGGGGCAGCGCGACTTCATCCTGATGAACGGGGAGGATGCCCGCGCCCGGGTGCATGGCGCGGTCAAGGAGACGCTGGCCCTCGCGACCCAGGCGGGAGCCGTGCTCGTCGATTCGGAAGGGCGCGCGTTGATCGCCGCCATCACCGAGGCGGCCCAGGCCTTCGACGGGGAGTTCGCCGCCCTCGTCACCACCAGCGAGAACCAGCGCGCCGCCTCCAAGACCATGGCCAAGGCGGCCGGCGACGTCAGCGAGCAGGTGGCCCGTCTTGTCTCCATCCAGCGCGACGACCGTGAGAACGGGCGGAGCGGGGCGGAGCTGATCATCATCATCGGCGCCGCCGTGGCGCTGGCGCTCGGCATGGTCATGGCCTGGATCATCGACCGCGCCATCACCCACCCGATGCACGCCATGACCAAGGCGATGGGGCGGTTGGCCGAAGGCGATCTGACGGTGGACATCCCCGGCGGCGACCGCAAGGACGAGCTGCGTGCCATGGCCGACGCGCTCAGCGTCTTCAAGGAGAACGCCCTGGAGATGCAACGCATGGAGGGCGAGCGGGAGGAGATGCGCCGGCAGATCGACGCCGACCGCCGCCGCACCATGAACGAGTTCGCCAACGGCTTCGAGCAGGCGGTGTCGGGCGTCGTCCTGTCGCTGACCGAGTCCGCCGGCAATCTGGGCCGCGACGCGCAGGAGATGTCGTCGGACGCCGCCCTGACCACCGCCAAGTCGAGCGCCGTCGCCGCGGCGTCGGAACAGGCGTCGAGCAACGTGCAGACCGTCGCGGCGGCGGCGGAGGAACTCTCCTCCTCCATCGCCGAGATTTCCCGCCAGCTCAACAGCAGTTCGCAGGTGGCGGTCGGCGCGGCGGCCAAGGCGACCGAGACCAACGGCATCGTCGAGGGGCTGGCCGAAGCGGCGCAGCGCATCGGGCAGGTGGTGGATCTGATCGGCGAGATCGCCGAGCAGACCAACCTGCTGGCCCTGAACGCGACCATCGAGGCGGCACGGGCCGGGGAGGCCGGCAAGGGCTTCGCCGTGGTGGCGACGGAGGTCAAGAACCTCGCCGGCCAGACCGCCAAGGCGACCGAGGAGATCTCCAGCCAGGTGGCGCAGATGCAGGCGGCGACGGGTGGGGCGGTGGGCGCCATCCGCACCATTTCCGACGCGGTCGGCACCATCAGCAGCACGGTCACCGAGATCGCCCGCGCCATGGAGCAGCAGGGTCTCGCCACCCGTGAGATCGCCCAGAACGTCAACCAGGCCGCCGAGGGCACGCAGGAGGTGATGCATCACATCGCCGAGGTGACCAACGCCGCCACCAAGACCGGCGGTGCCGCCGACGCGGTCCTGAGCGCCAGCCGCACGCTGGCCCGGCAGGCCGAGCATCTGCGGTCCGAGGTGCAGGGCTTCCTCAACAAGGTGCGAACCGCCTGAGCCGTCCTCCACGGGGCGTGTCCTCCATCGCGGGGGCGGGGCCGAAAAATCCCCCGGCCCGTCCCCGTTGCTTTCGCACGGGGCATCTGTTAAGCCGCGCCGTGCCTCACGGACGCGAGATCTCATGGACTTCCCCTTGTCACAGCGCGATTCCACACGGGGGATTCCCGACGCGGTGCTGGCCGGTCTGGCCGGCGTCGCGGCGGTGGCGCTCGGCCCGCTGGCCTCAATCGCGCCGCGCGGGCTGCCGGTCTGGGCCATCCTGATCGCCCTGATCGGGTTGGCCGGTCTGGCCCGCCGCGACGCCCTGGGGCGGCTGCAACGGGCGATGCCCGGCACGGCGGTGGTTCTGGCCTTCCTGGCCCTGGCCTCGCTGTCCATCCTGTGGAGCCCGTCGCCGCGCGCCGGCCTGACGGTGGTGGAGATCGGCTACATCGGGTTCGGCGCCCTGGCCGGTGGGGCGTGGCTGTCCTCGCTGCCGGGGGTGGAGGCGCGGCGGCTGATCGGTCTGTTCCTGATCGGCGTGTTCGCCGGGGTTCTGCTGTTCGCGGTGGAAGCCGCCCTGGATTTCCCAGTGCACCGTTGGTGGAACCATGTGCCGGCCGGGACCGAGATCGCCGAGACCAACGTTCCCAAGCGCACCGCGGTGCTGCTCTGCCTGCTGGTCTGGCCGGCGGCGATGGCGCTCGACCGGGCCGGCCGGCGCGGGGCGGCGGTCGCGCTGCCGGCGATCTTCGCCGGCGCCTGCCTGCTGCTGACCAGCCGGTCGGCCATGCTGGGCATCGCCGCCGGCGGGGTGGCCTTCGCGCTGGCCGTCTGGTCGCCGCGGCTGGTTCGCGGGGTGTTGGCGGCGATCCTCGCGGTGGCCTTCACCTTCGTGCTGCCGCTGGCTCTGCTGTTCGACCGCGTGCTGAACCTGGATGGGGCTCCCTGGCTGTTTCGGTCCGCCCAGCATCGGGTGGAGATCTGGGGCATGGCGGCCAGCCGGGCGCTGGAGACGCCCGTCTTCGGGCAAGGCATCGACGCCTCGCGCGCGCTGGAGCCGGACGGGGCGGTGTCGCGTTTCGGCACGCTGACCGACAGCCTGCTGCCGCTGCATCCCCACAACGCCTTTCTGCAGGTCTGGTTGGAGCTTGGCGCCGTCGGCGCCGCGCTGGCTTTGGCGGTGACGCTGCTTCTGCTGTTCGGCACGGGGCGGATGGAGCGGCGGCTGCAACCTTTCGCGCTGGCCTTGTTCGCGTCCGGCCTTGCCATGGCGAGCACGGCCTACGGGATCTGGCAGGCTTGGTGGATGGGCGGCATGCTGGCCGCCGGCTTGATGCTCCGGTTGGCCGCCCGCACCCCGGCGGGGGGAGAGTAACCGTGGACAGCGGCACCGAATCCCGCCGCGTCCTGGTCATCAAGCTGGGGGCCTTCGGCGACTTCATTCTCGCCCAGACCGCCTTTTCGGCCATCCGGCGGCACCACGCCGCCGATCATCTGACGCTGCTGACCCTGCCGTCCCTGGCGCCGCTCGCCCGCCTCAGCGGCCTGTTCGACGAGGTGCTGGAGGACCCGCGCGAGCGCTCGTTCGGCGCCTACCGGCGCGTCCGCCGACAGCTGCGTGCCGGACGCTTCGACCGGATCTACGATCTCCAGGCGCAACGGCGCACGGACCGCTACTGGTGGCTGCTCGCCCCCGGTCCCTGGCCGGAGTGGTCGGGCACGGCGTGGGGCGCCTCGCACCGCGACCAGTATCCGGGCCGCCGCAAGGTCCCGGCGACCGAGCGCTACATCCGGCAATTGGCCCCTTTCGGAATCGTGCCGGACGCGGTGCCGGATCTGTCCTGGCTCGATGCCGACATCGGCGGGTTCGGCATCGCCGCGCCCTATGCGCTGCTGATCCCCGGCTGCTCTCCCGGGCGGCCCGAAAAGCGCTGGCCGGTCGAACGCTACGGCGAACTGGCGTGCGCGCTGGCGACGCGTGGAATCACGCCGGTCGTTCTGGGCACGGCGATCGAGGCCGATCTTGCGCGGGTCATCATCGCCGCCTGCCCGCAGGCGGTGGACCTGACCAGCCGCACCAGCGTGCCTGAGATCGCCGGGCTGGCCCGCCGGGCCTGGGGGGCGGTCGGCAACGACACCGGGCCCACCCATCTGGTCGCCGCCGTCGGCTGCCCGACTCTGGGACTTTTCTGCGACGCCTCCATCCCCATCCAGGCCAATGGACCGCGCATGGTCGTTCACCATCGGCCGTCCTTCGCCGACATGGACGTGGCGGGTGTGCTGGCGGCGATGGACGCTCTTCCGCCGAACCGGTAGAGTGCCGGCCGGCTTTTCTCCAGGAGTCATGAAGGATTTGAGCAGCCAGGACGCCAGCGCCATGCCCACCGAACCGGTCACCCTGCCCGAGGGAAAGCCGGGCGGGCGCCTGATGCTGCTTGCCAAGCTGGCGGTGACCCTGGCGGTTCTGGGCGTGCTGGGTGTCAAGGCGGACTGGCCGGCGCTGCTGGCGCGCGTTGCCGGAGCGGACCCGGTCTGGCTGGGCGCCGGTTTCCTGGCCAAATTTCTGTCGGTGGTCTGCGCTGCGGAGCGCTGGCGCGACTCCCTGTGGGCCGCGGGCGAACGGGTGTCGCATGGCTTGGCGATGCGGCTGATGTTCACCGGCCTGTTCTTCGGACAGGTGCTGCCGGGCGCGTTGGGCGGCGACGTGGTGCGCGGCTGGCTGACCTACCGGGGCGGGGCATCGTCCTCTGCCGTGGTGCTGGCGCTGGTGCTGGACCGGCTGCTGGCGCTGGTCGGCTGCATCCTGCTTCTGTTCCTCGGCCTGCCGCATCTCGTCGCCACCGCGCCGCCCTCGGTCGCCTGGGCCGGGCCGGTGGCGGTCGTTCTGCTCGCCGTCGGCCTTCTGGCGGGGCTCCAGGTGGACCGTATTCCTCTGCCGGGCATCCTGTTGCGCCCGCCGGTCCGGGCGGCGCAGGCGCAGGTGGCGCGGCTGCGCGGTGCCTTGTTCGGCCGGCCGGCGCTGGTCGGGCTGCTGCACAGCGCGGCGGTGCATCTGTGCACCATTTTCGCGGTGATCGCCTACGCCCAGGCGCTGGGCATCCCCGTCCGGGTCCTGGACGCGCTGGCCGTGGTTCCGATGACGATCTTCGCGGCGGCACTGCCCATCTCGTTGAACGGCTGGGGCGTGCGGGAAGGGGCCTTCGTCGCCGGCTTCGCGCTCTACGGCCTCGGCGCCACCGACGCGCTGGCCCTGTCGCTGATGATCGGGCTGTCGGTCACCCTGTCGTCCCTGCCCGGTGGCCTGCTCTGGCTCAGCCTGAAGGGTGCTAAAGAGGTTGGGCGGCCCTGAGCCGGGCCAGCGCCCAGCCCGCGGCGTCCCGCACCACCTCGCTTGGGTCCTCCAAAAGGCGTTCGGCCACGGCGGCATGGCGCGGAGCGCCGCTGTTGCCCAGAGCCACCAGCACGTTGCGCACGAAACGGTCGCGCCCGATCCGCTTGATCGGCGAACCGCTGAAGACCTGCCGGAAGCCGGCGTCGTCCAGCTGCGCCAGATCGGCCAGCCGCGGCGCCGTCAGCTCCGCCCGCGGCAGGAAGGCCGCCTCACGCGAGCGCCGGGCAAACTTGTTCCAGGGGCAGGCGGCCAGACAGTCATCGCAGCCGTAGATGCGGTTGCCCATAAGGGGGCGCAGTTCCTCCGGGATCGGTCCCTTGTGCTCGATGGTCAGGTAGGAGATGCAGCGCCGCGCGTCCAGCTGGTTGGGGGCGGGGAAAGCGGCGGTGGGGCAGGCGTCCAGGCAACGCCGGCACTGGCCGCAGCGGTCCACCCCCGGCGGGTCCGGCGGAAGCTCCAGCGTCGTGTAGACCTCGCCGAGGAACAGCCAGGAGCCGTGGGACCGTGACACGAGGTTGGTGTGCTTGCCCTGCCAGCCCAGCCCGGCCTTCTCGGCCAGCGGCTTCTCCATCACCGGGGCGGTGTCGACGAAGACCTTCAACTCCGCCTTGAAGCGGTGGGCGATCCACTGGCCCAGCGTCTTCAGCCGGCCCTTGATGAGGTCGTGGTAGTCGCGGTTCTTGGCATAGACCGACACGATGCCGCGGTCGGGATGCGCCAGCAGGGCGCGTGGGTCCTCCGCCGGGACGTAGCTGGTGCCGAGCGCGATGACGGTGCGCGCCTCCGCCCACAGGGCCTGGGGATGGACGCGGCGGTCGGCCTTGTCCTCCATCCAGCCCATGTCGCCGTGCCGGCCCTGGCGCAGGAATTCCGCCAGCCGCGCCTTGGCCTCCTCGCCCAACTCCGCCCGCGCGAAGCCGACCGCGTCGAAGCCCAGCGACAGAGCGCGGTCGCGGATGGCTTCACGGGTGGAGGTGTCTGGGTCGGGCATGGTGGTTTTGAACTGCTTAACCCTCTCCCCTCCGGGGAGAGGGGGCTTTTGCTTGGGGTGGTCCGGATCAGCCGCGGCCGCGGTAGGTCTGGACGTCCTGCGACGGAATCCACACGCCCTTCGGCGGCTCGCTGGTGGCATAGAACACATCGATGGGGATGCCGCCGCGCGGGTACCAGTAGCCGCCGATGCGCAGCCACACCGGCTTCAGCTCGTCGACCAGACGCTTGCCGATGCCGACGGTGCAGGCCTCGTGGAAGGCGCCGTGGTTGCGGAAGCTGGTCAGGAACAGCTTGAGCGACTTGGATTCGACCAGCCACTCGCCCGGCACGTAGTCGATCACCAGATGGGCGAAGTCCGGCTGGCCGGTGATCGGGCAGAGCGAGGTGAACTCCGGCGCGGTGAAGCGCACGACGTAGTTCTCACCGGGGTTCGGGTTCGGCACGCGCTCCAGCACCGCCTCTTCCGGCGTCTTCGGCTGGACGGTGGCGCCGCCGAGCTGCGTCAGGCCAGAATAGATATTCTCAGACATCGGCGGATTCCTTCTTCGCGGGCTTGGCCGGCTTGGCCGGCTTGGCCTTCAGGGAGGCCAGCGGGTCCTCGGTGGCCGGGACGTCGCCTTCGTTCAGGCGGGCTTCCAGCGCGCTCGCGACCTCCTCGAACCGGCCATCCTCGATGGCCTGCCGAAGCTCGGCCATCAGGTCCTGGTAGTAATGCAGGTTGTGCCAGGTCAGCAGCATCGGCCCCAGCATCTCGCCCGCCTTGAACAGGTGATGCAGATAAGCACGGCTGTGATTCATGCAAGCGGGGCAGCCGCACTCCTCGTCCAGCGGACGCTCGTCGTGGGCGTGGCGGGCGTTGCGGATGTTGATGGTGCCGCGCCGCACGAAGGCCTGCCCCGTGCGGCCCGAGCGGGTGGGCATCACGCAGTCGAACATGTCGACTCCGCGCCGCACCGCGCCGATCAGGTCGCTGGGACGGCCCACGCCCATCAGGTAGCGCGGACGGTCCGTGACCATCAGCGGCTCGGTGAAGTCGAGCACGGTGAACATCGTCTCCTGGCCCTCGCCCACGGCCAGCCCGCCGATGGCGTAGCCATCGAAGCCGACCTCGGTCAGGGCCGCCACGCTCTCCGCCCGCAGGTCCGCGTAGACACCGCCCTGCACGATGCCGAACAGGCCGTAGCCGGGCCGCTCGACGAAGGCGTCCTTGCTGCGCTTCGCCCAGCGCATCGACAGGCGCATGGACGAAGCCGCCTGGGCCTCCGTCGCCGGGAAGGGGGTGCACTCGTCCAGGCACATGGTGATGTTGCTGTCCAGCAGATGCTGGATCTGGATGGAGCGCTCCGGCGTCAGATGGTGCTTGCTGCCGTCGAGGTGGGATTTGAAGGTCACCCCCTCCTCGGTCATGGTGCGCAGGTCCGACAGGGACATCACCTGGAAACCGCCGCTGTCCGTCAGGATCGGCTTGTCCCAGTTCATGAAGCGGTGCAGCCCGCCCAACTGCCCGACGCGCTCCGCCGTGGGGCGCAGCATCAGGTGGTAGGTGTTGCCCAGCAGGATTTCCGCGCCGGTGGACTTCACGGCGTCGCTGGTCATCGCCTTGACGGTGGCGGCGGTGCCCACGGGCATGAAGGCCGGGGTGTTGATGACGCCGTGCGCGGTGGAGACCCGGCCGCGCCGGGCGCGCCCGTCGGTCTTCAGAAGCTCGAACCCGATCCCGGTCATCACACCCTCCGGAGCAGCGACGCGTCGCCGTAGCTGAAGAAACGATAGTTCTGGCCGATGGCGTGCGCGTAGGCCGCCTTCATCGTGTCCATGCCCGCGAAGGCGCAGACCAGCATGAACAGGGTGGAGCGGGGCAGATGGAAGTTGGTCAACAGCAGGTCCACGATCTTGAAGCGGTAGCCGGGGGTGATGAAGATGTCGGTGTCGCCGCTGAAGGCCCGGATGCTGCGGTCGTCCAGCCCTGCCGTCTCCAGGATGCGCAGCGCGGTGGTGCCGACCGACACGATCCGCCCGCCCGCCGCGCGGGTGGCGTTGATGGCGTCGGCAGTTTCGGGGGAGACCTCGCCCCACTCGCTGTGCATGCGGTGCTCGGCGATGTCGTCCACCTTGACCGGCAGGAAGGTCCCGGCTCCGACATGCAGCGTCACCGGCACGCGGCGGATGCCGCGCGCGTCGAGCGCCGCCAGAAGCTCCGGCGTGAAGTGCAGCCCGGCGGTGGGGGCGGCGACGGCGCCCTCCCGTGCCGCGAAGACGGTCTGGTAGTCCGCCGCGTCCTGCTCGTCCGCCTCGCGCCGGATATAGGGGGGCAGGGGCATCCGGCCGTGGCGGTGCAGCGCCTCCATCAGCGCCGGCCCGCCCTTGGAGAAGCGCAGGCGCACCTCCATCCCGTCCTTGGCGACGACCTCCGCCGCGAAGTCCTCGGCGATGGCGATCACGTCGCCGGGCTTCAGCCGCTTGCCGGGGCGGGCGAAGGTCGCCCATTCCCGCTCGCCCTCGCGCTTGTGGAGCGTGATCTCCACCCGCACCTCGCCGCGCCGGCCGTCCAGCCGGGCGGGGATGACGCGGGTGTCGTTGACGACCATCAGGTCGCCCGGCTCCAGCAGGGCGGGCAGGTCGCGCACGGTGCGGTCGTGCAGACGCTCCGCCACGTCGAGCAGACGGGCGGCGTCACGCGGCTTGGCCGGATGCTCGGCGATGCGGTCCGGCGGAAGGTCGAAGTCGAAATCGGCGGTCTTCATGGGAGCCGCTCGTATAGACCAAAGCGGTGGGACGGGGGAAGCATTACGAGTCGGCGCTTACTCGGGTTGGGATCATTCGGGCAGGGGGAGGCCCTGGGCGGTCAGGGCGGCGGTCTGGCGGGCGTGCAGCACATCCACGTCGAAGCCTTGGATCATTTCCTGGAACAGCCGGTACCAGTTCACCTCGGCCTGGAGATGCAGGAAGACGGAGCCCAGCCCGATGGCCGCGCGGTCCATGAAGACGAACTCCCGCGGCACCTCCACCCCGCCGACGCGGCGCAGCTCGGCATGGACCTTGGCGGCGGTCTCGCGGCCGTAATGGCCGGAGTTGGTCTCCTCGATGCGGCGGCTGCGGTCGTCCATGATGGGGGCGTAGACGAAGCGCGCCCAGATGTTCAGAACGTCCACCAGCTCCTTGGTCGGGTTGCCGAAGCCCCAGGTGCGGTAGGCCTCCACCGCCTTGTCCTGGTTGCCGGTCTGCAGCGCGTCGTAGAGGTCGATCACCCCCTTCACGAAGCGGGCCGGGAAGACGCGGATGCAGCCGAAATCCAGCAGGTTGATGGACCGGTCGGGGCGCACCGTGTAGTTCCCCAGATGCGGGTCGCCGTGGATGATCCCGTAGCCGTAGAAGGGCACGTACCAAGCCCGGAACATGTTCATCGCCAGCGCGTCGCGGGCGTCCGGCTGGTCCTTGACGAAGTCGAGGATCTTGCGGCCCTCCACCCATTCCAGGCTCAGCAGGCGCCGGGTGGACAGCTCCGGCACCACCGCCGGCACATGAACGCCGGGGGTGTCGGCCAGCATGGCGCGGTAGAGGCGGGCGTGCTTGGCCTCGCGCTCGTAATCCAGCTCCTCGCGCAGCCGGGCGCCGATTTCGGCCTGGATCTGCTTGGTGGAGATGGCGCTGTCGGTGCGTTCGAAGATGGCGAAGATCAGCCCGAGCTGGCGCAGGTCCGCCTCGACGGCGGAGGCCATGTCAGGGTACTGGAGCTTGCAGGCGAGGGTCTGCCCGTCCAGCCCGACGGCCCGGTGCACCTGCCCCAGCGAGGCCGCCGCCGCCGCGGTCTGTTCGAAGTGCCGGAAGCGTTTGTGCCAGGCGGGCCCCAGTTCGCTCGCCATGCGGCGCTTGACGAAGGGCCAGCCCATCGACGGGGCGTCGGCCTGGAGCTGCGACAGCTCCTGCACATACTCGCGGGGCAGGGCGTCGGGGATGGTGGACAGCAGCTGCGCCACCTTCATCAACGGTCCCTTCAGCCCGCCCAGCGCGGCGCGCAGTTCGGCGGCGTGGCGATCCCGCTCCAGGGGAATGCCCAGCACCCGTTCTCCGGCGAAACGGGCCGCAAGGCCCCCTACGGCGGTCCCGACCCGCGCATACCGCGCGATCCGGCCGCCAAGCCTGTTCTCATCCGTGTTCGGCATGCCGAATAGGTGGGTGCGGCGGGGCCGAAAGGCGAGTCCCCTGGCGTCGCCTCAGGTGGCGGGGCCGATCCGGACCAGACCCGTCAACCCGCTTCGGGCGGCGGCTTCCGCCAATTTGCGGTCAGCGGTCACCAGTCCCGCGTTCCTCGACCGAGCGAGAGCCAGACAGAGGCAATCGACCAATGGATGCCGAAGTGTGCCGCTGAGGTCGAGCGCACGCTCCGCCACATCCACCGCCGGAGTCAGCGTCGGCGGGAGTTGAGCGACCAATCCTCGCAAGCGGCCCAAGAGCATATCGGCATCCGACTTTTCCAAAGTGCCCGTGTGGACTCGCTTGGCCAGCGCTGCAGCCACTTCTATGAGCAAAATATCGGGTGCCAGCAGCGGCTTTTCCTGGGCAAGGAACGCAAGTGCGTCTGAGCTTGCGTCTTCCCTGATGATCCATTTCACGGCGACACTGGCGTCCACGACGACCGCTTGGCCCACCACGCTCACCGGTCGCGCCATTCACGGATCAGCGGCGTGCTGTCGGGAAGCACACCGTATTTGCGGGCAAGTTCGTCCTGCTCCCGCTGGAGTTACTCAATGAGCGCCGCACGGCCGGGGCGTGCGGCCTGCGACAGGATGGCGCCGACCTCCTCCTCGACCGAACGCCCGTTGATCGCGGCGCGTTCGGTCAGAGTCGCGTGCAGCGCTTCGTCGATTTCGAGCCTGACGATCTTGCCCATTTCGCTCTCCTGGGGATCGGTGACACTGTAACCCGCTTGCGCGGGATGGTGCCACCGTTCCGCAGGATTACCGAACTCACTCGCCCGGCGCGATGTTCTGGTTCACGCAGAACAGGTTGGTCGGGTCGTATTTCGCCTTCAGCACCCGCAGGCGTTCGTAGTTCGGCCCGTAGGCGGCCTGGACGCGCTGCTCGTCGTCGGTGACGAAGTTCACGTAGACCCCGCCGGTGGCGTAGCGGGCGGCCTGGTCAGAAACGCCGCGTGCCCATTGGATGCAGGCGCTGTCCTCCGGCGGAGTGTTCCAGCGCGCGTGCACGTTCATGACGAAGAGGGCGTCGCGGTGCGGGTAGGCGGTGGCGTCCGCCGGCACGCGGTTGGCCGCAGCGCCGAGCAGGCCGACGAAGATCTCGCATTGGTCGGAGGGCAGTCTCCCGGCCTCCTCGACCAGCATGTCGATCAGCCCGTCCTCCAGCCCCGTGAAGTTCTGCGATTTCCAGTAGTTCCGCGCGCCCGGCACCAAGAGCGGGTCGAAGGCCGCCTGCCACGCCGCGTAGGGCATGAGGCCGACATGCTCCCCGACGGGCGTGCCCAGCGACAGCACCGGTTCCAGCGCCTTGCGGGCCGCCGCCTCGTCGTCGCTGGCGCAGATGACAGGCATGACCACCACCTCCTTGCCGTGCACCTCCGGCGGCAGGAAGGGCAGGGGCGGCGCCTTGCGCAGCACCATCCAGGCGGTGGCCTCGTCCGGCAGGGCCGCCGTGGCGTCGCGGTAGCGGCGCATCAGGGCGCCGGCCCCGGCGAAGGGATGGACGACCAGCCCGGCGAACACCATCGGTCCCACGGGATGCAGGCGGAAAGTGAAGGAGGTGACGACGCCGAAGTTGCCGCCGCCGCCGCGGATGGCCCAGAAGAGGTCGGCGTTCTCGTCGGCGCTGGCGCGCAGGAACTTCCCGTCGGCGGTGACCACGTCGGCGCCCAGCAGATTGTCCACCGTCAGACCGTATTTGCGGGTCAGCCAGCCGAACCCGCCGCCCAGCGTCAGCCCGGCGATGCCGGTGGTGGAGTTGATGCCGACCGGCACGGCCAGCCCGAAGGCCTGCGTCTCCCGGTCGAGGTCGCCCAGCGTAGCGCCGGGGGCCACCCGCGCCGTCCGGCTGACCGGGTCGACATGGACGAAGCGCAGGGCACCGAGGTCGATCAGCAGGCCGCCGTCGCACAGGGAATTGCCGGCGATGTTGTGACCGCCGCCGCGCACGGAAACCAGCAGCCCGTTCTCCCGCGCGAAGCGCACCGCCTGCATGACGTCGGCGGCCCCGGCGCAGCGGGCGATCAGGCCGGGCCGGCGGTCGATCATGGCGTTCCAGATCGTCCGGGCCTCGTCATAGCCCGGCGACTGCGGAGTCAGCAGCGGGCCGCGCAGACGGGCGGCAAGATCGTTGACGGCGTCCTCGGAAAGGGTCGCGTCCCGCCGGTCGGCGGTGCGAAGCGTGAAATCGCCCATCAAGCACCTCCCACGTCAAAGCAGCAATTTTCGCGAATATCCGGAGTGGATCAGCGCAACAAGGGTAAAGTTGCGCCCATGTTCAGGCCATCCGGGAAAGGGCTCCCTCCGGTGTTCTTCCGGACGGAGCCACCCCTCAATTCGGTGTCTGCGCGGCTTTGACGGCGGGAGGCGGTGGATCAGCCGCCCTGGCTGCGGATCCAGGCGGCGGTGGCACTGTCCATGGTGTTCTTGTGGTTGATGAACCACTCCGGCACGACCTCGGTCAGGTAACCGCGGACGAGCGCCAGATTGCCCGCGGCCATGCGCTTGGCGATGCCTTCCAGCTCCAGACGGACGCGGTTGTGCTCGTGGACGTGGATGGGGGTCGGCGGGAAGCCATACTGGTGCATCAGCTCCTCCTCACGGGCCAGATGGTCGCGGAGGTGCTGGGCGAAGGCGGTGAAATGGGCGGGCAGGTCGGCGTCCGACGCCTTGGCGGCTTCGGCCAGAAGCTCGATGGTCTCCTTGTGGTCGGCGTCGATGATGGCGTTGCCGACTTCCAGGGACGGGCTCCAGGCGGGGATCGAGAGGGTGGGCATGGTGCTCTCCGAAGGGATCATTGGAGGCCACCATACCCATCCCCCGATTGGGGATTCTTGACGTTCGTCAAGAAAACCCGGTCAGGACTGATTTTCCAGCTCGTCAACAAAGCCGCGGATGACGTTCAGACCCTTCTGCCAGAAGGCCGGATCGCTGGCGTCCAGCCCGAAGGGGGCCAGAAGCTCCTGGTGGCGCAGCGTGCCGCCCGCCGACAGCATCGCCAGATACCTCTCCGCGAAGCCCGTCTCCGACTCCTGGTAGACCGCGTAAAGCGAGTTCACGAGGCAGTCGCCGAACGCGTAGGCGTAGACGTAGAAGGGCGAGTGGATGAAGTGCGGGATGTAGGACCAGTAGTTCCGGTAGCCCTCGTCGAAGCGCAGCGCCGGGCCGAGGCTCTCGGTCTGCACCGCCATCCAGATCTCGCCCAGCCGCTCCGCCGTCAGTTCGCCCTCGCGGCGCTCGGTATGGACGCGGCGCTCGAAGTCGAAGAAGGCGATCTGGCGGACCACCGTGTTCAGCATGTCCTCGACCTTGGAGGCCAGCATGATCTTGCGGCACTTCGGGTCCGTCTCGCGGTCGAGCAGGGCGCGGAAGGTCAGCATCTCGCCGAACACCGACGCGGTCTCCGCCAGGGTCAGCGGCGTGTCGGACAGCAGGTGACCTTGCCCACCGGCCAGGATCTGGTGCACGCCGTGGCCCAGCTCATGCGCGAGCGTCATCACGTCGCGCGTCTTGCCCTGGTAGTTGACCAGCAGATAGGGGTGGACGCTGGGCACCGTGGGGTGGGCGAAGGCGCCCGGCGCCTTGCCGGGGCGCACCGGCGCGTCGATCCAGGCGTTGTCGAAGAAGCGCTTGCCGAGCGCGGCCAGATCCGGCGAGAAGCGGCCATAGGCGCCCAGAACCAGATCGCGCGCCTCGTCCCAGCGGATGCTGCGGTCGGCGTCGTCGGGAAGCGGCGCGTTGCGGTCCCAGTAATCCAGATGGTCCTGCCCGAACCACTTGGCCTTCATCGCGTAGTAGCGGTGGGACAGGGCGGGGTAGGCGTCCTTCACCGCCGCGGCCAAGGCGTCCACCACCTCGTCCTCGACGCGGTTGGACAGGTTGCGGGCCGACGTCGGCGCCTTGTAGTTGCGCCACTTGTCGTCGATCTCCTTGTCCTTGGCCAGCGTGTTGGTGACCAGCGCGAACAGGCGGATGTTGTCGCCCATCACCCGGCCGATCACCGTCCCGGCCTCCTTGCGGACCGCGGGGTTGCGGTCGGACAGGCGGTTCAGCGCCTCCGCGCAGGTCAGTTCCTTCCCGCCGATGGGGAAGCGCAAGCTGGCGATGGTCTCGTCGAACAGGCGGTTCCAGGCGGCGCGCCCGACCACATGCTTCTCGTGGAGCAGGCGTTCGACCTCGTCGGAGAGCTGGTGCTCGCGGAACAGGCGGACGTCGCGCAGCCAGGGGGCGTAGCGGGCCAATTCCTTCGACGCCTTCAGCTTGGCGTCCAGGACCTTGTCCTCCAACCGGTTGATTTCCAGCGTGAAGAACACGAGGTGCGTGGAGATGCCGTTCACCCGCTCCTGCGCCGACTGGTAGAACTTGGCGATGGCCGGGTCGGTCATGTTGCCGTTGTAGACCAGCCCGGCGTAGGACATCACCCGCGACAGCACCTCGTCGATGCGCTCGTACTCGCGGATGGCGGCGGCGAAGGCGTTGCCGTCCAGCCCGGCCAGCTTGGTCGCGTATTCTTCATAGAAGTCCTTGGACGCGCGCTCCATCCGCTCCAGGTCGGCCTTCAGCTCCGGCGACTCCATGCCCGGATAGAGGTCCGTCAGGTCCCAGGAAGGCAGGACGCCGAGGTCCGGCCCGTCCCCCGTGGCGGCCAGGGCGGTGTCGGGCATGGTGGTCTTGGGAGCGCCAAGGAAATTGCCAATCGGGTGCCGGGTGGCGCTGCGGGTCATCTGTCCCTCCGTTCTGTGCTTGGAACGGGATATAAGCGCCGCGCGGGTTCGGGGGAAGGCTGTGCTGTGGTGCCCGCTCAGGAAGCCTGGCTTTCCTGCGCGCGGCGGATCGCCGCCTCCACGCATTGCAGGTGCAGCTTCTTGCGGGCGAGCTGGCGGGTCCGCCGTTCCTCCAGGTCGGTGGTGGGCATCGCCTCGATGGCGCAGCCGCGCCAGCCGTTGCCGTCCAGCGCGCGGGCGACCTCCGCATAACCGAAATAGCCCTTGTCCGGCTGCTCCCACGGAGCGCGGAAATCGGCGCGGCGCAGGACGAAGCGGTTGGACTGGCTGGACCCACCGAGACTGGTCAGCCGGGCCACGATCAGCCGCTCGCCGTTCGGATGGATGACGGTCAGGATCGGGCGGATGCCGAAGACGGGCGGGTCAATGCTCATGGGGACATGCATAGCGTTCCGGTCTCCAATAGGCCAGAGACAAGGCCGTAGGAGAGGGAGCCGGACGATGGACAGGAGGTCACGGCCTGCGAAAAATGAACGCAGCCATACGCAAGTATGCGCTTGATCGTCCGATTTAAAATTTAGCGGTTCACAAGTGATTGTTGCGCGCCTTCCATGGGAAATGATGAGACGATTTGCTTCCTGACGAATCAAATCTCGGGACGCGGGAAGGAGAAGGCGGCGATGACATTGTTGGTGCGCTTACGAAAGCCGGTGCTGGCGGCGTTCTTCCTCTTGTCGTGGCTTCTGCCCGCCGCCGCGGTGCAGTCCCAGACCCAACCGGCCCCCGTCGAACTGCCCGTCGGCAGCTATGACGCGCAGGGCACCGCCCTGTCGGCTCTGGTCTATGTGCCGGACAGCGTGCGGGGGCGCGGCAAGGCGCCGCTGCTGGTCCTGCTGCACGGCTGCGAGCAGGACGCCCGGACCTTCTTCGAGGATTCGGGCTGGAAGGACATGGCCGACGCCCATGGCTTCGTCGCCCTGCTGCCGGCGCAGAAGCACAACCTGTTCTCCATGGTGGGGACGGGAGGCTTCGGGCGTTACGGCAACCCGCTCGGCTGCTTCAACTTCGCCGACCGGCTGAACAGCCCGCTGAAGGGCTTCGTGCCGAGCGAGGCGGCGGCCATCGCCTCGATGGTCGGCGCGGTCGTCTCCGGCAAGGGGCTGGGCGCCAACGGCCCGACGGTGGACGCGGAGCAGGTCTCCGTCACCGGCCTGTCGGCGGGGGCGGGCATGGCCGCGGTTCTGCTGGCCGACTATTCGCACCTCTTCGCGGGCGGGGCGCTCTTCGCGGGCGTGCCGGTGATGTGCGCGCAGAGCATGCAGTCGGCCGCGTCGCTCTGCGGCATCTCCGTGTCGCGCGGCTGCGCCGAGGTGAAGGCGCGCTCCGGCGGCTACGACAGCCGCGAATGGACGAAGGCGATCCAGCGCGCCCAGCACCCCGTGGGGCGTCCGCGCGTGCTGATCGTCCAGGGGACGGCGGACTGCACCGTGGACCCGCAGAACGCCCTTTACCTGACCAACCAGTGGACGGCCTTCCACGGCCTGAAGGCAAATTCCCCCGTGGTCATCGGGCAGGAGCCGTCCTGGCCGGAGCGCGCCGTGCGACAGGGTTACGCCCCGGCGGGCGCCAACGCCCTGTGGGTGGAGACGGTGCTGCTGAAGGACGTCGGCCATGTCATGCCCATCGACACCCACAACCCGCAACGCCCCTGCGGGCGGGTGCGGGTGTCGGAGACGAAGACCTACATCGAGGATGTCGGCTTCTGCGGCGCGGCGCTGGCCGCCGGCTTCCTGCAACTGGAACAGTAACACCCGCCGAAGGGGCGGAGGGCGGGTTCAGCGCTCACCAAAGTGGTGCGACAGCCCGCCGCACCTTCCGGAATGCCGTTTGCCAAACGATGCAGATTTGACGCAGATTGGGGCCGCCGCGTGAACGTTCATTGCGCGGCTGCGGAGAAACGCGAACCAAACAAAATATAAGGGACGCCCCCCATGAGCCAAAGCTCGGCCGATCGCTACAACCAGATCCACGCCCGCTCCCTGTCCGATCCCGACGGATTCTGGGGCGAGGCGGCGGAAGACATCACCTGGATCAAGCGCTGGGACAAGGTGCTGGACGACAGCAACGCGCCCTTCTACCGCTGGTTCACCGGCGGCGTCCTGAACACCTGCTACAACGCCGTCGACCGCCATGTGGAGGCCGGACGCGGCGCCCAGGCGGCGATCATCTACGACAGCCCGGTCACCAAGACCGTGCAGACCATCACCTACGCCGAACTCCAGGATCAGGTCGCCCGCTTCGCCGGCGCGTTGCGCGCCCAGGGCGTGGAGAAGGGCGACCGCGTCATCCTCTACATGCCGATGATCCCGCAGTCGCTGGTCGCCATGCTGGCCTGCGCGCGTCTCGGTGCGGTGCATTCGGTGGTGTTCGGCGGCTTCGCCCCGCACGAGCTGGCGACCCGCATCAACGACGCCAAGCCGAAGGCCATCGTCTCGGCCTCCTGCGGCATCGAGCCGAACCGCGTCGTCAAGTACAAGCCGATGCTCGACGCCGCCATCGAGCAGGCGGAGCACAAGCCGTCGAGCGTCATCGTCTTCCAGCGCCCGCAGGAGACCGCGACCCTGGTCGAGGGCCGCGACGTGGACTGGGCGGAGGCCGTCGCCAAGGCCGAGCCGGCGGAGTGCGTGCCGGTGGCCGCGACCGACCCGCTCTACATCCTCTACACCTCCGGCACCACGGGCCAGCCGAAGGGCGTCGTCCGCGACAACGGCGGCCACGCCGTGGCGCTGAAGTGGACGATGAAGAACATCTACAACGTTGAGCCGGGCGAGGTGTATTGGGCGGCGTCGGACGTGGGCTGGGTGGTCGGCCACTCCTACATCGTCTACGGCCCGCTGCTGCACGGCTGCACCACGGTGGTGTTCGAGGGCAAGCCGGTCGGCACGCCGGACGCCGGCACCTTCTGGCGGGTGATCGAGCAGCACAGGATCGGCACGCTGTTCACCGCCCCGACCGCCTTCCGCGCCATCAAGCGCGAGGACCCCAACGCCGAACTGCTGAAGAAGTACGACCTGTCGCATTTCCGCGCCCTTTTCCTGGCCGGCGAGCGGTCGGACCCCGACACGCTGCATTGGGCCGAGGACAATCTGAACGTTCCGGTCATCGACCATTGGTGGCAGACCGAGACCGGCTGGGCGATCTCCGGCAACCCGCTGGGCGTGCAGCTCTTCCCGATCAAGTACGGCTCAGCCACCCGCCCGATGCCGGGCTGGGACGTGCAGATCCTGAACGCCGAGAACAAGGAGGTGCCGCGCGGCGACATCGGCGCCATCTGCGTGAAGCTGCCGCTGCCTCCGGGCACGCTGCCGACGCTGTGGAACGCCGACGACCGCTACAGGAAGTCGTACCTGTCCGACTATCCCGGCTACTACCAAACCGGTGACGCGGGCTTCATCGACGACGACGGCTACGTCTACATCATGGCCCGCACCGACGACATCATCAACGTCGCCGGCCACCGCCTGTCCACCGGCGGCATGGAAGAGGTTCTGGCCAGCCACAAGGACGTGGCGGAATGCGCGGTGATCGGCGTCGCCGACGACCTGAAGGGGCAGGTGCCGCTGGGCTTCCTCTGCCTGAAAGCCGGCGTGACCCGCCCGCACGAGGAGATCGTGAAGGAGGTGGTCCAGTTGGTGCGCGAGCAGATCGGCCCGGTTGCCGACTTCAAGCGCGCCGTGGTGGTGGAACGCCTGCCGAAGACCCGCTCCGGCAAGATCCTGCGCGGCACCATGCAGAAGATCGCCGACAACCAGGACTACAAGACCCCCGCAACCATCGACGATCCGGGCATCCTGCCGGAGATCGCCGAGGCGCTCCAGTCGCTGGGCTACGCCAAGGCGCATCAGCCCGGCTGACCGCTTCCGCCGGCACAGGCGCCGCGTTCCAAGCCCCTTCCCCGGCACCATCCGGGGAAGGGGTTTCTTTTTCGGCTATGTCTTGTCCAGCGCGGTCAGGGAATCGTCCAACTCGTCCAGCCGGGCCTGTTCGGCCTCCAGTTCCGCGAGCGCGCGGCGGGCGTTGGCGATGTCGAGGTCGAGCTGGTCGCGCCGCCGCCGGATCAGCTCCTCCAGCGGGGTCAGCTCCGCCATGGCCAGCGCCTGGGCAATCGCCGCGTTGCTGCCGCCGCCCAGCGCCAGCCGCACCATGCGCGTGGTCGGCCGGATGCCCTGAGCCTCCAGGTGGCGGGCGGTGACCAGGATTTCGATGGTGTCGTGATGGCGTGCCATGGCTCCGCCCTTATGACGCAGTGCAGGCAATCTGCCAAGCCGCGCGCCGAAATCGTGGTTCATCCACACGCAGCCGCACGCAGCGGCGAATTGCCACAAACTTCTGCGGAAACACTCATTCCCGCTCCTGGGAACGAAGCGCTCTTGCGATAAATCTATTTTCATAGTAGATTTATATACATAATAACACAAGGATTGCCGTTCAATCTGGGGCGCCAGTCTCTCGCTTCACCGATCCGCTTCCGCACCGCTGACGAACCAGGAGACACGATGAACACGCCGCTGCCCTCCAAAATCCGCTTGGCCAAGCGCCATTTCGCCGCCGCCTTCGGCGTCCTGCTGGCGACGACGATTTCCGGATCCGCCCTGGCCGCCGCCCCAGAGGGGCCGCTGGTCACCACCGACTGGCTGGAAAAGAACCTCAACGACCCGAAGGTGAAAATCATCGAGGTCAGCGTGAATCCCGGCGTCTATGAGCGCGGCCACATCCCCGGCAGCGTGAACTTCTCCTGGCACACCGACCTGAACAACACCGTCCGCCGTGACATCGTGGGCAAGGAGCAGTTCCAGGCCCTGCTGTCCAAGGCCGGGGTGGAGAAGGACAGCACGGTCGTCCTCTACGGCGACACCAACAACTGGTTTGCCGCCTGGGGTGCCTGGGTGTTCGACATCTACGGCGTGGACAATGTGAAGCTGCTGGACGGCGGCCGCAAGAAGTGGGAGGCGGAGAACCGCGCCCTGTCCACCAAGCCGGCGGAAGTGAAACCCAGCAACTACGCCGTCTCCAAGGTCGACACCGGCCTGCGCGCCCGCCTGTCCGACGTGGTGGCGGTGGCCGACGGCAAGAGCGACGCCAAGCTGGTGGACATCCGTTCGCCCGACGAATACCAGGGCAAAGTCTTCGCCCCGCAGGGCATCCAGGAGCTGTCGATCCGCGCCGGCCATGTGCCGGGCGCGGTGAACGTCCCCTGGGGTAAAGCGGTGAACGAGGCCGACGGCACCTTCAAGCCGGTGGCGGAACTGAAGGCGCTCTACGCCTCCGTCGGCATCGACGGCTCGAAGCCGGTCATCACCTATTGCCGCATCGGCGAGCGGTCGAGCCACACCTGGTTCGCCCTGTCCAAGCTGCTGGGCTATCAGGTGAAGAACTACGACGGGTCCTGGACCGAATACGGCAACGCCGTCGGGGTCCCGGTGAACAACCCTGCCGGTACGGTCTGGGCGGCCAAGTGACGGGGGGCCATGGATGGATGGCCAACTGACGCCCGTCGCATGACGGCCCGGACCCGCAATGGGGAGCCCGCCTTGCGGGCTTCCCCGACGCCCCGCTCAGCCTCCGTCCCGGCATCCGGCGCCAAAGCGCTGGCCGGGCGGGTGCTGCTTCCCTTGCTCCTGACCGGCGCCGTCGTCGCTGCGGCCCAGTCGCTGGCCGCTCAGCCCGGCGGCGGTCCGTCGCTGGCCTTTGCGCTGACGCTCGGCGCGGTGTTCGGTGCGCTGCTGCAGCGGACGCGCTTCTGCTTCCTCTGCCACGCCCGCGACTTCATCGACCGCCGCGACCCGCGCGGCCTGCTGGCGATCCTGCTTGCCCTGGCGGTGGGAACGGTCGGCTATCACATCGTCTTCGGCGCCTGGGTGCCCAACCCGGTCGCCCCGCGCCTGCCGCCCGACGCCCACATCGGCCCGGTGAGCTGGGTGCTGGCGCTGGCCGGTCTGGCCTTCGGGCTGGGGATGGCGGTGTCGGGCTCCTGCATCAGCGCCCATCTCTACCGGCTGGGCGAGGGCTCGCCGGTCTCCCCCTTCGCCCTGGTCGGGGCGGCGGGCGGATTCCTGCTCGGCTTCCTCACCTGGAACGACCTCTACCTGTCCACCATCATCACCGCCCCGGTGGTCTGGCTGCCCCATCATCTGGGCTATGGCGGGTCGCTGGCGGTGCAGCTTCTGGCGCTCGGCGGCCTTGCGGCTCTGCTCTGGCGCTTCCGCGCGGTCGCCGCTTCCGAAGCGCCGGCCCGCAAGCCACCGGACACCCTGACCGGCCTGCTGCGCTCCTGGTTCGACGGGCGTTGGCCCTACTGGATCGGCGGGCTGGGGGTCGGGTTGATCGGCTTTCTGGTGATCCTGCGGCTGAAGCCGCTGGGCGTCACCTCGGCCATCGGCAGCGCCGCCCGCCAGTTGGGCAGTGAGGTCGGGCTCGTTCCCCTGCGGCTGGAGGGGCTGGACGGCTTCGCCGGCTGCGCCACCGTTCCGGGCGACACATGGCTGACCCCGAACGGTCTTCTGGTCGCCGGTCTGGTCGTCGGGGGCTTCGCCGCCTCACTCGCCGCCGGCCAGTTCACCCCGCGCCGCCCGACGCTGAGCGACGCCGCGCGGGGCCTCGGCGGCGGGCTTCTGCTCGGTTGGGGCAGCATGACCGGGCTTGGCTGCACGGTCGGCACGCTGCTGTCCGGCACCATGGCCGGCGCCCTGTCAGGCTGGGTGTTCGGTCTGACCGTCCTGGCCGGCGTGTGGGCCGGTCTGACCCTGCCGCGGCGCTTTGCCCGGACTTGACCGAACGCTCCGCCCCGATTTCGCCGAATTTTTGCTGCACGCGCATCAAAGTCTGGAATAAACGATAAGCGGGGGGCGTTCATCCTGGCGTACCGGGTCCTGCAGGGGGCTCGGCCCTGGGAGGGCGCGCCACCCGTTCCTACCTGAAGGAGTGCCATGATCCGCCACCCGGCGGTCCGTGGAGCCTTCGAGGCAACAATCGGGTGCGCGGTTGAGCACGTTCGGGGTCGAGCTGGAAGTCCACATTGCGTCGTTGCGCCGCTACGCGCGCGCGTTGCTGCGCAACCGTTCGGATGCCGAGGATCTGGTGCAAGAGGCGTTGACGCGCGCGGTGGCGCGCGCCGACACCTTCAAGGCGGGGACGAATCTGCGGGCATGGCTTTTCACCATCCTGCACAACGTCCATGTCAATCAGGTCCGCTCCAAAGCGTCGCGGCCCGACGAGGTCGATGTGGACAGCGTCGAGTCGAAGCTGGTGACGCCGGCCCGGCAGGAAGAACGGGTGGAGTTGCGCGAGATGATGCGCGCGCTCGACGACCTGCCGGAGGAGCAGCGCAAGGTGCTGCTCCTCGTCGCGCTGGAGGGCCTGAAATACGAGGAGGTCGCCGAGACGCTCGGCGTTCCGATCGGGACCGTCATGTCGCGCCTCTCACGGGCGCGCGAGGCGGTCAGGGCGAAGCTGGCGAACGAGGGCTCGGTGGCCCTCAGGCGGGTGAAGTGATGAACGCGCATTGCGTAACGGACGACGAACTGCATGCCTACGTGGATGGGCAACTGGCTCCGGAACGCCGGCTCTTCGTGGAGCGATGGCTGGCCGACGACCCCGATGCCGCCCGCCGGGCCGAGGATTACCGCGCCCAGGCCGCGCTGCTGCACGAACTCTTCGACCCCGTGCTGCGCGAGCCGGCCAGCGGCCCGGTCGAGGAGCTGACGGGCAAGCTGCGCGGGCGCATGCCCGGCAACGACAACGCCGCCCCCTGGCACGCCCGCTCCTGGGTGCGCATGGCCGCGGCGATCATGCTGATCGTCGGCGGTGCCGGCGGTGGCTGGCTGGGCCGCGGCGCTGTCGACCAGTCGCCGGTCGTCCAGCAGCGCCAGACGCTCCAGACCTTTGCGGAGGAGGCCACCCAGGCCCACCGCTTCTACACCTCCGACGAGCGTTTCCAGGTCGAACTTGGCGCCGACAACCAGGACGAGCTGAACAGCTGGCTGTCCAAGCGCGTCGGGCGCGACGTGTTCGGCCCGGACCTGGGCAAGGTCGGCCTGCGGCTGATCGGCGGGCGGTCGCTGCCCACCGAACTGGGGGCCGGCGCCCAGTACATGTACGTGAACGAGGCCAACAAGCGCGTCACCCTGTTCGTCGGCGCCCCGCGCTCCGGCAACCAGGCGAAGTTCGGCTTCTCGCAGAACGGCGACGTGTCGACCATCTACTGGGTGGAAGGCCCGCTGGCCTACGCGCTGGCCGGGCGGATGTCCAAGGAGGACCTGCTGCGCGTCGCCGAGGCCGTCTACAACGACGTCAAGGCCGGCCCGCGCCGCCCCGAGCCGCAGCAGAACGAGAACCAGAACCAGCAGCCTCCGCAGGACCAGCAGCCCCAGCAACAGCAGGAGCAGCAGCCGGGCGGTGTCCAGCCGATCAGCGACACGCACAAGCCGAAAGACAGCTGAGACGGGGAGAGTGCGTTTTGCGAGGGGCTCCCGCCGCCCCTCGCGCTCCCCTGCCACGGGGTGGCTGGACCTTCGAGCCATCGCGTCGGGATGGCCCGCCACTCTTGCTTTCCCGGTTTACTCCCACCCTACCGCCGCTCCACTCTATGCCGACGACGGCGTGGAACGTGGGGCATGCGGGACTGGTACTTCATCGGCGACAGCCACGTGCAATCCTTCGAGGTCGCTGCGGCGCTCCGCCTGCTGAACCGCAAGGCGCGTTGCCTGCTGGTTCCCGGCGCCACCTCGATCGGGCTGCGAAACCCGGAAAGCCAGACCCACGCCGTCGCCCTGTTCAAAGAGGCGCTTCTGCCCGCCCTTGCGGACGCCATCCCCGTCATCCAGCTTGGCGAAGTCGATTGCGGTTTCGTCATCTGGTGGCGGGCGCAGAAGCACGGCGACAGTGTCGAGCGGCAGTTGGCGGACTCGGTGGCGGCCTGCGCCGCCTTCGTGGACGATCTGTTGGACGCCGGCTATCCCACGCTGGTGCTGACCGGGGCGGTGCTGCCGACCATCCGGGACGGCCAGAGCCAGGGCAAGGTCGCCCGCGCCCGGCATGAGGTGACGGCCACGCTGCGCCAGCGCACCGAGCTGACCCACCGCTACAACGCCCGCCTGCGGGACGAGGCGGAGGCGCGCGGGCTGCCTTTCGTCGACATAACCCCGTGCATCACCGATCCGGAGAGCGGGCTGGTCGCCGAGGAGTTCCGCAACCGGAACCCTCGCGACCATCATCTGGAGCCCGTCCGCGCCGCGGAGGTCTGGGCGGAGGCGCTGAACAGGCTGGACCTGCCGCCCTGATTCTCCCTCTACAGGACCGTCCTCATTCCGCGGCCATCGGCTGCGGGGCGGCGGGCTGGCGGAAGCCGTCGAGCAGGGCGGCCTCCTTCGCCTTGGCCGCCTCGACGTTGCGGGCCTTCACCGGGCCGTAGCCGCGCATCTCCTGCGGCAGGCTGGCGATCTCCACCGCGGTGGCGTGGTTGTCGCGGGTCAGGCCGTGCAGGATCTCGCCCATGATGGCCTCATACTCCGCGATCAGGCGGCGCTCCATGCGGCGCTCGGCCAGCCAGCCGAAGGGATCGAGCGGGCTGCCGCGCAGCCGCTTGCCCTTGGCGAGCAGGCGCAGGGCCTTCAGCATCCACGGACCGAAGCGCTTCTTCTTCGGCTCGCCGCCATCCTCGCCGGTCTCGCCCATCACCGGCGGGGCCATGTGGAACACCAGCTTGTAGTCGCCCTCGAACATCCGCCCGACCTGCTCGACGAAGCCGGTGTCGGTGTAGAGCCGGGCCACCTCATACTCGTCCTTGTAGGCGAGCAGCTTGAAGTAGCCCTTGGCCACAGCCTCGGTCAGGGCGGTGGAGCCGGGGATCTTCTGCCCTTCGACGCGCCGCGTCCAGTCGACCAGCGCGTGGTAGCGGCTGGCGTAGGCCGCGTCCTGATAGTCGGTCAGGAAGGCGGTGCGGCGGGCGATGGCCTCGTCCAGGCTGGACGACGCGCGCCGCTGGTCGAGGATGAACAGGTCATGGGCGGCGGCCTGCTCCTGCGGCGGGTTGGCGGCGGCCTCCACCGCGGCCAGATCGACGGCGGCGCGGCGGCCCCAGTTGAAGGCGTCGGTGTTCATCCTGACGGCCACGCCGTTCAGCTCGATGGCCTTCAGGATGGCCTCGGCGGTGATGGGGATCAGGCCCTTCTGCCACGCGTAGCCCATCAGGAAGGGGTTGGTGGCGATGCTGTCGCCCATCAGCGCGGTCGCCAGCTTGGTCGCGTCGAAGGCGTTCACCGCCCCCTCGCCGCAGGCCTTGCGGATGTCGGCCACCAGATCGCGGACCGGAATCGCGAAGTCCGGCTTCTTCAGGAAGTCCACGGTGATGGTGTCGTGGGTGTTGATGACCGCGCGGGTGTGGCCGTGCGCCATCTTCGACAGGGCGTCGCCCGCCCCGGCGACGATCAGGTCGCAGCCAACCACCGCGTCGGCCCCGCCCGCCGCGATGCGGACGGAGTGGATGTCCTCCGGCGTGGCGGCGATGCGGATGTGGCTGGTCACCGCACCGCCCTTCTGGGCGAGGCCGGTCATGTCCAGTACGCCGACGCCCTTGCCCTCGATGTGGGCGGCCATGCCGAGCAGGGCGCCGATGGTCACCACGCCGGTGCCGCCGACGCCGGTGACGTAGATGCCCCAGGGCCGGTCGAGCGCGGGCAGGGTGGGGGTGCGCAGATCGGACGGGTCGGCCCCGGCCTTGGCGGCCGCGGGCTTGGGCTTGCGGAGCTGCCCGCCCTCGACCGTCACGAAGCTTGGACAGAAGCCCTTGGTGCAGGAATAGTCCTTGTTGCAGCTCGACTGGTCGATCTGGCGCTTGCGCCCGAACTCCGTCTCCAGCGGCACCACCGACACGCAGGAGGATTTGACGGAACAGTCGCCGCAGCCTTCGCAGACCAGCTCGTTGATGATCACGCGCTTGGCCGGATCGACCATCTTGCCGCGCTTGCGGCGGCGGCGCTTCTCGGTGGCGCAGGTCTGGTCGTAGATCAGGACGCTGACGCCGGAAACCTCGCGCATCTCCTTCTGCACGCGCTCCAGGTCGTCGCGGTGCTCGACGCTGGTGTATTGCGGCAGGCCGTCGCCGATGCCGTACTTCTCCGGCTCGTCGGAGACGACGACGATGCGGCCCACGCCCTCGGCGCGGAGCTGGTTGGCGAGCGACTGGACGGTCAGCGTGCCGTCCACCGGCTGGCCGCCGGTCATCGCCACGGCGTCGTTGAACAGGATCTTGTAGGTGATGTTGGCCTTCGCCGCGATGGCCTGCCGGATCGCCAGGATGCCGGAATGGTAGTAGGTGCCGTCGCCGAGGTTGGCGAAGATGTGCTTCTCCTCGGTGAAGGGCGCCTGGCCGACCCAGGGCACGCCCTCGCCGCCCATCTGGGTGAAGGTGTCGGTCTTGCGGTCCAGCCACGTCGCCATGTAGTGGCAGCCGATGCCGCCCAGCGCCCGGCTGCCCTCCGGCACATGGGTGGAGGTGTTGTGCGGGCAGCCGGAGCAGAAGGTCGGCTTGCGGATGACGCGGGCCTGATGGGCCTTCTGCTTTTCCTGGGCGTCGAGGAAAGCGACGCGGCGCTTCAGGTTCTCGTTGTCGACGAAGCGCTCCAGCCGGCGCCCGATGACCACGGCGATCTGGGCGGGCGACAGTTCGCCGGCGGAGGGGAGAATCCACTCGCCATGCTCGTCGAACTTGCCGACCACCTTCGGGCGGACGTCGGGGTGCCAGTTGTAGAGCTGCTCCTTGAGCTGGTTCTCGATGACCGCGCGCTTCTCCTCGACCACGACGATCTCGTCGAGCCCCTCGGCGAAGTGGCGCACGCCGTCGCGCTCCAGCGGCCAGGGCATGCCGACCTTGTAGACGGTGAGGCCCCAGTCGGCGGCCATCTCCTCGGTGATGCCCAGCTCGTCGAAGGCCTGCCGGACGTCCAGATAGCTCTTGCCGGTGGTGACGATGCCGAAGCGCGGGCGCGGCGAGGCCATCATCACCTTGTCAAGCCGGTTGGCACGCGCGAACGCCAGGGCGGCGTAGAGCTTGTGCTTCATCAGCCGGTATTCCTGCTCCAGCGGCGGGTCGGGCCAACGGATGTTCAGGCCGCCCGGCGGCATCGGGAAGTCGGCGGGGACGATCGGGCTGACGCGGTGCGGGTCGATGTACACCGAGGCCGAGGTGTCCACCGTCTCGGCGATCGTCTTCATGGCGATCCAGCAGCCGGACCAGCGGCTCATCGCCCAGCCGATCAGGCCGTAATCCAGGATCTCCTGCACGCCCGACGGGTTCAGCACCGGGATCATCGCGTGCATGAAGGCGTGTTCGGACTGGTGCGGGAAGGTGGAGGACTTGGCGTTGTGGTCGTCGCCGGTCAGTACCAGCACGCCGCCGTTGCGCGAGGTGCCGGCGGCGTTGGCGTGCTTGAACACATCGCCCGACCGGTCGACGCCCGGACCCTTGCCGTACCACATGGAATAGACGCCGTCATACTTGGCGCCGGGGAACATGCCGACCTGCTGGCTGCCCCAGACGGCGGTGGCGCCCAGCTCCTCGTTCACGCCGGGCTGGAAGCGGATGTGGTTCTTCTCCAGGAACTTGCGCGCGTTCCACAAATTCTGGTCGAAGCCGCCCAATGGCGATCCGCGGTAACCCGAAATGAAACAGGCGGTGTTCAGCCCGGCGGCAAGATCGCGCTGGCGCTGCATCATCGGAAGGCGCACCAGCGCCTGGGTTCCCGTCAGGTACACGCGGCCTTGTTCAAGCGCGTACTTGTCGTCCAGGGTCACGGTTGCGAGAGCCATTGTTCCATCCCCTTTATGGCGCCCTGAAAAGCGCTGTTCGGGGCGCGTTCGCCGCGCCGCTTCTTGTGTTTGTTCGACAAGCAAAAAGGTAACGAAGGCTGTCTTATTCGGCAACCGGCGCCGGGCCTCCCCATGCAAAAAGCAAGGAACGGTCCGGCGCTCGCAGCGCTGTGAAACGGACGGACGGGAATCGCCCTCCGGCGGGACATTCCCGCTCGCGTCCATAGGCGCTGGAACCTTGCCCTCACCGCGGTCCTCCCCCGCTTCGCCAGGGAGTGTGCCTTCTGCGAAGCGGCGGCAGCCCCCTCCCCTGCGAGAGCGGGGGAGGGTTAGGGTGGGGGCTCTTTACCCGATATGGGAAGTCTTCAGGCGGGCGGCAGGGGAGAATGGCCAGGAGAATGACCGGATGAATGACCCGCGTCGCCGCCGTGATCCGGCGCGCCGAAGACGCCGTCCGGCCACAGGCTGGGACCATTGCCGTCGCGCAGGCTGAGGCTGCGCACCATGGCGCGCAGGGCGCTGACCATCACCCGCAAGGCGGCGGAGGAGTCTGCCCCGCCACCGATGCTGATGGTCCAGCGCAGGGCGTCCATATGGGCCTGCACCGCCTCCTGGAAGCTCTCACCGTCATGCTCCACCCAGGTGACGCAGATGGACAGCGACGCGACGATGGCGGTTGCCGCGGCGTTGCCGGCGGCGGCCAGTTGCAGATCGGACACCGCGTGGCGCAGCCGCGTGCCCAGCGCGTCAGGGCAGGCCAGCGCCCTTTCCATCCGGTCGAGCGCCAGCACCAGCCGGACCATCTTCGGATCGGTCGAGCGCAGCGAACCCGTTTCCGTTGTGGACGCGCCGGGCAGGCGCTGCGGCGGGGGCGGCAGGCGCAGGGGAGCCGGAGCGGAGGAGATCGCCGGACGGGCCGGCGCCGGGCGGGAGGAGGGAGGCGTGTTGTTGTTCATCGGCTTCGCCGTGGCCGCCTCGGCCTGGGAACGTCCACCCCTGCGGGGATTGTTCAGCACGGTTTCGATCCGCCGGGCGATGGTGGCGGCCGAGGCCGGCTTGGCGAGCACGGTGTCAGCCCCGGCGTCCCAGGCGGCGCGCACGGTGGCGACGTCGGCGTTGGCGGTCAGGACGATGATCGGCAGATCGGGGCTGAGGCAACTGACCGAGCTGCGCACCCACCGGACGAGTTGCCCGCCGCCCACCGGTTCCATCACCCAGTCGGTGACCATCAGGTCGTAGGGCTCCCGGCGCAGCAGCTCCATCGCCTCCTGCCCATTGGCGGCGGGGGCGACCTGACCGACCCCCCAATGCTCCAGCATGTCCCGCAGAGCCCGCAGCAGCAGCGGGTTGTTCTCGACGACCAGGATCTTCAGGTGGGTCGGGTAGCGGCGTGGCATGTCGGGTCCGAAGGTTCGGGAACGAAGCGTTACCGAATATCCGAACGCCGCCCTGGGATTTCAGGACGCGGAGACGTGTTAGCGCCAATCGGCGCGCGACCGGGGGAGCCTCTTCGCCTCATGGAGTGCGCTTGGTCTTCGGCTCCCCCGTCCGGGGGCTCGGTCGAGGTCCGAGGTGCCACTAGCGGACCAGGGCGAGATCCTTCAGAACGGCCACCTCGTGGGCCTGCTCGTCCAACCGGGCCTTCACGGCGTCGCCGATGGAGATCACGCCGGCAAGGTCGCCCGCCTCGTTGCAGACCGGCACATGGCGATGGCGGCGCAGGGTCATCATCTGCATCAGGTCCTTGATCGTGTCCTCCGGCCGGCAGGTCTTGACCTGCCGGGTCATCAGATCCTCCACCGGCATATCCAGCGCGTCGGCGCCATGCATCGCCACGGCGCGGACAATGTCGCGCTCCGACAGGATGCCGGCCAGCCGGCCCCGGCGGTCGCACACCACCAGGGCGCCGATGCGCCGGTCGGTCAGCGTGCGGGCGGCGGTCCGGATGGTTTCGGACGGCAGGATCGAGGCGACGGTATGGCCTTTGCGGTTCAGAACCTCGGCAACGACGGTCATGTCCACCCTCCCATTTTGGAGTTGGCGAATCGGCGGGGTCCGATTCGAAATGAGCCTGGAGCGGCCGGCGGTTCCGGCAAGGGCTTGGCGGTCCGGATTGGAAAATCGGATTTGCCGTGTTGCCGGGGCCGTTATGCATGAAAGCATGGCGACCGCTGAATCATGGACAGGGGAAAGGGAGAGCACGCATGACCGCCGAGCAGAAGGTTCTTCGCCTGTCCATCGCCGTCACGGTGCTTCTGGCGGGAGCCGGCATCCTGTTCGGCCTTCTGTCGGGCTCCTTCGCCATCGTCTTCGACGGCATCTATTCGCTGGTGGACGCCAGCATGACGATGGTGACGCTGCTGGTGTCCAACCTGATCGCCGCCTCGACCAGTGCCGGCCCACGCCGCGGCAAACTGGTCGAGCGCTTCACCATGGGCTTCTGGCATCTCGAACCGATGGTCCTCGGGCTGAACGCCACCCTGCTGATGGGAGCGGCGATCTACGCGCTCATCAACGCTGTCGGCAGCCTGATGACGGGGGGCCGCGATCTGGCTTTCGACCACGCGATCGTCTACGCGGCGGTGACCGTTCTCGTGGCGGCCGGCATGGCGGTCTTCGCGACGCGGGCGAACCGGACGGTCCGCTCCGACTTCCTGGCGCTCGACGCGAAGGCCTGGATCATGTCGGCGGCGCTCACCGCGGCCCTGCTCGTCGCCTTCGTCTTCGGCTACCTGATCCAGGGCACCCGGCTTCAATGGATGTCGCCCTACATCGACCCGGCGGTGCTGGCCCTGGTCTGTCTGGTGGTCATCCCGATTCCGGTGGGGACGATGCGGCAAGCGCTGGCCGACGTCCTGCTGGTCACGCCCGTCGACCTCAAGCGGCATGTCGATGCCGTGGCGTCGGAGATCGTGCGGCGCCACGGCTTCTCCTCTTACCGCGCCTACGTCGCGCGGGTGGGCCGGGGCCGGCAGATCGAGCTGTTCTTCATCGTCCCGAGCGGCTGGCCGCCGCGCACGCTTGAGGAGTGGGACAGGATCCGCGACGAGGTCGGCGCGGCGATCGGCGGCGAAAGTCCCGACCGGTGGCTCACCATCGCCTTCACCAGCGATCCGGAATGGGCTGAATGACGGCCTGGCCTATGGACGGGCCGGACCGCGTACATTAGCTTTCCGTGAGAAACGGAGCGCGTGGCGCGGGCGGAGGGCGACGGGATGGCCGGCAATTGCTGTGGAGGCTCCTGTGGGAGTGATGGTCGTTCAAACAGTGGACGACAAGCCGATTACCGCCGCACCCTGCGCATGGCGCTGCTCGTCAACGGGCTGATGGCCGCCGTCGCCCTGGCCGCCGGGCTGGAGACGCAATCCATGGCCCTGCGGGCGAGCGCGCTGGATTTCCTGGCGGCCGCGCTGACCCACGGCGTCGGCCTGTGGATGATGGGGCGGGGGCTGGAGGCCCGCGGCTGGGCGACGCTGGCGAGAGGGCTGGCGCTGACCGTGCTCGGGCTGGGGGTGGTGGCCGCGACGGCGTGGAGCGCCTACGCCGGAACGGTTCCCGACGCACCGGTGATGAGCCTCGTCGCGCTTCTCGGGATGGGGGCGAGCCTGACGGTGGCGGTCCTGCTGTTCGCCGGACGGCGCGGCGTAGTGTCGCTGCGCGCGGTCTGGCTGTGCGCCCGCAACGGCGTGCTGACCAACGCCGCGGTGATGATGGCGGCGGCGGGCGCATGGACGATGGGGCAGGGCTGGCCGGACCATCTGGTCGCCGCGGTGGTCGCTGCCACGGTGCTGTCCGCCGCGGTGGCGGCGCTGCGGCAGGCGGTGGGGGGACGGCGCGCGTGGCACGCGCC
>NZ_JACCJY010000045.1 GCF_014596085.1 Azospirillum tabaci
AACCGTCCGCCTTGACGCGGATCTTGACGTTGTAATCGACCACCCGCTTGACCGGGACGAGGACCTTCATAGGGATCAATCCTTGGACTGGCGGAACCGCGCTCAGGCGCGCAGGATCTTGCCGGGATTCATGATGTTGTGCGGATCGAAGGCGCGCTTCAGAGTCGCCATCATGTCCAGCTCAACCGGCGACTTGTAGCGCGGCATCTCGTCGATGCGCAGCCGCCCGATGCCGTGCTCGGCGGAGATGGAACCGCCCAGCTCGACGACGATGTCGTGGACGATAGCGTTGACCGTCGCCAGCTTCGCCTTCCATTCGGCCGGGTCGCCGCCCTCCGCCTGGATCGGGTTGAAATGGATGTTGCCGTCGCCGAGATGGCCGAAGGCGAAGGGGCGGATGCCCGGGCATTCCCGCTCCAGCGCCGCGTTGGCGCGGTCGAGGAAGCGCGCCACGCGGGAGATCGGCACCGAGACGTCGTGCTTGAAGGACACGCCCTCGCGCTTCTGGCCTTCCGGGATGCCCTCGCGGATGCGCCACAGCGAATCGGCCTGGGCCTTGGAGGCGGCGACGACGCCGTCCAGCACCTCGCCGGCCTCCATTCCCGCCTCCAGGATGCCTTCCAGCATCTCCATCAGGCGGTTGCCGCCGTCCTGGTCGGCCAGCTCGACCAGCACGTACCAGGGATAGCGGTCGCGCAGCGGGTCGGGCACGTCCGGCACATGGCGGCGGGCCACGTCGATGCAGTCGCGCTGGATCAGCTCGAAGGTGATGATGCGGTCGCCGGCCACGCCCTTGGCGCGGGTCAGCAGATCGACGGCGTCGCTGGGGGCCGACACCGCGACCAGCGCCGTGGCGGTGGCGCGTGGCAGCGGCGACAGCTTCAGCACCGCGGCGGTGACGATGCCCAGCGTGCCCTCCGACCCGATGAAGATCTGCTTCATGTCGTAGCCGGCGTTGTCCTTGCGCAGCCCGCGCAGCCCGTCCCAGATCCGCCCGTCGGGCAGCACCACCTCCAGCCCGGCGACGAGGTTGCGCATGTTGCCGTAACGCACGACCTGCACGCCGCCGGCGTTGGTGGCGATGTTGCCGCCGATCTGGCAGGAGCCCTCGGCAGCGAGGCTCATCGGGAACAGCCGGCCGATGTCGCGCGCCGCGTTCTGGATGTTGGCGAGGATGCAGCCGGCCTCCACCGTCATCGTGTCGTTGTCGATGTCGATCTCGCGGATGCGGTTCAGCCGGTTGGTGGAGATGACGATCTCCGACCCGTCGGCGTGCGGCTGGCTGGCCCCGGTCAGGCCGGTGTTGCCGCCCTGGGGCACGATCGGCGTGCGCGTCTCCGCGCAGATGCGCACCACCGCGGCCAGCGCCTCGGTGCTGTCGGGCAGAACCACGGCGGGGGAGCGGCCGACCCAACCGTCGCGCCAGGACTCCATGAAGGGCTGCATGGTGCCGGGATCGGTGATCAGCCCGCGGTCGCCGACGATGGCGTGGATGGGGGCGAGCACGGCCGTCGCGAAGTCCGGCCGCCCGGTGGTCAGGGTGTCGTTGGACAAGAAGGCTCTCCCTGGGCTTCGGTTCCGCGTCACAGCGCGCGATAAGCCGTCTTGATGATGGTGTAGAACTCGATGGCGGAGCGTCCCTGCTCGCGCGGGCCGTAGCTCGACATCTTCCGGCCGCCGAAGGGGACGTGGTAGTCGACGCCGGCCGTCGGCAGGTTCAGCATGGTCATGCCGGCCTGGATGTTGGCCTGGAAGTGACGGGCGTGCTTCATCGAGTTGGTGATGATGCCCGACGACAGGCCGTAGTCGGTGTCGTTGGCGACAGCCAGGGCCTCCTCGTAATCCTTGACGCGGATGACGCTGGCGACCGGGCCGAAGACCTCCTCCCGGTTGATGGTCATGGTGTTTCTGGTCTCGGTGAACAGGGTCGGGGCGAGGAACCAGCCGCGCGTCGGCCGGTCCAGCCGCCCGCCGCCGGAGGCCAACTGCGCGCCCTCCTTCAGGCCGGTGTCGATGTATTGCAGGTTCTTGGTGAGCTGGAACTCGTCGATGACCGGGCCGATCTGTGTTTCCGGCTGCAGGGCGTGGCCGACGCGCAGCGCCGCCATCCGCTCGGTCATCGCGGCGACGAAGGCGTCGTGGATCGAGTCCTCGACGATGAAGCGGCCGGTGGCGGTGCAGCGCTGGCCGGCGTGGAAATAGGCGCTGTTGACGCCGATCTCGGCGGCGCGCTCCGGGTCGGCGTCGCCCAGCACGACCAGCGGGTTCTGGCCGCCCAGCTCCAGCTGGACGCGGATCATCCGCTCCGCGCAGCGCACGGCGATGCGCCGCCCGGTGTTGACCGAGCCGGTGAAGGACACGGCGTCCACGGCGTCGACCACGGCGGCACCGACGTTGGGGCCGGCGCCGATCACCAGATTGAACAGGCTGCTGGGCATGCCGTGGGCCTCCAGCGCTTCCGCGATGAGGCGGGTGACGGCGATGGAGATGCCGGGGGTCTTCTCCGACGGCTTCCAGATCACCGCGTTGCCGAAGGCCAGCGCCGGGGCGATCTTCCACATCGGCGTGGCGACCGGGAAGTTCCAGGGCGTGACGAGGCCGATGACGCCGACCGGCTCGCGCGTCACGTCGACCTCGACGCCGGGCCGGACCGAGCCCAGCGTCTCGCCCGGCGCGCGCAGCGCCTCGGCGGCGAAGAAGCGGGCGAGGTGGGCGGCACGCGTGATCTCGCCCAGCGCGTCGGGGATGGTCTTGCCGCCTTCGGTCGCGGCGATGTGGGCCAGCTCGTCCTTGCGGTCGAACAGCGCGCGGGAGATGGCGTCGAGCACCAGCGAGCGCTGCTCCACCGTGGCGGCGCGCCACTGCGGCTGGGCGGCGCGCGCGGCGGCGACAGCCTCCGTCGCGTCGTCGGCGCCGGCCAGCGAGTAGGAGCCGGCCAGTTCGTCGAGGTTCGACGGGTTGACGATGTCGAGCCGGTCACGGCCCGGACGCCAGGAGCCGGCGATGAAGTTGGTGATGCGATCGGAAGCGGGGGACATGTCGTTTTTTCTCCGGGGACGTTCTTCGGTGGCGCTGGTCCTTGCCCCCACCCCGGCCCTCCCCCGCTGCGCAGGGGAGGGGGATTTTCGCGAAGCGGCGGCAGTCCCCTCCCCTGTGACAGCGGGGGAGGGTTAGGGTGGGGGTAAGTGCGCTCAGTCGGCGCGCGCCACCCGCTCCTTCAGGGCGGTCAGCGCCCATAATGTTTCGATGGTCGGCACCGGCACGCCACGGCGGCGGGCCAGCTCCAGGACGGCGGTCACGATGGGGTCGATCTCCATGCTGCGCCCCGCCTCGAAATCCTGGAGCATCGACGGCTTGTGGCCGGGCACGCCGCTGCCCCGGCTCAGCCGCTCGTCGATGTCGTCGGGCAGGGCGACGCCCCAGGCATGGGCGACGTTCAGGCATTCGCGCATCAGCCGGCCCTGGACGGCGGCCATGCCGGGGGCCTGCTCCATGGCGCCCATGGTGGCGCCGGTCAGCACGCTGGTCGGGCCGACCGCCATGTTGAGCATCAGCTTGCTCCACAGCGGCACGCGGATGTCGGCGGGCAGGCGGGCGGTGGCGCCCGCCGCGTTGAAGGAGTCGGCCAGCGCCGCCAGCTTTTCCGCGTGGTCGCCGGGCCAGGGGGCGCCGAAGGCCAGCACCGGCAGGGCGGTGTGGGCGACGACGCCCGGCTCGACGATGCGGGCGGGCAGCACCTCCATCACGCAGGCGGCGACCCGCTCCGGCCCGATGGCCGACCAGATGGCGCCGCCGGGATCGACGACCTCCAGCGGCTCCGGCGTCACGCCGTCCCCGGCGCCGTACAGGTACCACCAGGGAATGCCGTTCTGCGCCGCCACCACCAGCGTGTCCGGCCCGCACAGGGCGGGGAAGGACGGGGCCAGGGCCGGCAGCCCGTGCCCCTTCACCGTGACGATCACCACGTCCTGCGGGCCGAGGTCGGCGGCGGAATCGCTGGCCCGCGGCCGGCTGGTCAGCGTTCCCTTCGGCGTCTGCACGGTCAGCCCGCCATCGCGGATCGCCGCGAGATGGCCGCCGCGGGCCAGCAGCGACAGCTCGTGCCGGCCCGTGGCGGCGAGATACCCGGCCAGCGCGCCGCCAACGGCCCCGGCCCCTACGACGGCGATGCGCATGTCGCTCTCCCTCTCTCGGTCTCGATCACTTGAATTCCAGCGGCGGCAGGTCGTCGTCGAGGTCGCCGCCGAGGCCCTTGAACTGCTCTTCGATCTGCTTGTCGTCGAGCTTGGTGGCGGCCGACTTGTAGTGCATGACCATCTGCGGGAAGGCGATCACCAGCGCCACCATGACGAGCTGGATGACCACGAAGGGCACCGCACCCCAGTAGATCTGGCTGGTCAGGACGGGGGCCGTCTCCTTCTTCGTGATGCGGTCGATGTAAGGCAGCTTCGGCGCCACCGAGCGCAGGAAGAACAGCGAGAAGCCGAAGGGCGGGTGCATGAAGCTGGTCTGCATGTTCACCGCCAGGATGACGCCGAACCACACCAGATCGATGCCCAGACGATCCGCCGCCGGGGCCAGCAGCGGGATGACGATGAAAGCCAGCTCGAAGAAGTCGAGGAAGAAGGCCAGCAGGAAGACCATCACGCTGACGGCGATCAGGAAGCCCATCTGCCCGCCGGGCAGGGAGACCATCAGCTCCTCGACCCAGATGTGGCCGTTGACGCCGTAGAAGGTCAGCGAGAACACCCGCGCGCCGATCAGGATGAACAGCACGAAGGCCGCCAGCTTGGCCGTCGAGTAAGTGGCCTGCCGCACCATGTCGAAGTTCAGGCGCTTCTTCATGGCCGCGAGCGCCAGCGCGCCGACGGCGCCCATGGCGCCGCCCTCGGTCGGGGTGGCGAGGCCGATGAAGATGGTGCCCAGCACCAGGAAGATCAGCGCCAGCGGCGGCACCATGACGAAGGTCGCCTGCTCGGCCATGCGGGAGATCAGGCGCCGGCCGGTCGCCCGCTCCACCACCGCCACCGTCAGGGCGTAGAGCGCGCCCGCCGCGATGGAATCGCCGATCAGGGCCAGGGTGGTCCACGCGTTGAGCGTCAGCCACGCCGCCACCGCGGTCAGCGCCGCCGTGGCGATGGTCTGCAGGACGAGGCGCTGCGCGCCGAAGCCGCGGTTGAAGGCGGCCGCCAGGAAGGCGACCAGCACCGCCACCGACAGCAGAAGCACGACGTAGTCGGCGCCCGACTTGACGTCGGTGCGGCCCATCACCCAGGTGGCGACCGCGCCCGAGAACAGGGCCAGCAGGCCGAGCTGCCAGACGCCGCGCGCGCCGTTCGGCTCGCGGTGGGCGATGGCCTCCGGCGGCAGGCCGGGAGCGGCCTTGGGCCAGATCATCGAGACGACGAAGACATAGAGGGCGTAGAGGCCCGACAGCAGCAGGCCGGGCACGAAGGCGGCCTCGTACATGTCGCCGACCGAGCGGCCGAGCTGGTCGGCCATGACGATCAGCACCAGCGACGGCGGGATGATCTGGGCCAGCGTGCCCGACGCCGCGATGACTCCCGACGCCAAGCGGCGGTCGTAGCCGTAGCGCAGCATGATCGGCAGCGAGATCAGGCCCATCGAGATCACCGACGCGGCGACCACGCCGGTCGTCGCGGCGAGCAGCGCGCCGACGAAGATCACCGCGTAGGCCAGACCGCCGCGGATCGAGCCGAACAGCTGCCCGATGGTGTCGAGCAGGTCCTCGGCCATGCCGGAGCGTTCCAGCACCAGACCCATGAAGGTGAAGAAGGGCACGGCCAGCAGCACGTCGTTGTTCATCGTGCCGTAGACGCGCTCGGGCAGCGCCTGGAACAGGTCGGGGCGGAACAGCCCGATCTCGATGCCGATCAGGCCGAACAGCAACCCGTTGGCGGCCAGCGCGAAGGCCACCGGATAGCCCAGCAGCAGCATCACCACCAGCGTGGCGAACATGATCGGCGCCATGTTGTGGCCGAACCAGCCGCGCCAGCCGTCCTGTTCGGCGAGCGCGGCGGCACCGGGCACCGGCAGCACGTAGAGCGCCACGGCGACCACCGCCAGCAGCACCAGGGAGATGACGGACAGCCGGACGGCGCGCGGCGAAGGGGTGGGGGAGGTCGTGCTCATCGCGCGGTCACCGGCTGGGTAGGGTGTCGGGGTGGGTGGTGCGCTCGCGTTCGGCCGCCAGCAGCCGTTCCGCCTCGGCCTCGGCCGCCGCCTGATGGCCGCCGGCCCGGTGGTTGTCGTCCTCCAGATGGCCGGACATGATCGCGGCGCGCTTGGCCAGCTCGGACAGGCCCTGGATGAACAGCACGGTGAAGCCCAGCGGAATCAGCATCTTCGCCGGCCATTGCGGCAGGCCGCCGGCGTTCATCGATTGCTCCTCGATCGCGTAAGAGGCCAACGCGAAGGGCCAGGAGGTGACCAACATCACGAAGCTGAAGGGCAGCAGGAAGGCCAGATGGCCGAACAGGTCGATGCTGTCGCGGGCGCGCTTGCCGAGCTGCGCGTTCACGATGTCGATGCGGATGTGCTCGTCCTCCTTCAGCGTCCAGGGGGAGCAGAGCAGGAACACCGCGGCGAACAGCACCCATTGCAGTTCCAGCCACGAATTCGAGCTGACGTCGAACAGTTTGCGGACGACCGCGTTGACGGCCGACACCAGGATCGCCAGCACGATCAGCCAGGATATCGCCTTGCCCAGCCGCGCGGTGACCGCGTCGACCAGCCGGCAGGCCCCGACCAGGGCCGTCATGAAAGGGGAAGCGTTGGGGCTCGGCATGGTGGGCAGGCCCTCCCGAAAAAGCCGGTCGCGCGGAACGCGACGATGCCACGGCCGGGGGCGGCGGCTTCGCCCCCCGGCCGTGGTTGATGACGTGCCGGATCAGCGCCGGGCGAGGCGCAGTGTGGCGCTGTCGTAGGCGTATTCCGAAGCCTGGTTCCACAGGTTCGAGTCCGTCTGGAAGCGGCGGTAGCTCTCGTAGAACCTCTTGAAGGTCGGGTTCTTGTCCGACAGCTCGTCGTAAAGCTCCATCGCCGCCTTGTGGCTGGCCTGCAGCACGTCCTGCGGGAAGGCGCGCAGCTTGGCGCCCTTCTCCACCACGCGCTTCAGCGCCGCCGGGTTCAGCACGTCGTAGCGCGCCACGCTGTCCACGTTGGCCAGCGCCGCCGCCGAGGTCAGCGCCGCCTGATAATGCTTGGGCAGGCTGTTCCAGCGGTTCGTGTTGATGAAGAAATGCTGGAGCGAGGTGCCGTCCCACCAGCCCGGGTAATAGTAGTTCGGCGCGATCTTGTAGAGGCCGAGCTTCTCGTCGTCATGCGGGCCGTTGAACTCGGCGGCGTCGATGGTGCCGCGCTCCAAGGCCGGGTAGATGTCGCCGCCGCTGACCTGCTGCGGAACGACGCCCAGCTTGGAGAGGATCTGACCGCCGAGGCCGGAGATGCGGAACTTCAGCCCTTTGAGGTCCTCCGCGCTCTTGATCTCCTTGCGGAACCAGCCGCCCATCTGGGAACCGGTGTTGCCGCCGGCGAGCGCCTTCAGATTGTGGCCGGCGTAGAACTCCTCCAGCAGCTTGCCGCCCTCGCCGTGGTAGAACCAGGCGTTCTGCTGGCGGGTGTTCAGGCCGAAGGGCAGGCAGCAGCCGAAGGCGAAGCTCGGGTCCTTGCCGACATAGTAGTAGGACGCGGTGTGGGCCATCTCCACCGTGTCGTTGCTGGCGGCGTCGAGCGCCTGCAGCGCCGGGACCAGCTCGCCGGCGGCGAAGACCTGGATCTGGAACTTGCCGTCCGTGGCCTCGGCGATGTTCTTCGCCATCACCTCGGCGCTGCCGTAGAGCACCTCGATGTTCTTCGGGAAGCTGGACACGCAGCGCCAGCGGATCGTCGGCTCCGACTGGGCGATGGCCGGGGCGGCGAGGGTGGAGGCGCCGGCAACGACGGCGGCACCCTTGAAGAATTGACGGCGCTTCATGTTGGTCTTCCTCCCGAGATTTTTGTTGCCCGGACGAGCGATGCCGGTCCGAGGCGCTTGGTCCCTGGTGCGTGGCCGGGGAAGGCTTGGTGACCCTGACAGTGGATCAGGCGGCCGCACAGCGGAATGCGTTTTGCCGGCATATCAGCCATAAGCGCGGCAAGCCATCAGCGCTACGAACGGTTTCATCCGAAACCCGCACGATCCCGCGCCAACCGGTGCGGGCACGGACGGTTTGCTATGCCCGCAATGAATATCTGCTACAGGCACGCCATGCGCTCCGCGCCGTGCGATGGGCCGATAAGCTGGGGGCAACTGGTCTCCGACCGCCATCAAACCGACGGATGTTCAATCGCATGAACGGTGTGCGCCATGTCTAGGCTGTCCTCTCCGCTCAACGCCGCCGGAGCCGCCTATCTCGAAGCGTTGCAGGAACGTTTCCGCGAGGACCCCGCGTCGGTGGACGTGAGCTGGCGCGCCGTCTTCCAGATCCTGGACGAGCTGGGCGCCGTTCCCGCCGGGGCACCGCCGGGCGGTCCGGCCGGCGATCCGACGGTTCCGCTGCGGCAGGAGGAAATCCGCCAGCGCGGCCACGCCGCCGCCGCCCTCGACCCGCTGGGCCGCGCCGCGCCTCCCGCATCCTCCGCGTCCGAGGACGCTGAAACCGCGCGCCTGCGCCGGCTTTACCAGGGCACGCTGACGCTGGAGACCGCGCACATCGACGATCCGGCCCTGCGCTCCTGGCTGCGCAACGCCTATGAGGGGGCGGAGACCGCTCCGCCGGCCGAGGCGCGCCGCCGTGCGCTGGCGCTGCTGACCGCGGCGGAGGAGTTCGAACGGCTGCTCGGCGTCCGCTACCCGACCAAGAAGCGCTTCGGGGCGGAAGGCATGGAGACGCTGATCCCGCTGCTCGACCGCATCCTCGCGGCGGCGGCGGCGGCGGGCGTCACCGAGGTGCAGGTCGGGACCATGCACCGCGGCCGGCTCAGCCTGATGGCCAACGCGCTGGGCAAGCCGCTGGTCGAGCTGTTCGCCGGCATCAAGGGCATGCACCCCTTCCTGGCCGACCCGCCGGTTCCCGCCGACGTGCCCTATCACATGGGGGTGGAGAGCACCCTGTCCTTCGGCGAGCGGTCGCTGGCCCTGACCCTGTCGCCCAACCCGTCGCATCTGGAGGCGATCAACCCGGTCACGCTGGGCCGCGCGCGGGCGCGCCAGGACCTGGAGCGGGCGCAGGGTGGCGACGCCAAGCGGGTGCTCTGCGTGCTGCTGCACACCGACGCCAGCGTGATCGGCCAGGGCAGCGTGACGGAGGCGCTGCAACTGTCCGGCGTTCCTGGCTTCACCGTCGCAGGCACCATCCACGTCATCGTCAACAACCAGATCGGCTTCACCACCGAGCGGGAGGAGGCGCGGACCTCGCTCCACTGCACCGGCCTGTGGAAAGCGGTGGACAGCCCCATCCTGCACGTCAACGCCGACGATCCCGATGCCGCCCTGCGCGCCGCCGACCTCGCCGTGGCCTTCCGGCAGACGCACGGGCGCGACGCGGTGATCGACCTCGTCGGCTACCGCCGCAACGGCCACAACGAGATCGACGAGCCGCGCTTCACCCAGCCGCTCGACTACAAGGCGATCGACGCCCACCCGCCGGCCCGCGCGCTCTACGCGAAGCGGCTGGCCGCCGACGGGCTGATTGGCCCCGAGGAGGCGGAGGCGCTGGCCGCCGGGCACAAGACCCGCTTCCAGGAGGCGCTGGCCGCGGCCTCCGACCACCGGCCGAACCACGACGGCTTTCCCGGCGGGCGCTGGACGCCCTTCGCCCCGGCCGGCGCGGTTCCCGCCGAACCGGACACCGGCATCGCCGACGACCGGCTGCGCGCGCTGCTGGCGGCGCTGGCCGCCATTCCCGACGGGCTCGCCGTGGACCGCAAGGTGGAGCGCGTCATCCGCCGCCGCGCCGAGGAGCCGCTGGACTGGGCGACCGGCGAGGCGCTGGCCTTCGCCACGCTGCTCGCCGAGGGGACGCCGGTGCGGCTGACCGGCCAGGACGTGGTGCGCGGCGCCTTCTCGCACCGCCATTTCGCGCTGACCGACACCGTCACCGGGCGCCGCCACGTCAGCCTGAATCATCTGGGGGTGGAGCAGGCGCGGTTCGACGTGGTCAACAGCCCGCTGTCGGAATACGCCGTGCTCGGCTTCGAATACGGCTACAGCCTGGAGCGGCCCGACGCGCTGGTGATCTGGGAGGCGCAGTTCGGCGACTTCGCCAACGGCGCGCAGATCATGATCGACCAGTTCATCGTCAGCGCCGAGGACAAGTGGCGCCAGCCCTCCGGCCTCGTCATCCTGCTGCCGCACGGGCTGGAGGGGCAGGGGCCGGAGCATTCCTCCGCCCGGCCGGAGCGTTTCCTCCAGATGGCGGCGCGCGACAACATCCGCGTCGCCCACCCCTCCACCCCGGCCAACTACTTCCACCTGCTGCGCCGGCAGATGCTGCGCCGCGACCGCAAGCCGCTGGTGGTGCTGAGCCCGAAGACGCTGCTGCGCCTGCCCGCCGCCGTGTCGACGCTGGCCGAACTTGCGCCGGGCACCGCCTTCCAGCCGGTCATCGCCACCGCCGGGGTGCGGGTCGAGCGCATCCTGCTGTGCAGCGGCAAGCTGGCCTATGAGCTGGAGCGCGAACGGGCCGAGCGCGGACCCGAAACCGGTGCCGACGCGGTGGCGGTGGTCCGGCTGGAAATGCTGTATCCTCTGCCCGACGCCGCGCTGTCGGCGCTGTTCCGCCGCTGGCCGGGCGCGTCCTGCGCCTGGGTGCAGGAGGAGCCGTGCAATCTCGGCGCGTGGACCTACCTGGACCGCCGTCTGGAGGCGTTGCGCGCGGCCGCCGGCTGCGCCGAGCCGCGCGTCGCCTGCGTGGCCCGCGACGAGGCGGCCTCGCCCGCCGGCAGCTTCCACGGCGACCACGAGGCCGACCAGCGCCGGCTGGTGGAGCAGGCCTTCGCCGGGATCGCCGCGTCCCTCCCGCCCCGCGAGACCATCGCGGCGGACTGAGCAAGAACAACACCAAAACAACACGCACCGAGGAAACCCGCCATGTCGTCCACACCAACCTCCAACGGCCCGCTTCCGCTGTCTGATCTGCTGCCCGACCTGCTGTCCACCACGGCGGCGGCGCTCGACGCGGTGGCGCGGCTGGCCGAGGCCGCCGAGCGCGGCGTCGCCGCGCTGGTGGCGCCGGACGGGCGCGTCGATGCGGCGGCGCTCGACCGCCATCAGGTAGCGGCGCACGGCTTCGCCTGGGTGGCGACCTACGCCGAGGCGCTGCGCCAGATGCAGGGCTGGGCGGAGCGGCTGGACCGCGCCGGCCGGCTGGGCGAGCTTGAGGCCTGCATGCTCCAGGCCGCCTTCGGCGAGTATCTGGCCCAGCTCGACGGCGGCTTGGCGATGAGTCAGGGCGAGATCGTCCGCCCCGCCGATTTCGGGCTGGACGACGCGGAGCGCGCCGCCTTCCGCACCGAGGCGGTGCGCCGGCTGATCGCCGCCGGCAACGCCTCCGCCCTGCGGCTGCGCATCGCCGAACTGCTGGCCGACGCGCTGCACGGGGGCGGCTTCGGCGAGGCGGCGCTGGAGGACGAGGCGCTCGACATGGTGCGCGAGCAGTTCCGCCGCTTCGTTGCCGACGTGGTGGAGCCGCACGCCCACGAGTGGCACCTCAAGGACGAGCTGATCCCGATGCCGGTCGTCGAGCAGATGGCCGAGATGGGCGTCTTCGGCCTGACCGTGCCGGAGGAGGACGGCGGGCTCGGCATGGGCAAGCTCGCCATGTGCGTGGTGACGGAGGAGCTGTCGCGCGGCTACATCGGCGTCGGCTCGCTCGGCACCCGTGCGGAGATCGCCGCCGAGCTGATCCGCCTGGGCGGCACCGCCGAGCAGCGGGCGCGCTGGCTGCCGCGCATCGCGTCCGGCGAAATCCTGCCGACCGCCGTCTTCACCGAGCCCAACACCGGCTCCGACCTGGGCAGCCTGCGCACCCGCGCCGTGCTGGATGGCGACACCTACCGCGTCACCGGGGCGAAGACCTGGATCACCCACGGCAGCCGCTCCGATCTGATGACCCTGCTGGTGCGCACCGATCCGGACGCCCCCGGCTACCGCGGCCTGTCGATGCTGCTCGCCGAGAAGCCGCGCGGCACCGAGGCGGACCCCTTCCCGGCCGAGGGCATGAGCGGCGGCGAGATCCCGGTGCTCGGCTATCGCGGCATGAAGGAGTACGAGATCGGCTTCGACGGCTTCGCGGTGCCGCGCGGCAACCTGCTCGGCGGCGTCGAGGGCCAGGGCTTCAAGCAGCTGATGGCAACCTTCGAATCCGCCCGCGTGCAGACCGCCGCCCGCGCCGTCGGGGTGGCGCAGAACGCGATGGAGCTTGGCCTGCGCTACGCCCAGGAGCGCGTCCAGTTCGGCCGCCCGCTCGCCGCCTTCCCGCGCGTCGCCGGCAAGATCGCCTGGATGGCCGTGGAGACGATGATCGCCCGCCAGCTCACCTATTTCGCCGCGCGCGAGAAGGACAGCGACCGCCGCTGCGACATCGAGGCCGGCATGGCGAAGCTGCTGGCCGCGCGCGTCGCTTGGTCGAACGCCGACAACGCGGTGCAGATCCATGGCGGCAACGGCTATGCCGTCGAGTATCCGATCAGCCGTGTGCTGTGCGACGCCCGCATCCTGAATATTTTCGAAGGGGCGGCGGAAATCCAGGCCCAGGTTGTGGCGCGCGGACTTCTCACCCGGCGCAATTGACCGCGAGACGCGGCGGAGGGCCGGGCAGGACTGACCTGCCCGGACTCCGCTTGTATCATACCAGAGTATTCGCTATCCGACCTGGAGGCCGAACGACGAGACCTGCCCGCGATGGAACTTCTGGAACTGCGCTACTTTGTTCAGGTGGCCGACCTTGGCAGTTTTTCCAAGGCGTCGGTCAAGCTTGGCATCACCCAGCCGGCGCTCAGCCGGCAGGTCCAGAAGCTGGAGCACGAGCTGCGCACCAGCCTGTTCTACCGCCATGGGCGCGGCGTCTCGCTGACCCAGCAGGGGCGCAAGCTTTATGACGTGGTGCGCCATCTGCTGGGCGCGCTGTCGGAGATCAAGGAGGAAATCCAGGACCAGTCGGAACGGCTGACCGGTTCCGTCACGCTGGGTCTCCCCCCATCGATCTGCGCCACGCTGGGGGCGCCGCTGGCCCGCCGCTTCCACGAGAACTATCCCGACGCCACGCTGCGCATCCACGAGGTGTTCAGCGGCACGCTGCTGGAATGGGTCGAGGGCGGGCGGCTCGACCTCGCCGTGCTCTACGACGCCCGGCGCGGGCGCAGCATGCTGTCCTCGCCGCTGCTCGTGGAGAATCTGCTGCTCGTCCAGTCCGCCAAGGACGCGGTGGCCGGCGACGACGGGCCGATCGAGGTGGAGACGCTGGGCGGTCTGCGCTTCGTCCTTCCGGGGCTGGAGAATGGCCTGCGCCGGGTGGTCGACGCGGCGGTGCGGCGGGCCGACATCGACCTTCAGGTCGACATGGAGATCGATTCCGTCACCGCCATCAAGCAGCTGGTGGAGGAGGGCATGGGCTCGACCATCCTGCCCTTCGGCGCCGTCCATCGCGAGGTGCGCCAGGGCCGGCTGATCGCCCGCGAGGTCAGCTCGAAGGACATGCACGCCATGCTCGTCACCGCGACGCCGCTGCACCAGCCGGTGTCGAAGGCGACGCGCGCCCTGCTGCGGCTGATCCACGCCGAGGTGGCGAAATGCGTCGCCAACGGCGTGCTGAAGGGCAAGGTCGTCGCCCCCGGCAGCGCCGGGGAGAACAGCGCCCCCTGACCCGCGGTGCATGATCCGTTGTGCATGACACGGCTGTGCGGGCTGATAGCAGCTATGACGGATGGTCCATAGCACGGCCGGTGCGGCGCGGATAGCCTCCCCATCACCACATAATCCCTTGGGGAGGAAACAAGAATGACGAAGCGTCTGGACGGCAAGGTCGCCCTGATCACCGGTGCGGCGCAGGGGCTGGGCCTCGCGATGGCCGAGACCTTCGTGCGCGAGGGCGCCCGCGTGGCGGTCGTGGACATCAACGGCGACGCCGCCAAGGCGGTCGCGGAGCGTCTGGGCGAGTCCGCCGTCGGCATCGCCGCCAACGTGACCCGCATGGCCGACGTCGAGATGACCATCGCCACCACCGTCGAGACGTTCGGGCGGCTCGACATCCTGGTCAACAACGCCGGCTCCACCCACGCCAACGGCCCGTTCGAGAACGTGACGGAAGAGGAGTTCGACCGCGTCTTCGCGCTGAACGTCAAGTCGATCTATCTCTATTCCAAAGCGGTCGTCGCGACCATGCGGGCGCAGAAGTCCGGCGTGATCCTGAATCTCGGTTCCACCGCCGGCCTGCGGCCGCGTCCGGGCTTGGTCTGGTACAACGCGACCAAGGGTGCCGTGCACAACATCACCAAGTCGCTGGCGCTGGAGCTGGCGCCCGACAACATCCGCGTCTGCGCGCTCGCCCCGGTCGCCACCGAGACGCCGCTGCTCGCCACCTTCATGGGCGGCGACACCCCGGAGAAGCGCGCGCGCATGATGGGCATCGTGCCGCTCGGCCGCCTGGGCCAGCCGACCGACGTTGCCAACGCCGCCCTCTACCTCGCGTCGGACGAGGCGGCCTTCCTGACCGGCGTGGTGCTGGAGATCGACGGCGGGCGTTGCGTGTAACCCGCATCGATCGTTAGCCCCCACCCCGACCCTCCCCCGCTGGGCGGGGGAGGGGGATTTTCGCGAGAGCGGCGGCAGTCCCCTCCCCTGCGAAGCGGGGGAGGGTTAGGGTGGGGGCACCCGTCCACCACGTTGTTTCCATCTGGATCGAGACTCCCATGTCCTCGCTTCTCTCCGATCTGCGCGTCGTCGAGGTGTCGGCCTTCATCGCCGCGCCGCTGGGCGGCATGACGCTGGCCCAGCTGGGCGCCGAGGTGATCCGCATCGACCCCATCGGCGGCAACATCGACTACCGCCGCTGGCCGGTGGCGCCGAACGGCACCAGCCTCTACTGGACCGCGTTGAACAAGGCGAAACGGTCGGTGACGTTGGCGCTCGACCGGCCGGAGGGGCGGGAGATCGCCCAGGCGATCATCACCGCCGCGGGCGAGAACGCGGGCTTCCTGCTGACCAACCTGCCGGCCAGCGGCTGGATGGGCTACGAGGCGCTGTCGGCCAAGCGCGACGACCTGATCATGCTGCGGCTGACCGGCAACCCGGACGGGTCGGCGGCGGTCGACTACACCGTCAACTGCGCCAGCGGCTTCCCGATGGCGACCGGCCGCGGCGGTGAGCCGGTGAACCATGTGCTGCCGGCCTGGGACGTCGCCGCCGGCCTCTATCTGGCGACCGGCCTGCTGGCGGCGGAGCGGCACCGCCGTCGCACCGGACGCGGGCAGGAGGTGACGGTGGCGCTGGCCGACGTGATGCTGGCGACCGTCGGCAACCTCGGCTACCTCGCTGACGTCCGGGTCAACGGCGCCGTGCGGCCGCCGATGGGCAACGACCTCTACGGCGCCTACGGCCGCGACTTCGCCACCGCCGACGGGCGGCGGGCGATGGTCGTCGCCATCTCCAACCGCCAGTGGAAGGCGCTCGGCAAGGCGACCGGGCTGACCGAGCGGCTGGCGATGATCGGCCCGCTGATGGACGTGGACATGAACGACGAGGGCGGGCGCTTCCTGGCGCGCGACGCCATCTCCGCCGTGCTCGCCCCTTGGTTCGCCGCCCGCACCCTGTCCGAGGTGGAGAGCGCCTTCGCCGGGGCGGGCGTGCTGTGGGGGCCGTACCGGGATTTCGGCCAGCTGGTGGCGGAGGACGCGCGCTGCTCCACCGCCAACCCGCTGTTCCGCGAGGTCGAGCAGCCGGAGGTCGGTCCGCTGCTGGTTCCCGGCTCGCCCCTCGGCTTCCCCGGCCTGGGCGAGCGCACCGACCACCGCCCGGCACCCGTGCTGGGGCAGGACACCGACGCGGTGCTGGCCGACCTGCTCGGCCTGCCGTCCGCCGAGATCGGCCGCCTGCACGACGCCGGCATCGTCGCCTGACCATGTGAGCGGGGCGAGACGACCGGCGCGTGGGGGTGTTGGTGAGGCTTACGGCGGGCCGCATCGGCCCGCCTCATGCCGGAGGATGACGCGATGGGCGACAACCGCAACACCGACTCCCAACCGCAAGCCGAGAACGACCGCGCGACCGGCAAGCCCAAGGAGCAGCCGGGGGCGAGCAAGGACGAGATGACGAAGGCGCAGGAGGACGCCGCGCGGGAGCGCGCGGAAAAAGGCGGCTATCAGTGACGGGCGTTTGATGATCGGCGCCGTCCGGTCCCGCTGAACGGCAACGGTCCGCGAGTTTGCGCCGGGGCAAAGACAGTGCCCCCGTCCCGCGTCATGGTCCCTTCCGGTCATCACTTCCGGAGGCACAGCGGACATGACGGAAACTCCCGTACCGACAGCGGTCGTCGCTGCGGACGGGGAGGCCGCCGACTGGGGGCCTCTCTCCAGTCTGCCCGGCAACCCCATGATGTGGATTCTCATCCTGGGGGAACTGGCGGCCTTCGGGGCGGTGTTCATCGGCTTTGCGGTGGCGCGCGCCCTCGACCCGGCGACCTTCGACTCCTCGCAGGCGCAGCTGGACCGTCTGCTCGGCGGCGTGAACACCATGGTCCTGGTGACGAGCGGCTGGCTGGTCGCGATCGCCGTGCGGCGCCGGGCCTCGGGCCGCCCCCATTGCGCGGCGATGCTCGGCGCAATGGCCCTCGGCGGCCTGTTCCTCGCCATCAAGGCCGTCGAGTACGGCGACAAGATCGGCCGGGGCCTGACGCTGGAGACCAACACATTCTTCCAGCTCTATTACCTTATGACCGGCTTCCACGCGATGCACGTCGCCGCGGGGATCGTGATCCTGGGCATCGTCACGTGGTGGGACAGCCTGGAGAACATGGAGACCGGAGCCGCCTTCTGGCACATGGTGGACCTGATCTGGGTGCTGCTCTACCCGATCGTCTATCTGCTGAGGTGAGCGATGGCGATCCTGACGCGCACCTTGATGGTTCTGATGCTCCTCACCGCCGTTTCGATGTGGGCTGGGCATGGCACCGGCGATCTCGGCCCGCTCGGGGTCGGACTCGTCCTCGCCGCGGGCAACGTCAAGGCCGACCGGATTCTCACCCATTACCTGGACCTTCACCGCGCGGACAGCGGGTGGCGGACGTTGTTCCGGACACTGCTCACCCTGCTGGGGGTGACGATCTTCGGGATTTACGTCCTTCTGCCGATGATTGGCCCGGCTCTGCGCTGAGGGGCGGTTCGGGCCCGTCGCCCCGGGGCGCGCCCTTCAGAGGTCAATGGCCGCGTCCGGCTCCGCCGCGATTCCCTGGCTTGACGCCGCCAGCAGATTGGCGCGGACCAGCGTCAGATGCTGGAGCAGTTCGGCGCGGGCCTTCGCCCCATCGCGGTCGAGCAGGGCGGACACGATGCGGCGGTGCTGCTCCTGATAGACCGCGCGGCGCTGCGGGGTGACGCTGCGCGCCTTCAACCGGCCCCACTCGGGCTGGTTGCGGATGTCGTTGATGGCGTCATAGATGTCCATCAGCAGGCCGTTCTTCGTCGCGGCGATGATGGCGACGTGGAGCATCCCGTCCCAATGCTCGAAGTCGGGCACGTCGCGCGCCTGGTCGGCGCGCAGCAGGCACTCCTCCAGCCGCTGCAGGTCGGCCGCGTTCGCCCGGCTGGCCGCCAGCTCCGCTGCCAGCGGCTCGACCATCAGCCGCACCTCCATCACCTCGGTCGGGCTGGCGCCGTGAATGCGCCGGACCAGATTCTCGCCGTCCTGCGGTGCGAGCAGGCGGATCGCCGCGCCGAGCGCCGGTTCCAGGCTGCCCGCGACGAAAGAACCGCGGCCGACGTGGCGGACGATCTTTCCCTGATCCTCCAACTGCCGCAGGCTTTTGCGCAACGTGTTGCGGGACACCCCGAACCGCTTCTCCAGATCCCGTTCCGTCGGCAGCTTGGTGCCGGGGCCCCAGCTGCCATCCGCGATGTTGCGCTCGATGAACTGCACGACGGCGTTGGCGCCGTTGGCCGCCCGGTCCCTGAGATTCAGCGTGTCCATTCCCGTCCTCGTTCCGAGGAGATGATCCAAACGTGCCCCAATTCTAGTCAGCTCCCGGGCGTTTCGCAACGCAATCCTTCAACCTTGCTCGGAACCAAACGTCATACTTCCATTTTTTCAGTTGACCAAACAATCACCAAGACGGCCTAATTGGCTCACAAGCTGATCCGCGGTTCTGGTTTGATGAGGAATTGGCTCAACAATGGGCGAGAAGGAAACGCCATGAAGTTTGCGACCATCCAGCTTGACGGACGCCGCGCCGTCGCGGTCATCGATCCGGACAGGAAGCGGGTTTGGCCGTTGGAATTGCTGCTCGGCGAACCGGTGGACGATCTGCTCGACGTCATCCGCCGCTACGACGAAATCAAGGGGCGCATCATCGTCGACGGGGATGGCATCAGCCTCTCCCGCGTCCGGCTGGAGGCGCCCATTCCACGCCCGGCGCGCAACATCTTCTGCGTCGGCAAGAACTACCACGACCACGCCCGCGAATTCGCCGGCAGCGGCTACGACAGCAGCGCCACCGGCGCCGCGGACGCCGTGCCGGCCCTGCCGATCTTCTTCACCAAGGTTCCGGAAAGCGTCATCGGGCCGGACGAGGCGATCCTCTACCCCCGCGGCATCAGCGAGCAGATCGATTACGAGGTCGAGCTGGCTCTGGTGATCGGCAAGGGCGGCAAGAACATCGCGCCGGAGGACGCCTACCAGCATGTCTGGGGCTACACCGTCATCAACGACGTGACCGCCCGCGACGTCCAAAAGCGGCACAAGCAGTGGCTGCTGGGCAAGTCCTTCGACACCTTCTGCCCGATGGGGCCGTGGGTCGTCACCGCCGACGAGCTGGACCCGACCAATCTCCAGGTGAAGACCTGGGTCAACGGCGAGCTGCGCCAGAACGCCAGCACCCGCGACCTGATCTTCGACATCCCGACCCTGGTCGCGACGGCGTCCGCCGGCATCACGCTGTACCCCGGCGACATCATCGCCACCGGCACCCCGGCCGGCGTCGGGCTGGGCTTCTCGCCGCCGAAATTCCTGTTCCCCGGCGACCGCGTCACGGTCGAGGTCAGCGGCATCGGCGCGCTGAGCAACACGCTCGTCTGATCAGGGGCCGGATTGGTCGTCTGATCGGCGAAAGACAACAACCATCAACCGAAGAGAGGGGCTTATGGCACCGCAATTGGCCGTCGAGGTGCACGGCAACGGCGATCCGGTCCTGCTGGTCCACGGGCTTGGCGGAACCTCCAACGTCTTCGGGCCGCAGGTCGGCGTTCTGTCGCGTTTCTTCCAGTGCATCCGGCCCGACCTCCCCGGTTCCGGACGCAGCCCCGCCGACGGGCCGCTGACCATCGCAAGCCTCGCCGACGCGATCGAGGGCGTGATGGACGAGCGCGGGCTCGACCGCGTCCATCTCGTCGGCCACTCGCTCGGCGCCATCGTCTGCCAGCATGTCGCCGCGCGCCGTCCGAACCGCGTCCGCAGCCTCGCGCTGATCGGCCCGCTTCACACGCCGCCCGACGCCGCCCGTCCGGTCATCCGCGACCGCGCGGCCAAGGCGCGGGCGGAGGGCATGGTCGGCATCGCCGACGCCATCGTCCAGGCCGGCACTTCGGCGGACACCAAGGCCAACCGGCCGGAGGTCGCCACCTTGGTCCGCGAGATCCTGATGCGCCAGGACCCGGAGGGCTACGCCCGCACCTGCGAGGCGCTGGCCGCCGCCGAGCCGGCGGACGTCGCGCGGATCGCCTGTCCGACCCTTCTGGTCACCGGCGACGAGGACGGCACGGCACCGCCGACCGCCGTTCGGGCGCTGCACCGGAAGATCGCCGGGTCGTCCCTGCGCATCCTCGACCGCTGCGGCCACTGGACGACCTTCGAACGCCCCGCCGAGGTGAACGAGGCGCTGATGAACTTCCTGTTCTCGGTGGACTGATGGACGCGCCGCCGGCCCCCGTGCGTCACATCTTGTCGGTGTGCCGCACCTGCCACCGCTACGCGGCGCGCAACGCCGGCGAACCGACGCCCGGCGAGCGGCTGGCCGACCGGCTGGAAGCGCTGATTGCCGGGACCGCGCTGGCTGAGCGGCTGACCCTGCGGCGCGTCGAGTGCCTCAGCGGCTGCCGCCACCCTTGCAACGTGTCGCTGTCCGCCTTCGGCAAGACCCGGCTGCGCTTCAACAACGTGGGGCCGGAGCAGGCGGAGCCGCTGGTCGTCCTGGCGCGCCGCTACCTGGACAGCGCCGGCGGCGAGGTGCGGGGGGAGGCGGGGCCGCTCGGGCTGGAGGCCCGCATCGCCTCCGCCGTTCCACCGCCTTCCAAATCAAACTGAGGCCCAAATCAAACTGAGGCCCAAATCAAACTGAGGCCCACAACAGACCAAGGCGACGATCCACGAACCATCACCCGAACCCACCATCACCCGCGGCGAGGCGCCAAGACAAAGAAGCTGCCCCCGCAACCGGAGGAAACGATGCCCACGACCCTGTTCACCAACGTTCAGATTCTCGACAGCACCGGTGAGAAGCCCTTCGCCGGGGAAGTGCTCGTCCAGGGCAACCGGATCGCCGAAGTGTCCCGGCAGGCCGGCGCCATCTCCCGCGAGGCGCACCGGGTGGTCGACGGCGGCGGCGCCACGCTGATGTCCGGCCTGTGCGACGCCCACACCCATTTCAGCTGGATCAACCAGGCTGGCCTCGACCCCATCGGCCTGATGCCGGTCGAGGAGCACGTCCTGGAGGCGGCGGACAACGCCCGCACCTACCTCGACTGCGGCTACACGATGTGCGTCGGCGCCGCGGCGGCCAAGCCGCGCCTGGACGTCGTCGTCCGCGACTACATCAACAAGGGCCGCCTTGCCGGGCCGCGCTACCTCGCCAACGGACCGGAGATCGCCACCATCGGCGGGTTGGGCGACCTGAATCCCAGCCACATCGGCGCCTACACCTTCGTGGAGGTCGTCAACGGCCCCTACGAGATGCGCGCCTGCGTCCGCCGCCTGCTGAAAGAGGGCGTGGACCTCATCAAGCTGAACCTGTCCGGCGAGGAGATCACCAAGTGCCGGGCCGAGGACACCCCGATGGCCGAGGACGAGGTCGCCGAGGCGGTCCGCGAGGCCCATCGCAAGCGGGGGGTGCGCATCTGCGCCCACGCGCGCAGCGCGGAGTCCGTGAAGCTCTGCGTCAAGCACGGCATCGAGATCGTCTACCACGCCAGCTTCGCCGACGAGGAGGCGCTGGATCTGCTGGAGGCCAACAAGGACAAGCACTTCGTCGCGCCCGGCCTCGCCTGGGTCTACCAGACCTGCTACGGAGCCGCCGACTGGGGCATCACCGAGGAGGTCGCCCGCAACATGGGCTATTTCCGCGAGCTCGAGGCCGCGGTCGAGACCATGAAGGCGATGCGCAAGCGCGGCATCCGCGTGCTGCCCGGCGGCGATTACGGCTTCGCCTGGACCCCGCACGGCACCTACGCCAAGGATCTGGAATACTTCGTCGAGCTGCTGGGCTTCACCCCGATGGAGGCGATCCAGTCGGCCACCCTGCTGGGCGGCGAGATCATGAACCGTCCGGGCGAGCTGGGGCTGGTGCGCAACGGCTATCTGGCCGACCTGATCCTGCTCGACGGCGACCCGCTGCAGGACATCACCCTGTTCCAGGACCGCAGCCGCATCCTGGCGATCATGAAGGACGGCTCCTTCCACAAGGAGATGACGCCGCCGGCCCGCGCGCAGGTCAGCGTCGCCGCCTGAGGCGGCGCCTCCTGCCCCTGCCGCGACCCTTCCCCCACAACAGTGGGGGAGGGAACGGGCGGGCCTTGCGCCCGCCACCCCAGCATCGGGGCCGCCGAGCATGAGATTTTACATTCTCCTGTCGCTGAACGCGCTGACCGTGGCGTCTCTGTACTTCCTGGTGGCCAGCGGCTTCTCGCTGATCTTCGGGCTGCTGCGGACCGTCAACATGGCGCACGGCGCCTTCTATCTTCTGGGCGCCTATGTCGGGTACGACATCGCGTCCTACACGGGGTCCTGGCTGCTCGGGCTGGTGGGGGCGGCGGTCGCCGTGGCCCTCGTCGGGCTGGCGATGCATCTGACGCTGCTGCGCACGCTGGGCGGCGACGAGCTTCGGCAGGCGCTGGTCACCATCGGCTTCGCCATCGTGGTCGGCGACCTGCTGCTGGCCCATTACGGCGGCATCACCTACCAGTTCACCCCGCCGGAGATTCTCTACGGCACGACACCGATGCCGGTGATCCGCGGCTACCCGACGATCCGCCTCGTGGTCATCGGCAGCGCGCTCCTGGTCGGGCTGGGGCTCTGGCTGCTGATCCACCGCACCAAGGTGGGCATGCTGATCCGCGCCGGGGTGGACGACCGTGACATCCTGTCGGCCATGGGCTTCAACGTGCAGCGGGTGCTCCTGCTCGTCTTCGCGTTGGGCGCCGGTCTGGCGGGGCTGGCGGGGGTGATCGGCGGCAGCGCCCTGTCGATCTCGCCGGGGGAGGACGCGCGGTTCCTGCTGTCCTCGCTGGTCGTCGTCATCATCGGCGGCATGGGCAGCCTGGCCGGGGCGGCGCTGGGCGCGCTCCTGATCGGCTTCGCCGAGCAGTTCGGCCTCGCCTTCATCCCGAACTACGCGACGCTGCTGACCTTCCTGCTGATGGTCGCGGTTCTGGCGGTCCGGCCCCAGGGCCTTCTCGGACGGGGATGACGACGATGCCTCAGCAACTCCTTCGCCATCCGGTCCTCTGGCTGGCCCTGGCCGGTCTGGCCTTTCCGCTGGTCGCCAGCGAGTTCTGGGTCGGCACCGTCGCCGCCCGCGTGCTGATCATCGGCACCATGGCGCTGAGCCTGACCTTCCTGACCTCCAGCGCCGGTCTGGTGTCCTTCGCCCAGGCCGGGGTGGCGGGGGTGGCGGGCTACACGCTGGCGCTGCTGTCGCCCAACATCACCGGCGTCGGCGTGGCGGTGCCCTGGCCGCTCGCCGTCGGGGCGGCGCTGGGGATGGGGACGCTGGCCGGCCTGCTGGTCGGCTGGGTGTCGGTGCGGTCCAGCGGCATCTACCTGCTGATGATCACGCTGGCGATGTCGGTCAGCCTGTTCTACCTCGTCTCGCAGAACACCGAGGTCTTCAACGGCTTCGACGGCATCAACGGGCTGAAGCCGCCGGAGCTGTTGGGCATCGACCTGCGGGCGCCCATTCCCTTCTACGGCATGGCGCTGGCCGCCGCCGTCCTGTCGGCCGCCGCGGTCCTGCATCTGGACCGCACGCCCTTCGGCCTGCAACTGCACGCCCTGCGCAACGCCCCGCGGCGGGTCGCGGCGCTCGGCTTCAGCACCACGCTCCTGCGCATCGCCGCCTTCGGCATCGCCGGGCTGATCGCCTCGGTCGGCGGAGTCCTCAACACGTGGTTCAGCGGCCAGATGTCGCCGGGGGCGGTGGACGTGCACGCGGCGGTCAACCTGCTGGTCGTCGCGGTGCTGGGCGGCATCCGTCACCCGCTGGGCGCCTTCCTGGGGGCCGCCGCCTTCGTTCTTCTGGAGAACTACGCCGCGTCGGTCATCGACCGCGAGCGCTTCAATCTGGTGATCGGGGCCGTCTTCATCGTGATCGTCCTCTTCGCGAAGGACGGCCTGATCGGACTGATCCAACAACTGCGCGCCCAGATCAAGCCGGCCTGGACCGGCGTGTGCGCGAAAAACGGGAGGAAAACGGTATGAAGACGACCTTGCACACGGTGCTGGGCGCCGCCGGTCTCGCGGCTCTCCTGTCCGGCACGGCCTTGTCACCGGCCTTTGCGCAGGATATCCGCATCGGCGCGCTGGCCACCTTGGAAGGCCCCTTCGCGCAGTCGGGCCTGGACGGCATGCGCGGCGTGGAGCTGGCGGTGGACGCTTTCCAGGGGCAGGTCGCCGGCAAGCGGATCGTGCTGGTGAAGGAATCCTCCAACGCCAAACCCGATGTGGCGGTCGCCAAGACCCGCAAGCTGATCGAGCAGGACAAGGTGGACATCGTCGTCGGCCCGCTGTCCGGCGGCGAGGGCATCGCCGTCAAGGAATACGCCAAGTCGGTCCCGTCCAAGACCTTCGTCAACGGCACGTCGGGTGCGCAGGACACGACGCTGCGCGACCCAGCGCCGAACTTCTACCGCTTCACGCTGGACGGCGCGCAATGGCAGGCCGGTCTTGGCAGCTACGCCTACGAGACCAAGGGCTACCGGAACATCGCCGTCGTGTCGGAGGATTATTCCTTTCCCTATTCCCAGGTGATGGGCTTCCAGGCGGAATACTGCAGCCGCGGCGGCAAGATCTCCCAGAAGAACTGGGTGCCCGTCGGCACCAAGGACTTCACCTCGGTCATCGCCAAACTGCCGGACAAGGTGGACGCCGTGTATGTGCTGCTGGGCGGGGCGGACGCGGTGAACTTCCTGACGCAATATTACCAGTCCGGCGGCACGGCGCCGCTGATCGGCAGCAGCGTCACCGTGGACCAGACCGTGCTCAGCTCCAAAGGCGCCTTCAAGAACAAGGTGCTGGGGATGATCGCCGCCGGCCCGGTCGCCGATTCCAACGACGACCCGAAGTGGGTCGAATTCGTCAAGGCCTACAAGGCGAAGTTCCCGGACGGGCTGGAATCGCCGTCGCTGTTCGCCCACGGCTATTACGTCAGCACGCTGGCGGTGCTCCAGGCGCTGGATCAGGTCGGCGGCAAGCTGGACGACGGGCAAAAGGCGTTCCAGGCGGCGTTGGCGAAGACCGAGCTGACCGACCGCTCACCGACCGGCGCGATCCGGCTGGACGAGAACCGGCAGGCCATCGCCGACAATTTCGTGACGGAGGTCGCCCAGCGGCCCGATGGCGCCTTCTTCAGCAAGGTGGTGAAGGTGGCGAAGGGGGTCGATCAGGCGCTGGGCATGGACCGGGCCAAGTTCCTGGCGCTCGGCACGGCCTCCCGCGACAACCCGTCCTGCAACTGACCGCCGCGCCCGAACGCCGCGTCCTCCGGAGGTCCGCCATGCCCACGCCGCCGATCCTGACCGTCCAGGACGTGTCCATCAGCTTCGGCGCCGTGCGCGCGGTGAACGGGGTGTCCCTGGCGCTGGCGCCGGGGGAGCGCCACGCCCTGCTCGGCACCAACGGGGCCGGGAAGACGACGCTGTTCAACGCCATCTCCGGGGAGGTGCCGCTGACCGCCGGCGGCATCGCCTTCAAGGGGCGCGATATCTCGCGCCTGCGCCCGCACCAGCGGGCACGGCTGGGCATCGGGCGCACCTTCCAGACCAGCCTGACCTTCGCCGACCGCTCGGTGGAGGACAATCTCCGCGTCGCGGTGATGGGCAGCCGGGGGCCGCGCTTCAGCGTCCGGCCCTGGCGGCACCATCGGGAGCAGGTGGAGGCGGCGCGGGCCTGCGCGGCGCGCTTCCGGCTGGACGAGGTGCTGGCCCAGCCGGTCGGCACCCTGTCCTACGGCCAGCAGCGCGAACTGGAGATCGCCATGGCGTTGGCCGGGGAGCCGGAGCTGCTGCTGATGGACGAGCCCGCCGCCGGCATGTCCCCGCAGGGCCGCGGCCGTCTGGTCGAGATCCTGCGCGGGCTGCCGCGCCGCATCACCATGCTGTTCGTGGAGCACGACATGGACGTGGCGCTGTCGCTGGCCGACCGCATCACCGTGATGCGGGACGGCGCGGTGGTGGCGTCGGGCACCCCATCCGACATTCGCGCCAACCCCCTGGTTCGGGAGATCTATCTTGGTGGAAAGCACTAACGCGCTGGTCGTCAGCGGGCTGGAGGTGCGGCGCGGTGCGCTTCCGGTGCTGCACGGCGTCGAATTGCGGCTCGACGGGCCGAGCCTTGCGATCCTCGGCCGCAACGGGGCGGGAAAGACGACGCTGTGCAGCGCGCTGATCGGGCTGCTGCCCGCCGGGCGGGGATCGATCCGCTTCAACGGCGTGGAACTGGCCGGGCGCAAGCCGCACGACATCGCCGGGCAGGGGGTGTCCATCGTCCCGCAGGGGCGGCGGGTGTTCCCCTCGCTCACCGTGGACGAGCATCTGCGCCTGATGCAGGGCCGGCGGCCCGGCCCCTGGACGGTGGAGCGCGTCTATGCGGTCTTCCCGAGGCTGGCCGAGCGCCGCCGCAACTTCGGCAATCAGCTCTCCGGCGGCGAGCAGCAGATGCTGGCCATCGGGCGGGCGCTGCTGACCAACCCGCGCCTGCTGATCCTCGACGAACCGTCGGAGGGGCTGGCCCCGAAGATCGTCGATCACCTGCTGGAGGTGCTGGGCGGCCTGCACCGCGACGGCACGTCCGTCCTGATCGTCGAGCAGAACCTGCGCGTCGGCACCAGCGCGGCGGAGCGCGTCGCCATCATGTCCGGCGGCCAGATCGCTCTGGTCACGTCTTCCAGGGAGCTGTGGGAGGACGAGGGCCTGCAGCAGCGCTATCTCGGCGTGTCGGCCCATTGACCCCATTGGAAGAGGACAGGCGTGGATGAGGCTTTCAAACACATTCGCCGTCGTCACCGGCGGGTCGGACGGCATCGGCTATGCCATCGCGGAGGCCTTCGCGCGGGAGGGGGCGGATCTCTGCCTCGTCGCGCGCAACGCCGAGAAGCTCGCCGGCGCGGCGGCGCGGCTCGCCGCGAACGGAGCGCGGGTCGTGACCGTTGCCGCGGATCTGGGGCAGCCGGACGGGCTGGAGCGGGCTGCGGGGGAGATCGGCGGCTTCGGCCGGCCGGTCCATACGCTGGTCAACAACGCCGGAACGGCGACCTTCGTCCCCTATCTGGAGGCCGACCGGGCGCAGTACGAGCACAACGTCGCCCTGAACGTCACGGCACCCTTCTTCCTGACGCAGGCGCTGGTGCCGCTTATGCCCGCCGAGGGGGGAGCGGTCATCAACATCTCGTCCTATTTCGCCGGGAAGATGCTGCCGGGGCGGCCGTCGAGCCTCTATTCGCTGACCAAGGGGGCGCTCAATTCCCTGACCAAGGCCATGGCCTACGAGCTGGCGCCGCGCGGCATCCGCGTCAACGCCATCGCGCCGGGCACGGTGGACACCGAGCTGCGCCGCCGCACCATCGCCGCGATGCCCGAGGACGGGCAGCGCGCCATGGCGGAGCTGGTCAAGCGGCTCTACCCTCTGGGCCGCATCGGCCAGCCCGGCGATCTCGGCGGCATCGCCGTCTTCCTGGCCTCGCCGGAGGCCGCCTGGACCACCGGAGCGGTCTTCGCGATCGACGGCGGCCTGACGGTGACCTGATCTTTGACCGGCACCTGACCGCCGCCGATCGCGGGACCGCGTCACTCGTAGCGGATGCTGACCGCCGAGGCCGCCTTCAGCGCCCGGTCGCGCGCGTCGTCGGTGTCGGTGCCGGCGGCGAGCGCCACGCCCATGCGGCGGTTCTTGCGGGTCGTCGGCTTGCCGAACAGGCGGACGTCCACGTCGTGCTCCGCGCTGCCCACGCGCATGGCGTCGGCCAAGCCTTCGATGGCGAAGCGCTCCGCCTCGCGGTCGGCCAGGATGACGGCGGAGGCGGCCGGGCCGTGCACGCGGATCGCCGGGATCGGCAGGCCAAGGATGGCGCGGGCGTGCAGGTCGAACTCCGACAGGTTCTGCGACAGCAGGGTCACCATGCCGGTGTCGTGCGGGCGCGGCGACAGTTCGGAGAAGACCACCTCGTCCTTGGTGACGAAGAATTCCACGCCGAAGATGCCGTAGCCGCCGAGATTGTCCACGACCTTGGCCGCCATCGCCTTGGCGTCGTCCAGCAGCGCCGCGGGCATCGGCACCGGCTGCCAGGATTCCTGGTAGTCGCCGCGCTCCTGCCGGTGGCCGATCGGCTCGCAGAACAGGATGCCCTCACGGGTGCGGACGGTCAGCAGGGTGATTTCGTACTCGAAGGGCACGAACTCCTCGACGATGACCTTCCGGCGGTCGCCGCGCATGTTGGCGACCGCGTAGGTCCAGGCGGCCTCCAGCTCCTCCCTGGTCCGGACGGTGCTCTGCCCCTTGCCGGAGGAGGACATGACCGGCTTGATGACGCAGGGCAGGCCGGTGTGCTCCGCCCCGGCGACCACCTCCTCCAGGCTTTCGGCGTAACGGTACTTGGAGGTGCGCAGGCCCAGCTCCACCGCGGCGACCTCGCGGATGCGGTCGCGGTTCATGGTCATGGTGGCGGCGCGGGCGGAGGGGACGACGGTCAGGCCGGCATCCTCGAACTCGTGCAGCACCTCGGTGCGGATGGCCTCGACCTCCGGCACGATGAAGTCGGGCTTGTGCTTGGCGATGGCCGCGCGCAGGGCGTCCGCGTCGAGCATGGAGAAGACCTCCGCCGCGTCGGCGACCTGCATCGCCGGGGCGTTGGCGTAGCTGTCGCAGGCGATGACCTCGCAGCCGAGGCGCTTGGCGGCGATGACGAACTCCTTCCCGAGTTCGCCCGAGCCGAGAAGAAGGATTTTGGCCGTGAACATGCGCGGACTCCCGTGACGCAAACCCGTGACGCAACTGCCCGCGGAGCTTTACCCCAACACGGGCCGTGCGTACACGGCCGACTGCATGCGTACGCCGCATGGACCGGGCGCTATTGCAGGCTGCCCCAGCGCCGGGTGGAGGGTTCGGCCAGCGCCCAGCGCCATTGGCCGTCCTTGGCCCGGCAGATCGTCGTGACGTTCAGGTCTGGCGTGTCGTCCAGTGTGAAGACCACGTCCTTGCAGGGGATCGCCTCGCCGAAGCCGCGGGCCACCTGCACCGTGCCGGTCTTGCCGCTCAGCGGCAGCTTCTCCTCCACCGTCCAGGTCGCCGATTGGCCGACGGTGAGCGGACCGGCGGCGCGGGCGACGGCGTTGTGGACGTTGTCGGTGATCCGCCGCTCGGCGTATTTCACGCCCTGGTCGATGCCGTAGCTGGCCCCGGCGCCGGCGATGATGCCCAGCACCGGGTTGCCGGTGGCCGAACCGACCGTCGCCGCCACGCCCGCCGTGGTCACCCCGGTGACCGCCGAACCGAACCCGGCGCAGCTGGACAGCGCGAGAAGGGCGGCGGGGAGGAGGACGCAGCGGAGCGGAGACGCGGTCATGGAGCGGCACGGTCTTGTGGGCGGACCGCGGCACCCTATCCGTTCGGATGGGGAAGCCACCCGTGGCCAAAGCGTGACCTTCACGGGGCGATGTCCCTCTCCCGCCCCGGGAGAGGGTGGCCCGAAGGGCCGGGTGAGGGTAAAGCCGAGGATCAAGGCGCTTGTCCGTTGCCGGGACCCTCACCCTTCCCGCGCTTTGCGCGGGCCCCTTCCCTCTCCCGGGGCGGGAGAGGGGACTCAATGGCCATTGTCGTATGGACGGTGGCGGGCGCAGCCCCCATGCTTTGGAGGGGCGGCTACGGAAGAAGCAGGATCGGTATGGCGGGCAGACGCAGATGGATGGCGGGCGCGGGAGCCGGGCTGCTGCTCGCCCTGCTGGTTGGGCCGGCGGCGGCGGAGCGGATCGTCACGGACTCCTCCGGGCGCCGCGTCGCCCTGCCGGACCGGGTGGAGCGCGTGTTCCCCGCCGGGCCGCCGGCCTCCGTCGTCGTCTACATGCTGGCGCCCGAGAAGCTGCTGGGCTGGACGCGGGCGATCAGCCCGCCGGAATGGCCCTTCCTGCCCGACCGCTACGCCGACCTGCCGGAGTTGGGACGACTGACCGGGCGCGGCAACACCGTCAACCTGGAAACCGTGGTGGCGGCGAAGCCGGACGTCGTCGTCGATGTCGGCAGCACCGCCCCGACCTTCGTGTCGCTGGCCGACCGCGTGCAGGAGCAGACGCGGGTGCCGACCCTGCTGATCGACGGGCATCTCGCCGACTCCGCGCGCACCTTCCGCACGCTCGGCACGTTGATGGGCGTGGCGGAGCGGGGGGAGGAGTTGGCCCGCTACGCGGAAACGACCCTGGCCGAGGTGCGCCGACGCTTCGACGGCGTGCCGGAGGACAAGCGGCTGAAGGTCTACATGGCGCGCGGGCCGCGCGGCCTGCAGACCGGCATCCGCGGCTCCATCAACGTCGAGGCGCTGGACGTCGCCGGGGTGCGCAACGTCGCGGCGGAAAACCTCGGCAACGGCGGGCTGGTCAACGTGTCGATGGAGCAGGTGCTGGCCTGGCAGCCGGACGCCATCGTCACCATCGACCGCGGCTTTTACGAGAGCGTGTGGACCGACCCGCTGTGGCAGGGGGTGAAGGCGGTGCGCGACCGGCGCGTCTACCTCTCGCCGGGGCTGCCCTTCACCTGGATCGATTCCCCGCCCGCCGCCAACCGCCTGCTCGGCCTGCGCTGGCTGGGCGCCGTCCTCTATCCGGAGCTGTTTCCGGAGGATCTGCGCGAGGAGACGCGACGTTTCTATGCCCTCTTCTACCACCGGGAACCCACCGCGCAGCAGATCGACGCCCTCCTTGCCGGCAGCCGCCCGCCGGGGTGAGGTCCCCTTCGCGCTGACTCTGGGCGGGGTGGCCGCGCTGCTGGTCATCGCGGTCTGCGTCGCCTTCAGCACCGGTGCCTATCCCGTCACGCCGGCGGAACTGGCCGGGCTGCTCGCGGCGAAGCTGGGCCTCGGGAGCGCCGCCGTCGCCCCGGCGGTGGAGACGGTGATCTGGGACATCCGCGGTCCGCGCGTGCTGACCGCCATGCTGGTCGGGGCGGGACTGGCCGCCTCGGGAGCAGCGTACCAGGGGCTGTTCCGCAACCCGCTGGTCTCGCCGGACATCCTCGGCGTGTCGTCGGGGGCGGCGCTGGGCGCGGTGCTGGGCATCTTCGCCTCGCTGCCGGTCCTCGCCATCCAGGGCATGGCCTTCGCGGGCGGGCTGCTGGCGGTGGGGGTGGTGCTGGCCGTCGCCTCGGCCATCCGGGGTCGCGACCCGGTGCTGGTCCTGGTGCTGGGCGGCGTGGTGATCGGGGCGCTGCTGGGCTCCGGCGTGGCTCTGCTGAAGTATCTGGCCGATCCCTACAACCAGTTGCCGGCGATCACCTTCTGGCTGCTGGGCAGCCTGTCGGCGGTCAACCGGGGCGACCTCGCGGCGCTGGTCCCGCCGGTGGTGGTAGCGCTGCTGCCGCTGGTCCTGCTGCGCTGGCGGCTCGACGTGATGACGCTGGGCGACGAGGAGGCGACGGCGCTCGGCGTGCCGGTGCGGGTGGTGCGGATCGTGGTGGTCGCCGCGGCGACGCTGATGACCGCCGCCGCGGTGTCGGTCAGCGGCATCGTCGGCTGGGTCGGGCTTCTGGTGCCGCACCTCGCCCGGCTGATGGTCGGCCCGGCCTTCGTCCGGCTGCTGCCCACGGCGGTGCTGCTGGGGGCGGCCTATCTGCTGGCGGTGGACACGCTGGCGCGCAGCCTGGGGCCGGTGGAACTGCCGCTGGGCGTCCTGACCGCGGTCATCGGCACGCCGGTCTTCCTCTGGCTGCTCGCCTTCGGAAAGCGCGGCTGGTCATGAGCGCACGGCTGTCGGTGGAAGACCTCGCCTTCGGCTACGGCGAGCGGGTGGTCGGCGCCGGGGTCGGCTTCGACGTGGCGGCGGGGGAGGTGCTGTGCCTGCTCGGCCCCAACGGCGGCGGCAAGACGACGCTGTTCAAGACGCTGCTCGGCCTGCTGCCGCCGCGCGGCGGGCGGGTGCGGGTCGATGGGGAGGACACCGCCGGCTGGTCGCCGCGCCGCCGGGCGCTGGCCTTCGGCTATGTCCCGCAGGCGGGAGCGGGGCAGTTTCCCTTCACCGTGCGCGAGATGGTGCTGATGGGCCGCACCGCCCACCGCGGCGCCTTCAGCGCCCCCGCCGCGTCCGACCACGCCGCCGCCGAGGCCGCGCTGGAACGGCTGGGCATCGCCCATCTGGCCGAGCGCGACTGGCTGCGCATCAGCGGTGGCGAGCGGCAGATGGCCCTGATCGCCCGCGCGCTGGCCCAGGCGCCGCGCGTGCTGGTGCTCGACGAGCCGACCGCCAGCCTGGATTTCGGCAATCAGGTGCGCGTTCTGGAGCAGGTGCGGCGGCTGGCGGACGGCGAGGGGGCCGAGGGCCTGACGGTCGTCTTCTCCACCCACCACCCGGAGCAGGCCTTCGCCATCGCCGACCGGGTGGCGCTGCTGCACGGCGGGCGGCTGGCCCGCTTCGGCACACCGGAGGCGGTCATCACCGCCGCCATGATGCGCGAGGTCTACGGGACGGAGGTCGAGGTGGTGGCGGTGGGGGCGGACGGGATGCGGGTGTGCCTGCCGGTCGGGCTCAAGAGGCCGGGCTGAGGCGGGCTCAGGTCCGGTAGGACGGGGAGAGCCGCCCCGCCGCCGGTGACTTCGCGTAGCGCAGCGCGATCAGCCCCAGGAGGATCGCCGCGTAGACGAAGGGTGGGTACTGCCAGCCCTTGACCAACATGACGTAATGGACGCAGCCCGCCGCCCCGGCGACGAACACCGCCTTGTGCAGCGCCTTCCAGCGCCGCCCGCCGAGCCGCCGCACCATGCCGTTGGTCGAGGTCGCGGCCAGCGCCGTCAGGATCACGAAGGCGCCCATGCCGACCGTGATGTAGGGCCGCTTCACGACGTCCTTCCACACCGCCGCCCAGTCGAAGAACTGGTCCACCCCCACATAGACGGAGACGTGCAGCAGCGCGTAGAAGAAGGCGAACAGCCCGATCATCCGGCGGAACCGTGCCAGCCCCGCCTGACCCGTGAGGATGCGCAGCGGCGTGACGGCCAGTGCTACCAGCAGCAGGCGCAGCGCCCACAGCCCGCTCTGCCGCACCGCCTCGGCCACCGGCTCCGCCCCCAGCCCGCCGCTCACGCCCAGCCAGACCATCCAGCCGAGCGGGGCCAGCCCCAGGGCGAACACCAACGGCTTCGCCCAGCGCGCGGCGAGCGCCCGGGCGACCGGTCCTTTCGACGCGGCGGCCATCTCAGTAGTTCTTCCGCAGATCCATGCCGGCGTAGAGCGACGCCACCTCCTCGCCGTAGCCGTTGAAGGGCAGCGTCTTGCGGCGGGAGAACTCGCCGACGCGGCGCTCCGTCGCCTGGCTCCAGCGCGGGTGGTCGACCTCCGGGTTCACGTTTGAATAGAAGCCGTACTCGCGCGGCTGCGAGCGGTTCCAGGAGGTCGGCGGCTGATCCTGCGTCAGGGTGATGCGGACGATCGACTTGATCGACTTGAAGCCGTACTTCCACGGCACGACCAGCCGCACCGGCGCGCCGTTCTGGTTGGGCAGCGTCTCGCCGTACATGCCGACCGCCAGGATGGTCAGCGGGTGCATGGCCTCGTCCATGCGCAGCCCCTCGACATAGGGCCATTGCAGCACGGGATACTTCAGGCCGGGCATCTGCGAGCGGTCGGCCAGGGTCTGGAAGGCGACGTACTTGGCGTTGCCGGTCGGGTCGACGCGCTTCAGCAGCTCGGCCAGCGGGAAGCCGACCCAGGGGATCACCATCGACCAGCCCTCGACGCAGCGCAGGCGGTAGACGCGCTCCTCCAGCGGGAAGGACAGCAGATCCTCGATGCCGAAGGTGGTGGGCTTGCCGGCCTCGCCGTCCACCGCGATCTCCCACGGGCGGGTGCGCAGCGTGCCGGCATTCTCGGACGGGTCGGTCTTGTCCGTCCCGAACTCGTAGAAATTGTTGTAGCTGGTCGCCGACTTCATCGGAGTCTGGGCGTCCAGCTTGGGATCCTTCGGGCTGATCGTCAGCGGAGCCTGGAAGGGGGCGGCCAGCGCCGGACCCGGCGCGACACCCGTGCCGCCGAGCGCCAGGGCTGCGGCGCCTCCGGCGATGATGGAACGCCGGGACAGGAACAGGCCGCGGGGCGTCACCTCGTTCTCGCTGGCTTGCGACGCGCTCCGGACTTTGATGAGCATGAACACTCTCCACAGGAAAGCCGCCGGGAGGCGACAGCGCCCCCCGTCCCTCATCTAGCCTTGGTCGCCGGTCCCGGCAAATCAAGCGCGGGACACGAGTTCGTGAGCGTGACGTGAGGTCAGTCTTCCGGAACCGCCGTGACGGCGCCGCTTTCGGACGCTTGGAGGATCGTCTCGATCAGCCGGTGGACCTTCAGCGCCTCCCGCCCGGACACGCGCGGCTGGGTGCCGTGGTCGAGCGCGTCGAGGAAGTCGGCCAGCACGGCGCGGTGATGGGCGTTGGAGAAGGCCATGGGGTCGGCCCCGCCCCCCAGCGTGCCCGCCGTCTCCCCGGCCTGGACCGTCCCGCCGGAGCGCAGCTGCACCTCCAGCCGGTCGCCGGTCAGCAGGGCGGAGCCGGCGGTGCCGGCAATCTCGATGCGCTCCGGATAGCCGGGATAGGCCGCGGTGGTGGCATCCACCGTGGCGAGCAGCCCACCGTCGTAGCGCAGGGCGGCGCACACCACGTCCTCGGTGTCGATGGGGCGCAGGCCGCTGGTGTTGGCGAAGGCGGCGACCTCGCGCGGCAGGCCGAGCAGGCTGACATAGAGGTCGAGCGTGTGGATGGCCTGGGTCAGCAGCACGCCGCCGCCGTCCCGCGCCTTCATGCCGCGTCCCGGCTGGGCGTAATAGGCGTCGTCGCGCCACCAGCGCACCACGACGGAGGCCGACAGCGGACGCCCAAGCGTGCCGGTGCGCAGCAGCTCCGCCAGCCGTTCCGCGGCGGCGCGGAAGCGGTGCTGGAGCATGACGCCCAGCGTCAGCCCGGCGCGTTCCATGCTCTCCACCACGGCGCGGCAGCCGGCGGGGGTGGCGTCGAGCGGCTTTTCCAGAAGGACATGCTTGCCGGCGGCGGCGCAGCGGGCGACGAGGTCGGCGTGGGTGTCCGGCGGGGTCAGCAGCAGGACGGCCGAGACGGTGGGATCGTCGAGGATCGCCTCCGCCCGGTCCACCGCCGGCAGGCCGAAGCGCGCCGCGAAAGCGGCGCGCCGCTCGGCCGACGGGCTGAAACAGCCCGCCACCTCGACGCGGTCCGCCAGATCCAGCAGGCTCTGGGCGTGCGGCGTCGCCGCCATGCCCAGCCCGATCACGCCGACGCGCCGCCGCATCCGGCTCAGCCCTGGGCCAGGGCGGCGGCCTCGCGGGCCAGCCGCTCGATCTCGGACCAGCGGCGCTCCTTCACCGCGTCGGCCGGGGTCAGCCAGGTGCCGCCGAGCGCGAAGACATTGGGAAGCGACAGGATCTCCTTCACATGCTCCGCCTTGAGGCCGCCGGTCGGGCAGAAGCGGATCTCGGGCATCAGCGGCGCCATGCCGCGCAACGCCGGGGCGCCGCCGTTCAGCATCGCCGGGAAGAACTTCAGCTCGCGGAAGCCGTGCTCCATGGCGATCAGCGCCTCGGCCACCGTGGCGATGCCCGGCAGATAGGGCAGGCCGGCGGTCTTGGCGGCCTCCGCCAGACGGTCGGTCAGGCCGGGGCTGACGACGAAGCGGGCGCCGGCGTCGCGGGCCTGGGCGAACTGCTCCGGCCGGATCAGCGTGCCGAGGCCGACCAGGGCACCGGGAACGCGGGCGGCGATGGCCTCTGCGCAGGCGAGGGCCGCGGGGGTGCGCAGCGTCACCTCCAGCGTGGTCAGGCCGCCGGCGACCAGCGCCTCGGCCAGGGCGACCGCGGTGTCCGGCTCGTCGAGCACGAGGACCGGGACGATGCGCGGGCCGGACAGGGAGGGTTCAAGACGCGGGTGGGTCATGTCAGGGCCTCGGCAGGAGAGAAGTACAGTGGGGTGGCGAGCCGCATGTCGTCGATGGTCAGCAGCAGGCCGTCGATGTGGTCGCCGAGCGCCTTCACCGCGCGGTCGGGGTCATGGTCCGCGATGGCGGCGACGATGGCCTCGTGCTCGGCGATGACGGTCGCCAGGCGGCCGGGATAGGGAAGGGTCATGTGGCGGCAGCGGTCGATCTGCACCTTCACCTGCTGGGTGATCGGCCAGAAACCGGGATAGCCGGCGATGTCGGCGATCAGCGCGTGGAACGTCTCATCCGCCTGATGGAAACCGTCGGCGCAGCCCGAGGCGTCGACCTCGCGCTGGCGCTCCAGATTGGCCTGGAGGGCGGCGATCTGGCTGCGCGTCGCGCGTTCCGCGGCGAAGCGGACGGTCGCCTGCTCCAGCGTCTTGCGGATCAGGTTGGCTTCCGGCAGGGCGGCGATGGGGATGCGCGCCACGAAGGTGCCCGATTGTGGAAAGACTTCCACCAGCCCCTCGTCGGCCAGCCGCAGGACGGCCTCGCGCACCGGGGTGCGGCTGACGCCGAAGGCCTCGGCCACCAGCTTCTCCACGATCGGGTCGCCCGGCTTGCGGGCCAGCGACACGATGTCGGCCCGCAGATCGCGGTAGATGGCTGCTGCCGCCGTGGTCCCGCGCTGCGACGCGCGGGGCGGCTTGACGGCGACGGGAGCGGTCGTGGTGAGGCCGATCGCGGCTTGACCCGTGGATGGTTGGCCTGGGGGCATGGAGGGTCCCTCCGTCAGGGGATCAGCCGTCCAGCACGGACGCCATGGCGTCACGCGGGATGACGGCGCCGCGGTGCTGGATGACCACGGCGGCGATGCGGTGGGCGGAGCGCGCCGCCTCCACCGGGCCGAGGCCCTTCAGGCGGGCGCTGAGGTAGCCGGCGCTGAAGCTGTCGCCCGCCGCGGTGGTGTCCACGACCTTGGCGACCTTCTCCGACGGCACGGTCTCCTCCAGGCCGGGGGCGGAGACGATGCAGCCCGGCTTCTCCAGCTTGAGCACGATCTCCGTCACCCCGGCGCCGCGCACGCGGGCCATGGCGGTGTCGGCATCGGCGTCGCCGTAAAGGCCGCGCAGATCCTCGACGCCCGGCAGCGCGATGTCGGTGCGTCGGAGCATCGCGTCGTAGGCGCGCTGCGCCGTCTCGCGGTCGGGCCACAGGCGGGGGCGCCAATTGGTGTCGAAGGCGACGCGGCCGCCGCGCTCGCGCAGGCGGTCGAGCATGGGGAACAGCACCTCCCGCCCGCGTTCGCCCCAGATGGCCAGGCTGATGCCGGACATGTAGAGCAGGTCGTAACCTTCCAGGTCGGCGACCAGCGCCGGGCTGTCGGGCAGGACGAACAGGTCGCGGGCCGGCGCGGAATCGCGCCAGTAGAGGAAGCGCCGCTCGCCGCTGTCGTCCGTCTCGATCATGTAGAGGCCGGGGACGCGGTTGGGGACGCGCAGCACATGACCGGTGCCGACCCCCTCGGCCTCCCAGGTGGCGACCATGGCGTCGCTGTTGGTGTCGTCGCCCAGCGCCGTCACGTAATCCGTTGCCACGCCCAGCCGCGCCATGTAGACGGCGGTGTTCAGGGTGTCGCCGCCGAAGCCCATGGTGAAGGTCCCGTCGGGACGGCGCACCAGTTCGATCATGCATTCGCCAAGGGCCGCAACCCGGCGCGCGGACTCACCCATCGCCATCCCCCGTCCGGCGGTCAGGCCCGCCGGTCCCTGCTAAAGAGTTCGAACGACACGGGTTTTTAGTCCCGTGCCTCCTGGGGTCAAGTATACTAATATATCAATGCCAGAGGCAAGGCTTTTCGGGCGGTTGTCATGGTACGGACGCTGCGGCGTTTTGCTGCTGCTTCTTGCGCAGCCGCTCGCGGTGGGCGGTGTAGAGGCCGCTGGCGATGATGATCCCGGCACCCAGGAAGGTCCAATGGTCGGGCAGCGCCCCGAAGATCAGGAAGCCCAGAAGCGTGGACCAGACGATCTGCACGTAGGAGCAGGGGGCGAGCACCGACGCCTCGCCGAAGCGGTAGGCCTGGACCATCAGCCATTGCCCCATGGTCGAGACCAGCCCGATGAGGGCGCCCAGCGCCACCTCCGTTGCGGTCGGCATGGCGAAGTTGAAGGGCAGCAGCACGGTCAGGACGGCAAGGCCGGTCAGGGCGGACCAGATCAGGGTGGTGGTGGGATGCTCCTGTCCGGTCATCTTGCGGGTGATGACCACGCCGGTCGCCCAACTCATCGCCGACAGGATGGGGAAGATGGCCGCTGGCTGGAAGGCCGCCCCGCCGGGCCGGATGACGATCAGCACGCCGAGCAGCCCGACCAGCACCGCCGCCCAGCGGCGCGGCCCGATCTTCTCGCCCAGCACCAGGATCGACAGCACCGTGACGAAGACCGGCGAGACGTAGCTGGTCGCCGCCGCCTCGGCCAGGGGCAGGTAATGCATGCCCATGATGAAGAACAGCGCCGACCCCAGCATCCCAAGCCCACGCAGCACCTGGAGGCCGGGGCTGGCGGTCCTCATCACCGTCGGTCCGCCGCGGATCATCAGCGGCAGCAGCAGCGTGGTGAAGCCGACATAGCGCATCCAACCGATCTCGATGGAGGGCAGCGTCTGGGCCAGATACTTCGCCGTCGCGTCGGAGCAGGAGAAGAAGAACACCGCGGCGACGACCATCAGAATCCCGCGCACGGGATCGTCGCGGCGCTCGCTGCCGTATGACGGGACAGTCCGGGCGGCGGACACCCCTTCCGGGGGGCGGGAACAGTCGGGCATGGCCGGGGGGCGTTTCCAGGCAGGAGGGCAGCAAGCGGAAAGGATGGCCCGGGTCTCTGCCCGGTTAACCATCAGGTTACTGATATATCATGCCTGGGAACAATGGTGCGGAGCGTCATGGCAGCCATACGGCCAGCCCTGTGGCGCCATGTCCTGGCGCCCCGACATGGCGCCAGGATCCGGGCCTCCGATCAGCCGTCGCCGCGGTCGATGGCGGCGGGGCCGCGCAGGGCCGAGGTGACGGCGGGCGCCGGGCGCAGCAGGGGCGTCGGCGGGTTGATCGGCAAATCCATCAGGCCGCGGCGGGCGGCGTTGCGCTCCATCTCGTAATCGGGGTCGGGGAAGCGTTGCAGAAGCGTCTCGTAAGTGTCGCGCGCCGCGGCGGGACAGCCCAGGATGCGAAACGCCTCCCCTTGGCGCAGCAGCGCGCCGGCCTCCGTCCCGCGGTGGTAGGAGGTGAGGCTGGCCGCCACGGCGAACCAGCGGTCATAGGCGGTCCACAGCGCCTCCACCGTCGGCCCCTCGCACCGCCCGGCCTCCACCGCGGCCTCCAGCGCCTGCCGGTAGGCGGTGTCGGGCGCCGGGCTGGTCATCGCGCATCCGCCCGCCAGCAGGAGAACGCCCGCAAGCGCGGTTCCGGCAATCGCCTGTCTGCCGCAGGTTCTGTTGCGGGTCGGCATCGGTTCCTCTCCCCCCGTTCGCATCCTCTCGCCACCAGTGAAATACAGCCGGGTTAAAGCCCGGTTCAAGCCGGTGGAATGGCGTGTGCGGAGGTGCGGCGTTGCGAGCAACTCGGGAGGAAAATGCTTCGAATTTCGTGGCAAAGAGCAGCCAAGAATCTACGCCTTAACGGATATTAAAAGTCATATAAAAGCGGGCCGTAACATTATCGCTTGAGGTAAGCCGGATGGTTGACTCGCGGTACAGGAAGGCTATTACCTGGGGGTGTGAGAAAATAAAGCACTCGGAATTAAGGAAAATTTTAAGTGCCTCGTCCTCCCGTCCTGTAGTTGAAACCCCTGTTGCGGAGAATCCCATGCGCGCTGTCCTGGTTGAACCGAACCCCCTGATCGCCGACGCGCTCGGCCGTCAGCTCGGCATGGGGAAGATCCG
>NZ_JACCJY010000046.1 GCF_014596085.1 Azospirillum tabaci
AAGACGTGGGAGAGTAGGTCGCCGCCAGGTCACCACGGCACACGCCACACCACACCGGAGTGGACGCAGCAGGCGTCAGTCACACTCGACAATCGTCGCCACACTGGCCGGTTCCCACCAGCAGGACATCCGCGGGGTGGAGCAGCCCGGTAGCTCGTCAGGCTCATAACCTGAAGGTCGCAGGTTCAAATCCTGCCCCCGCAACCAACTTCATTTGCGCACAAGGCCGGTCCCGGAGATGGGGCCGGCCTTGTGCGTTTCGGTGTACAGCGCAGGATGCCGATGATCTGCTCCTCGCTGAACCGGCTGCGCCTCATGCGGCCGTCTCCACTTGATGGCGGACTCTATCCATTCCTGGAGGAACGTTCCGGACTCAGGTCACCACGTAAGGCGGTTCCATGCCGACCACGGACAGAGGAATGGGCCTTGCGACGCGATCATGGCGGGAAGAGGCTTGACCGAACCCGCCCGATTGCAGCCCGATTGCAGAAGGTGCTCTTATCGCCCCCCTAGCCCTTCCGCGAGCAACGCCTCCAGTCTGGCGGGATCGATTGGCTTGTGCAGCATGCGAATGCCGGTCCGCCCGGCCTCGGCCAGCCGTTCAGCCGAGGTGTCGCCGGTCACCAGAACCGTGACCGGCGTGCCGCGCCGGCGGGCTTCGCTGATGATGGACACGCCGGTCTCTCCAGCACCCAGGGAGTGGTCGGCGATCAGGATGTCCGGCGGAGCCTCAAATTCCTTCAGCATGGTCCGTGCCTGCGCCAGCGTGCGGGCGGTGTGCACGGACACGCCCCAACTCCTTAGGGTGACATCCAGAGCCTTCAGCACCATCGGTTCGTCGTCCACCACCAGAGCCGTCCGGCCCCGCAACGTCCCGCCGGGCGCCTCCTCTCCAGTGGCCGGGACCTGCGTTTCCTCATCCGCCAGCGGAAGCGACAGGCTGAAGGTCGACCCTATACCGGGTTCGGAGCGGACCGTCACCCGGGTCGCCAGCAGGTCGGCGACCCGCTGCACGGTGGCGAGGCCGATGCCGAAGCCGCGCGCATGCTCACGGGTCGCGTTCCCGATCTGGTAGTAGGGATCGAAGATGCGCTCCACCTCCTCGGGGGCAATGCCCCGACCCGTGTCGGTCACGTCGATCGCCAGCCGGTCCCCCTCGACCCGCGTCCCCACCGTGACGCCGCCCAGTTCGGTGTATTTGACGGCGTTGGAGATCAGGTTGCGCAGCACCAGTTCGACCAGCAGCGGGTCGGACCGGACCGATCTGGCAGCCGGCGGCATGTGCAACCACAGCTTCGCCTCGCGCGCCGGTCCCTGGAATTCGCCGTAGAGACGCTTCAGCAACTCGTCGAGGTCGAAGACCCGCGCCTGCGCCGTGAGCAGGCCGGCGTCGAGCCGCGCCACCTCCAAAAGCCCGGACAACATGCCCGTCAGGCTGGTCATGCTGTCCGACAGCGGCTTCAAGAGTTCACGCGCCTTCGGGTCGAGCGGCTGCCGCCGCAGAAGCTCGAGGAACAGGTTGGCGGCCTGCACCGGCTGGCGCAGATCATGGCTGACCGAGGCGAGGAAATTCGACTTCTCCCGGCTCGCCGCCTCGGCCGTGTCACGTGCCTGCTGCAGCTGGGCTTCGGCGTGCTTGCGGTCGTGGATGTCGGTGGAGGTGCCGAACCAGCGGACGATCGCACCGCTGTGTGGGTCGCGGTAGGGCAGGCCGCGAACCAGGAACCAACGATACTCCCCCGTCTTCGAACGGAGACGATGCTCGGCAAGGAAGAGGCTGCCCGCCCGCTGTGCCTCTTGGAAGCGTTCAGCCGTCAGCGCCGCATCGTCCGGATGGATGAAGTCGGCGATGACGTCCGACACCGTGGTTGGCGCCGTCCGAGCGTCGTAAGCGACACCCGTATAGTCGGTCCATTGGCGGTTGAAGAACTCGACCCGTCCCTCGGCGTCGGTGATCCAGACGATCTGCGGCACGGCGTCCGCCATCAGACGGAACCGCGCCTCGCTTTCGCGCAGGGCCGCTTCGGTCTCCCGCCGGACGGTCAGATCGGCCGTGACCGCTAGGAAATGGCGTTCGTCCCCGTTGTTGCCGGGCACGATCGTGATGCCGCTGTTCGCCCAGACGTGCGTCCCGTCGGGCCGCAGGTAGCGCTTGTCGAGCGCCACGGTCTCACCCGTCCGCAATGCCTGTTCAATGGCCATGCGGCTCGCCGCGAGATCATCGGGGTGGGTGACGTCGACGACGAACAAGCCCACAAGCTCCTCCCGTGCACGCCCCAGAATTCGGCAGAGTTCGTCGTTCGCGCGGAGAAAGCGGCCATCCAGCGTGAGTTCCGACAGGCCGACCGCCGCGCGGGCGAAGAGGGCGGACAGCCGCGCCTCGCTGCGCCGCAGGGCCTCGTCGGTGTTTCGGCGGGACGTGATGTTGCTGGCGGTCCCAAACCACTCGCAGACTTCGCCGTCCGGATCCAGGATCGGCACCGCCCGCGAATGCGTCCATCCCAGTGATCCGTCAGCCTGCCGGACCCGATGCTCCAGATCGAAGGCGCTCTTGGTCCGGATGGCTTCCCGTACGGTGTCGAGAAGCTGCGGCTGATCGTCCGGATGGATGTACTCCTCGAGCCACGCCTTGTTGCCGTCCGTCGTGTCGGTGAGGAAGCCGTGCCCGTCAAGCTGCCGCAGTTCGGTCCAGTCGATGTTCATGCGGTAGATGGCGTAGGAGGAGGCGCTCACCAAAGCGCGGAAGCGGCTCTCGCTGTCGCGCAAGGCGAGTTCGGTCCGCTTGCGGTTGGTCACCTCATGCACCGTCACCAGGATGCCCGCGATGATCCCGGCATCGTTGCGGACCGGGCTGTAGGTGAGGTCGAACCAAGTTTCCTCCGGGACGCCGTTGCGCTCAAGGATCAGCTTCTGGTCGTCGAACCCGCGGGATTCACCATGGAGCACGGCCTCGTAGATCGGCCCGTTGAAGTCCCAAACCTCGGGCCAACACTCGCGGGTGGGTTGGCCGAGGGCGCGGGGATGTTTGCCGGCGGTGATTTCGGCGTAGCAATCGTTGTAGATCTGGATGAGGTCTGGTCCCCAGAGAACAATCATGCCGAGTGGGGAGGCGAGAATCAGGTCGACGACAACCCGCAAGGACAGCGGCCAGCTCGCCTTCGGTCCGAGGGGCGTCGCAGCCCAATCATGGGCCCGGATCAGCGCTCCCATGGTCCCGCCGCCGCTGGGCCAATCCGGCTCCAAACCGATGGCGTCAGGGTTCATGGCCACCGCTTGGGGCAGGAGGCTGGGCAAGCGACGACGGCGGCAGCGCAACACGCTCCTGAAGCAGACGCAACCCGTCGCGCACCACCTCGCTGGCCGTCTGGTAGCGGCCGGACGCCACCAGGGTCTGGACGAAGCGGTCGAGCTCCGGGGTGAGAGAAATGCTCTGGCTGATGCGCCTGGACATGGGACCATCGCAACGGAAGGGGAGCGGTGCCACAGAGTACGACACCGTAATAGAACCCGGAAGTCGCCCGAAGGGCATGGTACCTCCGGTCATAGTTTTCGAACGGCAAGGGGCGCGGCGGCAATGCAGAAGACAACGCACCGGGCTCGCCTGGGCGGCAGGCTGGGCTGGATCGGGCTTGGGTCAAAGGCATTGGACCGTGAGCATGGAGCGGCAATGAAACAGATCCATGCGCCGGATACTGATCTTTGATTGAAAATTCGACCGCGCACTCAGCTGCGAAGCGGCATGAATGGCACCGCCACCTTGTCGGTTATTTGGTTGCTGCGGAATGGTCCATCTGTCGGGCCGCCATGGGCGCGGCAACGCTGGACATGCGGGTTCTGGCTGAAGGCACCGCCCAAGGAACCAAGTCGGCCTGCGGCGGCGCAAAATAACGTGCCACCAGGGTGGCGAGACGTGCCCCGCCTGCTGTTGATGCCGGGAGAGGGGCAGAGATTTCCACGTGGAGGCGGTCGCTCGTGAGAAGAAGGGGCAGCCTCCGCCCGATGTTGTGGTGAGCGAGTTCCGGTTCGCCGGTTGGACGACCGGGCTGCAAGCCATTGCCGCGGTCTGTCGGTCGGCGGTTCCGGTCACCGGCACCCTACCGCTGCACGTTCCCTTTTCCCGGAGGATCTGAAACTGCCCCAGGCCGAAGCCACCACCACTCCCAGCAGCCGGGGGCGATATCGAAAGCGGCATCGAGCGCAGCCTGCGGGCCGACCGCAATCCCAGTCCTGGATTAGGAACGAGGCAAAGACGAGTCACTTAAGCAAGGTAGACGCCATGAACGCACAACCGTCCCAGCATGGCAGAGATCGCGCGGAGACGTCCGCAAGCCCACCAACCTACCCGCCACCATCCCCCGGCTTGAGCTCCGTGCTCGAACGGAACATCCATGTGCTGCACCAGCGCAGGGAACGGGAGGAGATCGAGGCGACCGCGGAGGAGCGGATTGCCGACGCGATCACCCGCTTCACCGGCAGCATGACGTTCGTGTATTTGCATTTGGCCTTCTTCGGTTTCTGGATCATCGCCAACCTGGGGTGGATGCCCGGCGTTCCGCCCTGGGATCCCTCCTTCGTCGTCCTGGCGATGATCGCGTCCGTGGAGGCCATCTTTCTGTCCACCTTCGTGCTCATCAGCCAAAATCGGATGTCCGAGGTCGCCAGCAAGCGGGCCGATCTTGATCTGCAAATCAGCCTGTTGGCGGAGCACGAAATCACCAAGCTGACGGCCCTGGTGTCGTCCATCGCCGATCACATGGGGGTGAAGACGGACGTTGACTCCGATCTGGACGTCATCAAGCAGGATGTCGCCCCCGAAGCGGTGCTCGACCAGATCGAGGCCAAGAAGTCTTCGAAGAAGCCTGCGGACTGAGAGCCGTGACGGTGTGTTCGCGCCGCCTTATTGGAAGGGCAGGGCCGCTCGGGTGCCGCGGGCGGCCCTTCGCATCGCGCTCTTCAATTCCTGTTCCAACGTTTCCGCGCGATGCGCGGCGGTGTGGTGTTTCAGGATTCGCCGCCGGGCCCTTGCGCCCATCGCTTGGCGGGCGTTTTCGTCCAACTGGTGAAGGGCGTGCAGAACGTCGCCGGAGGTGTGGGCGAGGATGATCTCGCGGTTCGGCTCCAGCAGCGCGTCGAGGCCGTCCCAAAGGTCGGAGATGATCGGAGTGGCGCAGGCGGCGGCTTCGAACAGCCGGACGCTGGGGCTGTGGCCGGCGCGGATCATGTCCTCGCGCGTCACGTTCAAGGTGAAGCGGCTGGCCGCGTAGAAGGCGGCGTGCTCGGCTGGAGGAACATGATGCAGACGCTCGACATTTCCGGGCCAGGCGATGCCGTCGGGGTACTGCGGACCGGCGACGACGAAGCGCAGCGACGGCGCGCACCGGGCCGGCTCCAGCAGCAGCCGCTCCAACGTCGGTTGCCGGTCGGGGCTGTAGGTGCCGAGATAGCTCAGATCCCAACGCTTGGGCGAAGGCAGCGGCGCGTAGGCGTCGGCATCCACGGAGCAATGGAGCGCGCGCGCCGCCGGAGAGCCGTAGCGGGACTCCAGCCGCTCCAGCGTCGGGCCGCCGGTGAAGGAGAAATACACGTCATAGCCGGGAATGAGGGAAGGGGAGAGAAATTCCTCGTCGCCGCGCTCAAGCTTCGCCAGGGTCACCGGCGTGTCGATGTCGTAGAAGGCGACAACCCCGCTTGCGGTTTCCTGTACCCAACGGCCGACGGTGACACCATCGGGCACGTAGGAACCGACGAGCACCGCGTCGGCCTCCTCGACCATTCCGGCCCACCGCCGCAGGCCAGCGAGATCCTCGTAGAAGGCCAGCCGGCAGTAGCCGGGATCGGCGAGATCGCGATTCTGCGCGTACCAGGGAACGTCGCGCTCCAGGAACAGGATGTCGTGGCCGCGCGCGGCGAAAGCCTTGAGAAGGGCGCGGAAGGTGGTGGCATGGCCGTTGCCCCAGGAAGAGGATAGGCTCAGCCCCAGGACGACGAGCTTCACGCCGCGCTCCTTTCCCGCCGGGCCGCCAGGGCGTCGCGCAGCAACACGTCCACCTCCACGCCGCGGCGGGCGTAGGTGTGTTCCGCAAGGGTGCGCCGCCGTGCGGCATCGCCGATGGCGCGGGCGCGGGCCGGGGTGAGGGCGCGCAGATGATCGGTCACGTCCTGGCCGTCGCGGGCGACGAGGATCTCCTCGTCCGGGTTGAGGAACAGTTCGACCCCCTCCCAGGCGTCCGTGATCAGGCAGGCCGCCGCTCCCGCAGCCTCGAACACCCGCGTGGCGGGCGAAAAGCCGACCTCGGCCATGCTGTCGCGGGCGATGTTCAGAACCGCCAGCGCCGAACTGTTGAAGGCGTTGTGGTCGGCGGTGCCGACGTGGCCGATGTGGGTGACGTTGGCCGGCAGCCCCTTCGTCTCCCAACCGCTGCCGCCGATGATGCAGCGCCCCTGCGGGTTGCGCGCGGCGGGCTCCAGGAAGAAGCGCTCCACACGCTCCTCGCGGTCGGGCAGTCGGTTGCCGAGAAAGTTGAGATCGGCGGCGAAGCGCGGTTGGGGCGGTGCCGGGTGGTGCGTCGCCGGGTCCAGCGCGTTGTAGATGGGGCGGCACAGGCGGGCGCCCATCGCCTCGTAGGCCGCGACCACCGGCGGGCCGCCGCCATAGGTCAGCACGGCGTCGATCCGCGGCAGCCGGCGGCGCAGGGGATGATCCGGCGTCCGCCGAAGCTCGGCCAGAGTGGCAGGGGCGTCGACGTCCCAATAGACACGCAGGGCGTGGGGACCGGCGGCATCCATCACGCCGTCGAGCAACTCGTCGTCGAAGACGCCGACACCGTTCGCCTTCACCACCACGTCGGCCTCGGCGGCGCGGGCGATCACGGTGCGGCAGGCTTCGGCGGTGGCCTCATACACCACGACGCTGGCCCAGTCAGGCGGCTCGATATCACGGTGTTTCTGACGGTCGAACGCGTCCGGTTCGTAGAAGGTGACGTCCCAACCCCGCTTGGCGAGTTCGCTCAGCATGCCGCGATAGTAGGTGGCGGCACCGTTCCAGTAGGAAGAAAGCAGGCTCGAACCGTAGAAGGCCATCTTCATCGGATAGGCTCCAGCATCGAAGAGGGGGCGGGCGTGCCAGCCAGAGCGGCGGCGATGGCGAGCAGTTCACTGGCGCGGTGGGCGCAGGTGTGGCGGGCGCGGATCGTTTCCAGACCGTTGCGCACCAACGCCGCACGGAGGTCGGCGTCGCCGTCCACGGCGCGCAGGTGGGCGGACATATGGGCACCGTCGCGAGCGACCAGAAAATCCGTTCCTGGTCGGAACAGACCTTCGCAATCGCTCCACGGCGCGCTGACCAGAGGGATGCCGCAGGCCAACGCCTCGAAGACGCGAATGGTTGGGATGCCTGGCAGGGATTCGACGTAGAAGCGGCGCGGCACATGGACGGTGACCCGATGGCGGGCGAAGGTCGCGGGTGCGCGGACGTTGGGCAGCCAACCTTTGTAGGCGATGCCGTGCCGCCTCAGCGTCACCAGGGCTTCGGCGGGGTAGCGCACGCCATAGACGTCCAGAGCCAGACCCGCGGCGCGGGCGGGAGCGAACAGGAAGCGCTCCAGTTCCTTCGTCCGCTCGCCATCACCCCAATTGCCGATCCAAACCGCTCCGCTGCGCCGCTCCTCCCCGGATGGCGGGTGGAACAGCCGGACGTCGGCGGCTTCGTGCCAGACGAAGGCCCGATCCTCCCAGCCCCAGCGCCGGTATACGGCGGCCAGAGTTTCGCCGAAGGCCAGGACGCCGTCGTAGCCGGAGAGATCAAAGGCGGAGATGGCCGCTGGATCGCTGACCGTGCGGTGGTGCGTGTCGTGGAACAGCAGGGAAAAGCGTCCGCCCTGCCGCCGTGCTCGGCCGACCGCCGCGACCAGCGCCGGGTCGTTCCATTCATGGACGATGACCAGATCGGCCCCGTCGCACAGCGCCGCCGCGTCGGCATCGGCCGCGAAGGTCAGCGAGGTCAGCTCCGGATAGGCGCTCCGGTAGGCCGCCAACCCCGCTTCGCCATGATCGGCCAGCAGGTTCCGCAGGCTCCACGCGCCCTCCGGCTCGAAGGCGCGGACCTCATGGCCGAGAATGATCAGTTCCCGCAGGACTCCACGCAGGAAATGGGCGTTGCCGTGGTTCCAGCAGGACGCCAGCGAATGAGTGAAATAGACGATCTTCACGCAACGGCCTCTTTGCGGGAGGGGGTGGGGGTGTGACGCGCCAGGACGCTGCGGTAGAGACTGCGCATGCCGGAGGCCATCGACTCCATGCCGTATTGCCCGGCCTTGAGCCGCGCCGCCTCGCCGAGGCGCCCGGCCTCCGCCGGATCGTCCAGCAGGCGGCGGATCGTGGCGGCAAGGGCTGCGCTGTCCCTGGGCTCCACGAAGAGTGCGGCACCGTCCCACAACTCGCGGAAGGTCGCGATGTCCGACAGCACCAGCGCACAACCGGCCTGCGCGGCTTCAAGCACCGTCAGGCCGAACGGCTCGTAAAGCGCGGTCGAGGCGAAGACCGGCGCCCTTGCCAGCCACGCCGCGACCGACGCCGCGTCCAGGCGCCCGAGCGACTTGGCGTGGCGCAGGACCCGGTGATTCCCGCCCGGACCATCCAGCGGGCCGGCGGCCACCACCGGGGCCTCCAGCAGCGCCGCCGCCGCGTCGAGCGTTGCGATGTTCTTCCCATCGTCCCACAAACGTCCGGCGGTGAACACGAAACGCTCGCGCCTGTCCGATGCGCCGCCCGGAGGAGGGGGGCGGCGGCCGTTGCGCACCACGACCGGTGGTGGCAGGCCGTAAACAGCGGTGGTGGCCTGCGCGAAGGCGCCGCTCGGTGCCGCCAGCGCGTCGCAGGCCCGGTAGCCCCGCGCCAGCGCCTCGATCCGCCAACGGAAATCGCCGGGCATGGGCGCACGACCGTGCATGGCGGCCCACCAGGTTGCCAGGCAGGAATGGCAGACCCCGACCACCGGAACCGTGAATCCGGCGTCCGCCACCAGGGCCGGGCTGTTGAGGTGGACGAGATCCACGTCCAACCGCCGGGCGAGCGTTCCCAGCGCTTCGGCGCCGCGCCGTATTGCGGCCGGGTTTTCCGCCATCCAGTCCAGCGGCAGGCCGGTGTCGATGAATTCCAGGCCGGGGATGGCGCGCGCCGCCGCGGTCTGGTCCTCCTGAGGTGACGGCCCGAGCACCGCGAGCGTGACGCGCAGGCCGCTTGCCGCCAGTTCCTGCGCGAGGTCGAGCGCGTAGGTCCACACTCCGCCCACGCTGTCCGTCGTCATCAACAGATGCGCGGGGGCTGCCGGGGGCGTCACCGGCAACCGCATGCGGCCTCCAGTTCACGCAAGGACAGGGGTTCCTCCTCCTGAATGTCGCTCAGTCGGGCGAATTGACGGAGATAGTGCTCGTGCGCCCTTTCCCATGCCCGGTCGTCCGGTTCGCCCCACAGGCGGCGGTAATCGGGCGAAGCGGGGTAGGGATAGAGCGGCACCGGATCGTTGGCCCAGACGCCGGCACCGTGCAGCCTCTCCCGCCATCGCGCGACGAGCCCGGCGTCGTCGCCGGCCATGGCGATCAGGTTGGCCTGGACGAAGGGCACGCTGCGCCGGGCGTGGATCAGGCGGTCGGCCAGTTCGTCGGTGCTCATGCGGCATTTCTTGTCGAGCGCCGCGCGGCCCTCCTCGGTCAGGCTTTCCACCCCGGCCTCAATGGACACGCAGCCGGCGGCCCCCAGGAGATCCAGCAGATCGGGCTTCCACAAGTCGATTCGGGTCTGGATGCCGAACTCGACCGGACGCTCCACCAGCGCTTCCAACAGATCACGGCGGGGCAGGAAAATCTCGTCGATGAAGTAGACGTAGCGCACGCCGACGGCAGCCAGCCGGTCGATCTCCTCCAGCACGATGGCCGTGTCGCGGCGACGGTACTGATCGCGGAAGTCGGTCTTGGCGCAGAAGGAACAGGTATAGGGGCAGCCGCGCGACGCCTCGACCTCGGCCCCCGCGCCGAGCGGTTCGGTGCCGTAGCGGTGGTGATGGTGGTGATGGCGCTTCAGCCATTCGGCGGGCCATGACAGCGCCGGCAGATCGACGAAGCGGCCGGCGTGCGGGCCGCCGGTGAGGACGATTTCGCCGCCGCGGCGGAAGGCGAGCGCCGGAACGCCGTCCAACCCTGGCTGGCCGGAATCCAACCGGTCGGCAAGCCGTTTTACAATCTCCTCGCATTCGCCCCGCACAACCACGTCCGTGCCCAGCTTGTCCAAGGCGGCACCGGGGGTGGTCGAACCATGCGGCCCCACCGCGACGGTCGGGCCGCCGCGTCCATCCAGCGCCAGCAGGAAATCACGGGGGATTCGCAGCTCCGGCTGGGCACAACGCCAGAACAGGTAGGTCGGCGCGGTCGTTACCACGGTCATGCCGGGAGCGAAGCCGGCCACCCGATCCGCCAGATCGCCGTTCGACAATCCCGTCAACGGCCCGTCGAGCATCAGGACCTCGTGTCCGGCCTGCTCCAGCAGCGCCTTGCAGTAGCCCAGTTCAAGGGGCAGATGCGGCTCGCGGCAGCCGAAATAGATGCTGTGAGCGAAGGCCCAGGCCGGGTTGACCAACGCCACACGCATCACGCCACCTCCACCAAGGCCGGAGCGGACCGGCGGTTCATGCCACGAGTCCCCGCGCTTCGAGTTCGCGCCGGGCCTCGGCGACGCGGTCCTGCGCCTCCTGCCGGGCAACCCATTCGGCGAGTTCGGCCAACCCCCCGGCGAAGTCCTGCCGTCGTTCGTAGTTCAGGACTGTCCGCGCCTTGCTCAGGTCGGGGATGTTGTGACGGATGTCGCCGGCGCGCGCTTGGCCGGTGATCTCCGGCGTCAGGTCAGGCCGGCCCATCGAGGCGGCCTGGAACCGCGCCACCTCTTCCACCGTGCGGTCCTCGCCGGACCCGATGTTGAAGACCTCGCCATTGGCGGCCGGCTGGTCGAGCGCCAGCAGGAAAGCGCGCGCCACGTCACTGACATGCACGAAGTCGCGGCGCTGACGGCCATCCTCAAAGATCATCGGCCGCTGTCCATTGGCGATTCGTGAGGCGAAGATCGCCAGCACCCCGGTGTAGGGGTTCGACAGTGCCTGCCCAGGCCCGTAGGCGTTCCACAGCCGCAATGCCGTCCCTTCCATACCGTACTGGGCGGTGAGCGTCAGGGTCAGGCGCTCCTGCACGTATTTGCCTATGGCATAAACGGATCTCAGGGCCGGGCGCTTGCTCTCCGGCGTGGGGACGGGGATCAGCGGCCGGCCGTCGGAATCGAGTGGGTCCCAGGAACCGTCCGGATTGCGCACGCCGCGCACCACATCCTCCATCAGCGTGCCGTCGGCGGTCCGGTACAGCCCCTCGCCGTAGATGCTCATCGAAGAGGCGACCACCACCCGGCGGACCGGTCGGTCGATCAACCGCTGGAACAGCACGGCCGTCCCATGGTCGTTCACCGAGGTGTAGCGGTCCACCGCGTACATGCTCTGGCCGACACCGACCTCGGCGGCGAGGTGAATCACCGAATCCACCCCCTCTAGCGCCCGACCGACCATGGCCTCGTCGCGTATGTCCCCAATCAGCAACTCGACGTCCGGGTCCAGTTCGTCGGGCCGCGTCCGGGTGGGGTGGACCTGCATGATGAGACTGTCGAGAACCCGAACCCGGTCGCCGCGGGCGAGAAGTGCCCTGGCGACATGGCGGCCGATGAAACCGGCGCCACCGGTGACAAGAATGGATTCTCCCACAAGCCCCTCCACTGATGGACGGTGATGTCATGCGATCGCTACTAAAGATAGAGTTGTGCGCGTATAAATCCGCTGATACTCGCGTGGTCCTTATTCCTAAAGAAATACAGCTTTTTATTTTGCATGCGTGCGAAACCGCAACGCCCGCTGAGTGAGCAGAAGCGTGATCATATCAACGTTAACATCGTAATTGGGCTTTCTACATCTCATCCAAAAGGCGTGATCACATCGGACGATCTTCCAGCGATTATTTTTCCCAGCTACAAATATCATTCCACACCACCCAGGAAGTGCTCAGAAAAAGGAGAGTTTCGTGACTGGGAGAAAGCTGCGGGTGGCGATTGCCGGCGTCGGAAATTGTGCTTCATCCTTCGTGCAGGGTGTGAGCTATTATGCCGATGCTCAAGCTAATGAGCCGCCGCCCGGGCTGATGACTCTCGATCTAGGCGGCTATCGGGTCAGCGACATCGAAATGTCCGCTGCTTTCGATGTGAACGCCGCCAAGGTGGGGCGGGATTTGTCCGACGCCATCTTTGCCCCTCCAAACAACACCTGCCGCTTCTCAACCCCGCGTGCTTCGGGTGTACGGGTGGAGCGCGGTCCGACACTGGACGGCATCGGCCGCTATCTGGCCGGCGACATCGAGGAGTCGGGGGAGGCGCCGGTTGCCATCGCCGAGGCCCTGCGCCGGTCGGGCACCGATATCCTGGTGTCTTATCTGCCGGTCGGTTCGCAGCGGGCTACGGAGTTCTATGCCGAGCAGGCGCTGGAGGCCGGCTGCGCCTTTGTCAACTGCATCCCGGTCTTCATCGCCTCGGATCCGGGCTGGGCGAAGCGGTTCGAGCGGCACGGCCTGCCGGTCATCGGCGACGACATCAAGAGCCAGGTGGGTGCCACGATCATCCACCGCACACTGGCGAACCTCTTCCGCGAGCGTGGCGTCCGGCTCGACCACACCTATCAGCTGAACTTCGGCGGCAACACCGACTTCAAGAACATGCTGGAACGCGAACGCCTGGAATCGAAGAAGATTTCGAAAACCCGCGCCGTCACCAGCCAGTTGGACGTGCCGCTCGACGCGGACGACGTTCATATTGGTCCCAGCGATCATGTGCCCTGGCTGGCCGATCGGAAATGGGCGCACATCCGGCTGGAGGGCACCGCCTTCGGGGGCGTGCCCCTGAGCGTGGAACTGAAGCTGGAGGTCTGGGACAGCCCGAATTCCGCCGGCATCGTGATCGACGCGGTGCGCTGCGCCAAGCTGGCGCTCGACCGGAAGATGGCCGGGCCGCTGATCGGACCGTCGAGTTACTTCATGAAGTCGCCCCCCGAGCAGTTCACCGACCACGAGGCGCGTGAGCGCACGCTGCGCTTCATCGCCGGCGAGGTAGCGGACAGCCCGCGCTTCCAGGCGTGAGCGGCTCCGTGGAAACGGTCCTGGTCCTGCTGCGTCACGCGTCGCACGACCGGCTGGGCTCCGTGTTGTGCGGTCGCATGCCCGGCGTGACGCTGAGCGAGGCCGGCCGACGCGAGGCCGATGCGCTGGCCCTCGCATTGGCGCGGCACCGGTTCGCCGCCGTGCTGTCCAGCCCGTTGGAGCGCGCCGTGGAAACGGCGGCCGCCGTCGCCGCGTCACAGGCCTTGGCCGTGGAGGTGGACGAGGATCTCAATGAGCTTGATCTCGGTGCCTGGGCTGGCATGCGCTTCGAGGAACTGCGCGGCGACCCGGGTTGGAGTTTGTGGAACAGTGCGCGGTCGCATGCCCGCCCACCTGGGGGCGAAACGATGACGGAGGCGCAGGTCCGGATGGCGCGCTGCATCGAGCGGCAGCGCCGCCGGTATTCCGGCCGGACCGTGGCTCTGGTCAGCCACGCCGACGTCATCAAGGCGGCGCTGGCCCATGCCTTGGGGCTTTGCGTGGATTTTCACGCCCGGTTCGAAATCGCTCCGGCGTCCCGCAGCGTGCTGATCGCCGGGGAATGGGGCCTGAAGGTCCACAGCATCAACGAGGCGGCGGAATGACGAATCTGACGACCGACCAGATCCGCGCCCGGGTCGCCGCGCTGGGGGACTGGTTCCACAACATCGATCTGAACGGCGTCAGCACCGCCCCCGACCACTTCCTGCACGACTACCCGAACGTGAAGTGGCGGCGGTTTGCCCACGCGGTCCCCAAGGATCTGAGCGGCCTGACGGTGCTCGACATCGGCTGCAACGGTGGCTTCTACTCCATCGAAATGAAGCGGCGCGGCGCCGAGCGGGTGGTGGGGATCGACTTCGACGACCGTTATCTCGCACAGGCGCGCTTCGCTGCCGAAGTGACCGGCCAGGACATCGAATTCCGCAAGCTGTCTGTTTACGATCTGGCGCGGCTGGGTGAGCGGTTCGACGTCGTCTTGTTCATGGGGGTGCTTTACCATCTGCGCCACCCGTTGCTGGCTCTCGATCTGATCCACGAGCATGCCGCCCGTGACCTGATGATCTTCCAATCCATGCAGCGCGGCTCCGAGACGGTCGAGCCGCTGAGCACCGATTACGATTTCCGCCAGCAGGACCATTTCAACGCGCCCGGCTATCCGAAGCTGCATTTCATCGAACACCAGTATTCCGGGGACTGGACGAACTGGTGGGTCCCGAACGCCGCCTGCGCCGAAGCCATGCTGCGCAGCGCCGGCTTTCGGATCGTCGAGCATCCGGAGCAGGAGGTCTATGTCTGCCGCCGCGCAGCACGGCCGACGGAGGCGGGCGCCGTCTATCCCGCCCTGCCATCCACCACCGCGCCATCCACCACCGCGCCATCTGCCGGACGGGCACCGGCAAACCACGTCAAGACGGGAAGCCAGGGATGATCGAAGCCGCCAAGATCTGGAACGAGCCCAACAACAAGTCCCACTGGAATCCCGACCTCGATCCGGAATGGGATCTGTTCGCCCGCATGGCGATCCTGGCCGGACAGGCGATCCGGGCGGAGAATGGCGCGCTCACGCGCGTGTTGGGCGGCATCTCGCCCATCGATCCCTCCTTCATCCGCCGTCTGGACGAACGCGGCGCGCTGGACCATGTGGACGTGGTCGCGGTGCATGGATTTCCGCTCGACTGGAATCTCTGGCAGATCCGGGAGTGGCCGGAAAAGATCGAGGAGATTCGCGCCGTCACCGGCAAGCCCATCTGGGTGACGGAGGCCGGCGTCTCGTCCTTCGGCGCCGAGGAGGTGCAGGCCTGGGGAGTCGCCCGCACAGCGGAGCTGCTGATCGGCCGGGTTCCGCGTGTCCATTGGTACAGCCTCTATGACCTGCCCAGCGCCTGGGAGGCGACGACGCGCCACAAGGAGGCGGAGGGCTCTTCCTACTACCGTCACTTCCACATGGGGCTGCTGCGGGCAGACGGCACGCCCAAGCCGGCGCTCGACGCCTACGCGCCCTATGCAGCCGAGATGGGGATTTGCCAGTGGTTCCATTTCGAGGATCACCGTCTGGACGAGGCGGTGGCCTGGATGAAGCGGTTGGGTGTCCGGCACCTGCGCACCGGCCTGTCCTGGGCCGACAGTTTTCGGCCGAACGCGCTCGCCTGGTTCGACCGCCAGATGGAAGCGCTGGCCGATTTCGACGTCACCGTCACCTTCTGCTTCACGCCGGAGCATCGCGGGATCGAACCGCACCACACCAGCCCACCCCAGGTCGCCGAAGAATTCGCGGAATTCTGCGCCGCCATGGTCCGCCGCTACGCCAGCACCGTTCCGGCAGCGCCGGCCCCTCTGCTGGCGCTGGGGTAAAAAAGGTGATGGCCTGCGGCCACCTCGCCGACCGGAGCGGTTGAACCATGCTGGTCTATGGCGACCATGACCGTGTCGAGGACCCACGCGTCGTCGTGACCCGGATCGCCACCACCCATCGCACAGCCGCCGCCAAGCCTGACGGGCTCGACCGTCATGCCATGCTGGTGTCCCTGTTCATCGAGGCGGCGGAACTGGCACAGGGCCTCGCCGACGCGGAATTCGCGGCGGTGGGGGAGGACGATTGCACCCCGTGCCGCGACGCGGCGATGGCGGTCGTGATGGAACTGGCCCGCGCGGTCGCCCAGTCCTGGCGCGGCGCGGCTCAGCCGGCCGCCTCTACGCTGGCCGCCGGGCTGGAGACGTTGTCGGCGCAGCCCTTGCCCGAAACCGTGCGAGTACGCCGACCCGAAGGCTACGCCCTCTATGGCCTTTATCCGGAAACCTATCTGGAGGCTGCGGCCCGACTCCCGCCGAACTCGCCCGCTCCGGTTATCGTGATTGGCCTGCGCAGCATCGGAACCGGGCTGGCGGCGATGGCGGCGGTTGCGCTGAACGCTGCGCCTCCGGTCACCCTGCGTCCGATCGGTCATCCGTTCCACCGCGCCGTCCGCGTGTCGGCCCGCCTGCGGACCGCCCTGCTGGCCGATGCTGACGCGTCCTACGTGATCGTCGATGAAGGGCCCGGTCTGTCCGGCAGCTCGTTCGGCGCCGTCGCCGATTGGCTGGAGGCGGCGGGCGTGCCGTCCAGGCGGATCGCGTTCCTTCCCAGCCATAAGGGCGATCCGGGGCCGTGCTCATCCGACCGGCATCGCCGTCGCTGGGCCGAGGCGGTGCGCCCGGCAGTCGGCTTCGATGAACTGGCGCACGCCGCGCATGGCCCGGTGCCGCCGTTGGTGCGCTGGTTCGAGGACACGCTCGGCCCTGCGGTCGCACCGTTGCGCGATCTGTCGGGCGGCGCATGGCGGACGGCATCGGCAGTCGTGGCTGCGGATGCGGATGTGGCGGTGGACTGGCCGCCGGTCCATGCGCAGCAGGAACGCCGCAAGTTCCTGTTGCGCACCGCCTCCGGCCCCTGGCTTCTGAAATTCGCCGGCCTCGGACGCGAGGGCGACGACAAGCTGGACCGGGCCCGTGCGTTGCATCAGGCGGGTTTCACGACGGAACCCATGGCACTCCGTCATGGCTTCCTGGCGGAGCGCTGGCTGGACGGCGCGCAACCGCCCTCTACCGTGCCTCCGGAGCGTTTGGCCGACTATCTCCTGTTCCGTGCCCAACGCTTTCCGGCGGACCGTGACACGGGCGCCAGCCTTCCGGACCTGCTGGCGATGGCGCGCGTGAACATCGGCGAGGCGCTGGGCACCGCCGCAACGGCCTCCTTGGATCGCTGGACGCCGGACATCCTGAGGGAGCTGGACGCGGGGGTCCGGCGCGTCTTCACGGACAACCGCCTTCACATCTGGGAGTGGCTGCGCACCACCGATGGCCGGGTGCTGAAGACCGACGCGCTCGATCATGCCGGCGCGCATGACCTGATCGGCTGCCAGGACATCGCTTGGGACGTGGCGGGAGCCATCGTCGAATTCGGCCTTCCGGCGGCGGAAGCCGACCGGCTGTGCAGCGCAGTGGCCGCTTCAAAGCGGCTGGTGGCCTTTTATCTTCCCTGCTATCCTGCCTTCCAGATCGGCTACTGGTCATTCGCCTCCTCCGATGCGGGAACGGTGTCGATGCGCCGCTTCCACGAGAAGGCTTGGAAACGGCAAGCGGACCGTGGGGAGTGCTCCTCACCTCACGCCGGCACGCCATAACCGCCGCTTCGAGCATCACCTTTGGACAAGGCGCGTTCCCGGCAACCGTGGAGCCCGTGCACAGCTGATCTGGGCAGCGTCATCGGAAACAAGAGCGGTTATTGGCTTTCCGCCTTTTCGTCATCGTGCACCGGACTGATCACGAGCAGTAGGTCTCCGGGCTGGATGATATGGCGGTGACGCTCCGTGAAGGGAATGGCGCGGCCATTGCTGTGGATCTGCACGACCACGCCGGCGGTCGCCTCCGCCATGGTCTTGCCGATTTCGTCCCGCGCTGCCGGGCGCTCCGTCAGCACCATTTGACCGCCCACCGACATCAGGTCGCACAGGAATGGCGTCGCGTGGCTGGTTTCCACGGCGTCGGCCATGAGATAGCCACCGATCCTGGGCGGCGACACCACCAAGTCGGCGCCGCTCAGCTTGGCCAGCTTGATGTTCTCCTCCTGCTTGATGCTGCCCACGATTTTGGTGCCGGCGGACAGGTGGCGGACGGTCAGGATCACCAGGATGGTGGTGTCGTCCCGGCCCGAACTGACGATCACCGCCTTGGCGCTTCCCACGCAGGCCCGGGTCAGCATCTCTTCGCTGGTGGCGTCGCCGAGCAGCCCGATGAATCCGGCCTCGGCCGCCAGCCGGATGCGTTCCTCCGATTGGTCGATCACGACGACCCGTTCGCCCGGATGTCCCTTGGCGACCGTCTCCTGCGCGGCGATGAAGCCACTGTGCCCAAAGCCACACAGAACGATATGCCCCTGCAGATGCTTCTGAATTCGACTCATTCGGAAATCCTCGACGATCCGCTGCACAACGAATTCGTAGGCAGTGCCCAGGAAGATGAACCAGATGAAGACGCGGATGGGCGTGACCGCGAAGGCGTCGATCAGCCGCGCGGTGTCGCTGACCGGGACGATGTCGCCGTAACCGACGGTGGTGACGGTGATCATCGCGAAGTAGAGGATGTCAGGGAAGCTGACATGGCCATCGATGTGGTCCTTCAGGCCATCGCGGTCGAACCAGAACACCGCGATGACCAGGGCGATCAGGACGACAACGAGCCCGACACGAAGGGCCAGAGTCTGTTCCGCCGACATCCCGGAGCGGACATGGAGGACCCGGCCTCGTCGGGGCGCAGATTTGATCCGCCACGTCTCGTTGCCATTCCGCTCTCCAAGTTTCGGCATGGGCCATCCATCGGATCAGACACTCCCGGCCATCATAACGGGAGATTTCGCCGTATGGCTCCACAATGCTGCTTTCAGAACCGACGTGGCATGAAGGGCACGGAAACCGGACGCCTGGTGAGTGGTGGGACCGCGTATGGCCGCCGCCCTCGTGCTGGGAGCCCGGGGATCGCCACATGTCGCTCAGGCCGCACCGACCGACGGCACTTGATCGAGCACGGCGCGCGCATTGTTCAAGATCTCCGACGGTCCGTCGGCGCTCAGCGCAAAGACGAGGCGGTCGTCTGTCCGGCGCACCTGCCCGGTCCAGAGACGCTCCAGCGCCGCTTCGCGCACGGCTCGGCAGGGCGTGTCGCTCAGGGTCAGCGATACACCCGAGGGTCCGGCGGCCAAGGCGGCGACGCCCAGCCGCCGGCAGCGCGCGCGGAGCGCGGCGGCCGCCAGCAACAGCTCGACCTCCTCCGGCAGCGGCCCGAAGCGGTCCTCGATCTCTTCGCGCAACGGCTCGACCGCCGCTTCGTCGCGCAGACGCGAGAGGCGGCGGTGCAGGCCGATCCGCAATTCCTCCTCCGGAAGGTAGGCGGCTGGAATGGTCTGTGGAACGCCCAGGCGCAGTTCGGGGGAATCGTCCGTCTCGGCGCCGGCCAGCGCGCGGGCCAGCAGATGCTGGTACAGCTCGGTTCCGACCAACCGCAGATGGCCGCTCTGGTCGGTTCCCAGAAGGTCGCCCGCCCCGCGCTGGTCGAGATCGAGCAAGCTGAGGGCGAAGCCGCCGCCCAGGCTTTCGATCGCCTCGAGCGAGCCCAACCGCCGCTCGGTTCGCTCGTTGAGCGGAGTGTCCGGATCGGTCAGCAGATAGGCGTAGGCCTGCGCTCCCCCGCGCCCGACCCGGCCGCGGAGTTGGTGGAGCTGGCCGAGCCCGAACAGGTCGGGACGGCGGATCACGATGGTGTTGGCACGGGGAATGTCGATGCCGGTCTCGATGATGGGGGTTGAAACCAGCACGTCGACCGTTCCTTCCGCCACATCGAACATCACCTGATCGAGTTCGGCAATGGGGAGGCGGCCGTGCGCGACGGCGACCGACAGACCGGGGGCGAGAGCGCGCACCTCGGCCTCCAGCTCCGGCAGGTCGGCGATTCGCGGGGCCACGCAGAAGCTCTGTCCGCCCCGCGCCTTTTCGCGCAACAGCGCGGACCGCAGAACCGAAGGGTCGTAGGGAGTGACCCGCGTGCGCACCGGCCGGCGGCGCACCGGGGGTGTATCGATGACACTGACTTCCCGCAGCCCCGCCAGCGCCCCCTGCAGCGTCCGCGGAACCGGCGTGGCGCTGAGCGCCAAGCAGTGGACGCCGGCCGAAAGCCGGGCCAATGCGCGCTTCTGCACGGTGCCGAAGCGCTGCTCCTCGTCGACGACGACCAACGCCAAGTCGGCGAAGCGCACCGTCTTCGACAGAAGGGCGTGGGTGCCGACCGCGATCGCCACCGACCCGTCGGCGAGGCCTTCGCGCACGGCTTTTGCTGCGGACGCAGCCATGCCGCCGGTCAACGGCTCGATGCGCAGGCCCAACCCGGCCAGCCGCCGTCGGAACACCTCCAAGTGCTGGCGGGCGAGCACACTGGTCGGAGCAAGAACGGCAACCTGCCGGCCGGTGAAAGCGACCGCCGCCGCGGCGCGCAACGCCACCTCGGTCTTGCCATAGCCGACGTCGGCGCAGACCAGATGGTCCATAGGCCGCCCGCCGGCGAGTTCGGCCATCACCGCGGTGATGGCGCGCCGCTGCCCTGCGGTCTCCTCGTAGGGGAAGCGGGCGGCCACGCGCCGCATCGGTCCGGCCGGCGGCGCGATCACGGGGGCTTTCGTGCGGGCCCGGCGGGCGGCTTGGCGCACGAGGCTTTTGGCGGTTCGGCCGATCTCGCGCTCCAGCTCACCACGGCGGGTGATCCAATTTCCGCCCTTGAGCCCGTCGAGCGCCACCCGGGCGTCGCTGCTGCCGTAACGCCACACGCGGTCGAGGTCGGCCGCCGGCACCAGGAGCCGATTCTCGCGGGCATACTCCATCACCAGAACGTCTTCCGGCTGGCCTCCGGCGTCGACCGTTTCGAGCCCGCGCACCGCACCGATCCCGTAGTCGAGATGGACCGCAAGATCGTCGCACGACAGGTCGACGGGTGCCAGCGGGGCGACCGGGCCGGCTCCGCCTTCCGGACGGGGGCGTCGGGCGAGCACCGTCACGCCGTCGAACGTGAATCCCGCCGCGACCCGAAGCACCAGGGCTGCCGGCGTCACGGGAGGCCCATCCACCGGCCACCGGTCGAGCACCGGCACCGGTCGGCCGGTCGCCGCCGACACCCGCTCCGCCATCCTGGCCGCGTCGGCGGCGTTCGCGGCGGCAATGATCACGGACTCCCCCGCCGCAATCCTCTCTCCGGCGAGGCGGGGGAGGATGCGTTCGGACACCGCCGGCGCCTCCCTGGACGAGGCTTGCTCGTCGGGTTCCAGGGTCAGAACCGCGCGCCCCCGCAACCCCGTTTCCCACGCGTTGCGGTCGAGGTGCATGGCGGATGCGTCGGCTTCTTCCACGTCGTCGAAGCGTGCTTCCAGCCGGTCGCCCACCCCCTCGTCAATGACGACCGGACTGTCGGCAAGAAGCTCAAGCACGCTCGGTAAGCGGTCGTAGGCCAGGGGCAGCAGGCGCTCGAAGGCGTAGGGGCGCCGTCCGGCGGCGAGTTCCTCCTCAAGCCCTGCGGCCATGGGGTCGCTGCGGCCCTCCAGCCCATGGATCAACCGCGCGACGGTCTCCGGCACCGCCGGGATTTCGGTCACCGGATGAACGATGATCCGGTCGCAGTTGCCCGTCGAACGCTGGCTTGCCGGATCGAAGGTCCGTATCCGTGCGACCCGGCCATCGACGATGTCGCAGCGCACCGGACGGTCGGCGTCGCCCGGAAAGATCTCCACCACGGAACCGCGGAAAGCGGCCTCTCCCGGTTCGTCGATCCGCTCGTCCAGGATGTAGCCGCCGGCAACCAGGAGATTCCGCCAAGTCTCCTCCTCGTAGAGTGTGTCCGTCTCGATGACCAACGCGACGTCGGGCCAGGCATCGGGAGGCGGAAGACGTTGCAGCGCCGCCTCGGCGGTCGCCAGAACCAGCCGCCCGGCGCCTTTGGCCGGTCGGGACAAGGCGGCGATGGCAGCGGCCCGTTGCCCAAGCACAGCCCGCGATGGCTGGCCCCGCTCGCCAGGGGGGATGTCCCAACCTGGGATGAGCACGATCTCGAGGTCCGGCGCGGCGTCTCGGATCGCCCTGGCGAGCCGGGCAGCCCGCGTGTCGCTGCGGGTCACGACCAACGGCACCGCCTGCGAACAGGCGGCGCCTCTGGCAAGCTCGATTGCCAGTGCCCCTTCAGCCGGGGCGGCGCAGGTCACGGACCGGTCCAAGCGGAAAGCGGTGCGGTCGAATTGCATCAACGATGCAGAATCAGGCATGGCACACTGCGTCAGGGGAAACAGGGACAGTTGGCACTTAACAGCTTGGCGCCCATTCATTCCCAACGGGGCGGCTAAATTCGATGGATGTCCCGTGCGAAGGAGGGCGGCGGGCGTTTTTCCGCTCAAGCCGTCGTTTCAGCGCCATGAGGGGAACCTTCGCTTCTTTTCCGGCTTCATGGCCGAACTGTCCCAGCCTGTGACCCTGCCTGCTCCGTGATTTCACGGATCACGCGACAGGGGTTGGGCGGGCCGCGCTGCGGTCGCTTTCGCCGGGCTGGCGGTGGCGGTTCTGTCGGTGACCGGAACGCTGATCTGGTGGCGGAAGTTGCGATCGCGGCAGGGAGCCGCAAGCGGGAGGGGAGGAAAAGGGCGGGCGTTGCTTCCCCGGTCTGGCGTCATGCAGCCAATGCCGCCGCAGTGCCAAGCGCACCCCAAGCCAGCCGGCGAACAGGTTCATCTCCAAATCGCCAAGAGCCCGGCGCAGGGCACTGGAGTTCTGGGCAGGAAAGGCAGTACCGGAAAGGGGAGAGTGGCTTGGCAGGGGCGGCCGGCGCCTGAACTGGCCGAACCCGGCGCACCGGCAACCCACTCAGGCCACGCGCCGGAGGCGACGGGCGTTGGCGAGGACATCGATGCCCAGCGCGAACGCCAGGGCGACGGCGCCGCAGAGGAAGACCGCGGCGTAGCTCCCCCCGCTGTGGGCAAAGAGATAGGAGTAGCCGTAGCCGCCCAGCGCCTGGAAGAAGGCGAAGGCGGTGGTGGCCCGGCTCCAGGCGGCCCGCTGCTCCGACGGGCTGTGCGGCAGCAATTCATGAATGCGGCCGAGCACCAGGGGAACCACGCCCGGCGTCAGGGCGCCGATGACCACCGTCGCGATCCCGACCAGCAGCGGATGGCCGCTGACCGCCAGAGCGGCGACGGCAATCGCCTGAAGCAGAAGCGCGATGCGGTAGGCCGCGGCATAGCCGATCCGGTCGGCCATCGATCCGGCGGCAACCGGCCCGGCCACCGATGCCGCACCGTACAGCACCCAACAGAGGGCGCCGATGTCCGCGCCATGGTTCAGGCCGCGGGCGACATAATCGACCAGCAGCAGCATGACCGGCACCAAGCCCAGCGCGTTCAGCGCGTATTCGGCGTAAAGCGAGCGGAGAGCGCGCCCTTCGTGCCGCGGGGCATGCTCCACCGGCGGGGCGGCGACTGCCTGCTGCGGGGCTGATGGCGGCCAGCCGAACCAGGACAGGGCGGTCAGCAGCAGCGACAGCCCGCCCAGCCCCAGCCATGTTTCGTGCAATCCCAGCCGCATCAGCGCCGGCACGGCGGTGCCCGAAGCCGCGATCCCCAATCCGATGCCGAGGAAGATCATGCCGCTGACGAAGCCGCGCCGCGCCGCCGGGACGTGGGGCAGGATGCTGGTCGCGACCATGACCATGATGGCGCCGCCGGCCAGACCCGAGACGAAGCGCCAGCCGAAGAACCAGCCGAGCGAGAGCGGGTAGGCGCAGGCGATGAAAGCCAGGGAGGCCGTCAGCATCAGCACCCGCAGCAGCGCCCGGTTCGGCAACAGGCTGGCCAGCGGCCGGCCGAGCAGGGCGCCCGCCAGATAGCCGGCGAAGTTCGCCGCTCCCAGCGTCACCGCGTCGGCGGCGGAGAACCAATGCGCCTCGATCAGCGACGGGACCAGCGGCGTGTAGGCGAAGCGCGCCAGGCCAATGGCGACGAGGCTTCCCGCCATGCCCGCGAGGGTCGCCATCCAGGCGGCGCCGTCGAGGCGGTCCATGGCCGCGGTTGCGGAGATCCTGCTCATGGTCGTGCGTCCCTGTTGACGGCACCGCTGCTGCGGTCCGCCCGGTTGACCGGGAAGAAAGGGGGGATAGGTGATCCGGCGCGCGGAGGTCAGGAGTCCGGCATCGTCGGCAGCCCCAGGCTGGTCAGGGCGGCGCGCGCCGCCCCTTCGAGCAGGTCGCGTTCGGGGCGGATGCGGGCCAGGACGCGGATGCCCAGCAGGCTGGAGAAGAGCAGGCGGGCCGCGTCGTCGTCGGGAATGCCGGCCGGGATCGCGCCGTTCCGCCGCCCCTTGACGATGCAGCGGCGGAAGAAGTCCTCGATGGTCGTCAGTTCCGCGTTCAGGAAGTCGCGCATGTCCGGGTCGTCCGGCGTGACCTCCAGCGCGGAATTCACCAGCAGGCAGCCGCGCCTGCACCCGTCGCCGAGCGATCGCTCGATGCTCTCGCGCAGGAAGCCGGCAATGGCTGCGGCCGGCGATGCCGCCGCCTCGTGCCGGGCGATGCGGGCGCGCAGCGAGCCGTCCAGGTAATGCTCCAGGGCACGGCGGAACAGCGCCCGCTTGTCGCCAAAGGCGTTGTGCATGCTGGCGAGCGTCATTTGCATGCTGTCTGCCAGCTCGCGGGTGGAGGTCGCTTCGTACCCCTGGGTCCAGAAGCGGTCCACCGCCGCGTCCAGCACCGCCGTCTCATCGAACTTCCGCGGCCGAGCCATGAGTCCCGCCTTCCGCACCGCTGTTTTAGATCGTATGATCTAAAATACGCCGGGTGACGGGGTGGTCAAGGATCTTCGCCGTCGTGCGAACGCAGCCCTGCCTTGCGCCGCCTCCGCCGTGCCGCTAGTCCAAGGGCTTCAGCTCGCCCAGCAGGGTCGGCAGCAGTTCGGCCACCGTGGGGTGGATGTGGACGGCGCGTTGCAGGGTGGGGTAGGGCGCCTTGGCGTACATCATGTCCAGCACGCCGTGGATGGCCTCGTCGCCGCCGGGACCGAGGATGGCGGCGCCCAGGATTTCCCGGCTGTCGGCGTCGACGACGATCCGCATGAAGCCCTGCGTCTCGCCCTTTTCGACCGCGCGCCCGACGCGCGTCATCGGCCGCATGCCGACCAGCGCGCGCCGGCCGGAGCGGCGGACCGCCTCGTCGGTCATGCCGACGCGGGCGAGCGGCGGGTCGGTGTAGAGCGCGTAGGCCTGGATGCGGTCGTCCACGCTGCGCGGGTCGCCGTCGAGCAGGTTCGCCGCGACGATCTCGAAGTCGTTGTAGGCGGTGTGGGTGAAGGCGCCGCGCCCGTTGCAGTCGCCCATCGCCCAGATGCCCGGCACGTTGGTGCGCAGCGTGTCATCCACCGTGATGGTGCCGCGGGAGTCGGTCGCCACCCCGGCCCGGTCGAGGCCGAGGTCGTCGGTGTTGGGCACGCGCCCCACCGCCAGCAGCGCGTGGCTTCCCACCACCGACGGCGCGCCGGAGGCGCAGGTCACGCCCACCTCCACGCCGTCGTCGTGGGGGGCGAAGCGGATGCAGTCGGCCGACAGGCGGACCGTCACCCCTTCCGCCTCCAACAGGTCGCGGATCGCGGCGGAAACGTCGGGGTCCTCGCGCGGGATCAGCCGGTCGCTCTTCTCCACGACGGTCACCTCGGCGCCGAAACGGCGGAACATCTGCGCGAATTCCAGGCCGATGTAGCTGCCGCCGACCACCACCAGATGCCGCGGCACCTGGTCCAGGTCGAGGATCGTGCCGCTGGTCAGGATGCCGACGTCGCGCACCCCCGGCATGTCCGGGACCGCGGCGCGGGCGCCGACATTGATGAAGATGCGCTCCGCTGTCAGCAATTCGTCGCCGACGCGCACGCTGTTGGGGGATTCGAAGCGGGCATGGCCCTGCAGCACCCGGCAGCCGGGCATACCGCGCAGCCAGCGTTCGACATTCTGGCGCGACCGGCCGGAAACGGCGTCCTTGCGCGCCTTGACCTTTGCCATGTCGACGCGCACCGGGCCGTCGAGCGCCACGCCGTACTCGGCGGCCCGCTGCGCCATCCGGGCCACGCGGGCGCTGGCGATCAACGTCTTGGTCGGGGTGCAGCCGGTGTTGACGCAGGTGCCGCCGAACAGCTTGCGTTCGACGACCGCCACGGTCATGCCGGTGGCGGTGAGGCGCCCGGCCAGCGGTGGCCCGGCCTGGCCGGCTCCGATGATGATGGCGTCGACCATGGCGCGCTCCTGCAGCCGGACCTGGGTGTCGGTGACCGTCGTCGGCCGGACGCTGCCGCCGGCGCCGATCGGGCCGGAAGCAAAGCTAAGTGGGGTCGGCGGCCGGTCAAGACCGGACAATCCGTCGGCGGAGTGCCCCTCGGCGGCGGAATGCCGCTACCATGGGCGCCGAAGGGGAGAGGCCAATCCATGGAATTCTGCGTCGATCACCTGATGGAAGCCGGTTCCGGCGGCCGCGTCCTGGACAGCGACGGGGAAAGCCGGCTGCTGCGCTTGACCCGGCCCGACCAGCCTTTTCCCATCCTCGCCCGCATGGCCGCGGCGCGTCCGGGCGATCCGGGCGGGCCGAGCGAACCGGCGGGACGGTCCGACGCCGCGCTCGACCGGCTGCGGCGGGAGCACGCCTTGTCCCGCCGGCTCGATCCCGCCTGGGCGGTCAAGCCGCTCGACCTTCTGCAGCATGGCATGGTCCCGGTTCTGACCCTCGCCGATCCGGGCGGACAGCCGCTCTCGGCGCTGCCCGTGCCGGCGATGCCCTTCCGCCAGCGGCTCGCGCTGGCGCTCCGCATCGCGGAGGCGGTGGCGCAGCTGCATCGCCGCGGCCTGCTGCACGGCGATCTGCGGCCGTTCAACCTGCTGGTCGACGATGAGGGAACGGTGCGCCTGACCGGCTTCGGCCGGGCCTGCTCCGTACCGGCGCCGCCCCTCCACGCCGCCGAGCGTCCGGACGCGCTTCTGCCCTACATGGCACCCGAACAGTCAGGGCGGACGGGCCGGCCGGTCGACCGCCGCAGCGACCTCTACGCGCTTGGCGTCACGCTCTACGAGGTGTTCACCGGCGCGCTTCCCTTTGTCGCCTGCGATCCGATGGGATGGATCCACAGCCACCTCGCGCGGGCGCCGGTCCCGCCGGCTCACCACGCGCCCGACCTCCCCACGGTCATCGCCGACATCCTGCTGCGGCTGCTGGCCAAGATGGCGGAGGACCGTTACCAGACCGCCGACGGCCTCGTCCGCGACCTTGCCCAGACCCTCCGGCTTTGGGACATGGAGGGCCGCGTCCTCCCCTTTCCGGTCGGTCGGCGCGATCTGCCGGAGGGGTTGGTCCCGGCGCCGGGCCTCTATGGGCGGGACGAGCCGACGGCCGTCCTAGAGGCCGCCTTCGAGCGGGTGGCCGCCCGCGGCCGGATGGGCATCGTCCTGATCGCCGGTCGGTCGGGCGTCGGCAAGTCGGCGATCGTCCGGGCGCTGGAGGAGCGTGTGGTGCCGCCGCAGGGCCTGTTCGCCGGCGGCAAGGTCGACCAGGGCGAGCGCGACCTTCCCTATGCCAGCCTGGCGGAAGCCTTTCGCGGGCTGGTCAGCCGCTTTCTGGCGCTGCCGGCCCCGCATCGCGACCACTGGCGCCGTGCCCTGGCCGAGGCGGTGGGCGAGGGCGGTGCCCTGATGACCGCGCTGATCCCGAATCTCGCCCTGCTGATCGGCGATCAGCCCGCCGTTCCGCCCTTGCCGCCGCGTGAGGCCCAGAACCGCTTCGACCTGCTGTTCCGGCGGGTGCTGCGGACCTTCGCACGGCCCGACCATCCCCTGGTCCTGTTCCTTGACGACCTGCATTGGCTGGACCGCGCGACGCTGGACCTGCTCGACCGGCTGGTTGCCGACGGGGGCGTGGACCATCTGCTGCTGGTCGGCGCCTATCGAGGCGACGAGGTCGGAGGCGGCCACCCGCTGGAGGCGCTGATGCGCCGGATTCAAGCGGCCGGCGACGCGATCGATTGTGAGCGGATCGCGCTGGGGCCGCTGTCCCCTGACGATCTGCGTCGCATGATCGCCGACAGTCTGGACCGCAAGCCCGGCGAGGTGGCGCCGCTCGCCGCTCGCCTGCAGGAGCGGACCGGCGGCAACGCCTTCTTCGCGGTCCAGTTCCTGACCGCGCTGGAACGCTCCGGGCACCTGTGGTTCGACCGCGACGCCAGGCGCTGGGACTGGGACCTTGCGGCGGTGGAGCAGGCGCCGGCGGGCGCCGGCATCGCCACGCTGATGAACGAGCGGCTGGCCCGCTTTCCGGTGCTGGCGCGCGACCTGCTGTTCCGCCACGCCGCGCTCGGCGCCGCCGTCCGGCTGTCCACCCTGGCCCTCGCCGCCGGCCTGACGGAGGAGGAAGCCGCGCGTCACCTGGAGCCGGTGCTGGCCGAGGGGCTGATCCTGCGCACCGAGGACGGAGTCCGCTTCCTCCACGATCGGGTGCAGGAAGGAGCCTACGCGCTGGTGCCGGAGGACACGCGCGGCACGCTCCACCTCGACATCGCCCGCGCGTTGCACCGCGGCTTCGCGGCCGACCTGACGGGGGAGCGGCTGTTCGTTCTGGTCGGCCAGTATGACCGCTGCCTTCCCCTGATACGGGACGGGCGGGAGCGGGCGGAGGTGGCGGCGCTCCATCTCGCCGCCGGCCATCAGGCCAAGGCCGCCAGCGCCCACGACTCGGCGTCGGCCTACGCGCTGGGCGGTCTGCGTCTGCTGGAAGGCGGCGGGAACGGGCGGCACCGGCTGGCCTTCGCGCTGGAGCATCTCCAGGCTGAATGCGAGTTCCTCCGCGGCGATCTGCAACAGGCGGAGCGGCGCCTGCTCGTCCTCGCCGGTCGGGCCGAGCGTCCGGCGGACCGCGCCGCGATCACGGCGCTGCTCGTCACCGTCTTCACCGCGATCGACCGCAGCGATCGCGCCATCGAGTCCTGTCTGGCCTATCTGCGGGGGGTCGGGATCGATTGGCTCGCCCATCCGCCGGCTGCTTTGGCTCACGAGGAGTATGAGCGGCTGCGGGCGGCCATCGGCGACCGGCCCATCGCGTCGCTGGCGACGCTGTCCGCCGTCGCCGATCCCGACAGCCGGGCGACGCTGGACGTGCTGGCCGCCGCGCTGCCGCCCGCCTTCTTCAGCGACCGCAACCTCGTCTGCCTGATCCTGTGCCGGATGGCCAACCTGACCCTTCAAAGCGGGCGAAGCGACGCGTCCGCCCTGGGCTTCGCCTATCTCGGCATGATGGCCGGCCCGTGTTTCGGCGATTACGCCGCCGGCTACGACTTCGGCCGCCTCGGTTACGATCTGGCGGAGCGGCAGGGGCCGACGCGCTACCGGGCGCGGGTGCTGATGACCTTCGCCTATCACGTCGTCCCGTGGACGCGCGACATTCGCAGCGAGCGCGCCTTGCTGCTGCGCGCCTTCGAGGAGGCGCGGGAGGCGGGCGACGTCACCTACGGCGGTTTCACCAGCGTCACCCTCGTCACCAGCATGCTGGCGTCGGGCGATCCGCTGGCGACGGTCCAGCGCACGGCAGAGGCGCGTCTCGCCTATGTCCGGCAGGTGAGGTTCGGGCTCTGCGCCGATATCCTGACCACCCAGCTCCAACTGCTGCGCGCCTTGCGCGGGCAGACCGATGCGATCGGCGGCTTCGACGGGCAGGGCTTTGACAACGCCGCTTTCGAGGCGCGGCTGCTGGCCAATCCCAGCCTGGACATCGCCACCTGCTGGCACTGGATCCGCACCCTCCAGCTCCGTTGCATCGCCGGTGAGATGACAGCGGCGGTCGAGGCGGCGGAGCGGGCGGAAGGGCTTTTGTGGACCACGTCGGGCCATTGGGAGATGGCCGAGTTCCACTTCCACGCCGCCCTGGCCCGGGCCGGGGCGATGGACGACGCCCCCCCGGACCATCGCGCCCGTCATGCCGCGGCGCTCGACCGGCATCTCGGCCAGCTGCGCGATTGGGCGGGCCACGGCCCCGACAGCTTCGACGCCCGCTTCGCCCTGGCCGATGCGGAGGCGGCGAGGACCCAGGGGCGGACGGAGGACGCGATGCGCGGCTACGACCGCGCGGTTCAGGCGGCCCGGCGCAGCGCGCTGCCGCATGTAGAGGCGCTGGCCCATGAATGCGCCGCCGGCTTCTACCGCCGGCTGGGGGTGGCGACGCTGGAGCGCGCCTGCATTCGCGACGCGGCCGAGGGTTATGCGCGGTGGGGAGCCACCGCCAAGGTTGGGCAGCTTGCCCGGCGCTACCCCACCCTCGCTCTGGAAACCGTCGAGCCGGCCCCGCCGGAGGCCCCGCGGGGCTTCGACGGCATTGATCCGGCGGCGCTTCTCGGGACGCTGCGCGCGGTGTCCGACCAAGCGAGCGTGGAGCAGCTCATCACCGGCCTGCTGACGCTGGTCCTGGAGCATGCCGGCGCCAGCCGCGGCATGCTGATCCTCGCCCGCGGCGAAGGGTTGCGGGTGGAGGCGGAAGCGACGACCGGGCTCTATGGCGTGTCGGTCCGGCTGGTCCGCGAGGATGCCGAGCGCATCCCGCTGCCCCACGCCATCGTCCACGGCGCGATCCGCGACCAGGAGGCGGTGATCGTCGACGACACCCGGGCGGGCGGTCTCTTCTCCGCCGATCCCTACGTCCGCCAGACGGACGCGCGCTCCATCCTGTGCATGCCGCTGGTCCGCCGCCGCCGCGTCGTCGGGCTGCTGCATCTGGAGAATGCGCTGGCCACCCACGCCTTCACGCCGCAGCGGGTCAACATCCTGACGCTTCTCGGGGCTCAGGCCGCGGCGGCGCTGGAGACTGCGACGCTGGACGAGAAGGAGGCGCTGCTGAAGGAGATCCACCACCGGGTGAAGAACAACCTGCAACTCGTCACCAGCCTTCTCAACCTCCAGGCCCGCCGCGTCGAGGACGAGGCGGTCGCCGCCCTGTTCGCCGACAGCCGCGATCGCGTGCGGTCGATGGCACTGGTGCACGAGAACCTCTACCGTCTCGGCAATTTCGCCCGCGTGCCGATGCGCGAGCATCTGGAGTCGGTGTGCGCCCATCTGCTGCGCGCCTATTCCCGGCAGGCCGGCGCGGTGCGGCTGGCGACCGCCGTGGACGATCTGCAACTCGACCTCGACCGCGCGGTGCCCTGCGGACTGATCGTCAACGAGCTGGTCTCAAACGCCTTGAAGCACGCCTTTCCGGAGGGGCGGGGCGGGGTGCTGAGCGTGGCCCTGGCGGTGGAGGGGCGGGACTGCCGGCTGTCCGTTCGCGACGACGGCGTGGGCTTGCCCGGTGGTTATGATCCCGATAGGATGGACACGCTCGGCTTCCAACTGATTGCGGACTTGACGGCTCAGTTGCACGGTTCCTTGGAATACAACCCCAGCACAGGAACAGAATTCATCGTTGCCTTTCCCTTGAGAGGGCGCATTCGGGGACATGAATGATCGCGGCTCGTATCCTGATCGTTGAAGACGACCGTATCGTCGCGCGTGATATTCAGCATCAGGTTTCCCGAATGGGTCATGTCGTGGTCGGCCTGTCGGCCAGCGGCGAGGAGGCGGTGCGGCTGGCCGGCAGCCATCAGCCCGACCTGGTCCTGATGGACATCCGTCTGGAAGGGGAGATGGACGGGATCGAGGCGGCGCGCCGGATCCGCGACGCGCAGCGCATCCCCGTCGTCTTTCTCACCGCTTACGCCAACGACGACGTCGTGCAGCGCGCCAGCCTGACGGAGCCCTTCGGGTATCTGTTGAAGCCGCTCGAAGAGCCGCAGATGCGCACCGTCATTCAGATGGCGCTCTACAAGCAGGCCAGCGATGCCAAGCTGCGGATGAGCGAACGGCGCTACGCCGCCACGCTCGCGAGCATTCGCGACGGCGTGATCCTGTGCGACCGCGACGGTCGCGTCGATTTCATGAACCGGGTCGCGGAAGCGATGACCGGCTGGACGGCGGCGGAAGCGGCCGGGCGGCCGCTCACCGCCGTCTTCGTCGCCGTGGATGAGGAAACGCTGGAGCCGCAGGAGGATTTCTCCGCTCTCGTCCGACGCAGCGGTGCCCTCGCTCCGCCGGAACGGCTGTCCCGCCTTCTGCCCCGCGGCGAAGCGGGCGAGTCGACTCGGACTGAGTTGACTGGGACCGAATTGACCGGAATCGTGGTGGAGGAGCGCTGCTCCGCCATCATCGACGACCGCGGGGAGGTCGCCGGCGCCATCCTGGTGTTCAGCGACCTGACGCAGCGCCGCCAGATAGCCGAGACCTTGCGCAAGGCCCAAACCGACCTCGCCCGGATCAGCCGACTCACCATGATGGGGGAACTGGCCGCCGCCGTCGCGCACGAGGTCAACCAGCCGCTGATGGCGATCATCACCAACGCCGGCACCTGCCTTCAGCGCCTGTCGCAGCCGGAACCCGACCTCGGCAAGACCCGCGCCGTGGCGGAGCGGATCGTGCGCGACGCCCAGCGGGCCGGCGACGTGGTCCGCAGCATTCACGCGCTGGCGCGGCGGACCCCGGCCGATCCGGGATGGGTCGACGTGAACGCCCTGGTGGTCGAGACGCTGGCGCTGGTCCGGGCCGAGCTGCGCCGAGCCCGGATCGCGTTGGAAACCGACCTCCAGGCGGGCCCGTCCCGGGTCCACGGCGACCGGGTGCAGTTGCAGCAGCTCGTCCTCAATCTGGTGATGAACGCCATCGAAGCGATGGCCGCCCCGGATCTGCCGCTGCGGCGCCTGCGCATCGTCACCGCCAGCGGCGACGGCGGGATCAGCGTCCGCGTCGAGGACAGCGGGCCGGGCATCGCGGAATCCGATCCGGATGTCCTTTTCCGCGCCTTCTACACCACCAAGCCCAGTGGGCTGGGCATGGGGCTGTCGATCAGCCGGTCCATCGTGGAGTTGCATGGCGGTCGGCTGACCGCGACCCCTGGAACGCCTTGCGGGAGCGTGTTCGAATTCGTACTCCCGCCGTCGCCCGGAGAGACGTGATGGGAATGGGGATGGCGAGCAAGGCCGCCGAGGCAACGGTGACCGTGGTGGTCATCGACGACGACGAAGCCGTCCGTGAAGCGCTGGAAGGGCTGCTCGACTCCGTCGGGCTGCCGGTGAGGAGCTTTGGCTCGGTGCAGCAGTACGTCGACCAGAAACCGGCCATCGACGTCGGCTGCATGGTGCTGGACGTGCGGTTGCCGGGGCGCAGCGGGCTGGATTTCCAGGCGGAACTGGCGCGGTGCGGCAACAGTCTTCCGGTGATCTTCATCAGCGGTCATGGCGACGTTGCGATGTCGGTCCGCGCGATGAAGGCGGGAGCCTTCGAGTTCCTGACCAAGCCGGTCCACCACCAGCACCTGCTGGACGCCATCCACGCCGCCATCGCTCAGCACGGCGAGCGGCGTGACCAGGAGCGCAGCCTCGTCGTTCAGCGCGCCCGCTTCGACACGCTGACCGTGCGCGAACGCGAGGTCGCGATGATGGTGGTGTCCGGCCTGCGCAACAAACAGATCGCCGGTGACCTGGACCTCAGCGAGGCGACGGTGAAGCTGCACCGTGGTCAGGCCATGCGCAAGATGGGGGTGCGGTCGGTGGTGGATCTGGTGCGCATCGTCGACAGCCTGATGCCCGACCACGCCCAATGACGGCACCGTCCGCCGTTTGGCGCCGAACCCGCGTGACCTCCGAGGTCGGCCCTTTCCAACCCCCCGGCCGGCGGTCCCAGGCCGGAGCTGTCGCTTCGCACGGACGACCTGGAGGAGGCGCCCCGTTTCCACCGCATCGGGCGGTTCGAGGCGGCCGTCGACCCCTATCGGGCCATTCTGGCGCTCCAGCCTGCTCGTCGATCAGGCCTCGGTGGCGTCCGAGTCGCCTCCTCTATCGCCGTCATACGGCATCCAATCACGCATCCGCAACCGGTGGGGCGGTTCGGACGTCGGCTCAGTGTCCGCTGGGTCCCCGGATGGGACCGGCTGTGCGGCTGGCAAGCCAGCAGGGCCGTTCAGCTTTGGTTCTGTCCGAGACGGCATTCCTCCCCCCTTACAGAAGCTTTTGGTTTTTGTTTCAACTACAAGGATATATCTTTTCGTGCGGCGTATCCAGGTGCCACCGATGCGTACGCGTTCTCACGGTAAATTAGAATCCATCGAAGCAATGGGGGCTTGGGCGGGCATGCGCCGGCATTTTTAGCCAAAAGCGTGCCTTATAAACCGCTTATATACCGATGATTAGCCTATGATAGTGCATTGATCCATCCGAGACCGGTGGCCGTGCCGGCTGCGTGACGTGAGGGCTGAAAGACCGTGGCGAATCCGACCTTCACCATGATCGGCACCAACAGCTTCGGCCTTTCCGACATCGGAAGCGAGGCCGGCCCGGTGCTGGCTGACCTTGACGGTGACGGCGATCTCGACCTCCTGGTCGGCAACGCGGACGGAAACACGGTCTTCTTCCGCAACAACGGAACGACGCTGTCGCCGACCTTCACGCTGGACAGCACCAATCCATTCGGGATCACCAACGTCAGCGCGGGCGGCGCGCTTCCCACCGTCGTTGACATCGACGGCGACGGCGATCTCGACCTGTTCATCGGCAACCACGCCGGCACCACCCTGTTCTTCCGCAACAACGGGACCTCACCACAGGCGCCAACCTTCTCGCTCGAAGGCACCGGCCTGTTCGGCATCCAGAACGCCGGCAGTTACGGGACGCCGAGCTTTGCCGATCTGGACAGCGACGGCGATCTCGATCTGCTGATCGGCAGCGCTGATGGGAACATATTCCTTTACCGCAACAACGGCTCGACACAGGCGCCAGCCTTCTCGCTGGAAGGGACCAACCCCTTCGGCCTGCCTCGCGAGCTCGATGGCTACGCGTCGCCCGCTCTGGCGGACATCAACGGGGACGGCCTCGTCGATCTCATCACCAAGAGCACCGTTTACGTCAACGTCGGCACGGCGGCGGCGCCGACCTTTTCGCTGTTTGCCACGAATCCCTACGGTGCTCTCGGCCCCGGAGCGTACCCACGGCCGGCCCTGGGCGATCTCGACGGCGACGGCGACCGCGATCTGGTGATCGGCGTCGACGGCGGCGATCTGGAGTATTTCCGCAACGTCGCCCCGGTGACCGTGACGCTGGGCAACGGCGGAAACACGATCGCGCTGTCGCAGATCAACACGCTGACCGGCGGCACCGGCATCGACGTGGTGTCGCTGGTCGACATCGGGGCGACCTTCATCGTCACCGGGATCGAGACGCTGACCGGCAGCACTGCCACCGACGTCGTGATTCTGGGCGCTGCCGGCAACACGCTTCTGGTGAGCCGGGTCGAGACGCTGGCGGGCGGCGCCGGCACGGACGCGGTGACGCTGGGCTCTTTCGGGAACACGCTGCTGGTGAGCGGCATCGAGACGCTGACTGGCGGCATCGGCGGCGACGTGGTGACGCTGGGCTCCCTCGGCAACACGCTGCTGGTGGAGGGCGTCGAATCGCTGACCGGCGGCATCGGCGCCGACGTGGTGACGCTGGGCAACAGCACGGGCAACACGCTGACGGTGTTCCGGCTGGAGACGCTGACCGGCGGGATCGGCACCGACGTGGTGACGTTCGCCAGCGGCGGCAACACGTTGTTGGCGGAGGGCATCGAAACGCTGACCGGCGGCGCCGGCGTCGATTCGGTGACGCTGGGCAACAGCGGCAACACGGTGACGGTCCGCTTGCTGGAGAGCCTCATCGGCGGCTCCGGCACCGACACCGTGACGCTGGGCGCCGGCGGCAACGCGCTGACGGTCCGGTTGCTGGAGAGCATCGTCGGCGGCTCCGGGGCCGACACCGTGACGCTGGACAGCAACGGCAACACGCTGACGATCCGGCTTGTGGAGACGCTGTTCGGCGGTTCCGGTCTCGACGTGGTCACTCTGGCCAGCGGCAGCAACACGCTGTGGGTGAGCAGCGTCGAGACGCTGATCGGCGGTTCCGGTTCCGACATGGTGAGGTTGGACAGCGAGGGCAACACGCTGACGGTCCGGCTCATGGAGACGCTGTTCGGTGGCTCCGGCACCGACATCGTGACGCTTGGCACCGGCGGGAACACGCTGAGGGTGAGCGGCATCGAGACACTGACCGGCGGTTCCGGTTCCGACGTTGTGACGCTGCTCACCGGCGGGAACACGTTGACGGTGTCTCTTCTGGAATCGTTGATCGGCGCCGCCGGCGTCGACGTCGTGACGCTGGGCAGCGCCGGCAGCACCATGCTGGTGTCCGCTCTGGAAACGTTGACCGGGGGGGCCGGCACCGACGTGGTGACGGTCTCCGCCAGCGGCATGACCGTGCTGGTCAGCTGCATCGAGACGCTGACTGGCAACACCGGCCAGGAAATCGTTACGCTGGCCAGCGGCGGCAACACCATCCAGGTGTCGCGGCTCGAGACGGTCACCGGCGGTGCCGGCACCGACGTGGTGTCCTTTGGCACGACGTGGGGCAACACCATGCTGGCGAGCCTCGTCGAGACGTTGATCGGCGGTGGTGCGACGGACATCGTGACGCTGGGCAGCGGCGGCAACACCATCGAGGTGTCGCGGGTCGAGACGCTGTTCGGCGGTTCCGGCACCGACGTGGTGACGCTGGCAAGCGGCGGCAACACGCTGCTGGTCCGGCTGCTGGAGACGCTGACCGGTGGTTCCGGCACCGACGTGCTGACGCTCACCTCCGGCGGCAACGTGATGACGGTGAGCGGAGTCGAAACGATCAACGGCGGCTCCGGCCTCGACATCGTGACGCTCGGCGACAGCGTGGGCAACACGCTCACCGTGTGGCGATTGGAGACTCTGATCGGCAACTCCGGCACCGACGTGGTGACGCTGGGCAATCCCGGCGTCACACTACTGGTGGATGGTGTCGAGACGCTGGTGGGCGGCACCGGCACCGACCTGGTGGAACTGGGCAGCGGCGGCAACACGGTGCTGGTGAGCGGTGTCGAGACGCTGGCCGGCGGCATCGGCACCGACGTGGTGACGCTGGGCGGCGGCGGCAACACGGTGCTGGTGGGCGGTGTCGAGACGCTGACCGGTGGCACCGGCACTGACGTGGTGACGATTGGTGACAGCAAGGGCAATACCCTTGCGGTGTCAGAACTGGAGACGCTGATCGGCGGTGTCGGCACCGATGTTGTGACCTTCTCTCCCTCCGGCAACCAGGGCACTCTCTTCGTCTCCGGCGTCGAGACCGTCTACACGCCGTTCCAGACGTTGACGCTCAACGGCACCGATACGCTGATCGTGCTGTCGGCCAGCCCGTCCACTCCGGTGCTCAACCCGGCCTCGGACAGCGGCGTGTCCGGCGACGGGGTGACAAATGCTGCGCAGCCCACGCTGACGGGAACAGCCGACGCCGGCAGCGTCGTGCATCTGTACGGAAACGGTATCGAGATCGGGACTGGGACGGCCAACGGCTCCGGAACATGGTCGGTGGTCCCCGGCACGGCACTTGCCGACGGGGCCTGGACGCTGACTGCCAAGGTGATCGTGTCCGGCGTCGAGAGTCAGGCGTCGGGCTCTCTCCTAGTGACCATTGACACCGGGGCTAACGTTCCGAGCACCCTTGCTCTGACCACGGCATCGAACAGCGGCTCGACCACCGACACGCTGACCAGTGTCACAACTCCCGTCATCACGGGCAGCGTCGCCGAGGCTGGGGTGGTTGTGCTGTACGAGGGCAGCACCGCCCTGGGCACGGTGACCGCTGCGGCGGCGGGCGCCTGGAGCATCACAGCGGCCTCGCTGAGCGACGGTGCGCACACGCTGACGGCCACGGTGACCGATGCGGCGGGCAACACCTCGGCCGCCTCGTCCGCCCTGACCGTCACCATCGACACCGGGGCTAACGTTCCGAGCAACCTTGCTCTGACCACGGCATCGAACAGCGGCTCGACCACCGACACGCTGACCAGTGTCACAACTCCCGTCATCACGGGCAGCGTCGCCGAGGCTGGGGTGGTTGTGCTGTACGAGGGCAGCACCGCCCTGGGCACGGTGACCGCTGCGGCGGCGGGTGCCTGGAGCATCGCGGCGGCCTCGCTGAGCGACGGTGCGCACACGCTGACGGCCACGGTGACCGATGCGACGGGCAACACCTCGGCCGCCTCGTCCGCCCTGACCGTCACCATCGACACCGGGGCTAACGTTCCGAGCAACCTTGCTCTGACCACGGCATCGAACAGCGGCTCGACCACCGACACGCTGACGAACGTGACGGTACCGGTGATCACCGGGACAGTGGGTGAAGCCGGCGTGGTTGTGCTGTATGAGGGCAGCACCGCCCTGGGCACGGTGACCGCTGCGGCGGCGGGCGCCTGGAGCATCGCGGCGGCCTCGCTGAGCGACGGTGCGCACACGCTGACGGCCACGATGACCGACGCCGCGGGCAACACCTCGGCCGCCTCCACCGCGCTGACCGTCACCATCGACACCAGCGCTTCGTCGCCGACCGGGCTGGCATTGGTGGCGTCGTCGAACAGCGGCTCGACCGCCGACACGCTGACGAACGTGACGGTACCGGTGATCACCGGGACAGTGGGTGAAGCCGGCGTGGTTGTGCTGTATGAGGGCAGCACCGCCCTGGGCACGGTGACCGCTGCGGCGGCGGGCGCCTGGAGCATCGCGGCGGCCTCGCTGAGCGACGGTGCGCACACGCTGACGGCCACGATGACCGACGCCGCGGGCAACACCTCGGCCGCCTCCACCGCGCTGACCGTCACCATCGACACCAGCGCTTCGTCGCCGACCGGGCTGGCATTGGTGGCGTCGTCGAACAGCGGCTCGACCACCGACACGCTGACCAGTGTCACAACTCCCGTCATCACGGGCAGCGTCGCCGAGGCTGGGGTGGTTGTGCTGTACGAGGGCAGCACCGCCCTGGGCACGGTGACCGCTGCGGCGGCGGGCGCCTGGAGCATCACGGCGGCCTCGCTGAGCGACGGTGCGCACACGCTGACGGCCACGATGACCGACGCCGCGGGCAACACCTCGGCCGCCTCCACCGCGCTGACCGTCACCATCGACACCGGGGCTAGCGCTCCGAGCAACCTTGCTCTGACCACGGCATCGAACAGCGGCTCGACCACCGACACGCTGACCAGTGTCACAACTCCCGTCATCACGGGCAGCGTCGCCGAGGCTGGGGTGGTTGTGCTGTACGAGGGCAGCACCGCCCTGGGCACGGTGACCGCTGCGGCGGCGGG
>NZ_JACCJY010000047.1 GCF_014596085.1 Azospirillum tabaci
TGTATGTTCATAGGTGCTCCGCTCTGGGGCAGGGCAAAGTGGGGCGCGCGGCTCGGTGCAAATTTTCAATCCGCCCCGACCCGAGCGCAACCGTCCGCTTCACGCCAGGAGCTGAAATTGGTTGGCTGCTATAAAGCGGAGCGAACGGGCCCGCCGACCGCGGAAGGAATCCCGCTCCCAGCAGTACGGAACCACCACCGAGAGCTTGGCGCCTAACCCGCAACACTGAACCGAGCCCGAGGGTCTAAACTTCCTTGTGTCGACAATCACGAAGGATTGCTGTCGCGGGTATTGACCTGAGCGAGAGGCGGTTTTCCGGGTACGATGCGGTGCTGGTGGCATGGGGCCCATCGTCCTGGAAACGGAGCGCGACAGCGGCCGGTCCATCCGCGGGCGTCTGACGGAGGTGATCAGGAGGCGACAGCGACTGCCCGCGCGCGCATGCCTCCCAGCACGACCAGGGCGGCCAGCAGCAGCACGATTCCGCTGGCGCCGAAGACCCCCCCGGCGCCGCTGACGCCGAAGATGGCGCCGCCCACTGCCGCACCGGTGGCGATGGCGAGTTGCACCGCCGCGACGAAGAGACCGCCGGCGCTTTCCGCCTCGTCCGGCACGGTGCGGGTGATCCAGGTGGACCAGGCCACCGGCACGGCGCCGAAGGCGACGCCCCACAGCGCGATCAGCACCGAGGCCACGGTCGGCGACCCGCCCAGCGCGGCCAGCCCGAGCCCGAGCAGCCCCATGGTCAGCGGCATGACCGTCAGGGTCAGCCGCATGCTGCGCGCCAGCAGCACGCCGCCGAGATAGGTGCCGGCGAAGTTCGCCACGCCGAAGCCCAGCAGGATGCCCGACACGCCGCTGACGCCGACGCCGGTCACCGTCTCCAGGAACGGCCGGACATAGGTGAACAGCGCGAAATGCCCGGTGAAGACCAGGATGATCGACACCATGCCGAGCCCGACGCCCGGCCGCGCCATCACCTCGCCCAGGGTGCGGAGGCTGGTGTGGCCGTTCGGCGCCATGCGTGGCAGCGTCAGAACCTGAGCCACCAAGGCCGCCAGCCCCAGCCCGCCAGCCATCAGGAACACCGCGCGCCAGCCGAGCAGGTCGCCCAGATAACTTCCCACCGGGGCCGCGAAGACGGTGGCGGCGGACACGCCGCTGAAGATCATCGACAAGGCCCGCGGAATCATCGGCTCCGGCACAAGCCGCATGGCGATCGCGGCCGACATGGCCCAGAAGCCGCCGAGCGCCACCCCCAGCAGCACCCGCCCGACCAGCAGCGACAGCAGGTCGGGGGCGAAGGCGACCGCCAGGTTGGACACCAGCAGCAGCGCCGAAAAGGCGAGCAGCACATGGCGCCGGTCGATCCGGCTGGTCGCGGCGGAGATCAGCAGGCTGGCGACCAGCGCCACCGCGGCGGTCGCGGTGACGGCCTGGCCGGCCATCGCCTCGGTCACATGCAGGTCGGCCGCCATCGGCGTCAGCAGGCTGGCCGGCAGAAATTCCGCCGTCACCAGTCCGAACACGCCGAGCGTCAGGGAGAAGACGGCACCCCAGGCGGGCTCCGCCGGCGCGGCGCCGGCCTGCCTCACAGGTTCCATCATGGTCTGTCCTCGCAGGAAGATTATGCTGCGACGCAGAATAGAATGGAGGTGCTGGACGATCCATGCCATAGCGTCCGCTTCTTTTGATCGATAGTCCGGATATGCCCGACTCATCCCGTCTCCCTCCCGCCACCGACCTCGTCAGCGAGCTTCTGCTCGGCATGCGGCTGACTGGCGTGCAGTACCGCCGCATGCAGGTCGCCCCTCCCTTCGGCATCGGTTTCGGGACGGTGGAGGGGCGGGCGCAATTCCATTTCATCGCCCGCGGGCCGGTCGTGCTGAGGCTGCTCGCCGGCGGTACCTTCTCGCTGGACACCGGCGATGCGGTGCTGCTGCCACGCGGCGGCGCGCACGAACTGCTGTCGGCGCCGGAACTGCCGGCCCGCGACGTCACCAGCTTCGCGACGGCGCCGCTGTGCGGCAATGTCGGTGCGCTCGAATCCTGCCCGCCGGAAAGCTGCCGGACGAAGGATGCGGTGATCTTCAGCGGCTGCATGGAGTTCGACCTCGGCGCCATGCAGCCGCTGGTCGGCCTGATGCCCGAGGTGATGCAGGTCGGCACGCTGCTGGACCGCTACCCCGAAATCCTGCCGATGCTGGAGGCGATGGAGCGGGAGGCGCGGGCGGAGCGCGCCGGCTATGCCGGCATCCTGGCGCGGCTGGCCGACGTGGTGTCCGCCTCCATCGTGCGGGGCTGGGTCGAATGCGGTTGCGGCGATGCGCGCGGCTGGATCGACGCCCTGCGCGACCCGCGGCTCGGCCGCGTCATCACCGCGCTGCATCGCGATCCCGGCCGCAACTGGACCGTGGCGGAACTGGCCGGGGAGATGGGTGCCTCGCGTTCGGTCTTCGCGGAGCGCTTCCTGGAGGTGACCGGCGTGACCCCGGTCCGCTACGTGACGGAGCTGCGGATGCGGCTTGCCGCCCAGTGGATCGGCCGGGAGCGTCTGCCGATCGAAACCGCCGCGCATCGGCTCGGCTATGGCTCGCAGGCCGCCTTCAGCCGCGCCTTCAAGCGCATCATGGGCTATTCGCCCGGCGCCTCGCGCAGTGCGGAATCATAGCACCGGCACGATCAGGACCAAGTGGGGGGCAGCTCCTTTCACAAGCCGGTCCCGCCCGTCCTCGCGGGTGACCTGACCAACTGTCAGCGCGTAAAGTTCGGCGACACCTTGCCCGACAGCGCGAGATCGGTTTGCCAGGCGCCGGACTGTCGACTCTGCGCCATGAGCAGCCAGCACCGTTCAGCGCAAGCTGCCCCGATACGCGACCTTGACGCCTTCCGCCCGTCAGGGCGCGCGGCACGATATCCGGATGCCCGGCGCCGTGCCTCACTCATACACGGCGTTGCGCGGGCCGGTATCTCCCAACGCCAATTTGACGAAGGCATCAGCCGTCAGGTCTGCGTCGAGCAGCGCACCATGGTGGGCGAAGCGATCACTCCGGTCGAGCCACAGCCGATCACACAGCGCATCGAGCGAGCCGGAAGCACCGGGGAAGACCGCGTGCGACATCTCCTTGGTACAGATGAACCGGTCCGCCGAGAACGTGTCAGCACCCCATGCGGCGCGTCCGCAGCGCGCGAACTCGTAGTTCAGGAAGTCCATCTCGTTCTCATAGGCATGCGCCACCAGAAGGTCCTCGCCCAGAAAGGCGAGAAGCGCGTCGGCCACCTCGGGAAAGCGGGGCGCCACCTTCAGGTCGGCGGGCTTGATGCCGTGCACCTTGATGGCGTCGGGATGGAGAGGGGCGTCGGGGTTGACCCGCGACTCCCATCTGCGCGCTTTCCTCCAGCCATCGCCCTCACGGATGATCTCAAGACACCCGATTTCGATGATGATGCCGGGCTGACGCAGGCCCTTGGGCGCCTTACTGATGTCCTGGAGGCTCGGCAGGCGCCGTCCGGTCGTCTCGATGTCGATCGCGACCAGCCGGTCACGGCCTTCCCACGGCTGCATGCTCATTGATATCCAATCTTTCGTCGGTGGAGCCACCTGTGGCACGGATGTGAAACAAGGACAACGCTCCGTCACGCCGCCCAGAGTAGCATGGCGAAAGCGCCGGCCGCCGATCAGCGACACCACGGTCACAAGCGGCCGGCCCATGCCGTCGAGGCTCTTGATCCTGATGGGTCAGGATAAAGAGTCGCTGGTATAAGGCATGACGGCCGCGCCATGACCGGCGCGACTACCGGTGAGCAAGGAGTATCGCTGCGAAAATTCCCGGCCCCGAGCATCCCATCACGATCATCCCCAACCCGAATCGGATTCGTGTCGTCTTCGCCAGCCAGGTCGTCGCCGACACGGCACGCGCCCTGACGCTGACGGAGGCGAAGTTGCCCGTGGTCCAATATATTCCCCGCGCGGATGTCGACATGACGGCCCTCGAGCGCACGGCGCACACGACGCATTGCCCTTACAAGGGCGATGCCACTTACTACAACCTGCGCGTGGGTGATCGCATCGCGATCAACGCTGTCTGGATCTACGAGACTCCCTATCCCGCTGTGGCCGCCATCCGCGAACATTTGGCGTTTTATCCGGAACGCGTCGATTGCATCGAAGAGCACGCGGCCACATAGCGGCAGCCGGCGGAAGGCTCCGCATGCGGTGTTGCTCTCATCGCAATGCCAGCTCCGTCTGCTCCTGACCCGAAGCGGCCCTCCTCTACGACCGCTTCGCGCCAGAAGCGGCCATTGGCGTCCTGCGCCAGGAGATTGCCGAGCATAGAATATCTACAGTCTCTACTGAAAGGGCTGCTTGGGCAGTGATCTGGGGCCGGCGCCGACAAGGACCATTAGGTGATCCTATCCTCGGTTGTGAAAGGGTATTTGGACAACTTCCCCAATCTTTCCAACGTTTACCAGCGCTTCCGGCGTAGGTTGGCGGCAGAATACCCGTCAATCCACAGATTCGGACCCAAGCCGGTCGTGCAGGCTCCGATGAGTGTGTCCGGCATGGCCATGTGATCCGTTGCCGATTTGCTAGAAAGTTGAAATTATTTTGATACAATCCACTTTCCCGACGGAACTTTAACGAGCCTTGCCGCATGGATGATTGTCTCGAACAGCTTGATCGCCATCTGGCGTCGCCGTGCGTGGCGTGGCTGTTGGGGGCGGGGATCAGCTTCGACGCCAGCATTCCGCTAATGTGGCCCCTGACCGACCGGGTTCGGGCCTTAATGAACGATGGTCCACACGTCGCGCTGCTAGACAGGGTATGGGCAGAACTGCCGAAGGACGCCCATATTGAGCATCTGCTCAGCCACCTCGGCGACTATGCGGCTCTTGCAGAGCGATCACACAGCAAGACGGCGGCCATCGGAACTCTAAACGATATCGAGCAAGCCCACCGCGCAATCGTCGGCCACATCGCGGAGATCATCCGCTGGGGTTACCGAGCCAAATCCGACACGCAGCCGGAGGAGATCGGCCGTCATGGCTACTCCCTCGTCACTGTCGTCGGACACTTCGCCTTCGTGGAGGCTCTGTTCCGCACCCGGCAGGCCGGTCTGCGGGAGCGGCGTATGGCGGTACGGCTGTTCACCACCAATTATGACACCCTGCTGGAAGATGCCCTGGCTCTGGCCTGCGTACCCTATTGGGACGGTTTCAGCGGCGGCGCAGTGGCCTTCCGCACCCACCGCTTCGGCGAGGCCGAACCTGATGCCGGCTATGGGGCGCATATCATCAAACTGCACGGCTCCATAGACTGGTATCTGGGACCGGACGGCAAGGTGTGGCGGGTACGCGACGGCGACACCTTTCCCAGCCGGGGGGCACGCGTGCTGATCCACCCGCAATCGACCAAATATGTGGCGACCCAGCGCGATCCCTTTGCCACCCAGTTCGACCTGTTCCGCCGGACCCTGGCCCAGTCCTCGGACAATGTGCTGGCGGTGTGCGGCTACAGCTTCGGTGATGATCACATCAACCAAGAAATCGAACTGGCGATGGAACGGCCGGAGAACAAGACGACCCTGATCGCCTTCTGCCGGGAGGGTAACGCGATGCCCGATTGCCTGACCCGCTGGCAGGCGCAGCCCTGGAAGCGAAAGCTGTTCATCCTGACCGAAAAAGGCCTCTATGCCGGTGGCGAGGGACCGTACCACGTGCCGGCATCCACGGCGGAGCGCAGCTGGTGGACCTTCAAGGGCGTCACCAAGCTGTTGCGCGACGGGGCAGGAGAACGCGCATGACTACCCCCTTCGAACCCGTTGCAGATTTGCTCATCGGTACCATCGTCGAGGTTTCCGGCACCACCGTGAAGGCGGAGTTGTCAGGGGATGTCGCCGAACTGACCCGCACCCACGAGGGTCGCGTCTATCCCATCGGCCAGATCGGCAGCGTGGTGAAGGTACATTTCGGGCGTCGTCTGGTGTTCGGCTTCGTCACACTGCTGCGGATGCGTTCGGAGGAAATGGCAGTGTCCGGTCTGCCGGTCCCGCCCGACGCTGACCAACGCCTGATGGAGATTGAGCTGTTTGCCGAAGGGTTATGGAATTCTGGCACCAGCACACTGAACTTTTTCCGCGGAATCAGCACCTATCCACTGCCGCGCCAGGGCGTTTCCTTGCTGACGCGGGAAGAAGGAGGGGTTCTCTACCGCGCGGCCGAGGGGCAGGCTGCTGGTGAGGCAGACCCGCTGGTGCCGTTCGGGCGCTATCTCGGCGCGGATTCCGCCGTATGCCGGGCCAACATTGACAAGATGTTCGGGCTGCATTGCGCCGTGCTCGGCTCCACTGGCTCTGGCAAGTCCGGCGCGGTCGCCGCCCTGCTGCACAGCGTCCTGGAGCACAAGCCGATCGGTGACCAGCCCTGCCGGCCACGAATCGTCATTATCGACCCGCATGGCGAGTATGGTCGCGCCTTCGGCAACAAAGCGGTGGTCTACCGGGCCTATGATCCCATCGGCACCGACGAGACGGCCGGTCAACCGATCGCATTGCCCTACTGGCTGATGTCGGCTGAGGAATTGCGCTCCCTTGTTATCGGCAAGACGGAGGCGGAGGCGACCTCCCAGCATAACATCGTCTACAAGGCGCTGACCCACGCGCGGATGGTGAAGGTTGGCTTGGTGGACCCCGCGCCTATCACACATGGCGGCGAGCCGCCCAAAGACGGCCACGGCCCAGATTATGCACGCCCCAAAGACGGCGTGGATATTTCGGCGCTCGAGTCCTTTGATCGGGACAAGCCGCGGCCCTTCGATTGGGAGGAATTCGTCAACCACATCACCTTCCTGCAAGCCGCTGTCGTCGCTAAGAGCGGCAAGATGGAAAGCGTTTCTCCAAGCGAATTTGCCGGAAAATTCAAGTCGATCCTTGACAAGGTGGCGGTGTTACGGCGCGATCCGCGCATCCGATTCCTGATGAACCCCGGTACGGACGGCGACCGGACGCTCGCGGACATTTTGGCGCAGTTCGTCGGTTCAACCGGCACCGACGCGAGCCTGCGCATTCTCGACATTTCCGGTCTGCCGAACGAGGTGGCCGGTCCGCTGGCCGCGATGTTGGCCCGCCTACTGTTCCAGTACAAGCTCCACCAGACGCAGACGGAGCGGCAGAAGGATCCCATCCTGCTGGTGTGCGAAGAGGCGCACCGTTATGTTCCCAACCGGGGCGAGGCCGAATACGCCGCCGCCCAGTCGGCGATCCGGCGGATCGCGCGGGAAGGTCGCAAATACGGCCTGGGCCTGATGCTGGTCAGCCAACGGCCGGCGGATGTCGAAAGCACGGTGATCGCGCAGTGCGGCACATGGCTGGTGCTGCGCCTGACCAACGCGGCCGATCAGGCCCATGTGGCCCGCTTCCTGCCCGACGGCCTTTCCGGCATGACCCGGGCGTTGCCAGCTCTGGGCCAGCAGGAGGCCCTGTTTGTGGGGGAAGGCGCATCCCTGCCGGCGCGCATCCGTATTCGCGATCTGTGCGTCGATCAATTGCCGCGGTCGGAAAGTATCCGCTTCACCCAGGGCTGGGCCGGTGTTTGCCCGTCGGCGGAAGAGATCGCCGTCGTGGCTGCCCGGATGTCCGGCGATGCCGTTGCCAAAACTCCAACTCCACAAGATGAGAAGCAATCCGATTTGGCTTTAGAGGCGGCCTTAGAGTAATGGATTTCGTCCTTTCGCAATGTCCTCAAGCGACCACTTCTGACTCTAAGCGGCCATTCACGCCGCCGGACAACATGGCCACTGATAATATCAGAGCATTCACTTGCTATTCTGAAGGCTGCTGAAGAGTATGATTTCGCGGTGGGGGCGGCAGTGAAAAGCAATCTCTCTTACAGCCGGAACATTCTGGCGATGGAGGACAAGGAACTTGAGGTTTTTGTCCATCGCTGGGTTGCCCGCCAGATCAAGACGTACCCGGACCACCATCTCTTCGGGAATGCAAATGATCTAGGCCGCGACGCCGTAGGGTTTCGCACGCTGAACAGGCATGACTGCGAATGGGACAACTACCAGTGCAAGATGCTCAGCAAGCGCGTCAACGATGCCATGATGCATGAGGAAATCGCCAAGATTCTGTTCCATGCGTCCGAAGGCGAGTTCACACCACCGGCGGCTTATTTCTTCGTCGCACCGAAGGGCTTCAACCGTAAAGCTGAGAAGCTACTTTTCAGCCCGAGTTTGTTCAAGCAGCAGATGCTGTGCGAATGGGACGCACGATGCGCCAGACGCATCCGAACGGGCCCGCCGGTTGTCCTCACCGATAAGCTACGCACAGTTATAGAAGCCTATGCCTTCCAGAACATCGCTGGCATTGACCTGCCGAAGATCCTCACGATGGACAATATCGACCTTGTTCTTGCCGACGCGTTTGGAGACGATCCGGGGGAAGCACCCTCGGGCGTCGTTCCGACAGATGTCTCGGCCGACGAGAGCTACGTGCAACAGCTCATTGGTATTTATTCCGATAGCGAGGGCCACCCCTTCGCAGATGCGGCCGAAGTCCTTTGCCACGCGAGTCATGGCCCTGACCTGACCATGCAGCGGCGGCGGTACTTCGAAGCGGATGCCTTCCGCCGCCACTTCCGCGACAACCTCGATCCGCAGCATATCGAAAAATTCACCGACGAGGTCCTCTACGGCGTTTTCGACGTGCACTCCCAGACAACAGGCCTGGGACAGGTGCGGAACGTTATGAGTGCCGCCGGCTCGCTATTGGTCTCCGGCATCTTCGGCCGGCACAATCGGGCCAACGTCTTAGTCAAGCAGGGTACGTGCCACCATCTCGCTAATGACGGGGTACTGCCGTGGAAACGCTAAGACCTATTCCAACGCCGGTCTTCAACGGTTCGGTCGAAACCAGTCTTCGTTCGCTCGTCTTGCTAGAAGCGTTCTATCCGGAAAAGCTTGATCTCGAGGCGCTAGCTTTGCTCGATTATTTCGTTGTCCACACCGCCGATCTGGGCGGTCCCGATAGCCTTCACCCGGCGCTGCCGGAGCGTGTCGGGGAGTATCGAGTTCGCCGCACGCTGATACAGGAAGCGTTGCGCATCCTGTTGCGGGTGAGCCTGATTGAGGTTGTTGAGGCCGCCGACGGCATTAGCTTCGTGTCGGGCGATGATGCACCGGCCTTTGTGAAGCTCCTGAACTCGGACTACAATAGAGACCTTTCGGATCGTGCGATCTGGCTTGCACGTCACGTCCATGAGGATGGCGCGGCCGCCTTTGCCTCGATGCGGCAACTGATCGATCGGTGGAGCCTCGAATTCCAGACTGGAGTGGGGCAACCAAATGGCTGATCGGTCGCAATTGATGCAGCTTGAATACCTTATCTATACTGGGTCCGGCCTAGCGACAGTAGGAATAGCTTTCAACGACGACCTGACGATCCTATGGGGTGGTTCCAATACTGGCAAGACCTATACCGTTGCCACGCTCAACTTCATGTTCGGCGGAGAAACGCCTGAGACGCCGCCCGAAGGCGACAAGTACGAGTCGGCCTTGCTCGGCATCTCGTTTGCGGACGGCACTAGCGTCACCCTCAGACGTGCATTGCGTGGCGGCGATATCGAAGTCTTCGACGGCCTCGCTCCGGATGGCATTCTCGATGGTCGGGAGAGCCGGATCCTCGATCCGGTTCACGGCAGAGGTGGCAAGTCTAAGGATGGTAGCTTATCGGAGTTCCTGCTCGCCAAAGTGGGGCTCGGGACGATCAAGATTGCCTCGACCCAGGCGGCCAAGCTCGACACCTTCAGCTTCCGCTTCTTCATGCCATACGTGCTGGTCACTGAAGACCGCATGCTCAGCGGCAATACGCCGACCGAGATCAATCTTAAGAGCAGCGATACACTCAACAGAAACGCGTTCAAGTTCCTTCTAACCGGCCGGGACGATTCAGCCATCGCCAACGTCCCCGACAAGAAAACGCTCGACGCGGGCAAGGCAGGCAAGCTCCAGCTGCTTGATGAGATGATTGCCGACGTTGACCTCGAACTGGGCACCCGCAATGTACCCGAACTGGTCGCACAGCGAGATCGCCTACAATCGCACCTCGAGACAATCGGCGAGGACATGGCTGCCGCCCAAAAGCGGATTGATGAACTATCTGTGCTGCGACGTGATGCCTTGAACGCCCAAGGCGAGGTCGAAGCCCACGCCGCGCAGCTAAGAGCAATGCGGCAGCGGTTTCTCGACCTTAAGAGCACTTATGAGACGGATATCCGCCGGCTCGAGGCGATTGAGGAGGGTGGTTTCCTGCTGCAGCGGTTTGAGGACCAGCCGTGCCCGCTCTGCGGAGCCTTTCCCGGTCACCAGCATAAGCCTCACCCGCTGGGGGACGTGGATCTGCAACTCACAGCCGCACGGGCGGAGATCGCCAAAATCCGACGGGACATGAGGGATCTTGAAATCACCCTAGCGAGCCTGACGGCTGAAGCCGAAGGGCTCGAAATCCGCGGCCGCTCCCTCAGCGCCGAAGCCAGCGAGCACTTCGACGAGATTCAGCGCCTTAGGCCGAGAGAGGCGAACCTGCGCACAGGCTACACGGGCAGTGTTTCGCTTCTCGAAGAAATCGATCGTGTCATTGCGCTGTCGGTTCGTCGCAGCGATCTCGATGCAAAACGGGCGGCCATTGCAGCGATTAAGCACGGCAAGCAGAAGGCGGCCGGGCTCACAATAGGGATCGACGACCAGACCGGGTATAAGTTTGCCCAGACCGTCCAGAAGGTACTGGAGGCCTGGGGGTATCCAGGGCTGGAGGCTGTCACATGGAATGACAAGACCTACGATATTGCCATCAATGGCAAAGCTCGCGGTCGCAACGGCAAGGGTGTCAAGGCGCTGCTGCATTCCGCATTCTCGGTGGCCTACGCGGTCTATTGCAAGACCGAGAGGCGGCCTCACCCTGGGTTCTTGGTACTGGACTCGCCGCTGCTCACGTACCGCAAAGAGTTGGACGATGACGATGAGCCCCTTACCGATGAGGAACGAGCGATTGCTGCGACGTCGCTCGATGAGCACTTCTACGAGCATCTCACTTTCGTTTCGAGTTTTTGCCAGATCTACATCATAGAGAACAAGACGCCGCCTAAAGAATTCATGCCCCGGACCATCGTTTTCTCGAAAGCTGGCAGACGAGGTCTCTTCCCGGTATCGGATTCCTGACCCTTCTATGCCTCGACGCAGCGACAGGAAGTAACGCGGTCGCAGTTTGCCCATTTGCATCGGATGGCGTTCACAGCAATCGACCCGATACGAATGGACTTGGGTTGGATGGTGACGTGTCCGCTCCTGGCGCAAAGTAGGCCATCAAGCGGCCCTCGGAGGTGGCGCGCCGGGATATTGCCCAAGCACATCCCGCGGTGAAAAGAAAATGGGCGGAGCCTCCTGGCCCCGCCCATTCCCATTTTATGCGACCCAAGTCTCACTTTATGGGCCACACCACAAAAGTCTCAGCATTTTCATTTTTTCCTATATGCCATGAATGTTTTTTCATTGACAACGCAAGCTCCCTTGCAGAGCTTACAAAAGTCTCCAACCAAACCAATAGTTCCAACTCCATTGCAGTGGGGGCACTCGACTTCATCAAGGTCGTCGCGATCATAAGCGTCGTACTTTGCTTGAGTGACGACGCATGAGCCCCGGCAGTACCGGCAGAAATCACCGGCAAGGCCAGTGGTTCCAACTCCATTGCAATGGGGGCACGCGACTTCATCGAGGTCGTCGGGATCATAAGCGTCGTACTTTGCTTGGCTGACGACGCACGAACCTCGACAGTAACGACAGAAATCACCGACCAGCCCCGTCAATCCCTGGCCATTACAATGCGGGCAGCTCGCCTCGTCGATTTCAATTAGGGCATCATTCACCTCCGATACAATTCTGATTGCTTTTTCTCTAATATCTTTCTCATTAGATGGGTATCTATTTGACGCACCCACTTTCTCGCCCGCAATCTTGGAAAGATTTGGGGCAATGCTTTTTATTGCATTATCTATGTTCGAGTTAGCCCTATCTTTCCTTGCCTGCTCCTGTGATGTTTTTAGCAGATCCGGAATTGCTGACATTAAATTGTTCAATTCAGAAACATGTATGGTTTTCATGTTTTCTGTTTCTGCATTTTTGGCCTTTTTTTCCAGAGATTCCAAAAATTTTACGAGCGATATAATGCTTTTAGTGGCAAAAGCCTCGTATTTTAAGATACGGCACCGCGCATTTCTTTTTAGAAGTTTGGCCGCCTTTACCTCGTTCTCAGTAACATTCGAGCTTACTCTAAATCCATAATCATATTTCGTATGATGATTTGGGCAAAGGTAAATAAGATTGCTTGGAGAATTATTTAAAGTGTTTGCGACCGCGTCGATATGGGCAACCTCGCCATTGTCCATGTAACCGCAAATAGCGCACGCATAATGAGATTCATCCTTAACATCATCTCGAAAAATCTTCGGAATTGCTGGGCGACCACCTTTTTCTGGCTTCGGCCATGGTTCTGCCAAATATTCAGCATAAGAGGATAATTCATTCTCATCAAACATTGGCCCGTGATCGGTGCTTATTGCGCTCAACTTCCGGTCTTCTCCGGATTTCGGGCAATTGTTTACTAGATACTGTATTGTTTCTACCCTTAACCCTAGATGTAGAGCTGCATCGATCAGAGATAGAAAGGCCATCTTCTAATGCTCGCATTGCCATGCCTTCATCGGCAGAATGCTGATGCAGTGCGATATGAATTTCAACTGCTATGTTGCTTCTTGACGGTAACACGAGTGTCCGCTCCTGGCGCAAAGAGGACGAGCTCACCGGCCAGGAAGGAATAATATCCGAAAGCTTGGTGTTGAAATGGGTATTCGCTGCATGCGCTCAAGCCGCTTGTTGTGATGGGTACCAACGCCCTCAGTTTCATCGGGTTCATGCCGAATACGACGGTCCGAACCGCGCCGGCAAATTGGAGAGCATCTGATGAATGCCGCCTCGATCACGGCAAAGGCCGATTTTGGGCCGTGCTTGTGGAGTTCGAGCGGCTTTAGGATCCCGAACTGGACACTCTGGACGGCGACCGCCTCAACGTTCTGACGACGCTGGGGATGACTCCGAGCGGTGCCCTCGTCTCATCTCTTCAGCAAGCCCGATCGCGGCAATAGAGGTCACATTGGAGCGGCGCGGGATGGCACGTTGCGTTCTCCGCACCGACACCCCAAATGGGATTGGTTTAGCGACCATGTCGTAGTTGTTCATATGGCCAAGGTTCGCCGGGTGGGTTTAGAGGGCGCCCGCATCGGTGACGATGCCGCAGCCAGTTCCCCGCTTCAGCGCGAATGCCGATGATGAAGTGGCCATTAGGCAAGCGAGGCCCAGACCCATTCCCTTGCGAGGCAATGGAATGGGCGTGGACCGCCTCGAACGGATGGTCCACGCGATAACACTACGACCATACGAAGCCACAAGGACGTTACTGCCGAACCTCTAGATTTTTCTGCATCTTTTCGATGATCTGGTCGACCGTGAAGCTCGCCGCGCGCTGCCGCGGCGGGAATTCCCGGAACGTTTCCAGGAACTTCCCGACCTCCGTCTGCGCGGCGAAGATAATGTATGGTTGGGACACAAACCAGTCATAGTAAGTGTTCGAGGTGATGTCCGCCCGCTCATACGGGTCGGCGCGCAGATCGAATAGCTTGGGCAGACGCAACGTCGTGAACGGCTCGGCCCAGATACGCATGGTTCCCGGCGCCCGCTGCTCGGAGAACACGATCTTCCAGTTCTCGTACCTCATGGCAACCAGATCGCCGTCATCGTCAAAATAGAAGAACTCCCTTCTGGCGCCACGGTCCTGCTGGCCAAGCAGGTGCGGAAGCTGGTTGTAGCCATCGAGATGGACTTTGAAGGTTTTGCCGCCGGCACCATGCCCTTTCAGCAGCTTGTCCTTGATGTCCGTATCCCCGGCGGCTGCCATGAGGGTTGGAACCCAATCCAGGCCGCTGACGATCTCGTTCGATACGGTCCCCGGTCGGATCTTCCCAGGCCACCGGATCATGCAGGGCACACGGAAGGCCCCTTCCCAGTTCGTGTCCTTCTCGCTGCGAAAGGGGGTCATGGCACTGTCGGGCCAAGCGTTCATGTGCGGCCCGTTGTCCGTCGTGTAGAGCACGATGGTGTTGTCGGTGATTCCGAGGTCGTCGAGCTTCTTGAGCAACAACCCGATGTGACCGTCATGCTCGACCATACCGTCCGCGTATTCGGTTCGGGCGGTCAAGCCGGGTGGGCTGCGGTGCTCCTCGCGCACATGCGTTCGGAAATGCATACGGGTGCTGTTGAACCAGCAGAAGAAGGGCTTGTTCGCCTTGGCCTGCCGGTCGATGAAATCCATCGCCGCAGCCGAGGTTTCATCGTCGATCGTCTCCATCCGCTTCTTCGTAAGCGGACCGGTGTCCTCGATCTTGCCGTCGGCGGATGCCTTGAGCACGCCGCGCGGACCGAACCGCTTGCGAAACTCGGGATCCCGCGGGTAGGTGCGCTGTTCCGGCTCTTCTTCCGCGTTCAGATGGTAGAGATTGCCGAAGAACTCGTCGAAGCCGTGGTTGGTCGGCAGATATTCGTCGCGGTCTCCCAGATGGTTCTTCCCGAACTGACCGGTCGCGTAGCCGAGGGGCTTGAGCAGTTCGGCGAGGGTGGCGTCCTCCTTCTGCAGACCAACCGTGGCCCCCGGCACGCCGACCTTGGACAGGCCGGTGCGCAGCGTCGATTGCCCGGTGATGAAGGACGACCGCCCCGCGGTGCAGCTCTGCTCCGCATAGTAGTCGGTGAACATCATGCCCTCGCGGGCGATGCGGTCGATGTTCGGAGTCCGGTAGCCCATGAGGCCGAAGGTGTAGGCGCTGATGTTCGATTGCCCGACGTCGTCGCCGAAGATCACCAGGATGTTGGGATGGGCGCCGGACGGCTGGGCTTGCGACTGCGCCGGCTGTGGTTGGGGCTGGGTTTGCTGCGCGTTGGCGGAACCGATCAGGGCCGCGGGGTCGAGGGCGGATGCCGCGGCGAGGGTCGTCCCCGTCAGCAGCATGTTGCGGCGGCTGAGGACCCTCGGTTTGGGCTGCTCATCATCGTGGTTTGCGGAACCGCTCACATTTCCCTCCCTTTTCGGATGATGCACCGGAACCCGATGTGGGACATGGCGCTGTCGATCATCTGCGGCTGACGGGCCGCGGGCCGGTACCGCTCGCAGTAGTTGGGGGCGCACAGGAACGAGCCCCCTTTCACCACCTTGCGCGGAATGCGGATGTTGGGCTGGGCCGGGTCGAGGCTGCTCTCCCGCGGGGCGCCGCGCGGGTTGCTCGGAATGCAGCAGGGCTTGCCCGCGTCGGCCGGATGCCGGGCGCTGTACCAGTCGCAGGTCCACTCCCACACATTGCCCGCCATGTCGAACAGGCCGTAGCCGTTGGCGGGGTAGGAACCGACCGGAGCGGTGCCCTCGAACCCGTCGCCCGCCTGATTTTGCCAAGGGAACTGCCCTTGCCACGTGTTGGCCATGTAACGGCCGTCCGGCGTGAACTCGTCGCCCCAGCAATAGATCTTGCCGTCCAGGCCGCCACGCGCGGCGAACTCCCATTCGGCCTCCGTGGGCAGCGTCTTCCCGGCCCAGCGGGCGTAGGCCTCGGCATCTTCATACGCGACGTGGACGACCGGATGGTCCGGGCGGTCGTCGATTCCGCTGCCCGGCCCTTCCGGGTTGCGCCAGTTCGCCCCTGGCACATACGACCACCAGTTGGCGAGGTTCCGAAGGTCGACGGGGCGGCTTGCCTTGTGGAACACCAGGGCTCCGGCTTGCAGCATACCGGGCAAGGCGCCCGGATAATCCGCCGGGTCGAGCGGGCGCTCGGCGACCGTGACATAACCCGTGGCCGCGACGAAGCGCCGGAACTGTTCGTTGGTCACGGCAACGGCGTCCATCCAGAAGCCATCGACGGTGACGCGGTGGATGGGGCTTTCCTCGCGGTAATGCCGATCGGACCCCATCCGAAAGGTGCCTCCGGGAATCCAGACCATTCCCTGGTCCTGAACGTGATCCTGGCCCTGGTCCAGGGAACCGGCTGGCTTCGGGCAGCACGCTGGCGCATCGGTGCTCATGGCTGACGTGTCATCCTCGTTCAAGGAATGGCGTTCGCAGGTCGACGCAACGAAAGCTGCAAAGCACCGGTCTCGCTGCCCCCCGACAACCGCGCCGATCGAGGCGTAGGCGGCTTCGCCAGAAGCGTGGTGCGGTGGTTGTGTTGCGGCAATCCTCGGCGGGGTAACTTACACGTAACGTTGACGGGCATTGCGAGGCCCGCTCGTCCCCCGCAACTTGGCCGGCTCTTGCGTGGGCGGCTGCGGCTTGGTGCATTCCGGCACCGGAGGAGCGTCAGCGTGGAGTGACCGGCGTCCATCCTTCGGATGGATCGTAGGCCCAGATGGACTGCGCAACCGCCACTGTGTCATCCCCCAGATCCTTTTGCAGAACATGGCCGTCCGGGCCGACCAGGAAACTCATGATGCCGTTTTCCCCGTAGTCGGACGGCCAAGCCAGGATGGCGAACCCTTTCTCCAGACGGTCGTCGACCAGGTAGCTCATCGCTCCGCCCGGCGCGCCCGGCCCCTGCGCCGTCAGAATGCGGAACCAGTACCCACGGTACGGGTCGCCGGGCCGCCGGCCCTCCAGGAAGGCATGCTGCCTTTCGACAAAGGCCGACAACGGGCTCGCGTGCGTGGTCTCGGTCCCGTTTCCAGCGGCTTTGCTGTGGCCGGCTTGCGCGGGCCACCACAGCCCATCGGTGCTGCCGGGAGTGCTCTGGATGTAGCGTGCATAGACTGCTGGGCGGCCTCCCGCTTTCGACCGCTCCATGTAATCCCGCTGAGCCTGGACGAAGGCGTGCAAAGCCGCGATGGCGTCCAGTTCGTCGGCGCCAATTCGGCGCACGAATATCTCTTCTTCGCCGGCGGGCGTATCGAAGAACCACCGCTGGTCGATGCGCACGAGCGGTATCGGGAAGGGCCAGTTCTGGTGCCCAAGAAGAATGCCGGCGACGTTGCCCTCTTCCTGCAGGCGCATCCCCTCCTTCGCGGCGCGCGCCGCGCGTTGCCGATCCACGCGGGCACTTGCCGGGTCGGGACCTTCGACAAGGTCGGCATGGCCCGGGCCGAACATCGCCAACAGGCTTCGCGTGTCGTCTGCGGCAAGGGCGGCCACCAAGGCGTCCGCGGCTTCCCGAGCCGTTGCGAAGCTGCGCTGATCGGCGGACGGCGCAGGCGTTCCCATGGCGGGCGGCGTAGCCTGCGACTGGGCGAAGGCCGCCGCAATGGTGAACATCGCCACGATTGGCGCCAGGATGCCGGCCAGAATTGTTCGTCTCAGGCGGTGCGCTCCAGTCATCGTGATCCTCCGGATACCGTCGTCGCGAGCCGATCAGCGTCTGTGGAAGCCGCCGTGAAAGCCGCCGCCATGGAAACCGCCGCCATGGAATCCCCCAAATCCTCCCGCCCCCTGGAACTCACCCGCTCCCCCAAGGCTCTGGAGGCCGCGCAGACTCTGATGCTCCGCAAGCGATCCATGTTCGATGTTGGAGAAGGCGTTGTGGCCGCCGGGATTGAAATGCTCCCCAGCCCCGGCGGAACCGCGGTTGGCCAGCGATGCGGGCGCCCGGTCCAGACCCGCCGTCCCCTGTGGGCGCTGAGAGAATGCCCGGCGTTCCGGCGTTGCGTTGGCCAGCCCGCGGCGAACCTGCTCGGCGTTCAATGGCGCGGCCGCGCGTCCTGCACCGCCCATCCGATTCACATGGGCCTGCCGCCCCAGCTCGGTGTTGGCCGAATGCCAGCGATTTTCGCGATTCCGCGAAATGCCGTCGATCCGTGCGCGGACATTCTGGGTGTTGATGTTGACGTTGCGGTTGATGTTCACGTCGCCATGGTAGATGTCATGATTGTCCCATGACAGGGCGAAGCCCAAGGCCGTTCCGAACACCGCCCCGGTGAAGAAAGCCGCCGCAGGGTCGTAATAATACGGATAAGGCGGTGACCAATAGTAAGGAGGCGGGGCGGCGGGCGGTGTTACATAGACGACCGTCGTGGGGTTGTAGGTCGGCACGTAAATCACCGTGGGATCGGCCGAGTGCACCACGATGTTTTCCTTCTGCTTGGTCACCGTCTGCTTGTCGTTGGACACCAAATTCCCAGCCGCGTAGGCCTTCTGACGAAAGCCTTGGATTGCATCCATGACCTCGCTCTGCTGCCGCACCACGGCTTCCCCCAATTGCTGGGTCCAATCGAGGTCGTCGTTCATCACCTTGAGAGCATCCGGGTAATTGAGAAGTGCGACGACACTCGGGTCCCAATTTTTGGGAGGGCTGACGTTCGGATTGCTGCGGCGCTGCTCAAGGAGCCGTTGCGCTTCGACAATTTGAAGGGGTTGGGTGGAGGCTGGAAGCACGATCGCCAGAAGGTCGTCCGGGTATAGGGCCACCCGGCTCACCAGCGTCTGAAGCTGTGCGCTGCTCAGTTTGGCTGGCTCACTCGGCGGCGACTGTGCCCTGGTGGAAAAAGCGAAGAGAAGCGTAAGCATCAGCGATGCGGTGACCACAATCAGCTGGCCACCGAGGGTCAGCCGGCGCAGCCAGGTCCAGGCATTCAATGATGTCCCTCCGTGCGCATCGGATGAGCGCAGGACGGACAAACGTACGGGAACCATGGCGCTCTCCTTTTCCGGTCCCAGCCCGTTACAGCGGGCACATGGCGACGCGCGAGCGCTCACCCGGGAGAGCGGACCTGCGTGGCAGCGGAGCGAAGTTGGCAACCTTTGATGGGTAAGCCGTAACAGAGATGAGCCGAACCGTCTTCCCCGATTCAGGTTAGTTACCGTTTCAATCGGGTGGGTGCCGTTTCAGCGTACGGCGAGCGCGTACAGCAACGGCAATGGCACATTGCTCGTCATCAGGACTACTCCCGGATCCTGCATTTCGATGCGATTGCTCGCCGAGCCCGCTGGCATCCGTAAGGCTCCTCTGTCGTGCGCCGGCAGGCGCTTCCCATAGGTAATATACTCTCGGCGTTACGGTAAATTGCTTCTTCGTTCAGAGAATAGTGCTTCTTCGTTCGGAAAATTATGCCAGATATCAACCTGTGATGGAGTGGCGGGAAGATCGTGACTTGCTCAATGTTTCAGATTATAAGAAAATTTCTTCATGAGTAATTTCTTGGTGAAGTATTTTAACTACATAATTGATATGGAGTGCTGACATCTCTAGAAGGACACCAACTAATTCATTTTTTAAAACCTATGACACAGCGTGAGCGCATCCTAACGGACCGTTCCGCGATGCGATTCTGTCAATGCAGGAGCGGTTCCCATGTCAGGAGCGGTCAATGAACGACGTGCATCGCGGTTTGCTCGAAAGAGTGAGCGGCGCTTTTGTGGTCTGTGTTGTGTATGCCGCTCTGGCATTGCCCTCTACGGCACAGGAGGCTGGGAAGCAACCCAATGCGCCATCCGGCGGGCAGAATGAGGCCAACAATCCACTGACTCCCAAGATCACTTTCAACCTTCAGGATTATTACATTCCCTCTTTCATCAGGGGGCCGGATCAGGACGCCAACCAGCTTCTGCTTCGTGGGTTGGTACCGTCCGACCTGTTCGGCGCTCCCCAACTTTTCCGGTTCACGTTGCCCATCGCGACCGCTCCGACGCTTCCAGATGGCTCGGAAACCGGCTTGGGCGACTTGACGCTGATGGATCTTTTCATGTTTCCGGGAAAGGACGTCTCGTTCGGCGTCGGTCCGATGCTGGTCGCGCCGACCGCCAGCAGCCGGGTGCTTGGCGCTGGAAAATGGCAAGCGGGGGCGGCAGGCGTTGCGGTCGCACCACAGTCGTGGGGGCTGGTCGGCGGTCTGTTGACCTATCAACAATCCTTCGCTGGCGATGATGATCGGGAAGCGGTCAAGTTGCTGACCGTCCAGCCCATACTCTTCTACAATTTGCCGGACGAGTATTATTTGCGGTCCTCCGCCATCTGGAACTTCGATATCGAGAACGACACACGCTATGCCCCCTTGGGGTTCGGCGTGGGCAAGGTCTGGCAAGTCAGCCGGACTGCGTCGGTGAACGCCTATGTCGAGCCCCAATACACCGTCCTCCACCATGGGGCGGGCATTCCCCGCTGGCAGATCTTCGCGGGCCTCAATCTTCAGTTCAGCCTGGGGCAATGAAGGAGCAACGGGGTAGGCCACCACCGGATAGGCCATCGGAACAGCCTGACAAAAGGGGCCGCCGGATAAGATCTCGAACCAAAACAGGATGGTGCCATGCCTTTCGACGTTGGCGCAGTCGGACCCGATCCGTGTGGCGATGTGCGAATGGTCCGCCAGCGGATCTCGCTCGGGCTTTCCTTGGGAACGTGGCTGTGCGGAGTCTGGGCCGCTGCGATCGGATGCGGCCTTCCGGTGCAGGAGGCACGCGCTGCCGAGAATGGGACCGGATTCTATCTGCTTGGATCACGCGGGCCGTTAGCCGCAGCCGTTCCGCCGGAAGGCGTCTTCTTCCAGAACGATTTCTACGTCTTCCACGCGGACCGAAGCAGTTCGCGGACGCTTCCGGTGCATGGCAATCTCGCCACGGACTTCCGCTCACGCGCTTACATCGACCTGCCGACGTTCCTGTGGTCGACGCCCTTGACAGTGGGTGGTGCCCGGCTCGCCTTTTCCGCGACCATCCCGTTCGGCGGGCCGGACGTATCGGCGAGCGCGGTGGTCGGCCCCTACAGCAGTTCCACCAGCGACAGCGCCTTCACCATCGGCGATCCGGTGTTTTCCGGCATGCTCGGCTGGGAGTCCGGGCGGCTCCGTGCGACCGGCATCGTGTCGGTCAACACGCCCGTCGGCGACTACCGCAAGGGCGCGCTCGCCAACATCTCCTTCAATCGCTGGGCGACCGACGTCAGCGGCGCGGTCACTTGGCTCGACACCGATCGGGGGCTCGATCTGTCCGGGGTCATCGGCGTGACGTTCAACGGCGAGAACCCGGCGACCGACTACCGGACCGGCACGGAGCTGCATCTGGAGTGGGCGGCGTCCCAGTATCTGTCAAAGGACTTCTCGATCGGGATCGTCGGCTACCATTACCAGCAGATCAGCGGCGACAGCGGCTCCGGTGCCGTGCTGGGGAACTTCAAAGGGCGCGTGACCGCGCTCGGCGGCACCGCCGGGTACAATTTCCAGATCGGCAAGGCACCGGTCTCAACCCGTATCAAGGTCTACCGCGAGTTCGCCGTGGAGAACCGCGTCCCTGGCGGGACAACCGGGTTTCTCACCGTGTCCTTGCCGCTGTGGGTGCCGCAACCATCCTCGACACCGCACTGAGCGGTCATGCCGTTTCGGTCAAACAACAGGGGTGCGACCATGCCGTTATCGTGTTGCCGGATGCCCTGGGTCCGATTGGCCGCTGCCCGATGGGTTGCCACGGCCTGCATCCTGGCGTTGGCCGCCGGCCTCCTCGCCGGACCGGGCGGAGCGGCGGAGCGCGATCCGCTGCCTTCGTGGAACGACGGCGCGGCCAAGGCCGCGATCATGGCGTTCGTCGCGCGGGTGACAACCGAGGGCGGTGCGGACTTCGTTCCAACCGACCAGCGCATCGCCACCTTCGACAACGACGGCACGCTGTGGGCGGAGCAACCCGGCTACGTCCAGGCCGCCTTTCTGATGGACCGCCTGAAGGACATGGCGCCGCAGCATCCGGAATGGCGCACCGAGCAGCCCTACAAGGCGGCGCTGGAAGGCGATCAGAAAGCCGTCGCCGCGGGTGGCATGCGGGCCATCGATAGTCTGGTCATGGCCACGCACGCGGGCATGACCTCGGAGGAGTTCACGGAGGCCGTCAGGTCCTGGATCACGACGGCCCGGCACCCGCGCTTCAACCGCCCCTACACCGACTTGGCTTACCAGCCGATGATCGAACTGGTGACCTACCTGAAGGACCAACGCTTCAAGGTTTACATCGTTTCCGGCGGCGGGGTCGAATTCATGCGCCCGTGGACGGAGTCCATCTACGGCATCCCGCCGGAGCAGGTCGTCGGCTCCAGCATCAAACTCCGCTACGAATTGACCGGCGACAGCCCGGCGCTGCGCCGATTGCCGGAGATCGACTTCATCGACGACGGCCCCGGCAAGCCGGTCGGGATCGCCAAGGCCATCGGGCGCCGGCCGATCTTCGCGGCGGGCAACTCGGACGGCGACCTGCAGATGCTGCAATGGACCACCCTGGCACCGGGACCGCGCTTCGCCCTGCTCGTCCACCACACGGACGCCGAGCGGGAATGGGCCTACGACCGCAATTCGGCGGTCGGAAAGCTGGACAAGGCGCTGGACGAGGCGCCGGGGCGCGGCTGGCTCGTCGTCGACATGAAGACGGATTGGAAGACCGTCTTTCCCTTTCAGCGGTGAACGTTCAACGTGAACAAAGGGCGGGGAGCGCCGACATGACGGCACGCGAGTCCATCCAGGAGCTTCAACGGCGAGTCAACCGATCCATCATCGGACAGGCGCGCGTCGTCGAGCGGCTCGTCATCGCGCTTCTTGCGGACGGCAACGTGCTGATGGAGGGCCTGCCCGGCCTTGCCAAGACCCGCGCGATCAAGAGCCTGTCGAAAAGCCTGGAATCCGACTTCAGCCGCATCCAGTTCACCCCGGACCTGCTCCCTTCCGACATCACGGGCGGTGAGATCTACCGCAGTGACGGCGTGGGCGATGCGGCCTTCACCTTCCGCCAGGGTCCGATCTTCGGGAACCTGATCCTCGCCGACGAGATCAACCGGGCGCCGGCCAAGGTGCAGTCCGCCCTGCTGGAGGCAATGGAGGAGCGGCAGGTGACCGTTGCCGGCAAGCGGTATCCGCTGCCCGGCCTGTTCATGGTGCTGGCGACGCAGAATCCCATCGAGCAGGAAGGCACATACCCGCTCCCTGAGGCGCAGATGGACCGCTTCCTCATGCATGTCCGGATCGATTACCCGAGCGATGCCGACGAGGTGGAGGTGCTGCGGCTGGTGCGGCGGGAGCAGGCCGGAACCCCCGACGCGGACCGTGCGCCGCAAGAGGAGCGCATCGCCCAACGCTGCGTTTTCGACGCGCGGGCGGAGATTGCCCAGGTCACCACCGCCGAGGCGATCGAGAGCTACATCGTAGCCCTGATCGCGGCGACCCGGCGGCCCGAGGAGTATGGCGACACGCTCAAGGCATGGATCGCCGTGGGCGCCAGTCCGCGCGGCTCGCTGGCGCTCGACCGTTGTTCGCGCGCCCATGCGTGGCTGCAGGGGCGGACCTACGTGGTGCCCGAGGACGTGCAGGCCGTCGCTCATGACTGTCTGCGCCACCGCGTGTCGCTGACCTACGACGCCATCGCCGACGGCATAAGCAGCAATGGGGTGATCGACGAGATCCTGCGGCAGGTTGCCGTCGCGGCCTGAATCGGTGTGCGGAGGACGACGAATGGCGATGGATGAACCGAAGCGTTGGCAACGCAAGACGCCGTCCGACGGCGCGGCGCGGGCCTATGTCACGCTCGACGCCCTGCAGCGCCTCCGACATCGGGCGCGCGGCTTCAGCTTCCTGCCGCGGCAGCCGGTCCACAGCATCCTGACCGGACGCCACGCCTCACGGCTGCGCGGGCGCGGGCTGAACTTCGAGGAACTGCGCCGCTACGTCGAAGGCGACGACATCCGGACCATCGACTGGCCCGCCACCGCCCGGCTCGGCAGCCCCTACGTGCGCGTCTACACGGAGGAGCGGGACCGGAGCGTGTTGCTGTTGGTGGACCAGCGCCTGTCCATGTTCTTCGGCAGCCGGCGCGCCATGAAGTCGGTCGTCGCCGCAGAGGTCGCGGCACTGTCGGCCTGGCGCGTCACGTCGCTCGGCGACCGCGTCGGGGCTATTATCTTTTCCGAGGGCGAGGTGACCGAGATCAGGCCGCAGGCACGGAGCGGGGCGGTTCCCCGCCTCCTGGAAGCCGTGGTCCGTCAGAACCAAGCGTTGCGCGCCGACGGCGAAGCATTGGCCGATCCGGGCCTGTTCAACGATGCTTTGCGTCGGGCCACCCGCCTGATCCCACATGACGGCCTGCTGTGCCTCATCACCGACGCCTTCGGCGCCGACGACGAGTCCGTCCGGCTCGTCACGCGGATCGCCGCGCACAACGACGTGCTGACGGTGTTCATTCACGACCGGATGGAAGCGGCCTTGCCGGATATGGGCCGGGTGGTGGTCGCGGAGGGACCGGGTCAGATCGAGGTCGACACGGCGACGCGCGGCCTGCGCGACCGCTTCGCCGCCGGCTTCGCGGAGCGTCGGGCGCGCATCGCCGGCTTCTCACGCGACCATGCCATTCCGGTCCTGCCCATCGCCACCGAGCACGATGTGGTCGATCAGCTCCGCGACTTGCTCGGGCGCCGCGTGGCACCTTCCGCGGTGGAGCGGAGAGGAGCGCGCGGATGAGCGACGATCCGGCGAGCCTGTCCAACCTCCGCGATCTTGCGCTTCCCGCCCCGGTTCCCTGGTGGCCTCCCGCGCCGGGTTGGTGGATTCTGGCCGCGGGGCTCCTGCTGGCCGGTCTCCTGTTGGCCGTCCATGCCTTCGCCCGTTATCGCGCCAACGCTTACCGCCGGGAGGCCCTGCGTGCCCTCGACGCGCTGGAAGGTGACATCGGCAAAGCCGATGCGGCCCTGCTCGCCCAACGCATGGCCTCGCTGCTGAAGCGGGCGGCGCTCGCCGCCTATCCCCGGTCGGAGGTCGCCGGCCTCAACGGAGCCTCATGGCTCGCCTTTCTCGACCGCACCGCGGGAACCGACCGTTTCACCACGGGGCCGACGCGGCGTCTTCCCGACCTCGCATACGGGGCCGCCGATGGCGGCACGGATGCCTTGCGGGAGATCGTTGCCGCGGCTCGCCTGTGGCTCCGGACCCACCGCGCTCCGGCATCGGGAGGGAGCGGCTGGCCATGCTGACGTTGGCCTATCCGTGGCTGCTGCTCCTGTTGCCCCTGCCGTGGATCGTCCACCGGATGGTGCCGCCGCGCATCGAACGGCGACCGGCGGTGCGCGTGCCCTTCTTCGCCACCCTGGTCGCGCTCACCGGAGCGGCACCCCAGGGAGGGGCCGCCGTTGTCCGGCGGGGCATCTGGCGGACCACCGTGCTGATCCTGTGCTGGTGCCTGTCGGTCGGGGCCCTGGCACGCCCGCAATGGATCGAGCCGCCGCTGCACCGGGATCAGCCGGCGCGAGACCTCCTGCTGCTGGTCGATCTGTCCGGTTCCATGGAGACGCGCGATTTTACCGACGCCACCGGAGCGGCGGTGGACCGGCTGACGGCGGTGAAGCAGGTGCTCGACGATTTCCTGTCGCGCCGCGACGGCGACCGGGTCGGTGTGGTGGTCTTCGGCAACGCGCCCTTCACGCTGGTGCCCTTCACCGCCGATCTTGGGCTCTGCCGCCGCCTCGTTCAGGAGATGCAGGTTGGCATGGCCGGTCCGCGCACCGTGTTCGGAGACGCCATCGGATTGGGCATCACGCTGTTCGAGCGCTCGACGGTGCCGGCCAAGACGATCATCGCCCTGACCGACGGCAACGACACGGCGAGCCGAGTCCCGCCGGCGGAGGCCGCCCGCATCGCCAAGGACAAGGCGATCACCATCCACACCATCGCCATCGGCGACCCGACCGCGGTCGGCGAGGACGCGCTCGACGAGAAGGCCTTGCGGGACGTGGCGGACGCAACCGGTGGCGGCTTCTTCCGCGCGCTCGACCGGACCCAGCTCGCTGGGGTTTACCAACGGCTCGACGCCATCGAAACCCGGAAGGTCGACACCGTGTCCGTCCGGCCGAGGACCGACCTGTTCTGGGTGCCGCTGGCGGCGCTCACCATCCTGAGCATGGCTGCCCAGACACTCGGCCTGCTGCCAAGGCTGCGCCGCGGCTCCCCGTCCGGGCGCGCCGATGGCCATTCAGCCGCAACGCCGGGAGTGCGCCCATGACCGATCCGTTGTCCGAGCTGCATGTGCTGCGTCCCTGGTGGTTGCTGCTGCTTATCCCCGCGGTGGCCTTGTGGTGGCTCGACCGCCGGACGGGCGATCCGCTGCGGCCCTGGCGGGCCGCCATGGCTCCGGAACTGCTGGCCCATCTGACCGTCGGCAGCGGAGCCAACCGGCGCTTCGCACCCGGCACGCTGCTGCTGCTCGGGTGGTTTGTGGGGATCGTGGCGATAGCCGGACCGACGTGGCGGCGCGAGCCCTCCCTGTTTGCCGACGCTGCTCCGCCCGCCATGATCGTCCTGCGCGTGACACCGACCATGACGGCACCCGACCTGCCGCCGACCCGGCTGGAACGGGCCCGGCAGAAAATCTCCGATCTGCTGGACCAGCGGGAGGGGGCGGCCACCGGCCTTGTCGCCTACAGCGGCTCGGCGCATCTGGTCCTGCCGCCGACGACGGACAAGGAGGTGATGCTGACCATGGCCCGCGCCTTGTCGCCGGAGATCATGCCGCGCGAGGGCGACCAGCTTGCCCAGGCGGTGGCCCTGGCGGCGCGGGTGCTGGCGGAGGGCAAGCGCGGCGGTTCGCTGGTCGTGCTGGCCGATGCGGTGGCGCCCGATCAAGCCAATGCGTTGCGGGGCACGAGCCAGAGCGCCGAACGGCCGCCAACCGTCCTATGGGCCATGCTGCCCCCGGACCACGTCGCTCAGGATACCAGTTTGCAGAGTGCCATCGCCGCCTTGGACGCCCGGCTGGTGAAGGTGACCCCCGATCCCACCGACGCCGCATCCGTCGCCCGTCGCCTGGACTCCGCGACCGCCCCGGCGGCCACTGCCCAGGGAGACGAGGCTCGCTGGCAGGACGCGGGCTATTGGCTGACCCCCTTGATCGCCGCGCTGGTGCTCGGGTGGTTCCGGCGCGGTTGGAGGCTGGCGGCATGAGGAACGCCATGGTCGGTCTTCTCGCCATCGTTCTCCTCTCCCTGGCCGGCGGCACGCTGCTCCTCGGCTGGAAGAATCTGTGGGCGACGCCCGACCAGCGTGGCCGCTGGCTTATGGAACGGGGGCGGTACGCCGAGGCCGCCGACGCCTTCATCGATCCGATGTGGCGCGGCGTGGCGCTGATAAAGGCCGGCAACTTCAAGGACGCGGCGCCGCAGTTCGCCGGCATCGACACCGCGGAAGCCGCCTACGATCAGGGCAATGCCTTGGTGATGCAGGGAAAATACGACGACGCGGTCGCCCGCTACGACCGGGCGCTCGCCCTCAGGCCCGGCTGGTCGGATGCCGAGGCCAATCGGACGCTCGCCCGTCTGCGCGCCGACCGTGTCCGGGCGAAAGGAGGCGACGACGGCGACACCGAGGATGACCCGGACGACGTCGTCTATGACCGGACCAAAAAGGATGGTGGCAAGGACACGGAGACCGCCGGCGGTGCTCCGATGAGCGACGAGGCGATCCGCGCCCTGTGGCTCAAGCGGGTCCAGACGCAGCCCGCCGATTTCCTGCGGGCGCGCTTCGCCTACCAGCTTCAGGCAGGCCCCGAACCCGGCACCGCTCCGGGAGGTTCGCCATGAGCTTGGCTCGCAAGCCCCACCGGTGCGGTTGGGTGGCGGTCTGGCTGGCGATGGTGCTGTCCATCGGCGGCATGGCCATCGGTTCGGCGCGCGCGGAGGAGGGAACGGACACACCTCCGGTCATCGTTCGCACGACGAGCCGCCCGGACCAGACCGCCATCATCGGGCAGCATGTGCGCGTGTTCGTCGACGTCCTGTTTCGGGACGGGATGGCCCACCCGCCGCGTGTCGCGCTGCCGGCCATGGACGCCGCGCAGATCTTCCGCTTCGAGACCCAGGCGACCTCGCTGAGCGACGGCATCCGGGGGCGGACCTATGTCGGCCAACGCTTCGAATTCGCCCTGTACGCACGGCGTGGTGGCACTCTGACCATCCCGGCAGCCAATGTCGTGCTTCTCGACCGCGACGGACATGAAACCGGCGTGGTTTCCGGCACCGCGCTGACGCTGTCAGTCACCGTGCCCCTGGGGGTCGACCCATCGCAGGCGGCAACCGCGTCCACACGGCTGAGCGCGCACGAGACCTGGGCGCCGGCGCCGGACGCGGCATACAAGGCCGGGGACGCCCTGGTCCGCACCATCACGCGGGAGGTTGCCGATGTTCCAGGCAGCGCGCTCCCGGACATCCGCTTTTCTGCGCCCAACGGGGTGCGCGTCTATGGGGAGCCAGCCCGGATCGACGACCGGATCGAGCGCGGCGCTCTGACCGGGGAGCGCACCGACCGGGCGACCTACGTCTTCGAGACGGCAGGCCGCTTCGACCTGCCGGCCGTGTCGCAGACATGGTGGGATCTGGAGTCCGACCGTCTGCGCACCGTCACTTTCCCGGCGGTTCGCGTGACCGTTGCCGCTCCGCCGCCATCGGCCATGCCGTCGGGCGGCTCGTCGGCTGCTGGTCCAGAGCGGGTCTGGATGCTGGCGGTGGTATTCGGTGGGGCCGCCTTGCTGATCGCTGCAATCGTTTGGACAAAGGCCCGATCGCGTGCGATAGGGAAGAAGCGACGCCGCAGCCGGGAGCAATCGGAGCGGACTGCTTTCAATGCACTGCTGCAAACCTGCCAAGGATCCGATCCGCGCATTATCTACGCGGCGCTCGTCCATTGGCGTGACCAGTTGCCCGCATATGACCGACTAGTTGGCCAAGCAGGAGGAGCATCACTCATGTTCGCAACCGCGGATTTAGAACGCTCCCTGTTCGGTGGCGCAAATGCGGCGCACCCATGGTCGGTACAGGAAAGTCGGAGTTTGGCCAAAGCCTTGCAGGCTCTGCGAACGGATCTCCTACAACCTCGGTCCTCACCAGCCTTCAGCATCCTTCCGGCGCTTAATCCCGCTCACCATTCGTCGAGTTGATGCAGTGCGCGAAAGGAAATGGGCGTTTCAATGGTCAATCTTTCAGGAGGTTTGTAGGAGACAACAAATGCCGACGCCATCAATCTGATCGCATCATCACACGCTGCCCTCCCAAGCCCTACTGCTAGGTTCTGTCGCCAAAGGGACTTGCGCAGGGCCGATCTGATCGCATTTGGTCCGAGTGCCGATCAGAACCATGTTGACCGACGCGATGTGGCGTCGGCTGTTGCCCTTCCTTCCGCCCCAGAAGCCCAGGACCGGGCGGCCCTCACTCGATCACCGATGCTTTCTCGAAGCAGTCCTCTGGCTGGCCCGCACAGGGGCGCCCTGGCGTGACCTGCCTGAGGATGTGATGAACTGGCGCACCGCGTGGCGTCGCCTGCAGCGCTGGACGGCTGCCGGGATCTGGGGCCGCATCGTTGCAGAGTTGCGCGCCATGGCACCGAACGCGGGCTGGGATGCGCACCTGCTCGACAGCAGTGTGATTCGCGCCCACGTCCATGCCGCCGGGGCAAGGCATACGTCGGGCAAGCAGGCGCTTGGCCGCTCGCGCGGCGGCTTTTCGACCAAGCTGTACCTGCGTGCCGACGCCGAGGGACGGCCGGTGGCGCTGCATCTCAGCGGTGGCGAGCGCCACGACCTGCTGGGCGTCGGCCCACTGTTCGAGCAAGGCGCCTTGCGCAGCGGAAAACGTAGGCGCCCGCGCTGGAAACCTGATGCGATGATCGTCGACAAGGCGTACTCGGCCGCTTGGCTGCTCGACGTGTTGCGCCGCAAGCGCATCGTGCCGATCATTCCCAGTCGCGCCGACCAGCCGAGGAATCCAGACTTCGACCGCGCGGCATACCGGCGGCGGAACCTCGTTGAGCGTCTGGTCGGAAAGCTGAAGCAGTTCCGTCGCGTGGCGACCCGCTACGACAAGCTCGACGCCCACTACCTTGCCTTCGTCCAGATCGCTTCCGTGATGGTCTGGCTACGCAGCGTTGGCGACAGAACCTAGGTCTGGGCCTATCAGGTGCGGATTGGAAGGGCATCCTCAACGCGGCGCAACGCGGTATGGGGATCCAAACCCACCGCTCTGCTCAGGTCAATGAACTCGATGACGTCCAGCCGTCGCTCCCGGTTTTCCACCTTGGCGACAAAAGACTGTGGCTTGCCGACGCGGTGCGCAAGATCCTGCTGAGTGAGCCCAGCCGCCTTGCGCGCTTCTACAAGCGCATCCACGAGCACACGATAGGCAGGGGTGTGAACAGACTTCAAAGGCGGCAGCCGGTTTACGATGACCGGCCGACTCACTAAACCCATTTCCGGATAATCCCAAAATAGGATATACCGCGGCAATGCCTTCCCATTGCACCACGCCTGTGACACCGATGCCCACCATGTCCGCGCCGCCAATTCCATCTTTGGCACCAAACGATCCGGTATTCTCCGCTTTGGCCGCCAAACGTGCTGAACTCGACGCACGCCGAGGCGCTTTGTCCGAGCAGCTCACAGCGCTTGAGCGTGAACTCGCTACGTTGGATGGTGCTATGCAGCTGTTCGCGTTCCCAAGTGGGGCGAAACTGAAGACGACGAGCACAAGCAACCGCTTGGTTCGACAGGCGCTAGGGTTTCTTCGTGGAGAACTCGGGCATGAAGTTATGAATGTCCTGCGCCTCGCCAATCGGCCACTGACTTCACAGCAGATTGGGCATGCGCTTTGTCAACGCCGGAGGGTGACACTGGACGCTCCAGTTTTTCATCGCCTTTGCCTGCTGATCGTGGGCAATCTGCGGCGACGTGAAGCCCGGAGTTTGGTGCGCTCAGTGGGGCACACGGAGCGATATGCGGTGCTCTGGATTGCAGCCCCACCGAGCTCTCCATAAAGCACACCTAATATATTCAGGACTCACTGGACAGCAGTTGAGCTTATCCGCACACTGGAGCGATCGTCCATCATCGCTCCAGAACATTGCTGACAGAACGATCAAAGCAACGTCAGTTGATCGCCGCGGGCCGGCGGGGGCTTGAAATCGGCGCAGTTGAGGTTGGCGTCGCGGGCGTTGAGCCCCAGGCGCCGGCAGGCCAGCTTGAACCGTTTCGACAGCAACTCCGCCACCGGGCCGGAGCCCTTCATGCGGTTGCCGAATTGGGACTGGTACAATTCCCCCTCGCGGCACTGGCGGATCAGGCTGAGCACCCGCTCGGCGCGGTTGGGCGCGTGCTCGCGCAGCCATTCCTCGAACAGATCGGCAATTTCCAGCGGCAGGCGCAGGAGGATGTAGTTGGCCTGCGTCGCCCCGGCCGCCGCCGCCGCGGTCAGGATGGCTTCCAGCTCATGGTCGGTGAGCCCCGGGATCATCGGGCTGGCCAGCACCGCCACCGGCACGCCGGCCTCCGTCAGGTCGCGCATGGCGGCGAGGCGCCGCTGCGGCGTGCTGGCCCGCGGCTCCATGCGGCGGGCGAGGTCGCGGTCGAGCGTGGTGACCGACAGCGCGACGTTGACCAGCCCCTTGGCCGCCATCGGCGCGAGGATGTCGAGGTCGCGCAGGACCAGCGCCGACTTGGTGATGATCATCACCGGCTGGTTGAAGTCGCGGCAGACCTCCAGCACGGCGCGGGTGATGCGCTGCTCCCGCTCGATGGGCTGGTAGGGATCGGTGTTGGCGCCGAGCGCCAGCGGCTGGCAGCGGTAGGATTTGGCGCGAAGCTCCGCCGCGAGAAGCTCCGCCGCCCGGGCCTTGCGGAAGATCTTCGTCTCGAAATCCAGCCCCGGCGACAGGCCGAGATAGGCGTGGGTCGGTCGGGCGAAGCAGTAGATGCAGGCGTGTTCACACCCCCGATAGGGGTTCACCGACCGTTCGAAGATCACGTCGGGCGAGGTGTTCTTCGACAGGACCGAGCGGGCGGCGTCATCGAAGACCTGGGTCGGGACGGTCTCCGTCAGCGCTTCGTTCTCGCCCCAGCCGTCGTCGGCCAGCACCCGCGTCTCCCGCTCGTAGCGGGAGGTCAGGTTGCTGATCGCCCCCCGTCCTTTCAGTGCTTGCCGCGGGATCTCGTCCATAGGGACAGGATAGCCGCGGAAAGCCGGAACGTAAAGTGAACAACTGCGACGGGGCTGGCCTGCCGGTCTGATCGGGCTTTACTGAACCTTTGGTGCCGCGGCCTCGGCGGCCTTGGGGTCCACCAGCCCCTTGTCCAGCTTGGCCCGGATGTCCTCCTTCTGCGGCTCCTCCTCCGCGGTGCGGAGCGCGCGGGTCCATTGGAAGCGGGCCTCGTTGCGGCGTCCGACGCGCCAGTAGGCGTCGCCCAGATGATCGTTGATGGTGGCGTCGGTCGGCTTCAGCTCCACCGCGCGCTCCAGTTTCTCCACCGCCCCTTCGAAATCGCCGGTGCGGTAAAGCGCCCAGCCCAGGCTGTCGACGATGTAGCCGTCCTTGGGGCGCAGGGCGACGGCCTTCTCGATCATCCCCTTGGCCTCCTCCAGGTTCAGCCCGCGGTCGACGTAGCTGTAGCCCAGATAGTTCAGCAGGAAGGCCTCGTCCGGCTTCAGCGCCAGCGCCGCCCGCAGGTCGCGCTCGGCGTCCGGCCAGCGGTCGATCTTGTCGTAGGACATGGCGCGGGCGTAGAGCACCGCCCAATGCCGCTCCTCCGGCGTGCCGATGCGCTCCAGCGCCTTGCTGTAGCTGGCGGCGGCTTCGCCGTAGCGCTTGGCGACGCGGTACAGGTCGCCCAGCCGGATCAGCGCGTCGGTGCGCTCCGGACGCTCGGCGGACAGGGCGGAGAAGGCGGCGATGGCGTCGTCGGTGCGCTCCAGTCGGGCGAGGCTTTCGGCGGCGCGCAGCCGCGCGGTCCAGCCCAGCACCGGGTCCTTCTCCAGCGCCTGGAACTCGACCAGCGCGTCGGCGTGGTGGTCGCGGTTCTCCATGATGTCGCCGATCATCAGCCGCGCCAGGGACAGGTCGGGGCGCAGATGAAGGGCGATCCGCCCGAACAGCAGGGCGGTTTCCTCGGCGCCTTCATGGTGGATGGCGCTGCCCAGGTCGAACAGGGCCTCCGCCAGACCCTGCCTAGCATCGGCCACCACCGAGGCGGCGGTCTTGCCCTCGTCCAGCGCCTTCAGCGCCGGTTCGACCATCAGGCTGTCGGGGTTGCTGGCGCGGAAGGCGTCGTAGAGCTTGCGGGCCTCGTCCTTGCGGCCGGTGCGCTCGTAGAAGCTGCCGACGATCTGGATGACGCGCAGCGGCGCCTCCTTGTCGAGCACGCGGGCGAAGCGCTCCGCGGCGGCGTCCTTGCGCCCGCCCAACTCCAGCACCAGACCGGCGTGAAGGTCGTGCAGGGCGGCGAAGCCGCTGGCGGTGGAGAGCGGTTCCAGCGCCTTCAGCGCCGCGTCGGTCTTGCCCTCCGCGGCGGCCAGCCAGGCGTCGATCAGCGGACCGATGTATTTCGCCATGCCCTCCTTGGGCATGCGCGCGGCCATGGCCTTCGCTTCCTTCAGCTTGCCGCGGGCCAGATTGTCGGAGGCCAGCAGGGCGATGGCCATCTGCGGGTCGGTGTCCTGCTCCAGCAGCCGTTTGGCGAGGTCGATCGCGGCGTCGAACTGCCCTTCGCCCAGCTTCAGCAGGTAGGTGCGGCGCAGCAGCGTCAGGTCGCCGGGGTCGGCGGACAGGGCGTGCGCCATGAACAGGGCGGCGGCGGTCCAATCGTCCTGGCGTTGGGCGAAGCGCCCCGCCAGATAGCTGCCGGTCGCCGAGGTCAGCGACGGGCGCTCCGCCACCGCCGGGGCTGCGGCGACGGCATGGCCGGCCGGCAGGAGGCCCGCCGTGGAAAGGAGCAGGGCACCGAGCGCCGTCCGACCAAATCGGGTCCGCCCAAATCGGAATGTCATCATGCCGCGTCCACCTGCACGCCTACGGAGTCTGGTTCAGGAAAGCCTGAAACTCGATTCCTAGTCTATCACCAACCGCTGGCAAGGGTTAACCACGCTGCGGGCCGAGCCATCGCATGTCTCGACCGCCATTCCACCTCAACGCCATACGGCCCTAACACCATTCGGCGGCGACCCGCCTGAGGATGTCCGGACGGAGAACGTCGACCGCGTGGGCGTCCATGTGGGCCGCCAGCGAGTCCGGCATGTCCGGCGACAGGGCCGCACCCTCCACCCGCCAGCGGGCCATCCAGGACAAGGTGCGCAGCCAGGTCAGGCGGCGCAAGGGCCGGCGCCACGGGCGCACCGCCTCGGCCAGCGCGGGCGGCACCGCCGCCTCCCAGGCCGCGTGGAACGCCGCGACCTCGTCCGGAGTCAGCACCGCCGCGACCTCCCGCTCCCACTTGGTGGAGGTGTAGAGGCTGGCGTGGGCGAGGTCGATGGCCGGGTGGCCGTACTGGGCCTTTTCCAGATCGGTGAACCAGGCCTTGCCGGCGTCGTCGATCAGGAAATTGCCGGGATGGACGTCGCTGCCCACCAGTGTGATGGGGATCGGCGCCGTGCAGCGGAAGGCACGGGCGGACTGCAGTTCCTTCCGAAGCAAGGCCGAAGCGTCCGGCGCCAGCCCGGCGCGCTCGAACCACACCGCCTGCCGCTCCACCTGGGCCAGGGTCGCCGCCACCGGGTCGGCGGGGGCGGGCAGGGGAGGGCGCTCGTCGTGCGGCGGCAGGGCCAGAGCGTGCAGTGCGGCGAGCGCCCGCGCGATGGCCGGCATCTCGCCGGGCAGGCGCGGCGGGCGCCCGACGATTTCCGTCACCACCAGCGCGCCCATCGGCAGCTCCGGCCCCGGCGGCAGGACGGCGGCCAGTTCCGGCGTGTGGCCGCTGGGGGCGGCGCGGCGGAAGGCGGTGGCCTGCTGTTCCAGATTGGCGAGGGGGTCGAGCCCCAACTGGCTCCAGCGTGGGACGCGGGCGACCAGACCCCGTCCGGCCAAACGCACATGGTCGTGCGCCACGCCGCGGCGCGGCATCGGTTCCAGCGCCCCGGAGGGCAAGCCGGCGAAGGCCGGCAGCCGCGTCAGGGCGCCGTGAAGACCGGCGGTGCCGGTCACACCTGATGCTCGCGCAGGCGCGGCATCAGTTCGACGAGGTTGCAGGGGCGGTGCCGGTTATCGAGCTGGAAGACCAGGATGTCGTCCCAGGCGTCGCGGCAGGCGCTGGGCGAACCCGGCAGGGCGAAGATGTAGGTGCCGTTGGCGACCCCGCCGGTCGCCCGGCTCTGGATCGTCGAGGTGCCGACCTTGGCGTAGCTGAGCTGGCGGAACAGCTCCCCGAAGCCGGGGATCGCCTTGTCGAACAGCGCCTCCACCGCCTCCGGCGTCACGTCGCGGCCAGTCACGCCGGTGCCGCCGGTGGTCAGCACCACGTCGATCTCCGGATCGGCGATCCAGGCCTGGACCTGGGCGCGGATGGCGGCGACGTCGTCCTTCACGATGGCGCGGGCGCCCAGCCGGTGGCCGGCGCCGGTCAGCCGCTCCGCCAGCGCGTCGCCCGAGCGGTCGTCGGCGGGCGTGCGCGTGTCGGACACGGTCATGACGGCGATGTTGACGGGCAGGAACGGGCGGGATTCGTCGATCTTCGGCATCAGGGGACTTCGGCGTGTTGCGCGACCTGGGTGGACCGGGCCGCCGGGAAGACGTCCACCGGCATATAGACCGGCCAGCCGCCCGCCGCAACGGCGTCCAGCGATTCGATTTCCTGCCCCAGCCGCAGCCGGTAGATCCAGAAGTTGGCGACGACCTTCTCAACGTAATTCCGCGTCTCGGCGTAGGGCAGGCTCTCGATGAAGAGCAGCGGGTCGTTGCCGATGTCCGACAGCTCCCGGCGCCAGCGCGCCAGCGTGCCGGGGCCGGCGTTGTAGGCGGCGGCCAGCAGGAACAGGTTGTTGCCGATGTCCTGGCTGTTCAGAAGCTCCGCCATGTAGCGCTGCCCGAGTTCCATGTTGGTGGAGGGGTCGAACAGGCCCGTGCGGGCGGCGTCGGCTTCGCCGATGTCGGCGTTGCGCTCCTGCACGTGCTGGGCGGTGGCGGGCATGATCTGCATCAGGCCGGTGGCCCCGGCGGAGCTGACCAGCTTCGGGTCGAAGCGCGATTCCTGCCGCATCACCGCGAAGACCAGCGCGCGATCCACGGCGAAGCCGTCGCGCGGCTTCCAGTGCGGCACCGGGTAGAGGGCCGCCGTGTAGGGGGCGCCGTCCGGACCGGCCACCGCGTTGCCGACCTGGAGCGCCAGCCCTGGCAGCCCGGCGCGGTCGGCCAACGCCACCAGCGCCTGTTCGGCCAGCGTGTCGCCGCGCGGGTGGATGCGCCGCAGTTCCAACTCCGCCGCCTCGCGCTGGCCCGCCTGGATCAGGGCGATGGCGCGCGTGCCGCCGGGCAGGGCGGACAGGGCCTTCAGATGGTGCCCGGTCAACTCCGGCGTGCGCCAGTTCAAGTCGCCCGAGCCGCCCAGCTTGCGGTGGGCGAGCAGGCCATAGAAGGTGTGGGGGTAACGCGCCGCGGCGGCCAGATGGGTGCGGGCCTGCTCCTCGCGGCCCCGGCGGGCGTGGGCGCGGGCGGCCCAGAAACCGGCGGCGGAGGCCAGCCAGGGCGACTGCGGGCCGGCCTCGGCCAGATTGGTGAAGTGGCGGGCGGCACGGTCGTACTGCTTCAGCCGCCAGGCGGCGAGGCCGGCGATCCAGTGCGCCTCGGTCACCGCCGGGCCGGAGCGGGCGGCGCTGGCCGAGGCCAGCGACAGCGCCTGCGTCACGTCGCCGGAATAATAGAGCGAGGCGGCGATGCGCGCCCGCGCGCGGTCATACTGCACCGAGTCGAGGCTGCGGCCGAAGTCGTCCTGGTTGAGCAGGGTCAGCGCCGCTCCCGGCTTGCCGGTGCGCAGCAGGTCCGTCACGCGGGACGCGGCGGCATGGTCGGTGCGGCTGGCGGTGCGGCTGCGCGGGGCGACGGTGAGCTTGGGCTTGTCCTCGGCGGCCTCGGCGGTCTTGTCCGGATCGCTCTGCTCCTCGTCGGAGACGGCCTCCGGCAGCGGTTCGGGGCGCAGGCCGCCCAGCCGCTCCAGCGATCCGGTCAGCCGTTCCCCATCGCCGGCGCGCGGCGGCTTGAGGGCACGCTGCTGGCCGGCGGGGGCGCGGCGCTGGGCCAGGGCGTGGATGCGTTCCGCGCCCGGCAGGTCGCCGTAGCGCTGGAGCCAACCGGCCAACTCGTCATAGCTGGCCTTGCGGTCGGGGTGCAGGTAGCGCTGGCGCAGCACGTGGCCCATCAGGCGGCGGTCGCGCAGCAGGCGGATTTCCCAATCGGCGCCCTCCCACTCGCCCCGCTCCTGAAGGGCGAAGATGCGCCGGTAATGGCGGGCGTCCTCTTCCGTCAGCTGGACGGCGCGCGCGTCGGCGTCCGTCGCCAGAAGCAGGTTCTGCTCGGCACGATCGAATCCCGGCGGGACGACGGGTCGTCCATCCGGCGCGTGGATCACAAGGCCGGCCTGGGCCGGACGATAGCCGCCCGTCGGTTCGGGTGCCGCGCACAGCGCCAGCGCCACCCCCGCCATTCCCAGGACCTTCCGCCGCAGCGAGACGGTGTTTGCTGCGCTGCACAATATCCGGAACATGGTATTCGAATAACCGCAGTGGACGGGAATCGCAAGAAGATGATTCCCCAACAGCGGTCAATGCCGCCTGTTCGCAAGTGTTTTCAGCAACTTAGTGGGGGCGGGAAAATGGCCCTAGCCCGGTGGGAAGACCCATTCGGCACAAGGTCATGGGTCTTTTTGTGCCAATCGGCGCAACGGCATAGCGGCGACTTGGTAAACCACTCCGATCTTTCGAAGTACTTTGGCAATGTTTGGAATGTCTATGGATGTCGAATGTTCGAATGACCACGCAAGAAAAGGCGCAATAAGAGAAGCATTTTATGGAATGGGTGGTGTTAACCATCGTGGCGGCGGTTTTGCCCCCACCCTAACCCTCCCCCGCTCTCGGCCGACCAAAGGTCCGCCTGCCGCGTCAGCGCAAACCTCCGGTTTGCGCGAGAGCTGACGCAGGGGAGGGCCGGGGTGGGGGCAAAACGACTCTTGCGGTGACTCAGCCCGGAAAGCGCTGCCGCAGGGTCAGCAGGTCGCGCCACGCCTCGCGCTTGGCGATGGGGTTGCGCAGCAGATAGGCCGGGTGAAGCATCGGGAGGACCGGCACCGGGCCGGACAAGCCGGGAGAGGCGTAGTCGAACCAGCGGCCGCGCAGGCGGGTGATGCCCTCCGCCCGGTTGAGCAGCGTCTTGGCGGAGGTTCCGCCCAGCGGCACGAGGACCTTCGGCCCGATCAACTCGACGTGCCGTTCCAGGAAGGGCAGGCAGGCGGCGATCTCCGCCTGGGTCGGCGACCGGTTGCCGGGCGGGCGCCAGGGCAGAATGTTGCTGATGTAGACCGTGCTGCGGTCGAGTCCGATCTGGGCCAACATGCGGTCGAGCAGCTTGCCGCTGACCCCGACGAAGGGCTTGCCCTGCCGGTCCTCGTCCTCGCCCGGCGCCTCGCCGATCAGCATGATCTCCGCGCTGGGGTTGCCGTCCGCGAAGACCGTGTTCATCGCCGTCGCCTTCAGCGGGCAGCCGTCGAAGGCGCGCAGCGCCGACTCCAGCTCCTCCAGGCTGTGCGCCTCCGCGGCGCGGGCGCGGGCGCTCGCCCCGGCCTCGCTGGCGCCCAGCGGCAGGTCCGCCGTGACAGCCGCACCGAACATCGACGCGCCGGAGGGGCCCCCGAAAGCCGACCGCGACGCCGGCGCCGGGGCGGGGCGCGCCGCGGCGGGCGGCAGCGCGGAC
>NZ_JACCJY010000048.1 GCF_014596085.1 Azospirillum tabaci
CGGTGGCGGTCGTGGTGTAGGTCGCCCCGCCGATGGTGACGGTCACCGTGCTGCCCGCCTCCGCCGTGCCGGCCAGGGTCGGGGTGGCGCTGTTGGTCAGCGCCGCGCTGGTGACGACCGGAGCCGCCGGCGGCGTCACGTCGGCCACGCTCACCACCGTGCTGACGCCGGAGATGGTCGCGCTGCCGGTGGCGCCGCCGCTGTCGGTCAGGCCGGCGATGGCCACCGTGCGGGCGCCCAGCGTCGCCGTCGCGCTGGTGTTCTTGTAGGCGACCCCGCCGAGCAGCGCGCTCATCTGCGCGTCGCTGCGCTCCAGCCCGCTGACCGTCACCGTGGCGACCCCGCCGACCACCGACACGCTCACGCTGGCGTTGCCGCCCGCGGCGCCCAGCCCGCTCAGGGTGGCGGTGGCGCCGTTGGTCAGGGCGACGTCGGTGCCGCCGATGGTCAGGACCTCGGTGGCGTCGGCCACGCCGCTGACCGTGAGCACCGCGCCGCGGAAGCTCTGCCCCGCCTCGACCGTGGAGGCGGCCACGCCGCTGAACAGGCTGGTCGCGCTGTCCACCCCGACGCCGAAGGTCTTGGCTCCGCCGGTCGCGGTCAGGGTCGGCACGGCGTCGACGGCGATCGTCGCGGTGGCGCTGCCCGTGCTGAAGGCGTCCGCGCCGGTGTCGGCGGTGCCGCCCGCCGTGCCGCTGGTGCGGTCCCACGCCTTGAAGGTGAGGCCGCCGGTGTCGGTGCTGGTGAAGCCCGTCCCGCTCGGCACGAAGCGCACGCGGTCCGACCCGGCGAGCAGCAACGCCGCCCCGTTGGACGAGCCGGTGGGAATGTCCGTCCAGGCGCCGCTGCCGACCTTGTACTGCCAGACGCCGTTGCTGTTGGTCACGCCGGTGATGGCGATGCCCAGCGGAACGACGGTGACCATCGGGACGGGGCTGTCGTACTCGGCGTCGGTGGCGGTGCCGGCGGAGGCCAGCAGGGCGGTGACGGTGGTGCCGGTGTTGGCGGCGTCGGCGATGCCCTGGTCGAGGGCGCTCAGGCTGCGGACGTGGCTGGACAGGATCGGGCTGTCGTTGGCGCCGGTGAAGTTGAGGGTGAGCTGCTGCGAGACGGTCCGGTTGCCGTCGGAGACGGTGAAGGTGCTGGTGCCCTGCATCGGCCCGGCCGGCACGCCGTTGAGGAAGGCGGCGTCGAACACGTAGGCGTAGTGGCCGGTCTGGCTGTTGACGTAGGAGGTGCCGCCCGGCCCGGTGGACCAGGTGTCGTAGGTGACGCCGTTGCTCAGCGTGACGCTGCCGTGCTGGAGCGGGGAGCTCTGCGATCCGGCGATGGAGTAGGTCAGCGCGTCGCCTTCGAGATCGGTCGCGGCGAGCTGGCCGGCGATCAGGGGGAAGGTGTCGGCGGCGGCGGTGTCGACCAGCGTCGGCGGGGTGGTCGGGACGGCGAGGACCGGCGGGGCGTTGGTGTCGATGCGGTCGTTGGTCTGGCTGATCGGGGTGGTGTAGGGGGCGTTGGCGTTGCTGGCGCTGTCGACCAGGACGATGTTGACCGGGATGTCCTGGTTGGCGGCGCGGTCGCCGGTACGCTGGCCGTCGGCGGTGACCGTGAAGGTGGCGGTGTAGGTGGTCGCGCTGACCTTGGTCAGGTTGCCGAGCGCGAAGCCGTCGACCGTGCTGCCGCTGCCCAGCGTGTAGGTGTCGCTGTCCGACGCCACGGTGATGGTCACGGTCACCGTGTCGCCGACCTTGGCCGGCTGGTTGGGAATGGTGACGCTGGTGATCGACGGCGGCGCCGTGTCCGGAGTGCTGTTGGTGACCGTCCGGTTGGTGATGGAGGCCGCGTCCGTGCCACCGGCCGCGTTCTGGATCGCCGCCACGTCGTTGCCGCTGGTGGGGTCGGTGTAGGTGACGGTGACCGTCTGCCCGTGCTGGACCGCCTGGGCCAGCGTCAGGGTGACCGTCTTGTTGACGCTGTTCACGGCGACGCTGGAAACGGTTACGGCGTTGCCGCCCACCTTGACCTCGAAGGCGCCCGCCGCCGGGCCGTTCACGGCGTCCAGCGCGACGTCGTAGGTCAGGACCAGCGACGTGCCGTCGACCGCGGCGCTTTGCAGGACCGGGGCCGGCGCGGCGAGCGTCACCATGACGGAGCCGGCCGAAACCGACGCTTGAGGATACAGACCGCTGGTGGAGGTGAAGATGCTGACGGGGAAGTGGCCGGACGTGTCCGTGCCGGACGCCGTCACGTCGAAGGTCAGGGTCTGGACTCCGGACGGAATGATGCCGGTCAGGGTGTTGTTCGTGAGCCCGTTGAGCTGGAGATTCGCGATCGTCCAGCCGCTGGGGGCGGCTACATCGAAGTGAAGGGTGCTTCCCACCAGAATCATCGCGGTGTTGACGTTCACCGAGAAGGAAAGCTGGGTCGGGGTGCCGCTGGTGAAGGTGGCGGTCGGGGTGTCCGGCGTGATGGTGATGGGGAAGAGTGTGCCTGCCTGCATCCCGAACGATGCGGTGACGAGTTTGTTGACCTCGGTCGTGTTGTTGGTAACGCCGCTGTCGGTGATGGAGCGCAGGACGATGGGGCGCGTTTCGCTGAACCCGGAATTGGTCTGGCTGAGGCTGGAAACCGTGGATGCCGTGGTCTTGTAGGCGATGCCGTCGATCAGCGTGCTCATCGCGCTGTTGCTCAGCGACATGCCGCTGATCGCCACCGTGGCGACGCCGTTCACCAGAGTCACCGCGTAGTTGCCGCCGGTGAAGCTGCCCGAGGTCCCGTTGCTCAGCGTGATGTCGGTTCCGGCGATCCTCAGGAACTCGTTGCCGCCGGTGCCCGCGACGTTGTGGACGGTCAGCACCATGCCGGTGAAGGTCTGCCCGCTGTCCGCCGTGGAGGCGGTGACGGCATTGAACAGGTCGAAGGTCGGGTTGCCCATCATGAGCTGGGCGTAGCTGTCGTTCGGCGTGAGCGTCAGCGTGGGGGGAGTGCCGTTCGGGTTGAGCGTGTTGTTGGTGACCGGCCGGGCGGCGAAGGACGCGGCGTCGACGCCCGTGGTGCCCTGGACGGCGTTGGTGTCGTCTCCGCCGGTTGGGTCGGTGTAGGCGACCGTCACGGTGTCGGTGTGGGCGACGGCCTGGGCCAGCGTCAGGGTAACGGTCTTGTTCGCGCTGTTCACCGCGACGTTGCTGATGGTGGCCGGAGAGCCGCCGGCCATCACGGTAAAGGCGCTCGCCATCGGCGGATTGGCGGAGTCGAGCGCCACGTCGTAGGCCAGCACCAGGGACGTGCCGTCCACCGCGGCGCTTTGCAGGACCGGCGCCACCGCGGGGCGCGGTCCCATGACAATGGTTACAATGTACGTGGATGCGACATCGAGACCGTTGCCGGCTTGGATGACCCCACTGCTGTTGTCGCCCGCCGGATCGACGTAGCGGAATTCGATGTAATCGCCGGCCGTGAGGGTCGAGTTGACGGTCAGCGTCACGGTCTTGCCGGAAACCACGGCGGCGGTCACGTTGACCTTCGTTCCGTTGATCAACACGGCGCTGGTGCCCCAAGACATGTCGCCGACCGAGATCGCATCGAAGGTGGACAGAGCCGGCTGGCTGGTGTTGTCGAGGGTGCCGTCGAAGGTGATGGTGATGGTGGACTCACCGACATAGGCGACGGTGTCCATCGGTTCGGGAGCCGCCATCAGCACGCCCGCGTAGCGGTCGATCCGCAGGGGGGCGGTCCGCAGATCGCCACGGGTCCAATCGAGATCCCAGTCGCCGCCGAGATCCGCGGCGCCCGTCGGCGTCCGCGACGCTGCCATGCTGGCGCCGGTGATGTCGGCCAGCGCGTCGAGGAACGATTCGCCGTGGCCGCTCGCTACGTTGCAGCCGTACAGCAGGATGTCGCCGTCGTCGGCAAGGCAGGCGCCGATGGCGCCCAGTTCCGTCTGGCGCGCCGTCAGCGCTGCCTTGTCGAGCCGTGCCGTGCCAAGCTGCAGCCCGCCCTCGAAGCCGTGGCACAGCACATGGAGCGCCCGGATGCCGTGACGTCCGGTCAACGCCTGCGCCATCGCCGCCACGCCGTCCCGGCCTTCGCCGATCAGCACCGCCTCCACGCCGGGCGGAAGCCCCGCCCGAAGATCCCGCCAACCGGCAAGGGCCGTGTCGACGACGGCAATCTCGGTTGCCGTCTGGAGGAAGCGACCAGAGGTGGTGACGCGCTTGGTGGGGGCGGCGGACGCTTCGGTCATGGCGGACGTTTCCTAAGTGGCGTGCAATCCGAGGCGATCATCTCTCGAAAGAAATAGGTACCTCGTTTGATTTGACATACCCACAGCCGGACGTCCGGGTCAATAAAGTCAATGCGTCCACGCTGCATTTAACACAGCGGTTTTCTTGTCACCCGCAAGCACAAGCATTTATTGCGCTGTTTCTTATTGCAGTATATTGTGTTATTTAGTGCATTAATGCGTTGTTAACGTTTGGCGGCGTGGCAGTTTTTTAATGAGTTGATTTGGGTTTCATTAAGGGACGCTGCTTTGTGTGGTGCGTTATGCCAGTAAAAGTGGCGCAAGGGAAAATTGCGGCGGCAAGCAAAGCCCGCGGTTTTCTATCCTTGGCGTCTTGGCATGGTGCAACGACGGCGGGCGGCCAGGCGGCTCATCCTCGGTTGGGCTTTCACCCCTCTCCGTCCGAAGGTGCCAAGCCGGTCGTTCTATTCACCGGGAAAAATGTGGAAATTCTCTCCGGGTCGACTCTATTCGGTGGCGGTCGACCCCCCGCACCCGTCCGGGGGGAAGGGCAGGTCGCGCAGACGCTGGTCGCTGAACGGATGGCGTTGCCGACGGCCGCCGCGCTCGGTCCCTGCACCGCCTCGCCGCTGCCGAGGAAGGGACCGCTGGGCCGTTCCACGATGTGGATGTCGACGCGGTCCGGCACGCTGGCGAAGCGCAGGACGGGACAGCCGGCCCAATCCACTGCGCAATCCGCTGCGGTGACGCGGCTGTCGTCGCGGGCGACGCGCTCGAACAGCGCCCAGCTCATCACTTGGATGATGCCGCTCTCTGTCTGGTTGCGAGTGCCGTCGGGGCGCGTGGTGTGGGTGTTGGACCGGGCGTCGTCCGCGAGGCGAACAGACGGCGTGAGGGATCGTTCTGGAGGCTCAGCGCTCCATGACGTCATCGAGCGTGGCGGCGAGGTCGCCGGGCTCCACCGGCTTGTGCAGCAGGCGGCAGCCGATGGAGCGGGCTTCGCGCAGCCGTTCCGGCGCCGTGTCGCCGGTGATGATGACGACCGGCACGTCCCAGCGGCGGCGCACCAGTTCCGCCACCGTGCGGCCAGTCTGTCCGCGTGGGAGCCGGTGATCGGCCAGCACCACATGGGGACGGCTGCGCATCCGGGGCAGGCGGTTGGCCAGTTCCTCCGCCGAGCCGACGGCGGTCACTTGGACGCCCCAGCGTTTCAGCAGCATGATCATGGCGTGGCGCACCCGCTCGTCGTCCTCCACCAACAGGACCCGCCGGCCCCTCATCCGGTCCGTCGGGGATGCCGTCGCCGCCGCGCTGGTGGCGGCCACGGCCATGGCGCGGGCGGCGGCGGTCAGGCGGCGGTCGGGGTCGGGGGGGAGGGCGGCGCGCGGAACGGTCACTGTGAAGACCGTGCCCCGCCCGACTTGCGACCGCAGGTCCAGCGTCAGGCCGAGCAGCCGGGCCATGCGGGCCACCAGCGGCAGGCCGAGGCCGAAGCCCTTGGCCGCGCTGCGCTCCGGATTGTCGAGCTGGTGGAACTCCTCGAAGATGGCGGCGCGGGCGTCGGGAGGGATGCCGCGCCCGTCGTCCCACACCTGGAACTCCAGCGCACCGGGGCGCCGCCGGCATCCGAGAAGGACACGCCGTCCGTTCCCCCCGCCGTGACGGATGGCGTTGGACAGCAGGTGGGTCAGTATCCGTTCCAGCAGCCGCGCGTCGGTCCGCACCGCCACGCCGCTGGGATAGACGTGCAGGCTCGTCCCCTCGGTCGTCGCGCTCTCCCGGAACTCCTGGGCCAGACGGCGCATCAGCGCGTCGGGGCGGAACTCCGTGACCGTGACGTCCACCGCGCCGGCCTCCAGCCGGGCCAGGTCCAGAAGGCCGCTCAGCATGCCGCTCAGGCTGTCGATGGAGGCTTGGAGCAAGTCCGCGGCCTCTCTGGCCGCCGGGTTCGCGCCGACCGCGCCGCGCAGGATGTGGGTGTAAAGCGCCGCCGCCTGGATCGGTTGGCGCAGGTCGTGGCTGGCGGCGGTCAGGAAGCGCGCCTTGGCCCGGTCGGCGCGCTCCGCCGCCTCATGGGCGCGGCGCAACTCCTCCTCCCGGTCGGCACGGCGGTCCTCGGCGCGATGCAGCCGGTCGCGGAGCCGACCCATCTCGCGCCGCTGCTCAGCCAGCTCAGCGGCCAGACGCGCGCTTTCCTCGACCAGACGGCTGGCGTCGCGCTGCAGGCGGTCCGCGGTCCGGAGTCCCTCGGCAAGGTTGCGGTTCAGCGTGTCCAGGCTGTCCCGCAACGCATTTTCGGTGGTTGATCCACCCTCATCCGGTTTTTCCGAATCCGCATGTTTCGGCATATACGTCTCCACGATGGCCCCCGCTCACCGCCACACAACAACTTCTGGCTCTTGAACCCACGTGCTTCACGTCACAACAGCGCAGAACAGGAATTGTTTTCGTGGGCATAACGATTCACGCGCGTGCAAGGGTCCTGCTCATCGCTCAGAGGGTGTCGGTTGCGGAGCAGCGACACGCTGTGCCCAAAAGAGCGGCAGATTGTCGCATACGTGATGTGTCCTGCTTGCATGGGAGGCGCAGCCGACGGCACCGGGACGGTCGCTGCGCTGTTGAATCCCGAGGCGCCGTTCCGGCGTCGGCACGGACGCCATGGGCTAATCAAATGGAGTCTCAAGACGATAGGGGGAACCCGGCGGCGGGGTGGGGCGGCCCTGCGAAGCTTCTTCCGTTCGCTGGCACAATGGTTGCTTCGTGAGCAAACGGATGCAGGCTTCCACCATACGGGATGTTTCTTGACCTTGTTTGTTTAGCGGACAATCTAACGTCCCTGGAGCCTGCGCGGCCCGTGGCTGGTGCATTTGGAGGCAGGTTTGATCAACCCCATGATTACGGCCACCGCCGGTTGGTCCGAGGCGGTGGAGGAGCGGGCGCAGCGCTTGCTCCGCTATCAGGTCGGGACCGAAGGGCCGGAGGGCGATCCGGTGACCGTGCAGACCATGTTCGAGCGCTGCGGCTTCACGCCGGTTGCCAGCGCCCGCTTTCTGATGTGCATCCCGCCTTTGACCGCGATGCACGAATTGACCAAGACCGTCGCGCGCTTCCGGATCGACGGTGAGGCCTGCCCGGACCCGGCGGGCATGGCGAAGGCGGCGCTGTCCTTTGCCGGACGCGCGGTGGCGGTGCATGAACTGCACCCGGAGCGCCGGCTGGTGGCTGGTGTGATCTCCACCCTCCTGGGGTTGCAGGGAACCAGCCGGCGATAGCATCCGGCAGGGTTTGGGAATGCGTCCAATCCATGCGGAGAACCAAGGGCCGTGCGGCTTCGCGCGGCCCTTCGCCGCGTCCTGCCACAGGAAATCCGCCATTCTTTAAAAGTTGTAACCGTCCTTTGGTTGCTCGTTCGGCGGACTCGCATTATCAGTGTTCGACTGTATGACCATGGGCTGGTCCCACCAGTGCTTGGCCAGATCCCTGGGCTCGGGCGAAGGAGGGTGCGGCGATGGACAGGAAGCCGGTCGATTACGGGCAGTACAGCATCCTGGTCATCGAAGATCAGCCCTTCGTGCGCCGGACCATCATGCAGATCCTCTCGCAGATCGGCTTCCGTTCGATCGCCGAGGCCGACAACGGTGAAACCGGCATGAAGGAATGCATCCGCGCCACTCCCGACGTGATCGTCTGCGACATCGACATGAAGCCGGTGTCCGGCCTGCAGTTCCTGGCCGAGCTCCGGGCCAGCGCGGAGGTGCGGAACCGCCGCACGCCGGTGGTTTTCCTGACCAACCACACGGAATCCGAAATCGTGAAGAAGGCCATGTCCTTGGGCGTCAACGGCTTCGTCGTGAAGCCGCCGTCCTTCGGCGCCCTGAAGGAGCGGGTGGACCGCCTGCTGGCCGGCAAGTGAGGGAGAGGATGGGGGGCGTGGTGCGGCGTGCGGCGCTGTGCGGTCTGGCGGTTCTGTCGCTGGCCGCCTGTTCGGGGGAGCCCGGCGAGTCCGACATGCGCAAGCTGGTGGAATCGCACACCAAGCGGGCGCTGGACGGCCAGGGGCAGGGCGGTTTCCGTGGCTTCGACGGATTCCGCAAGCAGGGCTGCGTGGACACCAAATACCGAAACGGCGCCCCGAAGCCGGACGACAAGCAGTATGATTGCTATTACGCGGCCACCTTCGCGCCGCAGCCCGGAGCGACGGCGATGACGGTCAACGGCAAGGGCCGCTTTACCCGCACCGACAAGGGCCTGACCTTCGAGGATCTGGGGGCACAGCCGCGCTGACCACGCCGACATGGTGCACTGACGCACGTGCCGGTATGGCAACAATTCAGCGCTGACCGGAAAAGGAAACGGCCGGTCATGACCTTGTCATGAGCCGGCCGCGTCAGATGGTGGAAGGGGCTGGATTTGAACCAGCGTACGCTTACGCGGGCAGATTTACAGTCTGCTGCCTTTAACCACTCGGCCACCCTTCCGCTGATGCTTGACGCGACCATCGGAGACCTGCCGTTCATCGGGCCTTGCTTGGCCTTCCGTCCGGCGGGTGGCGTTATCTAACGGGTGACGGCGCTCCGGTCAAGCGGCTTTCTTCACCGGCAGCGCATCTTTGTTCAGGCACCTCCGTTCAGGCCCCCTCGCCACGGGCCACGCGGGCCAGGGTGCTCAGCGGGTCGCCGTCCTCCGCGCTGAAGCAGGCGCTGAAATCATCGCACACCTCGCAGTTCGGGGACTTGCAGAGCATCAGCCCTTCGCGCTCGCAGAGCTGGCGGTAGAAAAATTTCTTCCACTTCATGTCGCCGCTGTTCAGCGCGACCAGCGACGGGAAATGGCGGCGGAACATGGCGTTCAACTCCCGCCGGTTGGCGAAGCCCATGTCCTGCCAGAGATGGTTTGGCCCCAGCGCGCGGCGGGCGACGATGGCGGCCAGCCATTCCTCCTCAGCGGTCCCGGCGGCGCGGTGGTCGAGCAGGAAGGCCCGCAGATCCTCCTCCTCTATGGCGTCCTCACCGCTGCCGTCGGGCAGGGTGGGAAGGAGATGGGCGAAGCCCGCCGCGTGCCGCCGGATCAGTTCGGCCAGCGCGCCGCGCGCCAGCCCCAGGGAGGCGGTGACGCCGCCGGGATGCTGCACGGCCAGCCCGAGGATGCGGGTGAAGAGCAGCCGGTCGAGGGCCGGGCCATCCTGAACGCCGTCCAGGGCGTCGGCGGGCGGGTGGAGCGAGAAGGCCGCGGGATCGGCGATGTCGACAATCAAAGGGGCGGCCATCACGGTGTCGGCAATCATGGTCGGCGAACTCCCGCATCGGGGGGTTGTTCGGTCATGACCGTGATGGTGGATCAAATTCCCGCAACTGCGAAGTGGTTTTTTTTGCGGGTGCGTTGTCGGAGCCTTCCCGGCATCCGCGTCAGCCGTTCAGCACCTCGGCCGTGAAGCGTTCGAAAAAGCCGTTGATGACGCGGTCGGCCTTGGCCTTGACCAGCTTGACCGCCAGCCGCCCGACGGCCCCGCCCAGCGCCGCCGCGAGGGTGAAGGACAGATGGGTGTGGCCGTCCACCTCCTCCAGCGTGATGCGGGCCTCGCCCTTGACCGCTCCGGCGAGGCCGCCCTTGCCCTCGGCGTAGAGGATGTAGAAGCGCGGCGCGTCCTCCGGCGCCACCCGGACGTTGCCGGCGAAGCGCGCGTTCAGCGGCCCGACCGTGGCGCGCACGCGCGCGGTGTATTCGGTGGGCGACAGCCGGTCCATTTCCTCCAGCACCGGGATGCAGCGTTGCAGCACGGCAGGATCGCAGAGCGCGGTGAAGACCCGCTCGCGCGCCGCCGGAATCCGGTACTGGCCGTTCAGTTCCATGGATCACCTGTTGTTGGTCGGGAACGCCAAGCGATTTGGTGTATGGATGACCCGCTTCCAAGACGCGCAATCGAGCACGGAGGGCGACAAACATGCGGCAGGCCGTCACGACGCTGACCACCCACACCCACGGCCAGGGCCTGGTCGAGGTGACCGAGCCGGTGGCCCGCTGGGTCGCCGCCCAGGGCATGGAGACCGGTCTGCTGACCGTCTTCTGCCGGCACACCTCGGCCTCGCTGGTCATCCAGGAGAACGCCGACCCGAGCGTGCGCGGCGATCTGGAGCGCTTCTTCAAGCGGCTGGTGCCGGAAGGCCCGGCGCTCTACGACCACATCCTGGAAGGGCCGGACGACATGCCCGCCCACATCCGCAGCGCGCTGACCACGGTGCAGCTCTCCATTCCCGTGCTGGAAGGGCGGATGGCGCTGGGCACCTGGCAGGGCATCTACCTGTTCGAGCACCGTCGCCGGCCCCACGAGCGGACCCTGGCGCTGCATCTGCTGGGCGAATGAGGGAAAGGCGCCCGCGCGTCTAGCCCAGCCAGCCCGCGACATAGGGTTCGAGCCACCGGAACAGGGCGACGGCGGCGACCAACCAGATCCCGACCATCAGCGCGGCGGCGGCGTAGCTGACCGGCCGGTCGGCCAGTTTGGCGGCGGTGGCGCGGTGTTCCTCCAGCACCGCCGCCGGGATCAGGCGGATGACCAGCAGGATGCCGAGCGGCACGATCAGCAGGTCGTCCAGGTAGCCCAGGACCGGCACGAAGTCGGGAATCAGGTCGATGGGGCTGAGCGCGTAGGCTGCCACCGCGGCGGCGGCGACACGGGCGTACCAGGGCGTCCGCGGGTCGCGCGCCGCCAGATAGAGCGCGATCACGTCGCGCTTGATCCGCCGCGCCCAACCCTTCGCCGTCGACAGCATTGCGGGCTCCTTCCGGCCGCTCCTAGCCCGCCGCCGGGACGGGGGCCGCGGATTGGCGCAGCCGCTCCAGCAGGGACTTGGTGGCGAAGCCGTCCGGCACGGCGCCGATCGACTGCTGGAAGCGACGCACGGCGTTGCGGGTGTTGGCGCCGACGATGCCGTCCGCCGTCCCCGGCTCCATGCCCAGCGAGGCCAGCCGCTCCTGAAGCTCGATCCGCTCATCGCGGCTCAGCGCCGGTTCGTGGCGCGGCCAGCTTCCCTGAACGCCGGAACGGCCCGCCAGACGATCGGACAGCAGCGCCACCGCCAGCGCGTAGCTGGTGGAGGGGTTGTACTTCATGATCGCCCGGAAATTCTCCCGGACCAGGAAGGCCGGCCCCTGCGCCCCGGCGAGCATCAGGACGGCGGCCCGTTCCTCCTCGCCGCCGAGGTCGCCGCCGTTGACCGGCCGCACGCCGAGGCGGCGCCATTCGGAGACCGGCTTGGAGATGTTGTATTCGGCCTGCTCGTAGGGGAAACCGGCGGGCAGCGTGACCTCCTCGCCCCAGCGCTCCCCGGTGCGCCAGCCGTTGGCCTGCACGAATTTGGCGGTGGAGGCGAAGACGTCGGGCAGGCTGCCCCAGATGTCGCGCCGCCCGTCGCCGTCCTCGTCGGTGGCGTGCTTCAGGAAGATCGTCGGCATGAACTGGGTCTGGCCCATGGCGCCGGCCCAGGAACCGCTCATCCGCTCCGGCGGGATGTCGCCGCTGTCGAGGATGCGCAGGGCGGCCAGCAGCTCCGTCCGGAAGTAGCTGGCGCGGCGACCCTCATAGGCCAGCGTGGTCAGCGCGTCGACGACGGAGAAGCCGCCGGTGAAATTGCCGAAGTCGGTCTCGACGCCCCAGAAGGCCACCAGGATTTCCGCCGGCACGCCGGAGCGCTGGCTGATGCGGCGCAGCAGCGCGCCGTTGTCCTGGATGCGCTGGCGCCCGGCCTGGACGCGGCGATCGTTGACCGCGCTGTCCAGATACTGCCAGGGCTGGCGGTTGAACTCCGGCTGGGAGGAATCCAGCTCCACCACCCGGTCCGACAGCTTCACGTTGGCGAAGGCACGGTCGAAGGTCTGGGCGCGGATGCCCTGGCCGAGCGCCTCGGCGCGCAGCGCCTGCAGCCAGTCGGCGAAGCTGACGGCGGGCTGGGCCGGCGCCACGCTGGCCGGGGCGGCGGCCGTCGCCTTCGTGGCTCCGGACGTCGTGGTGGCCGAAACGGGCGGGGCGCCCGTCGTCTGGCAACCGGCCAGGATCGTGGTGGCGAGCAGGAGGCGGACGGGAAGGGACAGCAGGGGGCGCATGCGCTCTCGTGACCATCAGGGAAAAGCTGTGCCGGAGCCTAGGACGGAAGGCCCTTTCACTCAACGGACAAGTTCTGGGAACACGGCCCGAATAACCGTCCAGACAGCCAGGGCTTGACCGCGAACAAAACTTGAACAAACGGGCTGAAATCCCCATATCCAGGGCATTCCGAAACCAGAGAAGAGACGTTCGCGGCCCGCCCCCGGCGCGCCGCCGAGAGGGTTCGCCATGCCGTATTTTCCGACCATCGAACTCACCCCGCAGGTGTCCCTGCTGCTGGCGCGGGGGGCTCTGCGCCTGAATCCCGGCCAATGGGTGCGGGGTCCGAAGGGGCATGGCCGCTACCTGCGCACCGACCCGCGGACCGGCACCACCTATGTGAGCTGGCTGCGCCCCGGCGACGATTGGGAAACCGCGTCGCAGCGCTTCAGCCGGGCCTGCCAGAAGGGCTTCGTCGGGCGCTACCGCGGCGGCTACGAGGCGGAGAAGGCGCGCCGGGAGATGGCCCGGCTGATCGCCGACGCCGATCACGCCAGTGCCGCTCCGCGGCGGGACGAGCGGCAGCCGACGCTGTTCTAAGGCGGGAACGCACGCGCCCATGGAGAGCAGAGGCTTGGCCGAAGGGACCATCAACGCCATCCGCATCGGCTGCGCCGGCTGGAGCATCCCGAAACCCTCCGCCGCGGCGTTTCCGGTGGAGGGCACGCATCTGGAGCGCTACGCCCGCGTCTTCCCGATGGTCGAGGTCAACAGCCGCTTCTACCGCCCGCACAAGCCGGAGACTTGGGAGCGCTGGGCGGCCTCGGCGCCGCCGGACTTCCGCTTCGCGGTCAAGCTGCCGCGCGCCATCACGCACGAGCAGCGGCTGAAGGACTGCGCCGCCCCGCTGGAACACTACCTGTACGAGGTCGGGCATCTCGGCGACCGGCTGGGGCCGCTGCTGGTGCAGTTGCCGCCGACGCTGCGCTTCGAGCCGGCGGTGGCCGGCCCGTTCTTCGCGGCCCTGCGCGAGCGGTTCGCCGGTCTCGTCGTCTGCGAGCCGCGCCACCCGAGCTGGTTCGCGGTGGAGCCGGACCGCCTGCTGGTCGACCATGCCGTGGCCCGCGCCGCCGCCGACCCGGCCCCGGTGCCCGCCGCGGCGGAGCCGGCGGGCTGGGACGGGTTCCGCTACTGGCGGCTGCACGGATCGCCGGTGATGTACCGCAGCGCCTACCCGCTGGACGTCCTGGACCGGCTGGCCCGGCGCTTCCGCGACGAGGCGCGGGAGCGGCCGGTCTGGTGCGTCTTCGACAACACGGCCGACTTCCACGCCGTCGACGACGCGCTGACGCTGATGAGCCGTTTGGATGCCTCCACAGGTCAGAGAGACAAGCCCGGCGGCTGACCGCTATCGTTGCGCGACAGCAAGCGCAGCCGGGGCGGTCGGGCATGGACGTCATTCTTCTGGTGCTGATCGGGGCCATCGTCGCCCACCGGTTCAACCGCCGGCTGACGGCGCAGGAGCGCGAGATCGCCCGGCTGCGGCAGGCGCTGGAGCGGGTTCAGGGGCCGATGACGGTCGACGCTGCACCGGTCGATGCTCCCGCCGCGGACACCGCCGTCATGGCGGAGGCTCCGCCGGAGCCGCCGCCGATCCAACCGCTCCCGGAGCCCTCTCCACCCCCGCTGTCCGTGTGGAACCGGCTGGAGGACGCGCTGGCCGGGCGCTGGTTGATCTGGCTGGGCGGTGCCACGGTCGCCCTGGCAGCGGCCTTCTTCATCAAGATGTCGATCGAGCAGGGCTGGCTCGGCCCCGGCGTCCGCGTCACGCTCGGCCTGCTCTCCGCCGCCGCGCTGATGGTCGGTGGGGAATGGCTGCGGCAGCGCGGCGGAGGGGCGGGGACGGAGGGCCGCGATCCGGTTCCCCCGGCCCTGACCGCGGCCGGGCTGTTCACCGGTTTCGCCAGCGTCTATGGCGGCTATGTGCTCTACGACCTGTTCGCCCCGCCGGTGGCCTTCGCGCTGCTCGGCGGGCTGGCGGTGTTGGGGATGGCGCTGTCGCTGCTCCAGGGACCCTACATCGCGGCGCTGGGGCTGCTCGGCGGCTTCGCGACGCCGCTGCTGGTCTCGTCCATCGGGGGATCGGCCTGGGGGCTGTTCGCCTATCTGCTGGCCCTGTCGGGCGCCGGCATGACGGTGGTGCTGTGGCGCGGCTGGCGCTGGCTGGGGCTGGGCACGCTGGTCGGGGCGGCGGGCTGGGTGCCGGTCTGGTACGTCGGCGGCTGGAACCCCGGCGACGCCCTGCCGGTGGGGATCTATCTGCTGCTGACCGCCGGGCTGTTCCTGATGCCCGCCCTGCTGGCTGGGCCGGTCGAGGCCATGCCGCGCACCACTTTGTTCGACCTGCTGCGCTGGAGGGGCCGCCCGCGCGCCGACCGTCTGGCCGTCGCGGCGGTGGCGGTGCTGGGGCTGCTGATGGCGATGCTCGTCACCGTGGACGGGCACCGCACCGGCTCGCTGGTGATGCTCGCCCTGTTCGGGCTGCTCTGCGTCGCGGCGGGGCGGCGGATCGAGCGGATCGCCGGCGTCGCCTGGATCGGGGCGCTGGCGGTTCTGCTGGCTTTCGCCGGCTGGACGGTGCCGCGCTGGCCCCTGCCGCCGCCCGACGTCACCGCGGATGGGCATCCCATCGTGCCTCCTCCCGGTTCCGGGTTGCCGCTTCAGTCCGGACGGTTCCTGTGGGCGGTGGGCGGCTTCGCCCTGCTCTACGGGATGTGCGGCTTCGTCGCCCTGTGGCGGTCGGCGCGGGCGGCGCTGTGGTCGTCGCTGGCGGCCTGGATGCCGGTGGTGCTTCTGGCGCTCGCCTACTGGCGGTTGGACCCGCCGCGGGCCGACACGCTGTGGCCGGTGGCGAGCCTGGCGCTGGCGGCGCTGCTGGTCGCCGGAACCGGCCCGCTGGCCCGCCACCGCCACCAGCCGGGCGTCAGTTTGGGGCTGGCCGCTTTCGCCGCCGGGGCGGTCGGGGCGCTCAGCCTCGGCGCGGTCATGATGCTGCGCGAAGCGTGGCTGACCGTGGCATTGGCGGCACAGGTGCCGGTGCTGGCGTGGCTGGAGCGGCGGATGGGGCTGCGCTCGCTGCGCGCGGTGATCCTGCTGGTGGCGGGCGCCGTCCTGGTCCGGCTGGCGCTGAATCCGTCCGTGCTGGAGTATGGGGAGGACGGCCTTGGCTGGATCGTTTACGGCTACGGCCTGCCGGCGGTGGGCTTCTTCCTGGCCGCCCATTGGCTGCGCTCTGCGCCGAACGGCAGGGGCGACGACGGGGTGGTCGCGCTGCTGGAGGCCGGCGGGCTGGCCTTCGTCACGCTGCTGCTGTCGCTCGGCATCCAGGCGCTGACCCGCGGCACGCTGGACGAGCCGCCCGACACGCTGCGCGAGGTGGCGCTGCACACGCTGGTCTGGCTGGCGCTGGCCCTGCTGCTGGCGACGGGGCGGCGCTGGCGGACGCGGCCCGTGGCGGTGTGGGGACGGCGCATCCTGGCCGGACTGGCGGCGCTCCAGGCGGTGGCCCTGCATCTCGTTGCCCTGAACCCGCTGTGGAGCGACGAAGCGGTGGGCCCCTGGCCGGTGGCGAACACGCTGCTGCTCGCCTATGGGCTTCCGGCCCTGCTCGGGCTGCTGTTCCTGTGGGTGGAGCCCTTGCCGGCCCGCCTGCGCCCGTGGATCGCGCTGCTGCCTCTGGCGCTGCTCGGTACGAATCTGGCGCTGGAGATCCGCCACGCCTTCCAGGGGCCGGTTCTCTCCGGGCCGGACCTGCCGGACGCTGAATGGTACGGCTACTCCGCCGGCTTCCTGGCGGCGGCGGTGCTGATGCTGGTCGCCGCCCTGCGGTACCGGCTGGGCTGGCTGCGCCACGCCGCGATGGCGCTGATCCTGGCGGTGGTCGCCAAGGTCTTCCTCAGCGACATGGCCGAGCTGGGCGGGCTGTACCGCGTCGCCTCCTTCCTCGGACTCGGGTTGAGCCTGATCGGCGTCGGCTATCTCTACCGCCGGCTCCAGGGCACTGCGCCGCAGGGAGGGCAAACAGTCGCCTGAGCGAACGGTTGGGTTGACAGGCGGCCCCTCTCGCGCTCCGATGGTGGAAACGAACACAGAAAAGCCAGGGAGGCCCGCACCCATGACCACCCCCATCGCCCATCCCATCCTGCCGAACGGCGACAGCGGCTTCACGGTGGAGGCCGCATCGATGAAGTTCGGCCGCGGCATGCTGGCGGAGGCCGGAAACGACGCCAAGGCCATGGGCATGCGCCGGGTGGCCCTGTTCACCGACCCCCATGTGGCCGAGATCGCGCCCTTCGCGGTGGCGCTTGAGTCGCTGAAGGCGGCCGGGCTGGACGTCGCCGTTTACGACCGTTGCGCGGTGGAGCCGACCAGCGCGTCCTTCCTTGAGGCGGCGGACTTCGCCCGCGACGGCCGGTTCGACGGCTACGTCTCCATCGGCGGCGGGTCGGTGATCGACACGGCCAAGGCGGCGAACCTCTACGCCACCCACCCGGCGGACTTCCTCGCCTACGTCAACAAGCCGCTGGGCGAGGGGCGCCCGGTGCCCGGCCCGGTCAAGCCGCACATCGCCTGCCCGACGACCTGCGGCACCGGCAGCGAGACGACCGGCGTCGCCATCTTCGACCATGTCGAGATGCGGGTGAAGACGGGCATCTCCTCCCGCTACCTGCGGCCGAATCTGGCGCTGGTCGATCCGGCGACCATCGACAGCCTGCCGTCCGGCGTCATCGCCTCCACCGGCTTCGACGTGCTGACCCACGCCATCGAGAGCCACACCGCGCGGTCCTACCGCTCCCGCCCGAAGCCCGACGCGGCCAACCCGCGCCCGCCCTACCAGGGCGCCAACCCCTGGTCGGACATCGGCAGCCTGCAGGCGATCCGGCTCGGCGGGCAGCATCTGGAGCGCGCCGTCAACGACCCGGCGGACGAGGAGGCGCGCGACGCCCTGATGTTCGCGGCGACGCTGGCCGGTCTCGCCTTCGGCAACGCGGGCGTTCACATCCCGCACGCCATGTCCTACTCCGTCGCCGGGATGAACCATCGCTTCACGGCGCGCGGTTACGAGAAGGCCGCCCCGATGGTGCCGCACGGCATCTCGGTGGTGCTGAACGCTCCGGCCGCCTTCCGCTTCACCGGTTCCGCCGAGCCCGAGCGCCATCTGCGCGCCGCCGAGGCGCTGGGGGCGGAGGTCCGCGACGTGTCCCCGGCGGACGGCGGCGCCGTTCTGGCCGCCCGGCTGATCGCCATGATGCGCGCCACCCATCTGCCCAACGGCCTCTCGGCGCTCGGCTATGGCGCGGCGGACATCCCGGATCTGGTGCGCGGCGCGATGGCCCAGCAGCGGCTCCTGACCATCGCCCCCCGCCCGGTGACGGAGGAGGACCTGCGCAGGCTCTACGCCGACGCCATGACCTACTGGTGAGCGCAGCGGCGGGCGGCCCCATCCTTGTGGGAAGAAGCCGCCCGCGCCGGTGTTATGGACGGTTCGGGTACAGGCCGGTCGTCGCGATGCAGACGGTCTGCCCGATGGCCGGGGACTGGGTGGAGACCTTCTGGGTGGCACCGGCCGACGCCGGCGCGACCGCCACGGTGCCGCCGGTGATGCCGGTGTTGGGAACGGTGATGCTGCCGCTGGCCGTGCCGGCGACCTTGGCGCCGGTGCCCGGGCCGCTGGTGTTGTATGGCCCCGTCAGCGAGACGCCGAGGCCACCGTCGTTGACCGAGGCGTCACCGAGATAGACGGTACCCGAGGTCGGGGCGGACACCGGGTTGCCGCCGTTGGTGACGGGAAGGCTGACGGTGCCGGTGAAGGGGACGGTGGTCGAGCCGCCCGAACCGCCGCCCGTGCCGGTGAAGGTGGCGGTGTGGGTGTGCGGCTGCAGCGGGACCTGGGCCGCCGACAGCAGAAGCTCCTGCTGGCCGACTTTGGCGCCGATGGTGATGTTCGTCAGGCCCGGACCGGTGCCGGTGCCGATGGCGGCACGGCCGCGCAGGTCGGGGATGCCGAAGAGGTCCGCGTTGTTGCCGCCGTAGCGGTAGCCGATCAGGGCGAACAGGGCTTGGTTATCGCGCACCGTCAGCGTCCGGCCGTCGGCCGCGACATAGCCCCGCGGGCACCAGTCGAACGCATAGGTGCAGATGGTGCCGATGTACGGCTCCACGTTGCAGGCAGCGGCAGGGGTGCTGAACAATGCCATGCTGCTTGCCATCGCAAAGGCAGCGGAGAGGAGTGTCTTGCGCATGATGTGTCCTCGGCGTTGGGGGGCCTTTTTTCGGGACCCGTTACGGACGGTTCGGGTACAGGCCGTTGGCCACGATGCAGACGGTCTGCCCGATGGCCGGGGACTGGGTGGAGACCTTCTGGGTGGCACCGGCCGACGCCGGCGCGACCGCCACGGTGCCGCCGGTGATGCCGGTGTTGGGAACGGTGATGCTGCCGCTGGCCGTGCCGGCGACCTTGGCGCCGGTGCCCGGGCCGCTGGTGTTGTATGGCCCCGTCAGCGAGACGCCGAGGCCACCGTCGTTGACCGAGGCGTCACCGAGATAGACGGTACCCGAGGTCGGGGCGGACACCGGGTTGCCGCCGTTGGTGACGGGAAGGCTGACGGTGCCGGTGAAGGGGACGGTGGTCGAGCCGCCCGAACCGCCGCCCGTGCCGGTGAAGGTGGCGGTGTGGTTGTGCGGCTGCAGCGGGACCTGGGCCGCCGACAGCAGAAGCTCCTGCTGGCCGACCTTGGCGCCGATGGTGATGTTCGTCAGGCCCGGACCGGTGCCGGTGCCGATGGCGGCGCGGCCGCGCAGGTCGGGGATCGCAAAGGTGGTCGCTTTGTCGCCGCCGTAGGTGAAGCCGACTAGGGCGAACAGCGCCTGATACTGGTTGATCGGCAGCGTACGGCCATCCGCCGGGATGTAGTTGCGGGGGCACCAGTCGAACGCGAAGGTGCAGACGGTGCCGATGTAAGCCTCGTCGTTGCAGGCGGCGGCGGGCGTGCTGAACAGAGCCATGCCGCTTGCCATCGCAAGCGCGGCGGGAAGAAGAGTCTTGCGCATGATGTGTCCCCGGTGCCTGGGTTGTTCTGGGCGTCGGTGAAGGGTTGTCATACAATCGAATGATTTTCTTTTTTTAGAGTCTTTATTCTCTCATATCCCACTCCAGTGGTTAAACGGCATTTTAATACAAATTTTTTCACGGTTGGTGCGTTCGGGTATTTGCACGCAAAGGATGCGGCCTTGCGCGGGAGAGCCGGCATGTCGGTTCAGACGGCGGATCCTCGGGGCACCCCCTCCGCGCGGTTCCAGCCCCCGGAACACGATCGGACGGGGCACGTTGTTCCGGAAGAGCCATCGGGATGGAGGCTCGGGGGCGGAGGCATGGCGCCAACATCATGAAAATCATCATTTTCGGACAATCCATCAGCTCCTCCTGGGGCAACGGGCACGCCACCCTATGGCGCGGGCTGGTCAAGGCCCTGGCGCGTCGGGGCAACCGCGTCGTCTTCCTGGAGCGCGACACGCCCGAACGAGCGGAGCACCGCGACCTGTGGGACATCCCCGGCGGGGAGCTTGTGCTTTACGAACGCTGGGAAGACGTGGCCGCGGCGGCGCAGCGTCACGCCGACGAGGCGGACGTCGCGATGGTGACCTCCGGTTGTCCGGATGGAGCGGCGGCCTCCCACCTCGTGCTGGAGTCGAAGGCGCAGCGCACGGTCTATTACGACCTCGACACGCACATCACCCTGTCCCGCTCCGAAACAGGGGAACGGCCGCCCTATCTGCCGCCGGAAGGGCTGGGCGGGTTCGACACCGTGCTGAGCAGCACGGGCGGGCAGGCGCTGGAAGCGCTGAAGAGCCAACTGGGTGCGCGGTTCGTGGCGCCGCTCTACGCCTGGGTCGACCCGGACCTTCATCGGCCCACCGATCCGGTGCGGCGTTATCTCGGCGACCTCTGCCACCTCGGCGCCTGGGTGGAGAATCGGCGGGCGGCGCTGGAGACGCTGTTCTTCGAGCCGGCCCGGCGACTGGGGCGGCGGCGCTTCGTCCTGGCCGGCGGCGGCTATCCGGACGACGCGTCCTGGGGCGCCAACATCCATCGCGTCCGGCATCTGCCCCCGGCGGAACATGCGGCCTTCTTCTGCTCCTCCACCCTGACGCTGAACGTGACGCGCCAACCCCTGAAGGCGATGGGCTGGTGCCCGTCCGTCCGGCTGTTCGAGGCGGCGGCCTGCGGCGTTCCGGTGATCTCCGACGAATGGGAGGGGATCGGCGCCTTCTTCGAGCCGGGGCGCGACATCCTGGTCGCACGCGAGACCGACGACGTGACCACGGCGATGATGCTGCCGCGCGGCCATCTCGCCACGCTGGCCCAGCGCGCGCGGTCGCGCGTTCTGGAGGAGCACACGGCGGAACGGCGCGTGCGGGAGTTGCGCTCCATCCTCGACATCAAGGGGGGCGGCGATGATTGATCCGACGTTCCCCGGTTGCCCGGCTTGCCTCTGTTGGAAGTAAGCCGCCATGGGCGTCCTGACCGTCCGGTCGGGTTCCCGGTTCCGAGGTCGGCACCCCGGTGCAGGACGGCTATCCCTTCCGCGAGGCGATCCACTTCCAATACCCCGGTTACCGGCGGCCCATTTTCGTAGAAAACAAAGAAGGGGCTATGGCAACAGGACTGTCCCGATTCCGGCTTTTCTCCGGGCCGCCAAGATGTCGGAGAGAAAGAAGAGCGTGCGGTAGACAATAAGTTTCAATGAATAACACCACAGGGACATGGGATGAACGAAGCGGTGATGCGTAGAAACAGGCCGGCGGGAAAACGTCCCGCGAGCGACGGCGCCCCTTCAGCCCCTTGTGTCCTGGAGGTGGCGCGATGGCATTGACCATTCTCACCGTGGCTTCGCCCTTTGCCCCGATCGGCGCCGATCCGGAGAACGAAGGAACGGCGGAGCAGGTGGCCGGCGCCATCGACGCCGCCCTGGTCCGGGCCGGGCACCGCTCGGTCGTCATTGCGCCGGAGGACTCGGCGGTGGCCGGGACGCTGATCCCGCTGGCGCGCGTCCATGGCGGGGCGCATGGGCAGGCGCCGGACGAGCGGGCGCAGGCCGCCGTTCTGAGGCGCGTTGCCAGCGTGGTCGCCGGGGCGGTGGAGGACCACGCGCCCGACCTTGTGCATCTCCATGTCCGGGATTTCGACGCCCTGCTGCCGCCGCAGGACGTGCCGGTCCTGGCGACGCTCTACCAGCCGCTGGACCGCTACCGGCCGGAAGCCCTGGCCTCCCCGCGGGCGAACCTGTATCTCCAGCCGGTGTCCGCCGCGCAGGTGCGCGGGGCTTCGCCGGGGCTGAGGCTGCTGCCGCCGCTGGAGATCGGGGTGGCGGTGGACCGCCTGCACATCCGCGTGCCGAAGCGCCGCTTCGCCGTCTGCCTGGGCGACATCGAGCCGGAGATGGGCTTCCACATCGCGCTCGACGCTGCGCGGCAGATCGACATCCAACTTCTGCTCTGCGGCGGCCTGTCCCGCGGCGCGGAGGAACAGCGCTACCTTCAGGAGGAGATCCGGCCCCGGCTGGATCCCAAGCGCCGCTTCCTCGGGCGGATCGGCTTCGGGCGCAAGCGCTGGATGCTGGGGGCGGCGCGCTGCCTGCTGGCGCCCACCCTGATGTCGGAGCCGACCCCCGTGGCGGCGCTGGAGGCGCTGGCCTGCGGCACGCCGGTGGTGGCCTTCCCGACCGGCGCCCTGGCCGACCTCGTGGAGCCGGGCGTCACCGGCTTCCTGGTCAAGGACGCCGAGGAGATGGCCCGCGCCATCGAAGATTGCGAGACGCTGGACCCCGACGCCTGCCGCGCCGTCGCCCGGGCCCGCTATTCGCTGGACGGCATGACGGAACGCTATCTGTCGCGATTCGAGGAACTGGTCGCCGGACGGGCGGCGGCCGCGGGGGTGGCGTAGCTCCAACCCCCCTTTACGGCTTGGCTCCATACAGCTTGGCCATCGACACTTGGTCGGCCAGCCGCCCATCGATCAGGCTGTGGCGGCGGGCCACCGCCTCTTCCTGGAAGCCGTGCTTGGCGTAGAAGCGTCGGGCGCGGCTGTTGTGGCCGAACACCCAGAGCGCCAGGCGGTGCAGCCGCCGCGCCCGCACCCAGAGATCCGCCGCGGCGATCAGGCGCCCGCCGACGCCCAGCGCCCAGAAATCCCGGCGCACCGCCAGCCCCAGACCGGCTTCGTGCGCGGTGCGGGCATAGGCGCCGGTCCACAGCGACAGCGATCCGGCAATGGTCCCGTCGGCGATCGCCAGCAGGGTGGCCGTCCGGTCGCCGATCCTCTGTTCGGCAAGAAAGCGTCTGGCCGCCGCGACGTCCGGCAGGGATTCGGCGGCGCTGCGCATCAGGAAGTGGGTTTCGCGCCGCACCGCGTGGTCGTAGGCAAGATAGGCGGCGGCGTCCGCGGGGAGGGCGGGGCGGATCTCCAGCCGTCCGATCCGCGCCGGAGGCGTCACCTCAGATGTCGGGTCGGGCGCTGGGTCGGGCCATTCGGGAACGCCCTCCGCCCCGATGGCCTTGCCCATCAGCCGCTCGCTGCGCCACGCGCCGCCGACGCGCAGGACGTCGCGCATCAGCCCCTCGTCGAGAAAGCCGAGCCGTTCGTAAAGGGACAGGGCACGGCTGTTGCTCTCGGCCACGGTCAGTTCCAGCCGGTGCGCGCCGTTCCGCTGCGCCCAGCGCTCCGCCGCGGTGAACAGTCCGGTGGCGACGCCGTGCCCGTTCCAGTCGCGCCGCACCCCGACCGCCAGGGTCACCGCGCCGCGGTTGCGGCGGAACCGCCCGCCATGGGCGCTGAGATAGCCGACGAGGTCCGCGGGGCGGTTGCCAACGGCCTCGGCGACGAAGATCGTGGAATTGCCGGACGCCTGGAAGGCAGCGAGATCGCGTGCCCAGAAGGGTCGTTCGCCAAGCTCGCGCAGAAGGAAATCGCTCTCCGCGTCGATCCGCGCGACCAGGGCCAGCAGGGCGTGGCGCTCGCCGGGCCGGGCTTCGCGGATGGAAAAGCCGCCGATGGTCTGGATGTCCCGCATGGCGCGCAGCCTAGGCCCGCCCGCGGTGGATGGCAAAGCGGTTGTTGTCCTGCGGCCGGCGCGGCTATCGTCGCGCCATGTCGAGATTTGGAGTTCTCATGCCCACCGTGACCGTCCGTCCGGCCGTCGAGGCCGATTGCCCGACCATCCTCCGTTTCGTCCGGGAACTCGCCGAGTTCGAAAACGAACCCCATGCCGTGAAGGCGAGCGAGGAGGATTTCCGGCGCGACGGCTGGGGCGAGCGTCCGGTGTTCGAGGCGCTGATCGCCGAACTGGACGGGGAGCCCGTCGGCTTCGCGCTGTGCTTCCGCAACTATTCCACCTGGGAAGGGCGGGCCGGTCTGTTCGTGGAGGATCTCTACGTCACCCCGGAAGCGCGGCGCTATGGCGTGGGCCGCAGGCTGCTGGCGACGGTGGCGAAACTGGCGGACGAGCGGGGCTGCCGCCGTGTCGACCTGAATGTGCTGCACTGGAACCCGGCGCGCGATTTCTATCTGCGCATCGGCTTCAAACAGATGGAGGAGTGGCTTCCCTACCGTCTCACCGGCGATGCGATCGCGACACTGGCCGCTCAGGCGGATGAGGGTTGATGTAGCGGAGGCATCTGAGCTTCGGTGGGCTGACGGTCGGGGCTTGTTGATGGCCCCGACCTCATCGCCACCACGCTGTACTTATGCCCGGGTCGTCCGGGACCCTCAGGCGGCCTTGGCCAGCATCGCGGCGTTCAGCAGGTCCAGGTAGCCGGACCGCTCCTCGCGCAGGGTGGACAGCAGGTCGGCGAGGCTTTCGCGGACGAAGGGGTCGTTCTGGCCGTCGATCCGGTTCTGCGCCAGCTGGATGAACTCATCGACCAGGGCGATGTGAACGCGAGAGGACGAGGTAATCTGTTCGGTGGTGGTGGCGATCAGCATTTTAAAACTCCGTTTTGTCTTGTGTGTTCGTGATGTCTCTATTTGGCCATGTCCCGGTTAACGACTTACTAACGGGGGTTCTGTCGGGCTGGTGTCTTGAGGGGTAATCCCGCAACCGACAAATATAGGGATTTCTACCCGTAAGGATTAATACTTTTCTTTAAATGAAGAGGCGCCTGTCTGGGGCTTTGAGATATTTCAAAGACTTCTGGCGAAGGTCGTACCGATCGGACCGGCATAGGCGGGAGGGGGCGAAGCCTTAAGCCGCAGCGGCGGGGCGTTAACAGGGCGCCCCGCCGGGTGGAGTACATCCTTTGCATGGCCCGGCGCGCCGGGCGTAGCTCCTCACGCGGCGCGCGGCAACCGGCCCGCGGCGCGGTCCATGCGGTCGGCGCGCTCCAGCGCCTGGGCGACCAGATCGTCGAACAGGTCGTTGACCAAGGCCGACAGGGGCACAGGCGCACCGCCAAGCTGCGGCCCTTCCATCAACAGGGAGCCTTCCTCGCCGGGGCCGACCACGCGCCAACCCTTCGCCGTCATCTCGGCGACGCGGGTCTTGGCAATAAAGGCGCGGACGTGGTCCATGGCGAAATCGCTCATTCGAATCTCCCAGGCGCTGGAGGGGGTCAGCAGAAGGGGGGCAGCAGGGCTGGTCACGCAGAAACGGTAACGCAGGAAGCGGAACGCAACAAGAACAAATTCGGCCGTACCCTTGCCCAAACGGCATTCCGCGCGGATTCCCCTTGCCCGGCGGGCGATTCGGGAAAAAATTCGCTGACCGGAACGATGTTCGAACCGACGAGGACCTGACCATGACCGGCAAGACCGGGATGCGCACCGAGACCGACAGCTTCGGACCGATCGAGGTTGCCGCCGACCGTTACTGGGGTGCCCAGACGCAGCGCTCGCTGCGCAACTTCCGCATCGGCGGGGAGCGCATGCCGCCGGCGCTGGTGCGCGCCCTGGGCATCCAGAAAAAGGCGTCGGCGCTCGCCAACATGGCGCTGGAGGTGCTGGACCCCCGGCTGGGCCGCGCCATCGTCGAGGCGGCGGAGGAGGTGATCGACGGCACGCTCGCCGATCATTTCCCGCTGGTGGTCTGGCAGACCGGCTCCGGCACCCAGACGAACATGAACGCGAACGAGGTCATCTCCAACCGCGCCATCGAGGCGCTGGGCGGCGAGATGGGGTCGAAGAAGCCCGTCCACCCCAACGACCACGTTAACATGGGGCAGTCGTCCAACGACAGCTTCCCCACCGCCATGCACATCGCCGCGGCCGAGCAGATCCACCATGAGCTTCTGCCGGCGTTGGAGCACCTGCACGCGGCGCTGGCGGCGAAGGCGGCGGAATTCGCCGACATCGTGAAGATCGGGCGCACCCACCTCCAGGACGCCACGCCGCTGACCCTGGGGCAGGAGTTCTCCGGCTACGCCACCCAGATCGCCTACGGGATCGAGCGGGTGAAAGCCTCGCTGCCGCAGCTCTACCGGCTGGCCCAGGGCGGCACGGCGGTCGGCACCGGGCTGAACGCCAAGACCGGCTTCGCCGAGGCCTTCGCGGCGGAGGTGGCGTCGATCACCGGGCTGCCCTTCGTCACCGCCGAGAACAAGTTCGAGGCGCTGGCCACCCACGACGCGCTGGTGGACGCGCACGGCAGCCTGAACACGCTGGCGGTGTCGCTGATGAAGATCGCCAATGACATCCGCCTGCTCGGCTCCGGCCCGCGCTGCGGCATCGGGGAGATCGCTCTGCCGGAGAACGAGCCCGGCTCCTCCATCATGCCCGGTAAAGTGAACCCCACCCAGTCGGAGGCGATGACCATGGTCTGCGCCCAGGTGATGGGCAACCAGACCACCGTCAGCATCGCCGGCGCCACAGGCCATTTCGAGCTGAACGTCTTCAAGCCGGTGATCGCCTACAACGTCCTCCAGTCGATCCGGCTGCTGGCCGACGCCTGCAACAGCTTCACCGACAACGCCGTGGTCGGCATCGAGGCCAACCGCGAGCGCATCGGCCAGCTGCTGAACGAGAGCCTGATGCTGGTCACCGCGCTGAACCCGCACATCGGCTACGACAACGCGGCGAAGATCGCCAAGAAGGCCCACAAGGAGGGAACGACCCTGAAACAGGCCGGCGTGGCGCTGGGTCTGCTGACCGAAGAGCAGTTCGATCAGTGGGTGAAGCCGGAAACCATGGTGAAGCCCCGGTGACCGGGGCTGCGCATCGCCCATGAAGAAGCGCTCCGTCCTCATCGCCGGGCACCCGACCAGCGTCTCCCTGGAAGAGGAATTCTGGGAGGCGCTGAAGGGCCTCGCGCAGGCGCGGGGGATGTCGGTCAACGCGCTGATCGAGGAGATCGATTCGACCCGCAGCGGCAACCTGTCGAGCGCGATCCGGGTCCATGTGCTGAACGCGGTGCAGGGGCGGGGGTAGGGGCATCCCGCTCCCGCCGGGGCGCCCCTGGACAGGCGGCGGGGGGACGGCTACACCCTTGCGCCGGACCGACCCCTTCCCCTCGCGCCAGAGTGTCCGCCCGTGACGCCCGACATCACCGTCCTCGATATCGTCGCCTTCCTGTGGTTCCTGGCCTGCTGGGCGGGTTTCACGCTGATCCAGGACCACATGCTGGGCGGGCGCATGGTCGTCAACCAGCATCTGAAGAAGGCGCGCCGTCATTGGATGGAGCGGATGCTGGAGCGCGACAACCGCATCATGGATTCGCAGCTCGTCGGCCACACGATGCAGAGCTGCACTTTCTTCGCCAGCACGAACATGCTGGTTCTGGCCGGTCTGGTCGGCGCCTTCGGCGCGGTGGAGAACGCCCACAAGCTGGTCGGCACGCTGTCCTTCACGGTGCAGACCACGCGCGAGTTCTTCGAGCTGAAGATGCTGCTGCTCGTGGCGATCTTCACCTTCGGCTTCTTCAAGTTCACCTGGGCGTTGCGCCAGTACAATTACTGCTGCGCCCTGATCGGCTCCGCCCCGCTGCCCCCGGTGCCGGCGGAGGAGAAGACGGCGATGGCGGACAGCATCGCCGCCGCCATGACGCTGGCCGTCAAGGCGCTGAACGGGGGCATGCGCGCCTATTACTTCGCCATGGCGGCGCTGGCCTGGATGCTCGGCCCCTGGTTCTTCATGGTGTCCACCGCGGCGGTCATCGTCGTCCTGACCCGCCGGCAGGGCTTCTCCGAGACGGAGAAGGTCATCCGCGTGCAGGTGGATGCGCTGGAGAGGCGCAATCAGCCGTGACGCACGTTTTTGGCGAGAAATATGTTAAAATGTTCTAAATCTGCGACGTTATGGCCAATACGCTGCAGCGCAAATCAATGCTTTTGTCATAGCCGCCTGATGGACGCGTGCAATGCAGCACGCCATGCTCAAGGGGGTTGGCCATGGACATCGACACGGCGGTATCGGTCTTGAACTCGCTGGACGAGGCGGAGCGGCTTCTGGCGGAAGTCCGGCTGCATCCGGGGGCCTGCGGCGCCGCCAAGGAGTTCATGGAGCGCAACCGCGAGCTTCTCGCTCAGGCGCGCCACTGCATCGATGCGGCGCACGAACTGGCCTGAGCCAAACGGGGCCAGCCGGTTCCGACGTCATCCCTTCCTGAGGACCTTGCCGCCCGTGCCGGCCATCTTCGCCCAATCCTTCGCGAAATAGGCGAAGTCACGGGACGGGCGGCTGTAGAGGTAGCCTTGCGCCAGCGGCACCCCCAGCTCCGTCAGGAGCTGCGCGTGCTCCGGCCCTTCCACCTGCTCTCCGATCAGCCCGAGACCAAGCTGGCCGCACACGTCCACGATGGAGCGCAGCATCGCCATGTCACGCCCGCTGTGCACGGCGCCTCGGACGAAATGCCCATCGATCTTCGCGAAGTCCGCCTGGATGCCGTAGAGCGACTGGAAGGAGGTCGATCCGGCCCCGACATCGTCCAGGCAGATGCGGAACCCGGCGGCGCGCAGCTTCTGCAGGACCTCGTTCAGCTTGGCGATGTCGGTGACCACGACGGTCTCCGTCACCTCGATCAGCAGCTTGCGGGCCAACTCGCCATAGGGCTCGGTCACCGCCAGGAACTGGCGCAGGAAGATCGGGCTCATCAACGTCTTGGCGGACAGGTTGATCGCCACGTCCGGCAGGGTCGGTTCCTTACGGTGGGCGTTCATGGTGTCCAGCACCGACTGCGTCAGCAGCAGGTCGAAGTCGTAGATCAGCCCGACATCCTCGGCGAAGGTGATGAAGTCCGCCGGGGACAGCGTGCCCTCCACCCGCGTCAGCGCTTCGAGATGATGGACCGTCCGTGTCCCGATGTCGACGATGGGCTGGTAGACCACGAAGAAGTCGCGCTTCTCGATGGTCGCGCGCAGCCGGCCGATGCGGTCCACCGCGTCGGACAGCATGCGCTTGGCGCCGTCCTCCAGGCTGGAGATGGTGAACTCGCCGCCCTGGGCGGAGGCGAAGGCTTGCACCGTGTAGACCAGCGCGCGCGCCGCGTCGGCGGGGTCCAGCCGCTCGTCCGACACGTCCAGCGACCAGGTGCGGATGCCGCCGGGCAACTCGCCGCCGGCGCATTGGATGATCTGGGTGATGTGGGCCTGGACCTCCTGCCCGTCGATGTCGGAGGCGTGGACGACGCCGTAGCGGTCGGTGGCCAGCTGTCCGGCGCTGTCGCCGTTGGCGGAGATCGCCCGCAGATAGGCTTCGATCCCCTGCATCACCTCGCTCGCCGCCCCTTCGGGCAGAGCGTCCACCATCGACTGCAGGCCATCGATCAGCAGCAGGGTCAGGGCGTTGTCGAGCCCCTTCTCCCGCGCCTTGATGATGCGGTCCTCCAGGATGTGGCTGAAGGCGTTGCCGTCCAGAAGCTGGCCCGCCGCGGCCAAAGCCTCGTTCGTGTTGCGCGGGCCGGAGGCCAGCAGGACGGTGAGGAACAGCGACCCGGGGCAGGAGTCGAGCCGGCAGCCGCCGAGCAGCGCCGGAAAGCGGTTGCCGTCGCAGCCCTGGAACACGACGCGCGCCGGCTTGATGCGGCCCTTGTCCTGGATGCGCTTGAACAGGACGTTGACGTATTTGCGGTCGTTCGGCGCCACGACGTCGAGCAGGCTGGTGCCGACCAGACCCGCCACGTCACCTTCGGTCAGGCGACAGCGCGCGCCCGCGCAAAACAGGATGTTTCCCCGCGCATCCGTTTCGATCAGCAGATCCGCGGCGGCGAAGGCAAAGCCGACGAAGCGGTCACGCTCGCGGTGCGACGGGCGTCGGACCTGTGCGTTGGTCTGCGGCACCGGGCGTCTGATCGAGTCATGCGCAAGCTGCATCGGCAATAGCCCGAAATTGAGAAAAAGTTTATCGAATTGCTTTCATTCATTGAGTGGAGACTAGCGGTGTTCCCGGCGCGAAAAAAGCGGCAAGATTCACCCTGCAATTCCGAGCAAAACTCCGAAACCTATAATTTTCAATGATTTAACGAGAAATGTGATTTTGGCCGCGCCCGATTATCGCACCCGACGCGAGAAAAAACAAAGGCGGGCCGTTTCGGATCAGGAAACGGCCCGCCGCGACGGTCGAACGGGATGGAAGAACCGACCCGAGCGGTCAGGAGCGCGCAAAGAGCCGCGTCACATGGCCCATCTTGCGGCCCGGACGGGATTCGGCCTTGCCGTAGAGGTGCAGGCGGGCGCCGGGCTCGGCCATCAACTCCGGCCAGCGGTCCACGTCCGCCCCGATCAAATTCTCCATCTCGGCGTCGGCCACCCGCTCCACCGAGCCGAGCGGCAGGCCGCAGACGGCGCGGACGAGCTGCTCGAACTGGCAGGAATGGCAGGCGTCCATGGTCCAATGGCCGGAATTGTGCGGGCGCGGGGCCATCTCGTTGACCAGCACACCGCCGTCCGGCGTCACGAACATCTCCACCGCCAGCACACCGACGAGGTCCAGCGCCTCGGCGATGCGGCGGGCGACCCGCTCGGCCTCCGCCGCCGTCTCCGCCGGAACGCGGGCCGGGGCGATGGTCTTGTCGAGGATGCCGTCCTTGTGGCGGTTCTCCACGGCGGGGTAGGCGGCCATGCTGCCGTCCAGCCCGCGGGCGACGATCACCGAAACCTCGCAGGTGAAGGAGACGAAGCCCTCCACGATGCCGGCGTCGGAGCCGATGGCCGCCCAGGCCTTCGCCGGGTCGGTGCCCGGCTCGATCCGCGCCTGCCCCTTGCCGTCATAGCCCAGGCGGGTGGATTTCAGGATGCAGCGCGGGCCGATCTCCGCCACCGCCTTCGCCACCTCGTCGGCGCTGCGGGCGGCGCGCCAGGGGGCGGTGCCGATGCCCAGCGCGTTGACGAAGGACTTTTCCTCAACCCGGTCCTGGGCGACCGACAGGACCTTGCCGCCGGGATGGACGGGGGTGAAGCGGCCCAGATGCTCGACCACGGCGACCGGAACGTTCTCCCATTCCAGCGTCACCACGTCGACGGAGCGGGCGAAGGACTCCAGCGCGTCGAGGTCGTCCCAGCCGGCGGAGGTGACGGCCGCCGCGACCTGGGCGCCGGGGCTGCCCTCCGATCCCGGCGCGTAGACGTGCGTCTTGTAGCCCAGGCGGGCGGCGGCGAGCGCGGTCATGCGGCCGAGCTGGCCGTCGCCCAGCATGCCGATGGTCGAGCCGGGCGGAAGGATGCGGTGGGCCATGGCTCAGGCGGGCTCGTCGACGGGGGCTTCGGCGACGGCGGCGGTCTGGCGGGCGCGCCAGGAGTCCAACGCCTCGGCCACCTGCGGGTCCATCAGGGCGATGACCGAACCGGCGAGCAACGCTGCGTTGATGGCGCCGGCCTTGCCGATGGCCAACGTGCCCACCGGAACGCCGCCGGGCATCTGGACGATCGACAGCAGGCTGTCCATGCCCTTCAGCGCGTGGCTTTCCACCGGGACGCCGAAGACGGGCAGGGGGGTCATCGAGGCGGCCATGCCCGGCAGGTGGGCGGCGCCGCCGGCTCCGGCGATGACCACCTTCAGGCCGCGGTCGCGGGCGGTGGTGGCGTACTCGACGAGGCGCTGCGGGGTGCGGTGGGCGGAGACGATCCGGACCTCGTGCGGGACGCCGAGCGCCGTCAGCGTCTCAGCGGCGTGCTTCATGGTGGTCCAGTCCGACTGGCTGCCCATGATGATGCCGACCAGCGGCTTGCGGTCGGTGGTGGCGGCGATGGATGCGGACACGGCGCGCGCTTTCCTCTAGGTCCGGAAAGCGGCGCATTATAGAAAGCGCGCGCGCGAAGTCCAGCGCGACGCGATGCGCCTGGCCGCGTTCTCCGCCGAAAAGCGGTATCAGGCGATGATGTCGGGCAGCATGCGGCTTTCCAGAACCGTGATCTGGTCCTTGAGCGCGAGTTTGCGCTTCTTCAGACGTTGCATCTGAAGCTGGTCGAACGGCGCACGTTCGTGCAGTCGGGCGATCACGTCGTCGAGGTCGCGATGCTCGCTGCGAAGCGTGGCCAGTTTTTCCTTCAGCATCTCTTGTTCGTTCATACGCGCGAGGCCCGCTGGCTGAGCGGCGGGGACTATACCAGATTTCCGGCGCAACGGCAGTGCGAAACCACGCATTCTTCGCAGGGTTATAATCCGGTTGCCGGAATGTAATATCCTCGGAGGACCAGAACCATTGCGGTGAAGCAACGTTCTGGTATGACTACCTTTCGCAGCGGTTCCAGACGACACGGGACAGTCATCCATGACAGCAGGCAAGCGCATCGGCATTCTCACCAGCGGCGGCGACTGCGCCGGGCTGAACGCGGTCATCCGCGCGGTGGTCCACCGGGCCGTCCTGACCTACGGCTGGCAGGTCCTGGGCATCAAGGAAGGCACCCAGGGGTTGCTGCAGCGGCCGGTGCAGTACCAGGTGCTCGACCTGCCGCAGGTCGACGGCAACATGATGCGCATGGGCGGCACGATCCTCGGCACGACCAACCGCGGCGACCCCTTCGCCTACCCGATGGCCGACGGCACGCAGAAGGACCGGTCGGACGAGATCATCGGCGGCTACCGCGAGCTGGGGCTGGACGCGCTGATCGGCATCGGCGGCGACGGCAGTTTCGCCATCCTGAAGAAGCTGGCCGACAAGGGCGGCTTCCAGATGGTCGGCATCCCCAAGACCATCGACAACGATCTCGGCCTGACCGAGGTCTCGGTCGGCTACGACACCGCCGTCGGCGTGGCGGTCGAGGCGCTCGACCGGCTCCAGCCGACCGCGGCCAGCCACGCCCGCGTCATGGTGCTGGAGGTGATGGGCCGCGATGCCGGCCACATCGCTCTGGCCGCGGGCATCGCCGGCGGCGCCGACGTGGTGCTGATCCCCGAGATCGCCTATTCCATCGAGAAGATCGCCCAGAAGATCAAGCAGGTGCGCTCGACGGGCCGCAACTTCGCCCTGGTCGTGGTGTCGGAGGCGGTGAAGACCGTGGACGGCACGGGCGTGCAGAAGCTTTTCCAGGGCGGCCAGAAGCGCTACGGCGGAATCGGCGACTACATCGGCGAGAAGATCGCCGAGGCGACCGGGGCGGAGACCCGCGTCACCGTCCTGGGCCACGTCCAGCGCGGCAGCATGCCCAGCCCGCGCGACCGTCTGGTCGCCTCGGCCTTCGGCGTGCACGCCGTGGACCTGATCGCCGAGGGCAAGTTCGACCGCATGGTCGCCTGGTCGGACCGTGGCGTCATCGACGTGCCGATCACCGAGGCCATCGCCAAATACGCCTGCGTGGAACTGGACGGCGCCATGGTCAAGACCGCCCGCGGCCTGGGCATCAGCCTGGGCGACTGAGCGGGGGGCCAGAAGGGAGGCAGGCACGGCGATGTCGGAAAACCCGTTCTGGGACTTCTCGCTCGCCGTCTACGGGCGGCCCGGCGTGCCCGCCGCTTGCCTCGACCTTCAGGACCGGCTCGGCCAGGATGTGAACGTCCTCCTGTTCGCCGCCTGGGCGGGCATGGCCTGCAACGCAGAGCTGCCGGCTGTGGAACTGGCGCGGATCGATTCCGCGGTCGCTTCCTGGCGCGACGAGGTGGTCCGTCCGCTGCGCGCCGTCCGCCGCCGGGCGAAGGGCGAGGACGACGCCCTCTACCGGTGCCTGAAGGCCGCGGAGCTGGAGGCGGAGCGGGTCCAGCAGGACCGTCTCTTCGCCCTGTCCGGGCTCACCCCCGCGCCGGGCGGCGGCGTCACCCTGGCCGCGGCCAACCTCTTCCGGCTGGTGCCGGAAGGGGACCCGGCGCTGATGGCGCTGCTGGCCGCCCTCGCGACGCCGCCCGAGCCCTGACGGACGCGGTGCGATGACGACTCCGGCCATCCTCACCTCGCCCCGGCTGATTCTGCGCCCCTGGCGCGACGGGGACGGCGACGCTTTCTACACGCTGTCGCAAGATCCCGCGCTGATGGAGCATTTGCTGCCGCTTCCCGACCGGGCGGCCAGCGACGCGGCGATCCAGCGCATCGGCGAGCATTTCGACCGGCACGGCTTCGGCTTTTGGGCGGTGGAGCGGCCCGGGCACAGCCCCTTCATCGGCTTCGTCGGGTTGGCCCGCGTGACCTGGGACGCGCCCTTCGCCCCCGCCGTCGAGGTGGGCTGGCGGCTCGACCCCGCCCATTGGGGGCAGGGGCTGGCGACGGAGGCCGCCGGGTTGGCGCTGACCCACGGATTCGGCACGGTCGGCCTGGACGAAATCGTGGCCTTCACTGTGCCGGCGAACCGGCGGTCGCAGCGGGTCATGGAACGGCTGGGGATGGAGCGCGACGCGGCGGGCGATTTCGACCACCCCCGCGTTCCCGACGGTCACCGCCTGAAGCGGCACGTCCTCTACCGGATCCGGCGCGACCGCTGGCGGGCCGGGCCAAACGCGGCGACGGGCGCTGGTGTCAGCGGACCAGGATGAGGCTGTTGTGGTCGCCCGTCTCGTCGGACACCTGGAAGGGCTTGCCGACATAGAAGGCTTGGCAGCGCTTGCCGCCGGACAGGCGGGTCAGCCCCGCTTCCCACTCCTGCCCGCGCGGCCCGAGGATGCGCAGTTTCAACTGGTCGAGCAGCGGGAAGATCTGATAGCCCTCAAGGTCCAGCGGCTCCCCCTTCGCGGAGAAGGCGTCCTGGTTCAGCGTGAGGGTCTTGCCGTTGAGGTCCAGCTTGACATCCTGCGCCCACGGGCACCCGCCGCCACCGGCGGGCTTGTCGCTGGCCCCGGCGGGTCCAACGGTCAGGACCGCTGGGACGAGGGCGCAGGTAAGGGCGAGCGCGCAGACGTTCAACGTGCTTCTCATCGGCAAAGTGCTTTTCATAGGCGGGACGCGGCCCTCGCGCTGAATACTCCGGTATGCTCCGGGGCATGGAGTGCAGCATAAATTTTGCAAAAGTGAAATGCAACGCGGGGCTCCTCGTGGGTGGGTTGCGGGATTGGCAGGACTTGTGACAAATCCGGCAGCGGGCCCGCACGATCCATCGGCTTCCAGTACCCCTCACACCCTTGGTCACTTCCCATGGCGACAATCATCGAGGCGCTTCTGGCCGCCATCGACCACCACCAGTCGGGCCGTCTGGCCGAAGCGGCCACGCTCTACGGACGGATTTTGGAGGCCGATCCCGAACAGCCCGACGCCGCCCAGTTTCTGGGCGTGCTTCACGCGCAGACGGGGCGTCCGGCGGACGGGGTGCGCCTGTTGCGCCGGGCGCTGGCGCTGCGCCCCGATTCGGCAAGCGGGCAATCGAACCTGGCCGGCGCGCTTCAGACCATGGGCGACGCGGCGGGGGCGGAGGCCGGTTATGCCCGCGCTCTGCGGCTTGATCCGCTGTTGGCCGACGCCCACGCCAGTCGGGCCGGCGCTCTGCGCGACCTGAACCGGGTGCCGGAGGCCGCCCGTTCGGCGCAGAGGGCGCTGGCGCTGCTCCCGGCCTCGGCCGACGCCTTGGTGAACCTTGCCGAAACGGCTTTGGCCGAACGACGCGCGGGTGAGGCGGAGCGGCTGGCCGGCCGCGCCGCCGCGCTGGCGCCGGGATCGCCGGCGGCTCAAATGATGCTCGGCTCCTCCTGCGCCGCGCAGAAGCGTTGGGACGCGGCGGAGGCCGCCTACCGTGCGGCGCTGGACCTCGCCCCCGGCTATGGCGCGGCTTGGGGGAATCTTGGATCGCTGCTCGCCGGGCAGGGCCGCTTCGACGAGGCGCTGGAAGCCTTCGCCATGGCGGAGGGGCGCGGCTTTTCCGGACCGTCCCTATGGTCGGCGCGCGGCGGTGCGCTGCTCGCCATGGCCCGGCCGGTGGAGGCTCTGGCCGACTTCGATCGGGTGCTGGAGGCGCGACCCGGCGACGCCGGGATGCGCTGGAACCGCGGATTCGCCCGGCTGCTGACCGGGGATTACGACGGCGGCTGGCCGGAGTTCGACTGGCGCCGCCACGACTCACGGGCGGAACCGCCCTGGCGCCGTTTCGCCCAGCCCACGTGGATCGGCGGCGACATCGCCGGGCGCACCATCCTGCTCTACGCCGAGCAGGGGTTGGGGGACACCCTTCAGTTCGCCCGGTACGTCCCGCTGGTGGCGGAGCGTGGCGCGCGGGTGATCCTGGAGGTGCAGCGACCCTTGATCAGCGCGCTGTCGGATCTGCCGGGAGTGGAGCGGCTGGTCGCCCGCGGCGATCCGCTGCCGGATTTCGATCTGGAATGCCCGCTGATGAGCCTGCCCCGCGCCTTCGGCACCAGGCTGGACGAGGTGCCCACCGCCGTGCCCTATCTGCAACCTGATCCGCAACGCGCCGCCTCCTGGAGCGGGCGGCTGGCGGACGGGTCGGGGCTGCGGGTCGGGCTGGTCTGGGCGGGCAACCCGCGCTTTCCCGGCGACGCGCTGCGCTCGCCGCGG
>NZ_JACCJY010000049.1 GCF_014596085.1 Azospirillum tabaci
CTGCCGACGCGGCTCGGCACGCGCGAACTCACCGGAAATGCGGCGGAACAGTTCATCGAGCCAGGATGGCCCTACCCGCCGAAGAAGTAGTCGGTTCCCTCGGCCATGCCGCTCGTTGCCTTGACCGTTACGCTGCCGGTGGCCCAGGTGAAGACGGTGTTGCTGGCGCTCATGGTGACGGTGACGTCGGCGGCGGTCAAATTCTTGAAGACCAAGCTATCGCCGGTCTCGAACCCAGTCACCGTGTCCTTGCCATCGCCTGGCCAGAACCCAAACACGTCCACCCCGGCCCCGCCGTTGAGCAGGTCGTCGCCCTTCTCGCCGACGATGAGGTCGTCGTCACCACCACCGTTCAGCGTGTCGGCGCCGAGGCCGCCCCAGAGCTGGTCCGCCCCCCCGTCGCCCCAGAGCTGGTCGTTCCCGGAGTCCGCGTAGATGATGTCGGCTCCCGCGCCGCCATGGATCGTGTCCTGCCCCTGGCCGCCGCGGATCAGGTCGTATCCCGTGCCGCCCTGGATCACGTCGTTGCCGTCACCGCCCGATACGAAGTCGTCCCCGCCCTTGCCGTCAACCGTGTCGTTGCCGCCGCCCGCCAGGATGCCGTCGGCGTTGCCGGTGCCGGTCAGGCTGGGGTCGTTCCCCGCCGTGCCGTTGATCATGTTCGCCCCCGGAGGCGCCTTGGTGGGCGGGTTCGGGTCGGGCACGAAGGGAGCGTTGGCAGAAGGGTCTTTCGGCGTCGCGATCGTCTGGTCGGCGAAGGACAGGAACTCGACTCCAGACAGAACGTCCACGTTCCCGGCGTCGGATTTGTAACTGACGGTCGTCTCGGTGCCAGTGGTCTTGATCTCATACGCGGACAGGTTGTCCGAAAACACCGCGTAGTCCGTGCCGAAGCCGCCGTTCAGGACGTCCTTGCCGGGATCGCCCTGCAGGCGGTCGTTGCCGTCGCCGCCGCTGAGGGTGTCGGCACCGATGCCACCCTTGAGGAAATTGTCCTTGGCGTCGCCGGTGAGTGCATCGTCGCCGAGCCCGCCCCAGATGTCCTCGATGTTAACCAGGATGTCCTCGTCGACACCGCCCACTTTCGCCGTGACGAACCCGGCCGTCATCGGCCCCGACAGGTTGACGGTCACAGCCGCCTCCTCGCCCTCATAAGAAGCGACGTCCTTGCCGGCCCCGCCGTCCAGCAGGTCCTTGCCCTTGCCGCCCACCAGGGTGTCTTCGTTGGCGCCGCCGAACAGCCAGTCGTCGCCCTCTTCGCCCTTCAGGAGGTCGAACCCGGTGCCGCCCGCCAGCACGTCGCGGCCGAGCCCCCCGAAGAGACCGTCGTTGCCGCCATAACCGAACAGCAGGTTGTTGTTGGCGTTGCCGGTGAGGCCGTTGTCGTTCCCGTCGCCCTCGGTGACCGATTGCAGGCTCGGCATGGCGTAGGTGAGGCTGGTGTGGATGGGCAGGTGGTTGGGCGTGTGAACGATGTAGAACTCGCCGCCCTGCGCCTGTCCCTGGTTCACCGAGTAGGGAAACTGATGAATGCCCAGGTTCTGGAACTGTGCCGTTTCGCCCGCGCCGAGCGTTCCATTGGCGTACAACTCGTCCGCACCGGTCAGCCCGTGTGGGCCGCCAGGGACGACGCCCTTGGTGCTGTTGCCGCCGCCGATGACGGTGAAGGGGCCGAGCGTCGGGGTGGTCCAGTTCGGCGTCGCGGGTTCCTTTTCATGGAAGTGGGCGAACGGCGGATGGACGCCGTCGGCGGTGACGTGGTTGCTGGAGACCAGGCTGGTCTGCATGCCGGTCCATTCCTTGCCCGTCCCATTGACCACGGTGGGGTTGGCATAGACGTACAGGTGCTGCGCGTTGGTGGCGAGTTGGGAGACTTTCACTGCGACAGGGGCCATATCGTCGAATGTCGCTGTGTAGGCGACCTGTTCCTTGTTGTCCTTCTGGACGTTCATCAGCATCAGGCCGCTCACGTCCGGCGATTTGTCGACGAACTGCCAAGCACCGCCCTGGAGGTTGGCTGTTTCGGTGGTCTGCGGCGTTGCTCCGTGCGACATGGTGTCTCCTCCGGGTGGATTGTCTCGACCAAGGGGCGCCGCGGCAGGCACGAGCCCGTCACGATGGAGTGCTCCGGTTGGCCGGGGATTCGCGAGCATGGCTGCAATGATGTGGGCGTCGATGTGAAGCGCGCCATTGCATTGCCAAAATTCCGCCGTGGCGCGCGGGTCCTGCTGGCCGCGGCGATAACGATCCGGGAGGGGATGCGGCGCCCGTCACGTGCGTCTCGACATGGTCAGGAGGATGACGGGCTGAGATGCGGTGTCCCGGCCGGAGCACCGCTTGGAGCCGATGGCCTGATCACACGACGCTCTTTCGCTGGAGCCACCCGATGCGCCGGAGTTGAATATGCGCCTCCACACGCACCTGTTCATAACGAGCGGCTCGCGGTGGGGCGATGGCCGGCATTGCAGCTCAAGAGGTAGCGATCATGGGGTCATTCACCTGAAAACGCGAACCATGCAGAATCGCTCGCCGCCGTCCTGGTTATCTTGCGCAAAATTTGTTCAATATTCCTTCTACAAGGCTCGGCACGATGGTCGATTTTCCTCCAAGCATAGCGCTCGATGGGTGCCGGACCGCTTACCTATGCCTCCGTCAGGTTCAGTATGCATGCGCCGACGAGAATGCCCAAAAAGAAGGCATCCTGTGTTTTTCTTCCATGGCGAAGAATTATGGCGAGATGGTGCTGCGCCATGGAAACATAATCCAGCGCTGGAAAGCAAAACAACTTCTCAAAAAAGTTTTGCGAGCTTGCCGGAGTGAATACTGAGCCCCACAGGGTAACGCTCCTCCGGATTTAGAGTAGCAAGCCAGTAGAGACGGCTTTGATCAGGATTGGCAGCTCTGCCTCAAGGCACATGCCGACGACTACCCTTTGGGTGGCGGAATTTTTATATGGTTACACATCGACGTATTTCCACATAATGCTCCAGGGAAGAAAAGGGCGAACCTTGGAGGCAGGAATTGCTGAAGTCCTTACAGAAGCCAGCGCCTCGAAAAAAGCCAACCGACTGCTGCCTTTCCTCCTGCTCATCGCTGCTCCGTTGCTGACGTTCGAGCTTTTTCCGATCATGCAGCTTCATACGGCCCGTGAGGCCGAGCTTCGACAGGAGGCCAGCCACTTTCTCGACCTTGTGGATGCGGAACAAAGACGGATCATACAGGACATTCATCACATTCTGTTCGCTCTCACCGAAGCGGGGGTGGGGCATGCCCCGGTTGCCATCAACGCCCGCTCAGGGCATCACATGAGAGGACTCCCACTCTGAGCGGAGGAAACTTGGGGAGCAGGTCAGTCGCATGCGCTGTGGCAAGTCGCCCAGGCTGGTGCGCTTGCCAACCGAAACCCTTGAAAGCGGTTGCATAGCCAGCGGCTCTCCTTAAAATAGAGCGCCCTATGAGAAACTCCCACCCTGAGAGGATTCGTGAACCGCACCGCCGCACTAACGCTGATTGCGACAATCGTTACTGCTAATTTTCCGGCACTGGCCCGCGATGAGCGCCTCATGTTCCCGGTGGAGGCTGCGCTCAGCACAGCCGCAGCTCAGGATAAGTTGGACAGGGGCGTGAGGCTCTATTTCGGTGAGCAGAAGCACCCCAAGCCAGTTTCCAACCTCGGCGAATGGGCGACCAACAAGAAGACCAACGCCTTCAACAAATCCGATCAGGAGGCTTGCGAGTGGGTCTTCCTAAGCGCCGTTCTGGAACTGCAGGAGCGCGCCCGCAAACAGGGCGGTGATGCGGTGATCAACATCAAAAGCAATTACAAGAACACGGAGACGAACAGCAACACAGAATACATGTGCGGCGCTGGCAACATCATGGCAGGCGTGGCGCTCAAGGGAACCGTGGTCAAATTGGGCGCCAAGTAGAGCGGCCGGCATGGGCCTTGCGGCCGCAGCGATGCCTGGACGGATACGGAAGACGAGGAGTGAGCGATGCGGCGTCGGCTGTTGCTGGCGGCGGCCTTTGCGGCGACGGCGCTGACCGGCGCCTGCACCGCCGATCCACCGCCCCCACCGCCGGCCGTGACCGCCACTCCAGTGCTGACGGGCGGGGCGATGATCGCGAATGACGGCGCGCCGATACCGCTTCACACCTGGCAGGCGGAGAGCGCGTTGCGCGCGGTGATCGTCGCCGTCCACGGCATGAACGATTACGGCCTCGCGTTCGACCGGCCGGCACGGCTGTGGGCGCAGGCAGGCATCGCCACCTACGCCATCGACCAGCGCGGCTTCGGAAAGGCCATGGAACGCGGTCATTGGTACGGCGGAGAACGCATGGCCGACGATGTCGTTGCGCTGTCCAGGCTGGCGCGCGAACGCCATCCCGGCGTGCCCGTCTATCTGCTTGGCGAAAGCATGGGCGGTGCGGTCGTCGTTCTGGCGGCGGCGCGGGCGGAGCGGGGACTGCTGTCCGGCATCGTGCTGTCCGCTCCGGCGGTCTGGGGCACCGGCTTTCGGGCGACGGTGACGCTGGATGCGGCCATGATCCTCGGTTCGCTGGTGCCGGACATGACGGTGCCGCCGCTTCGGGTGGCCACCCCCTCCACCGACGATCCGGTGGTTCTGCGGCGCATGCGCGAGGACCCTCTGATCATCCATCGGACGCGCTTCCAGACGCTGGCCGGCATCGTGGACCTGATGCATGATGCCCGTTTCGAGGCGCGCAAGGTGGACGTTCCGGTGCTGCTGATGCTGGGCGACCTGGATGTGCATGTGCCGCGCGACGGGGTGGCGGCATTGGCCAGGGCGCTGCCGCCGGACACGCGCATCGCGCTCTACCCGAAGGGGCGGCACCTGCTGATGCGCACGCTGGACGGCGATCGGGTGACGCAGGACGTGGCCGCATGGGTGTCCGACACACGGCGCGCCCTGCCAAGCGGTGCCGACGCGCGCGCCCAGGCATGCCCGGCCCTGATGACCAGACCGCACCGCGGCTGCCCCCCGCCCCGGGCGGTGGCCGCCCCACGCCCTCCAAAGCCGGCCATCGACGGCAAGACCGGCAACCGCCTGCCCACGCCGGCCACCGCACCGCAAAATTGATGCACGCCTCTATCCACAACGTGGCCCTGTCATGATAGGGTCCCGACTCGCCCCCATGGCGTCCGAAAACGGCAGGACATGATTTCGAAGACCGGTATCCGCGCACTTTTCCTAATTCTCGCGACGGTCGCGGTGCTCGGCGGCTGCAGCCGTCGGCAACCCATCTACAGGGTAACCGACCACCCCATCCCGGCGGCATCGCGCGACCTGCCCGCCGCGGCGCTCCAACGGACGATCATGGAGGCGGCGACCGACCGCGGCTGGTCCGCGGAGTGGAAGGCGCCCGGTGAGATTCTGGCGACGAAGGCATGGAAGGACCACGAGGCGGTCGTCGAAATCCGGTATTCGCATGAAAGTTACACCATCGATCATGTGTCCACGACCAACCTGCGGGAGCATGGTGAAACCGTTCATCACGCTTACAACAAGTTGGTGCGCGCGTTGGAAGACGAGATCGAACGGCGCCTGCGCCAAGCCAAACACTGAGTCCGGCCCGCACCATGACTGAAACCCTGCGTGTCGCCATCCGCGGCTGGTGTGCCTGGGCACCGGACCGCAACACTCGGGCCGCGTGGCGGGACTGGGCGGGCGCGCCCGCCATGCCCGACGATGCCCCGCCGCCGGCGCTCCCCATGATGCTGCGCCGGCGCGCCTCGCCCATCGGGCAGAAGCTGATCGCCGCCGCGCTGGCCTGCGGCGACGCGGCGCGCACGGCGCGCTACGTCCTCGCCTCCGGCCACGGGGAACTGGCGCGGACCGTCGGCATCATCGATTCGCTGCGGCAGGGCGAGTTGCCGTCGCCGGCCGAGTTCAGCCTGTCCGTGCATCACGGTCTGGCCGGGGTGTTGTCCATCCACACCGGCAACCGCCGCGGCCACACGGCGCTGGCCGCCGGTCCCGACAGCTTCGGCTTCGGACTCTTGGAAGCCGCCGCCAGCGTGGCCGAAACTCCTTCGGAGCCGGTGCTGCTGCTCTACGCCGACGCGCCGATGCCTGACGAGTACGCGCCCTTCCACACCGCAACCGACGAAGCCCTGCCTCTGGCGGTCGCCCTGGCGCTCGGCCCCGCGGATGGAGAAGGCGAAGGGCTTGCGCTGCAGTGCGCGCCGACGACCGGAGCGCCGCCTGCGGCGTCCACGGCGCTCGACTTCATGCGATTCCTGCTGTCCGGAGCGCCCCGGGCAACCTCGCACGGGGCGCGGCTCGACTGGGTGTGGCACCGTGCTGACTAGCTGTCTGGACAAGCTGTGGCGGCGCGCGGCCACCGGCTTCGCCTTCGCCTTCCTGTTCGGCGGCGGCGCGATCCTGGCGCCCACCGTCTTTCCGCTGGTGGCGTTGACCAGCCCGGCGGGCGCGGTCCGGCGCCAGCGCTGCCAACACCTCGTCCATCTCATCTTCCGCTTCTACATCCGGATGCTGCGTGTGCTGCGCGTCATCGACGTGGAGGTCGAGGGCGCCGAGCGCCTGCGCGACGGGCGCGGCAAGCTGGTGGTGGCGAATCACCCCTCGCTGCTCGACGTGGTGCTTCTGATGGCGCTGATGCCGCGCGCGCAGTGCATCGTGAAGAAGGAGTTGTGGGAGAGCCGCTGGCTGGGCGGCATGGTGCGCGGCGCCGGCTACATCCGCAACGACCTCGATCCCGAGGCGCTGCTCGACGCCTGCCGCGCCGCGCTGGAGGCCGGCGACGGAATCATCATCTTCCCCGAAGGCACCCGCACCGTCCCCGGCGAGCCGGTCCGCTTCCGCCGCGGCTTCGCCAATCTGGCGACCCTGCTGGAAGCCGAGGTGCAACCGGTCACGATAACCTGCGATCCGCCCACGCTCATAAAGGGCGAAAAATGGTGGATGATCCCGCCGCGCCGACCGATTTTTCGCGTCATGGTAGGGGATCGTCTGGACGTTACCGGGTTGCTCGGCTATCAGTACCGCTCGCTGGCGGCCAGAAAGTTGGTGCGCAGCTTGGAGGATTATTTTGCGGAACGGTTGGCCGATGGAAAAGCTTGAACGTGAGTTGAAGACCTTGATTGTTGACGCGCTCAAGCTGGAAGACATTGCCCCAGAAGAGATTGACAGCGAGGAACCGCTCTTCAACGACGGGCTGGGCCTCGATTCCATCGACGCACTGGAACTGGGCGTCGCTCTGCGCAAGGCTTACGGCATCAAGATCGAGTCCGTGACCGACGACGTGAAGCAGCACTTCGCCAACGTGCGCTCCCTCGCCCGCTTCATTCAATCCCAGCGTGCGGAGTAAGGGCCATGCTGACGCAGGATGAAATTTACGCGCGCCTCCAGAGCTATCTCGAAGACATGTTCGAGGTGCCGCCCGAGAAGATTTCCCGCGAGGCGCGGCTGTTCGAGGATCTCGACCTCGACAGCATCGACGCGGTCGATCTCGTGGTGAAGCTGCAGGAACTGACCGGCCGCAAGTTCAAGCCCGAGGAGTTCAAGAGCGTCCGCACGGTCGGCGATGTTCTCGACCGTGTGCATGCCCTCCTCCAGGAATAGGCTGCCCCCGTTCGGCGTCGCGGCCCTGGTCGTCGCCGGAGCCCTCTATCCCGTGCTGGTCTATGGCGGGCGGGCTTTGGTGCCGCCGCTGGCCTTCGTGGCGGTGGCCCTGGCGCTGATCGGCGCGCGCTTCGCCATTTGCTCTTCGCCTGCGGCGCGGGTCTGGCGCCTGCCGCTGGCGGCGGCGGCGGTCCTGGTCGGCGTGCTCGCCGCGCTCGATGGCGTGTTGGCAGCCAAGGCCTATCCGGTGGCACTCAGCCTTGGCACCGCGGCGGTGTTCGGCGCCTCGCTGCTGCGCCCGCCCAGCCTCGTCGAGCGGTTCGCCCGTCTTCATGAGCCCGACCTGCCGCCGGCGGGTCAGGCCTACTGCCGCACCGTCACCGTGGTGTGGACCGTCTGGCTGGTGTCGAACGCCGTCGTCGCCGGGGCGCTGGCCCTGTGGGGCAGCGACGAGGCGTGGGCGCTGTGGACCGGGCTCCTCGCCTACATCGTCATGGGCCTGTTGTTCGGCGGCGAAGTCCTGGTCCGCCGCTCCATGCGCCGGAGGCACGCCGGGGCATGACCGCCATCCCGCTTTCCTGTCTGCTCGCCGTGGGGCGGCCGGACGACGCTCCGGTTGCCGTCGGCGTCACCTTCGCCCGCTTCCGCGCCGACGTGGCCGGCAACGCGGCACGGCTGAAGGGGTGCCGGCGCGGGCTCCTGGTCGCGGCGGACGGTTACTGGGGCGCGGTGGGGTTGTTGGCGCTGTTGCACGCCGGCGCCGAGGTGACGATACCGCCCAACGCCCAGCCGGGAACGCTGGCCGCCCTGACCGCGGACGGGGCCGTGCCGGTCGGCGGCGATCTGCGGCCGGGTGGCGAGGGGATGGCGTTGGCCCCGCTCGACCCTGGGACGCCGTTGACCTTCTTCACCTCCGGCTCGACCGGCGAGCCGAAGCGGGTGGTTCGCACCCTCGGCATGCTGGAGGCCGAAGCGCTGGCGACCGAGGCCGTGCTCGGACGGCTCGCCGGGCCAACCGCTCGCGTGCACGCCACGGTCCCCCACCAGCACGTCTACGGTCTGAACTTCCGCCTGCTGTGGCCGCTGGTCACCGGCCGCCCCTTCGCCAGCGCCATGCACGAGCTGTGGGAGACGGCGCTGGCCGCGCTCGACGCGGGGTCCGTGCTGGTCACCAGCCCGGCGCACCTGACCCGGCTGGCGGGCATCGCGCCGCTGCCGCCGTCGCGGCGTCCGGCGCTGGTGCTGTCGGCCGGAGCCCCTCTCCCGGAGTCCGCTGCGCGCGAGGCGGCGGCGATCTTCGGCACGCCGGTCACCGAGATCTTCGGCAGCACCGAAACCGGAGCCATCGCCCACCGCCGCCGCGAGGCCGGTGATCCATCCTGGCGCCCATTGCCCGGCGTCGTCGCCGGACGCACCCCGGACGGTCGCCTGCGGGTCGGAGCGACGCATGTGGAGGGTCGGGAGCATGTCGGCTCGGACCTTGTGGAGATGGCCGGGGACGGCGGCTTCCGCGTCCTTGGCCGCGCCGACCGGATCGCGAAGGTGGAGGGCAAGCGCGTCAGCCTGCCCGAGGTGGAGGCGCAGCTGCGCCGGTCCCCCCTGGTGGCCGATGCCGCCGTTCTGACGCTGGAGCAGCTCTGCGCCGTCGTGGCGCCGAGCGCCGAGGGCGCGGCCCGCCTGGCGGACCTCGGCGCCTTCCGCTTCGGCCGTCTGCTGCGGAGGGAACTGTCCGCCGTCCTGGAGCCCGCCGGCCTGCCGCGCCGCTGGCGCTTCGTGAGCCGTTTGCCGGATGGCGCGCTGGGCAAGCGTCGGCATGCCGACATCGCCGCCCTGTTCGAGGAGGCCGCCCTGTCTGAGATCGCCTTGTTTGAGACCGCTGGGCCCCGGCCGACCGTCCCCGACGTCTGCGCCGTCCGGCCGCTTGCCGACGGGGTGGAACTGGACCTCTTCATTCCCGGCGACCTTGCGCAGCTCGATGGTCATTTCCCCGGCATGCCGATCGTGCCGGGTGTCGCACAGATCGATTGGGCGGTGATGTTCGCCAACACGCATCTCGGCCTCGGGATCGAGGCGGCGCAGTCGCTCCAGGTGAAGTTCCGGCGCGTCACCGTTCCGGACACGCTGGTGACGTTGGCGTTGCGCCATGCCCCGGCACGGCGACGCCTGACCTTCGAGTACCGCTGCGGGGACGAGACGCTGTCCTCCGGCTCCATCGGCGTGGAGGGGATCGCCCCATGATTTCGGCAGAGGTCAGCACCCGCGCGCAGTTCTACGACCTGGACCCCATGCAGGTGGTCTGGCATGGCAACTACGCCCGGTACCTGGAGCAGGCGCGCTGCGCGCTGCTCGACCGCATCGGTTACAATTACCCGGAGATGGCGTCGTCGGGATACGTGTTCCCCATCGTCGACCTCCATGTGAAGTATGTGCGATCGATCCGCTTCGGCCAGTCGATCAGGATCACGGCCACGTTGGTCGAGTACGAGAACCGCATCCGCATCGACTACCGCATCCACGACGAGTCGAGCGGCGAATTGCTGACCAAGGCGCGCACCGTGCAGCTCGCGGTGAAGGAGGACGGGGCGGAGCTGTGCTTCGAATGCCCCGCGGTGTTCACGGACAAGGTGAGGGCTCTGCTGTGACGCGCATCGTCGTTTTCCTCCTGGCGCTGCTGGCCGCTGTCCCGGTGCTTGTTGCCGAGACGCTGGCCGCCGAGACGTTGAGCGAGGGGCAGGTGCTGCGCGGCGCCTTCGTGCAGGAACGTTTCCTCAAGGGCTTCCAGGCGCCGCTGAAGAGCGAGGGCCGCTTCGCCCTGGTGCCCGGGCGCGGGCTGATCTGGCGCACCGAAACCCCCTTCGCCGTCACCACCGTCATGAGCCCCGCCGGTCTCGTGCAGGAGGTGAAGGGCAACGAAACCATGCGCCTTCCCGCCGCGCGCCTGCCCTTCATGTCGAAGCTCTACACCATGCTGGGCGGCGCGCTGACCGGAGACTGGAAGGCGCTGGAGGACATGTTCGCGGTGGAGCGCGGGGGCGGTGCCGACGCCTGGACCCTCCACCTGACGCCGCGCCGGGCCGACGACCCGACCATGCCGATCCGCGCCATCGACGTGCGCGGCGGGCGCTTCGTGGACGAGGTGGACATCGTCAAGCCCGACGGCGACCGCGACCGCCTGACCTTCCGCGACCAGCTCCTGAAGGCGGAGCCGCCGACGGCGGACGAGGCCGCGCTGCTGGCCTCGGCGGGCCGTCCGTGAGACGGCTGGGGGCGCTGCTCTGGCTCGCGCTCGTTCTGCTGGCCAGCGGCTATCTCGCGCTGCGCCTCCACGACGGGCTGGGCTTCCGCACCGATCTGCTGGCCCTGCTGCCGCGCGAGGAACAGGACCCCGTTCTGCAGCGCGCCAACGACGCGGTGACCAAGGCGCTGGGTCGCCGGGTGCTGGCGCTGGTCGGGCACGCCGATCGCGAAACCGCCCGCAGGGCGGCGACGACGCTTGGCGACGCCCTTCTGGCCACGGGGCAGGTGGAACGGATCGGCGAGGGCATCGACGTCGACCGGCTGAAGCGGCTGGGGGCTCTCTACTTCCCCCATCGCCAAAGCCTGCTCAGCGATGGCGACCGGGCGCTCCTGACGGCCGGCAAGGGGGAGGAGGTCGCCACCCGCGCGCTGTCCCAGGCGTTCGGCTTCGCCGGGCTCGTCGACGCCGGGCTGCTGCGCACCGACCCGTTCCTGCTGCTGCCCTCCTTCCTCACCAACCTGCCCTTCCCGCTGTCGCGCCTCACCCCCGACGAGGGCATGCTCAGCGTCACCGAGAACGGCACGACCTGGGTGCTGGTCAGCGCCGTGCTCGCCGGCGAACCGTTCGAGCTGGACTTGCAGGACCGGCTGGTCGGCGCCTTCGACGCCGCCGTTCGGGACATGCCGGGCGTCACGGTGAAACGGCTGGGCGCCGTGTTCTTCGCGCATGCCGGCTCCAAGACCGCGATCACCGAGGCGTCCACGCTCGGCACGCTGTCGCTGGTCGGCACCATGCTGTTGGTGGGGCTGGCGTTCCGCCGGCCGGGGCCGCTCTTGCACAATCTGCTGGCCCTGGGCGTCGGGATGACGGTCGGGCTGAGCGGCAGCCTGCTGCTGTTCGGCGAGCTGCATGTGGCGGCGCTGCTGTTCGGGTCCAGCCTGATCGGCGTGGCGGTGGACTACAGCCTGCATTACAGCGCCAGCCTGTTCGACCCCTTGTCGGGAAGCCCGAGCGACCGGCTGCGCCACGTGCTGCCGGGCATCGCGCTGGGGCTGGTCACCACGTTGATCGGCTACGCGGCGCTGATGCTGGCGCCCTTTCCGGGGCTCCGGCAGATCGCCGCCTTCTCGATCATCGGGCTGGTGGGCGCTTTCCTGACGGTGGTGCTGTGGCTGCCCTCGCTCGACCGGGCGCGACGGCTGACGCACGGCGCCTTGATGCTGCGCGCCGCGACGGGCCTGTGGAGCTTCTGGGAGGCGCGGCGCTGGCGTGGCGTGCGCCTCGTTCTTGTGCTGGGCTGCGTGCTGGCCGGAGCGGTCGGGCTGGCGCGGCTGTCGGCCGACGATGACGTCCGGCGGTTGCAGGCGGTCTCGGTGGAGCTGAGGCACGAGCAGGACGAGATCCAACGGCTGATCGGCGCCACCACCGCCGCACAGTTCCTGCTGGTGCAGGCGGCGGACGACGAGGCGGCGCTGCGGCGGCAGGAGGACCTCGCCGCCACGCTGACCGGGCTGAAGGCGAAGGGAAGCATCGCCGGCTACCAGATGCCGGCCGCCTTCGTGCCGTCCGCCCGGACGCAGCGGGAAAACCGCGCGCTGGTCGCCACGGCGCTCGACGCCCCCCTGCTGGCGGCGCAGCGCGCCAGCCTCGGCCTGCCGCCGGCCGAGCCGAACAGCAAGGCGCCAGAGGAGGTGCTGACTTTAGGAGATGCGCTGGCGGCGGACAGCGTGCCGTTCCTGCGCGAGCTTGTGCTCGGGCCGGGATTGCATGTGGTGGCCTTGCAGGGGCTGAGCGATCCGGACGCCGTGCGGGCCGCGGTGGCCGGCACGGCCGGCGTTCGGTTGGTCGATCCGACGGCGGACTTCTCGGCGCTGCTCGCCAAGTACCGGCACCGGGCGCTGCTGCTGACCGGGCTGGCGGGGCTGCTGATGCTGCCCGTGCTGATGTGGCGCTACGGCTGGCGCGGGGGGCTGTGGGCGCTGCTGCCACCCGGGGCGGCGCTCATCCTGGCGCCCGCGGTGGTCGGGCTGATGGGTCAGGACTTCACCTTCTTCCATGCCATGGCGCTGGTTCTAATCCTCTCCATCGGCGTGGATTACGCCGTCTTCTGCGCGGAGAGCGGCGTGGAGCAGCAGCCGGTGACCATGCTGGCGGTGTGGCTGGCGACGCTGACGACCCTGCTGTCCTTCGGAATGCTGGCCTTCAGCGCCGTTCCGGCGGTGCACAGCTTCGGCGTGACCATGCTGGTCGGAATCTCGATTGCCTTTCTTTTCGCACCGCTGGCCGCGCGCGGCACACGCCACAATGAAGCCACAAACAATGCGCGGCTACTCTGATTGGTGTATGCTCTACGTTAGATTCGCTTCTGGGAAATCGCCTCACGTCATGACCATGCATAAGGGGTGGGTCGCGCTCCTGTTCCTGCTCGGAGCGTGCGCCTCCGTGCCCGGCAGCGGCCCGGCGGACCCAAGCACGCCGCTGCTCGCCCCCGGCGAGCCGCTGGCCCTGCCGCGCCCGTCCGATCTCGGGCAGAGCGTCGAGGCGGCGCAGCTCATCACCGCCAGCCGCGACGGCCAGACCTTCGTCTTCGAGGGCCGGATCAGCGTCACGCCGGAGCGCTTCCTGCTGGTCGGGGTGGACAGTCTGGGGCGCCGCGCCATGACCGTCACCTGGAGCGATGCCGGGTTGGAGGTGGAAACCGCACCCTGGCTGCCCCCGGCCCTGCGGCCGGGCAGCATGCTGGCCGACATCGTCGTGCTGTACTGGCCCGAGGCGGTCGTGCAGCGGGCGCTCGCCCCCGCGGGCGGCACGCTGAGCGCCGACGCGCACCGGCGCAGCGTGCGCATCGGCGGCAAGGAGGTGCTGCACGCCGAACGCAGCTGGGCCGACGGCGCGCCGTGGACCGGCACGCTGCGCTACGCCAACCTCGCCTGGGGTTACGAGATCGAGGTGCAATCCACGGCGGCGGCGCAATGAGCCGTCCACTCGGACTTGCCGCCCTGGGCCTCGCCACCCCCATCGGAACCGGGGCGGGCGCGGTCGCCGACGCCTTGTTTGCCGGAACCCGCGACGGCCTGCGCCCGCGCTCCGGCGTCGTGCCCGGCCGCGCGGTGCATGTCGGTTCGGTGGACGCGCCGCTGCCGCCGGTGCCGGCGGGGCTGGAGACCTACGACTGCCGCAACAACCGCCTGCTGCTGCTGGCCCTGGAGCAGATCCGCGGCACGGTCGAGGCGGCTGCCGAACGTTACGGCCGGCACCGGATCGCCGTGATCATCGGCACCAGCACCTCGGGCATGGCCGAGGCGGAGGCCGGCTTCACGGCGATGCGCCGCGACGGCGCGTGGACGGGTCCGTTTCATTACGACCAGCTTGCCACCGGTGGGCCGGCGGAGTTCGCGGCGCGCGCGCTCGACCTGCCGGGGCCGGCCTACACGGTGGCGACGGCCTGCTCCTCCAGCGGCAAGGTGTTCGCGTCCGCCCGGCGGCTGATCCGCGCCGGGCTGTGCGACGCCGCCCTCGTCGGCGGCGCCGACACGCTGTGCGGTACCACGCTCGGCGGCTTCAGCGCGCTGGAGGCGGTGTCGGCGGGCCTCTGCAATCCCTTCAGCGCCAATCGCGATGGCATCAACATCGGCGAGGCGGCGGCGGTCTTCCTGCTGACCGCGGAGGACGCCCCGGTGCGGCTGCTGGGCGTGGGCGAAAGCTCCGACGCGCACCATGTCAGCGCCCCCGACCCGGAGGGGCACGGCGCCCTCGCCGCCATGCGGGCGGCGCTGGACGACGCCGGTCTGACGCCGTCGGACATCGCCTACGTCAACCTGCACGGCACCGCGACGGCGCTGAACGATTCCATGGAGGGCAAAGCGGTGCACGCCCTGTTCGGCGGCGCGACCCCGTGCAGCTCCACCAAGGCGATGACCGGCCACACGCTGGGCGCCGCCGGGGCGTGCGAGGCGGCGTTCCTGTGGCTGACGCTGAACCCGGCCCACAACCCGGACGGCCTGCTGCCCCCGCACCTGTGGGACGGCGTGCCCGACCCGGAGATCCCGCCGCTGAACCTGATCGGCCCCGGCGCCACGCTTCCCGGCGGGCCGGCGGCGATGCTCAGCAACTCCTTCGCGTTCGGCGGCAGCAACGTGGCCCTGGTGCTGGGCCGGGGGGAATGGCGATGAGCGCGTATCCGTGGCCCATCGAGGATCTGCTGCCGCACGCACGCCCGATGATCTTGCTGGACGAGGCGGTCGGACGGGTGGACGGCCGCTTCGTGTCGGCGCTGACTGTGCGGGAGGGGGCACCCTTCGTGGTGGCGGGGCGCGGCGCCCCGGCCCATGTCGCCGTGGAGTGGATGGCGCAGACCTGCGGTGCCCAGGTCGGAGCCGAAGCCAGGGAAGCCGGCGGCGACGTCCGCCTCGGGCTGCTGCTGGGCACGCGCGACTTCCGCGCCTCCGTTACCTGGTTCGCCATCGGCGAGCGGTTGGAGGTGTCGGTGGCGCCGGTCTTCCGGGATGAGAACATCGGGTCTTTCGATTGTGTGGTGATGCGCGCGGGCAGCGGGGAGGAGCTGGCGAAGGCGCAGCTCACCGTCTACCAGCCCGAGGACACGGTCGCGCTGCTCGCCAGCCAAGGAGTTCAGGTCGAACGATGAAGAAGACGATCCTGGTCACCGGTGCCAGCAAGGGCATCGGCCGCGCGGTCGCGGAACGGCTGGCCGCCGACGGTTTCGCGGTGGTGGTGCATTACGGCCGCGACGCGGCCGGCGGCGAGGCGACGCTGGCCGACGTCCGCAGGGCTGGCGGCGAGGGCCGGCTGCTCGGCTTCGACATCGCCGACCGCGACGCGGTCCGCGCCGCGCTGGAGGCCGACATGGAGGCGCACGGCCCCTATTGGGGCGCCGTCCTGAACGCCGGCATCGCCCGCGACGCCGCCTTCCCGGCCATGGCGGACGACGATTGGGATTCGGTCCTGAACACCAACCTCGACGGCTTCTACAACGTGCTGAAGCCGCTGGTGATGCCGATGGTCTCGGCCCGCAGAGGCGGACGGATCGTGACGCTGTCGTCGGTGTCGGGGCTGATCGGCAACCGCGGACAGGTCAACTACAGCGCCGCGAAGGCCGGCATCATCGGCGCCACCAAGGCACTGGCGATCGAGTTGGCGAAACGGAACATCACGGTGAACTGCGTGGCGCCCGGCATCATCGAGACGCAGATGACCGACGGGCTGCCCATGGAGGAAGCCCTGAAGCTGGTGCCCATGCGCCGGGCCGGACGGCCGGAGGACGTCGCGTCGGTGGTGTCCTTCCTGTGCTCCGACGGGGCGGCGTACGTGACGCGGCAGGTGATCGCGGTGAACGGGGGTATGGTGTGATGCGCAGGGTTGTCGTCACGGGCATGGGCGGGGTGAGCGCGCTGGGCGAGGACTGGCCGACCATCCGCGCCCACATGGCGAAGGGCGAGACCGCCGTCCGCACCATGGCGGAGTGGGACCGTTTCCACGGCATCAACACGCGCCTCGCCGCCCCGGTGACCGGCTTCACGGTGGACGACCGCTACCCGCGCAAGAAGACGCGGACCATGGGGCCGGTCTCCCGGATGGCGGTCTACGCCACCGAGAAGGCGCTGAACGACGCGGCGCTTCTGAACGACCCGTTCGTCCGCGGCGGGCGCGTCGGTATCGCCTACGGATCGTCGTTCGGCAGCCCCGCCCCGGTGATCGCCTTCGCCGAGCTGATGACTCAAGGCGCGTCGAAGACGCTCAACGCCACCAGCTACATCCAGATGATGAGCCACACGGCGGCGGTGAACATCGGGTTGTTCTACGGCGTGACCGGCCGCATCATCCCGACCAGCAGCGCCTGCACCTCCGGCAGCCAAGCCATCGGCTACGCCTACGAGGCGATCAAGTGGGGCAAGGCCGACGCCATGATCGCCGGCGGCGCCGAGGAACTCGACGTGACCGAATCGGCGGTCTTCGACACGCTGTTCGCCACCTCCACCCGCAACGACCGCCCGCACACCAGCCCCCGCCCCTACGACCGCGATCGCGACGGGCTGGTGATTGGCGAAGGCGCCACCACCCTGGTCCTGGAGGAACGCGAGCGCGCCCTTGCCCGCGGCGCCAACATCCATGCGGAGATCGTCGGCTTCGCCTGCAACTCCGACGGCAACCACGTCACCCAGCCTCAGGCCAGGACCATGGAGATCGCCCTGCGCATGGCGTTGGAGGACGCCGGGTTGACTCCGGATGCCATCGGCTTCGTCAACGGCCACGGCACGGCCACCGAGTGGGGCGACATCGCCGAGACCGCGGCGACCCACGCCGTCTTCGGCCCGCGCGCGCCCATCCATTCGCTGAAGAGCTATTTCGGCCATTCGCTGGGCGCCTGCGGCGCACTGGAAGCATGGCTGGGCATCGAGATGATGCGCGAGGGATGGTTCGCCCCCACCGCCAACCTGGACAATGTGGACGAACGCTGCGCCGAGCTGGATTACATCATGGGCGAGGGCCGGCGGATCGACACCGAGTTCCTGATGTCCAACAACTTCGCCTTCGGCGGCATCAACACGTCGCTGGTGTTCCGGCGCGGGTAGACGGGCGCCTACTCCGCCGCCCTGGCCTCCGCCGGGACTCCCGTCGCCAGGTTCGCCGCGCTCATGCCGGAGATCACCACCGCCTCGACGCCGGGACCGCTTTGGCAGCCGGCGCCGACCAGCATCAGCCCCGGCAGTGGCGTCTTGTTCGGCGGGCACCATTGGCCGCGGGCGGCGCCGTAGATGGCGCCGTTGTCGGCGAGCGCGTAGCGGGTGAAGGTCGTCGGGCTCGCCGTCTGACGGTAGAGGATGCGCCCCCGCAGCCCGGGAAGCACGCTCTCCGCCGCGGTGACCAGACGGTCGGCGAAGGCTTCCTTGCGCCGGCGGTTGGCAGCCTTGTCGGCGGCGAACCACTCCGCGGCCTCCGGTTCGGGCCGCAGGCAGAGCATGGTGACGGCGGCGTGGCCCTCCGGGGCCAGGGACGGATCGACCGCGCTCGGGTTGCCGATCCCGAAATGCAGGCCGTCCGCCCCGACAAAGACGCGGGCCGGCAGGTTCGGAACGCCCTCCACGGCGAGGCTGACCAGGACCGCCGTTGGGCCGCGCTTCAGACCTTTCACACGCTGAGCGTAGCGTTTGGGCAGCAGCGCCGGGTCCACCAGCCGCGTCAACGTGCGGACCACGTCGGAATTGGCCAGCACCAGCGGCGCCCGGTGCACCGTTCCGTCGGCGGTGGCGATGCCGGCGGCCCGACCGCCCTCGGTCAGGATGCGTTCGGCGCGGGTGCGCAGATGGACGGCGCCGCCCCGCTCCCGCACCACCACGCACAGCAGGTCCGCCAGCCGCTGAGAGCCGCCGGCCGGGTACCAGCCGCCTTCCAGATAGTAGCCGAACAGCGGGGCCATCTCACGCACCGGCAGCAGCTCGGGACGGTCGGTGACGTACTCGCTGATGGTGGTCAGCAGGGCCTTCAGCCGTGGGTCGCGCAAATGGGTGTCCAGCATCTCGGCGTAGGGGAGATGCATCCAACGCCAGGCGTCGGGCCGGCGGGCGGTCCAGGACCGCATGGCCTCCAGCGTGGCGGGCGGCATCGGCACGCCGCCGGTCTCATCCACATCGGCGTAGAGATCGGCGTAGACGCGCCCCATCTCCGCGAAGAAGCTGGCGATCCCCGGAGCCTCTTGCGGGAACAGCGCCTGGAGGCGCGTCACCAGTTCCGCCGGTTGGTCCGGCACATCCAGGCACAGGCCGTCCTGCACATAGCGGTGGCGGACCCGGCGCCAGTCCATGCGTTGCGCCACGCCCAGGCCGTCCAGCAGCCGCCGCAGCGGGCCGCGTGGCCCCAGCCCGCTGAAATCCTGCACCCCGGCGTCGAAGACATAGCGCCCCACCGAACCATCCCGGCCGCGGACCTTGCGCAGCCAGGACGAGCAGTAGCCTCCCGGCCGGTCGTGCGCCTCCACAACCAGCACCTTCAGCCCGCGCGCCGCCAGAGTCGCCGCCGCCGACAGCCCGCCGATCCCGGCGCCGACCACCACCGCATGATGCTCGTGCTCCCCGGCCGGCCAACCGCCGAACGTCGGCATCGGCCACGCCGAGGACTGACCGGAGGAGGGACAATGCGTCATGGAAGGAAAGCCGGGCCGTGCAGGACGAGGGTCGCACACTCTACACGCTCCGTCCCCCGCGATGCCATCTTAGGCTGTGTCATTGCGTGGGGAGGTCTCACCGCTGTCCGGCCTTCGGGTCGGCCCAGAAGTCGAAGAAGTTGTACCATTGCAGTGGGTCGCGCAAGCAATGGTGTTCCAGCCTTGCGGCATAGCGTGCGGCGAGCGCGGCGAGCGCGTCGTCCTTCCCGCGCCGCGGCAATTCGATGCGCTCGGCGAAGGGCTCGAAGGTGACGCGGTGGCCCTGTCCCTCGCGCAGGCAGAACAGGAGATAGACCGGACAGCCCATCAACGCCGCCAGCACGTAGGGCCCCTGCGAGAAGGCGGCTTCCCGGCCAAGGAACTGAACCCGGCTGACCCGGCCATTGAACTCCACCGGTGTGCGGTCCCCGGCGATGGCGATCCACTCGCCACGCTCCACCCTCTCCTTGAGATCGATGGCGGTCTGCGGGCCGATGTTGGTGACCTGTATGGTGTGGTCCGCGGCGTCGGGACGGACGGAGCGGATCATCCGGTTGTAGCGGACGGCGTGCCGCGTGTGCAGCAGCACGTTGATGTCTTTTTCGAACCGGGTCCCCAGGCGGGCACGCGACAACTCGGCGTTGCCCAGGTGCGAGACGATCAGCAGCGCCCCCCGCCCCTCCGCGGCGAGGCGGCTCAGCGGCTCCGCGCCGTCGACGGCGATAGGACCGGTGCGCTCCGGAGCGGCCCAGGCGATGAAGGTGTCGAGCGCCTTGACGGCGAAGCTCATGTGGTGTCGCAGCCCGTCCCGCCAGGAAGGGGCCGGCAGGCCTTTCGCCGCGTTGGCTCGCGCCAGGAAGTCCAGCGAATGCCGCCGCCCCGCGGCGTTGGTCATATAGAAATAGCTGACCACCAGCCACAGGAGCGCGATGCAGCCCGGCCGGCCGAGCAGCCGATAGACCAGCGTCACCAGCCTCATGCCCCACCAAGCGCCCCGCTCCCCCACGGTCGACCAGTGCGCGTCGGCTCCCGTTTTCGGCGGACGGTTGCGCAGCACCGAGGGCAGGCGCAGCAGCATGGTCAGCACGAGGCGCGTGTGCATGCGCGTCAGCAGCACGTTGTCCCGCAGGAGGTTGAAGTTGGAGGTGTTTCCCTCGGGATAGACGACCCGCACGGGGATGTGGATCAGCGGAACGCCACGCCAGAACAGGCGAACAACGATTTCCGGGTCAAAATCCATGCGGGTGCCGAGCCGTTCGCTGTCCAGCACCGCCATGGTGGAGGCCAGCGGGTAGACGCGGAAGCCGCACATGCTGTCCTTCACCCGCAGCGACAGCGTCTCCACCCAAATCCACACATGGGTGGCCCAGCGCGCGATCAGCCGCGAGCGGGGGACGGAGTGGTCGTAGACCGGCCGGCCGCTGACCAGCGCATCGGGGTGCGCCGCCGCGGTGGACAGGAGGTCGGCAACGGCCGCAAGGTCGTGCTGCCCGTCGGCGTCCACCTGCACCGCGTGGGTGAAACCGCGCTCATGAGCGCGCCGGAGGCCGGCCATGACGGCGCCGCCCTTGCCTCGGTTCACTTCCAGCCGCAGCACCTCGACCCCGTCCGCAGGGGCGTGCCGTGCCGCGATGGCGGTGCGGGCAGGTTCACCGCTGCCATCGTCGATCAGGATGACCTCCAGCCCATGCCCCCGCAGCGCCGCGACGATTCCGCCGAGCGCCGTGTGGTGGTTGTGGCTGGGGATGATGGCGCAGGCCCGGATGCTCATGCCTTCTCCATGAGGCTTGCCGGTCGGAGAAGCGACCTCCTACCCCTGTTGCAGGAGCAACGTCAAGCGACCGAACTCAGCGACGAGTGGCGACCTGGTCCAGCCTGGCTGCAATGTCGCGTTCGAGGTTGCCCACCCAGCGGTTGTAGGCCCGCTCCACCCCGTCATTGCTGCGCTCCATGTTCTTTGCGCTTACGTATTGGATGCGGTAGCTCCGGTTCGAGAAAAGCACATCAGCCTCGGCCACCCACGGCCACTTGGTGTAGGTGGCGCGGACCTGTCCATCCGCAATGTGCTGGAAACGCCAGCCGCGCCGGGCGCCGGCCTCGACGATGGCGAGTTCGATGGCGTTGAGCGGCAGGGCTTGCGCCCCAGGGGGCACAGCGTGTTCCTGAGTCGTCGTGATCGGTCGGGTCTGGCAGGCGGCCAGGAAGAGAATGGCGGCGACCGCCAGAATGTTGCGCACAGGCCGGTCCTTTTCGGGGTGGCGGAGGTGCGGCATACTTCCTTTTCGGGTGGTTCCCGTCAATGCCCATACTTAAGATTTCAGTTCCTCCTTCCCTACGCTTCGCGTATATGCTCGCCTAAGTGGCGATGGCTTGCGGAAACACGCATGTTGCGGCCAATTCACGAACCGAAGGAACTGCAGGAATGCGAAAGGCCGCGCTGGCTCTGGTTGCAGCAAGTTTGTTGGGCGCATGCTCAACGCATCAGGTTCCGATGAGCTACAGTCCGGCCGCCGTGCAGAAACCACCATTGGCGAAGCCGGATGTCGAGGTGCTCGCCGTCACCGACTCGCGCAAATACACCGGCAAGCACCTGGGCGCGATCCGCGGTGGCTATGGCAACGCCGTGAAGACCATCGAAGCGTCAGGCCCGGTCAAGGACGTGGTGCACAAGGCTTTTGAGGACGCTCTCAAAGCACGCGGCCTTCTCGCCTCGACCAATGGCGGAAGCTACGGCCTGGACATCACGGTCGAGAAGCTCGATTGCAGTCAATTGATCCGCAAGGAGGCGCACGCGCGGTTCCGTGTAGCGGTTTTGGATAAGAACACGGGTCAGCCGGTCTACAGCAAAGTCGTGGAAGACAACCGCGAGGACACGGGAAATCCGTTCGTAACAGGTGTCTTCGGTTCGGTTGAGGAGCTAACCAAGCTGACCAACGACAGCATGCAGGCGGCCATTGACCAAGCCCTCGACAACCCCGCTTTCCTCACCGTTGTCAGAGCACGCTGAACGACTTGGGGTTTGTCGCCCCTATGCATAAAAGACAGCCCCCTGGAACCGTTCTGGTTCCAGGGGCTTTGATCTGGTTGCAGACATGCATCCAACGAGTCCACCCGGGCCCACCCTGATCCCCAATTGGTCGGTGTGGCGGCGGACGCTTCAAGCCGTCGCCCGTGCGAGGGCGGCGCGCAGGCAGACGGCGCTGCCCGGACACAGGCCGGCGAACTGCGCGCTGGACTGGATGACCGGCGGAGCGGACATCCGCTCCACCCGTTGGAAGCCGAGACGCTCGAAGAAGCCGGCGGCACCGGTGGTGAGCAGCCACAGCCGCTCGACCCCCAGCGTGACCGCCTGCGCGCACACGGCCGCCACCACGACCCGGCCATTGCCGGCGCCGCGCCGCTCGTCCGGCACGACCACCGAGCGCAACAGGGCGTCGGCGCCATGAACCTCCAGCCCGCCATAGCCGAGCGTCCCCCGGGCGTCCGCGACGCGCCAGAAGCGCCGGCCGGGCTCGTCGAGATCGTCGGTCGGCAGGCCGTTGGCCGCCAGCAAGCGGGCGAGCGCCGGGCGCTCCGCGTCGGCCAGCGGGATGACGCCTCCGGTCATGCGCCGTCTCCCCCGGCCATGTCGTCGAGCGTGCGCTTCAAAGCCAGCCGGTCGAGCGAGGCGAAGGGCAGGCTGGCGAAGGCCTGGATGCGGCGCTGGATCTGTCCGAACACCGTGGCGGTGAAGGCGGCCTTCTCGGCGTCCGAGCCCCGGGCGCTCGACGGGTCCGGAAAGCCCCAATGCGCCGTCATCGGCTGGCCCGGCCACACCGGGCAGACCTCGCCGGCGGCGGCGTCGCAGACGGTGAAGATGAAGTCCATGTGCGGCGCCCCGGGCCGGGCGAACTCGTCCCAGCTCTTGGACCGCAGCGTGACGGTCGGAAAGTCGAGGCGCTCCAGCAGGTCGCGGACTTGCGGGTTGAGACGCCCAGTGGGCTGGCTGCCGGCGCTGTAGGCGCGAAAGCGGCCGCGGCCCTCGCGGTTGAGCAGGCATTCGGCCATGACGCTGCGGGCGCTGTTGTGGGTGCACAGGAACAGGACGTTGTAGACGCGGTCGGTCATCGCGGGGTCGCCTTTTCCAGGCCGCGGGATGCGGCGGGTCGGGTCAGGTTTCGGGGCCGCAACCCGCCGGGCCGCAGGCTCCCGCCTGAAGGAGGTCGGTTGAGCACAGTTCGGGACGGCCCTGGCAGCAGTCCTCCATCAGGAAGGCGATCAGCCGCCGGGTGCCTTCGTAGTCGCAGGCGTAGAAGATTTGCCGCTGGACCCGCCAGGAACGCAGCAGTCCGGCGCGCTCCAGCGTCGCCAGATGATGCGACAGGGTCGAGCTGGGCACGCCGACCTGCTGGGCGATGTCGCCGGCGGTCAGCCCGTTCGGTCCGGCCTGGATGAGCAGGCGGAACACGGCCAGGCGGGTGTCCTGGGCGAGAGCGGCAAAGGCCTCGATGACGTTCTTTGTTTCCATAATTCGACGATAATCAAATTATGGGCATCCGACAAGCGGCTTGCTTTCCATGCGTCAACTCCGCTCCGGATCGCGTCGCAAAACAGAACGCTCGTCCAGGCGATGCGCGTCCGGTGCGCTTCGATCAGGCGCGCGGAATGGCTCGGATCGTTGCTCCATAGAGCGGTGGTGGCGATGGCCAGCCCGTGCGGACGCCATCACCGCACCCGTCCTGGCGGGACAAGGCATGTTCAGTCAGTGAACCGGTGGAGGGTTCTGACGCCGGTCAGCACGTGAACGCGTTGACACTAACAAAAACTATGGGGGACCCGAGCGCCCCATTTCACACCGCTCTTTCGTGCTTCTTCCTGCGCACCACGCGCGCGTCAGTCCGGCATGCCTTGTCGTTTGAGTTTGCGTTGACCACATGTACCGCCGGTCATTACCTCCCTGCTCCCATGAGAAGGGAAAATCACCAACCCAGGGAGCACCAGGCGTTATCGATGCCAACAGCAACCCTCGGCATAAGAGCCTGGCTCCTCATTCTTTCGCTTCTCACGTCCATTCCCCTTTTTGCCTTTGCCGGATATGCAACATACCGTCTTGCCCAAGCGGAACAGAACGCGATCCTCACGAATCTGGTGCAGCGCAATGACGCTACAGCGGAATCCGTGCAGCAGCACTTCCAAAGCTGGTCCACACTTCTGATGACGCTGGCGAACTCGGAGGTTGCGATGAACGGCGACCTCCGAAGCCTTTACGATCATGCCATCAGGATGAAGGAGCTTTATCCCGACATTGCCAGCATCTCCCTCAACGATCGGCTTGGCAATTTGCTCTTCAGCACGCTCAGCCCCTTCGGAACGGTCCTGCCAAAGTCCCATCAGCCGGAGATGATCGGGCGGATCTTCAAGACCCGGCAGTCGCAGTTGTCGGACGTCTTCACGGGCGCCATCAGCAAATCGTTGAACATGGCAATTGGCGTTCCGGTGATCGCGTCCAACGAGGTCGCCTACAGCCTTCATCTGAACGTGCCAATCAGGGTCTTGAACGCCGTTCTTGACGCCGAGAACCTTCCGCTGGGCTGGTATGCCGCTATCGTCAATCGTGAGGGCACGGTGCTGGCGCGGAACAGGGCCCCGGAGGAGGTCGTCGGCCGAAAAGCGACGACGGAGTTCCTGAAGGTCTTGGAGCATACCCAACGTGGCGTTGTGGACCTGCCGTCGTCCGATGGCACCCGCTTGACGAGGGCGTTCGTCAAGATGCCGCCCTGGGATGTCACCGTGATGGTGGGCGTGCCGAAGGACATCTACTGGGCACCCCTGAGACAATCCCTTGTGCTCGTCGGGGCGGGCGGTTTGGTGTTTGTGGCCATTGGCCTCACTCTGGCCGTCTGGTTTTCAGAGCGCTTGGCGCGAGCCGTCTCCGATGCTTCCGTTGCGGCCACGGCCCTTGGACGCGGCGAGCCCCCGTCTCCGAGACCGACCCGCGTGCGGGAAATCAATGAACTCGGCCGCGCCCTTCTGGACACACACGATCTGTTGCGGCGCCACGACGCGGACCGCGAAGCGGAGCGCCGCGCTGCCCTGGACGCCAGAGCCGAGGCTGAGCATGCAAACCTCTCGAAAAGCAGGTTCCTGGCGGCCGCCAGCCACGACCTCCGTCAACCGCTGCAATCCCTTATGCTGTTCGCGAACGTGCTCCGATCGCATGTAAGCAGCAGCCAAGCGGTCAATTCGCTGATGCATCTCGAGCGCGGCCTTGACGCACTCAAGGATCTTCTCGACAGCCTTCTGGACGTCTCCCGCCTTGACGCAGGGGTGGTCAACCCCACGCTGGAGGACTTCGATGTCAGCACAATGCTTGGCCCCATCCTCACGGCGTATGAAGGTGTGGCGAGAAGCAAGTCGCTGATCCTGGAGGCATCGCCCTGTTCGGCGACGGTGCGCAGCGACCGGACACTGCTCGCCCGCATGGTCCGCAATCTCCTGGAGAACGCGGTGCGCTACACCGAAGCCGGGACAATCCGCGTGACCTGCCGGGTGGAGAATGAGCATGTGAGAATCGCGATCGGTGACACCGGCATCGGCATCCCCGCCGACCATCTCGCGCGCATCTGGGAGGAATTCCATCAGGTTGCCAACCAGGAACGGGACCGCAACCAAGGGTTTGGCCTTGGCTTGGCCATCGTTCGACGCCTCTCGGCCCTTCTCGATCATCCGGTCGACGTGCAGTCCACCCTTGGAAAGGGGTCCGTCTTCACCATCTCGGTTCCGCTCGGGATCGCCGTGTCGGATCAGGCGCAAGAGCCGGTGTCGGTTGCGCCGCTGCAGGAGGTTCAGGACCGTTTCGCCGTTGTCGTCGATGATGACGCCATGGTTCTGCTCGGCTTGACGACCCTGCTGAAGGGATGGGGGTATCACGTGCTGACGGCAACGTCGGCGGATCAGGCTCTCGAGCGCCTTGAGGAAAGTGGGAGGCGACCGGACATCATTCTCTCCGACTACAGACTCCCGCAGAACACCGGCGTGGAGACAATCCTGAAGATACGCGAGCGGTTCCACACGAGGATTCCCAGCATCCTATTGACCGGTGAAACCGGAAGCGAAGCAGAGCAAAATGCCGTCCGGCATGACCTTCACCTCGTCCACAAGCCCGTTACGCCCCGCCAACTCGCCGCCATTATACAAAAGCTCGCGGCACCGGATTAACGAACGGCGACAACCGGCGACGAAGCCGGGCCGGCTCGACGGGGACTAAGGCGCGATAAAGGTCGAGGGTTCCGTCACGCCATCGGTCAAGCACGTCGCCTCTAGAATTTGGCTGGACGTTTAGACGACCGCGCCTTGATTGCCCGGCGGCAGATCCGCTTTCCTGATGCCAGAGAGGACATCATCGACAACGGCCTTCAAAATCGCGGGCGAAACCGGCTTCTGGAGAACCAAGCAGCCACAATCTTCAACGCTCCGCATTGGTCTGTTCGATAGTTCGCCGGTCACGATGATGGCGGGGATGTTCTGTTGGAGCAGGCTACGGATGCAGGCGATCGCGTCGGCCCCGGTGCGGCTGCCCGGAAGCCGCCAGTCAACAACCATAAGAGCCGGTGGGTAACTTTGCCCAAGCTTCTCTGAGGCCTCCTCTTGCGATCCAGCCGCAACGACGTGAAAACCCCATTCGACCATGAGCCATTCCAAAGCCATGAGGATCAGGGGATCGTCATCGATCAGCAAGACCGTGGTCATGGCTGTCCTGACATCTGGATTGCGCGATAGGATCAGCATGGGCACGAAGCCGATCACGGAACAATTAGACCATTTGAGTACGAATTGACGGTGGAGTTGGCGAAGAGTTTGCTTGGCGCCAAACCGGCGTGGCCCAGCACCGCTCAATCGATGGCGTAGGCATGAAGCGAACTTTGCCGGTTGATGCGCTGTTCATTCTGGTTTGGTGATTCGACGGCTGCCGGTCCTTCACGCCCGTGGTACCGCGCCACATCCCCGAAAGCGCAAGCCATGACCGAGCCGCCCGGCAACATCGCTCATATCGTCGGAGCCGACGGCCCAAAGGAGCTCCCGCCATCCAGTTGGAGGGCCATCCTGTGGCGCCTCTGGTTGATCCAGTCGGAAACCGGGCTCTGGGTCATGGCGTCCGGCGTTGCCTTCTACGCCGTGCTGGCCGTTTTGCCCGGCCTCGGCTTTGCCCTGCTGACGCTGGGCATGATCAGCGGCCCCGACCGCCTCAAGGAGCGTTTTGAGCAACTCAAGGGCATTGTTCCGGAGCAGGCGCTGGTTGCTTTCGTCGATCAGCTGGCCGCTATGGTGGGGAACACCGGGGGCACGCTGCGCTGGGGCATCACCGGCAGTCTTCTGCTGATGCTGTGGAGCCTGTGGCTGGGCATGCGGGCACTGATCGCCGCGCTCAACTTTGCCTACCGGGAAACGGAACGCCGCGGCTTCTTCGCCTTGAACGGCCTGTCGTTGCTGCTGGGTCTGGTTTGGCTCGGCTTCGTCCCGCTGACCTTCGGTGTGTTCCTCGAAACCGCGACGCTCGCCGCCGCGCTGCGGCTTCCGGAAGGGCTGCTGTGGATGTTGCAGTGGCTGCGATGGCCGTTCCTGACCGCCATGATTCTGCTGGTGCTGGCGCTGCTCTACCGGGTCGGGCCATGCCGGACGGCGCCGAAGTGGCGTTGGGTCAGTTGGGGAGCCGTGGTCGCGGCAACGTTGTGGATCGTCGCCTCGGCCCTGTTCACCGCCTATGTGCAGCATGTGACGAATTACCAGGCGGCCTACGGCCTCGCCGGTGCGGTGATCACGTTGATGCTGTGGCTGAACCTGATCGCCTACGCCATTCTGCTCGGCGGCGCCCTCAACGCCGAGATGGAACGGCAAGCCACCCGCGAGACCATCTCCCCTCGCCATTGGCCATAAAGGCATGGCGCGATGCAAAAGGCCCTTGCCGGGAGGAGAGCCATGCTTTGAGGGTCAACGGTTCCTTGGCGATCGTGGGTCGGCCGGCCAACCACGACCACCGCGGCGTGGGCGCGCCGAGCGGCGGTGGGCGCGCTGTGCCTCTGGTCGGTTGCCGTGACCGAGCCCAGAGGCGGCATGGTCAGGTTCCCCTTAACTGTGGGTCTTTGTCCCATTTTCGTCGCATCGACTCCCTGGTTGCGGCCCCCCGATATCTCCACTTGTTTGCGCTTTGTGCACCATTTCAGGGCACCATACTCTTTCCCTCCGGCGTTCCCGCAAAACCACGGTCTTCCATGCACCGCCTCATCGCCCGCGCATCCTCCCTGAAAGGGCTGACCCGCTTTCAGCAGTATGCAGCGGCAACGTCCATCATCGCCGTGTTCGTCGCCATCCGCCTCGCCCTGGATACGATCCTGCCGGGGTATCCGTTTCTCATCCTGCTCCCCGCGGTGATGCTGACCGCCCTCCTGCTTGATCGCAGAGCCGGGGTCTACGCGGTCGCCCTGAGCGCAGTTTGCGCATGGTACCTCTTCATTCCGCCACGCTTTGCGTTTGACTGGCCGGACCTGCCGAACGGCGTCGCCCTGGCTTTGTACGTTCCCATCGCCCTGTTGATGGTCCGCATCATCGAGGACCTGCGGAAGGCCGTGAATGCGTTCAACCGGCGCGAACAGGACCTGAAGGACCTCGTCCGGCGCCTCCAGGCGGCTGATGCCGAGAAGGACGTTCTGCTCCGCGAGGTCAATCACCGCATCAAGAACGACCTTCAACTGGTCTCTGCTTTGCTCCACCTGCAAAGCCGTAAGCTCGCCAGCCAGGAGGCCAGGGAGGCCCTGGTCACCGCCGCCGACCGGATCGGCGTGATGGGCCGCGTTCATACCCGGCTGACCCGGCGAGACACCGAAGCGGCCGTCGATATGAAGGACTTTCTGGAGGGGCTGTGTGACGACCTGCGCAGCACGCTCGTCGGCGTGCAGCCCGTGGCGGTGCGGGTGCAGGCCGAGCCGGTCACCATGCCTCTGAGCCATGCCGTTCCCATGGGGCTGATCGTCAACGAACTGCTGACCAACGCTCTCAAATATGCTTTCCGCGACGGGCGGAGCGGTTGGGTTGACATCAGCCTGCGTTGCGCGCCGGATGCCTGCGAACTGGTGGTCCGCGACGACGGCATAGGCCTGCAGGGGCAACAGCCCCGTGACGGGAGCCTTGGCCTGTCCCTGGTGCGCTCCCTGGTGCAGGGCATCAACGGTGACCTCCAGACCACCGAGGACGGCGGCGTGGTTCACACCATCCGCTTTCGACACCCTGGCGCCAAGGCGGACGATTCCTTGCCGGAACCGCCCGCAGCGATCATCTCCGGAAACGGCCCATCCGGCCGTCAAGACAGCGGCCCCGCCGCGGCCATAGCAACCGCTCAGCCGTGACGCGCCGCCTGCGGTCTCGCAGACCGTCGGGCGACGATCAGCGGCACAGCCCCCGCGCCGTTCGCGCCGACCTTCTTCCCTGAGCGGCGTTCAGGAAGCGCACGCGCATCCACGGAGTCCTGCGCGATTTGCTGCCTTGATGGAATGAAAGGAGCCCTCCGGGGGAGCGCAGCGGCGCCTCCTGCTCGGCTGTGCCTCGGTGTGGGGTTCTGCTTCCAACGGCAGCAGGCAGTTCCCCGCGCACGGGGCGGCATGGTCTCCCGCATCGCTTCCAACGTGGCGCCGATGACGCTCAGCGATTACAGGCATGAGGAAGGGGCGGCAACGGCCGCCCCTTCCTTGTGATACGGACGGCGCCTGAAGGCTTCGTCCGTATCACCCTTTCAATCAATGCCATCGCATTGATCTGTCGGGTTTGACCGTGGGCGGATGATGGAAGCCATCATCCGCCCACGGTATGATACCAAAGGCGTTTGATGGCTTCCATCAAACGCCTTCGGTTCAAACCCGACAGCACATGGCACAGCCATGTGCGAAAGGGTCATACGGCCGGCCGATCATGGAACTGTTCATGCGCCGGCCGTATGAGAGGCCAAGGTGGCCGTTACCGCTCGATGTCGTTCCGGCGCACGGTGTTCTCCGCACTGCCCTGCGGCATTCCGGTCCGGCTGTCCTCGACCTCCACCTCGGTACGGCGGACGGTGTCCGACACGGTCTGGGCGCGTTCCTCGACATCCTTGCGGATGACAACCTCTTCCTTGACCACGGCGCGCTTCTGGATCACCGCCTCCTCGTCGGTCTCGCTCACCTCGATGGTTCGTTCTCGGAACGCGTCGGCCGGAACGTCCCCGGCCTCACGCATGATGGGACGGCGCTCAACGGAGACGGTCTCGTCGCGCAGGCGGACCTGCTCCTCGACCGGTGTCTCGACCACATAGGTGCGCACGCGCACGACGCCGCGCTCGACTGCGCGCTTTCCGATGGTCAGTTCCTCTTCGGTAACCGGAACCACCTCTTCGCGGTCGCTGCGAACCCCAGCGCCCATGGTGCTATCCGCCGTCGTATCCGTCGTGTTCACGCTGCGGAACGCCTCGGCCGCGTTGCCGAGCTGAGCATTGCTCCCCGCACCGCCGACCGCGTAGCGTGCCCGCTCCTCGGCGGCCGACGTTTCGTCGTAAGGCGCCGCTGTCTCGTCGTAGCCGGTCCAACCGGTCGACCGGTACGCCTCACCCCGGTGTTCGATGTCGACAACGGTGCCGCGCTCCAGAATGGCAATGGCCCGGTCCACGTCCTCGTCGTCCAACCGCAGCTTCAGAAGCGTACCGCCACGCCGCATACCCTCGGCGTAGACGTGAGCATCGGCATCCGGGACGTTCCAATTGCTCAGGCGGGACAGGAAGCCACCACCGCTTCCCGCTTCGCTGTGAGAGACGATTTCGCCGACGCTGCGATCGAAACCCTCGGCTTCGAGATCCCGGAGGGCCGCTTCGGCGTCGGTGCGCGTATCGTAAAGGGCAATGATGGTCTTGTTCATGAGCCTAATCCTCGTTGCGTTGTTCAGTGCCGGCACCTCGATCCTCGGGTTCGTCCATGTATTCGACGATGGCTTCTTCCGAACGAAGAGTGATCGGGTACTCGGCTTGGACAGTGCGCGAAGTCTTGCGCAAATGGATCTCTTCCCGCAGAAACAGCCGGCGTTCGACCACCAGCATTTCTTCGACGACTGGGATGATGGTTGTGGTGCCATCCTGGCGAATGTCCGGACGGGCATCGACGGCACGGTTCACCGGTATCCGAACGATCTCGACTTCCTCGCGCTCCAGCGCTTGCCGGACGAGTTCATCATGCTCGGCCACTGTGGTGGTTACCCGCACGCGGCCGCGCTCAACCCGACGCTTGCCAATCGAGGCGGTTTCCTCATGAAGCGGAACGACCTCTTCGCGGTCGTTAGCCATGACGCACCCTAGCGCAAGAGAAAGTACAGAAGGATCGCAAGCACGATCAGCCCAACGATGACCCACGTCCAGTTGATACCACCTGCGCTTGCAGAGTCATAAACACCGAACTTTTTGGGACCTTGGTCGTTCGCCATGATGTCCTCTCCAGTTGGGCGACTGGATCCTCAACAGGCGCTTTTCTTTACCGTTCCAACATAGGGATGAGAGATGGAGACATGGCATTGTCCCCTCACCTGGATGGCTTGGCGCCCCCGGCCGTGGCGTGGCATCGAGTGTCACGACGACGTGAAAAGGCCTGATGAAAAATGGTCCAACCGCACGCCTCCTCGACATCGTCCATCATGAGGACGACCCGCTCGCGAAGGACCATGTTGCGTTTGAGGTTGTGCGGGAGCGCCGCGGCAACCGTCCTCCGATCGTGGGCGACATACACTGAGCCTCCTCCACGGCTTCTGGGGAAGTTCAGGCGCTCCCGCCCGTGTCGGGACCGGACGCGTGATCCGAGACGGACAGGTCCGGAGCGAGCGGGTCCGTGAGCGAACTCAGCGGGCACCAGCCGGCAATGATCTCCCCGCCCCGCGCAGAAACAAAGTCCAGGCTTGGTCGAAAAACCGGTCCTGGGCCGCTGTGGATGCGTAGGTCGCGCGGCCCAGCATGGCGTCGTTCATCGGTCCGAACACGATGGAGTGCAGCAAGTGCGCGGCGATCACGCGGGGGTCGTCGCCGCCCAGCATGCCGTCCCACTGCGCGGCGGCGACCAGAGCAACCAGCCGATCGGTGATCGGGTCGCTCTCCCACTGGTCCCGCCGGTCCTCGCCGAGGAGGATCGCTTCGCTCAAGGCGATCCGGTTCAGCGCGATCACGTCCGGTTCCAGGTTGACGGTGAGAAGCCAGCGGGCAACGCGCTTCAATCGCGACAGCGCGTCGCCGCCCGCGGAGTCGATTTCGGCTTCGAGACCGTCCAAGGTCCGCGTGCGCATGCGCTCGACCACCGCCGCGAAGAGAGCGGCTTTCGACGGAAAGCGCCGATCGATCGTGTCCTTCCCCGCGCTGCAGGCGGACGCGACCTGCTCGATCGAGGTCACCGCGAACCCCTGGGCCGCGAAAAGCTGCGCCGCGGTGTCGATGATCCTGTCGGAGGTTTCGGCATCCTCCTTGGAAAGGCGCCCGACGCGTGCCTTGATGGGCGACGATTCCGTCATCATTCCTCCGCCTGCACCGCCCGGCCGTGGACGGACCGGACATCAACGAATGTAAGGTCTCGGTCTTTCATGAGGTTACCGAGGAGCAGACGCTCCTCGCCCTTCCATGCTCGTCGTCCGCGGCCGCCGGCCACGCCCCCCTTCCTAGCAGACGGGCGCCGCGCCGCCCACACCTAAAACGGGCAGAACCAAACCGCCGCCGCGTGGCTGAGCCATCCGTTTCTTCAAAGGAGAGCAGGCGACGCGAGCAACGTGCGTTCGCATCGATCGACTCGCGTCCGCTCCTCGGACGGACGAACGGGCGCGCGCCAAAGGCAGGACGGGAGCGTTCCCAAGGCGAGCCTGCACGGCGCTGCTCGCGGCATCCGCAACGCTGGGCCCGGTGGCGGGTTGGTGACGCACCGCGCCGCTCGGCCGGTCGAGGCCGTCCGCGGCGTCTGAGCGGCCGTTCAGCGATCGAAAAGCTTTGGCCCGAAAAGCTTCGGCCGTGGGCGCCTACTCCGCCACAGCGTCGCCTTCTGGCTCGTTTCCCCCGCTCCATTCCCGAATGAGGCCGTACGCCACGGCGAGCAGCGTCGGTCCGAGAAAAATGCCGATCAGGCCGAAAGCGACGAGACCGCCGACAATGCCTAGGAAAATGATGATGAAGGGAAGATCGCTGCTTCGACCGATCAGGATCGGGCGCAGGATGTTGTCGAGGCTGCCCACGAACACGCCGACCCAGGCCACCAGAAAGATCGCCATGCCGGTGCGGCCCTGGCTGACCAGCCAGATCGTGGCGGGCAACCAAATCAGCGCCGGCCCCATCGGCACCAGCGTCAGGAAGAAGGTGATGAAGCCGAGGAGCAGGGCGCCGGGAAGCCCCGCGATCCAATAGCCCACGGTGGCGGCGATGGCTTGGACCAGCGCGGTGCCGAGCACCCCATGAACGACCCCGTTGATCGTCTCGGCGGCAATGTCGAGGGACTGCCGCGCGCGGGCACCGGCGATCCGCCCGACGATGCTGCGCAGCCGGCGCACAGCGATGCGGCCATCCCGATAGAGGAAGAAGGCGATCAGGACGCTCAGCGCGATCAGCGACGTCCCTGAGAGAAGATGCCCACCGCTCTCCAGCACCAAGTCGCGGATCTGGCCGAAATAGGGCTGGAACGTCCCGCGCAGATTGGCTTCGCCGCTCACGAGCACGCTCCAGATCTCCTGCAGACGGTCGCCGAGGATCGGGATGCCGACCAGCCAGTCCGGCAAGGGCGGAAGTCTCTGATCCATGGCCGCGTGGATCGTTTCGAAGACCCGGAGGACATTTTCCGACAGCTTCATTCCAAGCACGACGAGAGGCCCGACGAGAACCGCCATGATCATCATCGTCATGATCGCCGCCGCCAGCGTTGTACGGCCGCCGAGCGCGTGCTCGATGCGCCGATGCAGCGGCCAAGTGCTGAAGGACAGGATGATGGCCCAGAGGATCGCCGCGATGAAGGGGCGCAACACGACGAAGCAGCCGATCAGCAGGATCAGCATCAGGGACAGGACGAGCGCCTTGCGGACGTAGCTCATCTCGTACCGCTCCGGGGGTCCCGAGGCGTCGTCGCGCGGCATGAACCGGTCGTGAATAAAATCCGCCATGGCTTGTGACCCCTTCCAGGGCGCGAAGGCCCAAACACCCTTGTCGGCCTTGCAGACGTTCATCGGCAAAGACGCTCCGCCCGTCCGTCCGGCGGCCGCAGCACGTCGTAGAAGCAGCACGTCGTAGAAGAAGCCGTCCTCCCCCCACTGGCAGACGCGCGAGCGGGCGTGGTCGTGCGGAAAGCGGTTCAGGGGACGCCCTGTTCGCGCGCCTGATCGAGCCGCACATGCTCGGCCGTCCGACCGCTTTCCAGCCCTTCACCCCGGTCAGGCACTCCCCCTCCCTCGCCGGACCGTTCGTCGATGTTCCCGCTCACCCGGCGCCAACGGACACGTCTTCCGAGGCGCGCCGAACGGCTTCCCGCGCGGCGAAGCCGATGGCGGTGGACGCGGCGTTCGGATCGTCCACCCGCACCACCACGCCGCGCCCGACCAGATGGATGCCGTGAGCCTGGAAGGCCCGGATCA
>NZ_JACCJY010000050.1 GCF_014596085.1 Azospirillum tabaci
TCCGCCGCAACCGCAAGGACCACGCCGACAAGGCTTACTACGTCACCTTCGGGCCGATGGAAACCACCTTGGCGGATCTGGTGCGGGTGGCCGGGCGGCGGTGGGCGATCGAGGAATGCTTCGAGATCGCCAAGCAGGAGTGCAGGTTGGCCGATTGCGAGGTCCGCAGCTGGCACGGCTGGTACCGGCAAATCACCCTCTCGATGCTGGCGCTCGCCTTTCTCGCCGCCATGTGCCTGCGGCTCAATGCGGAAAAGGGGGCAGCAGCCGTGCGCCATTCGAGCCGATTGCCTACAGCATGCCGGAGATCCGCCACCTCATCACCGCCCTCCAGAGGCAGTGTCCACCCGGGCTCGCCTTGATCCTCGGTTGGTCGATGTGGCGGCGAACGCATCAGGCCGTCGCCTGGGCGTATCACTGGGGCCGCCAGCTCATGACCGAGCAACCTCAACTGTAGGACTAGGGCCTGCAACCCGGCGCCGTATCAGCATAGTCACCAATCGTCTCGTAACATTATGAAAGTGACACTTATTGTGGGTCAGGGTCAGTTATATTGTGGTCCGACAAGCTAGCGGCGCCCGAACAGCCGTTCGATGTCGGACAGCTTCAGTTCCACGTAGGTGGGACGGCCATGGTTGCATTGGCCACTGTGGGGGGTGGCCTCCATCTGGCGCAGCAGGGCGTTCATCTCCTCGACGCTGAGGGACCGCCCGGCGCGGACGGAGCCGTGACAGGCCATGGTGCCGCACACGCTCTCCAGCCGCTCCTTCAACGACAGCGCGTCGCCCAGTTCCGCCAGCTCCTCGGCGAGGTCGCGGACGAGGCTTTTGACGTCGCTCTGACCCAGCAGGGCCGGCACCTCGCGCACCAGGACGCAGCCGGGGCCGAAACCCTCCACCGCAAGGCCCAACTCCGCCAGTTCCGCGGCGCGGCCCAGCAGGCGGTTGGCGGACGGCTCGTCCAACTCCACCAGTTCCGGGATCAGCAGGGCCTGACGCTTCACGCCGCCTTCCAGGAGGGCGGTCTTCATCCGCTCATAAACCAGCCGCTCATGGGCGGCGTGCTGGTCGACGATGACGATTCCCTCGGTGGTCTGGGCGACGATGTAGGTGTTGTGGACCTGGGCGCGGGCCGCGCCCAGCGGGTGGCTGTCCAGCGGGGGAGCGGCGGTGGCGGCCTGCGCCGAATAGTCCGGCGGGCGTGCGGAGGGCGCGGCCTGCCAGCCGGCGAGGCGGCCCTGCAAGGGAGGGAGCGGTGCTTGATGGGGCGCTTGGAAGGCGGTCGCCCGGTCGGCCAGCCCGCGCGGCACGACGGAGCCGTAACTGCCGCCCCACGACTGCACCGGCTGGTGCCCCGGGCTGCGGTAGGGCAGGGGGGAGGGCGACGGAATGGCTCCGTCCGCGTCCACCTCGCTGTTCTCCGGGCGCATCGCGCCCAGCGTCGCCAGACCCACGGTGGTCGAGGCGCGGTGACCGGCCTCGGCCAGCGCGTGCTTCAGCGCCCCGACGATCAGCCCGCGCACCAGGCCTTGGTCGCGGAACCGCACCTCCGCCTTGGCGGGATGGACGTTCACGTCCACCTCCTGCGGGTCGAGGTCGAGGAACAGCGCCAGCATGGGGTGGCGGTCGCGCGGCAGGAAATCGGCGTAGGCCGCCCGCACCGCACCGACCATCAGCTTGTCCCGCACCGGGCGGCCGTTGACGAAGAGGTGCTGGTGGCGGGCCGTGGGGCGGTGCAGGGTGGGCAGGCCGATCCAGCCGGCGAGCGTCACCCCCTCGCGCGCTGCCTGCACCGGCACGGCGTTGTCCTGGAAATCGCGGCCCATCAGGGCGCCCAGCCGGGTCAGCCGGGCGTCGAGAAGGTCGCCCTGCGCCGCCGACAGGCGCAGCGTCGAGCGGTTGTCGCCGTCCAGCGTGAAGGCCACGCCGGGATGGGCCATGGCCAACCGTTCGATGCAGTCGCCGATGTGGTCGAACTCGGTCCGGGCGGCTTTCAGGAACTTCAGGCGGGCGGGCACGGCGGCGAACAGGTCGCGCACCTCCACGCGGGTGCCCTGGGCCAGCGCGGCGGGCTGCGGCGCGCCCTTCAGGCCGGCGTCCACGGTCAGCGCCCAGGCGCTGTCGGCGCCGCGCGGGCGGCTGGTCAGGGTCAGGCGGCTGACCGCCCCGATGGAGGGCAGCGCCTCCCCCCGGAAGCCCAGCGAGCGGATGTCCAACAGGTCGTCGGACGGCAGCTTGGAGGTGGCGTGCCGCTCCACGGCGAGCGCCAGCTCGTCCGGCCCCATGCCACAGCCGTCGTCGGTGATGGTGATGAGCGACTTGCCGCCATCACGCACCACCACGTCGATGCGGGTGGCCCCGGCGTCGATGGCGTTCTCCACCAGTTCCTTGACGGCGGCGGCGGGCCGCTCGATCACCTCGCCGGCGGCGATGCGGTTGACGAGCGTGTCGGGCAACATGCGGATCGGCATGCGCCAAATATAGTAGGCTCAGGCGCGGAATGCCACCATGAGCGGGGGCATGCGCGGGTTACGGATGCGGCGATCCTCAGGCCCCGGCGAACAGTCCCTTCAACCCTTTCAGCAGGCCGGCGGCCATGTTGGTGGCGGTGTCCTCCATGCCGACCGAGCGGACGGAGGCGAGGACGCGGGCGTTCGGCCCTTCACCACCGTCGGTGACCGCCCACAGGCTGGCGCCCTGGCCGGGCCGGGTGTCGGTGAGGCGTCCCAGCGTTCCCCCCTTGATGGCGCCGAGCAGCGGGCCGCTGCGGTCGCTCCCCTCCGTCAGCGCGATCATGCGCAGCGGGTCGTTCGTCGTGGCGGGCCGGCTGGTGAGGCCGAGCCGGTCGAAGGCGACCTGCAATTCCTTGCCGCTGTTGGGCATGCCGACGCCGATCACGCCGGCCTCGGCGTCGGCATCCTCCGCGAACGGGTCCTTCACCCCGGCGGCGCGCAGCGCGTCCGGCATCTCGGGTCTGCTGAGGCCGTTCTTCGCCGCCAGCTTGTCCAGCAGGCCATGCGCGGCGCCACCCAGGACAATGGGCTGGTCCTCGGGCAGGTTGAGCGTCTGGCGCAGCATGCCCATCGCCTGCCTCATATAGTCGGCTTGCTTGAGGTCGTAATCGCGGCGCGCAAGCATGGCATCCATGCCCGCCGCCACCGGGTCTTTGGCGGCCGCCTCGTCGGCCTTTGGGACCGTGAAGGAGATGACCCCGGCCTTCATGGCCCGGACCGCGTCGGGAGACAGGCTGACCGTGTCCACCGTGCCGTTGCGGCCGATCATGGGCGCGGCGACTCGCGACGTGGCAGCATCGGGTCCTTTTGCCGGACCCGGCTTGGCGCCCACGCCGAAGGTGGCGGGCGTTCCGCCGGTGGCGTCGGTGATGGACATGCGCGCTTCCCCCGCTTTTCGATGGCACGGCCTTCGGGATGCATCCCGAGGTGGCGGACGATGATGCGGGGCGCGGGATCGGTTGTCCATGCGGCGGAAGTGTCCGGTCGGGTGGCGCGTGGCCGGACCGCTTCTTCCCTTTGGGCAATAAATTGAAGGACGGCGCGTCGTTGCGGTCCGTGAAAACATAATCCATCAAGCATTCTGCATTTTCTCTGCCTTTGCCATAAGGAGGTTATGAGAATGCAAATGCGTGTGTATTGATGAGATGTTTGAATATTCACTTGGCCTGAGGAAATGTGCTGTTCCATCTGATTTCTTTTTGGAGCAGTCCATGTCCGATACCTCCATCACCTACGCCGCGCCAGTCGATGTTCCGGTGGTCCGCCAGCCCTTCAACCTGCAGGGCCAGACCAATTCCCTCAACGTCACCATCGGCACGCCGAGCGGCCTGCTGCACGAGGTGCAGGTGGACACCGGTTCGACCGGCGTCGTCATCCCCGCAACTCTGCTGATGGTCGACGGCGACACGTCGAAGGGCTTGGCCGCGGGTGTGGTGTCGCTCGGGCCGGCGCAGATCACCTATCACCCGTCGGGCAACACGCTGGCCGGTTGCCTCTATCTCGTGCCCAGCCTGTCGATCGGCGCGTCGCTGAACGACTCGAAGCAGGTCGTTTCCGTCTGCGAGGCCGGGCCGCTGGTGGTCTTCGGCGCGCAATATGCCGGCAACACCAGCACGCCCGGCGTCCAAAACCCGGTCGATCCGGGCATGGGCATGATGGGCGTCGGCTTCGGCCGCCCGGCGCTGAGCTACACCGCGAACGCCGGCCAGTCCGATCAGGTGGTCTACACGCTGAGCAACCCGTTCCTGTCGGCGTCGGTGGGCGGCCAGCCGCTCTACCCGTCCTACCTGCTGTCCTCGGCGGGGAGCGGGGCGAGCGGCTGCATATCGCTGGGCGTCACGACCGCCGAGTTCACGGCCGCCCCCTTCAACGGGCAGACCGTCGCGCTGACTTCGGCCAAGCCGCCGGTCACGCCGAACGTCACCAACGACTGCAACTGCGCCCCGGCGTCGGGAACCTCCTGGCCGGCGGCCCCGACCCAGCCCTATTGGCTGACCGGCCCGGCGACCATCACCATCAGCACGGTCCATGACGGGCTGCCGCTGAAGGCCACCCTGCTGCTCGACAGTGGCGTCACCGGCGCGATGATGAGCGTTCCGCAGGTGAAAACGTGGACGGCCAATCTCGGCGGGGCGGAGATCACCATCGCCGTGCCGAACGGGTCCAGCCCCGACGCGGAGCCGGTGATGTCCTACAGCTTCGCCATGTCCAGCGCGGCCCCGGTCAAGGGCATCTTCGCCATCGACACCGCGCTGTCCACCGCGGCGGCCCCGGCGTCGCTGGAGCCGGTCCTGCCGAATGGCGATGCCGCCTTCGTCAACACGGGCATCAACCTGCTGCTGGCCTACAACTACTTCTTCGACGCGCAGCTGGGCCAGCTCGGCTTCGCCACCGCTGCGCCGGTCACGTTGCCGTAAACGGTTGACGTCCTCGCTTGTGGGCCGCCCCGCTTTTCCCCGTCGCCGTGGCGAGGCGGGAAGGGCGGGGCGGTTCCAGGCACGGGGCGGTCACGCCGGGCCGGTCTTGTCGGCGGGGTGGCCGTCCTCCTGCGTTTCCGGTTCGCTGGGGGTGGCGGGGCAGCTGGCGCGGGACGGGCCGGTGACGACGTCGAAATCGAAATCGGACATGATGGGACCTCCGGTTGGTAAGGGAGGCCGCCGTGACCGTCAGGAGGATTTTGCGTGCACCGCGTGCTGAAAACACAAAAGCCGCCTCGGGTCGGGCGGCTTCGGGTGCATCGTGGATGTGCGATACCTATGCCGCCGGAATGTACCAGCGGTACCAAAATCGCCCCAGGAGGGCGGGAGAGGTGAGGCGCACGGGGTTCATGACCGGCACCCTACGCCGGATCGCCGCGCCGCACAAGGGCTTCCTGCAGGGGGCGTCGTCCGGCGCCGCGGTCATGCCGACGTCAGGCGACCGCCTCGCTGATGTCGTCGTACAGCTCCTCCGCGGCCTGGGCGGCGCCCCAGGCGATCTCCACAATCTTGTCGGCTTGGGTTGACAGGTCGGCGAAGGAGAGGCCGAGATCGAGCAGGACGAGCGACTTGTCGAAGACCTTCAGCCAGCCCGGCTTGCCCTTTTCCAGCAGCTCCAGCGCCTCGTCCATCCGGTTCGCCCATTCGCGGCCTTCGTTGATCATCTCCTGCTTGGCGACGATCTTGACGATCAGGTCGTTGATCTGCTCTTCCAGCTTGGGCAGCGCCGCGGCCAACGCCTTGTTGTTCTTGGTGACGGCCTTCATGTCTTTCATCGCCCGGTCGAGCTTGGACATCACCTTGCCGAGTTCCCGCGAGATTTCGTGGGACTTCACGTCCACGCCGTCCAGTTTGCTCAGATACTGCTTGATGTCGCCGCGGCACTTCCCGATCGTGCCGAGTTCCGTTCCGAAGACCGTGTTGATGACCTCCTTCGCGGAGTCGGAGCTGTTGCGGGCCACCGACTTCTTCGCGTTGTAGGCTTTGACGAGCTTGGTGACTTGCCCGTTGATCGCCGTGCGGAACTTCTCGGCGGACAGCCAGAGCTTGACGAGGTCCTTGAACAGCCCGAGGCAGCTCTTGACCATGCCGTAGATGCCGATGACCGCGGACACCCCGCCGGTCGCCACGGCCCCGCCGATCCCAGCGGCGGAGATTGCGACGCCGCCGATCTGGAGGCCGACATGGACGGCGGCCCGCCACTTGTACTTGCTGTAGTCCTTGTTGGTCTTGATGATCTGCGCCCACGCCTTCTTGACGTTGGCGTCCACCTCCTTGGTCAGGTTGGACGCCTTCATCTTGAGGCCGGCGTAGCAGACGTCCGCCGCGGCCTTCTGCATGGTGGGGTCGCCGACCAGACGGCCGATCACCTTGTCCGTCTTGACGACTTCGGCGACCGCCTCGGCGATGAAGTCCTTGTAGGCCGAGGAGGCGGCGTCCTGGAGCTTCTGCCAGGACAGCGGATCGTCCTGGAGCTTCTCGATGAACTCCTTATCGAACTCGACGCCGATCCCGATGTTCAGCTTGCCGTTGCCGAAGGTGATGTTCTTCGGCTTGGCTTCCGCCAGGATGGCCTTGGCGGCGTTGACCTCGATGAATTTCAGGATGGGCATCAGCGTCTCCACACGCACGGGGGCTTCCGAAGCGATCCGAAGAAGCGTGGCGGTGGAGGATTGATGGCGCTACAAGCGATTGCACCAAATTGGCGGACCGGAGGGAGCGGCGCCCGGATGGACGCCGCATTGTCCATCCAAGCTGACCTCATCCCGCTGGGGTGAGCGGTTGGACAAGAGCTCCCCCGGCGACGGGACGGGGGAGCGGAGGATCAGCGGTTCTTTCGGTACCAGCCGATCAGCCCGTTGGTCGAGCCGTCGTGCCCCAGCGCGGCGGTTGGGCCGTTCTGGAGTTCGGGCAGGATCTTGCCGGCCAGCTGCTTGCCCAGCTCCACCCCCCATTGGTCGAAGCTGTTGATGGCCCACACGATGCCCTGGACGAACACCTTGTGCTCGTACAGCGCGATCAGGGCGCCCAGCGTGCGCGGGTCCAGCTTCTTGAACAGGATGCTGTTGGACGGCTTGTTGCCTTCGAACACGCGGTGGGGGACCAGCGGCTCGATGGCCTCGGCCGGCTTGCCGGACTTGGCCATCTCGGCGCGCACCTCGTCGGCGGTCTTGCCGCGCATCAGGGCTTCCGGCTGGGCGAAGAAGTTCGACAGCAGGATGCGGTGGTGGTCGCCGATCGGGTTGTGGGTTTCCGCCGGGGCCAGGAAGTCGGCGGGGACCAGCTCCGTCCCCTGGTGGATCAGCTGGTAGAAGGCGTGCTGGCCGTTGGTGCCCGGCTCGCCGAAGACCACGGGGCCGGTGGCGTAGTCCACCCGCGCGCCCTGGCGGTCCACCGTCTTGCCGTTGCTCTCCATGTCCAACTGCTGGAGATAGGCGGGGAAGCGGTGCATATACTGGTCGTAGGGCAGCACGGCGTGGGACTTGGCGCCCCAGAAATTGACGTACCAGACGCCGAGCATCGCCATCAGCACCGGCATGTTGCGCTCCAGCGGCGCGGTGCGGAAATGCTCGTCCATGTCGTGGGCGCCGGCCAGCAGCTCGGTGAAGCGGTCCATGCCGATGCCGAGCGCGATCGAAAGCCCGATCGCCGACCACAGCGAATAGCGGCCACCGACCCAGTCCCAGAAGCCGAACATGTTGGCCGGGTCGATGCCGAACTTGCGCACCTCCGCCTCGTTGGTGGAGACGGCGACGAAATGCTTGGCGACATGGGCGGGGTCGCCGGCGCTCTCCAGGAACCAGCGCCGCGCGGTGTGGGCGTTGGTCAGCGTCTCCTGGGTGGTGAAGGTCTTGGACGCGATGACGAACAGCGTCGTCTCCGGGTCCAGCCATTCCAGCGTCTCGCTGATGTGGGTGCCGTCCACGTTGGAGACGAAATGCACGCCGATCTGCGGGTGCAGGTAGGGGGTCAGCGCCTCCGTCACCATCACCGGGCCGAGGTCGGACCCGCCGATGCCGATGTTGACGATGTCGGTGATCGGGTGGCCGGTGTAGCCAGTCCAGGCGCCGTCGCGGACCTGCCGGACGAAGCGCTCCATGCGGTGCAGGACGGCGTTCACCTCCGGCATCACGTCCTGACCGTCCACCAGAACAGGGCGGTTGGAGCGGTTGCGCAGCGCGGTGTGCAGGACGGCGCGGTCCTCGGTGATGTTGATCCGCTCCCCGGCGAACATGCGGTCGCGCCAGCCCTCCACGTCCTGCTGGCGGGCGAGGTCGAGCAGCAGGCCGCGCGTCTCCTCGGTGATGCGATTCTTCGAATAATCGAACAGCAGGCCGCAGGCTTCCAGGGAGAAGCGGTCGAAGCGGTCGGCGTCGGCGGCGAACAGGTCGCGCATGTGGAGGGTCGAAATGTCCTGGCGATGACGGGCCAGGGCTTCCCAGGCGGGCGAACGGGTGAGCGCTGACATTGGGATTTTGCCTCCTTCTCGCGTGCGCGGAGCCTAGCATTGATCGATGCGCGGCGGGTACGCGCCAAAGCGGCGCATCCAACGTGCACAAAGGACTAGGGTGAGCGGACTATGCGGGGCGGACGATGAAACCGGCAACCGGTGCCCTGTGTTCTTTCGGGGACAGGAGGTGACCATGAGCGATCCGAACAAACCCGAATTGAATCCGCCGGTTCCGGCCGAGGAGGAACGCCGCGAGGACGAGCGGCCCGACCAGGTGGGGATCATCCCCGGCAAGGTGCCGGGCCGCCCCATCGACCCCGGCGATCCACGCTTTCCGGGGAGCCAGCCGGACTTGGCGTGAGAAGGGCGGTCGCGGCGGGAGACCCACCGCGACCGCGCCTCCGTCAGCTCCCCCCGTCGATCGTTCGCGTCGCGGTCACGCCTTCCGGACGGCCGACCAGCACAGTCAGCAGCCGGTTGGGGTCGAGCAGCCGCTTCGCCACGCGCTGCACGTCGGCCTGGGTGACGCCGTTGATGAAGGCGTCGCGGCGGTCGAGATAGTCGATCCCCAATTCGTCGCGCTTGACCTGGAGCAGGATGCCCGCGATCGCCTGCGTGCTGCTGAGCTGCAGCGGGAAGCTGCCGGTGAGGTAGGTCTTGGCGTCGGCCAGCTCCTCCTCCGTCACGCCCTGCTCGGCCATGCGCTTCCATTCCTGGCGCATGATGTCCAGCGCCTGACCGGCCTTGGCGTTCACCGTGTTGCCGCCGGCCATCACCAGTGCGGAATGGTCCATCGGGATCAGGTAGCTGTAGACGCCGTAGCTGAGGCCGCGCTTCTCCCGAACCTCCTCCATCAGGCGGGAGCCGAAGCCGCCGCCGCCCAGGACGTAGTTCATCACGGTCGCCGCGTACCAGTCGGGGTCGGCGCGCTTGAGCCCGGTCTGGCCCATCAGCATGACGGTTTGCGCGGTCGGGCGGGTGGCGACCAGCGTTTCGCCCAGCCCCTTCGGCTCGACGTCGGGAATGGCGCCGTTCGCGGACGTGGCCGGCAGGCCGCCGAACACATGGTCGAGCGCGCGGCCCAGATCCTCCGGCGTGATGTCGCCCGCCGCGGCGACGACCAGACGGTCGCGTCCCAAGCCGGCCTTCACGAAGCCGCGCAGGTCGTCCGGCGTGATCGTCGGCAGCGACTCCAGCGTGCCGCGGATCTCGTCGCCGTAGGGGTGGCCGGGGAAGGCGGTGGAGTAGAACAGCCGCCGCCCGACATAGTTGGGATCGGCCTGGTCGCGGCGCAGGCTGGACAGCACGGCGGCGCGCATGCGCTCCACCGCCTCCGCGTCGAAGCGCGGCTCGGCCAGCGACAGGCGGGTCAGCTCGAACGCCTCGTCGCGGCGGTCGCTCAGCGTGCGCAGGCTGCCGCCGAAGCCGTCGCGCCCGGCGTCGTAGCCCAGCGCGATGGCGTTGTCCTGGAGCCGCGCGGCGAAGGCCTGGCTGTCATAGGGGCCGGCGCCCTCGTCCAGCGTGCGGGCGGCGAGGTTGGCGAGGCCCTCCTTGCCCTTGGGGTCGGACGCGCCGGCCCCTTCGAAGGCCCATTCCAGGGCGATGATGGGGACCTTGTGGTCCTCGACCAGCCACGCCTCGATCCCGCCGGGGCTGACCACCCGCTTGATCTCGATGGCGGCTGCCGGAGTGGTGATGGCGAAGGCGAGGAGGAAAAGACAGGCGCCGAAGACGCGCTTGGACATGAGGCGCTTGGATAGGACGATCATCTCAGCTTCCCTTGTCCTGGAGCGGCAGCAGAAGGCCGGTGACGTGGTTGGTCTGGCCCAGAACGGCGCGGGCGGCGGCGTTGACCTGATCGGCGGTCACCGCGTCGATGCGCACCGGCCAGTTCTCCACGTCGTCGATGCTCTGGCCGGTGGCGATGGCCGCACCCAGCGTCTGGGCCGGGCCGGTCAGGCTGTCGCGGGCGTAGGCGGCCTCGGCCAGCATGCGCTTCTTGGCGGTGGCCACCTCCTCCTCGGTCACGCCCTTTTCGACCAGCGTCCGGATGTCGGCCTCCAGCGCCGCTTCCAGCTTGTCCATGGTCACGCCGGGGGCCGGCGAGGCGCCCGCCGCCAGCGAGGTCATGTCCCAGGACGACGGGCTGTAGCCCAGCCAGGCCGAGGTGGCGATGCGCTGCTCGACGACGAGGCTGCGGTAGAGGCGGGAGGTCGGGCCGCCGCTCATGATCTCCGACAGCACCTGGAGCGGATAGGCGTAGCCCTCCTTGTCGGTGCGGTAGGAGGGGGCGAGCCAGCTGCGGCGGATCGAGGGCTGGCGCACCTCGTCGTCGCGCAGGATGACCCGGCGGGCGGCGCTGATCGGCGGCTCCTGCACGCGGACGCGCTCCGGCACCGGGCGGGCGGCGATGCTGCCGTAGTACTTCTCGGCGAGCGGCTTCAGCTCCTCGGCGGTCACGTCGCCGGACACCACCAGCACGGCGTTGTTGGGCGCGTACCAGCTCTTGTAGAAGGACTCCGCCTCCTCCCGCGTCAGCGTGGCCATCTCCTGCGGCCAGCCGATGATCGGCGTGCCGTAGGGGTGGTGGACGTAGAGGGTGGCGTTGATCTGCTCGCCGATGCGGTCGGCGGGCTCGTTCTCGATGCGCTGGCGGCGCTCCTCGATGATGACGTCCCGCTCCGGGTAGACCAACTGATCGGTGAGGCGGAGGTTCGACATGCGGTCGGCCTCCATCTTCATCACCAGCTCGAGCCGGTCGCGCGCCACGTTCTGGAAATAGGCCGTGTAGTCCCAGGAGGTGAAGGCGTTGTCGCGCCCGCCGTTCTTGGCGACGATGCGGGAGAAGGCGCCGGGCGGAACCTCCTCCGTCCCCTTGAACATCAGATGCTCCAGGAAATGGGCGATGCCCGACACGCCGCGCGGCTCGTCCGCCGCGCCCACCTTGTACCAGACCATGTGGGTGACCACCGGCACGCGCTGGTTGGTCACCAGCACGACCTGCATGCCGTTGGACAGGGTGAAGGTCTCCGGGAAGAAGACTCCCTTCTCGGCGGCGAAGGCGGGCGTGATGGCGGCGGGGATGGCGCCGGTCAGGGTGCCAGTCAGGGCGAAGGCCAGGACGCCTGCGGCGGCGAGCCGCCGCCAGGGCCGTTTCCGGGGTGGGGGAGCGGTGGGGCCGTTGGGGAGCATGGGCCTCTCGTTGGGAGCGAAGGGGACGGGAATGCAAAAGGGGGCGTCCCCGTCTGGGAACGCCCCCTAGATACTGGTGCGGCGAAGCGCCCGGAACAATGCCCCGAGTTGGGGCCCCGAACCGGGGCTCTGAAATCGGCTTAGAACAGCCCTTCCAGCGGCGCCCGGCGCTTGCGTTCGATGGTCGGGACGGTGCCGTCGTTCAGCGCCTTGCCGGTGGCCTGAGCCTCGCGCAGGCGCTGGTTTTCCTTCTTCGGATCGACGACCTCGTAGGGCTGCTCCTGCGTCTGCCAGAACAGCAGGGAGTCGATCCAGCTCTTGTCGGCGACGACGAGCTGGGTCGTCTCCTGATCGACCTTGTTGCGGATGCCCGGCTCGATGCCGCTCTTGGCGCCGGCCTGGGCGATCAGCGCCGACTCGCCGGCGGTGCCGCCCGTCGTCCGGCCGCCCGCGGCGGTAGCGGTGGCGCGCGAGGAGCCGCCGAAGACCGAGGCGGCGGCCACCGCGGCCGACGTGGCGTCCTGCGGGCGCGCCGCACCGGGGCGCGGCTCCGGCAGGCGGGCGAGGCTCGGCGGCATGGTCAGCGGCGCGCGGGACACGACGGTGAACTCGTCCGGGCTCGTGCGGTCGAGGCCGATGGAGCGGCGGACGTCGGTGCATCCGGTAAGCGCCAGCGCGACGAGCGCCAAGCCCAGCAGCGGGCCCCGCCCCAGGGAACGGGTGGAGCGCCGCGCGATGGAGGAGGCGAAGGAAAGCATGGTCACGTTCGAGTCCCGTCGTCTAGTCGTCAGGCCGCTTGTCGTCGGGCCGCGTCCCTTATAGCGGCTCCGTCGCGTGAACTATTACGACTTTTCGCGGCCGGCGAACAGCCCATCCAGCACGAGAAGCGCCACGCCGACGCTGATTCCGCTGTCTGCCACGTTGAAGGCCCAGAAATGCCACCCCCCGATGTGGAAATCGAGGAAATCGGCGACGGCCCCGTAGAGGAAGCGGTCGATCACATTGCCGATGGCCCCGCCGATGACCATGCCCAGGGCGAGCGCCAGATAGCGCCGGTCGGCCTGCCGCAGCCAGAGCAGCAGCGCCACGACGATGGCGAAGGCCACCGCGGCCAGCACGTAGGGCATGAAGGCGTGGGAGCTGCCGAAGGTGCCGAAGCTGACCCCGGTGTTCCAGGCCAGCACGAGATTGAAGAAGGGCGTGACCTCGACGACCCGTGGATAGGGCTGCATGACCACGTCGAGGATCCACCATTTGGTGAGCTGGTCGAGGACCACCACCAGCGCGGCGACGGACAGGCCGAAGACCGTGTAGCCGCGGCTGCCGGACGTGGAGAGGCTGCTCATGGAGTGCTCCGAGGGGGTGGTGGGGTGGCGGCCGCGCTGGCCCCCCTCCCGACCTCCCCCCGCTGCGCAGGGGGAGGAGATGAAGCCCTCCCCTGCGAAGCGGGGGAGGGTTGGGTGGGGGCCCGGCGCAACCACCAAGCCCAATCAGAACGCCGGGTCCGCGTCCACGGCTTCGGCGCAACGGAGGCACAGCGTCGGGTGTGCGGCGTTCGTGCCGACCTCCGGAAGGATCTTCCAGCAGCGCTCGCACTTGCCCCCTTCGGCGAGTCCGGGCACCACCGCGATGCCAGCCACGTCGGGCAGGACGAACGCTCCCTCAGGCGCCGTGCCCTCCGCCACGGTGATCTGCGAGGTGATGCAGATCTCGGCGAAGTCCACGCCGTCGAGCAATGCCTTGGTCGCCGCGTCCACGAAGACGGTCGGGTTGGCCTGCAGGGACGAACCGATCTTCTTGTTGGCCCGCTCCAGCTCCAACGCTCCGGTGACGGTGCGGCGGACGGTGCGGATGGACTCCCACTTGGCGGCGAGATCGTCGTTGCGCCACTCCGCCGGGATGGCCGGGAAGACGCGCAGATGGACGCTCTCCTCGCTCCAGCCCTCGGTGCCGGTCAGGCCCTCGGGACGGGCGAGCCACGCCTCCTCCGCGGTGAAGCAGAGGATCGGGGCCAGCCACGCGGTCAGGGTGGAGAGCAGATGCTCCATCACCGTGCGGACCGAGCGGCGGCGGACCGAGCCCGGCGCGTCGCAGTAGAGGCTGTCCTTGCGGACGTCGAAGTAGAAGGCCGACAGCTCCACGGCGCAGAAATTGTGGATCGCCACCGACAGGTCGTGGAAGTCGTAAGCCTCGATCTTGGCGCGGACCAGCGCGTCCAGCTCCGACAGGCGGTGCAGGACCCAGCGCTCCAGCTCCGGCATCTCGGCGACGGCGATGCGCTCGGCCGGGGTGTAGTCGGCCAGCGCGCCGAGGATGTAGCGCAGCGTGTTGCGCAGGCGGCGGTAGTGGTCGGCCTGGTACTTGATGATCTCCGGGCCGATGCGCTGGTCCTCGGTGTAGTCGGTGCTGACCACCCAGAGGCGCAGGATGTCGGCGCCGTACTTGTCGCAGACCTCCTGCGGGGCGACCACGTTGCCCAGCGACTTGGACATCTTGCGGCCCTGCTCGTCGAGCGTGAAGCCGTGCGTCAGCACCGCGTCGTAGGGCGCCCGGCCGCGCGTGCCGCAGCTTTCCAGCAGGGAGGAGTGGAACCAGCCGCGGTGCTGGTCGGAGCCTTCAAGGTACAGCGAGGCCGGCCACTTCAGCTCCGGCCGCTGCTCCAGCACGAAGGCGTGGGTCGAGCCGGACTCGAACCACACGTCCACGATGTCCCTGACCTGCTCGTAATCGTCGGCGCGGTAGGCGTTGCCGAGGAAGTCCTGCGCCGGGCGGGCGAACCACGCGTCGCTGCCTTCCTTCTCGAAGATGTCGGCAATGCGGTTGAACACCTCGGCGTCGCGCAGGATCGCGCCGTTGTCCTTGCGGACGAACAGGGCGATCGGCACGCCCCAGGCGCGCTGGCGGCTGATGCACCAGTCCGGGCGCTGCTCGATCATCGCGCGGATGCGGTTCTCGCCCTGGGCCGGGAACCACGTCGTGTCGGAGATGGCCTGCAGCGCCGTCTTGCGCAGGTCGTTCGTCTCCATGGAGATGAACCACTGCGGCGTGGTGCGGAAGATCAGCGGGGCCTTCGACCGCCAGCTGTGCGGGTAGCTGTGCTTGATGCGGCCCTTGGCGAGCAGCGCCCCGACCTCCTGGAAGGCCTTCAGCACGGCGCCGTTGGCCTCGCCCGGCTTGCCCTCGGCGGTGTAGACGCGCAGGCCGGCGAACAGCGGGACATGGTCGTAATAGCGCCCGTCCTCGCCGACCGTCTGCGGCACCTCGATGCCGTTGGCCTGACCGAGATGGAAGTCGTCCTCGCCGTGGCCGGGGGCGATGTGGACGAAGCCGGTGCCGGCGTCGGTGGTGACGAAGTCGCCGGCCAGCAGCGGCACCTTGAAGTCGTAGCCGCTGCGGGTCAGCGGGTGGTGGCAGTAGCCGCCGGCCAGACGCGAGCCGGGGAAGCGGTGCAGCAGTCGCGCGTCCTTGATCTTGGTTTCCTTGAAGACGCTCTCGGCCAGCGCGGTGGCGACGACCAGCCGTTCACCGACCTCGGCGAGGCTGCCCTCCTCGACCTCCAGCACCTTGTAGGTGGCGTATTCGATCTCGTCGCCGAAGGCGATGGCGCGGTTGCCCGGCAGGGTCCAGGGGGTGGTCGTCCAGATGACGATGTTGGCGTCGTCGACCTCCGGCGCCGGCGAGCCCCAGATGGCGAAGCGCGCGAAGACGGTGGTCGAGGTGTGGTCGTGGTACTCGATCTCCGCCTCGGCCAGCGCGGTCTTCTCCACCACCGACCACATGACCGGCTTGGCGCCCTTGTAGAGGCCGCCGTTCATGGCGAACTTGTGGATCTCGCGGACGATCTGCGCCTCGGCCGGCAGCGTCATGGTCAGGTACGGGTCGGCCCAGTTGCCTTCGACGCCCAGGCGGCGGAACTCGCCGGCCTGCACGTCCACCCACTTCTGGGCGAACTGGCGGCACTCGGCGCGGAACTGGTTGAGCGGGACCTCGTCCTTGTCCTTGCCCTCGGCGCGGTACTTCTCCTCGATCTTCCACTCGATGGGCAGGCCGTGGCAGTCCCAGCCGGGGACGTAGTTGGAGTCGAAGCCCTGCATCTGGCGCGAGCGGACGATGACGTCCTTCAGCACCTTGTTGACGGCGTGGCCGATGTGGATGTTGCCGTTGGCGTAGGGCGGGCCGTCGTGCAGGACGAACTTCTCGCGGCCTTTGGCCGTCTCGCGCAGCCGCTGGAAGAGGCCCATGTCCTCCCAGCGCTTCAGCAGCTCCGGCTCCTTGGTGGGCAGGCCGCCGCGCATGGGGAAGTCGGTGCGGGGCAGGAAGACGGTGGACTTGTAGTCGCGGGTCATGTCGGGGATATCCTGAACCTGAAGCAGAACCGTCGGGCGGCAGCGGTCAGGCCCCCGACGCACGCACAAACGAGGCGGTCCCGGCCCCCCTCAGGAGGCCGGGTTGGTAATTCGCGCCTTACGCGCCATGACCCACGCCGGATGCAGCATCGCGCGGGATATTAGCGGTGTGGGCGGTGCGGTCAAGGCGCGGCGCCTCCGGGCGGCGTCAGTCGAAGCTGGCCTTGCCGCCGTGGGCGGCGGACCAGGTGACCGGGTCGTTCAGGAACTTCTCGACTTCCGACAGGGTGTTCTCGTCGAAGTACCGGTTCTCGCGGGCGACCTTCAGCACGTCCCACCAGGTGCACAGCTCGTGCAGGCGGACGCCGATGCGGTCCATGTTGGTCTTCGACTGCGGGAAGATGCCGTAATGGAAGATCACGAAGCTGTCGGTCACCGTGGCGCCGCCGTTGCGCAGCGCCGTGACGAAGTTCTCCTTGCTCTTGCCGTCGGTGGCGAGGTCCTCGACCAGGATGACCCGCTGCCCCTCGGTCAGCACGCCCTCGATCTGGGCGTTGCGCCCGAAGCCCTTCGGCTTCTTGCGGACATACTGCATGGGCAGTTCCAGCCGCTCGGCGATCCAGGCGGCGAAGGGGATGCCCGCCGTCTCGCCGCCGGCCACCGCGTCGATGCTCTCGTAGCCGATCTCGCGCTCGATGGTCTGGACGGCGAAGTCCATCAGAGCCTTGCGGGCGCGCGGGAAGGACACGATGCGCCGGCAGTCGGTGTAGACCGGGCTCGCCCAGCCGGAGGTGAAGATGAAGGGCGTCTCGGCGTTGAAATGCAGCGCCTTGATTTCCAGCAGGATCTTCGCGGCGGTGGCGGCAATCGTGGCCCGGTCACCATTGACAGGGGCGGGCAGGGCAGCGGCGGTGGTCATGGCCTAACGGCTCCCAGGGAGGCTCAAACTGCCCCGTGTGTAGCCCCCCGGCGTGCGAATCGCAATGGGGCGGGCTTGCCCTGCGCCGTCACTTCCCCGGCAGCGCCAGCGCGATGCAGCGGGTCAGCACCGGGTTGCCGGTCATCTCGCGGTAGGCCTGGACGATGGCGGGCTCGGCGGCCTTGCACTGCTCCATCGTCTGGAACTCGATGGTGGTCGGGCCGCCCTGGTTCAGGATGAACAGCAGAAGGATCACGCGGTCCATCGCTCAATCCTCCGACCGCGGTTCCCGGGCCAGCACGGCGCGGGCTGCCGCGGCGTCCTGGACGATCTGGTCCTTCAGCTCGCTGAAGCTGCCGAACTTGCGCTCCGGCCGCAGGAACTCGATGAGCTGCACGCGCAGATGCTGGCCGTAGAGGTCGCCGTCGAAATCGAGGATGTGGGTCTCCAGCCGCTCCACCGTTCCGCCCACGGTCGGGCGGCGGCCCAGGTTGGCGACCCCGTTGCGCCAGACCGTGCCCGCCCCCTGGTCCACCCCGGTGCGCACCGCGTAGACGCCGAAGGCGGGGCGGAGATAGTCGGCCAGCTCGACGTTGGCGGTGGGGAAGCCGATGGTGCGGCCCTTGTGGTCGCCATGCTCCACGCGCCCCTCGATCTCCCAGGGGGAGCCGAGCAGCCGGGCCGCCTCGCGCGGGTTGCCGGCGACCAGCGCGTCGCGCACGCGGGTGGAGGAATAGACGCTCTCCGCATCGTCGGACACCGGCCCGACCTCGGTCACGCCGAAGCCGTGCGCCGCGCCGGCCTGCCGCAGCAGGGCGGGGTCGCCGCCGCGGCCGTGGCCGAACAGGAAGTCGTAGCCGCAGACGACATGCCGCACGCCCAGCCCGGCCACCAGATCCTCCTGGATGAAGGCGTCGGCGGTCTTGTGCAGGAAGCTCTCGTCGAAATGGCAGACGAACAGCAGGTCGACCCCCAGCGCCTCGATGTGGCGGGCCTTGACGCGGAAGGGCGACAGGCGGAAGGGGGCGTCGTCGGGGCGGAAGACCGAGCGGGGATGCGGCTCGAAGGTCATCACCGCCGAGGGCGCGCCGAGATCGCGGGCGATCCGCTGGGCGGTGGCGATCACCGCCTGATGGCCGCGGTGCACCCCGTCGAAGTTGCCCAGGGCGACGACGGCCCCGCGGGCGTCCTCCGGCAGGTCGGCGGTGTGTCGGAACAATCGCATGCGTCACGCCCTGATGGTCTGCGGGCCGCGGACGGCCCCCGGAAACGATGGCGGCCCGCCGGGGCGGGCCATGCCATGGGCGTCTTATATAGACCGGAGCCGGCGCGTGGTCTACGCACCGGCGACCGGCAAGTCATTTCGATCGTTAAAGGCTTGCCCGCATTGAAGGCTTGCCGGCGGGATCAGCCGCGCGACGGGACCATCAGCAGGGCCTCGCCCTCGATCACCACCGTCTCGCCGACGGTGCAGACCGTGCGGACGACGGCGCGGCGCTTCTCCGGGATGATCTCGGTGACGGTGGCGCGGGCGGTCACCGTGTCGCCGGCGCGGACCGGCGCCTTGAAGCGCACGGTCTGGCTCATGTAGATGGCGCCCGGCCCCGGCAGCTTGGTGCCGAGAACGGCGGAGATGAAGCTGACGCTCAGCATGCCGTGGGCGATGCGGCCCTGGAACATGGTGCCGCTGGCGTATTCCTGGTTCAGGTGGACCGGGTTGGTGTCGCCGGAGATGCCGGCGAACAGCACGATGTCCGCCTCGGTAACCGTCTTCGCGAAGGACGCCGTCATGCCGACGGTCAAATCCTCGATGCAGTGGCCCTCGTTGTCCTTCAGGACTTGGCGAACATCATCCATACCGCGGTTCCTTTTCATCAAGCACCGGCCGGGCGGTGCGACAACACGTATGGTGCAATGCGATATATGCACTGCAACCACGTGATGGCAACACGACTCGCCTGAAAAAGTGAAAAAACCGCTAACCTCTTTCGAAAGAGGAGGCAGTCGAGACGTCCTGCCTATTTCCTCTGGTCCGGCGATTTCAGTTCCGTGACAGTAAAAGTCCGGAGCGGGGCTAATTAATTTGTGTACCGACAATTCGGCCTGCTGCACCGCGGAATGCGCGGCGACTCGGGGGCGGACGGCTTGACTTCCCGCCGCCGCGGCCAACCGTCACCTCTCATCCCCCGAACCGCGACGGAACCCGACCCATGCCCCACCGCTTCGCGCTGGTCACCGGCGGCACCTCCGGCATCGGCGCCGGCTTCGCCCGCGCCCTGTCCGCCGACACCGGCCTCCTGCTGGCCGCCCGCAACGCCGAGGCCCTCAACACCGCCAAGACGGAGCTGGAGGCCGCCGGGCGCCGGGTGGAGGTGCTGGCCACCGACCTGACCACCGACGAGGGGCGCAACGCCCTGATCCAAAAGGCGGAGACGCTGGAGATCGACCTGCTCATCAACAACGCCGGTTCCGGCGCCTTCGGGCCGGTGCTCGACAACCCGCCGGAGGCGGAGCGGGCGACGGTGGAGCTGAACGTGGTGGCGACCACGGTGCTGACCCGCGCGCTGCTGCCCGGCATGATCGAGCGGGCGGCTCGCGACGGCCGGCGGGCCGGGCTGATCCTGCTGTCGAGCACGGCGGCCTTCCAGCCGATCCCGTTCCTCGGGACCTACTGCGCCAGCAAGAGCTTCGTCCTGGCCTATGGCGAGGCGCTGGCGACGGAGCTGAAGCGCAAGCCGGTGGATGTGCTGGTTCTGTGCCCCGGCGCCACCCGCACCGCCTTCGGCAAGCGGGCCGGCTTCGCCTTGAACGCCCTGCCGGGGGCCGCCGATCCGCTGGACGTGGCGCGGGAGGGGTTGCAGGCGCTGGGGCGCCGCACGGTGCATGTGCACGGCTTCGGCACCCGCAACATGCTGCGCCCCTTCCTGTGGTCGCGCCACGCGGCGTCGGACGGGCTGGGCGCGCTGCTGGCCGCCTTCGACCGCGGCCAGCGCGCGCGCAGGACCGTCCGTCCGCCGCGCGGAGGGGCTTAGCGGTCGGACCCGGAACCGCTCTGCCGGTCGGCGCCGGACGATCCGGACCCGGACGATCCGGACCCGGACGATCCGGACCCGGACGATCCGGACAGGGCGGCGCCGTTCCCCTTCTTTTGGGAGCCGGGCTGCTCCGCCACCTGGGTCTGGTCGGCCTTCTCGGCCTTGGCCTCGACCTTCTCCTTCACGGCCTCGGTCGGCTGTTCGGAGGGCTTGGCCTCGACGCGCACCGGGGCCACGCCGTCCTCGATCATATCGAGCTGCTTGGCGGCCTTCTTCGACAGGTCGATGACCCGCCCGTCCACATAGGGGCCGCGGTCGTTGACGATGACGTCGACGCTCTTGCCGTTGTCCTGGTTGGTCACGGTGACCTTGCTGCCCAGCGGCAGTTCGCGTGAGGCGGCGGTCGGCTTGTTCTGGTCGAAGCGCTCGCCGCTGGCCGTCTTCTTGCCGTGGAACGAGCCGCCGTAGAAGGACGCCTCGCCCTCATGGACGATCACCGGCTCGCCCTCGCCGGTGCGCTCCACGGCGATCGGCGGTACCGATGCGTCCTTGGGGCTTTGCGATTTGGAAGAGGGCTGGGCCTGGGCGGCGGCCATGGGGGACAGGGTCAGGGACAGGGCGCAGAGCGCCATGGACAGTGTGCGCGCCATGTGCATTCGAATGTACCTCCCTTCGGACCTGGACAACATCCGGGGTAGCGTGGGGGTTCCACCGGATGGCCGGCGGCGTCGTCGGACGCTGGACCCGTCCCGTGCGTTGATGCTTCAATCGTCCCGTCAACGAAGGAGAGCGCAGGAATGGCCGTGAGCGTGGCGGATCTGGGTGTGGAGCCACGATTCGGCTGGGTGACGATGGGGGACGGGACTCGGCTGCGCACCGCCCATTGGACGGCCACCACCGCACCGCCACGCGGCACCGCGCTGCTACTGACCGGCCGGGCGGAGTTCATCGAGAAATACGCCGAGACGGCAGGTGCGATGCTGGCGCGCGGCTTCGAGGTCTTCGCCTTCGACTGGCGCAACCAGGGCCTGTCGGACCGGCCCCTGCCCAACCGCCAGATCCATCACCTGGACAGCTTCGACACGCTGGCCGGCGACCTGCAGGAGGTGGTGGAGCGGCTGGTGAGGCCCCGACAGCATGGGCCGCTGCTGCTGGTCGCCCACAGCATGGGCGGGCTGGTCGCCCTGATGGCCCTGCTGCGCAACCCGGCCCTGTGCGACGCCGCGGTGCTGACGGCGCCGATGTTCGACATCTTCACCGGCCCGGTGCCGCGCCGCATGGCGGTCTGGCTGGCCGAACGTCTCTGCGCCCGCGGGCGGGCCGCCGAATACGCCTTCGGCCAGCACGATTACGACCCGGTGGAGGGGCTGTTCACCCCGGTCAACCCGATCACCTCCGACCCCCGCCGTTACGCCACCTACCACGACGCCTTCCGCGACCGGCCCGAGCTGCGGGTGGGCGGGGTCAGCTTCGGCTGGGTGCGCGCGGCCCTGCGCGCCTCCGATCACATCCGCTTCACCGCACCGCTGGAGCGGGTGACCACCCCCATCCTGCTGCTGAGCGCCCCCGCCGACGCCGTCGTCCGCTCGGAGTCGCACCGGCTGGCCGCCGCCCGGCTGGGCAACGCCGTTCTGAAGGAGCATCCCGAGGCCAAGCACGAGCTTCTGATGGAGCGCGACGACATCCGCGACCGGGTGTGGGCGGACATCGACGAATTTCTGGCCTCCGTGCATCTGTAGGCCGGGCTGTGCTAGGTCCTTGGCGCCGGCGGCGACGCGCCCACATGAGGGACGTTTCACGCCCGCTTCCACGCCCGCTTCGACGTTCAAGGGTCTGCCTTCCATGTCCGATTTCTGGAGAGAGTCCGGTTTTCATCTGCTGACGCGCGACGCCGACGGCTGGCTGGCGGTCACGCCGGACTTCCTGCGCGCCTATCTGATGCGGCCGGAGATGCGCCCGCCCGAGGACGCCTGCGAGACCGAGCACACGCTGTTCGCCGGGCTGCTGGACGATCCAACCCGTCCCGTCCCGCCGGGCATGGTGGAGGCACTGGCCGATGCGGACGCGCGGGAGAACTGGGCGGTCTGGCTGGGCTTCCGCGACCGGCTGCTCGCCGCCGGCACGGTGGAGGGCAGCTACCTCCGCCTGTTCCGCGAGGGGGCGCGGGGCGTGCCGGGGCTGTTCATCGACCAGATGGCCCACGTGATCCTGCGCAACCTCTTGGACGGCACGCCGTCGGGCCTGCGGGCCCGGGCGGGGGAACTGTTCTTCCGGCCCCAGACGGTGTCGGTGGACGACGGGCGGGTCCGGCTGGCCGACAGCGAGACGGTGGAGATGCTGGCCGCGACCGGCGGCTTCGGCAGCCTGGGCCGGCTGGTGGTGGAGGCCGGGACCGCCCCACGCTCCGTCGATCTCGACATCCTCGACGAGACCAACCACCCCCGCTACTGGGAGCGCGATTCGCGGCACGACACCGTGCTGGACGTGACCTTCGCCGCAGCCGGTCTCGACGCGCTGTGCCGCGTCCTGGAGGGCTGGGTGCGGCATTTCCTGGGGGTGGCGGTGTCGATCCAGCCGGTGCAGCGGATCAGCGACGAGCGCTGGGTCTGGCATGTCGGGCTGGATGGGGAGGCCACGGCGATCCTCAACGACCTCTACAACGGGGCCGAGGTGGGGGAGGACCGGCTGGCCCGCATCCTGTCGCTGTTCCGGCTCGAGTTCGCCGATCCCGCGGCGATGCGCGCCGACATCGCCGGGCGGCCCGTCTATCTGGCCCTGGCGATGACCGCCGACCGCAAGTTGCGCCTCAAGCCGCAGAATCTGCTGGTCAACCTGCCGCTGGCGCAGATGAACTGATCAGCAATCCTATAACCATATTGTAAGTGTGACCATCTGCCGCCCCGGCGGCGGGTGGAGGGCGGCTTATAAGGATGTTTCCTGAAGGGGGAAACGTCATGCAATTAAACACAACGCAGCCGAAGACGATGAAACCGAACCTTGCCGACCCGCGTTGGGAGACGATGGCGTGGCAGGACGGCTTCGGCGTCGGGAATGCCGTGATCGACGCCGACCACAAGCGCCTGTTCGAGCTGTTCAACGAATTCGTCACCGCGGTGAACGCGTTCCGCGCCGACAGCGAGATCCAGGACGTGCTGGGGGAGTTGCTCGACTACACCGACACGCATTTCGACCGGGAAGAGACGCTGATGCGCGAGCACGGCTATCCCGACTACGCCGCCCACAAGGCGCTGCACGACAGCTTCGTCCGGCAGCTTCACGACGTGAACAGCGCTCTGGACGCGGGTGGGGAGAAGGGCGCCTTCGTGCTCGGCTTCCTCGCCAAGTGGCTGTCCGGCCACATCCTGGGCGTGGACACGAAGCTGGGCGCCTACCTGCGCGAGCGCGGGGTGGAGGCGTAGGTCGTAATAACCCTCTCCCCTCCGCTCACGCGCAAACGAAGTTTGCGCTGACGCGACAGGCGGACCCCCGGTCCGCCGAAAGCGGGGAGAGGGTGGCCCAGAGGGCCTCTCGCGCTGGCTGAAAGCCAGCGCTGACGGCGGCAGGCGGCTGCCTCTGGCATCCGCTGAGAGCCGGTGAGGGGGGTGTGCTTGTGCCGGACGTACCGCCATGCGCACCCCCCCTCACCCTAACCCTTTCCCCAGAGGGGGGAGGGAACATGGATGTCTGCGCGTTACTGCTTGTTCGACTCGCCGCTGTTCTTCGGGCCGCGGTTCAGCGAGGTCATGCTGTCGCTGTACTCGAACTCCGGCATGTCGCGCACGCTCGCCTGGGTGACGTCGCGCAACGCGATCGGGCCGTTGCCCGGAAGCACGTCGGCCAGTGCGATGTCCGCCGCGATCTCCTTGCCGCCGATGCCGAGGAAGCCGCCGCTCTGGATCACCAGGAGTTGCGCGTTGCCGTCCGGGCCGAGGATCACATCGGTCACCTTGCCGATCCGCTCGCCGTCCGCTCCGATCACCGTGCGGCTCATCAAATGCTCGACGCTGGCGCCGCCCGTGGGGCCGGTCGGGCGGGCGCTCTGGCCCTGATCCATGATGACCGAGTTCGGGGCTTGGGAACTCGGGGCCTGGGCCGAACCGCCGGTGCCGGTCTGGGCCACCGCGGCGCCGGTCGTCAGCGCCAGGGCGGACAGGGTCGCGATCACCGTCTTGTGCATGGAAGGTCTCCTCGTTGCACGAAACCGACCCTTCCAACCGGAAGGAGCGGGAAAGGTCACGCGGGACCGCCTGTGACATCGTGGGGCGACTCGGGACGCCGTCCGGGAGCCTCGCCGCGAGGCCGGTCCAGCGGGCAAAAGTGGGTGGCGGGTGAGGGGGCGGGAGAAGGGCGTACCGCCGATTCGCCCCCCGTGAATCCTGAAGTCGGACGGTCCCGGAAACCCCGCAAAAGTGACGGATTCACGACAGGCCGCGGGCGTCGGGGACCCGTCGGGAGGCTCTAAATCTGGTGGGTCGGCGGTTTTCCGCGGGAACCGGCTCGGGGGTGGCCCGTTGTACAGGGCGCGCCATATCTAGGAGGCAAGCCCGCGTCAAGCACACAATATCTTGGGCCGGGTCTTGCTTGGCCAAAAGCTTGAGGCTAGGATGCACACCAACATACAGGGTGTTGCGTTCGTCAGCCAGCGCGAGCTGCGCCGCACGGAGCGCGACACTTTTGTTCGCCAGCCAAAGGGAGCACGAGTCACATGCGGGTCCAGCGTCGTTTCACGAAAGAGGGTCAGGATGCTTACGCCGCTCTCGGCTTCCGCCGCACGACGAGCGAGATCCGCAACCCCGACGGCTCTGTGGTCTTCCAGCAGACGGACATCGAGGTTCCCGAGAATTACAGCCAGGTCGCCAGCGACATCCTGGCCCAGAAGTATTTCCGCAAGGCCGGCGTTCCGGTCGCCCTGAAGGCGGTCGAGGAGAACACCGTCCCGTCCTGGCTGTGGCGCAAGACCGCCGACGAGGCGGCTTTGGCCGCGCTGCCGAAGGAGAAGCGCTATTCCGGTGAGAAGTCGGCCAAGCAGGTCTTCGACCGTCTGGCCGGCACCTGGACCTACTGGGGCTGGAAGGGCGGCTATTTCGATACCGAGGCCGACGCCCGCGCCTTCTTCGACGAGATGCGCTTCATGCTGGCCGCCCAGATGGCGGCCCCGAACAGCCCGCAGTGGTTCAACACCGGCCTGCACTGGGCCTATGGCATCGACGGCCCGAGCCAGGGCCACTTCTACGTTGATTTCAAGACCGGCCTGCTGACCTCGTCCGCATCGGCCTACGAGCACCCGCAGCCGCACGCCTGCTTCATCCAGTCCGTCGCCGACGATCTGGTGAACGAGGGCGGCATCATGGACCTGTGGGTCCGCGAGGCGCGCCTGTTCAAGTACGGCTCCGGCACCGGCTCCAACTTCTCCCGCCTGCGCGGCGAGGGTGAGAAGCTGGCCGGCGGCGGCAAGTCGTCGGGTCTGATGAGCTTCCTGAAGATCGGTGACCGCGCGGCGGGCGCCATCAAGTCGGGCGGCACCACCCGCCGTGCGGCCAAGATGGTCACGGTGGACATGGACCACCCGGACATCGAGGCCTACATCGACTGGAAGGTGACCGAGGAGCAGAAGGTCGCCGCCCTCGTCACCGGCTCCAAGATCTGCCGCGAGCACCTGAGCGCCATCATGGCCGCCGCCCAGGACGGCCAGGACCCGAAGGTCAACAAGGAGCTGAAGAAGGCCGTCGTCGCCGCCCGCAAGGCGCAGGTGCCGGAGAACTACGTCCAGCGCGTGATCCAGTTCGCCGCCCAGGGCTTCACCAGCATCGAGTTCAAGACCTACAACACCGATTGGGACTCCGACGCCTACCTGACGGTGGCCGGCCAGAACTCCAACAACTCGGTGCGCATCTCCGACGACTTCATCCAGGCCGTCCTGAACGACGATGACTGGAAGCTGATCCGCCGCACCGACGGCACGGTCCACAAGACCATCCGCGCCCGCGACCTGTGGGACAAGGTCGGCTACGCCGCCTGGGCCTGCGCCGATCCGGGCGTGCAGTTCGACACCACGATCAACGACTGGCACACCTGCCCGGCCTCGGGGCGCATCAACGCCTCGAACCCGTGCTCGGAGTACATGTTCCTCGACGACACGGCCTGCAACCTCGCCTCGCTGAACCTGATGTCGTTCCGTCTGAAGGACGGTTCCTTCGACGTCGAGGCGTTCGAGCACGCCTGCCGCCTGTGGACCATGGTGCTGGAAGTCTCCGTGCTGATGGCGCAGTTCCCGTCCAAGGAAATCGCCCAGCTGTCCTACGAGTTCCGCACGCTGGGCCTGGGCTTCGCCAACCTCGGCGGCCTGCTGATGTCCTCCGGCCTGCCCTACGACTCGGCGGAAGGCCGCGCCTACTGCGCCGCCATCTCGGCGGTGATGACCGGCGTTGCCTACGCAACCTCCGCCGAGATGGCGCAGGAGCTGGGCGCCTTCCCGGCCTACGAGCAGAACCGCGACCACATGCTGCGGGTCATCCGCAACCACCGCCGCGCCGCCTGCGGCGAGATGGACGGCTATGAGGGCCTGTCGGTCAAGCCGGTGCCCTTCGTCGCCGACGAGTGCCCGGAGCCCGAGCTGGCGATGGCCGCTGTCCGCGCCTGGGACATGGCTCTGGAGCTGGGCGAGCAGCACGGCTTCCGCAACGCCCAGGCCACCGTCGTCGCCCCGACCGGCACCATCGGCCTGGTCATGGATTGCGACACCACGGGCATCGAGCCGGACTTCGCGCTGGTGAAGTTCAAGAAGCTGGCCGGTGGCGGCTACTTCAAGATCGTGAACCGTCTGGTGCCGGAGGCCCTGCGCACGCTGGGCTACACCGCCGACCAGATCGCCGCGATCGAGCGCTACGCGGTCGGCCACGGCACGCTGAAGGGCGCGCCGGGCGTCAACCACGAGACGCTGGCGGCCAAGGGCTTCCCGGCCGAGGTGCTGGAGAAGCTGGAGGGCAACCTCGCCACCGCCTTCGACATCAAGTTCGCCTTCAACCGCTGGACGGTCGGCGCCGACGTCATCGTCGACACGCTGGGCATCCCCGCCGAGCAGATGGACGCGCCGGGCTTCGACCTGCTGACCGCTCTCGGCTTCACCAAGGCCGAGCTTGAGGCGGCGAACACCTTCTGCTGCGGCGCCATGACGCTGGAAGGCGCGCCCTTCCTGAAGGACGAGCATCTGCCGGTGTTCGACTGCGCCAACCCCTGCGGCCGCATCGGCAAGCGCTTCCTGTCCTGGGAATCGCACATCACCATGATGGCCGCCTCGCAGCCCTTCATCTCCGGCGCCATCTCCAAGACCATCAACATGCCGAACACGGCGACGGTGGAGGAGTGCAAGGACGCCTACCTGCTGTCCTGGCGCCTGGGCATCAAGGCCAACGCGCTGTACCGCGACGGCTCCAAGCTGAGCCAGCCGCTTTCCGCCGCCCTGCTGGACGACGAGGAGGACGCGGTCGAGGAGATCGTCGAGGCGGCGAACGCGGCCCGCACCCAGATGGTGTCCGAGCGCATCGTCGAGAAGGTCGTGGAGCGCATCATCGAGCGCAAGCGCACCGAGCGCGAGCGTCTGCCGCACCGCCGCAAGGGCTACACCCAGAAGGCGACCGTCGGCGGCCACAAGATCTACCTGCGCACCGGCGAGTATGAGGACGGCCGCATTGGTGAGATCTTCATCGACATGCACAAGGAGGGCGCCGCCTTCCGCTCGCTGATGAACAACTTCGCCATCGCGGTGTCGATCGGCCTGCAGTACGGCGTGCCGCTGGAAGAGTTCGTGGAAGCCTTCACCTTCACCCGCTTCGAGCCGTCGGGCATGGTGACCGGCAACGACACCATCAAGATGGCGACCTCGGTCATCGACTACATCTTCCGCGAGATCGCCATCTCCTACCTGGGCCGCACCGATCTGGCGCACGCCACGCCGGAGGATCTGGTGCCCTTCACGGTCGGCAGCGGCGACAAGCAGGGCGACCTGCCGGAGACCGGCGCGGTCCAGCCGTCGGACATCGTCCGCAAGGTCGCGTCCACCGGTTATGTCCGCAACAACCTGCGTGTCCTCAACGGCGGGCAGACCCAGCGGGCGTCCGCCGCGGCGGCCCTGGCCGCCACCGGCGCCGCGGTCCAGGCCACGGCGTCCGCCGCCCACGCGGCGGTGGCCTCCAGCCCGGCGGTCGGCGCCGCGGTGGTCCATGCCGGCGGCACAGCCCCGGTCGGCGGCACCACCGGCACGGCCTACGGCGGGAGCAACAGCGACCAGCGCTACGACCGCATCCGCGAGGCCCGCGCCCGCGGCTACGAGGGGGATCAGTGCGGGGAGTGCGGCAACATGACCCTTGTCCGCAACGGCACCTGCCTGAAGTGCGACACCTGCGGCTCCACCACGGGCTGCAGCTGAGGCCAGCCGGTTCCATCCCCGGCATGGCGTGGAAAAGGGGAGGTCCGCGGACCTCCCCTTTTTTCATGCGCGCTCGGCTTTGGGGGCGCAGCCGCTCTGCGGGCATGGCTTTCGCCGCCGGCAGTTTCCCACCGGCGGCGGTCGTCGCGAGCAGGACGGGATCAGACCGGGATGTTGGGAAAGACGCGGCCGGAGAGCTGGGCGTCGGCCAACTCCGCCGGGACCGCGTCACGCTCCTTCAGCCAGCGGGCGAACTGACGGTCCGCGGAGTTGATGTGCAGCATCAGCCATTGCGGCAGGAAGGTCGCCAGATACTCGGCGATGTTCTCCTCCGGCACGTTGCCGGTGGTGAAGGCGTGCAGCTGCTCCCACGCCAGGGAATGCTGGACCAGATGGTCGGCCAGGAAGGGATAGCCGGCCTCCTCCATCACCTTCTGCTCGCTGGCGAAGTGAATCTCCGTATAGACCACCGCGTTGGCCAGCGTGCGATAGACCTCCTCGCGGGAACGTCCTTCGGCGACGGCGACATGGAACGCCTGGACCAGTTCGATCCATTGTTTGTGCTGTTCGTCGATGTCCTCGATGCCCAACGCAAGATCGTCGCTCCAGACGAGATCCTGAAAATTCTCGGAGGGCATGTCCATGATCGGCGAGACTCGGCTTAAAGTGGTAACGATTTGGTCATCATAGTCAGGGTCGTACGTGCATCAACGGAATGAATTGAGATAAATTGTCGCGGTTTCGGCGGCGGGCTGTGGCGCGAACCGAGGGGGTGTGTCCTTGCCGGACGTCGGGCGCGGGTCAATATGCGGGCCTGTGACGACACAGCCGACGGGATGCGCCATGCGACGTGCCATGAACCGCCGCCTCCGCCTTTTGCCGCTGCTCGCCCTGCTGGCGCTGCCACCGCTTCAGGCCGCGAACGCCCAGGACGCGCCGGCCTCCAACGCACCGGTCCGGAATGAGCAGAACCACAGCGCGCCGAAGCCGGCGGACCGGGACGGCGGCGGGTTCAACGCCCAGCGCAGCGAGACCAAGCACCAGTTGCCATTGCCCTCCGGTCCGCTCGCCTACACGGCGGTGGCGGAGTTCCTGCCCCTGCGCGACGGCCCGCGCGAGGAGGTGGCGGCCCGTGTCTTCACCGTCACCTACACATTGGATGGAGCGCCGCGCGGCCAGCGGCCGGTCGCCTTCGTGTTCAACGGCGGGCCGGGAGCGTCCTCGGCCTATTTGCATCTGGGCGCCTTGGGTCCGAAGGTGGTCGGCTTCAACGAGGATGGGTCGCTGGCCCGCCCGCCGGCCCCGTTGCTGGACAACCCGGACAGCTGGCTGGCCTTCACCGATCTGGTCTTCATCGATCCGGTCGGCACCGGCTACAGCCGCGGCATACGGCGTGACGATGGAAAGGAGGAGGGCGCGCGGCGGGACGAGGACCCCGGCAAACGCTTCTGGTCGGTCGATGCCGACAGCCGCGCCATGGCGGAGATCGTCCGGCTTTGGCTGACCCGCAACGGCCGCTGGGAGTCGCCGAAGTTCCTGGTGGGGGAAAGCTATGGCGGCTTCCGCATCGCCAAGATGGCCAACCAGCTGATCGACGACACCGGGATCGCGGTCAACGGGCTGATCATGGTCTCGCCGGTGGTGGATTTCGCCACCATCCGCGGTGGCGGCGGGCTTTTGGTGCCGGCGTTGCGGCTGCCTTCCTACGCCGCCTCCGCCGCCGCCAACGGGCTGGTTCCCGGCACGCCGGAGCAGGCGGCGGAGGCGGCGGAGCGCTACGCCTTCAACGGTTACCTGACCGGGCTGGCCGGGCTGGATTACCGCCGGCCCGGCGCGGCGCAGGGGTTCTTCGCCGAAGTGGCGCGGACCACCGGCCTTCCGGAGGATCTGGTGACCCGCTTCCGCGGCGAGATCCCCACCGACATCTTCGCCCGCGAACTGCTGCGCGGGCGCGGGCGGGTCGCCAGCGTCTACGACGGCACCTTCACCGCCGCGGACCCCGACCCGTCGGCGGCGCGCCATCCCTTCGATCCCTTCCTGAAGGGCACGGTGCCGACCTACAGCACCGCCTTCGCCGCCTACGCCCACGGGTGGCTGGGCGTGCGGACGGAGGTGCCGTTCGACCTGCTCAGCGACCGGGTGAACCGGGGCTGGGAATGGCCGCGCTCCGGCCAGCCCAGCGCGGTGGACGACCTCCAGGCCGCCCTGACCCTGCAACCCGCGCTGCGGGTGCTGATCGCCCATGGGCGCACCGACCTCATCACCCCCTACATGGCGTCGCGCTGGGTGGCGTCCCGCCTGGAACTGCCGGACGGGCAGGCCGACCGGGTGGCCGTGACGGTCTATGAGGGCGGCCACATGATGTACACCCGCGCGCCCGAGCGCGCGAAGCTGGCCGCCGACGCGCGCGCCCTGATCGAGGCCGCCCTGCGGTAGGGCGCGCAACGGGCCGGGAAAAACGGGCCGGGAAAACGGGCCGGGGAAAAAACGGGCCAAAAGAAAACAGGCGCCCCGGTTGGGGCGCCTGCTGCGCAATGCCTTTGCCTCGGCCTGTGGTCGCCGGCTGGACCTTGCCGGTTAGAACAGACGCAGGATCGACTGCTGCGACTGGTTGGCCAGCGAGAGGGCGATGGTGCCGAGCTGCTGACGGGTCTGCAGCATCAGCAGGCTGGCGCCTTCCTCGTTCTGGTCGGCCAGCGTCAGCTTGTTGGCGCCTTCGACCAGCACGTCGCTGAACTCCTTGGTGAAGGTTTCGCGGGTCGTGATGATGTTCAGGTTGGTCGACAGCGTCTGCGAGACCGACCGCAGGTTCTGCTTCGCGTAGTCGATGCTGGCGACCGCCTTGTCGATATCGGCGCGGTCGGTCCAGTCGTTCTGCGCGTAGTCCAGACGCAGGCCCTGGCCGCTGGTGGTCAGGTTCTG
>NZ_JACCJY010000051.1 GCF_014596085.1 Azospirillum tabaci
ACCAAGCGCCGTCACGCCGGAGAAACGGCGTGGATGGCCCGTCTTGAGGCCGCGCGCGCCGCTTGGCGCGGCGCCGGCAGCCCGGAGCAGGCGGCGGCCGCGGCGGCGGCGGCGGCGAGCCGCGAACTGCCCGACGCGGCGAACGAGCGGATGGTGAACGCCCAGCTCGTCGAGCTCGCGTTCCTGTGCCTGCAGTTCGTGGCGCTTACCGACGTCTTCTCCGGCCTGGCCATTCCGGACGAGGACTTCTTCCCCGGCGTCATGGACTCGATCCTACCCCGCGAGCTGATCGAACGCCTGGAGCGGCTCGCGGCGGATGCGGGCGACGGCGACGCCGCGTTCACGCCGCCCGAGGTCGTGCTCCCCCTGGACTTGATCGAGACGGGCGCGTTCGCCGTCGCGCCGGCCCCGCTGAAGGGGGCGCGGGTGCCGCTCGTCTCTTACGAGAGGGAGCCGGAGCAGGCGACGCGCGACAAGGGCCTGACCGTCGGCGGTGTCCAGACCGGCGTGTGGGGATGGTCCTTCGGGGAGTATTTTCCGGGCGGTCTCGTCTATCTCCTGATGCACCATCCGGAACTCGCCCGCTTCGAACCGCCCTACTCGCTGCCCCTGCTGTTCAACGAGGACGAATGGCGCAACGGCACGCAGACCGGGGGCTTTGTCAGCCGACGCCTCAAGGAGCTGGCGTATCTCCGGATCTACGTGACCACGCGGGCCCGCTACGGCCTCGAGCACCACACGATGTTCCTGTTCAACGTCTACAAGGACGAGTACGGCGTCGGCCGCCCGCCGAAGCCGCCGATGGACAAGGACGCCGAGAAGGCGGCGCGGGAGAGGGCGCTGCGGCACGCCGAGAACGTCGTGCTCTACGTGCAGGATCCCGACCAGGCCCCGGCGGGGACCTTTTCCGCCCTCGACGAGGCCCTGCTCGACTGGGTCGAACGCCTAGTCGTCCGCCCGCACGGCGCGCAGGCAGCCGAAGGCCGCCTGCGCGCCGAACTCGACGCCGAGAACCGGCGGGAAGCGCGAGCCGGCGTGCGCCGCCTCGACCTCGATCCCGGAATCGGCGAGGCCGCCGCCTACGCGCGGCTCCTCGATCACCAGATCGCCGAACTCGCCATGCTCGCCGGGCACATGGACGGCCTGGGCCGCGCCATGACGATGCTGCGTCTGGAATCCGAGGAGAAGGCCACGGTAGCCGGCGGCTACATGACCGAACGGCCCAGCCTGTTCGAAGCGTACGACTACGTCGGCGTCACGCCGAAGGCGCGGACCGCGAACGAGCTGCGGCTGAATCCGGCCCTGCTGAAGAGGCTCCAAGGCGAGGCCGCGCCGGCGCCGGTGTCGGGGGAAGAGGCGGCCAAGACCGGAGAGTTCTGAGCCGGCCGGGCCGCCGCATGCGCATCGTTGGTCCATGGAGCGGGAGGGAACCGTGAACGACGCCGAAGCCAGCCAGCAGGTGCGCATCATCGACGGCATGTACGCCGAAGCCCTCAAGAGCTTCCAGGCCGGAGATCTCGACGGCGTCCTCGGCCATTGGCATGAGGACGGGGTCTATCTCTGGCCGGCCGTGCCGCCCGCGATCGGCAAGCAGCAGATCCGGGCGGCCTACGAGGGATTCTTCGCGGCGTGGACGGCTGCGGAAACCTACCACAAGCACGAGATCGAGGTCCTGGGCGACCTCGCGTACCGGCGGTTCTCCACCGAACTCACGCTCACGCCGAAGCCAAACGGCGCACAGTCCGGGAACGGCGATGTCCGCATGCGGCTCAACGGGATCCACGTGTACAAGCGCGCGGAGGACGGTTCCTGGCTGTTCAAGGTGGTAATCGCCAACAACGCCCCGGCCGACGGCGCTCCCGCCGCGAATCCGGCGCCGGCTGCCGGATCGCGCGCGCCCGCGACGGCGCCGGACGACAGCGCGCGGACCGGGGAGCCGGTGCCGGGCTTCCCGATGCGCTACGCATGGCAGACGGGGCCATGGGAAGCGATCTTCGACAAGCAGATCGAGCTCATCCGGAGCGACATCCGGCGCGCGAAGGCCGAGGACAAGCTGATTGTCTATCTCAGCTGCCCGATCAGCGCGCGCGGCGGCGGCCACGCGGGCACGAACGTGGACGTCGCCAAGCATGTGGAACGCGCGCTGCTCGATCGCTGGGGCGAGGCGTTCTGGATCCTGAACCCCGCTCAGTACCAGCTCGAATCGAAGGCGGGCACCGGCCTCATCAATCGGCACGCGAAGGAGCTCGGCATCGACCTCGGCAAGCTGCTGGCCATGTCGCGGCCGCAGGGCGGAGACTACATGCGGATGTGGACGACAGTCCTCGTGGAGAACGGCGATCGGGTCGGCGACCGGCGCATCGCCAACCCCGAACTCCTGAACAGCGGTCAGTATTTCGACGCCTTCTACTTCGTCGGGCCGCGGGACGTGCAGTCGTTCTTCCTGCGCGAAGGGAATACCCTGACGGCGGGCATCCAAGCGTACTTCTCGCGAAAATACGCCAACGTTCCCGAATTTCGCGACGATTTCAGCGTGGCCGGGGTCGCGTGGGGCGCTGCGGCCGCGGGAACGAGCCAAGCGCGCGACGAGTGGGAGCGCCGGCGCATCGAATTCCTGCGCTACTACAGCGTCCGGGCGAGCGTGAACTACAGCCTCGGCTCGCACGACGAATGGCTGATCTTCCGGCTGCTGAACCAGCGCCGTCGCGAGGCCAGCCGGGATCCCGCGCGATTCATGGCCGACGGCGACGTCGGCGAGCAGATCGCGGGCTTCTTCGACGGCGGGCAGATCGACCCCGCTTCGTCGCAGGCCGGGATCTCGCGGGGCTACTCTCTCTGAATCCGGAAGGGGGCCGCGGCGGCGGCGCCCGGGCGGATCGCCGCGGCGCGGCCCGCCCAACCCATCGACGGAGGCAACCATGGGCCGGGTGACTGCGGCCAAGGCTTACTGCAACGACGAAATCGCGCTGATCGCGTGGATGGTGGACGCCAAGATCGAAGGGTGCCTCGGCTTCGAGGTCACGCGCGTCTACGTGGACAAGGACGGCCAGGACGCCGTGCGCGCGGATGGCTCGCCGGACCGGATCAGGACCGCGTCCTTCGTGCCCTTCAAAGGACAGCGGAATCCACTCTGGCTGCCGCAGGACAGCGGCATCTGGCCGGTCCAGAAGCTGACGTGGCGCGACCTGACGCTCCGCAGGCGCCGGGATGCGCTGGAATTGCGTTCGGCCGAGGTCCGCGTTCGCTACGAGATCCGGCCGGTCGGCGAGGCCGGGCCCGGGCTGACTCCGGTGCCGCAAGCCACACCGGCGAACGCCGGCGGGCAGGCGGCCTACGAGGGACGGCCGCGGCCGCTCGCCTATTTGGATGGGCCGGCGACGACCAACGTCATCCACGTCACCGGCCGGTTGGGGCCGTTCAGGGCCGCCTTCACCAACGGCATCCTGTCGGCGCAATGGCTGAGCAACGTCCTTCTGCAGGATGGCCGCATCGAGAAGGGCGAGCTCGAGGACATGCTGCGCGAACCCGGGGACCGACATCGGGAATACCTCGCCGGCTCGGTCCTTCCGCTCCTGCGCGATTTCCTGAAGCGCCCCGGACGCTTCCGCCTCGCTCTTTACGAATTGGACGATAGGGAGCTCCTCTCGCTGCTCCTGGACCACAAGGACCAGCTGGAACTCATCCTCTCGAACACGGGAAAGGGCGCGGGGGGCCTCTGGGACGCCCGCAATGCGGCGGCCCGCGAGGCGCTCCGGTCCGCCGGCGTCACGATGCAGGACCGGATGTTCAACAACTCTGTGAGCATCGGCCACAACAAGTTCGTGGTCAATCTCGATGCCGAGGAAAATCCTCAAGCCGTGCTGACGGGCAGCACGAACTGGACCTGGGGCGGCTTGGCCGCGCAGACCAACAACGCCCTGGAGATCGAAGACAAGGAAGTCGCGAAGGCGTTCGACGACTACTGGAAGAGCCTCCGCGCCGATGCGCTGCCCGTCCCGAACCCCCTATCGACCGAGATGCCCGGCAACGTCCAGGGCGCCGAACTTCGGAGCGGTAACCGAACGCCCTTCGCGAAGGGGCTTGGGCCGAACGGAAAGCTCACGCTTTGGTTCGCGCCGAACATGCCGCAGCGCAGGAAAGGCGAAGCCGTTCCGCCGGACTTGAACCACGTCTACCGGCTCATCCGGCGCGCGCGGAAAGCCATCTTCTTCCTTGCCTTCTACCCGGGGCAGAGCGGCAAGGACTGCGTCGTCGGCGAGGCGTTGAGCATCGGATTGAAGGACAGCGAACTGCTCATCATCGGCGCGGTATCCGACCCGAAGGCGATGCCGAACTACGATCCGCAACGGAATGGCGGATCGGGAAATCCTCCGACCTTCGTCCAGGGCAACCTCTCGATCGTCCGCGCCTCGCGCATCGAGGACAACGACATCAGGGGCGACTTCAAGGTGGAGCCGCCCCCGCCGGGGCACGCGATCATCCACGACAAAATCCTGGTAGTCGACCCGCTGTCGGACGACTGCGCCGTGGTGCTCGGCAGCCACAATCTGGGGTACAAGGCGTCCTACGCCAACGACGAGAACATGGTCATCGTGGAAGGGCACCGCGCTCTTGCCGAAGCCTATATGGTCCACGTGCTCGACGTGTTCGAACATTACCGCTTCCGCGCCTACGCCATGGAATTGGCCGCGCAAGGAAAGACGGTGCGGGCCGGCTACCTCCAGACGTCCGACCGGTGGCAGGACGGCTACACCTCAGGATCGAAGGCCGCGCTCGCGCGCTATCTCGCCGGTCCCTAGTGGTAAGGGGCCGTCGCTGAGCATTCCTCCGTGATAGAGCCGTATGAGGTCCCCATGCCGATCACCCTGACGAAAAGCAACGTTCTGCTTCTCATCGCCGACGCGCTCGAGGACATGCCGGACATCGTCGAGCTACCGATGCAAAGTAAAGAGGGTGCTGTCCGATTCGTGGATAAATTGGTCAAGGACGCCGCCAAGTCAGTTCGCAGCAATTTCGAATCTCAAGGCGTGTTGTTCAACCATCAAGCCGGAATGGTTTTCCTTCCTGGGTCGAACATCTTGGAAATTTGCGATCTGGCGCACAACGGTGAAGCCGTGCCGCAGCGCCATGCAGTGCAATGCCCCGGATGCACCAACTGGTACTGCAAGAAGCATAAGCTGCACAAGTGCCCGAACTGTGGCCACAATCTCTAGACGAACGACACCGCCATGGGCAAAGGCAGCGGTTATACGGACCAACCGAACAAGCAGCAAGCCATCGAGACCACGATTCCAGTTCTCTGCACGGTCATCATGGGCTTCATGGGGGCGATCGTGGTCACCGCCGCGCTCAACGAAACGACAGCGCTTGATAACTGGATGATGCTGATGTTTCCGCCATTCGGCGGCTTGACCGTTCCGTTTCAAGGACGCATTTGGACCGCGGTTACCGCCCTGATGAGCGGCGCGTTCCTGCTCATGTCCATGACGGAGTGCGTGAAGTCACAATGCAGCAACTTCCGAAGTTCTCCTGACATAGACTTGCTCGATAAACATATTTCCATGTATGTCCAAGCTTGGGAGCGCTCCAGACTGAAGCACGCCCGCAATGCGATTGTCTACTACAACATCGGCATCGGTCTAATGATGCTCCCCCTCATCCCGTTCATGCCACGGGTATTTTCCGGATACGCTACCATTGTGCTTCTGTTGTTATCGATAGTGGGGCTCTGTTCGGCATGGAGCGCTCGCCATGTCCTTCCCGTCATGACCCGCTCCCTCTCCAAACCACCCTAGCTCGGGTCTATGGAAAAAGGTCGTACATTGGCTGAGGTGTAGCGAAATTGCCGCATCTCGGAGGTTGCGATACTGAACCGAGAGAGGCCGTGACATACCCAGAAATCGTCTGTGCGAAGGCATGTGGGCGTCGGTACGAAAGATATTGTTCCGTGAGCGCGGAATATGGCGGGCCGACAAGAATTTGCGCTGTTTCATCGCCTGCGCGCCCAGATGTACGCCGAGCGTCACCGCCGGTGGCCATCGGGAGCCGGCCGCGCGCATGGCGAAGCTGCGGCCCCGGAGGCGATCGCCGAGGCCGCGGCCGCGGCGTTCGGGCCGGCCATGCTGGCCGATCTCAGGGCGAAGCGCCTCACCGTGCGACGCATCAAGCTCGGCGCCGGCCGCACCGGTCTGCGTTTGATGCGGAACGATGGGATCCTTTTCGTGCTGGGTTCCGGCCGCGATCGCATCGTCGGATTGGGGCGGCCATGCTCATGCGGCGCGGGATGGCACGGCCCGAGGGCGATCGGAAAGTGCGGCGACCACGCGAAAAGGGCAGCGGAGCTGGTTCTGGCCATGGCGGCGATGGAAGAGGCGGAGTGCGCGTTCGTCGAAACGGTTCGCGCGCAAGGCCGGACGTGCTGCGGCCGAATGGACGGTTGTCCGCTGGCGCCCCCGGCGGAAAACTGCGGGAAGCTCCGGCTCGCCACGACGCGGCGGAAAGCCGCGTGAGCCGTCGGGGCCGATGATCAATCAAAGGAAAACGTCAGTCGTCCATCACGGCGCGCTTCCTCCGGTGGTCCTTCGCGTTTCGCGCGGCCCGCATCCGCCTCCGTGCGACGGTATGGTCGGCGTGCCGCCACCCCGGACTCGGCGCACGCGCCTTTGCGGGACGCCGGGGGCTACCCGAGCCGCGGGCCCAGCTTGATCGTGCGCAGGTGGGTGTAGCGAACGAGCATCTCCGGCCGCAGATGGCCAGTAATGGCCATGATCTCGCTGTCGCGCAGATTGGTCCTTTCGAAGAGGCGCGAGGTGGCCTCGTGGCGCAGATCGTGCCAGCGCAGGTCCGGGAAGTCCGCTTCGGTGGCGACCTCGTCGAAGGCGCGCGCGAGCGACCGCGGGCTCCCGACGGGGAACACCTTGGCGTCCGGATCCGGCGCGCCGCCGGCCGCGGGACGGAGCGCGCGGAATGCCGCGTGCGCGCGCGTCGACAGGGGGACGATGCGCGGACGGCCATTCTTGGTCGCCACCAAATGAAGGTACGGCTCGGGCGCATCCAGGTGGATGCGCCGCCAAACCAGATCGGCCTGCTCGGCCTGGCGCATCGCCGTCTCCATGGCGATCACGATGGCCGCTCGGAGCCAAGAATGCGCGGAGCGCGCGGCGGCCTCGAGCAGGCGCTCCTCCTCGCCGTTCTGCAGCCGGCGGTCGCGGCCGTTCGGCACCGACGGCCGCACTCCCTCGACGACCGGGTTGACGAGCGCGACGCGGTGGGCGAGCTGCCATTTCTTGTACACCTGGCTCAGCACGTTCAGACGGTGCACCACCGTCTGCGGGCCGACCTCGGCGCGCGGACCGGGCGCGCCCTTCGGTCGCGGGTGCGGGCTCGCCTCGTCGAGAACGCGCTTGCGCCACCGGATGAGATCCCAGGCATGGAGCGAGACCAGCGACCAGTCGGCGAATTCGGTGGACAGCCAGTACAGCAGCTTGGAGTCCTTGTTCTTCGCGTCGGCGCACCGGCGGTCGAGGACATTCGCCCGGTACCAGTCGATCGCCTCGGCCAACGAGGTCCTCTCGGCGAGGCCGAGGTCCCGGTACTCCTTGCCGAGGATGCGGCCCTCCTGGATGCGGGCCCACTCGGCGGCCGCGCGCCGGGTCGCGAACGTCTTGTTGAGGGAGTGGCCTTTGACGCGCACCTTGGCCCGGAAGCGGTCGGGGCCACGCGTTTCGATCGTCGCCATGGGAACCGTCCAAGTACCTTCGGAACGGTCCTAGTGTCCCAGATTGTCCCCGGGATGCAAGGTGGGAAAAGGAGAGGCGCGGCGGAATTCTGGAGCGGGTGAAGGGAATCGAACCCTCGTCGTAAGCTTGGGAAGCTTCTGCTCTACCATTGAGCTACACCCGCGCGCCGCATGTTTATAGGCGACGCTTTCGCCGCTTTCAAGCGGTTCGAGCATGCCACAGGCGGGATTCGGCAAGTTCCCGCGGGGACGCGGCGAAAACCGACGCCAGCGGCGAGATCAGCCGCGGAAACAAGGCGGTGCCGCCGGCCGCCGGCCGCACGTCCTCGTTCGCGGGCACTCCATAACCCTCATCCACCGCCGGGACCGTCACCATGCCGGCGGCGCCGGCCAGGGCGCCCGGCACCAGTTCCAGGCCCAGGAAGCGGTCGAGATCCACCGGGCCCGGCAGCGCCATGTCCAGCGTCAGATCCCGCGTGAAGCCGAACCGCGCGTAATAGGGCGCGTCGCCCACCAGGATCACCGCCCGGTGGCCCAGCGCCGCCGCCTTGTTCAGGCTCATCCGGATCAGTTTGCTGCCAAGCCCACCGCCCTGCAGCCGGTCCGACACGGCGATCGGGCCGAGCAGAAGCGCCGGCACCGTGCCGCCGATGGTCACCGGCCAGTAGCGGATCGTGCCCTCCAGGATCTCGTTGCCCAGTTCGTCATGCTCGATGGCGACGAAGCCGAGCTCCGGGATCGGGGCCACACCCTCCCGCAGCTTGTAGGCGGTCTTCTTGAAACGATCCGGGCCGAAGGACCGGTCGAGCAGGGCTTCGATCGCCGCGTCGTGCCGCGGCTCTTCCAGGGAGATCATCATGTCAAGGGGCTTCCCGGCAGAAAGACTGTGGTCGGAGGCGGATCGCGCCGCCGCGCCGGGGGAGCGCCGGATCAGTGCCGGCGGAGACCCGAAGCGTCCGCACGCGACCCAAGGACGGCCGCACCCGCGCGCAGCGCGGCGTGGCGTCGTCGTCGGATGCTGATGCTGTGCGGACGAGACATGGGCAAGGCTCTTCGGCCGTTGCAGGGACCTCGCATATAACACCAGTGGACAGGGGGTTCAAGCGATCGTGAAAGGGCCGGAACCGGCCCATTGCGCATGGCTTCCTGGTGTGTCCTGCATGCATCGCCGCGGCGCCCGTCCCGCCGCTTCCGGGCATCCGGAGGGGGTGTCCCCCGCTCCACCACTGGACAGGCGCTTTCCCCCGCCCCTATTCTCAGTGCCGGGAGTGCCGCCATGTACACGAAAGTCACCCGCGCGATCCGCGTCACCGTCCAGCCGGTCTTTCTCGACGAGCAGTCCATGCCCGCCGAAAGCCGTTATGTCTGGGCCTATCACGTCCGGATCGAGAACCAAGGCCAGGAAACCGTCCGGCTGCGCACACGCTATTGGCACATCACCGACGCGCTGGGGCGCGTGCAGGAGGTCCGCGGGCCGGGCGTGGTGGGCGAACAGCCGGTGCTGGAGCCCGGCGGCAGCTTCGAATACACCAGCGGAACGCCGCTTCCCACGCCATCCGGGATCATGGTCGGCTCCTACCGGTTCGAAACGGGCGGCGGCGAAGCCTTCGACGTGGCGGTTCCCGCCTTCTCGCTGGACAGTCCGCACCAGCCCCGCCAGTTGAACTGACGCCGGTCGCGCAGCGGTCTCCGGTGAGAATCATACGGCGCGTGCAGCCTATCGCCGCAGAGCGGGCTGAAAGGCTGCCTCCAGCGTCTTGACTGTGCGGCGTCCGAACCCACCTGCGCCATACTCCGTTCTGCTGCCAGCCTGCTTCCTCGAAGATTCCGGTGATCCAGGCGAGCGGCGTGTCGTATCCATACCTGACAAGCCGGCTCCGGCATTGGGTGCCAAGGCGCCGGCCCGCAGGTGACCAGGACCTGTTTGACCAGGACCTGTTTGACCAGGAATCGAAAGGCTTCACCCCGTGACGGCTTCCAAGACCCCGCACGCCGACAACATCCTCCGCGGCCCCGGCCATTCCGCCGAAACCAACCACAGCGAGACCGACCGACCGACCCGCGCCGAGGCTGAGGAGGCCGTCCGCACGCTGATCCGCTGGGCCGGTGACGATCCGGCGCGCGAGGGACTGGCCGGCACGCCGGACCGGGTGGTCCGCTCCTACGAGGAGTTCTTCGCTGGCTACGCCATCGACCCGGAAGAGATCCTCAAGCGCACCTTCGAGGAGACCGACGGCTACGACGAGATGGTCGTCCTGCGCGACATCCGGCTGGAATCCTATTGCGAGCACCACATGGTGCCGATCATCGGCAAGGCGCACGTCGCCTATCTGCCCCGCCAACGGGTCGTCGGCATCTCCAAGCTGGCGCGGCTCGTCGAGGCCTACGCCAAGCGCCTGCAAATCCAGGAGAAGATGACGGCGCAGATCGCCAACGCCATCGATCAGGTGCTCCAGCCCGAAGGCGTCGCCGTGGTGATCGAGGCGCAGCACCAGTGCATGACCACCCGCGGCGTGCACAAGACCGGAGTCACCATGGTGACCAGCCGGATGCTGGGCGCCTTCCGCAGCGACCCTTCGACCCGGCGCGAGTTCCTGTCGATGATCGGCAACCCCGGCTCGCGCGCGGAATGAGGCGTGGCCGCGCTAATCCGCGCGGATGCCGTGCTGGCGCAGCAGGCTGTAGAGCGTCGGGCGACTGACCCCCAGCAGGCGCGCCGTCGCCGACAGGTTGCCGCCGGAGCGGGCCAGCGTGTCGAGCAGGGCGCGCCGCTCCGTCTCGTCGCGCAGGACGCGCAGGGTCGGCGGGGCGTCCCCGATGGCCAGCCGGCGCCCTTCCAACTCCAGGTCGGCGCGCTGGAAGGCGCGCTGCACCACCCCGGCCAATTCCTGCGCGTCGATCGGCTTGCCGCACACGTCGTGGGCGCCGCGGGCCACCGCGCGCACCGCCAGCACCCGCTGGTCGTGCGGGGCGAGCGCGATGACCTTGATCGATGGCGCCTCGCCCAGGATCAGTGACAGGGTGTCCAGGCCGTTGCCGCCTCCGTTCGGCGTTTCGGTCAGTTGGGCCAGATCGACGGACAGGGCCACCACCGGGGGCCGGTGCGCCCGCACCGCCTCCAGCGCGTCCGCCACGCCGCCCGCGGCGACGATCCGGCACACCGGCAGGGCGTCCTGCACCCGGCCTTCCAGGGTGGGATCGTCATCGACGACAAGCAGCGTGCGTGGGACCATGATTCTCCAACTCTCCGACCGGGAAACGGGCCGGCGCTCAGAATCGCGGCAGGCGGCCCGTCTGTCCAAGGCGCGTTGGCATGAACACCGGCGCAATTTGGGCAAAATTGCGTCGTCGAAAGGGGTGCACCACGGCGGGGCGCGCTTCCCCCCGCCACCCTCTCCCCCTCGCCGGAGCGGTCTGCTAAGGTCCCGATGCATAAGGGCGAATCCGCGCCCCGGGGAGCAAGGTCATCATGGCGGCGAAGGTCACACCGGCGGTGAACGCGGCGAAGGCGGCGGGGATTGCGCACCGCCTGATGGAGTATGAGTACGACCCCTCGGCGGACGCCATCGGCCTGCACGCGGCGGCGGCGATGGGGCTGGACCCGGCGGTGGTCTACAAGACGCTGATCGTCCAGCTGGAGCCGAAGGCGCTGGCCTGCGTCGTCATCCCTGTCGCGGCGAAGCTGGACCTGAAGGCACTGGCCGCCGCCGCCGGAGCGAAGAAGGCCGATCTCGCCGACCCCACCCTGGCCGAGCGCACCACCGGCTACATGGTCGGCGGCATCAGCCCGCTGGGCCAGCGCAAGGCCCTGCCCACCTTCATCGACTCCAGCGCCGAGACCCTGCCGGAGATGGTCGTCAACGGCGGGCGCCGCGGCCTGCAGATCGCCCTGTCCCCGGCGGATCTGGCCCGCGCCACCAAGGCCGTGGTGCGGCGGATCGTGGTGCCGTAGGCGCCCCCCGCCCACACCCCCGCCATGCCACCGCCGCACTACCGCCGTGGCCGGGTTCCGGATAGGGTGCGGGCACGATGCCCCACCCCGCCCTTGCGAAGCTCCCGTCATGCTGACCGCCAACCTCGCCGCCCTGGGGGCCGCGCTTTGCTGGGCGGCCAGCGGGCTGATCGCCATCGGCCCGGTGCGGGCCATCGGCTCGGTCGCCTTCAACCGCCTGCGCATGAGCATCGTCTTCGTCGGCACGGCGCTGGCCACCACGCTGCTCGGCGGCTGGCAGACGCTCGACCTGCAGGGTGCGGCGATCCTGGCGCTGTCCGGCGCGGTCGGCATCGTGATGGGCGACACCGCGCTGTTCTGGGCGCTGGGGCGCATCGGGCCGCGCCGCAACTCGGTCATCTACGCCACCAACGCGCCGATCACCGCCCTGCTCGCCTGGGCCGTGCTGGGGGAGGCGCTGGGGCCGTGGACGGCGGTCGGCATCGCGCTGGTCACCGCCGGGGTGATGCTGGCGATCTTCTTCCGCGCCAGCCCGGTCCCGAACGGCGCCGGCACCGTTCCCCATGACTGGGAGTCGGTGCGGGGGCGCCTGCTGATCGGCGTCGGCGCCTGCCTGATCGCGGCCGTCTGCCAAGCCGCCGGCTCGGTCATCGCCCGGCCGGTGATGGCGGCGGGCGCCGATCCCATCGCGGCGGCGGCGGTGCGCGTCGGCACGTCGGGGCTGCTGCTGTTCGCGGGCGGGCTGCTGCCCGGCCAGCGCCTCGGCTTCGGTCCCGGCCTGACGCCGCGCATCTTCGCCCAGGTGGTGGTGAACGGCTTCATCGGGCTGGGGCTTGGCATGACGCTGCTGCTGATCGGGCTGGCCCACGGCAACGCCGGCGTGGTCGCCACCCTGTCGGCCACCAGCCCGGTGCTGATTCTGCCGATGCTATGGGCCTGGACCCGCCAGCGCCCGGGAGCGGGCGCCTGGGCGGGCGCCATCGTCGCGGTGTTGGGCGTGGCGCTGATCGTCAACCGCTGAAGCTGTCCGGAGAAATCCCGGCGGCTCATTCCCAGCGGCTGGAAATTTTTATCTGAAACGGTTGCGTCCGCCAATTTCCGGGGCAGGATGGAGAAACCGGCTTCCGGTTCCCGCATTCCGATAAGGCGCGACACCCCATGGCCTCACCCCGCCGCAAGCGTTCCGGCGCCGATCCCGCAGCGCCGGTGCTGCATCTAACCCGCTTCCTGCCCTACCGCCTGTCGGTGCTGTCCAACACGGTCAGCCACACGGTGGCGAAGCTGTACGAGAAGCGATTCGGCATCACCATCCCGGAATGGCGGGTCATCGCCGTGCTGGGCGGCGGCGAGACGCTGAGCGCGGGGGAGATCGCCCAGCGCACCGCCATGGACAAGGTGCAGGTCAGCCGGGCAATCAGCCGTATGCTCGATTCGGCGCTGATCCTGCGCGAATCGGGCGCCACCGACCGCCGCAAGGCGCAGCTGACCCTGACGCCGAAGGCGCTGGCGATCTACACGGAGATCGTGCCCCTCGCGCTGGCCTACGAGCGGGAGCTGACCGGCGCGCTGACGGAGGAGGAGCTGAGCCAGCTCGACGGCCTGCTGGCCAAGCTCCAGACCCAGGCCGACGCGCTGGCCGCCCGCCCCGCCCCGCCGCCCGAGGCGGGGTGAACGTCACGCGAAGTCCTTGAAGCTGTCCGCCGCCGCGCGGTCATAGCCCTGGCTGGCGCGCAGGAGCTGCCGTGTGTAGTCCTCCCGCGCCTCGCCGCGGCGCAGGGAGTCCACGTCCATCTCCTCGACGATGCGGCCCCGGTTCATCACGGCCAAGCGGTCGCACATGGTCGCGACCACCGCCAGATTGTGGCTGACCAGCACATAGGTCAGCGCGTGCTCCGCCCGCAGCCGCTTCAGCAGGTTGAGGATCTCCGCCTGCACCGACACGTCGAGCGCCGAGGTCGGCTCGTCCAGCAGCAGCACGCGCGGCTCCAGCACCAGGGCGCGGGCGATGGCGACGCGCTGGCGCTGCCCGCCGGAGAGCTGGTGCGGGTAGCGGAAGCGGAACTGCGGCCCCAGCCCGACGTCGCGCAGCACCCGGTCGATCCGCGCGTCGGCGTCGCGCAGCCCGTGGATGGCGATGGGCTCGGCCAGGATGCGGTCGATGGTGTGGCGCGGGTGCAGCGAGCCGTAGGGGTCCTGGAAGACCATCTGGCAGGACTTGAAGAAGCCCTTCTCGCGGCGACGGCTTTGCGCCGCGCCGGCCACGGCGATGGAGCCCGTCCAGTCGTGGTTCAGCCCGACGACGGCGCGCAGCACGGTGGACTTGCCAGAGCCCGATTCGCCGACCAGCCCGAAGCTCTCGCCCTCCCGCACGGCGAAGGATACCCCCTGCACGGCGGCCACGGCGTCGGCGCCATGGCCGAAGGTGACCCGCAGATCCTTGACGTCGATCATGCCTCAGCCCTCCAGCCAGGACGGGTCGCGCGCCAGCACCGGAAGCTCCGGCCGCGTGTCGTCCAGGCGCGGCAGGCTGTCGAGCAGGCCGCGGGTGTAGGGATGCTTCGCCGCGTGCAGCTCCGACGCGCGGCAGGTCTCGACCACCCGGCCCGCGTACATGATGAGGATGCGGTCGCAGAAGGACGCCACGAGGTTCAGGTCGTGGCTGACGAAGATCATCCCCATGCCGCGGCGGGAGCACAGCTCGTCCATGATCGCCAGCACCTGCATCTGCACCGTCACGTCGAGCGCCGAGGTCGGCTCGTCGGCGATCAGCAGGTCGGGGTTGGGGATCAGCATCATGGCGATCATGATGCGCTGGCCCATGCCGCCCGACACCTCGTGCGGGTAGAGGCCGTAGACGCGCTCCGGGTTGCGGATGCGCACGGCCTCCAGCATCTCCAGCGCGCGCCGCTTCGCCTCCGCCGTGCCGGCGCTGGAATGGACGCGGTAGGCCTCGGCGATCTGCGCGCCGATGGTCATCACCGGGTTCAGCGAGAATTTCGGGTCCTGCATGACCATGGAGATGCGCCGCCCGCGGATGCCGCGCAGCCGCTTCTCCGGCAGGGTCAGCAGGTCCTCGCCCTGGAAGCTCAGCCGGTCGGCGGTCACGATGCCCGGCGGCGGGACCAGCCGCAGGATGGCCCGCCCGGTCATCGATTTGCCGGAGCCGGACTCGCCGACGATGCCCAGCTTTTCCCGCCCGACGGTGAAGGAGACGCCGCGCACCGCCTGCGTCACGCCCGTCCGGGTGGGGAAGGAGATGCGGAGGTTCTCGACCTCCAGCAGAGGTGTCTCGCTCATTGGCCTTTCGGGTCCAGAACGTCGCGCAGGCCGTCGCCCAGCAGGTTGAAGCCCAGGCTGACCACGAAGATGGCGATGCCGGGCATGGTGGCGACCCACCACTGCTCCAGCACATACTGGCGCCCGGTGGCGATCATCGCGCCCCATTCCGGGGCGGGCGGCTGCGCGCCGAGGCCGAGGAAGCCCAGCCCCGCCGCCGTCAGGATGATCCCCGCCATGTCCAGCGTCACCCGCACGATCAGCGAAGAGGAGCAGAGCGGCACGACATGGCCGAGGATGATCCGCGGCGTCGAGGCGCCCTGGAGCCGCACCGCGCTGATGAAGTCGCTCTTGCGGATGGTGATCGTCTCGGCGCGCGCGATGCGGGCGTAGGGCGGCCAGCTGGTGATCGCGATGGCGATGATGGCGTTCTCGATGCCCGGCCCCAGCGCCGAGACGAAGGCCAGCGCCAGGATCAGCTTCGGGAAGGCCAGGAAGATGTCGGTGACGCGCATCAGAACCGCGTCCACCCAGCCGCCGAGATAGCCCGCCACCGTCCCGATCAGCAGACCGGCGACCGGTGCGGTCACAGCGACCAGCGCCACGATCATCAGCGTCAGACGGGAGCCGTAGAGGATGCGCGACAGGATGTCCCGCCCGAAGGCGTCGGTGCCCAGCCAGTGCGCCGCGCTGGGCGGCAGCAGCCGCTGCGACAGGTCCTGCGTGTAGGGATCGTAGGGGGCGAGCAGCGGGGCCAGCGCCGCCATCAGCACCAGCAGCAGCACGATGCCCAGCCCGATCATGGCCAGACGGTTGCGCGAGAAGGCCAGCCAGCCCAGATAGACCCGGCCCAGCCGGGCCTGCCCGCGGGACTGCGGCGTCTCCGCCGTCAGCCACGCCCGCAGCCCGTTTTCGGTGGTGTGAGTCTGTGCGGTCATCACGCCCCTCATCGCGCACGGGGATCGAGCAAACGGTACAGAAGGTCGGACAGCAGGTTCAGGCCGATGAAGACCGCCCCGACCACCAGCGTGCCGCCCAGAACCGCGTTCATGTCCGCCGACAGCAGCGAGTTGGTGATGTAGAGCCCCAGCCCCGGCCAGGCGAACACCGTCTCCGTCAGCACCGACCCCTCCAGCAGCGAGGCGTAGGACAGCGCCACCACCGTGGTCAGCGGCACCGCGATGTTGCCCAGCGCGTGGCGCCAGATCACCCGCGCCTCCGACATGCCCTTGACGCGGGCCGTCGTGATGTATTCCTGGCGAAGCTGGTCCAGCATGAAGCTGCGCGTCATGCGGGCAATGTAGGCCACGCTGTAGAGGCCGAGGATGCCCGCCGGCAGCACCAGATGGTGCAGCGCGTTCCAGAACACGTCGGTCTCGCCGGCCAGCAGGGCGTCCACCGTGATGACCCCGGTCACCGGATCGACCAGCCCCTCGTAGAAGACATCCACCCGGCCCGGCCCCGGCGCCCAATCGAGCCGCGCGTAGAAGACCAGCAGCGCCATCAGCCCCAGCCAGAAGACCGGGATGGAATGGCCGATCAGCCCGATCACCCGGATCAGATGGTCCGGCCAGCGCCCGCGATGGACGGCGGCCATCACCCCCGCCGGGATGCCCAGCAGCACGCCGACGATCAGCGCGGCGGTGGCCAGTTCCAGCGTCGCCGGGAAGACGCGCAGGATGTCCTCCAGCACCGGGCGGGAGGTCAGCACCGAGGTGCCGAAATCGCCCTGGAGCACATCGCCGACATAGCGCAGGAACTGCTGCCACAGCGGCAGGTCCAGCCCCAGCTCCTGGCGGACGCGGGCGTAGGTGTCGGCGGACACGCGGTCGCCGACCACGGCGATCACCGGGTCGATCGGCACCACGCGCCCGATCAGGAAGGTGACGAGCAGGAGGCCGAGGACGGTCAGCGCCACCGAGACGAGCAGCCCCGCCCCGCGAATCGCATGGCGCCGCCCCGGCATCCCCGGTCGTTTCAAGATAGCGGCCAAGTTTCACCCGACTTGAGTTCAAAGTCCCTCTCCCGCCCCGGGAGAGGGAAGGGACCCGTGCAAAGCACGGGAAGGGTGAGGGTACCGCCGAGGATCAGCGCATCGATCCCCGCACGCCCCTCACCCGCCTGCTTTGCGGGCACCCTCTCCCGGGTCGGGAGAGGGGCTGAGCAACGCACCTTACTTCTTGCTGACCTTCCAGTAGTAGTTGCTGTCGAAGCTCGGCCCCCAGACCAGCCCCTCGACGTTGCTGCGCTCCGCGATCACCTCGGTCTGCTGGAACATGATGACGAAGGGCGAGGTCTCCAGCACCTCGCGCTGAAGCTCCTGGTACATGGCGGCGCGCTTGGCGGTGTCGCGCTCCTCGACCGCGGCGGCGGTCTTCTTCGTCAGTTCAGGAATGTCCCAGGCGTTGCGCCAGGACAGCGGCTTGGCCTTCGCGTCGTCGGCGTTGTCCGGGTTGGCGGCGAAGGTGTCGGCGTTGGTGTTCGGATCCTGGTAGTCGGCGCCCCACTGGTAGAGCAGCGCCTCGTGGTTGCGGGCGCGGTACTTGGTGACCACCTGCTTGCCGTCCGCCGGCAGCAGGTTGATCTTGATGCCCGCCGCCGCCGCGCTGCCCTGAATGGCCTGGGCCATGTCCATGCTGGGCGAGGTGTTGCGGACGTCCATGGTCACCGTGATGCCGTCCGGATAGCCCGCCTGCTTGAGCAGTTCCTTCGCCTTGGCCGGATCGTACGTGTACGGGTTCTCCTCCAGCGCGCCGAGGAAGCCCTTGGGCAGGAAGGCCTGATGGACGGTGCCGAGACCGTTCATGATGGTCTTCGCCATGCCGTCGTAATCCACGGCGTACTTGAAGGCCTTGCGCACGTCGGGCTTGGCCAGCACCTCGTTCTTCTGGTTCAGGCCGAAATAATAGAGCGTGCCCTTGGGCGCCTGGACGATGCGGATCTTGTCGTTGCCGCGCAGCGGCTCGAACTGCTCCGGCTTCAGGTTGCGGGCCACGTCGACGTCGCCCTTCTCCAGCAGCAGGCGCTGGGTCGCCGGTTCCGCGATGTGGCGGATCAGCACGCGCTTCACCGCGGGAGCGCCGCCCCAATAGTTGGCGTTGGCCTCCAGCGACAGTAGCTCGCTGGCCTTCCACTGGCGCAGGACGAAGGGGCCGGACCCGGCGGAGTTGGCCTTCAGGAAGGCGGCGCCGAAGTCGCCGTTGACCTCCTTGCTCTTGACCAGCTTGGAATCGACCACGCCGGAGACGTCGGCGGTCAGGCAATAGAGCACGAAGGTCGGAGCGTAGGTCTTGTCCGTCTCGAAGACCAGGGTGCGCGGGTTGGTCACGCGGACCTTCTGATCGACGTTCTCCGGCGTCAGGCCGAACTGGGTCAGGATGAAGGCCGGCCCCTTGTTCATCTTCACGGCGCGCTGGAGCGAGTAGGCCACGTCCTCCGCCGTCAGCGGGTTGCCAGAGTGGAACTTGATCCCGTCGCGGATGGTGAAGGTGAAGGTCTTGCCGTCGTCGGAGACGGTCCAGCTTTCCGCCACCTGCCCGTAGATCTTGCTGACGTCGTTCACGTCGAAACGGATCAGCCGGTCATAGACCTGGGCGCCGTATTCAGCCCCCGACAGCTCGAAGATCTCGCCGGGGTCGAGCGTCACGATGTCGTCGAACTGCCAGGCCATGACCAGCGTGTCCTTCGGCGTGTCGGCCAGGACCGGCGTGGCCGCGAGACCGAAGGAAAGACCGGCGGACAGAAGGGCGGCGCCGGCCAGACGGCGCGCGAACGTGTTCATGGTTCCCATACTCCCTGCGTGATCCCGGAACGACCCCGGACGGGGCGAATTCTCTTTGGAATTCTTGGCGGTAGGGTCTGGATGATCCGGCGGCGCGGGACGCTCTGTCAAGCGGGCGGCGGTCATAGCGCCGCGCGTCCGTGTCTGAACTCAAGCGCCCTCCTTTCTGCGGCGGGCTTGCCGGCCTCGCCGTTCCGTCCACATCACTGGCAAAGCGATGGAGGATTGATGGACCAGGACCGCGAGAACGGCCAGTCGCGCGTGCCCAAGCCGCCGAGCCGCGACGAGGTGCAAAAGATCAGCGACGCGCAACGCTACAACACCGACGACTGGACCGGCGATGGAGGAAAGCCGGAGGATCGGCCCACGAACGACAGCGGACGTTGAGTCGGCAGACGTTGAGTCCAGGGCCGTCCCCGCGTAGCTTCGGCGACCAGCAACCACGCGCGGGGACGACCATGATCGGAAACGACGGAAAGCCGGTGTCGAAAGAGGGGCTGCGCCAGCACCTCGCCGCCTACAACACGCAGTCGCGCGGCTCGAAGGAGTTCGCGGCGATCCCGCGCGCGCTGGTCACCGTCTGCGACAACCTGAAGGCCGGCAAGACCACCTACGTGAAGTGCCTGGACGGCCAGTTGCAGTTGTCGCGGCGCAAGGACAACAGCGTCCAGGCGGCGTAGCGGCCCGTCACCCCTCGCCCTTCACCGGGAAATCGAACCAGGGCAGGCGCAGGAACTCCTGCTCCCGCAGCCGCAGCGTCCGCCCGCGCCGGATCCAGTCGTGAAGGACGGCGTAGGGCGCCGCCTGGTCCAAAGTCCAGGCGGCCTCGCCCCGGTCAAAGAAACAGCCGATGTAGGCGCAGACGAGACCGAGGAATTCCCGCCCCACAGCGGTCGGCGCGACGCCGAGGAAGCTGACGATGATGTCGTCGAACGGCCCGCGGGCGCGGCGGTCGCGCATGATGGTCAGGTCCCAGCCCGCCCCGTCGCGCAGGTCCGGTGGAAGCGGCGCCGTGCTGCGGGCGTCGATGTCGGTGATGAAGACCGGTGCCCCGGTCCGCTCCAGCAGGTCCAAAGCCACGAAGAAGCGCGCGCAGGCGTAATAGGTCGTCCCCGCCCCCGGCGCGTGGACGGACAGGTCGATGCGCTCCAGAGACCAGGAGAGGCGCCCCGATTGGGCGGCGCAGCGGCGGTCCAGTTCGGCGCGATCCTCCGCGCTGGGGTTGACGATGTGGACATGGACACGGTTGCCCGGCGCGTCCTTGAGGGCGTGGGACAGGAACCAGCCGCCGAAGCGCCGCCAGTAGCCGGAATCGACGCTGACCAGCAGGATCGCCCCGCCTTCGGCTGCGGGCGGAACCGGCATCGACCGCTCCCCCGTCTCCGCGATCCGCGGCCGGTACGCGGCGAGCGCGTCGAGGAAGACCGGGCGCGCATCGACCTGCCGCCATTTCGCGGCCTGCGGATCGGCGCGGATCGCCTCCTCCGACCAGCCGCGCAGATACCGCCGGGCGAAGCGCGAGGCGGCCACCAGCCGGCCCCGGCGGTAGAGGCCGTGTGCGATGCAGGCCGCCGCCGCGCCATCCCCCGACGCACGCCGCCGCCGGTCCCGCGCCCGTTGCGCGATCCGCTCCAGCCGCGCGTCGTCCAGCATGCCGCGGTGGATGGTCAGCACGGCGGTGCGGAACAGCGCGGCCTCCGCCACCTCCCCCGCCCCGCGCTCCAGCGCCGCCAGGAACAGGTCGAGCGCGCGGGCGAGCGGTTCGGCCCATGTCGCCTCCGGGCGGTCGGCGCGAGGGAACTCCGGCAGGGCGCCGCTGGCCTGCAAGGTCGCCATGGCGAGGTTGCTCAGCGCCGCTCCGTCACCCGGACGCAGCCTTGCGGCCCGGTCGTAGCCCGTCACCGCCCCATCGGCCTGCCCCGCCGCCAGCCGCGCGCGTCCCACCGCCGCCCAGCCGTCGGCGCTGTCCGGTGCCAAGGCCAGCGCGTGGGCCAGCCAGCGCTCCGCCGCCGCTGGCTCCGGCCCGCCGGCCAGCAGCCGCCCCGCCGCCAGCGCCGCCGCCCCATAGCCGGGATCGACCCGCAGGGCGACACGGAAGCATCTGAGCGCCTCCCCGATCCGGCCCAAATCCTCACGGCCCAGATCGCCGAGCGCCAGCCCCCGGTGGAAGGCCGCCTTGGCCCGCGCCGGCTCCAGCGCCAAGGCGCGCGCGTGCTGCCCGGCCGCCCGCACCGCATCGCCGTCGCCGCGGCGCAGGCTGCCCAGATTGTCGTGATAGTCCGCCGCCTCCGGGTCCAGCGCGATGGCCTGGGCGATCAGCGACAGCGCATTCCCCACCCGCCCGGTCTGGCCCGACAGCACGCCCAGCAGATGCAGCGCGTCGGCCTGCCGCGGGTCGGCGTCGAGAATCGCCCGGTAAACCCCGGCGGCCTCGCCCATCCGTCCGGCCCGGTGGTGACCGATGGCGATGGCGTAGGCTTCGGACAGGCTGACCATGACGACTCCGGGCTGCGCTTGCGACATCGCGCCCGCTTGCGGAGGCGCGCCGTCCCTCTACCATCGCCGGCCATGAGAACCGATCCCGACGGCCTTCCCCATCATGACGACCGCCGCGCCCTGACGGAAGCCCTGCGCGCCGCTCTGACGCAGCGCTTCCCGGACGCCGACGCCGATCTGGCCGCGGCCATCGGAGCCATGGCGGCCAGCCGCTTCTTCGGAGTGCGCTTCCGCGCCGAGGGCAACGCCGCCCGCGCCTGGGTCGCCCGCCGCTCCAACCCCGACGTGTTCGAGGTCTGGGACCCCGCCACCGGCGCCTGGGATTTCGCCGAACGCCTGCCCGACCCGTCGCTCCACCAACCGACACCGGAGGGCACCGCGCGCATCGCGGCCAAGGCGCAGGCGGCCATGGCCGCGGTCGCCGCCGCCGGGCGTCTGGCCCACGCCCTGGCCGCCGGGATCGAGCCGGACGACGAGTAAAAAAGACCTTAGACGGTGGCGAACAGCCCGCCGTCCTCCGGCCCCTCCGACCCGTCGTCGGCGTTCAAGTCGGCGTTCGGATCGCCCAGCGCCGTCTCCCAGCCCAGCGCCGGCAGGGCGATGCTGCGGGTGTTGCCCAGCCCGCTGCGCGTGGCGACGAAGCCGCGCTGCTCCATGTAGGTCAGCAGGCGCCGCGCCCGCCCGCGCGACCGGCTGCCGCAGGCGCGGGCCACGTCGGCGTCGGACGGGCAGGGCAGATGGTCCAGCGCCGCGCGGGCCAGCAGCAGGAAGACGACCTGGATGTCTTCCGGCAGGGTCGCCGCGACCTGGGTCGCCTTCGCCCAGGCGGGATTCTCTTCGGTGCCATCCCCCGCCCCGGCGCGGGCCGCCGCCAGCTTGCGCCGGAAGGCCGGCAATTCCAGAAGCTCGCCCCGCACCCCCTGCGTCCGGCAGCGCACCAGGAAGTCCTGATAGAGCACGGCGATGGAGCGGTAGGGCGCCTCCGGATCGGCCAGCACCTCGCGCAGGATCGCCTCGTAGGCGGCTTTGCGCTCCGCCGCCTGCTCCGGCGTTTCCGGCTCCTCCAGGGGCAGCGCGGGGGCCGCGTCCTCGGTCTCCGGCTCCACGGGCAGGGGGCGCGGGCGGGAGAGCTGGGCCAGCAGATCGGCGCTGGCGCTGGTCGAGGGGCGGCGCACCGGCAGGCGCGGCGGCTCCGGCTCGCCCGGCTTGAAGATCAGCTCCCGCGCGTCCTCCAGCGGGGTGTCGGGCAGCGGCATCAGCTTCGGGCTGCCGGCCCGTCCCTGCGTCTCGACGGCACCGATGCGCAGCGGCAGCGGGCGGCGCGAGATCGCCGGGCCGAGCGCGATGAAATGCCCGCGCTCCAAGTCGCGGAACATCTCCGCCGTGCGGCGCTCCATGCCCAGCAGGTCGGCCGCGCGGGCCATGTCAATGTCGAGGAAGGTGCGGCCCATCAGGAAGTTGGAGGCTTCCGCCGCCACGTTCTTGGCCAGCTTGGCGAGGCGCTGCGTCGCGATCACCCCGGCCAGCCCGCGCTTGCGCCCGCGGCACATCAGGTTGGTCATGGCGCCCAGCGAGACCTTGCGCGCCTCGTCCGACACCTCGCCGGCGGCGGAGGGGGCGAAGAGCTGCGCCTCGTCCACCACCACCAGCATGGGGTACCAGTGGTCGCGGTCGGCGTCGAACAGCCCGCCCAGGAAGGCTGCGGCGTGGCGCATCTGCATGTCCGCGTCCAGCCCCTCCAGGTTCAGCACGACGGAGACGCGGTGTTGGCGCACGCGGGCGGCGACGCTCTGCAGGGCGGCCTCGCTGTGCTCGTCGGCGTTCACCACGATGTGGCCGAAGCGCTCGGCCAGAGTCACGAAGTCGCCCTCGGGGTCGATCACCGCCTGCTGCACCCAGCGCGCGCTCTGCTCGATCAGGCGGCGCAGCAGGTGCGACTTGCCGGAGCCGGAGTTGCCCTGCACCAGCAGGCGGGTCGCCAGCAGCTCCTCGAGATCCAGCATCGCCGACGCCCCCGTCGCGCCAGCCGTCATGGCCGTCCCCATGTCGATGCCGACCTTCATGCCCCGCCGCCCCCCAGATCCATCATCGTCTGCGTTGAAGCGCACCCCTATAGCGCAAAGCGGGGCCGGGGTGCGAAGGGCATTTTGGATCGCGCTGCGCGCAGACGCCTTGCCTTTGTCACGAAATCGAAAAGATGATCCGCTACAAGATGGGCTTGCCCGCGACGAACATGGACAGCCGGCGGTGGACGAAGCCATGGCCTCGGTGCCAGCAGAAGAATGGGACGATCGCTCCGGCGCCCCGGCGGGGAGCGCCCGCAAGGCCGCGCTGCCGGCGGAATGGACCCATCTTCTGGCCGGGCTGTCGGTCGCCTTCCAGCCCATCGTGCAGATGCGCACCGGGCGCTGCCACGGCATGGAGGCGCTGCTGCGCGGCCTGGAGCGCAGCCCCTTCGCCAGCCCCAACGACCTGCTGGACGCCGCCTGCATGCAGGGCCTGCTGGCCGAGGTCGAATGCGCCCTGCACGCCAAGGCGGTGGCGGCCTTCCGCAAGCTGGACAATTGGCCGAACGCCAAACTGTTCCTGAACATCGACGCGCGGGTGGTCGGGGTGGCCGGCTCGCCTTGGCTGCCCCCCTTCGCGCTGGATGGCGGCACGCCCGACCCGCGCCTGACCATCAGCCTGGAGATTTCAGAACGCCGCGAGCTGCGCCCCGACCACAGCATCGAGCAGGCCATCGACCGTTACCGCCAGGCGGGCATCGGGGTGGCGCTGGACGACTTCGGCGTCGGCTTCGCCGGGCTGCGGCTGCTCTACGAATCCAAGCCCGACTATCTCAAGATCGACCGCTATTTCATCGACGGCATCGACCAGGACACGCGCAAGCGGGCCATCGCCCACGCGCTGGTCGGCTACGCCCACGCGCTCGGCATCCTCATCATCGCCGAGGGGGTGGAGACGGAGAAGGAATTCTACACCTGCCGCGATCTCGGCTGCGACTTCGCTCAGGGCTATCTCATCGCCCGGCCGAGCCTGGACCTGCGCGCCGTGCCCGAGCGCTACGGCGTCGTCGAGGAGTTGAACCGCCGGGACCGGCGCAAGCCGAACGAAGCCCGCCTGCGCCTGTCCGAGGTGATCGAGCGGCAGCCGCCGTTGGCCGTCAATTCCCCGAAGACCGAACTTCTCGAATATTTCCGCGGCGACAACAGCCCGTCCATCGCCCCCATCGTCGACCGCCAGCAGCGCCCGCTGGGGCTGATCCGCGAGCGCGACCTGAAGCGCTTCGTCTATTCCCGCTTCGGCAGCGAGCTTCTGCGCAACAAGGGGCTGGGCGACACGCTGCTGGATCTGGTGGTGAAGAGCCCGGTCTGCGACATCTCAACCCCGCTCGACCAAGTGATCGAGGCCTTCTCGGCGGAGGAGGCCAGCGACGGGATCATCATCATCGAAGGCGGCGAATACGCCGGCTTCCTGTCCAGCGGCGCGCTGATCCGTCTGGTGCACGAGCGCAACCTCGCCATGGCCGCGGACCAGAACCCGCTGACCCGTTTGCCGGGCAACGCCGCCATCGTGCGCCACATCGAACGCGCCCTTCAGGAGCAGGACCGCGGGCATGTCCTGGCCTATCTCGACTTCGACAATTTCAAGCCCTTCAACGACCGGTTCGGCTTCCGCCAGGGCGACCGCGCCATCCTGATGTTCAGCGAACGTCTGAAGGCCTGGGCCTCGGGCAACGGCGGCTTCGCCGGCCACATCGGCGGCGACGACTTCTTCGTCGGCCTCAGCGGTGCCGAGGAGGAGGATGCGCTCGCCCGTGTGGCGGACCTCGTCGCGCAGTTCCGCTCCGACGCGGAGAGCCTTTACGACGCGGAGGCGCGGGAGGTCGGCTGCTTCGAGGGCAAGGACCGTTACGGCGCGGTTCGGCGCTTTCCGCTGCTGTCGGCCAGTGGCGTCGCTGTGGTGATCGCTCCCGGCCCGCACCGCCTGACCTCAGACGCGATCAACACCGCCATAGCCGGCCACAAGGCCATCGCCAAGGAAAGCCCCGACAAGCTCTGCACCGTCCAGTTCCCCCACTCCCCGTCCTCCTGTCCCCTCCCCTGCGCAGCGGGGGAGGGTTAGGGAGGGGGCCCGCGTCGCCACCCGGACACGACGAAAAGCCGGCGCCTCCCGTGGGGAAAGCGCCGGCTTTGTCGTTCATGAAGCCGATTGTCGAGTGTGACTGACGCCTTGCTGCGTCCACTCCGGTGTGGTGTGGCGTGTGC
>NZ_JACCJY010000052.1 GCF_014596085.1 Azospirillum tabaci
TCTCTGCCGTTCCCTTGCCGCCGTCGCGCTTCTCAGCGGCCCCGGCGTCGTGGGAGCCGGGTTATAGGCGGCTCGGCCGAGACCGGCAAGAGCTTTTTTCATCGCTCCGCATTTTTTCCGAAACGCCAGCGTCACAATGAACCATTGGTCACAGACAGGGCCATTCAGGATTTGAGGGAAATGTGCAATCTTGCCGTCCCGGTCACCCACCGGTCATCCGATCGATCGTCACAACAGGTGGACGGCACTGTGCGTTTCAGAAAATCGCTCCTGACGGCGGCCCTTCTGTCCGGCCTTCTCGCGGCGTGCGCCAGCGATCCGTCATCCTCCTCCCGCGACACCAACATCGACGCACACATCGCGGAGGCCTCGCGCCGCTTCGGGATGCCGGAGCAGTGGATTCGCGAGGTCATCCGCCAGGAGAGCGGCGGGCGCACCATGATGAACGGGCGCCCCATCACCAGCCATGCCGGCGCCATGGGCCTGATGCAGGTGATGCCGGTGACCTATTCGGAGATGCGCCGCAAACACGGGCTGGGGTCCGACCCCTATCACCCGCGCGACAACATCCTTGCGGGCACCGCCTATCTCAGGGAGATGTACGATCTGTTCGGGTCGCCGGGCTTCCTCGGCGCCTACAATTGCGGGCCCGGCTGCTACGCCGACTATCTGGCGGGCAACCGCCGCCTGCCCGGCGAGACGCGGCGCTACATCGCGTCGGTGTCGCCGCGTCTGGAGGGTGGCACCACCGGCGGCACGGTGGAGGTCGCCAGCCTGCCCGTCACGCCGCCGCCGCCAATCGCCGCCGCGCCGGCCCCGGTGGTGCCGGTGACTCCGGTTCCGGCCCCGCCGGTCGCCCCCCTGCCCCCGCCGGTCATCGCGGCCACGCCGCTGCCGGTGAAGGTCGCCTCGGCAGGCGGCTGGACCGTCCAGCTCGGCGCCTTCCGGTCGCCCGACGACAGCGCCCGCATCATCGACCGGGCGCGCCGGTCCATGCCGGGAACGCTGAGCCGCACGGAGCGGGTGGTCCAGACCGTGGACACCCAGAACGGGCCACTCTACCGCGCCCGGCTGACCGGCCTGACGCAACAGGACGCGGCGCAGAGTTGCGCCGGCCTGACGGGCATAGGCATGGCCTGCTTCGTGGTGCCCCCGGGCGCGTGAGCGCCCGGTATTGCCATGCTAAGCGCGTGAGCGCCCGGCATCACCAAGATCGGCCGGGATCAGATGTCGAGCGGCAGGGAATCGAGGTTCAGGCCCAGGCGGCGGACGATCTCCGCCGCCGTGTTCAGGTTGGTCTCGAATTTCCAGGTCTGGCCGTTGGGGCGGTATTCGTTGACGTTGGGGCGCCCGTTCGCGAAACGGTAGGGCTGCACGCTGTACCAGCGGGCGTCGCTCATGCCGATCCCCTGCTCCGCGGCGTAGGATTCGGCAACCTGCGGCCACATGATGCCGCCGGGCTGGGTGGGCTGGTCGCTGTCTAGGAAAGCGACGATGCGGACGCCATTCAGTTCGAAGTCCACGCGCTGTTTCACACCACCGCTGGTGGAATTGTCGGGGACGGACGCGGCCGAAGTCTGCGGCACTGTTACCTTTTCCATGACCTATAGCTCCGATTTGTCTGACAGCGTATAGGCAGTGGCGCATAGGAACCAGAGGCAAAATGCTATCGGCAGCCCCACCGGCTTGCAAAAGCGGCGGCCGGGTCCCGCGAAAGGTGCCGGGGCGGCCAGCGCACACGGCTTTCGTCATAATCTGCGATCGAAGAATTACCGCGGGCGGGCCATCGTTGGGGATTCCCACGGACCGTGCGATGCGCTAGATTCAGTTTTGGTTTTGTTCGCAGCCACCATCCCTGGTCAGAATGGCCCGCCTCATCGACCGTCCCGCCGAACATCAGGACCGTTCCATCGTCCCCCGCCCGGCCGCTCCGCGGTGCGAGCATTGCGGGCGTCCGCATGGTCATACGTTGCGTTGCCTGCCCGATGGCCGCTGGCTATCGCCCGACGGCCTCTGGTTCAGCGACGAGGGTGACCCGGCGCCCTGGCCGGACGTGGTCGAGTATGCCGGTGTGAGGACCTCGCGGAGCATCGTCGGGCTGTACCGCCGCCGCCGCGCGGCGGCCATCGAAATGTCCGCCGAAAAGGCCATGGAACGGCGGTGGCTGTGCCGACGTTGTCATATGGTCACCGCGCGCGACGAGCATCGGCGCGTCACCCGGACCCGGTCCCTGATGCGCCTGGCGCTCGGCGACCTGTTCGAGGGAACCTACACCATCTGAAGGGCTGCTCGGCCCTTCTGGGGAAAGAAAGCCAGACATTCCATGCAGCACGGACATTCGACGCGCCGCTGGGCCGACCCGCGGCGTACGGTGGGGGACTCCGCTTCGCGCCCCGCGAGGCCGGTCGATCCGGTCGTGATGGCTCTGAACCTGCTGAACGGTCCCCGCACCCGGGCGGCGCTTCTGAAGGCCGTGGAGGAGCGCGTCAAGACGGACGCGGAGGAGCGCCGCCGCTTCGCCGCCGCTGCCGGACGGGTGCAGGGCGCCACGGGCGAGCAGGCGCTGACCCAGGCGGTCGGCAATTATCTGCGCGACCTGTCCCGCCTTCCCGAAGCCGGACGCAGCGGCCCCTATCTGTGGCTGGCCGAAACGGTCGCCATTCTGGCCGGCGGGCGTCCGGGACAACCGGCCCCCCTCCTCCGCGACCCGCGGGCCGAGGCGGAGGCGTTGTTCCGCCCGCGCGGTGCGGCCTCGGCGTAAGCGCGGCGTTTGAAAACGGGACATGCCCGGCGCCGGAGGCCGTCCGGTGCCGGGCATGTCCCTTCGCGATCGGACCTTGTGATCAGGCGATGGTGCCGTCGAACAGGGCCGGCTCGATGGCGCTCATCTTCGCGGTGTTCACCGCCCAGTCGTCGGTCATGATGCCGCCGGTGTCGCCCGAGCCGGGGCTCCAGGCCCAGTAGGTGAAGCTGACGCCCTGGTCGCCCGCCGCCAGATCGGACTTGCCGTCGCCGTTGTAGTCGCCGTCCATGTACTTGACCATGGCGTCGAGCCACTGCTTGTCCTGGCCGGTCTCCAGCTTGGTGCCGAACTCGCCGACCAGGACCGGCGCGATGTCCTTCTGGACGATCCAGCCCCAAGCGTCCGTCCAGATGTCCTTCATGTTGTTCGGATAGCTGGGGTCGTCGAACCAGCCGAAGCCGGCCATCGACGGCGGATAGTCGTGGACGGAATAGACCAGCTTGTTGTCGATGTTGAAATCGACCGGGTCGGTCTTCACGCCGTCCAGGTTGCCGCCCCACCAGTAGGTGCCCTCGGACGAGTTCTCGACGCCCTCGACGATCAGCAGCCAGTTCGGGTTGACCGACTGCACGGCGTTGCCGATGCGCTCCGCCGCGGCCTTCCAGTCAGTGGCCTGGTTGCCGTCGCCCCAGGTGGCCTGGCCGTGCGGCTCGTTGTGCAGGTCGGCGGCGACGACCGATGGGTTGTCGGCGTAGCGCTGGGCCAGCATCTTCCAGTTCTCGATCATCTTCGATTCCGGATACTGGCTGGTGTACCAGAGCCCGTTCTCGTTGGCCGAGGCGCCGTCGCCGGAGCGGTGGTGGTCGAGGATGATCTTCATGCCGGTCTGATCGGCGTATTCGATGATCTTGTCGAACACCTCGAGGCTGGTTTTGCCCTGAAGCTCCGGGTTCTTCGAATAGTCGATGCCGGTCGGCATGCGGCCGTTGTCCAGCATGGCGTCCGACCAGGGCAGGCGGATGGTGTTGAACCCCTGGCCCTGCATCTGGTCCATGATGTTCTTGTAGCTGTCCTGCCACAGCCCCTGCGGGGCGAAGGCATAGCCCTCCGCGCCGAACCAGTTCACGCCGGTCAGCTTCACGTTGTTGCCGGCGCTGTCCACGATCTGGCTGCCCTCGGTGTGCAGGTAGCCGCCGCTGGACCCGGCGCCGCTGTCGGTGGAAGGCGTCGTCACCGGGGCGGTCGGCGTGGCCGGGGTCGTGCTCGGAGCCGTGGAGGGCGCGGAACCGGAGGTGAACAGGCCCTTGTCGGCCTCGACCACCAGCGTGCCGTTCCACCACAGGTCGGCCTGCCCCTTGATGACGTCCTTGCCGTCGAGCGCGCCCTTGTCATAGCCGACCGCGGAGTCGGTCGAGGCGTATGCGTGGCCGTTGATGGTCACGCTGCCGACATGCAGGTTGCGGTCGGCGCCGCCCTGGTTGGTGTCGTTGTCGTACTGGACCTGGATCTTGTGCGCCTGATCGGCGGCCAAGTCGGTCTTGAAGGAAAAGTCTTTCGAGTCCGTGCCGGCCGTGCCCTCGCCGATCTTCTTGCCATCCGCCAGCACCGTGAAGTGCGCGTTCTGGCCCGCTGCGGCGGTGCCGCGGGCGTTGATGGTGATGGTCGAGGAGCCGGTGGCGGCGGAAGCGCCGCTGCCGCCCGTGGCGGCGCTGTCGGCCTCCGGCGCGGCGGGAGTGCTGCCGGAATTGGCCGTATCGGGCGTGGCACCGTAGAGCGACGACGGGGTGGAGAAGGTCAGCGCCCCGTTCCACCACAGGCCTTCCTGGCCGGCCATGGTCCCGCCGGTGTCGTCGTGCCGCTCATAGCTCGCGTCGGTCGGGCTCAGCGTGTGGCCGTTGATGACGATGGACGTGATGCCCAGGTCGCGGTTCGACCCGGCGTTCACGTCGTCGTTGTCATAAACAACCTGGACTTTGTGTGCCTGACCAGAGGAAACGTCAACGTCGAATGTATAGGCTTTCGGATCGGCCGAGCCCACCGACGCCTGGCCAACATCCTTACCGTCGATCAACAGACGAAAGTGAGGATTCACAGTGTCCGAAGAGGTGCCATAGGCGTTTACGACGATTTTGGACTTGGTCAAACCAGTGGAGGTCGTCGCCATTTGTCTATTCCATTGCGGTTTCGATGGCTAGACCCTGGCCCTCAGATCGTTAACGAGATACTAACAATTCCCTTAAAATGAGTTAATCATTTGTGGCAAATAGGAGCGGACCGCGGCAGGCTTTGCCTGATGCGGCGGCGCAACAGCAGGCCCGTTCTGGGTTTGCCGGGACGCGCCAAGGACGCTGCCACCGCCGTGCCGCGTCACCGTTCGGCGGTCCTGCCCCAGCCTGGTCACAGGGGAAGGCCAGCCGTTTCACGCAAGGGGTGCGCCTGTCGTCCCGGTGTGGACAGCGTGGCGTGAGCCGGCGCGGATTCCCGCCCTTCCGAAGTGTCAACCCGCGGGCGAAGCCGCGCGTGCTACACTGCGTGCCATGACGGATGGTGGACGATGACGGGCATGAGGATGGCGGTGGCCCTTTGGACGGCAGCTTTGGCAGTGGCCCTGACAACCGCGCTTGCGGGCGCGCCGGCTCAGGCGTCCCCGGTTCCCGCCATGGGGGAGAGCGTGTCGCTGGTGACCACCAGCGGGTCGGCCACCTTCAAGCTGTGCCGCAACTGGGTGTTCACCCACACCTGCCGAGAGTATGGGAACGTCGCGGTGCCCGCGCGCATCGCGGCGGGCGATTCGTTTGAAATCACCTTCGGCAGCAATCCGAAGACGATGTGGTTCCGGGTGAAGGCCGTCCTGCTTCAGGATGGGCGTTGCCTGTTGATTCCCAAGCACGAGGACATGCCCGCCAAGGGCGAGGGCGAGCCGGTGGACATGCTGATCTTGGACCCCTGCCGAGTCCTGAAATGAAGATCCTGCGGTGAAGGTGCGCCCGGTCACGGGCCACCTTCCGCAGGACGGCGGCCTCAGCGCAGAGGAATGTTCATCTGGACGCTGAGGCCCGGGGCGGGCGCGTAATAGACCGGCGGCGGCGGTGCGTAGACCACGCGCGGGGCCGGAGCGTAATAGACGGGCGGCGGGCGGCGCATCACCACGACCGGCGGGGGCGGCTCGTAGATCACCACGGGACCATGGCCGCGGTGATGATGCTTGTGCTTGTGCTTGCGCCAATGCTTGTGGTCATCGGCCATGGCGGGAGCGGCCAGCGCGACGGTCAGCACCAGGCTTCCCAGCGCCACGCTCCATCCGCGCTTGCCGGGCGCACGCTTGCCAACGCCACTTTCGCCCGAATGGCCCGCGCCTGAGTGGACGGACATTCCCTGCATCCTTTTTCTGCGATCGGTTGACTCGATCCTAACAGCAGATCGTGCGCCCAAGCTCTGGCTCCAACCGTCCGGGCTGGGACAAATTTCGGGCACCCCTTATTCCCCGAAAGGGGTGCCTCCTGGCGGGAATGGTGGGTCGAAAACCGAACGAACGTCAGAGAGTGCGGCCATTCGATTTGGTGTTCGCAGGCGCCGAAACTGTGTCACACTGACGCATGGTGAATGGCATCGGGAGCGTCCGTATGGAAAGCCGCCGCAACCAGCCGCAACGTCACATCGTTCTCGCCTCGCACCCGACCGGCGGCGCCAAGCCGCGCTACACCCCGGTCCATTGGGGCGCCCCCACCGCTGCGGAGCGCGGCCCGGTCGTCGCTTCCCTTTCCGACCCGGCGCAGCGCAACGCCATCGGCGCCCACGCCGGCAGCTACGCCGTCTACCGGGCGCTCGCCGTCGCGGCCGGGCAGCTCAGCGCCTATCATGTGCCGGACCTGACCAACACCGCCCCGGCGGAGCCCATCGGCCCTCACCCGCAGTGGGGCGACCCGGAGAAGATCGTCTCCATCGACCCCTTCGGCCACATGGTCAGCGAGGCGTTCGGCGAGCATCTGGCGCGCGGCGTGGACGTGCGCCCGACGATCGCCGTGACCAAGGCCCGCATCAAGATGCCGGAGCTGGTGGACGCCATGCGGGCCGGACGGCTGGCGGCGGACGGCCAGATCCTGCTGCCGAGCGGCGACGCGCGCGTGACCAAGGTCGCCATCGAGCCGGTGTGGTTCCTGCCCGGCATCGCCAAACGCTTCGGCATCACCGAGAGCGCGCTGCGCCGCGGCCTGTTCGAGCACACCGGCAGCATGTTCCCGGAACTGGTGACCCGCCCCGACCTGAAGGTCTTCCTGCCGCCCATCAACGGACTGACCGTCTACATCCTGGGCGACGTGGCGGCGCTGACCGACCCGGCGCGCAAGGTCGCCTGCCGGGTCCATGACGAGTGCAACGGCTCGGACGTCTTCGGCTCCGACATCTGCACCTGCCGCCCCTACCTGACCCACGGCGTCGAGGAGTGCATCCGCACCGCCCAGGAGAACGGCGCCGGCTTGGTCATCTACAACCGCAAGGAGGGGCGCGCGCTGGGCGAGGTGACCAAGTTCCTGGTCTACAACGCCCGCAAGCGCCAGCCCGGCGGCGACCGGGCGGAGGCCTATTTCGAGCGGACGGAGTGCGTGGCCGGCGTTCAGGACATGCGCTTCCAGGAGCTGATGCCCGACGTCTTCCACTGGTTGGGCGTCACCCGGATCGACCGCATGGTGTCGATGAGCAACATGAAGTCCGACGCCATCCGCCGCGCCGGCATCGAGATCGTGGAGCAGATCCCGATTCCCGACGAGCTGATCCCCGACGACGCCAAGGTGGAGATGGACGCCAAGAAGGCCGCCGGCTACTTCACCCCCGCCGTGCCGACCGCGGAGGAACTGACCGTCGCCAAGGGCCGGGGGCTGACCGATTGACCGCGCCCGCCGAAGACGATGTGGCGTGGTTGCTGTCCGCCGACGCGGTGCGGCAGCGCGCCCACGCGATTCTTGCGAAGGCCGAACGCGGTGATCTCGCCCATTTCGGTTACCAGCCGGAGCGGCTGGGCGACGCCGCCGCCCTGGTGGCCATGGTGACGCGGGAATCCTACCCGGACCTGGGGGTTCCCTACCACAGCCGCTGGCGGCACTTCGTGGTGGAGGGGGAAGACCGCTGGGCGGCGCTGTCCGCCGGGCTGGGCGCGGATGCGGACGAGATTGCGCGCATCCGCTTCGATCTGGCGGTGACCAGCGTTCTGCTGGACGCCGGGGCCGGTGACCGCTGGCGCTACCGCGACAAGGAAGGCGTCGAACTGGCCCGCTCCGAAGGGCTGGCCGTCGCCAGCTTCGACCTGTTTCGCTCCGGCAGCTTCGCCGACGATCCGATCAGGGCGCCTCTGCGCGCCGACGCGGCGACCCTTTCCGCCATGACCGAGGAAACACTCGCCCGCGGCTTCCAGGCCGGGCCGGACAACCCGCTGGTCGGGCTGGCGGGGCGCGCGGCGCTGCTGCGCCGGCTGGGAAGCGCGCTGACCGCCGCACCGGAGCTGTTCGGCACGCCGGGACGCGTCGGCAACCTCTACGACGCGCTGAAGGCGCAGACCGGGGACGGCACCCTTCCGGCCTCCGCGATCCTGGGGGCGGTGCTGCGCGGGCTGGGACCGATCTGGCCGGGCCGCATCGAGCGCGGCGGCGTCAATCTCGGCGACACCTGGAGCCATTCGGCGGTCGGCCTCGTCCCCTTCCACAAGCTGTCGCAATGGCTCAGCTACTCGCTGGTCGAGCCGCTGGAGGAGGCGGGCATCGCCGTCACCGGGCTGGACCGGCTGACCGGCCTGCCGGAATACCGCAACGGCGGGCTGCTGGTGGACAGCGGCGTTCTGGTGCCCAAGGACCCGCGCATCCTCGCCGACGAGCTGGAGGTCGGGGACGAGGCGGTGGTGGAGTGGCGCGCCCTGACCGTCGCCCTGCTCGACCGCCTCGCCGACGCGGTGCGCGCCCGGCTGGGCCTGCCCGCGGAGAGCTTCCCCCTCGCCAAGGTCCTCCAGGGCGGGACCTGGACCGCCGGGCGCCGGATCGCCCGCGACCGCCGCCCCGGCGGCGGCCCGCCGATCCGCATCCGCAGCGACGGAACCGTTTTCTGATGTGACGTCAACCACCCGAAGGGTCGCCCATGCCCAACCCGACGTTGCCCATCCCGACGCTCACCGTCATCGACCACCCTCTGGTCCAGCACAAGCTGACCCTTCTGCGGCGGCGGGAAACCCCTACCGCCCGGTTCCACGAGGTGATGCGGGAGGTGTCGCAGCTCATGGGCTACGAGCTGACGCGCGACCTTCCCCTGGAAGACCGCCCGGTCGAAACGCCGCTGGCCAGCTTCGATGCGCCGCTGCTGACCGGCAAGAAGCTGTGCCTCGTCTCCATCCTGCGGGCCGGGCAAGGGCTGCTGGACGGCATGCGCACGCTGCTGCCGTCGGCCCGCATCGGGCACATCGGTCTCTACCGCGACCAGGAGACGCTGACCCCCGTCGAGTATTTCTTCAAGGTTCCGGAGGACATCGAGGAGCGGCTGGTCATCCTGGTCGATCCCATGCTCGCCACCGGCCACACGGCCGTCGCGGCGGTGCACCGGCTGAAGGACGCGGGTGCGGCCGCCATCAAGCTGGCCATCCTGGTGGCCGCCCCGGAGGGCTTGCGCACCTTCCACGACGCGCATCCCGACGTGCCGGTCTTCACCGCCGCGGTGGACGAACGGCTGGACGAGAACGGCTACATCCTGCCCGGCCTGGGCGACGCGGGCGACCGGCTTTACGGCACCCGCTGAGAATCGTTGCCGCCCTTTTGGTCACATGCCACCCTGCCGACCCGTGAGAGCCGCAGCAGGGCTGACGCGCACGGAATGGCATTGCCGTTGCAACGCCTCTGCTGCACATCTGTGCCGAAACAGCAAAGCAGACGGAGGGGGTTGCAAAATGGGGAACCTGTTGGGCGTGGCGCGGCGCGCCGTCCTGTGCGGCGCGGCGGCCGCCGCCGTTGCGGCGATGGCTCTGCCCGCCTGGGCTCAGTCGAAGGTCAAGGTCGCCGGCATCTACACCGTGCCGATCGAGCAGCAGTGGGTCAGCCGCATCCACACCGCCCTGAAGGCCGCCGAGGCCCGCGGCGAGATCGAGTATGTCTGGGCCGAGTCGGTCGCCAACACCGACTATGAGCGCGTGATGCGCCAGTACGCCGAAGGCGGCCAGCAGCTCGTCTTCGGCGAGGTCTTCGGCGTCGAGCGCGCGGCCCGCGCCGTCGCGAAGGACTATCCCAAGACCGCCTTCGTCATGGGCTCAAGCTTCAAGCCGCAGGAGCCGAACTTCTCGGTCTTCGACAACTACATCCAGGAGCCGGCCTACCTGACCGGCATGATCGCGGGTGCGGTGTCCAAGTCGAACGTCATCGGCATGGTCGGCGGCTACCCGATCCCGGAGGTGAACCGCCTGATGAACGCCTTCATGGAGGGCGCCAAGGAGGTGAACCCGAACGTGAAGTTCATGGTCAGCTTCATCGGTTCCTGGTTCGACCCGCCGAAGGCCAAGGAAGCCGCCTTCGCGATGATCGACCGCGGCGCCGACGTGATGTACGCCGAGCGCTTCGGCGTGTCCGACGCCGCCAAGGAGCGCAAGGTCCTGGCCATCGGCAACGTCATCAACACCCAGCCGCAGTACCCGGAGACCGTGGTCGCCAGCGCGCTGTGGCACATGGAGCCGTCGGTGGACCGCGCCATCGCCGCGGTGAAGGCCGGCAGCTACAAGGCCGAGGATTACGGCCCCTACAGCCAGATGGTCCACAAGGGCTCCAGCCTCGCCCCGCTCGGCACCTTCGAGGGCAAGGTTCCCGCCGACGTGATGGCCAAGGTGAAGGCGCGCGAGCAGGAGATCCTCGACGGCAAGTTCACCGTGAAGGTGAACGACAACGAGCCCAAGTCGACGATGTGATCCACATCTCCTTCTCCCCTCCGGGGAGAAGGTCGGGATGAGGGGGCGGGCGCAAGGCCGGGAACGCGCTGCAGTGCGCCCGCGTTTCCGCCCTGCGGGCGCCCCCTCACCCTAGCCCTCTCCCCAAAGGGGAGAGGGAATTTTGTTGCGTTCTTTATTGCCTCCCCGGCACCCCGCGGACATCCATGACATCACCCCCCATCGTCCTCCGCCTCTCCGGCATCACGAAGCGGTTCGGGCCGCTCGTCGCCAACGATTCCATCTCGCTGACGCTGCACAAGGGCGAGGTGCTGGCCCTGCTGGGCGAGAACGGCGCCGGCAAGACGACCCTGATGAACATCCTGTTCGGCCATTACGTGGCCGACGAGGGCAGCATCGAGGCGTTCGGCCAGCCGCTCCCCCCCGGCTCCCCCCGCGCGGCGCTGGCCGCCGGAATCGGCATGGTCCACCAGCACTTCACGCTCGCCGACAACCTGTCGGTGCTCGACAACATCGCCGTAGGCACGGAGTCGCTGTGGCGCCCGCGCTCCGACCGCGCCGCCGCCAAGGCGAAGCTGCTCGACCTCGCCCGCCGCTTCGGGCTGGAGGTGCGTCCCGACACGCTGGTCGGCGACCTGTCGGTGGGCGAGCGGCAGCGGGCCGAGATCCTGAAGGCGCTCTACCGCGACGCCCGCGTCCTGATCCTGGACGAGCCGACCGCGGTGCTGACCCCACAGGAATCCGCCAGCCTGTTCGACACGCTGCGCCGCCTGACCGCCGACGGTCTGGCCGTGGTCTTCATCAGCCACAAGATGAACGAGGTCTTCGCGGCCAGCGACACGGTCGCCGTTCTGCGCGGCGGGCGCCTCGTCGCCACCCGCAGGACCGCCGAGACCGACCGCGAGGAGCTGGCCGAACTGATGGTCGGGCGCGCCCTGAAGCCGCCCACCCCCGCCCCGCTGGAGCCGGGCGAGCCGGTGCTGACGCTGTCCGGCGTCACCGTCGCCTCCGGCCACGGGCGCCCGCTGCTCGACGGCGTGGACCTGACCGTGCGCCGCCGCCAGATCGTCGGCATCGCCGGCGTGTCGGGCAACGGGCAGACCGCGCTGGCCGAGCTGGTCAGCGGCCTGATCCACCCCGACTCCGGCACCATGGCGCTGAAGGGCGAGGCCATCGGCAACGCGGAACCGGCGGAGATGGTCCGGCGCGGCGTCGCCCGCATTCCGGAGGACCGGCACGCCGCCGGCCTCGTCGGGGCGATGGCGGTGTGGGAGAACCTGATCGCCGAGCGCTACCACGACCCCGCCTTCCAGCGCTTCGGCCTGATCCGCCGGGGCGCCGCCCGCGCCTACGCCGAGGAGGTGATCGAGGCGTTCGACGTGCGCTGTCCGGGTCCGGACGCCCGCACGCAGCTGCTGTCCGGCGGCAACATGCAGAAACTGATCCTGGGCCGCACGCTGGCCCACGGTCCGGACCTGATCCTGGCGAGCCAGCCGACCCGCGGCCTCGACGTCGGCGCGGTGTCCTACGTCCACGGGCGGCTGCTGGAGGCCCGCGCCGCCGGGGCCGGGGTGCTGCTGATCTCCGAGGATCTGGACGAGATCCTGGCGCTGGCCGACGGCATCACCGTCGCCCATCACGGGCGCCTCACCCCCGTTCTGCCGCACGGCCGCGTGTCGGTCCGCCAGCTCGGCCTGCTGATGGCCGGGCATTGGGAGATTTTGCCGGAGATTGTCGATGCGGCTTGAACCGCGAGAGCATACCCCGCTGGCCGCCCGCCTGCTGGCGCCCGTGGCGGCGGTGGTGGCGGCGCTGGCGCTTTGCGCGCTGCTGGTCGCCTGGACCGGCGCGCCGGTGCTGCGCGCCTATGGCCTGCTGCTGGAGGGGGCCGCCGGCTCCCGCTTCGCCCTGACCGAGACGCTGACCCGCGCCACCCCGCTGATTCTCACCGGCCTCGCCGCCGCCGTGGCCTTCCGTGCCAAGCTGTGGAACATCGGGGCGGAGGGGCAGCTCTACATGGGCGCGCTGGCCGCCGTCGTGCTGGGCGGCGGCATGCTGGACCTGCCGGCCTGGCTGCTGCTGCCGACCGTGATGATCGCCGGGGCCGCCGCCGGTGGCGCCACGCTGCTCGGCCCCGCCGTGCTGAAGGTGCGCTTCGGCGTGGACGAGGTGGTGACCACGCTGCTGCTGAACTTCATCGTCCTGCTGCTCGTCTCCATGCTGCTGGAGGGCGCGCTGAAGGACCCCATGGGCATGGGCTGGCCGCAGTCCGCCCCGGTCGTCGAAGCCGCCGAGCTGCCCAAGCTGGTCGAGCGCACGCGGCTGCACACCGGCCTGCTGGTCGCGCTGGGCCTGTCGGCCCTGCTCTGGCTGATCGACACCCGGACCATCTGGGGTTACGAGAACCGGGCGGTCGGCGCCAACCCGCGCGCCGCCGCCTTCGCCGGCATGCCGGTGACCCGCGTCATGCTGCGCACCGCGCTGCTGTCCGGCGGTCTGGCCGGTCTGGCCGGCGTGATCGAGGTCTGCGGGCTGAAGGGCTACCTGACGCTCGACCTGTCGCCGGGCTTCGGCTACAGCGGCATCGTCGTCGCCATGCTGGCGCAGCTTCACCCGGTGGGCGTGGTCGGGGCGGCGGTCTTCATCGCCGGCATCTTCGTCGGCGCCGACGCCATGAGCCGCGCCATGCCGGTGCCCAACTACATCGCCGACGTGCTCGTCGCCACCAGCCTGCTCTGCATGCTGGTCGCCGGGCTGCTGACGCGCTACCGGCTGCGGCGGGGGTGAGCGCCATGGAGCTGTTCCAAACGATCCTCGACATCCTGGTCTCCGCCGCCTTCTGGACGGCGGTGCTGCGCATCGCCACCCCCTACATCCTCGGCACGCTGGGCGAGCTTCTGTGCGAGCGGGCCGGCGTGCTGAACCTCGGCATCGAAGGCATCATGACGATGGGCGCCATGGCCGGCTGGATGGCCGTCTACCAGGGGGCCGACCTGTGGACCGGCGTGCTGGTGGCGGCACTCTGCGGCGGGCTGATGGGGCTGCTGCACGCCACCCTGACGGTGCCGCTGGGCCTGTCGCAGCATGTGGCGGGCATCGGCGTGACGCTGCTCGGCACCAGCCTGTCCTACTTCGTCTACCGCCTCGTCCTGCCGCAGGCGAGCACCCCGCCGACCGTCGAGCCGTTCCAGCCGCTGGACCTGCCCGGCGCACTGGCCCAGACGCCGATGACCTACATGGCGCTGATCCTCGTCGCCGTGGTCGCCTACGTCCTCTACCGCACGCCGGTCGGGCTGGCGGTGCGGATGGTCGGCGAGAATCCGGCGGCGGCTGAGGCCCAGGGTCTGAGCGTCACCGCGGTGCGCGTCGGCGCGGTGGTGGCGGGAAGCGCGCTGATGGCGCTGGCCGGGGCCTTCCTCACCCTGTCGGCGTTCAACGCCTTCTTCTTCAACATGGTCAACGGGCGCGGCTGGATCTGCATCGCGCTGGTGGTCTTCGCCTCCTGGCGGCCCGGCAAGGCGCTGCTGGGCGCGCTGCTGTTCGCCGCCTTCGACGCGCTGCAATTGCGGCTTCAGCAGGTGGCGGGGGGCGTCCTGCCCTACCAGCTGTTCCTGATGATGCCCTACCTGTTGAGCATCCTGGCGCTGGTGCTGGTGGCGCGCCGCGCCTCCTACCCGCGGGCGCTGATGATCCCGTACCGCAAAGGAGAACGCTGATGTTCGATCTGATCCTGCGCCGCGCCACGCTGCCCGACGGCCGCACCGGCATGGACATCGGCGTCCACGAGGGCCGCATCGCCGCGGTGGAGAAGGACCTGCCCGGCCCGGCGGGCCAGGAGATTGATGCCACGGGCCGGCTGGTCACGCCGCCCTTCGTCGATTCGCACTTCCATATGGACTCCACGCTCAGCTACGGCCTGCCGCGGGTCAACCGCTCCGGCACGCTGCTGGAGGGCATCGCGCTGTGGGGCGAGCTGAAGCCGCAGCTCGTCCAGGACGCCATCGTCGAGCGGGCGCTGGCCTACTGCGACTGGGCGGTGGCGCGTGGCCTGCTGGCGATCCGCAGCCATGTGGACATCTGCGACCCGCGCCTGCTGGCCGTGGAATCGCTGCTGGAGGTGAAGCGGCGGGTCGCCCCCTACCTCGACCTGCAGCTGGTCGCCTTCCCGCAGGACGGCGTCCTGCGCGCACCCGGCGCGGTGGACCTGCTGAAGCGCGCACTCGACATGGGCGTGGACGTGGTCGGCGGCATCCCGCATTTCGAGCGGACGATGGCCGACGGTGCCGCCTCCGTGAAACTGCTCTGCGAGATCGCGGCGGAGCGCGGGCTGCTGGTGGACATGCATTGCGACGAGTCCGACGACCCGCTGTCCCGCCATGTCGAGACGCTGGCCTACGAGACGCAGCGGCTGGGGATGCAGGGCCGGGTGACCGGCTCGCACCTCACCTCCATGCATTCCATGGACAATTACTACGTCTCCAAGCTGATCCCGCTGATGGTCGAGGCGAACCTCGGCGTCATCGCCAACCCGCTCATCAACATCACGCTCCAGGGCCGCCACGACAGCTACCCCAAGCGCCGCGGCATGACCCGCGTGCCGGAGTTGATGGGCGCCGGCCTGACCGTCGCGCTGGGCCACGACTGCGTGATGGACCCCTGGTACCCGCTCGGCTCCGGCGACATGCTGGAGGTCGCGCATATGGGACTGCATGTCGGGCAGATGACCGGCTATGACGGGATGCTGGCCTGCTTCCGCGCGGTGACGGAGGCCCCGGCCAAGCTGCTGCACCTCGACGGCTACGGGCTGGAGGTGGGTTGCCACGCCGATCTCGTGGTGCTCCAGGCCGCCGACCCGGTGGAGGCGATCCGCACCCGCGCCAGCCGCCTGTTCGTCCTGCGCCGCGGCGCCGTGGTCAGCCGTTGCGCCCCGGTGGAAGCGCAGCTCTCCCTGCCGGGCCGCCCGGAGTCGGTGTCCTTCACCCTGCCCACGGCGCGGGCGACGTAACGTCCCCTCTCCTCCCTCGGCGAAAAGAAATGGAGAAGCCCCCCTGCCGTCGCGGCCGGGGGGCTTTTTCATGCCCATTCCCGCCCCTCCCCCACTCCCCGGCATTTGCCGCGAAAGGTCCGGAGCGCGATTAGTTCGCCTAACGCACAAAAGGGCTTGCCAGGCATTTCGCATCTGGTATACGGTATCTCACATCCCATCGCGCTTCGAAAACGAAGTGCAAAGCCAACGGTGCGGGCGTGTTTTGAAGAAAACATGACGGTGCCGGAAGGTTTCGGGTCCGGTGTCGGAGCGAGTGCTTTCATGAGCGCAACAGTCGATTTCGCACAGTTGGTCATGGCCGCCGGGGACGCGATCGTCGTGTCCGACGCGGAAGGTGCCATTACTCTGTGGAATCCGGCGGCCGAGCGGATGTTCGGCTTCGCCGAGGGCGAAGCGCTGGGGCAATCGCTCGACATCATCATCCCGGAACGCCAGCGCCAGCGCCATTGGGATGGCTACGCCAACACCATGCGCACGGGCCAGACGCGCTACGGCAGCGAGGTGCTGCGCGTCCCGGCCCTGCACAAGGACGGGCACGCCCTGTCCATCGCCTTCACGGTCGCCCTGCTGACCGCGCCGGACGGCACGGTGACCGGAATCGTCGCCATCATCCGCGACGAGAGCAGCCGCTGGGCCGAGGAGCGCAAGCTCCGCCGACGCCTGTCGGAGTTGGAGTCCGCAAACCAGTAACCCACAACCCATCCCGCCAGTTTGTCCGTGTTGTCCAGTGCTCAACAACGGCATCGCAATAAGTGAGAGGGAGTAAACGAGCCATGAGCAAGCCGCTCGAAGGGATCAAGATCATCGACTTCACCCACGTTCAGGCCGGCCCCGCCTGCACGCAGCTCCTCGCCTGGTACGGCGCGGACGTCATCAAGGTGGAGCGGCCGGGTTCCGGCGACGTCACCCGCAACCAGCTCCGTGACATTCCCGAAGCGGACGCGCTCTACTTCACGATGCTGAACAGCAACAAGCGCTCGCTGACGCTGGACACCAAGACCCCGCAGGGCAAGGAAATCCTTGAGAAGCTGATCAAGGAGTCCGACGTCCTCGTGGAGAACTTCGGGCCGGGCGCGCTCGACCGCATGGGCTTCACCTGGGAGCGCATCAACGAGCTGAACCCGGGCATGATCGTCGCCTCGGTGAAGGGCTTCAGCGACGGCCACCATTACGAGGACCTGAAGGTCTACGAGAACGTCGCCCAGTGCGCCGGCGGTGCGGCTTCGACCACCGGCTTCTGGGACGGCCCGCCGACCGTCAGCGCCGCCGCTCTCGGCGACAGCAACACCGGCATGCACCTCGCCATCGGCATCCTGACCGCCCTCATGGGCCGTTCGAAGACCGGCAAGGGCCAGAAGGTCGCCGTGTCGATGCAGGACTCGGTCATCAACCTCTGCCGCGTCAAGCTGCGCGACCAGCAGCGTCTCGACCGCGTCGGCTACCTGGAAGAGTACCCGCAGTACCCGCACGGCGAGTTCTCCGACGTGGTTCCGCGTGGTGGCAACGCCGGCGGTGGCGGCCAGCCGGGCTGGGTCCTGAAGTGCAAGGGCGCCGAGACCGACCCGAACGCCTACATCTACTTCACCATCCAGGGCCACGCCTGGGCGCCGATTTGTAAGGCTCTCGGCAAGCCGGAGTGGATCGACGATCCGGCCTACAACACCGCTCAGGCGCGTCAGGACAAGATCTTCGACATCTTCGCCTTCATCGAAGGCTGGCTGGCCGACAAGACGAAGTACGAGGCGGTCGACATCCTGCGCAAGTTCGACATCCCGTGCGCCCCGGTGCTGACCATGAAGGAAATCGCCGAATGCCCGTCGCTCCGCAAGAGCGGCACGATCGTTGAGGTCGATCACAAGGCCCGCGGCAAGTACCTGACCGTCGGCAGCCCGATCAAGTTCTCCGACATGACCGTCGAGATCACCGGTTCGCCGCTGCTCGGCGAGCACTCCGACGAGGTTCTGGCCAGCCTCGGCTACACCTCGGAGCAGATCGCCGAGTTGCACGCCAACAAGGTTGTCTGATCGCGTCCCGACAGTCTGACGGCACACCTCGTGAAGACGGCGCCTCGAAAGGGGCGCCGTTCTTTTTTGTACAGGGATGGGATTCTTGTCAGACGACAGGGTCTTCACGGATTTAGGCACGGGCCACCAAGCGTCCCGAACCTTACCGCAGCCACTCCCTCACTTCGCGGATGCGCTGGTTCCCCTCCAGCGTGCGGGCGTAGGCTTTGCCGTACTGGGTTTCGTACTCGCGCACGAAGCCCTGGCGCAACAGCCCGTCCAGCACCGGGCGGACGATGGCCGGCTTCAGGTTCGCGGCCTTGGTGATCGAAAGGAACGAGGCCGGCAGAGCCGTCACCTCCGGCCCCGGCGTGGCGCGCAGGGTGTTGAGCGAAGTCCAGTCGACGGAGGTTGGTGAAATCATCGGCTACCCTCGATGCGGCGCGCTGTTGACTCTCTCTCGATACGACCTCAACTTCACTTGAGGTCAAGAGGTTCCGAACCCCAGGGGAGTCCCGGCGATGGCCATTCTCGATCCCGCCGACATCGACAAGGACCTTTCCGTGGGCGAGGTCGCGGAACGCTCCGGTGTGGCAGTGTCCACCATCCACTTCTACGAATCAAAGGGGCTGATCACAAGCTGGCGGAGCAGCGGCAACCAGCGCCGCTTCCCCCGCGACGTGCTCCGGCGCATCGCCGTCATCAAGGTCGCCCAGCGCCTGGGCGTCCCCCTGGCCACCATCGCGCAGGCGCTGAAGACCCTGCCGGACGGCCGCACCCCCACCGCAGAGGACTGGAAACGCTTGTCCGCGGCCTGGAAAGCGGACCTGGACGAGCGCATCGCCGTGCTCACCAAGCTGCGCGACGGGCTGGAGGACTGCATCGGCTGTGGCTGCCTGTCGCTCGGCGAATGCCCGCTGCGCAACCCCTGGGACGAGCTGTCGGAGGACGGTCCTGGCCCGCGCCTGCTTGATCCGCGGTAACATCCGCGCTGTTTTGCCGCACCGCAGCATCGCCTCCCCATCCGGTGCCGTCCCGGCAATAAAAAGGCCGTGCTGTTTCCAGCACGGCCAGTATCCGAGAGGCTCGCATATAATGCGGAGCAACAACCCGCCCGATACAAAGGGTGATGAACCCTGTGTAAGAAGAATGATGCCTGAGTCTTCATGGAGGCGCAACAAGAGAATCACATGTTTCCACATTGCGGAAACAAAGTATTTGGCAAAAAAAGACCGCGCCGTTGCGGGCGCGGTCAGTTTCTTCAGGGCAGCACTACGTGACAGGAAGGAAAACCGGGGGTAACAGCCGCCTCGACCCAATCCGATGGATTTGCGGATCGGGGCGGATCGCGCCTCCCGGCCGGCGCGAATTCGAATTCCGTAAGGGTTAAGTCAGAGGCTCAGGCCCAGGGGTCAGGCCCAGGGATCAGGTGGGAAAGCGCCCGCCGATCTCGGCGGTCACCGCCGCGGCGGTGCGCTTGACCATCTCGCCGAAGGCCACGACGCGAGCGTCATCCAGGCGCCGGTTGGTGCTCGACAGCGACAGGGCGCCGATGACGCGGGCCTGCTCGTCGTAGATCGCCGCGGCGACGCAATGCAGGCCGCTGACCCGCTCCTCCTGGTCCACGGCGTAGCCGCGGTCGCGCGTCAGGACCAGCTCCCGGTGCAGCGCCGGGATCGACGACACGGTGGTCCGGGTGAACTGGCGCATGCCGCGCTGGGTCACGATGCTCTGCACCCGCGTGTCGGGCATGCCGGCGAGCAGCGCCTTGCCCACCGCGGAACAGTGCAGCAGCGTGCGGTCGGTGACGGGCAGCGCCGCCTGGGCGACGCGCGGACCGCCGACGCGGTGCAGATAGATGGCTTCGCCGTTCTCCTCCACGGCCAGATTCACGACCTCGCTGGTCTCCTCCATCAGCCGGCGCATGCGCGGGCGGGCGACGTCGAGAAGGCTGCGCGTCTTCAGGAAGCCGGTGCCGGTCATGTAGGCCTGCACCCCGACCGCCCAGCCGCGCTTGCCCTGGTCAAAGCGCACGTAACGCTCCTCCTGCAGGGTGGTCAGCAGACGGTGCGCCGTGGAGGGCGAGAGTTGCGCCGCCTCGGCCACCGCGGTCAGGCTCATCGGGCTGTCCGACTGGCCGAGGATGGTCATGATGCTCAGTGCCCGCGACAGCGACTGCACAAGATTGCCCTTCGCCGCACGGTCCACGGTTTCCGCGCGGCCTTCGGCCCGCGGGGCCGGGGGTGCCATCATCAGCGCTTGCGTCTTCATCGTCCCATCCCTCTCGAAATCGTCCGGCGCTGTTGCATCGCGCCGTTGTCGTCCTCGGGTGTGGCGGCCCCCGCGCCTCCCCTCGCGGGGAACGGGGGCCGCCGGTTGGCTATGCCGCCGGCTCGATCCGGGCCGCGGCGAACTTGAACTCGGGAATCTTCCCGTAGGGGTCCAGCTTCGGGTTGGTCAGCACGTTGGCCGCCGCCTCGGCGTAGCAGAAGGGCACGAACACCAGCCCGGACGGGACGTTGTAGTCCGACCGCGCCTTCAGCTCGATGGTGCCGCGCCGGGTGGTGACCTTCATGCGGTCGCCGCCCTTGGCGCCCATCCGCCGCAGGTCCGCCGGGCTCATGTAGGCCACCGCCTCCGGCTCCAGATCGTCCAGAACCTGGGCGCGCCGGGTCATCGATCCGGTGTGCCAATGCTCCAGCTGGCGCCCGGTGGTCAGGACCATCGGGAACTCGGCGTCCGGCTCCTCCGCCGGCGGGATCACGTCGGCGGGGACCAGACGCCCGCGGCCCGACGCCGTGGGGAAGCCGTCGCCGAACACGATCTCCTGGCCCGGATCGTCCGCGGACAGGCTGGGGTAGGTCACCGAGCGCTCGCGCTCCAGCCGCTCCCAGGTGATGTTGTCGAGCGACGGCATCGCCCCCTTCATCTCCCGGAACACGTCGCGCGGATGCTCGTAGGTCCAGTCCAGACCCAGGCCGCGGGCCATGGCGTTGACGATCCACAGATCCTGCCGGGCCTCGCCCGGCGGCGGCAGGGCCTGGCGGCCGAGCTGGACCTGGCGGTTGGTGTTGGTCACCGTGCCGGTCTTCTCCGGCCAGGCCGAGGCGGGCAGAACCACGTCGGCGTATTTGGCCGTCTCGGTCAGGAACAGGTCCTGCACCACCAGATGGTCGAGCTTGGCGAGCGCGTCGCGGGCGTGCTCCACGTCCGGGTCGGACATGGCCGGGTTCTCGCCCATGACGTACATGCCGTTCAGCGAGCCGGCGTGGATCGCGTCCATGATCTCCACGACGGTCAGGCCGCGCTTGGAGTCGAGCTTGGTGTCCCAGAAATCCTCGTAGAAGGCGTGCACCTCGGGATCGTCCACCGGACGGTAGTCCGGGAACATCATCGGGATCAGGCCGGCGTCGGAGGCGCCCTGGACGTTGTTCTGGCCGCGCAGCGGGTGCAGGCCGGTGCCGGGGCGCCCGATCTGGCCGGTGACCAGCGACAGGGCGATCAGGCAGCGCACGTTGTCGGTGCCGTGGGTGTGCTGCGACACGCCCATGCCCCAGAAGATGATCGAGCCCTTGGAGGTGGCGTAGAGGCGCGCGACCTCGCGGAGCTGTTCCGCCGGGATGCCGCAGACCGGCTCCATGGCCTCCGGGGTGAAGCTGGCGATGTGGGCGCGCAGCTCCTCGAAGTCCTGGGTGTGCTCGGCCACATACTGCGCGTCGTACAGCCCCTCGCTGATGATGACGTTCAGCATGGCGTTCAGCATCGGCACGTCGCGGCCCGGCTTGAACTGCAGCATGTGGCTGGCGTGGCGCTTCAGCACCTGGCCGCGCGGGTCCATGATGACCAGCTTGGCGCCGCGCTTGGCCGCGTTCTTGAAGAAGGTCGCGGCGACCGGGTGGTTCTCCGTCGGGTTGGAGCCGATGACGACGATCACCTCGGCGTCCTTGGCCGCCATGAAGGGAGCGGTCACCGCGCCCGACCCGATGCCCTCGATCAGCGCCGCCACCGAGGAGGCGTGGCACAGGCGGGTGCAATGGTCGACGTTGTTGGTGCCGAAGCCGACGCGCACCAGCTTCTGGAACAGGTAGGCTTCCTCGTTGGAGCCCTTGGCCGAACCGAACCCGGCGAGCGCCGAGCCGCCCCGCTCGTCGCGGATCTTGCGCAGGCCGGCGGTGGCGACCTCCAGGGCCTCCTCCCAGCTCGCCTCGCGGAAATGGGTCAGCGGGTTGAGCGGGTCGATGTCCACGTCGTGCTTGGACACGCCCTCCTTGCGGATCAGCGGCTTGGTCAGGCGGTGCGGGTGGTGGATGTAATCGAAGCCGAAACGGCCCTTGACGCACAGCCGGTTCTTGTTGGCGGGACCGTCACGGCCCGTCACCGACAGCAGCTTCTCGTCCTTGATGTTGTAGGTGAGCTGGCAACCGACGCCGCAATAGGGGCAGACGCTGTCGACCTGGCGGTCCGGGGCGGCGGCGAAGACGCCGCTGTTCAGGTCCACCTGGGTCTTCGGCATCAGCGCGCCGGTCGGGCAGGCCTGGACGCACTCGCCGCAGGCGACGCAGGTGCTGTCGCCCATCGGGTCGGCGAAGTCGAAGACGATCGTCTCCTTGTGGCCGCGCAGAGCCATGCCGATGACGTCGTTGACCTGGACCTCGCGGCAGGCGCGGACGCACAGGTTGCACTGGATGCAGGCGTCGAGCTGCACCGCCATCGCCGGGTGGCTGAAGTCGGGCTTCGGCGCGCATTCCCGGCTGGGGAAGCGGCTGTCCGAGATCTCCAGGCGGTCGGCCCAGCGCCAGAACTTGCTGTCGGGGTCGTGGGCCTCCTCCCGCTTCGGCTGGTCGGCGACCAGCATCTCAATGACCATCTTGCGGGCGAACTTGGCGTTCTCGCTGGCCGAGCGGACGCGCATGCCCGGCGTCGGGTGGCGCACGCAGGAGGCCGACATGGCGCGCTCGCCGTCGATCTCGACCATGCAGGCCCGGCAGTTGCCGTCCGCGCGGTAGCCCGGCTCGTCGGCGTAGCAGAGATGCGGGATCTCGGTGCCCAGGCGGTTGGCGACCTGCCAGATGGTCTCGCCGGGGTGGGCTTCGACGAGCTCGTCGTCGAGGTGGAACAGGATGCGGTCGCTCATATCACCGGACCTCCCCGCGCAGATCGTCGCGGAAGTGCTTCAGCGCACTCTTGAGTGGGTTCATCGCGGCCTGACCCAGGCCGCAGATCGACGCCGTGCTCATCAGCCGGGCGAGTTCCGTCAAGAGCGGCTCGTCCCACACCGGCTGCTTGATGAGCGCCACCGCCTTCTCCGTTCCGACGCGGCAGGGCGTGCACTGGCCGCAGCTCTCGTCCTCGAAGAAGTCCAGCAGGTTGCGCACGACCTTGCGCATGTCGTCCTTGTCCGACAGCACGACCACCGCGGCGGAGCCGATGAAGCAGCCGTGCTGCTCCAGCGTGCCGAAGTCCAGCGGGATGTCGTCCATGCTGGCGGGGAGGATACCGCCCGACGCGCCGCCGGGCAGGTAGCCCTTCAGCGTGTGGCCGTCGGCCATGCCGCCGCAATACTCGTCGATCAGCTCGCGGATGGTGACGCCGGCGGGGGCCAGCTTCACGCCCGGGTCCTTCACGTGACCGGAGACGGAGTAGCTGCGCAGGCCCTTGCGGCCGTTGCGCCCGTGGCTGCCCCACCAGTCGGCGCCCTTCTCAAGAATGTCCCTGATCCAGAACAGCGTCTCGACGTTGTTGATGAGGGTCGGGCGGCCGAACAGGCCGACGACCGACGGGAAGGGCGGCTTGTGCCGCGGCAGGCCGCGCTTGCCCTCGATGCTCTCCAGCATCGCGGACTCCTCGCCGCAGATGTAGGCCCCGGCGCCGCGCCGCAGATGGATGCGGGTGTGCCCGGCGAGGCCCGTCCGCTCAACCTCGGCGATCTCGCGCTCCAGAACCTCGCGGATGTGCGGGTACTCGTCGCGCAGGTAGATGTAGACGTCGGTCGCCTCGACCACCCAGGCGCCGATCAGCATCCCTTCCAGGAAGCGGTGCGGATCGTTCTCCAGATAGTAGCGGTCCTTGAAGGTGCCCGGCTCGCCCTCGTCCCCGTTCACCGCCATCAGGCGCGGACCGGGCTCGTGGCGGACGAAGCGCCACTTGCGGCCGGTGGGGAAGCCGGCGCCGCCGAGGCCGCGCAGGTTGGCCCCTTCCAGCTTGCCCAGGATGTCGTCCACCGGGACGTTGCCGGCGAGGCAGTCGGACAGCAGGCGGTAGCCGCCCTCCGCCTTGTACTGCTCCAGGCTGACATAGGTGGGGAGGTGCGGGTGCGTCTCGCCGTTCTTCACGGCGGTCACCACGCTCTCGACCGTGGCGTTCTCGTGCAGGGCGTGGCCGATGGCCACCGCCGGGGCATTGTGGCAGGCGCCCATGCAGGGGGCGCGCACCACCCGGACGTCCGGCCCCATGTCGGCGGCCTTCAACTCGTCGAGCAGCTTCTCGCCGCCGGCCATGCAGCAGGACAGGCTGTCGCAGACCCGGACGGTCACGGGCGGAGGGGCTTCCTCCCCGTCCATCACGATGTCGAAGTGGGCGTAGAAGGACGCCACCTCGTACACCTCCACCAGGGCCAGCCGCATCTCGTGGGCCAGCGCCGCGAGGTGGCGGGCGTGCAGCCCGTGGTAAGTGTCCTGCAACAGGTGCAGATGCTCGATCAGCAGGTCCCGCTGCCGGGACCGGTCACCGAGAAGTTCCTGCACCTCCGCCAGGGCCGCCGGATCGACCTGCCGGCCCTTCGGCTGGGGCCGGGTGTTCCGGCGCCCCGAACCGGGATGGATGGCGCGCCTTTTCTTGTCGTCTTTGGCGACGATGGCCGTGTCCATGTCCGCCCTCCCCTCTCGTCTCAGGCTGATTCTTCGTAACGTTGGGATGTCGTGCAGTCGTTTGGAACCGCCCCCCGATTTGTCCGGGGGGCTTTTGCTTTTATAACTTAGGAAGGCGTTACGTCTTGGGACCCTTGCGGACGGCGCTGGTGGGGTTGAGGCTGCCGATGTTGCCGCTCTCCGACCCGGCGTTGGGGTCGATCACCGCGTTGATCA
>NZ_JACCJY010000053.1 GCF_014596085.1 Azospirillum tabaci
GCGGCGTGGCTCGATGGCGCCGATGCCTTCGAGTGCGGCTTCAAGGATCTGGACGCGGCGACCGATGGCTTGCAGTCGGAGGCGCCGGCCTCCGGCGAGCACGAGGAAAGCGCTGGCACCAAGGCTGCCGGCGGTAAACCCGGCAAGCGGGCCAAGGCTGGCCGGGTCCTGTCGGCTGCCAACGAATCCGCGCTGGGCGAGGCGAAGACCGCCATCGAGGCGGCGGCCGGGCAGATCGACTCCGTGCTCGAACAGTGCCAGCAGGAGGAGGGCAAGGCCGCCGGAGGCGATGCGACCCCCAGCCTGCACAAGTCCATCGCCCTGGCGCAACTCGACATGCTGCGCCTGCGAGCCTGAACCACGAGATCCCGCGCGAGCGGGCGACACAGCGCCATCGGCGCATCAAGCAATGGAGTAGGGTATGAACAAGAACTCGCTGCTCGCCAAGCGCGGGGAGCTGCTGGATGAGGCCGAAAAGCTGATCGACGGCGCCACCAAGGCGCTGGAAGGCGATCAGCTGAAGCGGTTCGACGCGATCAAGGCCGAGATCGGCCAGATCGACGCCCAGGTCAAGCAGGTCGATGATGTCAACGCGCTGAAGGCGGCCACCGCGACGCCGGTGACGCCGGGCATTGCCGCTCCGGCCGTGCTGCGCGGCGTCGAGGACGTGAAGCCCGAGAAGGGACACGTCTTCGCGGCGGTCGTCCGCTCGTTCGCCTGCGCCAAGGGCAACATGGACGCCGCCCTGAAGATCGCCAAGGATGCCGAGGACGCGCATCTGCAGAAGGCGCTGATGGCGTCCGAACCGGGAGCCGGCGGTTTGCTGGTGCAGCCGGAGGTGGCTGACGACTTCATCGATGTGCTTCGGCCCCGCGAGGTCGTCACGCCGATGGTGGACGACGTTCGGCCGCTCGACGCCGGGGCGCTGAGCATTCGCCGCGGCACCTCCGACGCCGTCGCCGCGTTCAAGGGTGAAGGTCAGCCGGCGAACGTCAGCCAGCCCGGTACCGGCAGCGTCTCGCTGGTGGCGCGCGAACTGTCGGCCATCGTGCCGATCAGCAACCGCCTCCTCCAGTTTACCCAGCGCAACAGCCGGGCCAACCGCGCCGACCAGATGGCGCTGAACTCGCTGGTCCGTGCGACCGCGCTTCGCAAGGATCTGGCATTCATCCGCGGCGACGGCACCAACAACACCCCGCGTGGCCTGCGCAGCTTCGCGGAGGAGGCGGGGCAGGTGTTCCAGGCGAACGCCACCGTCAACGTCGCCAACATCGACGGCGACCAAGCCAAGCTCCTGACGGCGCTCGCCAACGGCAACGTCCAGATGCTGCGACCCGGTTGGACCATGGCGCCGCGCACCCGCATCTTCCTGGGCAGCCTGCGCGACGGCAACGGCAACCGGGTCTATCCGGAGTGCTACCAGAAGCAGGCGGACGGGCGGCACTACTGGGGCGGTTACCCGATCCTGGAAACCACCCAGATCCCGATCAACCTGGGGGCCGGCGGCAACAAGTCGGAAATCGGCCTGATCGACTTCGCGGAGGTGGTCCACGGCGACGTGGAGGGCGTCATGATCGACATGTCTTCGCAGGCGACCTACTTCGACGGGCAGGCGTGGCAGAGCGCGTTCCAGAACTCCGAGACGCTGATCAAGATCGACATGGCTGTCGACCAGCAGATGAAGCACATCGAGGGGGCCGCGTGGCTGACCGATGTCGCCTGGGGTGCCGGCGCCGGCTGATCGTTTCCAACCACTCTCTGAACTCGCGATCCAGGCGCCCTTTGGGCGCCTGTCGCATTTTCGCAAGAAGGAATCCGTTCATGGGCCTCTCCTACGCGACCATGCACAACATCGGGCAGATCGGCACCACCAAGCCGTCGCTCGCGCCGGCGGCCGGCACCGGTTCGCCGCAGAACGGCGCTGCCGTCGACCGCCTGGGCTATTACACCGGCATCGGCTCCGTCCAGTACAGCACGGCCGGCGGCGCGAACGGCGGTACGATCACCGCCAAGCTCCAGCACTCCGTGGACGGCAGCAGCGGCTGGGCCGATTACGGCGCCCCGGTCGTGAAGACGCTGACGGGAACGAACCCCAGCGGGATCATCGAGCTTCCCGTGAACCTCGCGGGCGCCAACCGCTACGTCCGCGTCGTGGCCGATGCGGACCCGACCGGCGGCACGCCGACCAGCATCGTGGCGGGCGCCATCGCCCTGTTCGGGAAGGACCGCATCTGATGAACATCAAGGTGGTCCGGCTGCTGCGCCGTCATCGCAGCAACAACGCGGGCGAGATCTGTGGCTTTCCCCAGCAGGAGGCCGACGCGCTGATCGCCTCCGGGTGCGCCATGCCTCTCCGGGAAGATGGTCAGGCGGAGGAGGCCACGGACGGTGTGTCGGGCAGCGACGGCAACGACGCCCCCGTTGCGGACGGCGAGGGTGGCGAACCCGCCGCCGCCCCGGCCCCCACGCCGTCCGGGACCGGCCGCACGATCGTGTCCGCCGGCAAGGGCCTGTACCACGTCGTGGCGGACGGCAGCTACCTCACGCCGAAGCCGCTGCCCAAGGCCGAGGCCGAAGCCCTGGCCGCGCAGGGGTAACCGCCATGGACGATCTGGAATATCGCGTCGGCAAACTGTCCCTGACCCCCGGCGATGCGCTGGTGGTGAAGTTTGGACGCACAGTCACCGTCGAAGAAGCGCGGCGCACCATCAAGGGGGTGAAGGCTGCCGTAGGCGAGGCCGTCCCGGTCCTGATCCTCGACAGCAGCGCTGAGCTGTCCGTCATGTCCAAGTCGGACATTGCCGGGCTGGACATCGCCACGGTGGGCAAGGAGGTCTGACCATGCCCAAGCTGATCGTCGCGCATGCGGTCGCGGACCGTTCGTTGGTCGACCTGTCCCGCGTGAAATCCGAACTCGGTATCACGGGGCCGGAGCAAGACGAACTGCTCCGTGCCTGGATAAAGGACGACAGCGACGCGGTGTGCGAAGCCTGCGGCGTCGCCCCTGACCAGAAGGGGCGACGCACCTTTCTTGCTGAAGAGGTTTCGATCAACTTCAGCGCGGCCGAGGCCGCTTCCGGCGCACTGGTGCTGCCGTGGCGGCTTCCCTTCGACCAGGATTCGCTGGTCGTGTCCATTGCCGGCACCGATATCGTCGCGGGCGCCTACACGATGGATGCAGGCGCGGGCCTGCTGAACATCGACGGGTTCGGCCGGTGGGGCGTTGCGGTGACGGTAACCGGGACCGTGGGGTGGGAGTTGCAGGAAGTCCCCGCGGTTCTCCGCAACGCGGTGGCCCGGCTGGCTCGCCTGCGCTGGGCGACGAAGCGGCGCGACCCGACGCTGAAGGCGAAGGAAGTCGAGGGTGTGGGCCGGGAAGAATACTGGATTGGTGGAACCGGCCCCAATGGAAGCTCCATTCCGGCAGACGTGTTGAGGGCGTTACAGGACGCGGGGCTTGCGGCTCCGAAGGGCTGGTGACCCGTGGACATCAGCGACCTGATCGACACCGACGGTGAGCTGATCGTGCTCAGCCGCTTGGGCAGCGTGGATGTGATCCTGAAGGCGAAGGTGACCGAGGTGGGCGCGGACACCCTGGCCGGGCCGGTGTCCCAACGGCGCTTTCGGATCATCATCGCCGACGAGACGCTGAAGGCGACGGCCTTTCCGGTCGCAGGCCCTGTGCATGGCGACCAGATCACCATCAATCCCACCATCGTGAACGGCCAATGGACGGGGGCCGGGACCATGCTGACCGTCGACCGGCCGGGTTACCGCGGCGTCGGCATCGGCTGGTGGATGGAAGCGAAGGGCTGAACGAATGGCAACGATTCACGCCTTTTCGGCCATCAAGTCGTTCATCGAATCGCGATGGCCGGACGCGACCCCGACAGAATGCCCGCTCGCCTGGGACAATGATCCGTTCACCCAGCCGCAGCCGCGTGGTCCAGCCCAAGGCTTGGTACCGGGCCAGCTTGCCCCTAACCACTGGGCGCGGATCATCATCGGCGGCGACCTGTGGGATCAAGAGAGCATCGGTGCGGGCGATCCGACTGATGAGCGCTGGGACGAAACGGGCGAGCTGATGGTGATCGTCTTCGCCCCGACCGGGACCGGCAGCGCGACCATTCGCGAGCTGCTGACCGCCTTCGCGGAAATGTGCCGCGGGCAAGACACCGGCATTGTCGAGTTCCGCAGCATTCGTTTCGACCCCATCGGAGCCAAGGACGACTCCGGCAACTGGTGGGGCATGACCATGACCATCGACTGGACCAGGAGAGGATGAAGATGAGCGAACAGGAACAGGAGCAGAAGCCGACCGTCGTGAAGGGGTTCAACACCCCGTCGCGGCGCTTTGCCGTGGGCCAGCCGGTCGCCCCGCAGGACATCGACGGTCCGGTGTCGTTCGACCGCTTGGTGGAGCTGGAACACATCGCCCTGCCGAAGCCGGCCAAGGCCGGGAAGGGCAGCAAGGCTACCCCCGCCGAGCCCGACGCCGTCGCCTGACCGGCCCACCCCCAACAGCGCATCACCGAGCCGCCCCCTGGGCGGCTTTTTTCATGCCCGGCTGAAAGGAGCCGCCTATGACCAGTACCAACCGCGTTCGCCTGACCGGCGTCGCCGAGGCGACCTACGGCGTCACGCCGAACACCCCCCGCATGCGGAAGCAGCGCGTCACCTCCATCGGTCTGGCCCGCAAAGCCGACTATGTGGACTCCGACGATCTGCGCGACGACCGCCAGAACAGCGATCCGACGATGGTCGGCGAGAGCAACAACGGGTCGCTGGGCATCGAGTGGCATTATCCGGTGCCGGGCAGCCTCCTCGATTCCGAGATTGAGTCCGCCTTCTGCAACCCCTGGATCAACGCCCCGTCGCGCGACAACGACGGCACCGCGGCCAGCGTGATCCAGAGCGTCACCGCTTCCACCCAGGTCGTCGCCGTCGCGGCCGGCGCCGCCTTCGTGACCGGGCAACTGGTCTACTTCACCGGCTTTGGGCTATCCGGCAACCGTGGCAAGCTCGCCAAGGTAACGACCGGCTCCGCCACCGTCCCCGCCTTCCTCGGCGCCGGGCTGGTGGACGAGGCGTCGCCTGCCGGCGCCGCCCGGATGAAGGTCGTCGGGTTCGAAGGTGGCGCCGCCGATATCAAGGCGGTGGCGGACGGTCTGACCTCGGAGGTGGGTGGCCTCGACTTCACCACGCTCGGCCTGACCATCGGGGGCTGGGTGAAGGTCGGCGACACCGCCACGACCAACCGCTTCGACACCGCGGGCACCAACGTCTATGGCCGCATCGTCGGCATCGCCGCGCGCAAGCTGACGCTGGACAACCTGCCGGCCACCTGGGCGGCCGACACCGGCGCCGGGAAGCAGATCCGGGTGTTCACCTCCGACGTGATCGTCAACGGCGTCCAGAAGCGCGGCGTGACCCTGGAACGTGGCTTCATGGGGCAGGCTGTCCCGACCTACATCGCCCAGAACGGCAACCGCGTGAACACGCTGGAGTTCGGCGGGCAGGCCAAGCAGAAGGCGACCGGCTCTGTCGCATTCATGGGCCTGAAGGGCGCCAAAGGACCCGTGTCCCTGGACGACACGCCCGACGAGGCGCCGGACAGCGCCGCTTATCCGGTCTTCGCCTTCTCGGCCAATTGCGGCCGCATCGGCGAGGGCGGGCAGGCGCTGGGCAAGCCGAACTACGCCAAGGCGGTGAAGTTCACCATCAACAACAACCTGCGTCCCATCGAAGCCTGTTCGAACGGCGACGACACCGCCCCGGCTCCGGTGGACATCGAGGACGGTGCGTTCGACGTGGCCGTGGAACTGGACACCTACTTCGGCAACGGCGACCTGCTCGACAAGGTGATGGCGGGCACGGCGACGTCGCTGAACACCCGCCTGGAAAAGGGCGGCAAGGCAATCGTCTGGGAAGCGCCCCGCCTGACCCCGCGCGAGGGCGACCCGAACGTGGCGGGCAAGAACCAGGACGTCATGCTGCCGGTGCGGCTGACGGCCAGCAAGGACCCGCTGACCGGCGTCCAGCTCATCCTATCCCGCTTCGAGCTGGTCCGCTGACGAGACCCCGACCGACCACGGGAACGAGGCTGCCGGCGACGGCGGCATGACGGCACGCGCGAGCCGGGGCGGCGGGGCTTGGTCGGCCCGCCGCCCACCCATCGCGCATCACCGACCAACGACCAATTGGAGCTTTTTCATCATGGCGAACCTGAAGTCCCTGAAGCGCAGCGAGAAGGCCACCACCGAAGGCGTGTGGAAGCGTCCGAGCCTGGACATCGACCTGGAGGTGCTGTGCCGCGCCCGCGGGGACAGCTTCCACGACAAGCAGGCGTCCCGGCAGCGCAAGGCCGCCGTCAGCTTCGGCGGCGACGCCGAGAAGCTGCCGGTGGCGATGAAGCGCAAGATCAACACGCGGACGCTGATCGACGAGTGCCTGATCGACGTCAAGATGCTGGACGACGACAAGAACCCGGTCAGCTTCGAGGAGTTCTGCGAGTTGATCCTGTCGCCCGACTATCCCGACCTGACCACGGCGGCATTCACGGCGGTCGAGATGGCGACCGCCGAGCGCGAGGCCGACACCAAGGAAGCCGTGGGAAACTAACGGCGGCTCTCCTGGACCACCTCCACCGCAAGAAGGAAAACGCCCACTTGTTGGCCGAGCTTGCGGAGGAGGAACCGGAGATCGCGGCAGAGGTGGCGGCCCGCCTGGAGGAGCAAGGCGAAGCCGTCCACCCGCAACCTTGGTGCGTCTGGGCATGGCGGGCATGGCACGTCCTTACCGACGACCGCACGTGGCGGGGCGGCGGCATGGGGCCAGCCACGCCATGCCGGATTCCCTGGTCGGTCATTGTGGCTTACGCCGACCGGCACGGTCACGACTCCGACCAACTGCTCAAGCTGATCCACGCCATGGACGAGGTGTTCCTCGAATGGATTGCGGAGCAGATCAAGGCCAACCAGAACAAGGAAGGTACCGAGCTGGAGTGAGGCGAAGCCGTCTCGCTCCAGACGGCGCCGGAGGGAGCCGCCCATGGCTGGTGGTGCACAAGCGTTCCGGCGTCGGATCAACCTGTGGGTGGATCGCACCCTGTCTCCCGAGGCACAGTCCCGGCGGCTGGCCCAGCGCGCCCGCCAGGAGCGGGATGCCCTGATCGCCAGCGGTCGGGCCTCCCCCTCCTACCGCGTGTGGGTGGACGGGCGCGAGGGCGTACCGGAGGAACTGGTGCAGCCGGCCAACGGTGGCCGGATCGTTTACCGCTTCAACAGCCTTGGCGCGGTCACGGCCTTCGCCCTGGCCTTCCTGATCGAGCGGTCGCCGCCCCGGTCGACGGCCCCGATCAACCCGAAGACCGGGAAGACGGCTCATTACCGGGACAGCTTTTATGTCGCGGTGAATGGGAAGTTCATCCCGGCGGCGACCTTCAACCCTGCCTCGGTCCCGCCCGGCGCGGAAATCGTGATCGGGAACACCCAGCCCTATTCGCGCAAGGTCGATGTCCAGTTGGTCGGCATGGAACCGCTGACGTTCGCGGTTCCCGCCGGCCTGTTCGATGATGCGGCCAAGGCGGTGAACGCTCAGTACGGCGATTTCGTGAAGGCTAAGCGCGTCTACAGCATGTCCTTTCCCGGCCAGTACCAGCTCCGCCAAGAGCAGTTCCGCAAAGGGCGCTCCCGCAGGCGGGAGGGCAAGCCGGTCGAAAGCCCGGCCCTGATTATCACTTCCCGTCGCTGAGGTCCGCCATGGCTCAAGAGCAGATCGAATCCCTCGTCGTCGGGTACGAGGACCACGCTTCCGCCGGTGCGAACGCCGCCGCCGCCGCGATCAAGCGGGTAGGCGACGAGGCGGTGGTCACCGAGGAGCGCGTTCGCCGGGTCAGCAAAAGCGGCGAACAGCTCGGGCGCCAGTACGGCGAGGTCGAGCGGCTGACCGCCAAGGTGGCGGCGATCACGCAGAAGTTCCGCCTCGACCTGGAGGATCTGGAGGCGAGTGAGCGCGACGCTGCCGAGAAGGCAAGGCTGCGCACTAACATCCTGGCCCAGCAGGAGATCGCCATCCAGAAGGCCACCACGGCGCATGAGAAGTGGGTGGCTGGCATTCGTGCGGCGGAAGCGGCGTCCACGGCGCAGGCCGCCGGGGCGGCGGCTGCCACCGCGACGGCGAAGTCCTGGGCCGGTGCCATGGCGCAGGTGTACGAGACGGCCACCACCGTCTCCACCGGCGTCAACGGCACCGCCCGCGCGTTGCAGGCCCTGAACGCCGACATGCGGTCCGGGCATGCGACCTTTGCCGAATGGGCTGCGGGCGCGAGGGCGCTGGAGTCCGCGTTGCGCGGCATCAGCGCCGCGCAGAAGGCGATCAACGACAACACGGGCGTCTCGCGCTCGCCGGTCAACACCGCCACCATAGGCGATCTGCGCTACGCCACCACCGGCAGGGGCGCCGGCAGCGGCAACACACTGTCGCTGGTCACCGGGGATGCCGAGGCGTCGGCCCGGCGGCTGAAGGACATCGAGGCGGCCTTTGGCGAGATGGACAGCACGCTGGAACGCTACCGGGAGGAACTCGGCCTCGTCGACGTCGCCCAGAAGCGCTACGAGGTGGGCCTTGCCGAACTGGAGGCGACGGTGCGTCGCGCCGGTCTGGCGGAAGAGGATGGTGCCGAGCTGCTCCGCGCCTATGCCGCCGCTCACGATCCGGCGGTGGCTGCGGCGAAACGTCTGGCGGACGAGGAAAAGGCGGCGCTCACCCGCATGTCGGCGGATTGGGACGCGGCGGTGCGCGACCGGGAGGCGACTGCGGCGATGATTATCGCCGACGAGCAGGCGACCGCCCGCGCCGCTGCCCAGACGGCGGCGGAGAACGCCAAGCTCGCCACGTCGTACCGCGCCGTGATGGCCGCGGTGGACCCGACCGCCGCCGCTCAACAGCGTTTCGACCAGGCGCTTTCGGACCTGCGCGCGGGCGCCGCTGCGGCCGGAAAGTCCGTGGAGGAACTGGCCGCCGACGAGGAGCGCTTGACCGCCGCCCTGTCGCCGGCGGCGCTTGCCGTCCAGAAGGAGGAGGCCGCGCTGCGGTCGCTGGTCGGCAGCCTGGACCGCACGTTCGGCGCCGAGGAACGCCTGACCGCTCAGCAGCGCCTGCTCGACCGGGCCATGACGGACGGCATCGGCGGAATTCGCCTGACCAGGGAGCAGCACGAGGCCCTTTCCGCCACGCTGCGCGAGCAGCACGCGCTTGCGACCCGCGCCGCCGCCAGCACAAAGCTGGCCGCCCACGAATCCCTCAATCTCGGATATCAGGTTCAGGATTTCGTGGTGCAGGTCGGAAGCGGGCAGGGGTTCCTTATCCCCTTGCTCCAGCAGACCCCCCAGGCAGTGGGCGCGGTGGGCGGCGTGACCCGCGCCATGGCGTTGCTCACCTCCACCACGGCTTTGGTTTCCATGGGCGTCCTGGCGGTGGCGGCGGGGCTGGCCTTGATCGGGATGCGCGCTGCCGAGAACATCTCGCAGACCCGAGAACTGACCCTCACCATGGGGGCATACGGCACCGAGGCGCAGGCCACTGCCGGCCATCTGCGCGCGGTGGCGAAGGAACTCTATGAGGGTGGCGCCGGGAGGTCGGAGTCTTTCGCGGTGGCAAAGGTGCTCGCTTCGACTCGCGGTGTCTCCGCGGCGATGGGGCGGGAACTGGCACTGCTCGGGTCCGACATGGCCGTGGGCCTGAACCAGTCGTTGGACGAGACGGTGAAGCAACTCACCGGGCTTGCCACGGAGGGCTATCCGGCGATCATGAAACTTCAGGAGGCAACCGGATTCCTGAACTCCGAGGAATTGGCGTCCGTTCGCATCATGGCGGAACACGGGCGCCAGTCGGACGCACTGGCCGTCGCGCTGACCGCTCTGCATCGTCGTTTCGACGGGTTGCGCAAGGAGGGGATGACGCCTGCCGGCGAGGCGATGCACGAGATCGGCAAGCAGTTCAACCGGATGGTGGACGCTGCGGCCAATTCCAAGATCACCATCGCCGTCACGGTTGCCATCTCGGAACAGTTCAAGGCCCTCGCGGACTTCATCGAGAACCCCAGCCTTGCTGGGATCGGGAAGGTGCTGGGGGCCAACCCGGTCCTGCGCTACTCGCCCGCCGGTTTGGTCGCAAACGCAGTCTTCAAGCCAGACGACGAGGCAGCGCTGAAGCAGAAGCTGGAAGAGGCCCGCGCCAAGGTGGCGCGGTACGAGTCCGACGCTTGGCTTGGCGGGCCGCACGGTGGATACCGGGCCAATTACCAGGGGCCGCTGGAGAGCGCCCGCGCTGAAGTCGCCAGCCTCGAACGGCGGGTCGACGCCGTGATGCAGAAGACCGCCGCCGCCTCTGGTGCCGTCACGAAGCCCGCCGGGGCCGTGCCAGCCCACCGTGCCGCAAATGACCTGTCGGACAATGATGCGGCCTTCATCGAGAAGAACAAGAAGGCCATCGACTACGTGAGCGGAGAGACGCACGCCTACGACCGCTTGTCCAAGGCCATGCAGGGGAACGCCGTTCAGCGCCAGATTGCCGCCGCTCAACTGAAGGCTGAGGACGAAATTCGGGACAGGAACCTGGAGGGTCAAAATGCGCTCAACCTGCTGACCGTTCGTCGGCGCGAAGCCCTGCTCCAGCTCCTGGTGGCCGTGAACGATAACACCCGAGCTGCGGCGGCTGAGGTCGCAGGCGCGGAACTGGTGGCTCGGGCCTATGGCGTGTCGTCCGCCGCGGTGCGCGAGGCGACAATCCACCAGCGGGCCTTGGCCGAGGTGGCGCGTGGCACCATCGAGCCGTACGACGCCATCGTGGATCGGCTGCGCCGGGTGGATGATGCCCAGCGCAAGGTCCAGGCTGCTCAGTTCGATGCCACCTTGCGCGATCAGACCGCCGACGCTGCGCGGCTGGCCGAGGCATGGGAGAAGGGGGCCGGCGCGGTGCGCGAGGTGACCCTTGCGAACGAGGTGCTGGCCGAGGCGCGCAAGCGCGGGCTGGACCCGACCCGCGACGCGGCGGAGATCCGCGGCATCGGCGAAGGCGTCCTCGCCCGCGACATGGCTCAGCGTGCCCAGCAGTTCGGGCAGATGGCCGCCGAGCAGCGCAAGGCGGTTGAGGCTGCGAATGCCGAATACGCCCTGCTCGGACAGAGCAACGCCGCCCGCGCCCAGCAGATCGCCATGCTCCAGGCCGCCAATGACTTGCGCTCGAAGGGCGCCGACCTGACCGATGCCGGAACCCGAGCCTATGTCGAGCAGGCCGGGGAGCTGGCGCGGGTAGACTCCATCCTTCAGGACGCGGCCCAGAACGCGGCCAACATCGCCGAACCCATCGGCACCGCCTTCGAGGATGTGCTGGTCGGCGCGACGGAGGCGGGGGAGGCCATCGAGGCGCTGGGCGAAGACCTGAAGCGCATCTTCGTCCGGCAAACCATCACCAAGCCGTTCGATACGCTCGTCAGCGGAGAGTTGACCAAGCTGCTGGCTGGTCCGGTGGCGGTGGCGAACGACAACACGCCGCGGGCGGCCAACGACAACGGCCTGTTGGATCGGGTCATCGGGTCGGTCAACGGTGGGCTCGGCAGCACCGCCAACAACGCCATGTGGGTCCGGGTGGCCGCAGGCGCGGCGGCGCTGGACATCAACAGCATGGCGACGCAGGCCCTTTCCGGCCAGCCCCTGCCGGTCGCGGTGAAGGACGCCGGGGATCTGGAAGGTGTGATCCAGGCGGCTTCCACCAAGTACGGGGTGGATGCCAACCTCATCAAGGCGGTGATCCAGAAGGAATCGACCTGGAACCCGAACGCATTGAACGGGTCCGGCGCTGCGGGTCTGATGCAGGTCATGCCCGCCAACTGGCGTGCCTATGGCATCACTAACCCATATGACCCGGCGCAGAACATCGAGGCCGGGACCAAGATCCTCCGCGAGAAGCTGGACCAAGCCGGCGGAGATCTCGCCGCCGCGTTGTCCGCATACAGCGGGCATGTCAAAGCCGATGGGTCAGCCTACGTAAAGACCGTGCTGGCTAACAAGGCGGCCTATGACCAAGCCGGGGCGGCGACGGTTGCCTTCGCGGGAACCCAGACCCAAGCCGCGTCGGTGACGTCGGTGTTCACCGCCACTCAGCGGGCCACCATCGACGCCGCGCTGGGCAATCAGAAAGCCACGGTTGAGGCTACCGACAAGCAGGACGCGCTGACGGACGGGCTGGGCCACTTCCGGGAGTCGTTGGAGGCGGAAGCCAAGTCGCGCGACGAAGGGATGAGGGCGACCCTGCAGCTTGCGGAGGCCCAGCAGACCGCGGCGGCGGGCATGGTCGGCGGCACGCAGGCGGCCCTTGGCGGCATCATGTCCCTGTTGGGCGGGATCACCGATAGCGGCGCTGTCTCGGTCGGCGGCAGCGTCGTCTCCGCCGGCGGGCCGCAGGGCATCGCTTCAGCGCTGGGCAGCGTGTGGAACGGGCTGTCCGGCGGTAGCTTCGGCGACAGCAGCCTTAGCGGGGTGAAGTCCTGGCTGAACTCGACAGCATGGGGCGGAAACGTCGCCTCCCAGACTACCCCCGTGGCGAAGGCTGGGAACGGCATGTTGGCCGGTGGCGAGGGCGCGCAGACCGGTATGGGGACCGTGGCTGCCACACCTGCGGTGAGTTGGGGGCAAGCCATCGGTGGTGCCGCGACGGCGGCCGGCGGCGTCATGCAGATGAGCAAGGCGCAGAATACGGGCCAGACCATCGGCGGGGCGGCGACGACTGCCGGCGGCGTCATGATGATGATTCCCGGCCTACAGGTCGTGGGCGGTCTGGTCGCGCTTGGGGGCAGCCTGATCTCCGCATTCTCGTCCGGCAACAGCCGGGGCGACCCCTACAGCGTCACCAACCTGTCGCTCAGCCGTGGGCGCTTCACGCGTGGCTCCTTCGCTGCCGACAACGACGGGGACCCGACGAAATGGAACGCCGCCGTTGAGCAGATCGCGACCAAACTCAACGGGATCATGGACACCTACGGCCTCATCGCCGGGGATCTCTCCACAATCGTCGTCGGCGAGCGGGACGCCACGCCGGAGCAGGCCATGCTCCAAGCCCTGCGCAGCCTGAAGTCGGATAACGCCGACGTGGCGTGGGTTCTGGCGAACGCGGTCGGCGACGACATCGACGCCGCGGTCAAGGCCATCGACTTCGCCAGCAAGTTCCGCGACACCGTGGCACTGTGGAACAGCGGCATGTCGTCCATCGTCGCGTCCACCCACCAGGGGACCGCGGCGGCGAACGCTTTCGGGAAGTCGATCCTCGAATTCCTGAAGGGCGCCGACAGCACCTACGACGTGGCGGCGCTTACCGCCAAGGTCGGCGGCAAGACAGGCAACGCCGCTCTCGACAAGCTCTTGGCCACCTTGCCGGGCTACGCCACCGGCACGCCCTCCGCCAAATCCGGCTGGGCGGTGGTCGGCGAGGAAGGGCCGGAGCTGGTCAAGCTGGCCGGCGGCGAGCGGATCTGGAACGCCCGTGAGAGCGCGGCCATGCTGGCAGGACTTGGAGAGGGGCGCGACGATGCCCTGATCCACATCCGTTCCACGGACGAGCTTGCCAAGATCCGCCGTGCCCTCGGTCACTCCGGTCGCGTCAATCCCTTCACCGGCCTCCTGGGCTTTGACGACAGCGACAGCGATAGCAGCGGCGAAAGCAACGGCGTCGCGGGCGGCGAGCGCGACACGCCGGGCAGCGGTACGTCCGCTGGAGCTACCGGCAGCGGGTATGGTGCCGATCACGGCGGCGGCGGTGGTTTCGGCGGCTTCTTGGACGCTGTGGCCGATGCCATCAACAGCCTGTCCAACACGGTCGCTGAAGCCCTTGGGCTGGACGCCAAGGAAGCCGCCACTCTCGGTGGCATGGTCGGCATCACCGGCATGGCCGCAATCGGTGGCATCCGCGGCTTCGCCGAGGCGATGGGAAAGGGGCTCGCCTCCGTGACCGGCCCCGGCGAGGCCCCCGCGGTGGCCGGGCCGGGGGACCCTGGCCTGTCGCCGACCGGTGGAGACTTCGCCGCGGCCGAGGCCGTGCTGACGAAGCTGCTCGACGCGATCAAGGACGATCCGACCGGCGCCGTGGCCAGCGGCGTGATGGGGGGGCTTGAGGCCGGGTCCACCGGCTACACCGTCGCCCAGATCGCTGGCGGCTCGTCTGACGCCTATCTGGCCGGTGTGCGCGGTCAGGGCGGCGAGGCCAAGGTGGCGGCGCTTGCTGAAGACCTGGATGCCGCCGTGCAGTCCATCGCGGCTGCGGGGGTGGCGATCCCCGACGTGCTGCGACAGGCGCTGGAGAAGACCAACGCTTACGCGGTCTCGCTCGGCATCACTCCGGCCAGCCAGAAGCGGGAAACGACCGAGCGTCTGTTCAATTCGGCGCTGGGCGAACATGGGCTGAGCACCGAGCGGTATGGCGAGGTGATGGGCGTTGTGCAGTCCCTGGCGGATGGCACGTTCAGCGCGGTCGGGAAGGACTTCCAGGCCCTCGCCGACGACATGGTGAAGTCGATGGCGGCGATGTCCTCCGCCGGCATGCAGGTGCCGCCGGCATTGGAGGCCGCCGAGAAGCGCATGATTGCCCTGTCCGCCGCCAAGGCCCGCATCGACGCCGAGGTCGCGGGGGTCACGGACACCGCCACCGACTATCAGAAGAAGGTCGCCCAGGCGCAAGGCTACTGGAGCACCGCTTCAACCGATCTCGTGAAGGCGATGCAGGCGGTCGGCTACGAGGGCGACACGCTGACCGCGAAGCTCGGCGAGGGACTGAAGAACGCGCTGAAGAAGCTGAACGAGGAGACGGCCAAGGCTTACAACAGCGACCTGAACAGCGTCCTGAACAAAGATTACCTGAACCAGATCGTCGCGATCAGGGATTGGCACACCAAGAACGGCCCGGACGTCAACAAGGCGACAGGTGACGACAACGCCGCAAACCGGATGTACGGCTCCCGCATGGACGCCGTTATGAAGGGGCTGAGCATTGATCAGCTTAACGACGTCATCACGTCGTCAGGTGACAACGTCGCAGTCGGCTATGCGCAGAGTTACCTTGTAAAAGCCAGGGCGTCCTTCACCGAAGACAACGATCTCCGGAAGATGAAGGCCCAGGTTGAGCTTGGGCAGGTCACCCAGGATGCCTACGACCTGCGTGCGCTCGAAATCCAGCAGCGGCGGGAGCTGGAAGGTGTGACCGACACGCTGGTGCGCCAAGAGCTGGAGCGTACTCACGCTCTCGAAACGCAGGCCGCCGCCCAGAAGGCCAACACCGCGGCCATGAAGCAGTCGGTGACCGATCTGGGCAACCTGCGCGACCAACTGCTATACGGCTCGGCCGGCGGCGGGACGGCCCTGCAGCAGCTCAAGGCGAACCAGGAGCGGCTGAAGGATCTCTACACCAAGGGCATGGCGGGGGACGGTGCGGCCCGTCAGCAGTATGCGACGGTCGGCCAGACCGTGATCCAACTCGCCCAGCAGGTCTACGGTACCGACGGCAATTTTGCAGCCATCAAGTCGGGGTTGCTTTCGGGCATCAACGACCTGCTGGCGGGACGGTCCTACGCCACTGGCACGGACAGCACGCAGGCTGGATGGATTCGTGTCGGCGAGCAGGGGCCGGAGTGGATGTTCCAGGGCGGCGGCGCTTCGGTGCTGCCGCACGGGTCCATGCCGCCCGTGGCCACCCTTGCGCCGGCAATGTCGTTCCGGCCGCCAGCCTCGAACGACAGCAGCAGCCAGCGTGAGGTGGTCGCGCTGCGCGCCGAAGTCTCGCGGTTGACCAAGACCGTCGAGCGCCTGACCGACATCGTGCAGAGCGGTCTCGGCCAGCAGGTCCAAGAGCAGAAGCGGACCACGCAAGAAACCTCGAAGGTCGGCGCCGCCCTGACGGCTCCAGCCAGACCGACCCGCCGGACAGTGGGGTAAGCATGAGCGTCGTCAAGATTTCCGATCTGCCGGTTGGCGTCACGCTGACCGGCAGCGAGGTGCTGCCCGTCGTTCAGGTCGGTGGCACGCGTAAGTCCACAGTAGGCGACCTGCGGGCTTACATGATCGGGTCAATCGATCCGGCGGACATCGGGGCCGTGCCGGTGGAACGGACGGTCACCGTGTCCGGCCTCCTGACCGGCGGCGGCAATCTCGGCGCCGACATCACCATCTCGATGGCGTCGCAGACCGGGCCGGTTGTTCTCGGTGTGGCGAGCGGCACCGCCTCGCCCACGGCGCTGTCGGCGCCGATGCTGGCCGTGATCACCGCTGCCAACGCGGCCGCAGCGCGGGTGTTCCTGGGTCTCGGCACCATCGCCACGGCCGACGCCGCGGCCTATGCCCTGGCCGGGCACCTCCATGCTGTCGCCACCACGACGGCCGCCGGGTTCCTATCGGCTGCGGACAAGGTCAAGCTCGACGGCATCTCGTCCGGCGCCAACGCCTATGTCCTGCCACCGGCCAGCATCTCCACCTTGGGCGGCGTGAAGGTCGGCGCCGGGCTTTCGGGGGCGCTGGACGGCACGCTCAGCGCCGCGGTGCTGTCGGTCGCGGGGAAGTCCGGAGCGGTCACGCTCACCGGGTCGGACGTCGGGCTCGGCGCCGTCGAGAACAAGTCGAGCGCCACCATCCGCGGCGAGCTGACGAGCAGCAACGTCACGTCGGCGCTCGGCTTCACGCCGATGAGCACCAGCCACCCGGCGGCGGCGATCACGGGCTTTGCCGGGTCAGGGTCAGCGACCACCGTTGCGCGCTCGGACCATACCCACGCCTATCTGCCGATTTCCGGCGGCACGCTCACCGGCTCTATGACGGCCCCGAGCCTCGTGCTGACCAGTACCGATCAAATCCGCATGAAGGCCTCAACGACGGCGGCGGGTTACGGGGTGGTCCACCGGCACGACGGCGACAGCTACTACATCCTTCTGACCAACAACGGTGACGCCAACGGCATTTGGAACGCGCTGCGACCCTTCAGGCTCGTGCTGGCGACGGGGCAGGTTCACATCCAAACGGGACTGACCCTCTCTACCCCGCTGACTTCGACGGTTGCGACCGGGACCGCTCCCTTTTCGGTGCTGTCCACCACCACCGTCACTAACCTGTCCGCAGATCTGCTCGACGGGCTGGACAGCACGGCTTTCGCTCTGGCGGGCCACACGCACGCTTATCTGCCGCTGTCTGGTGGCACACTGACGGGGGCCGTGTCGGTACAAGGCGCCACGTCGCTCGGCTCCATCGGCTTGATCGGTGGCGACGCGACGCACCCCGGCTTCATCGAGTTCCGCACCGGGGACGGCGTGCGGCGCGGCTACGTCGGTTGGTCAAATGGATCATCGCGTCTCCAACTCGCCAGCGAGAACGGATGGCGTTGGGACTTCACGGACATCGTGAGCTGCGGCGGCACGAACGTATCGCTGGAGGGCCACACGCACACGGCGTTCGGAGCGCTCGGCCTGTCCGGCGTCCTGACCAGCACCGTGGCGACCGGCACGGCGCCGTTCAGCGTCGCCAGTACCACGACCGTCACCAACCTGTCGGCCGACCTCCTGGATGGCTTGGACAGCACGTATTTCATGTCAGCTGGCGTCTTGCAGGGCGAGGGCGGCTACATCGCCGCGGGCATCACCTTTAACTATGGCTGGAAGCATCAGAGCGCGTCCGGCTACGGCTTCGCACTGCGGCATTCGGGCAGCGGTGGCGCCGCCAACACTGGCGGTCGCCTGGAGTTCCAGTTTTCTAGCGCCGCCTCGACCGGCGTCGGCTCGACGGCGACAATGGACCGCGTGTTCGCCTTCGACCGTTTGGGTCAACTCACCGTTCCAGCGCCAACCGGCACGGCACCGTTCGTCATCTCAAGCACCACCACCGTCACCAACCTGTCCGCCGATCTGCTCGATGGCCATCACGCCTGGGAGTTTCCACTGTCCATCGTCACCGCCGACGACATCACGGCTCGCGTCGGCTCCGGGTTCTATCAGACGGGCAGCGCTACCGCGGCTCATGGATGGCCGGAGACATCAGGCAACTGGTACCACCTGATTTCCTCGACCCATCACAACACCGCCAACTACTACGCCATGCAGTTCGCGGGTAGCTTCTTCGACTCCACGAAGCTCTTTTACCGGGCTACCAACGGGAGTGGAGCGACTGCATGGTTGCAGGTCTACACAAGCGGCAACCTGACCGGCGCTTGGCTTGGGCAGGACGTGCGAACGACGGCAAGTCCAACGTTCGCTGGCCTGACGCTGACCAACGCGATTGCGCCGACCATCCGCATGATCGAGGCGGACAACTCCAACCACTTCTGGGACCTGACGGTTGATAGCGGGGCCTTCTCCCTGCGCTATGACGCCGGGTGGCCACCCCCCTTCTTGCTCACCTCGTCGGGGCTGACGATCAACGGGTTGACCTCGACGAACAGCCTGCGGGTGGGACTGGGGGCTGATACCCGTGGTGACTTGACCGTACGGAACGGCGGGGCCGCCTACAGCGGCGGAGATCCAGGGGATGCGCGGCGCGGTGTTGCCATTACCAGCAACACGAGCGGGGCAGCCACCATCCTCTCCATGAGGAACCTGACCGACGCGGCGTTCCTCGACCTCGTTCAACAGAACGGGTCGCTGTCCGTCAACAAGTTCACGGGAAGTGGCTACACGACGCTTCTCTCCCTGTCCGGCGGCGGCAACCTGTCGCTTCTGGGCTCGCTGGCCGCGACGAGCGCGGTGTTTACCTCCGCCGACCAGATCCGGCTGAAGTCCGCCGCGACCGCCGCGAACTACGGCCTGATCCTGCGGCAGGACGGCAGCACCTTCTACATGCTGGCGACCGCCAACAACGACGCCGACGGCAGCTGGAGCGCTTTGCGTCCGTTCTACTTCTCGTTGGCGGATGGCGTGGTCGTGCTGGGCAACGGCTTGGTCGTGTCCGGGCTGTGCAGGCCCGGCGCCGACGCCGCTCTGGCTCTCGGCTCGGCCTCCTACCGTTGGTCCACCGTCTACGCCGCCACCGGCACCATCAACACGTCGGATGCCCGGCAGAAGACCGACCTCGGCGCCGATCCGCTGGGACTGGACTTCATCCTGGCGCTGAAGCCGCATGCCTACCGCTGGAAGAATGGGCGGCGTGTCCATACCGGGCTTTTCTCCCAAGAGGTCCGCGCCGCAGTGCCGGCAAACCTCGATTGGGCCGGCTGGACCCTCGCCGATCCGAACGACCAAACTTCGCTTCAGGGCCTGCGGCTCGACCAGCTCTGGGCACCGACCATCACCTCCATCCAGGTTCTGCATAGCCGCCAGCAGGACGCGGCAGCACGCATCGACCTGATCACCGAACAGCAGCAAGACGCAGCGGAGCGCATCGCCGCCCTTGAGTCCGAGGTCGCCGACCTCCGCACGCGCCTCGCCGCCTGACCCCGCCGCCCCGTGCGGCATTCGGCCAACCCGACCTTTCCCAAAACCCGAGAGGACCCATGAAGATCACCAACACCCAGATTGCGACTGCCAACGAGGCCATCGTCGCCCTGCTCGCCGCTCCCCGCCCTCCGAAGACCACCTTCGATCTGGTGCGCGCCAAGAAGCTCATCGGCGACGCCTTCAAGCTGTTCGAGGAGGCGCGCCACCACCTGCTGCGCAAGCACGCGGTGGTGGAAAACGACCAGATCAAGTTCGACCGGGCGAGCGGCATCGTCTCCTTCCCGAGCGACGAGGCGAAGGAGACCTATGGCCGCGAGTTCGCCGAGCTGGCCGCGCAGGAAGTCGACCTCGATCTGCCGACGCTCACCTTCGCCCAGCTCGGCACGGCCGACGTGCTCGGGACCGCGCTGCTCGCCCTCGACTTCATGGTCACCGATGACGAGGCGAAGAAGGACAGCCCCGCCGCGCCGAAGTCGCCGGCCGCCAGCGTGGAGGCCGCGTGATGCCCGAGACCACTTCGACCGAAGCCACCGCCCCGGCGATCGAGCCGTCGCTCGTTGACCTGAAGGCTGCGGCGCGGGAAATCCAGGACGCCCGCGACGCGCTCAATGCCAAGGTCACAGCGGCCCGCGCGCTCGGCGTGCAGGTCACCATCGGCATCACCTACGACACGTCGGCCTTGCCGACGCCGAGCCAGCCGAACGCGCCGTCCGTGGTGACGGTCTCCGCCGTCCTGCCCCTGACCGACTGAGGAGCACAGCCATGCGGCTCGCCCTGGTGGAAGTCGAGACCTACGCCGCCGGGGCACCGCTCTGGCGGCGGCTCTCCAACATGGCCTATCGCTGCACCATCGCCGGGCAGCGCGTGCAGTACGAACCGCGCCTGCAGGGGAACCCCACGATCACCACGACCATGGGCGTCGGCGCTTACTGCCGGCGCTCACGCGACATGGTGAGCGTGTCGGACATCAAGTTCGTGCTCAGCCCTGAGATCTACGACTGGATGGACGCCGTGTGGATCGGCCGTCCCATCCGCATCCTGTCCGGCGTCTCCGACATCGTGCCCTACGACGAGACGGTGATCGAATCCGTGGGCAAGGTGTCGGCGGTTGCGACGGGTGAGGATGGGGTGGTGACGATCCAGGCCACCGACCTGGGGGCCAGCCTCGATGTCGCCCTTTCCACCCAGGTCTACCCCGACACCGCGGCGGAAACGGTGCGGGGCCGCCCAGTCCCCTGGCAGCGGGGGCGGACGTTCAGCGTGGAGCCGGTGTGCGAGGACACGGCGGCCCGCGTCTACCGGGTTGGCACGTCCAACACCGACACCTTGGGGGTGCGTGTCGGCGGGCTCGACCGCACCAAGGTCACCGGGGTTCCGACGACTGGCCAGTTCCAGGCCGACCTTCCGAACGCCCGTTTCGCTCTCGGGTCGGATGCCAACTCGGACGTGCGGGCGGATGCGGCGGCTCCAGGCTGGGAGACCTACACCACCGCCGATCTGCTCAAGGATGTCGTAACGGAGGTGATCAACGCCAACCCGTTGGCCACCGAAGACGGCGACCCGGTGCGGACGGAGGACGGCTTGCTCATCGTCGGCGACTACGAGCCGGACGCGGTGAGCATGGCCCCGCTCGACGGGCTGCGCGCCGCCGCGCCTTGGCCGGTCGGCTACTTCGCAAAGGACTCGGTCAACCGGCTGGACGTGCTGGACGAGGCTGTGGCCGGCGTGCACGGCTGGTGGTCGGTCAGGCCCGATGGCCGGTTCGTTGCCGGCATCCTCCGAGCGCCTGGGGCGACCCCGGCCAAGCGGCTCGACAAGACGACGGTGCAATCGGCGCCGCTTAAGGAAATCATCCCCCCGGCGTGGCGCATCCGGGTGGAGCACAGCCGGAACTGGTCCCCCGCAACCAACCTGCTTGAGGGGCTGACCGACACCGCCGCGCGGTCGGCGCAGTCCGCGGCGGGACAGGTGGCTGAACCGTATCAGGATGCATCGGTGACGCTGGCACAGCCGAGGGCGGAGGATCTGCCGCTCATCCGCAGCTTCGTCAATGACGCGGCGGCCGCCATCGCGGTCCGTGACCTCTACACCGCCATGTGGGGCGTCGAGCGCCGGGTCTATACGGTCAAGGAGGTGACCGAGACCCCGCTGTCGCTGGACGAGGACGCCTTCCTCGACTTCGAATCGGTGCACCGGCCCGTGAAGGTCTGGTCGCGCACCATCACTGTCGGCGGCTCCGACGTGACCTATGAGGTGGTCGGCTGATGGCTCGCAAGGTCCTCATCTCCCGCCGGCACTGGACCGGCGCCTTCAGCGGCGGCGCCTGGGCGCTCCCGCTGACCAACCTGCTCAAGCCTCAGCCGCAGATCGTCGCCGAGGCCGCCTCGACCGATCCGGATGACAGCTGGTTCGTGATGGACCTCGGCGGCACGCGGAAGGTTGGCCTGTTCTACTTCGCCATGCTGCTGTGCTCGTCGGCTGGCCGGCTGTGGCTCCAGGCGAGCACCGAGGCGGATTTCAGCACCCCGACGTTCGACACCGGCTGGACCACATGCTGGCCGCGCGACAAGGAGCCGATGACGCAGGACCCTTGGGGCGTCTTCACCATCTACGGCCTGATCGACGCCGACGAATACGCTGCGCTGGGCTTCCCGCGCCTGTTCGTGCCGCCGGCCATCATCGACTGCCGGTACATCCGGATCCGGATCGACGATCAGACCGCATCCCGCCCTCCGGCGATCGGCACCTTCGTGGTGGCCGAGGTGTATCAGCCCGCGATCAACATCGCCTACGACTGGAAGATCACGCCGGTCGACAACTCCACCGTCGCCCAGGTGCCCTACGGCTCTGCCTTCTCCACCGTGAGACCGACGCAGCGGCGGCTTCAGTTCGGCCTCGGGTTCATCGAGCAGGAGGAGTTCATTGCCCAAGCGTTCGGGACTTTCCTGGTGAAGGGAAAGCACGCCCCGTTCGTCGTGGTGCCGTTCCCCGACGACGAACGCCACCGGGAGAAGACCGCCGTCTACGGGCTGCTCACCGACGATCCGGAATTCACGAACCCGTTCTTCCGGCGCTACGCCGTCACGCCGACCCTGCTGCAGCTCGTATAGGAGCGCTCCATGAGCTTCTCATTCAACCCGTTCGTCTACACGCTGAACGGTCACACCCGCACGCATCTCGATTGGGCAATGGACCCTGTCGGGCAGTTGGCAGGAACGGCGCGCGACATCGCTGTGACCATCGAGGCCTTCCGTGGCAACCTGCCCGGCACGGTCGGCAACGGCGTGGCCGACGACCGGGCCGCGCTGGTCAGTTGGGCGGCGGGCACGTCGCTGCGCCTGCTGGCCGACCCGTACAAGATGTCGAGCAACTATGCGATCCCGGAGAAGAACGTCCGCATCTCCATTGAGCCGGGCACCCGCTTTCCAGGGCCAGGGCTTTTCGACATGGGCAACCTTACCAAATACATCGGCGCCACACCGACCTTGGCCTATGAGGCTCTGTTCGCGACCGTAGACTCGACCCTGGCAGCCTACCAGCATGTCGTCGGGATCAGCAGCTTCCTGAAGGCCACCGTCGCCGCCGGCCCCGTGCTGGTGGCACTCTACGGCAATGCCGAGGCCGCGGTCGCTGGGGCCTCGGTGTTCGGCTCGAATTTTGGCGTCTTGGTCAGTGCCCCCGGCGCCACCGGCATCGCCTGCGAGATCGACAGCCACGTCACCGCGGCCGGCGACGGCTACGCCCTGCTGCTCAACGCGGTGGGCAGCCACCCCTCCAGGGCGGCGCTGGTCATCAGCAACAACGCCATCCCCTCAACCTTCGACGTCGGCATTTCATTCAATAACGCTCACAACGGCAACGTCATCACCGCAGGCGGCGACGCCATCCGCATGGGCGAGGGCGCTGTCGGCACCCTCCTGCGCTGCTTGGCCTCCTGCACGGTCGCGGAAATCGACATCCCGAGCTGGTGCGTCGGGCCGACAGTGGCAAACCTGAACAGCCGACTGCGCACCGATGGCAGTGCAGTGGGAACCCCGAAGCTGTGGGGTGAGGGGTCTGCGGGCATCATCTCGCCGATCATCCAGTCGAAGGGCGACAACAGCAGCATCTTCCTGAACGTCGGGACGGCAACGGTGCTGCGCGCCACCGGCTTGATTGTCAACGGCGACTACCTGAAGGTTTCCAACGGTACCGGCGGCGCCTTCGTCACCGTCGACGGAGCCAGCACCAACGCCGAGGTCCAGGTGGAGGGCAAGGGCAGCGGCGGGGTGAACCTGCTGGCCGGCGACAACACGAGCAAATTCCGGGTGTCGGTGGCTGGTATCGGCTTCTATGGCATCGCCCCGCAGCCCCGGCAGACCATCAGCGGATCGCGTGGCGGCAACTCCGCCCTGCTGTCGCTCCTCAACGCCCTCGACTTCATTGGCCTAATCCAGAACGGCACGTCCGCCTGACCACCCGCGACAACACTCCAACCCATCCATGATCCCGGCGCCCGCGAGGCGCCTTTTCTACGCCCGCGCCATGGCGCCGGGCCGCAGGAGGTCCCATGCCCGATCCATCGTCCGCCGCCGACGGCGGTGTCCTGTCCAACATCTATTCGCAGATCGCCGCCGGGGTCGGCGGCAGTCTCGTTGCGTGGCGACTGCTGGTGTCCTTCGGCCGCCAGGACCGGGCCGCGAAGATGGAGGCGGAGATCCGTGCCGACCTTCGCCAGCAGATCGCCGACCTTCGCGCGCAGGTGGTGCAGCTCCAAGCCAACATCGCCGACATGGCCCATGAACGGAACGAAGCCGTGAAGGTGCGCGGCCAACTCGAAGCCCGCGTTGGTATGACCGAGGAGCGGCTTGCCGCGACGCGAACCGAGCGGGACGAGGCCCGGACTGCGTTGGTCCGAGTCCAGCACGAGGTGGAAAACCTGATGGCGACGAACCAGCGGCTGGTCGAGGAGGCCGCGGTCGCTGAGGCTGAAGCCCGCGGGGC
>NZ_JACCJY010000004.1 GCF_014596085.1 Azospirillum tabaci
CCGCGGCGAGCGCAGCGCGTCGCCGGGAAAGCGCGGGTTGCCCGCCCAGACCAGCCCGACCCGCAGCCCCGGCCCGTCCGCCAGCCGCTCGCTCCAGGCGGCGGCGCGGCGCGGATCAGGCTGCAGATAGGGCACGCGGGCGGGGATCGCCTCCAGGCTTGGACAGAACAGGCCGGCCAAGCTCATCAGCGGGATCTGGACGTCGGTTTCGGGCAGGCCGCTCACCCCTGGAAAGTTGGACGCCCGCGGGATCACCGTCACCCGCACCGGGTCGGTGTTGTGCTCCAGCAGGGACAGCAGCGGTCCGTGGGACTCCAGGAAAACGCGCGCCGGTCCGCTCCGCAGAACCGCGTCGAGGAAGCGGACGAACTGGATGGTGTCGCCCAGACCCTGTTCCGCGTGGATCAGGATGGTCCGCCCCGCCAGATCCGAACCGTCCCAGAGCGGCTGGCGGAAGGGCCGGTGCTGCCCGGCCAGGGCCTCGCTGCGCCAGCGCCATTCGTACTCCGCCCAGCCGGCGGCATAATCGCCCAGGCGCAGCAGCAGATGGGCCAGATTCCAGTGGGCGGCGACCAGTTGCGATGCCACGCGCATGGCGCTGTGAAAAGCCTCTTCCGCTTCCCGCGGGCGGTCGAGCTGCACCAGGGCATCGCCACGGACGAGTTGGGCTTCGGCAAGGTCCGGGGCCAGCCGCAGCGCCCGGTCGGCCAGCCGCAACGCCCGCGCGCTCTCCTCCGCTTGGGTCGACAGCGCGCCGAGGTTGGATAGGGCCGGCGCGTGCGCCGGGTTGCAGGCCAGCGCCGCGCGGCCGGCCGTCATCGCCTCCGCCCGCCGCCCCTGGGCGGCCAGCGCCAGCGCCAGCTTGGCGTGGGTCTCCGCCTCCTGCGGAGCCAGGGCGCGCGCCCGGCGGGCCAGCCGTTCCGCCGCCGCCGCGTCTCCTCCGTCGAGCCGGCACAGCGACAGGTTCCACAACGCCAGGGTCTCGGACGGCAGGACGACGAGGATCCCGCGCAGCAGCCGGGCGGCCTCCGCCGCCTGACCGTCGCGGTAGAGGGCGGCGGCGTGGGCGGAGAGGATCGGCACGCCCACCGCCTCCGCCACCGGACGGGTGAGCCGCGCCACCGCCCGCCCGGTCTCCCCCCGCTCCAGAAGCGCCCGCCCCTCCCGCGCCACCGCCCGGTCGGCGAGGTAGCGCGCCTCCAGGCTGTCGGGTTGGAGCGTCAGGAGGCGTTCCAGCGTCAGCAGCGACTCGCCGTGCCGCCCGACGCTGCGGCAGGCCAGGGCGAACTGGAACAGCGCCGCCGCGTGATCGGGCTGGAGCGCCAGCGTCCGCCGCAGGGCAGCCACCGCCCCTTCCCCATCCTCCAGGATCAGCCGGACGCGGGCGAGGTCGTAGCGCAGGCCCGGGTTGTCGGGATCCAGCCCGATCGCCCCCACGAACAATGCCGCCGCCAGTTTCGGCCGGTCCGTCTGGCCGTAGAGCACGCCCAGCAGATGCAGCGCGGTCGCCTGATGGGGATCGGCGTCGAGGATGCGGCCATAGAGGATCTCGGCCTCGGCCAGACGTCCGGCCTCGTGATGGTCGAAGGCGATGGCCAGGGCTTCCGCGATTGTCGCCATGTTTCCGTGCCGGGCCGTGGGAGGGAGCGAAGGAATGGGAGGGAGCGCAGGGTAGCAGAGCTATGGGAAAAGCGCGCGCAGCCGCTCGGCCACGGCGTCCAGCGGCGCCCGCCAGTCCCCCGCCGCCGTCTGCCGGAACAGGCGGGCGGAGGGGTACCAGGGCGAGTCGTCCCGGCCGACCAGCCAGCGCCAGTCCGGCGCGTGGGACAGCAGCAGCCAGACCGGATGCCCCAGCGCGCCGGCCAGATGGGCGGTGGCGTTGTCGATGGTGACGACGAGGTCCGTGGCGGCGATCTGCGCGGCCAGCCCGTCCAGGTCGTCCTTGCGGTCCAGTCCGGGCGGCAACGCGATGGCAATGCCCTCCGCCGCCAGGGCGGCCACGTCCCCCGCCCAATCGCCGTATTGCAGCACCACCATGTCGGCGCCCACGGCGTGCAGCGTGCGCGCCAGATCGGCCAGCGGCACGTTGCGCAGACGCGCCCATTTCGGGTTGGTGGTGTGCCAGGCGATGCCGACCAGGGGCCGCCGGCCCCTCCGCCGAAGCGCCGGCACCCGCGCCGGATCGGCGGTCAGGATCGGGCGGAGCCGGCGGACATCCTCCTCGGCGCGCAGCAGCAGGCGCGGCAGGCCGCCCGACGGGATCTGCGCGGCAATGTCGGGGGCGGATAGGCGCGGGTCCGGCAGCGGGCCGCGCGGCACCACCTCCACCTCCGGCAGCGAGCGGGCGAACAGCGGCGCCAGCCGGGCGTCGCATTCCAGCAGACAGCCGGCCGACGCCCTCGTTGATGATTGCGTCTCCTCCGTTGACGATTGCGTCAACAACGGGAGCAGAGTGGCGAACATCAGCTCGTCGCCGACCCCCTGCTCGCCCCAGACGAGCAGCCGTCCGCCGCCGAGCGGCTGCCCGGTCCACAGCGGCTGCGGGAAGCGCCCGACGGTGCGGCACCAGGGCTCGGCAGTCCAGCGGTCCTCCCAGGCGTCCCAGCCCTCCGCGAAGCGCCCGAGCGCCAGCAGCGCCGAGGCCCGCGCCAGCCGCGCGTCGGCCAGGGCGGGGTCGCGGGCGAGCGCCGCCTCGGCCTCGGCCAGCGCCGCCTCCGGGTCACCGCAGAGCGTGTGGGCGTCGGAGAGATTGTTGCGGATGGGCGCCGACTCCGGCTGGAGCGCCGCCGCCCGCCGCAGGGCGTCCCGCGCACAGTCCGGATCACCCTGCCCCTTCAGCACGTTGGCCCGGTTGTTCCACAGCGCGGCGTCGGCGGGGTCCAGCGCCAGACCGCGCTCATAGGCGCCGCGGGCGGCGGGCAGCGCGCCGCGGTCCTTCCGCCGCGCGCCCAGCTGGTTCCACAACACCGCCCGCTCCGGGTCGAGCCGCAGGGCACGGCGCAGCTCCCCCTCCCCCGCGTCGGGCCGCAGGGCCAGCGCCCCCAGCAGACCGACGTCGTCCGGCGCCAGCAGCGCGGCGATCCGCCGCTGGACCAGCGCCTCGTCCGCCCGGCCCAGCGCGTCCAACGCCTGGGCGCGGTTGATGCGCGGATCGGTCAGCCCCGGCCGAACGGCCACCGCCGCGCGCAGGGCCTGTTCCGCCGCGGCCGGATCGTTGGCGGCCAGCCGGCGCACCGCGAAATTGTTGAGAAGCGCCACGCGCTCCGGATCGAGGGCGGCGGCGCGGGCCAGCGCCTCCGCCGCCGCGTCGAAGCGGCCCAGCGCCTCCAGCAGGCTGCCGTGGTTGGCGTGCAGGTCGGGCTGGCTTCCGCCCTGGAGGTCGGCTCCGGCGATGGCCTGCTCGACCAGCGCGCAGCCCTCCTCCAGCCGCCCGCATTGGGCAAGGAGCAGGCCGCGCAGATGCAGGGCCGGCGGATGGCCGGGAACGGCGTCGAGGATCTGCCCGTAGACCGAGTCGGCCTCGGCGAAGCGCCCCTCCCGCTGGAGGTCGAAGGCGACCAGCAGGGCTTCCTGCAGCGTGGCCATGGTCCCCCCGTCCGTCCCCCATCGTCCACCCGCGGCACGGTGGCGAAGGCGGGCCGCCGGGTCAAGCCCGCAAAAACCGCGCGCCGGGGGTGCGTCACGGCAACGCCCCGGCTGGCGCAAGCCCAGACCGCGCGCTATGTTGCGCGCCATGACCGATCCGCGCACCCCCTCCGCCCCGTCCCAGCCCGCAGCTCCGGCCCAGGCCACCGGCGTGTCCGCCGGGGCCGAAGGGAACTGGTTCGGCTACCGCCCCGTCGACCCCGACGCCAAGTCCGGCCTCGTCCGCGCCGTCTTCGACAGCGTGGCCGGGCGCTACGACCTGATGAACGACCTGATGTCGGGCGGCATCCACCGGCTGTGGAAGGACACGCTGATGGAGATGGTCGCCCCGCGGGCCGACATGACGCTGCTCGACGTGGCGGGCGGCACCGGCGACATCGCCTTCCGCTTCCTGGAGCGCGGCGGCGGGCGGGCCGTGGTCTGCGACATCACCGAGTCGATGGTCCGGGTCGGGCGCGACCGCTCCTACGACCGGAACCTGCTGACCGGCGTGAACTGGACGGTCGGCGACGCCGAAAGGCTGCCCATCGCCTCCCGTTCGGTGGACGCCTACACCATTGCGTTCGGCCTTCGCAACGTCACGCGCATCGACGCCGCGCTTTCCGAGGCGCGCCGCGTGTTGAAGCCCGGCGGAAAGTTCTTCTGCCTGGAGTTCAGCCACGTGGTCCTTCCGGTCCTGCGCGAGATCTACGACGTCTATTCCTTCCAGGTCCTGCCGCGGCTCGGCCGCATGGTGGCGGGGGACGAGGACAGCTACCGCTATCTGGCGGAGAGCATCCGCCGCTTCCCCGAGCAGCAGGCCCTGGTCAAGCGCATCGAGGCCGCGGGCTTCGGCGCGGTGCGCGTGCGCAACCTGACGGGCGGCATCGCCGCCATCCATTCCGGCTGGCGGATCTGACCGGATGCTGTTCCGGACCGCCCGAAACATCGGCCGCCTCTTCGTGATCGGCCGCACGCTGGCGCGCTACAACGCGCTGCCGGAAACGCTGCCGCAGACCGCCCCCGGCTTCGCGCTGTTCTGGCGCTGGGTCGGCAACGCCAAGGAGCCGGGCCGCGTCGGCCAGCGGCTGGCCCGCGCGCTGGCCGACCTGGGGCCGACCTACATCAAGCTGGGACAGCTGCTGTCCACCCGCTCCGACCTCGTCGGCGAGCGGATGGCGCTCGATCTGGCCGAGCTTCAGGACAAGCTGCCGCCCTTCCCCGGCGCCCAGGCCCGCGCCATCGTCGAGGAGGAGCTGGGCGCTCCGATCGGCAAGCTGTTCCGCAGCTTCGACGAGGTGCCGGTCGCCGCCGCCTCCATCGCGCAGGTGCATTTCGCCGTCACCGCCGACGGGCGGGAGGTCGCGGTGAAGGTTCTGCGGCCGGGCATCGAGAACGCCTTCGAGCGGGACATCGACCTGTTCTACTGGCTGGCCGAGCTGGCCGTCATGGTCATGCCCAAGCTGAAGCGGTTGCGCCCGCGCGAGGTGGTGGACACCTTCGCCCGCACCTCCCGCCTGGAGATGGAGCTGCGGATGGAAGCCGCGGCGGCGTCGGAGCTGGGCAACAATTTCAAGGACGACCCCACCTTCAACGTGCCGGCCATCGACTGGGACCGCACGGCGCGCCGCGTCCTGACGCTGGAGCGCATCCGCGGCTTCAAGGTGGACGAGTCGGAAAGGCTCGACGCCGCCGGCTACGACCGCGACGAGATCCTGGCGAAGGCCTCGGCCAGCTTCTTCAACCAGGTGTTCCGCGACGGCTTCTTCCACGCCGACCTGCATCCCGGCAACCTGTTCGTCACCCAGGACGGCAACATCACCGCCGTCGATTTCGGCATCATGGGCCGGCTGGACCGGGCGACGCGGACCTACCTCGCCGACATGCTCATCGGCTTCCTGACCGGCGACTACCGCCGCGTCGCCGTGGTGCATTTCGAGGCGGGCTACGTCCCCCGCCACCAGTCGATCGAGGTCTTCACCCAGGCCTGCCGCGCCATCGGCGAGCCGTTGCAGAACAAGCCGCTGAGCGAGATCTCCGTCGGCCGGCTGCTCGCCCAGCTCTTCGCGGTGACCGAGCAGTTCGAGATGGAGACCCAGCCGCAGCTCCTTCTGCTTCAGAAGAGCATGCTGACGGCGGAAGGGGTGGGCCGCATCCTGAATCCCGACATCAACATGTGGGAGCTGGCGCGCCCGCTGATTGAGGACTGGATGCGCGAGAACCGCGGGCCGGAGGCCCAGATTCTCGACGATCTGGAGGCCGCGGTGTCGACGTTCCGCCGCCTGCCGCGGCTGGTGAACCAGGCCGAACGCGCCGCCGCCGAGCTGGCCGACGGCGGTCTGCGCCTGCACCCCCACTCGATCAAGCACATGCTCGACCGCTGGGTGGAACGCCGGATCAGCGAGCGCATCGCCCTGTGGATCATCGTCGTCCTGCTGACGGTGATCGCGGTCCGGGTTCTGTAGGGCCTTTTCGGCGGCGCGCGGAAGGGGTGCGACCGCGTGCCCCTCCCCCTTGGGCGTCGTTGACCCCGCCGCCGCCCGGCCGGACACTGGAGGCGTCGCAACCGTTCGCGGAGGGAAGCCATGGCCCGCGACGAATTCCAGGCGCTTCTGACCTACATCCGAACCGACCAGCTTCAGCCGCACCGGCCCCGCTCCGGCCCGCTGGAGTCCCCGCCCCCCGTCGTCACCATCGCCCGCGAGCACGGCACCGGCGGCGAGGCGATCGCGGCGAAGCTCGCCGAGTCGCTGGGGGTGTCCTGCTTCGACAAGGAAATCCTCGACGCCGTGGTGGCCACGGCCACCTCCGATCCCGCGCTGATGCGCCAGCTCGACGAAAAGCTGCCGGGACGGGCGGGAATGTTCCTCTACGCCAGCCTGATGGGGCTGCACGACCCGCTGACCGAGTACCAGCGGCTGCTGACCCGCGTGGTCAACGGCATCGCCTTCCGCGGCGGGGTGATCGTCGGGCGCGGGGCGCATCTGCTGCTGCGCGGGGCGCCGCGCTTCCGCGTCCGCATCGTCGGCTCGGACGAGGTCTGCGCCGCGCGGCTGGCCGGCGGCGATCCCGCCAAGGTCGCCGACGCGCTGCACGAGGTGCAGCGGATCAACGCCGCCCGCGCCAAATATTTCAAGCAGTTCTTCAAGATCTCCAACGCCGATCCGCTGCAGTACGACCTGATCGTCAACACCGACCGCTTCGAGGACCTGAACGCCGTCGTGGAGCTGATCCTGCACGCCTACCGGATCCATGATGGGCATGGGGAGGCTCAGCCGCCCTCTTCGATCCACCAGGACTCGACCAGCGGGCCGTAGAGGGGCGTCACCTCCGGGTGCTTCAGCCGCGACCAGCGGGCCATGCGGTCGGCCGGGCTGTGGAACAGCGGCACCATGTAATGGCCCCACAGCAGCACCCGGTCGAGCGCGCGGACGCGGGCCACGAGGTCGGCGCGCGTCCGCGCCTCGGCGATGGAGGCGGCGATGGCGTCCACCGCCGGGTCGCGGATGCCGGGATAATTGCGGCTGCCCGGCTGGTCCGCCGCCTCGGAGCCGTAATAGTAGAGCTGCTCGTTGCCCGGCGAGAGGCTGGAAATCCACCAGCGCAGGGTCATGTCGAAATCGAAATGATCGAGGCGCGCCTGGTACTGGGCGTTGTCCACCGTGCGCACCGTGGCGGCGATGCCCAGCCGCTCCAGCGAACGGGCGTATTCCAGCGCCACCCGCTCGTCCGCCGGATTGCCCAGCAGGATTTCGAAGGCGAAGGGACGCCCCGCCCCGTCCGTCAGCCGCCCGCCGCTCACCCGCCAGCCGGCCTCTGCCAGCAGGCGCAGCGCCTCGCGCAGATTGCCCCGCGCCCCCGCCGGGCCGCTGCCATCGATGTGCGGCAGGGTGAAGGGCTTGATGAACAGCTCCGGCGGCAGGCGGTCGCGGAAGGGCTCCAGCACCGCCAGTTCCTCCGGCCCCGGGAGACCCTCCGCCGCCAGTTCGGAATTCGGGTAGTAGCTCGCCGTGCGGACCAGCGCGCCGTGGAACAGGGTCTTGCCGATCCAGGCGAAATCGGTGGCGAGGCCGAGCGCCTGCCGCACCCGGATGTCCTGGAACGGGGGACGCCGCGTGTTGAAGATCAGCCCGCGGGCGAACTCCGGACGGCGGTGCGGCAACTCCTCCAGCACGACCCGCCCCGCGCGCAGCGCCGGACCATCGTAGCCGGTGGCCCATTTGGCGGGGTCGGATTCCCGCCGCACGTCGCCCTGCCCGGCCAGGAAGGCCTCCAGAGCCACCGAGTCGTCGCGGTAGTAGGTGAAATCCAGCGTGTCGGCGTTGAACAGCCCGCGCCGCGCCGGCAGGTCCCGCCCCCAGTAATCGGCCACCCGCTCGTAGACGATGCGGCGCCCGGCCTCCGCCTGTTTGATCCGGTAGGGGCCGCTGCCCAGCGGCGGGTCGAGCGTCGTGGCGGCGAAGTCCCGCCCCGCCCACCACGCCTTGGCATGGACCGGCATCAGCCCCATCAGCAGCGGCATCTCGCGGTCGAAACGCCCGTCCGGGCCGGGGGCGAAGGCGAAGCGGACGGTGCGCTCGTCCGGCGCCTCGGCGCTCGCCACCTTGGCGTAATACTGGCGGCGGTTCGGCGTGCCGTGGGCGCGCTGCACCTCCAGCGAGAACAGCACGTCGGCGGCGGTCACCGGGGTCCCGTCGTGCCAGCGCGCGGCGGGGTTCAGGCGGAAGACGGCGGCGCTGCGGTCCTCCGGCACCTCCAGGCTCTCGGCCAGCAGGCCGTAGAGCGAAAAGGGCTCGTCCCACGAACGGGTCAGCATCGTTTCGAAGACGAAACCAAGCCCCAGGGCCGGCACCCCCTTGACCACATGGGGGTTCAGCGTGTCGAAACCGCCGGTCACCGCCTGGCGCAGCGTGCCGCCCTTCGGCGCCGCGGGATTGGCGTAGGCGAAATGCGCGAAGCCCGGCGGATAGGCGGGGTTCCCATGCATGGCGATGGCGTGGACAGCCTTCGCGGGGGTTTCAGCCCGTGCCGCAAGGGGAAAAAAGGCGAGACAGAGCAGCGCAAGAAGGATGAGAGGCATGGCGAAGGCTCGTCCCTTTGCCGCACCTGCGCAAGTGGCTTTGACTTATGCCCGCTTCTGCCTAAACTCCGCGCGCGCGGCGCCGGGAGCTTTGGCCCGCGTCCACAACCAAGCGCAACCCGCTTTTGCAGTCGAAGGATGGTTTTCCATGGATCTCAGCAAGGTTCCGGTCGGCAAGAACGCCCCGTGGGACGTGAACGTGGTCATCGAGATCCCGTTGCGCGGCGAGCCGGTGAAGTACGAGATCGACAAGGAGTCGGGCGCGATGTTCGTCGACCGCTTCCTGCACACCGCCATGTACTACCCCTGCAACTACGGCTTCATCCCGCACACCCTGTCGGGTGACGGCGACCCGGTGGACGTCTGCGTGGTCGGCCGCCATTCGGTCATCCCGGGCGCCGTGCTGCGCTCGCGCCCGATCGGCGTGCTGTTCATGGAGGACGAAGGCGGCGAGGACGAGAAGCTGCTGGCCGTTCCGGTCGACAAGCTGCACCCGTTCTACAGCAACGTGAAGTCCTACAAGGACCTGCCGGAGATCACCACCGAGCAGATCGCCCACTTCTTCCAGCACTACAAGGATCTGGAAAAGGGCAAGTGGGTGAAGATCCTGCGCTGGGGCGACGAGCAGGAAGCCGCCAAGAAGATCCAGGAAGGCATCGAGCGCGCCGCCGCCGCCAACAAGGGCCAGCCCGGCCCGGTGGTCTGACGCGCCTCTCGACTGGACGGGTTGCAAGGGCCGGCTCCGCACCGCGGGGCCGGTCCTGCAACGCGGACCGGCCCCGCTTTCTCCCCTCACCCGATCACGGCAGCGACTTCTCCACCGAGGTCACCGCTTCCTTCAGGATCTCCGCGCTGCGCTTCAGCGCCGCGGTCTCCTCGTCCGACATGTCGGGCATCACCGTCTCCAGGACGCCGCCGGCCCCGATCACCCGCGGCAGCGACAGCGCCACGTCCGGCACCCCCAGCACCTCGTCGTTCAGGATGGAGCAGGTCAGCACCGCGCGCTCGTCCCCGGCGATGGCCGCCACGATGCGCGACAGGCCGCCGCCGATGCCGAAGGCCGTGTGGCCCTTGCCGTCGATGATGCGGTAGGCGGCCCGGCGCACGCCCTCGTCGATGGCGGCGCGGTCCTCCGCCGTCAGGGGGCGCTTCAGCCGCTCGGCGCCACGGTCCACCGGCAGGCAGGCCACGGTGGCGCCGGACCACAGCAGGACTTCCGAATCGCCATGCTCGCCCACCACATGGGCGTGCACCGACTTCGGCGTCACCCCCAGCCGGTCGGCCAGCAGCGCGCGGAACCGCGCGGTGTCGAGAATCGTGCCGGAGCCGATCACCCGCGACGGCGGCAGGCCGGAGATGCGGGTGGCGATCTGCGTCATCACGTCCAGCGGGTTGGTCGCCACCAGCAGGATGGCGTCGGGCGCCGCCGCCAGGACCGCCGGGATGATGGCGCCGAAGACCGCCGCGTTGCGCTCCAGCAGTTGCAGGCGCGTCTCGCCGGGCCGCTGCGCCACGCCGGCAGCCAGAACCACCACGCCGGCCCCGGCCAGCGCCTCATAGCCGCCGTGGCGCACCTGGGCGGCGCGGGCGAAGGGCACGGCGTGGGCGATGTCCTGCGCCTGGGCTGCGGCCAGCTTCTCGTTCATGTCGACCAGCACGACCTCGCTGGCCGCACCGCTCATCACCATGGCGAATCCCGCCGTGGCGCCCACCGCGCCGGCCCCGACGATCCCGACCTTCATGGCTCCCGCTCCCTGATTTTCCGTTGAGGGTCAACAGGGTGGAGCATCGCGCCCGCACGCTCAAGCCCCGATGAGCGGCGGGGATATCCGGTGCGGAAGAGGGGCGCGACAAAGGGCGCCTGTACAAAGGTATGACCAATGTGTATGTTGCACCGCAACATGAGCGGCGATCGGTCGCGTTCCCGTCCTGCGATTGCCTCCTTACCGCTGATTGCAAGTCAACGGCCCCGGTCCGATCTCTAGCGGAATGGCGGCTGTTCGAGCCTTGCTGTGTGAGACGAACTCCGGAACCCGGCCATGACCGTTCGCAACCTCGACCGCCTGTTCAAACCCGCGTCCATCGCTTTGATCGGGGCGACCCGAAAGCCGAACACCATCGGCGCCGTGGTGGCCCGCAACCTGTTCAACGCCGGGTTCGACGGTCCGATCATGCCGGTGACCGGCGAACGCGCGGTCGAGGGGGTGCTGACCTACAAGACGGTGGACGAGCTGCCGATCACGCCGGATCTGGCGGTGATCTGCACCCCCGCCGCCACGGTGCCCGCCACCGTCGACGCGCTGGGCAAGCGCGGGACCAAGGCGGCCATCGTCATCTCCAGCGGCTTTTCCAAGGAGCAGACCCAGACCCTGCGCGAGGCGGCGAAACCCCACCTGATGCGCGTCCTGGGCCCCAACAGCCTGGGCATCATGGTGCCGGGACGCGGGCTGAACGCGAGCTTCGGCCATGTCACGCCGAAGAAGGGCGACGTGGCTCTGGTCGCGCAGTCGTCCATGGTGGTGACCTCGATCGCCGACTGGGCGACGGCGCGGGGGATCGGCTTCTCGCACCTGATCTCCATGGGCGACAAGGCGGACGTCGATTTCGGCGACCTGCTGGACTATCTGGCCGGCGATGCCACCGTGCGCGCCATCCTGCTCTACATCGAGAGCATCAGCGACGCCCGGAAGTTCATGTCGGCGGCGCGCTCCGCCGCCCGCCAGAAGCCGGTGATCGTCATCAAGTCCGGCCGCACCGACGAGGCGCTGGAGGCCTCGACCTCCCACACCGGGGCTCTGGCGGTGTCCGACGCCGTCTATGACGCCGCCTTCCGCCGCGCCGGCATCCTGCGCGTCACCGGGCTGGACGAGCTGTTCGACGCGGTGGGCACGCTGGGCACCGGGGCGCCGATCACCGGCGACCGGCTGGCCATCCTGACCAACGGCGGCGGGATGGGCGTGATGGCGACCGACAGCCTGATCCTGTCCGGCGGGCGGCTGGCCCAGTTCGCGCCGGAGACGATGGACGCGCTGGAGAAGGCGCTGGGCGCCGGCAGCGCCCGCAACCCGCTGCGCATCGGCGGCGACGCCCCGCCCAAACGCTACGCCGACGCGCTGAACGCGCTGATGGCCGACCCCAACAACGACGCCGTGCTGGTGCTGAACTGCCCGACCGCGGTGACCGACGGGCTGGCCGCGGCGCAGGCGGTGGTCGACACCATGATCGCCAACAAGACGCGCAAGCACCCGGTGCTGACGAGCTGGCTGGGCGACAACACCGCGGCGGAGGCGCGCAAGCTGTTCGCCGCCAACCGCGTCCCCACCTACGACACGCCCAGCCACGCGGTGCGCGCCTTCCTGCATCTGGTGGAATACCGCCGGAACCAGGAGCTGCTGATGGAGACGCCGCCGTCGGTGCCGGAGGACTTCCAGCCTGACGGCATCACGGTGCGCAAGATCATCTCGCGCGCCATCGCCGAGAAGCGCGACTGGCTGAGCGAGTATGAGGCCAAGCGCGTGCTCGCCGCCTACGGAGTCCCGGTGGTGGACACCCGCCGCGCCGACACGCCGGACGAGGCCGCCCACTGCGCCGAAATGATCGGCGGGCCGCTGGCGCTGAAGATCCTGTCGCCGGACATCACCCACAAGTCGGACGTCGGCGGCGTCGCCCTGCACCTGACCGAGCCGGCGGAGGTCAAGGCCGAGGCCGAGGCCATGCTGGCCCGCGTGCGCGAGGCCGTTCCCGACGCCCGCATCGAGGGCTTCACCGTCCAGGAGATGGCGGTGCGCGCCGACGCCTACGAGCTGATCGTCGGCATGACCGAGAACGAGCTGTTCGGCCCCGTCCTGCTGTTCGGCGAGGGCGGCATCGGGGTGGAGGTGGTGGAGGACTATGCGCTGGCATTGCCGCCGCTGAACATGAAGCTGGCGACGGAGCTGATGGGCCGCACCCGCATCTGGCGCCAGTTGCAGGGCTACCGCTCGCGCGCCGCGGTCGATCTGGAAGCGGTGGCGCTGACGCTGAACAAGATCTCGCAGCTCATCGTCGACTTTCCGGAAATCGCCGAGCTGGACGTCAACCCGCTGCTCGCCGACGCGGAGGGCGTGCTGGCGCTCGACGCCCGCATCAAAGTCGGCGTCCCGGCCCTGCCCGGCGCCAAGCGTCTGGCCATCCGCCCCTACCCCAAGGGGCTGGAGGACCGCATCACCATCAAGGACGGCCGCCAGTTCCTCGTCCGCCCCATCCTGCCGGAGGACGAACCGCTGGTGCACCACATGGTGGCCAATCAGACGCAGGAGGATCTGCGGCTGCGCTTCTTCGCGCCGCTGAAGCGGCTGTCGCACCAGGCCGCCGCCCGCCTGACCCAGATCGACTATGACCGCGAGATGGGTCTGGTCGCCGTCGGGCCGGACCCGGAGACCGGCGACACCATCATGTACGGCGTGGTGCGCATCACCGCCGACCCCGACAACCTGCGCGCCGAATACGCCGTGATGGTGCGGTCGGACATGAAGGGCCAAGGGCTGGGCTACCAGCTGATGAACAAGATCCTGGACTACGCCCGCTCCCGTGGGATCAAGGAGGTCTACGGCGAGGTCCTGCGCGAGAACACCAACATGCTGGGCATGTGCCGCGCCCTGGGCTTCATCCGCAAGGAGAACCTGGACGAGCCCGGCGTGGTGGAGGTGCGGATCGAGCTGGGCGGCGGGCTGGCTGCGGAGTAACCGCGGCTCCCCCTTGGATGGCGCCCCCGTCCGACGCGCACACACTTCTCGCGGCCAACATGGTCGTCGAGTTCGGGAAACGTCTCCGCCGGCCCTGCCGGGCGCGGGTCGAGGCCGGCATCCGCCTGCCCGATCGTGACGATGCCTGGTTCCAGGTCGATGTTGCCGTTCCGGGTGGACCAACGTCGAGCAAGCCGGGAACGATGGCCGCGACGTCATCGGAGGCGGAACGCTGCGCTTCCCCTCGGTCGGGATCGAGATTCCCGTGGCCGTGCTGTATGAGGGCGTCCTGTAGACGCCCTCTCCGCACACAGCGTTACAGCAGCGTTTCCAGGACGCGGTCGGGCGGGGCGTGGCCGTCCGCGAAGGTCTTGATGTTGATGATGACCTTCTCGCCCATGTCGATCCGGCCCTCGATGGTGGCGGAGCCCATGTGCGGCAGCAGGACCACGTTGTCGAGCCGCAGCAGCTTGGGGTTCACCGCCGGCTCATGCTCGAACACGTCCAGGCCGGCACCGGCGATCTCGCCCTTCGACAGCATCCGGGTCAGCGCCGTCTCGTCGATCACCTCGCCGCGCGAGGTGTTGACGATGAAGCAATGCGGGCGCAGCAGCTTCAGCCGCCGCTCCGACAGCAGATGGTAGGTGGCCGGGGTGTGCGGGCAGTTGATGGACACCACGTCCATGCGCGCCAGCATCTGGTCCAGGCTCTCCCAATAGGTCGCCTCAAGCTCCTGCTCGACGTCCGGATAGACGCGGCGGCGGTTGTGGTAATGGATCGACATGCCGAAGGCCCGCGCCCGTCGCGCCAGCGCCTGCCCGATGCGGCCCATGCCGAGGATGCCCAGCCGCTTGCCCTGGATGCGGTGGCCGAGCATTGTCGTCGGCCCCCAGCCCTTCCACTGGCCGGAGCGGACCAGCCGCTCGCCTTCCGCCACCCGGCGGCCGACCGCCAGAAGCAGGGCCATCGTCATGTCCGCCGTGTCTTCGGTCAGGACGCCCGGCGTGTTGGTGACGCTGATGCCGCGTTCCCGCGCCGCCTTCAGGTCGATGTGGTCCACGCCGGTCCCGAAGGAGGCGATGAGGCGGAGCTGCGGCCCGGCCTTCTCGATCACCTCGCGGTCGATCCGGTCGGTGACGGTGGGGACCATCACATCGGCCGCCTGCGCCACCTCGATGAGTTGCGCGTGGGTCAAGGGTTCGTCGTCGGAGTTCAGCCGGGCGTCGAACAGCTCCATCATCCGCGTCTCGATGACGTCGGGCAATTTCCGGGTGACGACGACGAGCGGCTTCTTCTTTTCGGTCATTGGACGGTGCCTCCCCCATTCCGGGCCGACGCTTGTCCTATCAAGCGGCTGGGAAGCTGTCCAGATGGCAGTGACGATTCGGCGCGGCGGTCAGCCTCATGAACAGACCCGCCATGTGACAAGAACCGACGCCGTGCGCCCGCCCGCGCCTAGCGCTTGCCCCCGGCGGCTACCCCTAATTATAGTGCCTCCGACTTAAATCCATCCGATCTCACAGCACGGGGCTGCCGGTGTTGCCGTTGCCGACGACGTCTGCCATCCGCCGCGCTCTCGCCGTTCTGGCGCTGGCCGTCGCAGCCTTGGCGCCGGTCACGCCGTCCACCGCCGACGCCTCGGAAGGCGGGCGGCGCGAGAAGGACCCGACCCACGCGTCGGGCCTGCCGATCCCCCGTTTCGTGTCGCTGCGCTCGGGCGAGGTGAACGCGCGCACCGGCCCCAACGTGCGCTACCCCATCGAATGGGTGTTCACCCGCAAGGAAATGCCGGTGGAGATCACCCAGGAATTCGACACTTGGCGCCGCATCCGCGACTGGGAAGGCAGCGAGGGCTGGGTGCACCAGAGCATGCTGTCGGGCAAACGCAGCGTCGTCATCACCGGCGACATCCGCACCGTCCGCAAGGAACCCCACAGTGACGCCGCCGTCGTGGCCCGCGCCCAGCCGGGCGTGATCGGCTGGCTGCGCAAGTGCAAGGGCGAGTGGTGCGAGGTGGACCTGAAGGGCTATCGCGGCTGGATGACCCGCGGGGAGTTCTGGGGCGCCTACAAGGACGAGACGTTCGAATAACGGGCGGGCAACAGCGCCCTTTACCCGAAATCCCCCGCAAGCTCCGCCCGCACCGCCTCCGGCATCACCGCCATGTGGCCGTACCGGGGATGGCCGATGCCGAGGATCACCTCCGTCCCGGGAGTGCGGAAGGCGGCGATCTGCTCCGGCGTGAAGTCGAAATGCACGAAATGGACGGCGGACGCCTTGCCAGCCTCGTTCGTGCGTTCCACGTCCTCCTCCGGACGGGCCGCGACCGTGTGGCCGGCGAAGCGCAGCGTCACCGTCCGCTCCACCCCGCCCAGCCGGCCAAGCTCGGCGGCGCGCCGCACCGGGTCGGCGATCTCGAACATCACCGTGGCGACCAGTTCCTCCCCCTTGGGGATCAGGCCGTTGTAGGCGCGAAGCTCGCCGTCGATCTGCGCCTCGCCGCCCCGCTCGATGAAGAGCATCTCGTGGACCTGCTGCCACATCGTCTCGTAATTCTCGAAATGGACGAGGGCGTAGGGGCCGACCGCGACGCGGCGTTTCCTCTTCACGGCGACCAGCGCGCTGCGGCGGGCGGCGCGTTCAAGGGCGTAGCGGTCCAGGGGGAGGATGTCGGCGCGGGTGATCTCGGTCCGGCGCACCGTCATGACGACAGCTGGTCCAGCATCCTCTGGAACCGCCCGGCGTGGCTCCGCTCGGCCTTGGCCAGCGTTTCGAACCAGTCCGCGACCTCCTCGAAGCCTTCCTCGCGGGCGGTGCGGGCCATGCCCGGGTACATGTCCGTGTATTCGTGGGTCTCGCCGGCGATGGCGGCCTTCAGGTTGCTCACCGTGTCGCCGATGGGCAGGCCGGTGATCGGATCGCCGGCCTCCTCCAGAAACTCCAGATGGCCGTGGGCGTGGCCGGTTTCGCCCTCCGCGGTGGAACGGAAGACCGCGGCGACCTCGTTGTGACCCTCCACGTCGGCCTTCTGGGCAAAATACAGGTAACGGCGGTTGGCCTGGCTCTCACCCGCGAAGGCCGCCTTGAGGTTCTGCTCGGTCTTCGTGCCCTTCAGCGACATGGCGGCGTTCTCCAGACGGGGTTCTGTCCGGCCCGGCCGCGCGCGGGCGTGGGGCCTCCGGCGGCCGAGCCTCGGCTACGGCTTATGCCATTGCTCCCAAAACGCGTCAATGTTCCGGAAATTCTCCGAAGACCCGGTTGGGAGACGGATTTTTTCCAGCAGCAGCCGTCGGCCGCATGGCCCTCAGCGGTCGTCGCCGCCCTGGTCCGCGCTCAGCCGGACGATCACGTCCACCCGCGCGATGCGCGTGCCCGGCGGGGCCGGCGGCAGATGCTGCACCACCACGTCGTCACCGGGGATGTCCTCCAGCCGGCCCGTTCCTTCCAGGAAGAAATGGTGATGGTCGCTGATGTTGGTGTCGAAGTAGGACTTGCCCGCCTCCACCACCACCTCGCGCAGCAGGCCGGCGGCGGTGAACTGGTTCAGCGTGTTGTAGACCGTGGCCAGCGACACCCGCAGGTCCGCCCCCATCGCCTCAGTGTGGAGTTGCTCGGCGGTGACGTGGCGGTGTTCCCCTTCGAACAGCAGGCGGGCCAGCCCCAGACGCTGGCGCGTCGGGCGGAAACCTGCCGTCTGCAGGCGGTCGAGGGCGCGCTTGAAGGGTCGGGTGCCAGTCATCGTCGTCTGTTCGCCGTGGTTCAGGTCACAAAGTCGAAACGCGAAACGGACCGCGGCGATCCGCCGCAGCCCGCTCACTTTAGAACGATTTCAGGTCAGGGGGCAAGCGCCCCCCGCAAACCCGCGGCCGCCGGCGTCAGTAGCCGGTGGCGATCCGCTCGACCAGCTGCTTCACGGTCGGGATGAACCCGTCCTTGTAGTAGGGGTCCGACGCGAAGCGGAAGGCGTTGTGACCGGCGAACATGAGCTGATTTTCGCAGTCGTCGGTGTGGCTGACCGCCTGGAGGGTCTTCTGGATGCAGTAGGAGCGCGGATCGGCGCGCTTGCCGTTCGTGCCTTCCTCGTTCTGCGCCCAATTGGAGAAGTTGCAGGCCGACAGGCAGCCCATGCAGTCCACCTGGTCGCGATGGATGCGCTCCGCCTGCTCCGGCGTGACGAAGATCACCGTGCTGTCCGGCGTCTTCAGGCCGCTGGTGAAGCCCTGGGACAGCCAGCCCTCGGCGCGGGCCTTGTCCGTCTCGGTCACATAGACCGGACGGCCACGCGGCCCCAGCGGCAGTTCGGCGGAATGCTCGCCCACGGGCTTGGGCAGATAGGCCACTTGACGCTCCGACCGGGCCATCAGGTCCATCAGGAACGGGTTCTTGACGGCGGAGGAATAGAAGCCCGTCGGCGAGAAGCGGTTCAGGAAGACGTCGCCTTCTTTCAGCGTCAGCAGACGCTGCTTCCAGGCGTTGGAGATCGGGCTCTCCTGGGTCAGCAGCGGGCGCGTGCCGAACTGGAAGGCCACCGGGCCGAGGTCGGGGTTGTCGATCCAGTCTTCCCAGTCCGACAGCCACCAGACGCCGCCCGCCATGACGATGGGGGTGTCGTTCAGGCCGAAGCTGTTCAGCATCTGGCGCAGCGCCAGGACGCGGGGGAACGGATCCTCCGGCTTCAGCGGGTCCTCGGAGTTGGACAGACCGTTGTGGCCGCCGGCCAGCCACGGATCCTCGTAGACCACGCCGCCCAGGTTCTCGCGGAATTTGTGGTAGGCGCGCAGCCACAGGGCGCGGAAGGCGCGGGCCGAGGACACGATGGGGTAGTAGTGCACGCCGTAGCGCACCGCGATCTCCGCCACGCGGTAGGGCATGCCGGCGCCGCAGGTGACGCCGTGGATCATGCCCTGCGAGCCTTCCAGCACGCCGTGCAGGATGTGTTCGGCGCCGCCCATCTCCCACAGGACGTTCATGTGGATGCGGCCCTGGCCGTTCGACGTCTCGTGCGCGATGCGCGCCTGCGCGATGCCGCCCTGGATGCCGAACTTGATCAGCTCGTCATGACGTTCGCGGCGGGTTTTGCCGTGATAGACCTGCGGCAGGAGATTCCCGTTCTCGTCGTAGCTGTCGGCGTTCACGCCCGAGAATGTGCCGATCCCCCCGGCCGCCGCCCAGGCGCCCGAGCTTTCCCCGTTGGAGACGGCAATTCCCTTGCCACCCTCGACGAGCGGCAGAACCTCCCGGCCAGACATCAGCAACGGCTTAAGCGCCTTCAACGAAACCTCCAAGACCATGAGAGCGCCCGCGCGTGGGCGCCCGGACAGCGCGACCCGAAAGACGACGAAAAACTCCGCCGGGAGTCCTGCCCCCGACGGCCCGGCCGCCATGAGCGATCTATATATGAGGAAATTTCCGTGCGGACGAGCGGATTCGCGGTGTTAGAAAAAAATCTGTCACGGCGACTTTTCCCCAAACGTCAACCGACGGTCCCAAGGGCAACCGCTTTACGGGAGCGTCTGTTTGGCCAGCTCGGCCGCCAGTCGGCCCGGCGCGTCGGTGAAGACGCCGGCCACGCCCCAGCCGAACAGCGTGCGCGCCCGCGCCGCCTCGTTGACCGTGTAGGCCAGCACCGGGCGCCCGGTGGCGCGGTAGGCGGCGACGCTCTCCGCCGTCTGGCGGTTCTGGTGGACGTTCAGCGTGGCCGCGCCGATGCGGTCGGCGATGGCCGCCCAGTCGGCGGGCGGGTCCCACAGCAGGTAGCCGCGCGGGATGTCCGGCGCCAGATCGCGCGCCACCTCCAGGCAGGGCACCTCGAAGCTGGACACCAGCAGGGGCAGGCCGCCGGGCCACAGCCGCTTCAGCAGATCCAGCGCGGCTTCCGCCGTCGGCACCTCCTGGCCGGGATAGGGTTTGATCTCCAGATTCAGCCCAAGGCCCAACTTGCGGATCAAGCCCAGCGCCTCCTCCAGGGTCGGCACCGTTTCGCCGGCGAAACGGGCGTCGAACCAGGAGCCGGCGTCCAACGCCTTCAGCTCCGCCAGGGTCAGGTCCGGCACCGGACCGGCGCCGCTGGTGGTGCGTTCCAGCGTGTCGTCGTGGATCAGCACCGGCACGCGGTCGCGGGTGAGCATCACGTCCACCTCGACCCAGGCGGCGCCTTGGCGGGCGGCTTCGCGCAGGCTGGCGAGCGTGTTTTCCGGCGCGCTTTCCTTGGCGCCGCGGTGGCCGATCAGGCGGGGAAGAGTCGACAGCATGGGTCCTGCGGGAGTAAGAGCGGGCCTCTCATACTAGGCGCAAAGCGGTGGATCGGGAACGAGCGATGAAGGCAGCCCACAGCGTGACCGATCTGGTGGCCGCCGGGCTGATGACGCCTGCGGCGGGCGAAGCCGTGGCCGCCGTGGCCGACCGCTACGCCATCGCCCTGACTCCGTACCTGTTGGGAGCGCTGGAGAACGCCGCGCCCGGCGATCCCCTGTACGCGCAGTACATCCCCTCCCCCGAGGAGGCGTACACCGCGCCGGAGGAACGCGAGGACCCCATCGGCGACGTGGTGCGCAGCCCGGTGAAGGGCATCGTCCACCGCTATCCCGACCGTGTCCTGCTGAAACCGCTGCACGCCTGCGCGGTCTATTGCCGTTTCTGCTTCCGGCGGGAAATGGTCGGCCCCGGCGGCGAGGCCCTGTCGCCCGAGGAGCTGGACGCCGCGCTCGCGTATGTGCGTACGCATCCCGAGGTGTGGGAGGTCGTGGTGACCGGCGGCGATCCCCTGCTGCTGTCGCCGCGGCGCCTGTCCCACATCGTCCGCAGCCTGTCCGACATCCCCCATGTCGGGGTGGTCCGGCTGCACACCCGCATCCCGGTCGCCGACCCGGCGCGCGTCACGGCGGAGCTGGTCGAGGCGCTGAAGGCACCGGAACTGGCGACCTGGATGGCCGTCCACGTCAACCACGCCAGCGAGTTGACGGAAGAGGCGCGCGGCGCCTTGGCCCGGCTGGCCGATGCCGGCATCCCCTTGCTGGGCCAGACGGTGCTGCTGAAGGGCATCAACGACGACGCGGCGGCGCTGGAGGCGCTGTTCCGGGGGTTGGTGCGCAACCGGATCAAACCCTATTACCTGCATCACCCCGACCTCGCCGCCGGCACCAGCCATTTCCGGCCAACCCTGGCCGAGGGACAGGCGCTGGTGAAGGGACTGCGCGGGCGCGTCTCCGGCCTGTGCCAACCGACCTACGTGCTGGACATCCCCGGCGGGCATGGCAAGGCGCCCGCCGCGCCGGGCTGGGTGCGGCCCGACGGCGAGGGCGGCCCCAACGGCGAAGGTGGATACTTGGCGGAGGATTTCACCGGGGCGACGCACCGCTACCGCGGCTGATCAGCGCGTCCCCAGCCCCGGCCCGAGCCCGAACAGCGGGTCCGGGTTCAGGACGACGCCATGGACGGCGACGATGGAGGCGAAGCCGGTCCACAGCACCAGCGGCATCCAGCTCGCCGCGATGGCGCGGTCGTCCAGCCAGACCAGCAGCACGCAGGTCGAGGCGATGATGAAGTAGGCGATGGTCCAGGCCGCCGCCAGGATCGGGCTTCCCATCGTGAAATAGGCGAATCCGAAGCTGGCGTAGAGCAGCCAAAGCGCCCCCTGCATCCCGATCAGTGCCGGGCGCCAGCGGATCGTCCAAGGCGCGTTCAGCAGCCGGACGCAGCCCCAAAGCTGGATCAGGCTGATGCTGAACCAGACGACGGGAAAGGCCCAGCCCGGCGGCTGCAGCGGCGAGGGCTGATAGCCGGGAAAGGGCTCCCCGCCCCGCTCGAACACGCCATAAGTGTTGGTGAGCAGCCAGAAGACCAGAGCCTGCCACCAGTACACGCGAAAGGGCAGCGGGCCGGTGTCGGTTGCGGGTTCCGTCGGAACGAAGGAGCGGTGGTTCATGCCTTAGGAAATGGCACGGCCCCGCTTGCGGTCAAGCGCGTGGTTGACGCATCCGGCGGAGCGCCGGAACAGCCAAGCCCCCTCGCTGGTTTTCCTCTGGCAGTGCGTCGGGGGAGGAGCGGGCGATGCGGTGGCAGGACGGTCGCGAGAGCGAGAATGTCGAGGACCGGCGCGGCACGCCAGGAAGCGGCGGGTTCCGCACCGGCGGCATCGGCATCCCCATCGGACGTGGCGGCATCGGTATCGGCGGGCTGGCGGTGATCGTGGTGGTCTCGCTTCTGCTCGGCATCAACCCGCTGGACCTGCTGCAAGGCACCGCCCCGCAGGAACAGGCCCGTTACGAGCAATCCGACGCCCCACGCGACGGTGGCGACGACGAGTTGAAGCGCTTCGTCTCCGTCGTCCTCGCCGATACGGAGGACACCTGGGCCGCCCAGTTCCAGCAGATCGGCCGCACCTACCAGGACCCGGCGCTGGTGCTGTTCTCCGGCACCGTGGATTCTGGCTGCGGCTTCGCCCAGGCGGCGATGGGACCCTTCTACTGCCCGCTGGACCGCAAGGTGTACATCGACCTCAGCTTCTACCGCGACCTGCGCGACCGCTTCCGCGCGCCGGGCGACTTTGCCCAGGCCTATGTGATCGCCCACGAGGTCGGCCACCATGTGCAGAACCTGCTGGGCATTTCCGACCGGGTGCAGCAGGCCCAGCGGCAGGCCGGGTCCAAGGCCGAGGCCAACGGGCTGTCGGTGCGGCTGGAGCTTCAGGCCGACTGCTTCGCCGGGCTGTGGGCCAACCACGCCAACCGCGAGCGCCAGATCATCGAGCCCGGCGATGTCGAGGAGGCCCTGACGGCGGCCAGCGCCATCGGCGACGACCGGCTGCAGCGCCAGTCCCGCGGCACGGTGACGCCGGACAGCTTCACCCACGGCAGTTCCGCCCAGCGGGTGCAATGGTTCCGCAAAGGGCTGGAGACGGGGCAGTTGAACGCCTGCGACACGTTCGGGGCGGAGCGGCTTTAGGGGGTCAGACAAAGAAAAAGGCGCCTTTCGGCGCCTTGCCCCCTCCCCGACCCTCCCCCGCTGTCGCAGGGGAGGGGGAAGAGAGGCGCCCTCCCCCGCTGGTGCGAGGGAGGGGGAAACCCAATCATCAGGCGGCGGGGCCGTCCTTCTTGGTCAGGTCTTCGCCGGTGGCCTGGTCGACCTGCTTCATCGACAGCTTCACCTTGCCGCGGTCGTCGAAGCCGATGACCTTCACCTTCACCGAGTCACCCTGCGACACCACGTCCGACACCTTGCCGACGCGCTGCGCCGCCAGCTCGGAGATGTGGACGAGGCCGTCGCGGGAGCCCAGGAAGTTCACGAAAGCGCCGAAATCGACGACCTTCACGACCTTGCCGGTGTAGATCACGTTCATTTCCGGCTCGGCGACGATGCCCTTGATCCAGTCGATGGCGGCCTGGGCGGCCTTGGTGTCCACCGCGGCGACCTTGACCGTGCCGTCGTCCTCGATGTCGATCTTGGCGCCGGTCTGCTCCACGATCTCGCGGATCACCTTGCCGCCGGAGCCGATCACGTCGCGGATCTTCTCCTTCGGGATGTTGATCACGGTGATGCGCGGGGCGTTCTCGTTCACCGCCTCGCGGGCGCCGGTCAGCGCCTTGGCCATCTCGCCCAGGATGTGCAGGCGGCCGTCCTTGGCCTGGCCCAGGGCGATCTTCATGATCTCCTCGGTGATCGAGGTGATCTTGATGTCCATCTGGAGCGCGGTGATGCCCTTCTCGGTGCCGGCGACCTTGAAGTCCATGTCGCCCAGGTGATCCTCGTCACCCAGGATGTCCGACAGGACCGCGAAGCCGTCGTCTTCCTTGATCAGGCCCATGGCGATGCCGGCCACCGGGCGCGGCAGCGGCGCGCCGGCGTCCATCAGCGACAGCGAGGTGCCGCAGACCGTCGCCATCGAGGACGAGCCGTTGGACTCGGTCACTTCCGACACCACGCGGAGCGTGTAGGGGAAGTCTTCCTTCTTCGGCAGCAGCGGGTGGATGGCGCGCCACGCCAGCTTGCCGTGGCCGATCTCGCGGCGGCCCGGCGAGCCCATGCGGCCGGCCTCGCCCACCGAGTACGGAGGGAAGTTGTAGTGGAGCATGAAATGCTCGCGGTACTCGCCTTCCAGCGCGTCGATGATCTGCTCGTCCTGGCTGGTGCCCAGCGTGGTGACGACCAGGGCCTGCGTCTCGCCGCGGGTGAACAGGGCCGAACCGTGGGCGCGCGGCAGCACGCCGACCTCCGACACGATCGGGCGGACCGTCTTGGTGTCGCGGCCGTCGATGCGGCGGCCGGTCTTCAGGACGGCGCCGCGCAGGATGTCGGCCTCCAGCTCCTTGAACTCGGTCGCGATGGCCTGGGTCTCGAAGGACTCGGCCAGGGTCTCTAGCGCCTTCGCCTTGGCGGCGCCGATCTTCTCGTAGCGGACCTGCTTGACCGTCTCGGTGTAGGCAGCCTCGACGTCGGCGCCAACGGTGTCGCGCAGCTTCGCCTTCACGGCGGCGCGGTCATAGGCCGGGGCCGGCAGGTCCCACGGCTCCTTCGCGCATTCCTCGGCGAGGTCGATGATGGCGTCGATGATCGGCTGGAAACCGGTGTGGCCGAACACGACGGCGCCCAGCATGACCTCCTCGGTCAGCTCCTGCGCTTCCGACTCGACCATCAGCACGCCGTCGCGGGTGCCGGCGACCACGAGGTCGAGCGCGGAACCGTCAATGGCGTCCATGGTCGGGTTCAGCACATACTGGCCGTCGATGTAGCCGACGCGGGCGGCGCCGATCGGACCCAGGAACGGGATGCCGGAGATCGTCAGCGCGGCCGAGGTGCCGACCATCGCGACGATGTCCGGATCGTTCTCCAGATCATGGCTCAGCACGGTGCAGATGACCTGCGTCTCGTTGCGGAAGCCATCGGCGAACAGCGGACGGATGGGACGGTCGATCAGGCGGCTGACCAGCGTCTCCTTCTCCGTCGGGCGGCCTTCACGCTTGAAGAAACCGCCGGGAATCTTGCCGGCTGCGAAGGACTTTTCCTGGTAATTGACCGTCAGCGGGAAGAAATCGACGCCCGGCTTCGGCGACTTGGCGCCGACCACCGTGCAGAGGACCGTGGTCTCACCATAGGTGACCAGCACCGCGCCGTCGGCCTGACGAGCGATCTTGCCCGTCTCGAACGTCAGCTTGCGTCCACCCCATTCGATTTCTTTGCGGAAAACTTTGAACATGGATTCTTCCTTCCATCCGACACCTAGGCCCGCCGGATTGCTGGCCTAAGCCGGGGTCATCGGTCGTCGGACCCCGCATGTGAAAACCCAACAAAGGGCAAAACCCGAAAAGGGCTAAAAAATCAAACGGCCGGTCCCGGAAGGTCCGGGCCGGCCGTCTGACTAGAACATGCCTTCGCGAACAACCGAACGTCCCGACCGGCGCGACGCTCCCCGGTGCACCGGAACGCGGTGCGGCGGGTCGAGCGCTGATCGGGACGGATGTTCGGTCACCAGGACGGACGCCTTTTGGAAATCAGCGACGCAGGCCCAGACGCTCGATGAGCGTGGCGTAGCGGCTGTTGTCCTTCTTCTTGAGATAGTCGAGAAGACGGCGGCGCTGGCCGACCATCACCAGCAGACCACGGCGGGAGTGGAAGTCCTTCTTGTGGCCCTGCAGGTGCTCGGTCAGGTTCCGGATGCGCTCGGACAGGATCGCGACCTGGACCTCGGGCGAACCGGTGTCGTTGGTGCCGCGCGAATAGTCCTTAATGAGTTCCTGCTTGCGATCGGGCGTGATCGACATCGGGGTCTCCATCGTTCATAGGTTGAGAACGCGCACCGGACGGACCTCCGCCCCTTCCACGCGCGCCAGCGCCACCGGCTTGCCGCCGAAAAGCGCAATGACGGTGCCATCCCCACCAACATCGCCGCGCAGCGCCGTGAGGCGTTCGCGGTCCTGCCGGGTGAGGAGTGCCACCGTCTGGCCGTGCTTCAGTCGGTGCGCTTCCGCGTCCGTCAGGGCCAGCGCCGGGATGTCGTCCAGCGCGGTCTCGATCGGCAGCAGAAGTCTTTCGACCGCGGCACCTTGCTCCATCGCGGTCAGATCGTCCAGGGAAATCGCCCCGTCCAGCGTGAAAGACCCGACGCGCAGGCGTCGCAGATCGCGGATGTGCCCCACCGTCCCCAACCGTTCGGCGAGGTCGCGGGCGATGGAGCGGACGTATGTGCCCTTGCCGCAATCCACCTCCAGCACCGCGTGGTCGGCGTCCGGGATCTCGATCAGATCCAGCCGGTCGATGCGGACGGTGCGGGGGGCGATGTCCACCACCTCACCCTCGCGGGCGATGTCGTAGGCGCGCTCGCCGTTGATCTTGAGCGCGCAGTATTGCGGCGGGATCTGTTCGACGAAGCCCAGGAAACCGGGCAGAGCGGCGCGGATCGCCTCGGCGTCGGGACGCACCGCGGAGGTTTCCACCGCCGAGCCCTCGCGGTCGTCGGTGGTCGTGCGGGTGCCCCAGGCCACGGTGAAGCGGTAGGTCTTCTCGCCGTCCATGGCGTAGGAGACGGTCTTGGTCGCCTCGCCCAGCGCGATGGGCAGGATGCCCGTGGCGATGGGGTCCAGCGTGCCGCCGTGCCCGGCCTTTTCGGCGTTCAGATGGCGCCGCACCTTGGACAGCGCCTGCGTCGAGGTCATCCCCGCCGGCTTGTCCAGCACGATCCAGCCGTGGATCGGTTCGCCCTTGCGCTTACGAGCCACGGCGCCCCTCGCCCTCGCCGCCGTTGCCCTCATCCTCGTCGTCGTCGTCCTCGTCGTCGAGATCATCGGGATCGAGGTCGTCGTCGTCGAGGTCGTCCGTCTCGTTCTCGTCCTCCTCGTCCCAGCCGTCGTCCTCGTCGTCATGATCGTCGTCGCCGTTCACACGGTCGGCGAGCGAGCGGTAGCCGACGTCGCGGGCAACCGCCGGGCTGTGCAGGATGGCGTCGATGCGCCCGGCGTAGTCGAAGGAGGTGTCGGCCTCGAAGCTCAGCGTCGGGGCGTGGCGCAGGTTGATGGCGCGCGCGATCTGGCCGCGCAGGAAGGGTGCGGCGCGGCGCAGGGCCGACAAGGTCTCGTCCATCGGGCCGCCGCCGAGCGGGGTGACGAAGGCGGTGGCGTTGCGCAGGTCCGGGCTGATCCGGACCTCGGTCACCGTGACGTTCAGTTCCGCCAGTTCGGGGTCGTGGAAGTCACCGCGCCGGAACAGCTCCGCCAGGGCGTGGCGAATCTCCTCGCCGACGCGGAGTTGGCGCTGGGACGGCGGCTTTCCGGCCAGATCGTGTTTCTTTCTCATGCTGTCGATCCCGAATGCGGTGCGAGAGGGATCTGTCCCTCCGCGAAAACACGACAAGGGCGCATGGGCGCCCTTGTCATCTGTAACGTCATCTGTAACCGGTCCGTGAGCCGGGATGCGGCGGCGGGCTTACAGCTCGCGCGCCACCTCCTCGATCTCGAAGGCCTCGATGATGTCGCCGGCCAGGATGTTGTCGTAGTTCTCGAAGGCCATGCCGCACTCGTAACCCTCGCGCACTTCCTTGACCTCGTCCTTGAAGCGCTTGAGCGTCTTGAGCGTGCCCTCGTGAATGACGACGTTGTCGCGCAGCAGGCGGCAGCCGGCGCCGCGCTTGACGGTGCCCTGGGTGACCATACAACCGGCGACCTTGCCGACCTTGGTGATGTTGAACACCTCGCGGATCTCGGCGTAGCCGATGAAACGCTCGCGCAGGGTCGGCGACAGCATGCCGGTGAGGGCCGCCTTCACGTCGTCGATCACGTTGTAGATGATCGAGTAGTAGCGGATCTCGACGCCGTCGCGCTTGGCCATGTCGCGGGCCTGCGGGTTGGCGCGGACGTTGAAGCCGATGACCATCGCGTTGGAGGCGTTCGCCAGCGTGATGTCGGACTCGTTGATCGCACCCACCGACGCGTGCAGCACGCGGACCTTGACCTCGGTGTTCTCCGCCGTGAGCTTCTCCAGGGCGTTGGAGATCGCTTCGATGGAGCCCTGCACGTCGCCCTTGATGACGACCGGCAGTTCCTTGGCCTCGCCGGCCTGGATGCGGCTGAACATGTCCTGCAGCGAGCCGCGGGCCGACGCCGCGTTGGCGGCTTCGCGCTTCTTGCGCTGGCGGAACTCGGCGATCTCACGGGCGCGGGCTTCCGACTCGACGACGGTGAAGTCGTCGCCGGCGAGCGGCGTGCCGTTGAGGCCAAGCACCTCGACCGGGCTGGCCGGGGCGGCCTGCTCAACGCTCTGGCCGCGGTCGTTGACCAGGGCGCGGACACGGCCCCACTCCGACCCGGTGACGAACACGTCGCCGACCTTCAGCGTGCCGCGCTGGACCAGCACGGTGGCGACCGAACCGCGGCCGCGCTCGAGCTTGGCCTCGACCACGACGCCCTCGGCGGTGCGCTCCGGGTTGGCCTTCAGCTCCAGGATTTCCGCCTGCAGGAGGATGGCCTCCTCCAGCTTGTCCAGGTTGCGCTTGGCCTTGGCCGACACTTCCACGGTCTGGATGTCGCCGCCCAGCTCTTCCACCACCAACTCGTGCTGGAGCAGTTCCTGGCGGACACGCTCCGGCTTGGCGTCGGGCAGGTCGATCTTGTTGATGGCGACGATGATCGGAACCTTCGCGGCCTTGGCGTGATGGATCGCCTCGATCGTCTGCGGCATGACGCCGTCGTTCGCGGCGACGACCAGCACCACCACGTCCGTGACGTTGGCGCCGCGGGCGCGCATCTCGGTGAAGGCGGCGTGGCCCGGCGTGTCGATGAAGGTGATCTTCGCACCCGACTCCAGCTGAACCTGATAGGCGCCGATGTGCTGGGTGATGCCGCCGGCCTCGCGGCTGACCACGTCGGTCTGACGCAGGGCGTCGAGCAGCGAGGTCTTGCCGTGGTCGACGTGGCCCATGATCGTGACGACCGGGGGACGCGGCATCAGCGCCGTCTCGATGTCGTCGTTGCCGCGCAGGCCGACCTCGACGTCCGCCTCGGACACGCGGCGCACGCGGTGGCCGAACTCGGCGATGATCAGCTCCGCCGTGTCGGCGTCGATCGTCTGGTTGATGGTGGCCATCACGCCCATGCGCATGAGCTGCTTGATCACGTCCGCGCCGCGTTCCGCCATGCGGTTCGCCAGCTCCTGGACGGTGATGACCTCGGGCAGCACGACGTCGCGGGTCACTTTCTGCGTCTCCTGACGGCTCATCTGACGGAGCCGCTCGCGCTCACGGGCACGGCGGACGGCGGCCAGCGAGCGCGTGCGCTCACCACCCTCGTCGCTCAGCGCCTGCGAGACGGTCATCTTGGAGCCCTTGCGGCGGTCGGCGCCCGGAGCGGCCTTGCGGACCGGAGCCGGCGCCGGGGCCTTCTTGTTCCCGGGCTTGCCGCGGCGGTCGTCCTCTTCCTCGCCGAAGCGGGGAGCGGCCGGAGCGCCCGGACCACGGGCGGCCGGAGCCTCCGTGGTGGCCGCGGTGCGCGGACCGGCGGCGCCGGCGGCGGGACGGGCGCCCGCACCCTGCGGACGGGTCTGTTCGGTGTCCTTGCGCTTGGCCTCCTCGGCCTCCTTGCGCTTGGCTTCCTCTTCCTGGCGGCGGCGCTCGGCCTCCTGGGCCTTGGCGCGCTCCGCCTCCTCGATGCCGCGCAGCTCGGCCAGCTCGCGCTGGCGCAGAGTCTCGGCGTCGAGAATCTCCGGCTCCTCCTCGACCACCTGGGCCGGCTGGGACGCCTCCTCCTCGGCGGCGCGGGCGGCGGCCTCGGCGGCCAGGACGGCGGCCTCGGCCTCCTCCTCGGCGCGGCGGCGGTTGTCTTCAGCCGCCCCCTGCAGGGCGCGGATGCGCGCCTCGCGTTCCTGGTTGGTCAGTTGACGGACGGCGCCGCCGCCACCGCCGCGCTGGCGCTGGCCCGGCACACCGCGGACGGGGATGCCCTGGGCGGCCTGACGCGCGGCGGCGCCGCCGTCGGCCACGCCCGGAAGGGCGCCCTTCTCCACGGCCCGCTTACGCTTGACCTCCACGGTCACGGGCTTCGACCGGCCATGGGAGAAGCTCTGCCGGACCTGGGTCTCGACCGGCTTCTTCAGCTCCAGCTTCCCTTTGCCGGAGCCGGAGAGGTGCAAGACTTTCTTTTGGTCCTGGTCGTTGCTGTCGGTCATCGGTTCCCGAATGGTCAGACGTTGCTTACGTGGCCGGCCGGCGGAGAGCCGGCGACAAAGCCTTTGATACCCTTGAGACGCGCGGAGTCGCGGGCCAATCCCTTGGCCAGCTTCCCGCGCGCCACCACCGCGTGCACGGCGTTTTCCCGTCCCAGGGCCGCGGCCATCGCCGCGGCGTCGAACAGGTCCACGACCGGCATGTCCGGCGCCAGCGCTGTGATCTTGCCCCGCTGGTCGGGCGAACCATCGCTGGCCTCGACCAGCAGATAGGGCGGTCCGGCGCGTCCGACCTGGTTGGTCTTCAGCGCCTCGCGCACCTTTTCGTATCCGGCCAGGGCCTGCCCGGCCCGGCGCGCCAGCCCGAAGGCATCCAGGCACCGCCGCTCCAGCAGCCTCTCCAGCCGCTCCGCCAGATCGGGCGGGACGCGCACCGCGCGCCGCGCCGCCTTGGCGAACATGTTCTTTGCCACAGCCTTCGTGAAGGCCGCCTTGTCCCCCGACAGCCAGAGGCCGCGGCCCGGAAGCCGTTCCTCCAGATCGGGCACGATCTCGCCGTCGGGTGATACCACGAAACGGATCATGCCGTCCTTCGGCTGCACGGTTCCGGTGGCGATGCAGCGGCGCAGCGGACCTTTTTCCAGGTCCGCCGGCAGCAGCGCCTCCCCTTCGACCGGGAGGTCGTCCGGTTCACCGTCCGCCGGAGTCTGTTCGTTCCTGTCGCTCAGCCCAACCATCCGTACCGTTTGTGCGTCCTAAGTCCCGGCTCAGCTCTGCGCCGCCTGGTCGTCGGTGGAGGGTTGCGCCGCGGTGGGCGCGCCTTCCTCGCCGTCGAACCAGTGGGCACGGGCGGCCATGATGATCTCGTTGGCCTCGTCTTCCGTCGGGGCCTCCTTGCCGAGAATGTCGCGCAGCTCGTCCGCTGCGAGGTCGGCAAGGTCGTCCATCGTCTTCACACCGTTCTCGCCCAGCTTCACCAGCAGGGTCGGGCTGAAGCCGGTGACTTCCGCCACCGCGTCCTCGACGCCGAGCGCCTGGCGCTTCTCGGTCATGCGGACGTCCTGCTCGTCGAGGAAGTTGAGGGCGCGCTGCTTCAGCTCCTCCGCCACATCCTCGTCGAAGCCTTCGATCTCGGCCAGCTCCTCGGTCTCGACGTAGGCGATCTCCTCCACGGAGGTGAAGCCTTCGGCGACCAGGAGATGGGCGATCACGTCGTCCACGTCCAGCGCTTCCATGAAGAGCTGCGAGCGGGTGCGGAATTCGTCCGAGCGGCGCTCCGACTCCTCCTGCTCGGTCAGGATGTCGATGTCCCAGCCGGTGAGCTGGGTGGCGAGGCGCACGTTCTGGCCGCGACGGCCGATGGCCAGCGACAGCTGGTCGTCGGGCACCACCACCTCGATGCGGCTGTTGTCCTCGTCCATCACGACCTTGGCGACCTCGGCCGGGGCCAGGGCGTTGACGATGAAGGTCGCCGGCTCCTGGTTCCACTGGATGATGTCGATCTTCTCGCCCTGCAGCTCGCCGACGACCGCCTGGACGCGGCTGCCGCGCATGCCGACGCAGGCGCCGACCGGGTCGATGGAGCTGTCGTTGCTGATCACCGCGATCTTGGCGCGCGAGCCCGGGTCGCGGGCCACCGCCTTGATCTCGATGATGCCGTCGTAGATCTCCGGCACTTCCTGCGCGAACAGCTTCGCCATGAACATCGGATGGGTGCGCGACAGGAAGATCTGCGGGCCGCGCGCTTCCTCGCGCACGTCGAAGATGTAGGCGCGCACGCGGTCGCCGTTCTTGAAGTGCTCGCGCGGCAGCAGCTCGTCGCGGCGCAGGATCGCTTCGGCGCGGCCCAGATCGACGGTGACGTTGCCGTACTCGACGCGCTTGACCAGACCGTTGACGATCTCGCCGGTGCGGTCCTTGTACTCGTTGAACTGGCGCTTGCGCTCCGCGTCGCGGACCTTCTGGACGATGACCTGCTTGGCCGTCTGGGCGGCGATGCGGCCGAAGTCGATGGGCGGCAGCGGATCGACCAGGAAGTCGCCGACCTGGGCGCCGGGCTTGCGGCGCTGGGCGTAGGCGAGGGTCACCTGGGTCGCCTCGTTCTCCACCGCCTCGACCACCTCCAGGTGGCGGGTCAGGTGGATGTCGCCCGTCTTGCGGTCGATGCGGGCGCGGATGTCGTGCTCGTGGCCGTACTTGGAGCGCCCGGCCTTCTGAATCGCCTGCTCCATCGCCTCCAGGACCTCGTCCCGGTCGATGTTCTTTTCGCGGGCAACCGCGTCAGCGACTTGCAGCAGTTCCATCCGTCACACTTCCTGGACTGGCGTTTGTTCTTCGAGTGAAGCCCGGAGCGGCCGTCAACCCTGGCCCTGGCTGGCGCGGATCAGTTCATCCGTCAAGACCAGCTTGGCGCGCAGGATGTTGTCGAACTCCAGCCGGGCGGCTCCCTGTTCCGATTCGATGCACACGAGGCCGTCTTCGACGCCCTTCAGCATGCCCTTGAAGCGCTTGCGGCCATCGACGGCGAGCCGGGTCTCCAGCTTGGCCTCGAAACCGGCGAAACGCTCGAAATCCTTCAGACGGGTCAGCGGCCGGTCGATGCCGGGCGAACTGACCTCCAGCGTGTAGGCGCTCTTGATCGGATCTTCAACGTCGAGCACCGCGGAGATCGCGCGGCTGATGTCGGCGCAGTCTTCGACCGTCATGGGCGCGCCGTCGGCGCGTTCCGCCATGACCTGCAGAACCATGCGCTGCCCACCGGTCAACTGCACACGCACGAGTTCGTAGCCCATGGCCTCGACCGACGGCGTGATGATCTGCTCGATACGACCGGTTGCTTCCATTCCACCTGACCCGCCCCCGCGGTCTCCCCTGGCACAGCGCCCTGGGACCAACACGGGGATTCCATACGCTGATAAAAAAATAAGTGGGCCAAGGCCCACCCGCAAAGCGTCCCGCCGGCCCGGTTTCCCGAGCCGCCGATCCGTATGGGTTCATGCGGTGAATATAGACATTCCGGAGCAAGCCGCAAGCGCTTTTCCGCAAGGTCCTATGCCAGGCGCTTGGTGGGCGGGTCCGGCGGGGGTAAAGTCCCAGGCAAAGCCAAGGCTTTGGCGACCCTTAGCCACGCGCAGCGTCCTGAGGAGGTATGGCACCGTGATCCTCGAAACGGCCCTCCTGGCGGTCAAGCCCGGCCAAGGTCCCGCCTTCGAACGGGCGATGGCCGAGGCGCAGCCCCTGATCGCCGCGACTCCCGGTTTCCTCGGGCTGGAGGTGCGGCCGTGCCTCGAGGCGCCGGACCGCTACCTTCTGCTCGTCCGCTGGGACCGGCTGGAGGACCACACCGAAGGCTTCCGCGGGTCCGACCGCTACGCCCGCTGGAAGGCGATGCTCCACCATTTCTACGAGCCGTTCCCGGTGGTGGAGCATTATGGGGAGCCGGTGGTGTCTACCCCCGCGCCTTGCGGATGAAGCGCAGGAAGACCGGCTTGCGCCCGGCCTCGATGGCCTTTTCCTCATAGCGGGTCGGCGGCCAGTCCGCCGGGCGATGGCGCCAGTCGGACGGGCCGCGCGCGGTCCATTCGAAATCCGGGTGCCGCACCGTGTGCTCCAGCATCCAGCGCACCAGCCCCATGTCGTCGCTGGCCAGACGCAGTTCCGCCCCGTCCTTCAGCACGCGCGCGAGGCGCGGCAGGTTGTCCGGGCCGATGAACCGGCGTTCCCAATGGCGCTTCTTCGGCCAGGGATCGGCGAACAGCACGAAGGCGCGCCCGATGGAGGCGTCCGGCAGGGCGTCGAGCAGCGGGCGGGCGTCGTCCGGCAGGATGCGGACGTTGTCCTGAACGCCCTCGTCATCGACCAGCTTGAGCAGGCCGGCCACGCCGTTGATGAAGGGCTCGGCCCCGAGCACGCCGACGTCGCGGTTGTTCGCCGCCTGCCACGCCATGTGGTGGCCGCTGCCGAAGCCGACCTCCAGCCAAACGTCGCGCATGGGGTTGGGAAACAGGGCGTGGGGGTCGATCCGGTCGCCCGGCTGCGGCGCCGGGATTTCCAGCGACGGCAAAAGCCCATCGAGAAGTTCGGTCTTGCGCTTGCGGAGCGGGCGCCCCTTGCGCCGCCCGTAGAGCCTTTTGGACGAGTCCAGGAAGGAATCGGTCATTGTAACAGCAGGGTCCCAAAACGAGTGCAGGGGCCGCACGGCCCCTGCATCCCGGACCAACGGGTCCGGTCTTGGAAGAAGCCGGTCTTAGAAGAAGGCGGCGCGCAGATCGTTGACGAGGTCGGTCTTCTCCCAGGAGAAGCCGCCGTCGGCCTCCGCCTCGCGGCCGAAATGGCCGTAGGCGGCGGTGCGCGCGTAGACCGGCCGGTTCAGGCCCAGATGCGTGCGGATGCCGCGCGGGGACAGGTCGACCAGCTTCTGCAGGACTTCCGACAGCCGATCCTCGTCCACCTTCCCCGTGCCGTGGGTGTCGACATAGACCGACAGCGGCTTCGACACGCCGATGGCGTAGGAGAGCTGGATCGTGCAGCGCTCGGCCAGGCCGGCGGCGACCACGTTCTTGGCGAGGTAGCGCGCGGCGTAGGCGGCGGAACGGTCGACCTTGGTCGGGTCCTTGCCGGAGAAGGCGCCGCCACCGTGCGGGGCCGCGCCGCCGTAGGTGTCCACGATGATCTTGCGGCCGGTCAGGCCGGCGTCGCCGTCCGGGCCGCCGATGACGAAGCGGCCGGTCGGGTTGACGTAGAAGTTCGCCTCGTCGCACATCCAGCCCGCCGGCAGGCAGTTGATGACGTGCGGCCGGACGATCTCGCGCACCTCTTCCTGGGTCAGACCGTCGGCATGCTGGGTGGAGACGACCACCGCGGTGGCGCGCACCGGCTTGCCGTTCTCGTACTGCAGCGTCACCTGGCTCTTGGCATCGGGGCCGAGCTGCGGGGCGGCGCCGGAGTGGCGGGCCTCGGCCAGCGACTTCAGGATGGCGTGGCTGTAGTAGATCGGCGCCGGCATCAGAGCCGGCGTCTCGTTGCAGGCGTAGCCGAACATGATGCCCTGGTCGCCGGCGCCCTCGTCCTTCTCACCCGCGGCGTCGACGCCGACCGCGATGTCGGCGGACTGCGAGTGGACGAAGCACTTGACGTCCATCTTCTCCCAATGGAAGCCGTCCTGCTCGTAGCCGATGTCCTTCACCGCGGCGCGGGCGACCTGGACCAGCATGTCGGGGGTGATGCTCTCCGGCCCACGCACCTCACCGGCCAGCACGATCTGGTTGGTGGTCGCCAGCGTCTCCACCGCCACGCGGGCGTAAGGGTCGTGCGACAGGTACAAATCGACGATGGCGTCGGAGATGCGGTCGCACACCTTGTCCGGATGGCCTTCGGACACGGACTCGCTGGTGAACACGTAGTTGAGCTTGGCCACGGCGAACCTCGGCAATGGACGGGGGCTATTTTACAGAATATTTGGGGATGACCGGCGCAGCACCCACGGAAAGCCAGTCATTTGCCGTATGTGACAAGGTTTGCGTTCCAGGTCAAGCGATCTCCCCGGGGTTGGAGGAGAGGCACGGAAATTCGCCTAAAAAAAACTTTGGGGAACGGGCCGGAGGGCCGCGTTCCCCAATCTTCCTGCCGTCCGGATTGCTTCCGGTTGCTCGGCTCGGGTCTCTGAACCGTATTATTCGGCCGCTTCGACCATGCCGGAATTGGCGACGGCCTTGGTCAGCTCGAACAGGCGCTTGCGGACCGACGGGTCGTTGATGCGGTAGTAGGCGCGCACCAGCTCCAGCGTCTCGCGCTTGGCCATCGGATCCGGCTCGTAGCCGCCCGAACGCTCCTCGAAACCGGCGGCGCCGCCCTCGTCGTCGTCAACCGGGGCCGCGGCGGCTTCCGCCGGCATGTCGTCGAAGAAGAAGGACACCGGCACGTCCAGCACGCGGCTCAGATCGAACAGGCGCGACGCGCCGATGCGGTTGGCGCCGCGCTCGTACTTCTGCACCTGCTGGAAGGTCAGGCCGATGGCCTCACCCAGCTTTTCCTGGCTCATGCCCAGAAGGGTCCGGCGCAACCGGACGCGGGAACCGACGTGAACGTCGATCGGGTTCGGCTTTCCCGTCTTGGGACGGCCGGCAGTGGCCCGGCGGCCCCGCGCTGGCGTTGCTTGCATTGCTCTAATTCCCTGAAACAGTTGTGCAACCTTGATACGACATATCCATGTATGCAGTCAAGGCCGCCCGAGCGCTCCCGATGCGCGTGATTGAAAAAAGAGTCTCGGTTGCGCTAACTGCGATGTCGTGCGCGCAGGCCGACCGCGAAACAGGTCAAAAGAAGCAACCCAAACGCGCTGTCGCCCACCTTCCCGTAGAGAGTGGGGGTGGGCAGCGCTTCCGGCAAGGCCGCGTCGACCACACCCCTGTGACCAAGCGGCAGCATGGCTGTGACGCGGCCGTGGGGGTCCACCACGCCGGAGATGCCGGTGTTGGCGACGCGGACCAGCGGCATCCCCTCCTCCACCGCGCGGGTCCGGGCGATGGCGAAATGCTGATACGGGCCGGCGGTGTTGCCGTACCAGGCGTCGTTGGTCAGATTGAGCATCCAGCGCGGCCGTTCGGCGCCGTCCGCCACGGCGGGCAGCACGGCGCCGGGGAAGATCACCTCGTAGCAGATCAGCGGGCTGACCGGCGGCAGGCCCTTGAGATCGAGCGACACCGGTCCCGGCCCGGCGGAGAACTCCGCCCCGTTGCCGGCGATCGCGCCGACCGGCAGCCAGCGGCGCAGCGGCATGTATTCGCCGAAGGGGACGAGGTGGAACTTGTCAAAGCGCCCTGTCACCGCCCCGCTGCCGTCGACCGCCGCCAAGCTGTTGTAATAGAGCGGCTCGCCCTCCGGCCCGGCTTCCATGCGCGGCACCCCGGTGATGAGCAACCCGCCGGGCGGGGTGACCGAGCCCAGCGCTTGGCGCAGGCGGGCGTCCTGGTCAAGGAACAGGGGCACCGCGGTCTCCGCCCAGATCACGTGGGTGATCGGCTCGGCGGTCGCGGATTCCGTGGAGGGGGCCACGGAGAGTTCCATCTGCTGCTGGACGTTGCGCACCCGCTCGCCCGCCGCCCATTTCAGCCGCTGGTCGATGGCCGGCTGGACGAGCCGAAGCCGCACGCCGGGCACCGTCGCGTCGGACGCCCCGGCCAGACGCAACCCGCCCCAGGCGCCCAGCGCCGCGAACAGCGCCAACCCGGCGGCCAGCGCGCCCCAGGCGCGGCGGCGCGGCACCGCCGGATCGGCCAGCCCCGCCGGCAGCGACGCCACCAACACGGTCAGCAGGCTGAGCCCATAGATGCCGATCAGCGAGACGCCCTGCAGAACCGGCAGGACGCCCGTCCAGCCATAGCCGATGAGATTCCACGGGAACCCGGTGAAGACATGGCCGCGCAGCCATTCGAACAGCGCCCAGGAGGCGGCAAACAGGACCAGCCGCCCCAGCCCCCTGCCCTTCAGCGTCCAGGCCAGCAGCGTGGCGCAGCCGGTGAACATCGCCAGCAGGATCGGCAGGCCCGCCGCCGACAGCGGCAACGCCCACCAGAAGCGCTCGATGTCGGTGAACAGCGCCGCGCTGATCCAGTAGAGGCCGAGCAGGTGATGGCCGAAGCCGAAGAACCAGCCGACCGCGAAGGCCTGCCGCTTGGTCCCTGCCCCGTCGAGCAACCAGAGCAGACCCGGAAAGGCGATCAGCAGCAGCGGCACCGCGTCGGCCGGCGGCAGGGCCAGCGTCGCCAGCCCGCCGAAGCCCGCCGCCGCCAGCAGCCGGCGCCAACCGGTCAGCCCGGCCAGACCCGCGGACAGGCGGCCCAGCCGGGCTGGGGTGGTCGTTATATCGGTGACGGTCAAGGGGTGACACTCCGGATGCGGGTGGGCCGGTGACGGCTGTCGGGACGGGGGACGGTCTGGAAACGGAATCGCCACGAGGGCGCGAAGACACGAAAAGGGCCACAAAGACGCTCTCCGCTTCGCCCGTGATCCCGGGGGTGCGGTAGAGCCTCTTTGTGCCGTCTTTGTGTCCTTCGTGTCTTCGTGGTGAAAAACCCTGCGGGGCTTACCCGACCTCGGCCAGGGCGGAATTCTCGGCCGGCGCGGTGCGGACGCGCAGTCGCTTGATGCGACGGGGGTCGGCCTCGACGATCTCGAACTCCAGGCCGGAGGGGTGGGTCAGCGTCTCCCCGCGGCCCGGCACCCGCCCGGCCAGCGACACGACGAGACCGCCGAGCGTGTCGATGTCCTCGCGCTCCTCCTCGGTCAGGAAGGCGCCGACACGGTCCTCGAAATCCTCAATGGAAACGCGGGCGTCGGCGATGATCGATCCGTCGGGGCGTTCGACGAAGTGGGGAGTCGCCTCCTCGTCGTGTTCGTCCTCGATCTCGCCGACGATCTCCTCGACCAGATCCTCGATGGTGACGAGGCCGTCGATGCCGCCGAACTCGTCGACCACCAGCGCCATGTGCTGGCGCTTCTGGCGCATCTGCACCAGCAGGTCGACCACCGGCATGCTGGGCGCGACGATGCTGAGATCGCGCACGATGTCCTTGAGTTCGACCGGTGTCCGGCTGGCCATCGCCACCAGCACGTCCTTGATGTGGACCATGCCGACGACGTCGTCGAGCGTTTCACGGAACACCGGCAGGCGGGAATGGGCTTCCTCCGCCATGCGCTGGACCAAGGCGGGAAACGGTGTGTCCACCTCCACCGCCACAATGTCCGCGCGGGGCACCATCACGTCGTCGACGGTGCGGTCGCGCAGCTTCAGGATGTTGGCAAGCAGGGCGCGCTCGCCCGCCCCCAGCGATCCCTCGCCGCTGTCCTGATCCTCGATCAGTTCCTCGATCGTGGCACGCAGGGTGGCGTCGTCGCGCCCCCCCAGGACGGTCCTCATCCACCCGCGAAACAGGTGGCCCAAGGATTGTTGATCTTCGGCCCCGTCTTCACGGGGCGTTCGACTGTCGGAAATCTCGCTCATCGGTCCGGCGGTTGTTCGTCCAAATTCGGCTCCCCGGGCGGAGAGCGCGTGGCGGCGTACGGATCGGCGATGCCGAGGGTGGCGAGCACGTCGGTTTCGAGCTGCTCCATCTCCTCGGCCTCGTCATCCGTCTCGTGATCATACCCGAGCAAATGAAGAACGCCATGCACCACAAGGTGGGTCATATGGTCCGAAGGGGTTTTACCCTGCTCGGCGGCTTCGCGGGCGACGGTCTCCCAAGCCAGGATCACGTCGCCCAGCATGACCGGCGCGTCTTCGCCCAGTTCGGGCTCCTCCGCTTCGGTCAGGGCGAAGGACAGCACGTTGGTCGGCTTGTCCTTGCCACGGTATTCCCGGTTCAGCCGGTGCACCAGCGCGTCGTCGGCCAGCACGACGGACAGTTCCGCCGGGCCCTCCTCCTCGTCGTAAGTGACGGCGAGCGCGGCGAGCGCCGCGCGCTCGCACAGCCACTCGGCGTTCTCCGCCCAATCGCCCGCTTCACGTGAAACGGCGACATCGACGGCCATCACGGTGTTCCCTCCGCAGCCGGCCCGCCGTCATCCGCGGCGGCCCGCCGGGGGGCGGGCTTGCGCTGGCCATCGGTGCGGTCGCTTGCGGCGCGGGTCCCCTCGGCACGGTCATAGGCGCGGATGATCCGGGCGACCAGCGGGTGGCGCACCACGTCGGCGGCGGTGAAATGGACGAAGCGGATGCCCTCCACCCCTTCCAGGATGTCCAGCGCCTCGCGCAGGCCGGACTTGGTGCCGGCCGGAAGGTCGGTCTGCGAGATGTCGCCGGTGACCGCCATGCGGCCCCCCTCGCCCAGGCGGGTGAGGAACATCTTCATCTGCATCGGCGTGGTGTTCTGCGCCTCGTCCAGGATGACGAAGGCGTTGGCGAGCGTGCGACCGCGCATGAAGGCGAGCGGCGCGATCTCGATCTCACCGGACTCCAGCCGCTTCTTCACCTGCTCCGCCGGCAGCATGTCGTGCAGCGCGTCGTAGAGCGGGCGCAGATAGGGATCCACCTTCTCCTTGAGGTCGCCGGGCAGGAAGCCCAGACGTTCCCCCGCCTCGACGGCGGGGCGCGACAGGATGATGCGGTCCACTTGGCCCGTGGTCAGCAGCGCCACCGCCTGCGCGACGGCGAGGTAGGTCTTGCCGGTGCCGGCCGGGCCGAGCCCGAAGACCATCTCGCTTTCCGCCAGCGCCTGGAGATAGGCCGCCTGCATGGGGGAGCGCGGGGTGATGGCCCCCTTGCGGCGGGTGCGCACCGCGACCTCGCCCCGGCTGAGCGTCGCCAGATTCTGGTCGCGCACGGCACCGCCGACGCCGGTCGCCATGCGGACGGCGGCGTCCACCTCGCCGGTGCCGACGGTCATGCCGCGCTTCAGCCGCTCATAGAGGGCGTCGATGGCCGAACGGGCGGCTTCCGACGATTCCGCCGGACCGGCGATGGTCAGCGTGTTGCCGCGGGAAATCAGGGAGACGCCCAGCTGGTTCTCGATGCGGGCGAGGTGGCGGTCATGCTCCCCGTACAGCATCGGCAGCAGCCGGTTGTCGTCGAAATTCAGATCAATGCGTTGATCGGGGCGCTGGTCAGGGCGCTGATCGGGCAAGCCGTTCAAACGGTCGCCTCCACGGGTTGCGTGCCGGTGGCGGAGCTGCGGTATTCACCGGTCGCCACGCTGCCGGCAAGGCTGTTCGGATGGGCGGCGTCGATGCGCACCTCCACGATGCGGCCGAGAAGCCGCTCGGTGGCGTCGGCGTGCACCGACTGCAGATAAGGGCTCTTGCCCAGAAGCTGGCCGGCGCGCTTGCCCACGCGGTCGAAGAGGACCGGCACGGTGCGCCCGACGAAGCTCTGGTTGAAGGCCTGCTGCTGCGCGTTCAGCAACTGCTGAAGCGCGGCCAGACGGGCGTCCTTGACGTCCTCCGGCAATTGGCCATGCTCCAGCGCCGCCGGCGTGCCGGGACGCGCGCTGTACTTGAAGGAATAGGCCTGGGCGTAGCCGACGTCGGTGACGAGGCGCAGGGTCGCCGCGAAGTCGGCGTCGCTCTCGCCGGGGAAGCCGACGATGAAGTCGCCCGACAGCGCCAGATCGGGCTTGGCGGCGCGCAGCCGGTCGACGATGCGGCGGTAGTCGTCCGCCGTGTGCTTGCGGTTCATCGCCGCCAGCACGCGGTCCGACCCGGCCTGCACCGGAAGATGCAGGTAGGGCATGAGCTGCGGCACCTCGGCGTGGGCGCGGATGAGGTCGTCCTCCATGTCACGCGGGTGCGAGGTGGTGTAGCGGATGCGCTCCAGCCCGTCGATGTCCGCCAGTTCGCGGACCAGCCGCCCAAGGCCCCAGGTCGTGCCGTCCGGCCCCTCCCCGTGCCAGGCGTTGACGTTCTGGCCGAGCAGGTTGATTTCCCGCGTGCCGCCGGCGACGAGGCGCCGGGCCTCCGCCACGATCTGGGCGCCGGGGCGCGAAAACTCGGCGCCGCGGGTGTAGGGCACCACGCAGAAGGTGCAGAACTTGTCGCAGCCCTCCTGCACCGCCAGGAAGGCGGAGACGCCCTGGCTGGCGCTCTCGTCCGGAAGGAAGTCGAACTTGGACTCCACGGGGAAGTCGGTGTTCAGCACGCTGCCCGTCTTGCGGCTGGCCTTCGCCACCATCTCCGGCAGGGTGTGATAGGTCTGCGGTCCGAACACCATGTCCACGAAGGGGGCGCGGGCCACGATCTCCTCGCCCTCGGCCTGGGCGACGCAGCCGGCGACGGCGACGATCATCCGGCCATCGCCGGCCTCGGCCTTGACGTCCTTGAGCTGGCGCAGGCGACCCAGTTCCGAGAACACCTTCTCGGAGGCCTTTTCGCGGATGTGGCAGGTGTTGAGGATCACCATGTCGGCGCCGTCCGGCTCGTCCACCGGCCGGTAGCCCAGGGGTGCCAAGACATCCGCCATGCGGGCGGAGTCGTAGACATTCATCTGGCAACCCCAGGTCTTGATGAAGAGCTTCTTACTCAACGATCCCTTCCACAGCACTGAACGATCCGACCAACCGCGATCTGGGCCAACCGCGATCTTGACCAATACAAAAACGCGCGCCTGGACGGCACCGGTCCGAGCGGCGCAATCCGGCGCGCGACCCGCCGCGTCGCGGCATCGCACCCTGTCGATATGGTAGCACGAGTGCGGGAAAACGAGTCAATCGTGCCCGCAGGCCGACCATTCATTTCGCGGCCCATTCCGCGGCCCATTCCGTGGTGTGGAAAGTTTCCGTCACGGAACGACGGGGGGCGGCGGCTTTCCGGACACCGCGCGCTCCACGCCCCGGGCGACGGCACGCTGGCAATGGTCGGCCAGGGCCTTGCGGCTGGAGAAGCCCTCGATGGTCACGGGGGGATGGAACTCCACCTCCACCGTCATGCGGCCCAGCGTGAAGACCGTCCACAAATGCGGGGCGAGATCCATGTCGCCGTACCACGCGTAACAGGGACGGAAGGCGATCCCCATCGGGATGCCGTCCAGCCGCGTCGGCGCGATGCTGACCGGCTGCACGGTCAGCGGCCGGTCCCCGATGCGCCGGGCGGCCACCGCGAACAGCGCCGTCTTGAAAGGGAGCGTGCGGTTGCCGTCGCTGGAGGTGCCTTCGGGGAACAGGATCAGGCTGTCGCCGGCGTCCAGCCGGGCACCCAGCTCGTCCCGCTGCTTCTCCACGCCGGCGCGGGCCTTGCGCTCCACGAAGACGGTCTGCTGGAGCTTCGCCAGCGCTCCGAAGAAGGGCCAGCCGGCCACCTCGCTCTTCGCCACGAACGACCCTGGAATGACCGACCCCAGCACCGTGATGTCGAGGTAGGAGGAATGGTTGGAGACGAACAGCACCGGCCCGTCCGTCGCGCGCTGGCCACGCACCACGACCCCGATGCCCAGGATGGCGGCGCAGACCCGGTGATAGAACTGCGGTATCCGGAAGCGCAGCGGCGAGCGCACAGCGACGGCCAGCGCCTGCACCGGAACCAGCAGGAGCGTCCACAGCAGATAGACCGCCAGACGCAGGCCGCCACGCACCGGCGATCCCAGAGGGCGCGCACCGGTTGCATCCACCGCCGTCATGCCACCCGTCTCCTGATGCAATCGCGGGTCACGCGATCTGGGCGTCGCGGCTGCGCCGCTCATAATGCTTGGAGTATTTGTTGGTGATCAGGTCCGTCTTCACCACGATCGACACATCGGTGGTGTTGAACTGGTGATCGATCACCGCGCCGTCGCCGATGAAGCCGCCCAGCCGCAGATAGCCCTTGATCAGCGGCGGAAGAACAGTCAGCGCGCGCTTCGGGTCGATCCGGTCGCGGGGCATCAGATCCATGCCGATGTAGCGTTCCGGCAGGGCCACGGGGCGCAGCTCCTCCGGGGCCAGATGGAAGTGATGGAGATAGGCGAGCGGCTCGGCCATCGCCACCGGGTCGGTGCCCGGCAGGCTGGCGCAGCCGAACATCACCGCGATGTCGTGATGGAAGACGTAGGCCGCGATGCCGCGCCACAGAAGCTGCATGCTGCTGCCGCGCGTGCGGTAGGCGGCGTCGACGCAGGACCGCCCCAGCTCCAGGATCTCCCCCGGATAGCTGACCAGCCGCCCGATGTCGTATTCGTCGCTGGAATAGAAGCGCCCGGCCTTGGCCGCCGCCGGACGGCGGATCAGCCGGTAGGTGCCGACCACGGACTCCGGGCCGTCGCCGCGGGCGTGGTCGATGACCAGCAGATGGTCGCAGATGGTGTCGAAATCGTCGAAGTCGCGATGGCGCGCGGCCATGTCCGGCGACGGCACCGCCGACATCTCCTCATAGAAGACGCGGTAGCGCAGTGCCTGCGCCCAGTCGATCTCGGCGGCGCTTTCGGCCAGCCGCACTTCGAGGGAGCCCATGCGCAGATCCGAAGAGCTGCCCTGGTCCGTGCCTGTATCAGCCATACTCGACGCTTCGCTGGCGTTGTTCGGGTCGCGGCAACCGTCGGTTCCCCTTCCGGAGACCCGTCGGGCACGGAACAGGGATAACACGAATGGCCGGCTGCCGGTCAACCGCAACGTGACGAACCCGCCCCCGGCGAGCCCGGACTCCGGGCAAGCCACAAGGTCCGGCCCCGGCGAACGGGGACGGCGGCAAGGCGGGACAGTAATGATCACGCGGGAAGGAAGAAAAGATCACATCCGGGCGATGGGGTTCCGGGGCGGACCGAACAGCGGCGGTCCGCCGGACACCAACGCACAAGCCCGATGGGATGGACCTTAGGCCGCGCCGCGGCGGGCGCGGGTGCCGAGACCGATCTGCTTGGCCAGCGAGCTGCGCTGGCGGGCGTAGTTCGGGGCGACCATCGGATAGTCGGCCGGCAGGCCCCAGCGGTCACGGTATTCCTCAGGCGACATGTCGTAGGCCGTCTTCAGATGGCGCTTGAGCATTTTCAGCTTCTTGCCATCCTCCAGGCACACAATGTAGTCGGGAGTGACGGACTTCTTGATGGGCACCGCGGGCTGCGGACGCTCCTCCGTCGCAACCGGCTCGGTCCCGACATTCGCGAGTGACTTGTACACCTGCTCAATCAGCGTCGGAAGATCGCCGAGAGCGACTGTATTGTTCGAGACATGCGCCGCCACGATCTCCGTGGTCAGAGACAACAGCGCGTTGGAAGGGTTACCATTGCTCATGTAAGCTTGCTCCGCAGCTTGGCGTTCCTCTCCATATAAAGAGGTTTGTGGCCGCGTGCAATATCCATCCTTTGCTCTTAAAGAGGAAGCAGTGTACGAAAAAAAATCTCCGGATTTGTTTTTGGACATCACCACCGAGGTGTGCCCGTTAACCTTCGTCAAGACCAAGTTGTCGGTGGAGCGCATGGCGGCCGGGCAGACGCTTGAAGTCCGGCTGAACGCTGGCGAGCCCTTGGAGAACGTGCCCCGATCCTTAGCCGAACTGGGCCACTCCATTCTCGCCGTGACGCCCGAAAATCCGGATGAGCCGGACGGAGTGCACCGCCTGCGGATTCAGAAAGGTTAATGTTTATTCGTCGGTGTACGAATACCGCAACACCAGGGCGGCAACCCTTCCGTCCGCTCTGCGGTAATAGCCGGGACGACGGCCGACGGCAAAGAAACCACAGGATTTATACAGGGATTGCGCCATACCATTGTCTTCGGCGACTTCAAGGAACAACGCGGTGGCGCCCAGCGCCCGCGCGCCGTCCAGCGCCGCCGCGACCAGACGCCGCCCGGTGCCCTGCCCCCGCGCGTCGGCACGGACGCCGACGGCGATGATCTCGCCATCCTCGGCGGCGACCCGCGCCAGCAGGAAGCCGACCGGATCGTCGCCCTCATCGCCATCCCGCAAGGCCAGCACGGAGAAGAAGCCGGGCTGGCCGATCAGGCCGGCGACGGCCTCGCTGCCCCAGGGATCGTCGGGAAAGCAGCCCTGCTGCAAGGCCGCGATCACCGCGGCGTCGGCGAGGCCGGCGGTCTGAAGACGGACCGGATGGGACGTCTCGGGCGGAACCGCCGTCATGCCGTCTTCCGTGGGAGGGACACGTCGGGCGGGCGCAGGTAGAAGGGCTGGGCCGGCAGCCCGACCTCCCGCCGGGCGCCCAGGGCGGCGACCACGGCGGCGTCGGGCGTCCCGGTCCCGGCGGCGAAATGGAGGTCGGCACGTCCCTCCAGGAGCGGGCGCAGCGCGGCCGCCCCGTCCCCGGCGACCAGCAGCGGCCCGGTTCCGGTCTCGGTGGCGAGCAGCCCGTCCAGCCAACCCGGCACCGCGGCGGGATCCAGCATCGCCGGTTCGCCGAACGGCGTCAGGTCCGGACGGAACAGCTGCAGGAACGGCTCGGTGCGGCGGGAGTCGACGGCGACCAGCACGGTGCGGCCCTCCCGCTCCGCCTCCGGCAAGCCGTGGGCGATCGCGTCGAAGCTGGTGATCCCGACCACCGGCAGCCCGGCGGCCAGGGCGAAGCCGCGCGCCGCGGCCAGCGCGATGCGCAGCCCGGTGAAGGCGCCCGGCCCGACGGTCACGGCGATGCGGTCCAGCGCGTCGAAGGCGCAGCCGGCCTCCGCCAGCGCGGCCTGCGCCAGCGGCACCAGCGCTTCCGCCTGCCCGCGGGCCATCGGCTCGCGCCGCCGTACGGTGACGGCACCGTCGTCCCACAGCGCGGCGGAACAGCCGGAGGTCGCCGTGTCCAGTCCCAGAACTCTCATCGCCTCACACGCGTCGTCAGATCCGCCATCTTCAAAGCCCCACTTCAAGCCTGGGTCAAGAGCGTGATAGACAGCCCCGACCTTCCCTGACGGCATGGATCATGCTCACACCCATCGCGCCACCGGACTTCGACGTCGACATCGAACTTCTGTACGCCACGCCGGACAACCTGACCGGGGTGCCCATCTATCGGTTCCCGCATTGCTTGCTGCACCCCGATGCGGCGGTGGCGCTGCGCGCGGCGATCCGGCTGGCGCGCGGCATCGGCTGCCGGTTGCGGCTGTACGATGCCTTCCGCCCGGTCGAGGCGCAATGGGCCTTGTGGCGGGCGCTGCCCGATCCTTCCTACATCGCCGATCCGTCGGGCGGCTCCACCCATTCCCGCGGCATCGCGGTGGACCTGACGCTGGCCGACGGGACCGGGCGCCCGCTGGACATGGGCACCGGCTTCGACGACATGACCGAGCAGTCCCACCATGGCCGCACCGACCTGACCACCGAGCAGCAGCGCAACCGCGCCGCTCTTCTCGGCGTCATGACGGCGGCGGGCTGGCGGCATTACAGCTGCGAGTGGTGGCACTATCAACTGCCGGACGAGCAGCGCTACCCTCTGCTGACCGACGCGGCCCTGGGTGGCCTGATGATGGGCTGATCCCTGACGATCCGGCCTCCGGACGATGGGTCCGCGACCGGATGTCATAGGGCCTAATGTCACAGGGGTTGTTGCAAGGCTGCATCACGAAAGCGCCCGAAGCACGGCGTGTGTGTTGCGGACTTGTTCCCGGCGGCGTGCCTGTGCCACACCAGCCGTGGCGCAGCCCGGACCCTCCGTCCGGCCGCGCGACCGTTTCGGACCCACGACAGGCCACCATGCCGTTCCGCCGCGCCGCCACCGTGTTCGCCGTGGCCGCCGCCTGGGCCTTCCAGGCCCTGGCGGGAAGCCCCGGCATCGCGGCGGACGGAACGGCGAGCACCGCCGTCGTCTTCGCCTACGACCGGTTCGGCGAGGACCAGACCCCATCCATCAGCATCCGGATCGACCAGTTCGAAGCCCATCTGGACGAGCTTCAGGACAGCGACTACCAGGTCCTGCCCCTGCCCCGCATCCTGGAGGCGCTGCGCAGCGGCGCACCGCTGCCCGACCGGACGGTGGCGATCACGATCGACGAGGCCAGCCGCTCCGCCTTCCGCGAAGCGTGGCCGCGGCTGAAGGCGGCGGGTCTTCCCTTCACCCTGTTCGTGGCGACCGACGCCATCGACCGTGGGTCGCCCGCCCACATGAGCTGGACGGAGGTGCGGCAGCTCGCCGCCGCCGGGGTCACCCTCGGCGGGCTCGGCGCCTCCACCCAATCGCTGGTGTCCCGCCCCGCCGACGAGGTGAAGGCGGAGCTGCGCCGCATGGCCGACCGGCTTCAGGCGGAGACCGGCCAACGCCCCACCCTGTTCGCCTACCCGCAGGGCGAGGTGTCGTCGGCGGTGCGGACCATCGTGACGGAGCAGGGCTTCGCCGCCGCCTTCGGCCAGCAATCGGGCGTTCTGCACCCGCAGGCCGACCGGGCGGCCCTGCCCCGCTTCGTGATGAACGAGAGTTTCGGCAGTGTGGACCGCTTCCGGCTGGCCGCCAGCGCGTTGCCCCTGCCGGTGACCGACCTGACGCCCGACGATCCGCTGCTGGCCGTCAACCCGCCGTCGATCGGCTTCACCGTGTCGGACGAGGTCGGCGACATCGCGCGGCTGGCCTGCTTCGCCGCCGGCCAAGGCCGCACCACGCTGGAGCGCGTGACGGAGGACCGGGTGGAGGTGCGCATCCGCGACCCCTTCCCGCCGGGCCGCACGCGCGTGAACTGCACCCTGCCGGGCCCCGAAGGGCGCTGGCGCTGGCTCGGTATGCAGTTCGTGGTTCCGGAATAGGCGCAGAGACACGCCGGCGGGCGCGGTCCGTCTGTTCCGACCGCGCCCGTCCGGTGGGATGCCGTCAGCGGACGGCGCGGACCTCGACCACCTCGGGGATGTAGTGGCGCAGCATGTTCTCGATGCCGGCCTTCAGCGTGGCGGTGGAGCTGGGGCAGCCGGAGCAGGCTCCCTTCATCTCCAGATACACCACGCCCTCCTCGAAGCCGTAGAAGGTGATGTCGCCGCCATCCTGGGCCACCGCGGGACGCACGCGGGTGTCCAGCAGCTCCTTGATCTGGGTGACGATCTCGTCGTCGTCCGCGCTGGCGGCATGGCCGTCGCCGGCCGCCTCTTCCAGAAGCACCGGGCGGTTGGCGGTGAAATGCTCCATGATGACGCCGAGGATCGACGGCTTCAGCAGGAACCACTCCTTGTCACCGGCCTTGGTGATGGTGACGAAATCGGCGCCCAGGAACACGCCCTGGACCCCGTCGATCTCGAACAGCCGCTGGGCCAGCGGCGAAGCGGCGGCAACATCGCGGGACGGGAAGTCCGCGGTGCCGCGTCCGAGCACGTCACGCCCCGGCAGGAACTTGAGAGTCGCCGGGTTGGGCGTCTGCTCGGTCTGAATGAACATGGTGATATCCTCCATCGGCGCCGAACAACACTGGCGGCGTAGGCGAAACTTGGGCAGAATCCGCCGACAGATCAAGCATCGCATCTTTATGGTTATCGATCCGTGAGCATGGCACCGCCCGCGGCCACCGCACCGTCTACACCTGCGGCCCCATTCATCGACGACGCCGCGCGGGAAGTCGTCGAATGGCTGTTGCTGGAAGGACGGCACGCACCCGGCTTCGAGCCGATGATGGACCGCTTCTGCCGGCGCCTGATGGCGTCCGGCGTCCCGCTGTTGCGTGTCGTCTGCGCGCTGCCCCTGCTGCACCCGCAGATCCGCACCATCGCCTTCTTCTGGCGCCGCAACGCCGAGCAGGTGGAGACCACCACCCGCGCACACGGCACGGAAAACAGCACCGAATATCTGACCAGCCCCTTCGCCACCCTGATCGAGGACGGGGCCGACGGCCTGCGCTATCGGCTGGAGCAGATGGAGCCGCCCTGGCCCTACCCGGTCTTCGCCGAGCTGCGGGCGCAGGGGGCGACGGACTATGTCGCCATGACCGTGCTCTTCGCCGGGGGGCGGCGCAACGTGCTGAGCTTCACCACCGATCGGCCCGGCGGCTTTTCCACCGCCGATCTGGCGCTGGTCGACGCGGTGCTGCCGGCGCTGGGCGCGGTGCTGGAGACGCTGGCGCTGCGGCGGCTGGCGACGACGGTGCTGGACACCTATGTCGGCCACCGCACCGGCGCGCGCATCCTGTCCGGCGACATCCGGCGCGGCACCGGCGCCAACGTCCGCGCGGTGCTGTGGTACTGCGACCTGCGCGGCTTCACCTCGCTGGCCGACCGGCTGCCGCGCGAGGAGCTGATCGCGCTGCTGAACGGCTATTTCGAGATCATGGGCGGCGCCGTGGAAAGCCGCGGCGGCGAGATCATGAAGTTCATCGGCGACGCTATGCTGGCCATCTTCCCGCTGGAGGAGGGCGACCCGACCGGGGCCGCCGCCTGCACCAAGGCGCTGGACGCCGCGGAGGAGGCCCTGACCGACATGGCCGCCCGCAACGCCGAGCGCTCCGCCTGGGGCCAGCCGACCCTGCGCTGCGGCATCGCCCTGCACATGGGCGAGGTCATGTACGGCAACATCGGCTCCGCCAACCGTCTGGACTTCACCGTCATCGGCCCGGCGGTCAATCTGGTCAGCCGGATCGAGGGGCTGTGCAGCCGGCTGGAGCGCAACGTCCTGACCTCCGCCGAGGTGGCCGAAGCCTGCGCCAGCCGCCTCGTCTCGGTCGGCTGGCACCCGGTGAAGGGGCTGAACGACCCGATCGAGGTCTATGGGCTGAAGGAGAGGACAGGGACCGATGAATAGGGCGCTGCAACGAACCCTCGGTCGCCGGACTTGAGCGGTCCCGATCCCTCCCCCGCCCGCCCGTCCCTCCGCTCCTTCGCGCTGGTGGCCGCCGCCTTCTCCGCGGGCTGGTCGCTGATGATGATGGAGATCCTCGGCGGGCGGCTGATGGCGCCGCATTTCGGCTATTCGGTCTATCAGTGGGGCGCCGTCATCGGCGTGGTGATGACCTTCATGGCCGCCGGCTACTGGACCGGCGGGCAACTCGGCGACGGGCCGAAGGCGGTGCCGGCGCTGCGCGCCGCCCTGCTGGCCGGGGTCGCCGCGGCGGCGCTGACTCCCTGGCTGGGCAAGCCGATGCTGACCGACGCCGCCGGCCGCTTCAACGCGGTGGAGGGGTCGGTCGTCGGGGCGGCGCTGATCCTAGGGCTGCCGTCCTTCGCGCTGGCCATGGTGTCGCCGATCTGCGCGGGCTTGAGCAGCCTGACGGGTGCGGCGGCGGCGGGGCGGATCTACGCGGTCGGCACGCTGGGCAGCATCGGCGGCACCTTCTTCGCCTCCTTCTACGCGATCCCGCAGGTCGGGGTGTCGGCGGGCTACGCCCTGGCGGCGGTGCTGCCGGCGCTCGCCTGCCTGTTCATTCCGGGTGGGAAACGGGTGGCCGCCGCCGCGGCCTTGGCGATTCCCCTGGCCTGGGCCGCCGGCCATGGTGAGGGGCAGGGCTTCGCCCTCTACCGCGAGACGCCGCACAACACGATCATGGTGCAGGAGGACGCCGAGCAGATCCGCCTGCATCTGAACGTGGCCTGGGCCACCCAGTCGCGGCTGCGCAAGGACGGCGGCCCGACCGGCCTCTATTACGACCTGTTCGCCGCCGTCCCGGCCCTGGGACACGGCACGCGCGTCCTGGTGCTGGGGCTGGCCGGCGGGGCCGCCGCCAAGGAAATCCTCGATTCCTGGCCCGGCGCCGACGTCCTGGGGGTGGAGCTGGACCCCGCGGTGGTCGAGGTGGCGCGCGAGAAGTTCGGCCTGCGGCCGGAGGTGCGCGTTGCCGTGGAGGACGCCCGCCGTCATGTCGAGCGGTCGCCGGAGCAGCACGACGTGGTGATCGTCGATCTCTACTCGACCGCCTTGATCCCCTTCTTCACGGCGACCAGGGAGTTCTTCACGGCGGTGGAGCGCCGGGTGGCGCCGGGCGGCGTGCTGGTCATGAACGTCGCCTCCCCCATGGACCGCGACGCTCTGGTCGGGCCGCTGGCCGCGACGCAGGGCGCCGTCTTCCCGTCGGTGTACGTCGCCGACGCCGGGCGCGGGAATTACCTGCTGATCGCCACGAAGGAGGCGCGTACGCTTGAGGATCTGAGCGTACAACTGCGCGCCGCTCCGGCGGGTGCCGCGTACGCGGCCTCGCGCATCCTGGAGACGCTGGCCCCGGCCGAACTGGCCGGGCACCCCGTGCTGACCGACGACCGGTCCGACATCGACCAGCGCAGCCTCGCCGCCCTCTACGGGCGCTGATGCCTTACGTGATGGCGTCCAGCGCGTCGATGCCGATGCCGCCCGGCACGATGGTCAGCGGAATGCGCATCTTCGCGAGGCCGCGGTTGGTGAAGTAGGAGATCAGCGGCCCCGGCCCTTCCGGTTCGACGCCGGCGGCCAACACGAGGATGGAGATGCTCGGCTCCTCGTCGATCAGGGCCAGCACCTCGTCGCGGCGGTTGCCTTCACGCACATACAGGGCCGGCAGGGTGCCGGTCAGGCGGTTCACGTCGCGGGCGAGCTTCTGCAGCTTCTGCTCCGCCTCCGCACGCTGCTCCTCGCGCATCAGGTTCTCCAGGGCCAGCCACTGCTGCACCTCGCCCGGCTCGATGACGTAGAGCAGCGCCACCTTGCCCCCCGACTTGCGGGCGCGCAGGCAGGCGTAGCGCAGGGCGAGCTGAAGCTCCGGGCTCTCGTCCACCACGACCAGGAAGATGCGGACCGGCGGCTTGGCCACGGCCTCCGGTTCGGGAGCGACCGGGCCGGTCGCCGTCGGATCGTTTGCCGTCGGATCGTTCACCGTCGGATCGGTCGCAATCGGATCGGACATCGGTCACACCCTCCGGAAGATGGCGCCGGCCAGCCAGCCGGCGGCGATGGCGCCAATCACCGCGGCAACACCGTAAATCATCGGCTGGTTGCGCGCAAAGTCGTAGATTTCCGCGCTGAAGCCGACCTTGGACACCACCAGCGGCGTGGTCTGGGCGCTGACCACCTCGCCGTCGCGAATCAGCAGCGCTTCCACATTGTACAGGCCCGTCGGCACGTTGGCCGGGAAATAGATGTTGGTCCGGAACAGCCGCTCGCCGAGAAAGGCCACCTGCCCCAGGGTGATGCCGTACAGCCCGGCCCGCTGCTTGTTGCGGATCAGGGCGGAGCGGAACAGGGCGAGCTGGTCCGGGGCCAACTGCTCGCGCGGGCCGAGCTGGAGGTTCGGCAAACCGATCTGGTGACGTTCCAGCACCGGGCGGCCGACGAACTGGTCCAGCGGGCGGTTCGTCGCGACCATGTAGTAGCCCGGCACCTGCTCGAACCGCACGCTGCGCGCGTTGATCCAGATGCCGGCGATGCGCTCCTTGCGGCGCACCGTCACCGGGGTGCGCGGGCCGGTCACCACGATGGCGACGTCGCCCGCCCCGTCGGTGGTGCCGAACAGCACGACCTCCGTCCCGGTGAAGCCGGTGGTGATGGCGATCAGATGGCTCGACAGGTCGGCGACGAGCTGCTGCGCCCACACCGTGGCGGCCAGGAACACCCCCGCCAGAAGCCCCGCCAGCCCGCCGGCGACCCGGACGGACCACAGCCGCCCGGCGCCCTTGCGGACAGCGCTCACGACATCCTCGTCGAGATGGTGAAGACGTCGTTCGGCTCGACCACCAGATCGAAGGCGAGCTTCAGCGCCACCGCGACCACCAGCGAGGCCAACAGCAGGCGCGCCTGCTCGCCGCGCAGCCGGCCGCCGGCCTTGGTGCCGAACTGCGCGCCGACCACCCCGCCGATCAGCAGCAGCAACGCCAGCATCACGTCCACCGTCTGGTTGGTCGCCGCCTGGAGCAGCGTCGCCATGGCCGTGGTGAAGATGATCTGGAACAGCGAGGTGCCGGCCACGAGGCCGGTCGGCATGTTCAGCAGATAGATCATCGCCGGCACCAGCATGAAGCCGCCGCCGATGCCCATGATCGCCACCAGCATCCCACCGACCGCCCCGATCCCGGCCGGCAGCAGGGCGGAGATGTAGAGCTTGGAGCGCTGGAACCGCATCTTCAGCGGCAGGCCGTGCAGCCACATGTGGCGGTGCAGCTTGCCCCGCTTGGCGGTGGGGGCGCGGCGGCGGATCAGCGCGCGGCTGGCCTCCACCATCATCATCGTGCCGATGGTGCCCAGGAAGAAGACGTAGGACAGCGTGATCGCCGCGTCGATCTGGCCGATCCGCTGCAATATGGAGAAGATCCAGACGCCGACCACCGTGCCCACCATGCCGCCCAGCAGCATGACGACGCCGAGCTTCACGTCCACGTTGCCGCGGCGCCAGTGGGCGAGCACGCCCGACACGCTGGCGGCGACGAGCTGGTTGGCCTGGGTGCCCACCGCGATGGCGGGCGGAACGCCGATGAAGATCAGCAGCGGCGTCATCAAAAAGCCGCCGCCCACCCCGAACATGCCGGACAGGAAGCCGACGAGCCCCCCCATGCCGAGCACGAGCAGGGCGTTGACCGACATCTCGGCGATCGGCAGATAGACTTGCATGGGGGCGGAGCCGGCGGACGGGAAGGTCCGCCAGCTTATACCGTACAGGCGCTGTTCCGGCAATTAGGCCGGAACGCCCGCGTCCTTCAGCAGATCCGGCAGCAGATCGGCCAGCACGACGTCCGGGCGGGCGCCGACATGGCTGATGATCTCCGCCGCAGCCAGCGCGCCGATGCGGCCGCAGACGGCCGGAGACATCCCGCGGGTGAAGCCGTAGAGGAAGCCGGCGGCGTAGAGGTCGCCGGCCCCCGTGGTGTCGACCACGCGGGCCACCGGGGCCGCCGGAACCTCGACCACCTCGCCGCCGGAGACGATGACGGCGCCCTTCTCGCTGCGCGTCAGGGCGGCGGTCTTGCCGAGACGCTTCACCGCCTCCAGCGCGTCCTCGAAGCGGTCGGTCTTGTAGAGGGCGGTGATCTCATGCTCGTTGGCGAACAGGATGTCGACATGGCCCTCGACGAGGTCCAGGAACTCCGCGTGGTGGCGGTGGACGCAGAAGCTGTCGGACAGCGAGAGCGACACCTTGCGCCCGGCGCCGTGGGCGGTGGACGCCGCCTTGCGGAAGGCCTCCTTGGCGCGGGGCGGGTCCCACAGATAGCCTTCCAGATAGGTGACCTGCGAGTTGGCGATCAGCGCCTCGTCGATGTCCTCCGGCCCCAGCTCCACGCAGGCGCCGAGGAAGGTGTTCATGGAGCGCTGGGCGTCCGGCGTCACCAGGATCAGGCAGCGCGCGGTCGGGGCGCCGCCGTGGCCGGCCGCCGTCTCGAAATGCACGCCGGCGGCGCGGATGTCGTGGCGGAAGACCTGGCCGAGCTGGTCGCCGTGGACCTTGCCGATGTAGGCCCCCTTGCCGCCCAGCGAGGCGATGCCGGCCATGGTGTTGCCGGCGGAACCGCCCGAAACCTCGATGCCCGGACCCATGCGGCTGTACAGCGCCTCGGCGCGGGCGGCGTCGATCAGCGTCATCGCGCCCTTCTCGATGCCGTTGGCCGTGAGGAAGGCGTCGTCGGCATGGGCGATCACGTCGACGATGGCGTTGCCGATGCCGGTGACGTCGAATTCGGCCGTGGCCATGGGCGCTCCTTGGAAAGGCTGGGGAAATGCGGTGTCTGGACCGCTGAACAAAACCGGGCGCGAGTATAGCGGCCCGCCTTCACTTCTCAAGCGCGGCGCAAGGCCCCCTGGAATGGAACGGCCCGCCGTCGTAGATAAGCGTCGCCCGGCCACAACGGCCCCATAGAAAGAATCCGTATGATCCGCGCGCTGCTTCTCGCCATCGGACAGCTTTCCGACCCGGCGTCCCGCCGCGTCGTGTGGATCGGCGTGCTGTCCGCCATCACCGCCTTCGCCCTGTTGGCCGGAGCCGTGTGGTGGGCGCTGTTCCATACGGCGCTGACCGACTACGCCTGGGTGGACGGGGTGCTGGACGTGCTGGGGGGGCTGGCCGTCCTGCTGCTGGCCTGGGTGCTGTTTCCCGCTACGGTCGGCATGGTGTCCAGCTTCTTCCTGGACGAGGTGGTGCAGGCGGTGGAGCGGCGCCACTATCCCCAGTTGCCGCCGCCCCGCCAGACCGGCCTTGGTGAAGAACTGCTGACCGCGCTGCGCTTTTTCGCCATCGTCCTGCTGGTCAATCTGTTCGCCCTGCCCCTGTATCTGATGGTGCCGGGGTTGAACCTGCTGATCTTCTACACCGCCAACGGCTATCTTCTCGGCCGCGAATACTTCGAGATGGTGGCGATCCGGCGGATGGGACGGAAGGAGGCGGGGTTTCTGCGGCGCTCCAATCCGTTGAAACCATTTTTGGCTGGCGCGGTAATTGCCTTTCTTTCGACAATTCCTTTCGTCAACCTGCTGGTGCCGGTGATCGCGAGCGCCTTCATGGTCCATGTCTACCATTCCATGACGGGGTCCATGACGGGCCTTCCGCGCCGGGAAGGGCCGTGACGGACCGCTGTGCGGCGCGGTCCCGACCGTGCACCAAAGCCCACTTGCGGCCGGCCGGATGACCGTGTTACCCCGGCAGGGTGGTCTTTTGGCTGCTGTCGATCGGGCCCGGTCATGCGACGCCGCTTCCGATGACCCGACTTCAATGACCTGCCAACCTTCACGACCTGACTGACCTGGGGATCAACGTTCATGCTGTTCGGACGAAAGAATCCGCCCGTCGGTGCGCCGAAGACCCAAAGCGCCGACCCGGCCATCCCGGCCGCACCGCAGGCGGGCGCTGCCGAACCCGCGGCGGTGTCGCCGCTCGCCTCCCTGAGCAACCCGTCCGCGACGAGCACGCCTTCCGGCCCGCCGGCCGGCCCCACCCCGGCCGCCCGCACGCCGCAACCCGAGCCGATTTCCTCCAAGGGACCCGAGATGAACACGAGCACCCCGAAGCCGCCGGCCGGCGCCCCGATCCCCGGTTCGAGCTACAAGCCGACGGACATTCCGCGCCGCACCGTCGATCTGCCGGGTGCCGCGCCGCGTCGTCCCGAGGGTTACGGCGCGCCGGCCGCGGCTCCCGCAGCCGCCGCCGCTCCGGTCGCCCCGGCCCCGGCGCCCGCCGCTCCGCTGGCCAGCGACCAGCGCCGCCTGATCGTCGGCCGCGACATCTCGCTGAACGGTGAGATCGGGTCCTGCGACGTGCTGGTCGTGGAAGGCACGGTGGAGGCCAAGCTGCGCGACGGCCGGTCCATCGAGATCGCCGAGACCGGCCTGTTCAAGGGCGCGGTGGAGATCGACGAGGCCGACATCGGCGGCCGCTTCGAGGGCGACATCATCGTGCGCGGCCGCCTGACCGTGCGCTCCACCGGCAAGATCAACGGCTCGATCAAGTACGGCGAGCTGGCGGTGGAGGCCGGCGCCCTGCTGAACGGCGAGATCGGCAAATACACTCCGGCGGCCAAGCCGGCCGTGGCCCCCGCCGCCCCGGCGGAAGCGGCCGCCCCGGCTCCGGCGGCGCTGGACCCCATCGTGGTGGACGGCTAAACGCCGTTAAACACGGTTTCACGATCAAGCCCGGCGGGGATCGCTCCCTCGCCGGGCTTTTTCTTTTTCCAGTTATCGCGGGCGTTTCACGGGAAACATCACACCACGGCGGGCGGCAGCACCTTGTCCTTGAAGCCGCACAGGTCGCTGACCGGGCAGACGAGGCAGTCGGGCTTGCGGGCCTTGCAGACGTAGCGGCCGTGCAGGATCAGCCAGTGATGGGCGTGCCGGCGGTAGGCCTTGGGAACCACCTTCAGCAGCTTCGCCTCCACCGCGTCGGGCGTCTTGCCGGGGGCGAGGCCGGTGCGGTTGCCGACGCGGAAGATGTGGGTGTCCACCGCGATGGTCTCCTCGCCGAAGGCGACGTTCAGCACCACGTTGGCGGTCTTGCGCCCGACGCCGGGCAGGGTTTCCAACGCCTCGCGGTCGCGCGGCACTTCGCCGCCATACTGGGCGACCAGGATCTCCGACAGCTTGATGACGTTCTTGGCCTTGGTGTTGAACAGGCCGATGGTCTTGATGTAGCCGCGCAGCCGCTCCTCCCCCAGCTCCACCATCTGCTGCGGCGTGGTGACGATCCGGAACAGCGGACCGGTGGCCTTGTTGACCCCCACATCGGTGGCCTGGGCCGACAAGACGACGGCGACCAGCAGGGTGTAGGGGTTGATGTATTCCAGCTCGCTCTTCGGCTCCGGGTTGGCGGCGCTGAGGCGGCGGAAGAATTCCTGAACGGCGGCGGGCTTCATGGCGCGCAGCATAGCGGGACCCTGGCGGTCCATGCAAACATGGCGAATGGGCCGACACGCCGGGTGGAACGCGCGCCCGAGCCACACCAGTTTGTGTCCATGACCATGGCCCGTCATACCCTGCCCCCGGCTCCCCGCGTCTTCTTCGACGCGATCCTGCACCCCCACCGCAGCCTGGGGCGGCACGGCTTCCGCGTTCTGATGGGGGTGGTGATCCTTGTCAACCTGCTGATCGCCGGGATCTTCGCCGCCAACGGGGCGTGGCCGGTGGTTCCCTTCTGCGGGCTGGACGTGTTGATCCTCTGGCTGGCCTTCCGCGTCAACAACCGCTCCGCCCGGCTGTACGAGCGGGTGCGCCTGACCGACACCGACCTGACCGTCCAGCGCGTCGCCTGGAACAAGCCGGAGCGGCGCTGGAGCTTCCAGCCCAACTGGCTGCGCGTCACCATGGACGACCCGCCCCGGCACGGCAGCCAAGTGACCCTCACCTCGCACGGGCAGTCGGTGACCGTCGGCGCCTTCCTGACGCCGGACGAGCGGGCGGACTTCGCCAAGGCGCTGCGCGGCGCGCTGGCGCGGTGGCGCAGCACCCCCTGCCGTCCCGAACCGGTGCCCTGACCGCCTGTAGGATTGCGCAAGAAACGGGTTGGTCGGCCCGCTCCGGCGGCGCATCCTGCGCCGGTCATGGAGCCTGGGAGAGAACCGCCATGCCGTGCCTGAACCCCGCCGAAGATCCAGTCGACGCGCGGCGCCACCGCGCCATCGCCGCCGCCATCCGCCACCTCGTGGACCACTGGCAGGACCAGCCGGGACTGGACGAGCTGGCCGCGGTCGCCGGCATGAGCCCCTTCCACTTCCAGCGGCTGTTCACCCAATGGGCGGGGATCAGCCCGAAGCGGTTCCTGCAGTTCCTGACGCTGGACAACGCTAAGCGCTTGCTCGCCGCGAACCAGAGCGTGCTGGACGTGGCGCTGGACGTCGGGCTGTCCGGCCCGTCGCGGCTGCACGACCTGTTCGTCGCCTGCGAGGCGATGACGCCGGGCGAGTACAAGGCGCTCGGCGGCGGGCTGACCATCCGCTGGGGCCTGCACCCCACCCCCTTCGGCCCGTCGCTGGTCGCCGCCACCGAGCGCGGCGTCTGCTGGCTGAGCTTCGCCGAGGAAGAGGACGGGAGCGACGCGCTGGCCGAGATGGCTGCCGCCTGGCCCGCCGCCCGTCTGGTCGAGGATGCCGACGCCACCCGCCCGGTCGCCGCCCGCGCCTTCCGCTGGGACGGCGCCCCAAGAAACGGCGGAGCAGGGGGTGAACCGCTGCGTCTGCTGATGAAGGGCACCAATTTCCAGATCAAGGTGTGGGAGGCGCTGCTGCGCATCCCTTCGGGCGCCGTCGTGTCCTACGAGGACGTGGCCCGCGCCATCGGCCAGCCGACCGCCATGCGGGCGGTGGGGGCGGCGGTGGGGCGCAACCCGGTCTGCGTGCTGATCCCCTGCCACCGGGTGATCCAGAAGTCGGGGATCATCCACAACTACCGCTACGGCGTTCCCCGCAAGCGCGCCCTGCTCGCCTGGGAGCAGGGGCACGCCCTGCCGGAGGACGAGGCCGCGGCTTAAGGACCGCGGCCTGAGGGGATCACATCCCCAGCACGTCCTTCATGCTGTAGAGGCCGGGCTGCTTGTCGTTGGCCCACAGCGCCGCGCGGACGGCGCCCTTGGCGTAGATCTGGCGGCCCGACGCCTTGTGGGTCAGCTCGATCCGCTCTCCGTCGGCGGCGAAGACCACCGTGTGGTCGCCGATCACGTCACCGCCGCGCAGCGTGGCGAAGCCGATCTCGCCGCGCGGACGGACGCCGGTGTGGCCGTCGCGGACCTTCTGCCAGACATCCTCCAGCGCCACCCCGCGCCCCGCCGCCGCCGCCCGGCCGAGGCCGAGCGCGGTGCCCGAGGGGGCGTCCACCTTGTTGCGGTGGTGCATCTCCAGGATGTCGATGTCGTAGTCGTCGCCCAGCGCGCGGCCCACCTGCTCGACCAGCGCCAGCAGCAGGTTGACGCCCAGCGACATGTTCGGCGACTGGACGATGGGCGTGTGGGTGGCGGCCTGGGCGATGGCCTCCTGCTGGGCCGGGCCGATGCCGGTCGTGCCGATGACCAGCACCGTTTCCGACTGGGCGGCCAGCGCCGCGTGGCGGACGCTGGCGTCGGGGCTGGTGAAGTCGATCACCGCGTCGGCCTCGGCGAACAGCGCCGCCGCGTCGTCGATGGCGGTGACGCCCAGCGGCTCGAGGCCGGCGAGAACGCCGATGTCCTTGCCGAGCGCCGGGCCGCCCACCCGCTCCGTGCCGCCGGCTAGCGTGCAGCCCGGCGTGGCGGCGATCTCGCGCACCAGCATCTGCCCCATGCGCCCCGCGCACCCGACGACCCCGATCTTCATGCCTGCCTCCCTGGGAGAATTCCGACACGGGTCTAGCACAGCCGGGGGCAAGGCTTAAGCGCCGAGAAGCATCAGGACCCCAGGCAGTCCTTCAGCGACGCGGCGATGCTGCGCATCAGCGCGGGGTAGAGGCCGGGGCCGTCCTTCAGATCCGCCCCTTCGGGGTCGAGCACGCCCTTCTTCGCCGGGGTGCCCTCGACGATGGTGTTGACCAGGGCCGGTTCGAACTGCGGTTCGGCGAAGACGCAGGCGGCACCGAGGCCGCCGATCTTGGCGCGGATCTCCGACAGCCGCTTGGCCGAGGGGCGGCGTTCCGGGTTGACGGTGATGGCGCCGACGCCATTCAGGCCGTACTGCGCCTCGAAATACTGGTAGGCGTCGTGGAAGACGACGAAGGGCTTGCCGGCCACCGGCGCCAGCGCCGCCTTCAGCTCCGCGTCCAGCGCGTCGATGGAGCGGGCGGTGCGCTCGGCGTTGGCGGTGTAGGCGGCGGCGTTGGCCGGGTCCTTGGCCGACAACGCCTCGGCGATCGCCGCGACCATGGCGCGGGCGTTGGCGGGGGAGAGCCAGATGTGGGTGTTCACCTCGTCATGCCCGTGCTCGTCCTTATGGCCGTGCTTGTCGTCATGCTTATGGTCGTGGTCGTGCTTGTGTTCATGCCCATGGTCGTGGGCCTCCCAGGCGCCGCCCTCGCGGGCGTCGAGCAGGGTGACGCCCGGCGCCTCCAGCAGCGCGACAGATGTCGCCTTCTTCGCGTTCGCCGTCACCGGCTTGTCGAGGAAACCCTCCAGTTCCGGCCCGATCCAGAAGACGAGATCGGCGGCGGCCAGCGCCTTCGCGTCCGACGGCTTCATGGCGTAGGTGTGGGGGGACGCGGCGCCACGCACGATCAGCGCCGGCTCCGCCACCCCCTCCATCACCGCGGCGACCAGGGAATGGACCGGCTTGATCGAGGCGACGACCTTCGGCGCCTCGGCCAGCGCCGGAAACGCGGCGCCCAGGGTGGCAACAAGGGCAAGGAGCGGCAGGGGACGCATCGCGGCGCGCATGGGTGGGTTCCTCATCGTCTGACTGGACAGCCGGGTCTTTCCGGCGCATAGCTGTCTTCGTTTCCAGCAATGTCACGTTATAACATAACATGTCAATCCATCACGCGGCCCCCCACGCGGTGCGATCGCCGGTCCTGTCCCTGGCCCCTCCCCTGATCGGCACGAAGGGACTGACGGTGCGGCTGGGCGGGCGGACGATCCTCGACCGCGTGGACCTGGAGGTGCGGCCTGGAGAGATCGTCACGCTGATCGGCCCCAACGGCGCCGGCAAGACGACTCTGGTGCGCGCCGTGCTGGGCCTCGTCCGCGCCTCGTCCGGGGTGGTGGAGCGGCGCCGGAGCCTGCGCATCGGCTACATGCCGCAGCGCCTGACCGTCGACGCGACCCTGCCGCTGACGGTCCGCCGATTCCTGGCGCTGTGGCGTCCGGTGACCGAGGCGCGCATCACCGCGGCGCTGGAGGAGGCCGGCGTCTCCCACCTCGCCGCCAGCCCGGTCCAGACGGTGTCCGGCGGCGAAATGCAGCGGGTGCTGCTGGCCCGCGCCCTGCTCGGCGATCCCGAGCTTCTCGTGCTCGACGAGCCCGACCAGGCGGTGGACGTCCATGGGCAGGCCGAGCTGTTCGGGCGGATCGAGACGCTGCGCCGCACCCGCGGCTGCGGCGTGCTTCTGGTCAGCCACGACCTGCACACGGTGATGGCCCGCACCGACCGCGTGCTCTGCCTGAACGGCCATGTCTGCTGCCAGGGCGCGCCGGAGGACGTGCGGCGCCACCCGGAATACCGCGCCCTGTTCGGGGGTCACGCCGACGCGCTGGCCGTCTATGTCCACCACCACGACCACGCGCACGCCACCGACGGCGCCGTGGTGCCCGGCCATGACGGGGACTGCTGCCATGGATGACTTCGTTCTGCGCGCGCTGGCCGCTGGCTGCGGCATCGCGCTGGTCGCCGGCCCGCTGGGCTCCTTCGTGGTGTGGCGGCGCATGGCCTATTTCGGCGACACGCTGGCCCATTCCGCCCTGCTGGGGGTGGCGCTGGGCTTCCTTCTGGGCGTCAACCCGCTGATCGGCGTGGTCGGGGTCTGCGTCGCGCTGGCGCTGGCGCTGGTTGGGCTGCAGCGGCGCCGGGCGCTGGCCTCGGACACGGTGCTGGGCATCCTGTCGCATTCGTCGCTGTCGCTGGGCCTCGTCGCCATCGCCTTCCTGGAGACGCTGCGCGTCGATCTGGTCGCCTATCTGTTCGGCGACATCCTGAGCGTCACCACGGCCGATCTGGCCTGGATCTACGCGGGCGGCGCCGCGGCGCTGGGCGGGCTGCTGCTGCTGTGGCGCCGGCTGCTGGCGGTGACGGTGGACGAGGATCTGGCGCGGGTGGAGGGCATGCCGGTCGAGGCGCTGCGGCTGGCCTTCATGTTGCTGATCGCGCTGGTGATCGCGGCGGCGATGAAGATCGTCGGCATCCTGCTGATCACCTCGCTCCTCATCATCCCGGCGGCCGCCGCCCGCCGCTTCTCCCGCACGCCGGAGGCGATGGCCGCCCTGGCCTCGGTCTTCGGGATCGCCGCGGTGCTGGGCGGCCTGCTCTCCTCGCTGAACTGGGACCTGCCGGGCGGGCCGAGCATCGTGGTCGCCGCCGCCGCCCTCTTCCTGGCGAGCATGATGGTGCCGGTGGCGAACCGGTAAGCGTCAGACTTGCGTCAAGCGGGCGCGCGCTGTCGTCAACACCGAGCGCGTGATGTCGGCCAGGGTGCGGCTGGCGATGCGGCTGCGCTGCCAGAACAGCGGCACGTCGAGCGGCTGGTCCGGCACCAGCGCCACCAGCCGCCCGTCGCGCAAAGCGCCGGCGACCAGCGGCTCCGGATTCATGCCCCAGCCGAGCCCGGCCAGCGCCGCGTCCACGAAGGCGTGGGTGGAGGGCATCCAGTGAGTCGGCGAGGCGATCTCCACCCCGAAGGCCTGCCGGGTCCACTGCGTCTGAAGCCGGTCCTTGCTGTTGTAGGTGAGGCGCGGCGCGCGGGCCAGCGACGCCGCCTCCACCCCATCCGGAAAATGCCGCCGCAGGAAGTCCGGGCTGGCCGTCGCCACGTAGCGCAAGGCACCCAGCGGGGTGCTGTCGCAGCCTTGCACCGGCTGGGCGCCGGACGTCACCGCCGCCAGCACCTCCCCCCGGCGCAGCCAGTCCGCGCTGTGCTCCTGGTCGTCGAGGACGAGGTCGAACAGCACGTCCGGCGTCCCGGCCATCGCCGCGACGAACCATGTGGCGAGGCTGTCGGCGTTGACCGCCATGCGCACCGTCACCGCCGGCCCATCCTGCGGCACGCCGGGAAGCCCGTCCCGCAGCTCGCTCTCCAGCAGGGCCACCCGCTCCGCGTGCTGGCTCAGCCGCAGGCCGGCGGGGGTGCCGGTGCAGGGCGATCCGCGCACCACCAGGATCGTCCCCATCCGCTCCTCCAGCAGCTTCACCCGCTGCGACACGGCGGAGGGGGTGACGTGGAGCTGCGCCGCCGCCCGCTCGAAACTGCCGGTGCGGACGACCGCGGCCAGCGCAGCGAGCAGGGCGTAGTCCAGCATGGATTAGCGTTCCTTAATCAGCATAAGGGACTTTAGTTATTCTAATCCGGGCGGCGATGGTAGGGGAACGGCCTCCGCCAACGATGTCGCCACCCTGTGAGGCCGCCATGCTCTCCGCCTTCCTTCCCGGCCTTCTGCTGGGTCTCAGCCTGATCGTCGCCATCGGCGCGCAGAACGCCTTCGTGCTGCGCCAGGGCCTGCGCGGGGAGCATGTGCTGGCCGTCTGCGCGACCTGCGCGGTGTCGGACGCCCTGCTGATCCTGGCCGGAGTCGGCGGCTTCGCCCAGGCCGCCCAATGGCTGCCCTGGCTGGAGACGGCGACCCGCTACGCCGGGGCGGCCTTCCTGCTGGTCTACGGGCTGCGCAGCTTCCGCTCGGCTTGGCGGGCGGGCGGCGCGCTGGACCCGGCGGCGGCGGTCCCGGCGGGCCTCGGCGCGACGCTGGCGACCTGCCTGGCGCTGACCTGGCTGAACCCGCACGTCTATCTGGACACGGTGGTGCTGGTCGGGTCGGTGTCCACCCAGTTCGCCGAGGGCAAGCACGCCTTCGCGCTGGGGGCGATGACCGCGTCCCTTCTGTTCTTCTTCGCGCTGGGCTACGGCGCGCGCCTGCTGCGGCCCGTCTTCGCCCGGCCCGGCGCGTGGCGGGCGCTCGACACCGGCATCGGCGTCGTCATGTGCACGATCGCGGTGACTCTGGTGGCCTGAGCCGAAGCATCGTTCCCAAGGGGCCGGCGCAGGGACCCCCTTCCCCGCGCCGGATGTCCATCAGGACGCCTTCAGCGCCTGCAGGAAGGTCTCGACCTGATGTTTCAGGCTGTCGGACTGACCGGACAGGTCGGACGAGGAGCGGATGACGAGGGTGGAGGCCTGCGCCGTCTCGTTCGCCGCCACGCTGACCGCCTCGATGCTGCGGGCGATCTCGTCGGTGCCGCGGGCGGCCTGGGCGACGTTGTTGGAAATCTCCTGCGTCGCCGCCGCCTGCTCCTGCACGGCCGAGGCGATGGTGGTGGAGATCTCGTTGATCGACCGGATCGTCTCGCCGATGCCCTGGATGGCGCCGATCGTCTGGTTGGTCGCCGCCTGGATGCCGGCGATCTGGGCGGAGATGTCCTCGGTCGCCTTGGCGGTCTGGTTGGCGAGGCTCTTGACCTCGCTCGCCACCACGGCGAAGCCCTTGCCGGCCTCTCCGGCCCGCGCCGCCTCGATGGTGGCGTTGAGCGCCAGCAGGTTCGTCTGGCCGGCGATGCCCTGGATCAGCTTCACCACGTCGCCGATGAGCTGCGCCGACTGGGCGAGGCTGTCGGCGGTGCCGCCGATCTGCTCGGTGCGCGACACCGCCTCGCGGGCGATGGCGACCGACCGCTCGACCTGCTGGCCGATTTCCCCGATGGAGGCGGAGAGCTGCTCCGCCGCCGCGGCCACCGCCTGGACGTTGGACGCCGCCTGGGCGGTGGCGCTGGCCGCCTCCGCGCTCTGGCGGGTCGACCGTTCCGACAGCGCGCCGAGCTGGCGCGACACGCCCTGCATCTCGGTCGAGCTGCCGGACACCGCCTGCACCACGCTCTTGACCTTGGCGTCGAAGTCGGCGGCGAGGGAGCCGGCGCGCTGGCGCATCTCCTCTTCCTCCTGGACGTCGATCAGCGAGCCGCAGGCGCGCAGTGCCACGCCCGCCGCGTTGCGCCGGCAGCCGCCGATGGCGCGGAACCAGCGGTAGGAGCCGTCGCGCATCTTCACGCGGTAGCGCACGTTGAAGGGCGTGCGGCCGCTGGCGTCGCCCAGGAAGGCGCCGAAGGCGGCGAAGGTCGGTCCGCTGTCGTCCGGGTGCAGGCGGTCCGACCAGGAGGTCATCAGGTTCGGGAAGTCCTGCTCCCCCTCGAAGCCGAGCAGGCGGCGGAACTGCCCGGACCAGGTCCAGCGGCTCTGCGGATGCGCCGGGTCGCCGTTGTGGAACACCGCATCCCACAGGCCGACGCCGGCGTGGTTGCCATAGAGGTCGAGCGCTTCGGTCAGCTCGGCCAGTTCAGCGCCGCGCCCGTTGCCGCCAGCGGACCCACCCCGGAAAAAACTCATCAGACTCATCGCCTTGCCCCCTCCCCCTCGCACGATAACTGGTACAACCATTAGCAGAGCCCCATGACCGCCACCATCGGACGGCCTGTTCTCCTATACGGAAAATAAGTGAATTTAGATTTCATTTTGGTAAAAACTTTTCCCATGTTCTCCAAAATAGAAAGCATGTTTGTCGTATTGTTTGCTTCAATTTCTATTTGATTTGCTTTTCTTCTTGGCTGCACAACCCTCGGCTGTTTCGCGGCGTGGCGCGACCGGACACCGCCGGTCCGGCCCGTTGCCATCCCCAACAGGACGACCTACAGTCGCCAGCGTGAGGGGATCAGCACACAAGAAGAACAGGACACCATGGCCGACACCCGCCCCGCCCCCAAAGTGGGGCTGTTCGTCACCTGCCTCGTCGATGTCTACCGTCCGACGGTCGGCTTCGCCGCGGTGAAGCTGCTGGAGGACGCCGGCTGCACGGTCGAGGTGCCGGCCTCCCAGACCTGCTGCGGCCAGCCCGCCTTCAACGCCGGCGACCGGGCCACCGCGCGGGATCTCGCCCGCAGCACCATCGCCGCCTTCGAGGGGTTCGATCACGTGGTCGTCCCCTCCGGCTCCTGCGCCGGGCAGATCCGCAAGCATTACCCGGAGCTTCTGGCCGACGACCCGGCCTGGGCGGCGCGCGCCCGGCACCTGTCGGCGCGCACGCACGAGCTGGTGTCCTTCCTGACCGACGTGCTGGGGGTGACGGACACCGGCGCGCGCTACGACGGCACGATCACCTACCACGACAGCTGCTCCGGCCTGCGCGAGCTGGGCATCAAGGAGCAGCCGCGCCGCCTGCTGGCCAAGGTCGAGGGGCTGACGCTGAACGAGCTTCCGGGGGCGGAGGTCTGCTGCGGCTTCGGCGGCACCTTCTGCGTCAAGTACCCCGACATCTCCAACCGCATGGTCGAGGCCAAGACCGCGGACATCAAGGAGACGAAGGCCGACACGCTGCTGGCCGGCGACATGGGCTGCCTGCTGAACATGGCGGGCAAGCTGAAGCGCGAGGGCTCCGCCATCCGCGTGCGCCATGTCGCGGAGGTGCTGGCCGGCGTCACCGACACCCCTCCCATCGGTGAGAAGGCATAAATCCATGCAGCCGACCACCCACGCCTTCCCCGAGAACGCCCGCAAGGCGCTGAGCGACGAACGGCTTCAGAAGGTCCTGGCCATCGCGCCCGCCGGTTTCGTCAACCGCCGCAAACAGGCCGCCGACCGGCTGCCGGAGTTCGAGGCGCTCCGTGACCAAGGCCGCGACCTGAAGAACCACGTGCTGGCCAACCTCGACACCTATCTGGAGGCTTTCGAGAGCAAGGTCACCGAGCAGGGCGGCCATGTGCACTGGTGCCGCACCGACCAGGAGGCGCGCGACGCCATCCTGGGCATCTGCCGCAAGGTCGGGGCGAAGACCGTCACCAAGGGCAAGTCGATGATCTCCGAGGAAATCGGGATCAACGACTACCTGGAATCCAACGGCCTGACCCCCATCGAGACGGACCTCGGCGAATACATCATCCAGCTCCGCCGCGAGCCGCCCAGCCACATCATCGCCCCGGCCTTCCACCTGTCCAAGGCGGACGTGGAGGGCACCTTCCGCCAGGCCCACACCGACCTGCCGGCGGACCGCGTGCTGGACGAGCCCAAGGTGCTGATCGCCGAGGCGCGGCAGGTGCTGCGCCGCAAGTTCCAGCAGGCCGACGTCGGCATCACCGGAGCCAACATCATGGTGGCGGAGACGGGCTCGACCGTCATCGTCACCAACGAGGGCAACGGCGACCTGACGCAGACCCTGCCGCGCGTCCATGTGGTGATCGCCACGATCGACAAGGTGGTGCCGACGCTGGAGGACGCGGCGCTTGTGCTGCGCCTGCTGGCGCGCTCCGCCACCGGGCAGGAGGCGTCGGCCTACACCACCTTCTCCACCGGGCCGCGCCGCCCCGGCGACCTCGACGGGCCGGAGGAGTTCCACGTCGTTCTGCTCGACAACGGGCGGTCGGCGCTTCTGGGCACCGAGTTCCAGGACGTGCTGCGCTGCATCCGCTGCGGCGCCTGCATGAACCATTGCCCGGTCTACGGCTCGGTCGGCGGCCACGCCTACGGCTGGGTCTATCCGGGGCCGATCGGGTCGGTGATGCAGCCGGCCCTGCTCGGCGTGAAGGAGGCCGGGCATCTGCCCAACGCCTCCACCTTCTGCGGGCGGTGCGAGGCGGTCTGCCCGATGCGCATCCCCCTGCCCAAGATGATGCGCCACTGGCGGGAGAAGGAGTTCGAGCAGAATCTCCAGCCCGCCGCGATGCGCCGGGGGCTGGCCCTCTGGGGCTGGTTCGCGCGGCGCCCGGCGCTGTACCACGCCGCCACCCGCATGGCGGTGCGGGCGCTGGGGGCGCTGGGCCGCGGCAAGGGACGTTTCGCCAGCCTGCCGCTGGCCCAGGGCTGGACGCAGCACCGTGACATGCCGGCGCCGGAGGGCAAGACCTTCCAGCAGATGTGGGCCGAGAAGAAGCTGGCCGAAAAGAAGGGAAAGCGCTGACCATGGCCGACACCGGCTCCGCCCGCGCCCAGATCCTGGGCGGCATCCGCAAGGCGCTGAACTCCGCCGAGGGGTCCGAGGAGGCGCGCCGGAGGCTCGCCACCCACCCGCGCAACCTGATCCCGGCCCGCGCCCAGCTTCCCCACGACCGGCAGGTCGAGCTGTTCGCCGCCATGGCGACGGAGGTCTCCGCGACGGTGGAGCTGCTGGGCGGGATGGCCGAGGTGCCGGCGGCTGTGGCCGACTATCTGGCCGGGCTGAACCTGCCCGCCGAGGTCCGCGTCGCCCCGGACGCCGCGCTGGACCCCATCCCCTGGGACCAGCGCCCCACCCTGACCGTGACCAAGGGGCGCGCCCGCGACAGCGACGGCGCGTCGCTGACCGGCGCCTTCGCCGGGGTGGCGGAAACCGGCACGCTGATGCTGTTGTCCGGAGCCGAGCGGCCGACCACGCTGAACTTCCTGCCCGACACCCACATCGTCGTGCTGAAGCGCGGCCAGATCGTCGGCACCATGGAGGATGCCTGGGACCGCCTGCGCGCCGCCGGGGGGGCGGATGGCGGGAGGGGAGCCCTGCCCCGCACCGTCAACTTCATCACCGGGCCGTCGCGGACCGGCGACATCGAGATGCGGATCGAGCTGGGCGCCCACGGGCCGCGGCGCCTTCACATTCTGCTGGTGGAGGATTGACACGGCTGAGCGTTCAAGGGTTTATCGCTGAGTAACCCGCGCCGGAACCCGTGTTTAGCCGTGCCCCTGCATAACCGTGCTTGACCCGACCCGCCCTTCGACCCGCGCGCCCGGACGGGCCGCGCCGAGGTCCCTGTCATGAGCCGCCGCCGCTCGGTCTCCACCGAGGAACGGCGGCTGTGGCGGATCGCCATGCGCGATGCGGAACCGATGCCGGGCCGGACCATTGAAGACCCCGATCCCCCTGCCGTCCCCGCGGGCGAGCCGGAACCGGTCGCCACCACCGCCTCCCCTCCCCCCACCCTGCCGCCGCGCGGCGGCGTGCCGAAGGGCGGGCGCCCGTCGCAGCCGCCGCTGAAGGTCGGCAACCTCGACAACATCGACCGCCGCACCGCCGACCGTTTCTCGCGCGGCGAGATGGAGATCGACGGGCGCATCGACCTGCACGGGATGAGTCAGGCCCAGGCCCACGGCGCCCTGTCCGGCTTCGTCCACCGCGCCTGGCACGAGGGGCGGCGCTGCGTGCTGGTCATCACCGGAAAGGGCACTTATACCGGCGGGGCCGGCGTGCTGCGCCAGTCGGTGCCGCGCTGGCTGGCCGACGCCTCCCTGCGCCCGATGGTTCTGGCGGTGCGCCCGGCGCAGCCCCGGCACGGCGGCGAGGGGGCGCTGTACGTCCTCGTCAAGCGGCGGCGCGACCATCACCGATAGGATGGGGCCGCGATGACACCCTTCGGCGAACGGGTCCGCGCCCTGCGCGAGGGCAAGAGCGTGACGCTCAAGCAGATGGCCGCGGACCTGCACATCTCCTCGGCCTATCTGTCGGCGCTGGAGCATGGCAAGCGCGGCCAGCCCTCCGCCCAGCTCGTCCGGCAGATCTGCGCCTATTTCGGCATCATCTGGGACGAGGCGGAGGAGCTGGAGCGGCTGGCCGACCTGTCGCACCCGCGCGTGACGGTGGACACCGCCGGACTCACCCCCAAGGCGACCAAGCTGGCGAACCGGCTGGCCGAACGCATCCACGACCTGGACGATGGAACGCTGGACCGGCTGCTCCTTCTGCTGGACGAGGCGCCGGCCCGTGGCGGCGCGGCGGTGCGGCGGCGGGCGGTTCCACGGCGGCGGTAGAACGGTCGGCGGGAGCGTCGCAACGCCCCGATTTGCCTTGTGGGTTAATCAGTCGCACCTTCGGCATCGGCGACCGGACGTTTCGCGTTCGCTTTCGCCGCACCGAATCCCTTACCATCCGGCCCGGGTTGCCCCGAAGCCAGGCTTGACCAGACGGGATTATCGTATGACCGCCGAGGTCGGGTCCGTGATGCCGCAGGATGGCGTGACGGACGCCCTGTTCCGCACCATCTTCGACAGCGCGTCGGTCGGCATGGTCGTGGCCGCGCCGGACGGGCGGATCCTGGCCGTGAACCCCGCCTTCGCCAGCAGCCTCGGTTACCGGCCGGAAGACATCGCCGGACGGCATCTGGCCGACATCACCCACCCGGAGGACTGGGCCTGGGAAAGCCTGCGCTTCGGCCGGGTGGTGCGGGGCGAAGCGGCGCCGGGCCCTTTCGAGAAGCGGTTCCTGCGCGCCGACGGCGGGGCGATGTGCGCCGCCGTGCGACCGTCCTGCCTGCACGGCCCCGACGGGCGGGTGCGGGCGCTGGCGGCGGTCATGGAGGACGTGACGACCGTCCGCGCCGCCGACGAGGAACTCCAGCGCAGCGAGGCGCGCAACCGCGCCATCGTGGAACAGGCGGTCGAAACCATTCTGACCGTGGACTCCCGCGGCGTCATCCTGGCCGCCAACCAGGCCGCGGAACAGCTTCTCGGCTACGATCCGGATGAGCTGACCGGCCAGCACATCACGATCCTGATGCCGCCGGAGGAAGCCGCGAAGCACGCCGGCTACATGCGCCGTTATAACGAGACGGGGGTGCGGCAGGTCATCGGCGTCGGGCGGGAAGTGACCGCCCTCAGGCGGGACGGCACCGCCATGGTCGTCTGGCTGTCCCTGTCGGAGATCGACCTGCCGGGCTTCCACGTCTTCGTCGCGATGCTGCGCGACCTCAGCGCCTTCAAGGCCGCCGAGCGGGCGCTGATCGAGGCCAAGGAGGCGGCGGAGCTGGCCAACCGCGCCAAGACCGCCTTCCTCGCGAACATGAGCCACGAGCTGCGCACGCCGCTGAACGGCATTCTGGGCTTCGCCGACGTGATCCACCAGCAGATGCTGGGGTCCCTGGAAAACCCCATGTACGTCAACTTCGCGGCGGAGATCAAACGGTCGGGCGAGCTGCTGCTGGCCAACATCAACGACCTGCTGGAGATGGCCACCATCGAGGCCGGTCAGGTCGATCTGGAGGAGGCGCTCTGCGACTTCCGCGACGTGGTGGTGTCCTGCGTCCGTCTGGTCGCCAAGCGGGCGGAGCGCGGCAAGCTCCATGTCGAGGCCGACATCGCCAGCGAACTGCCGCCCCTGCTCGCCGATCCGCGGGCGCTGAAGCAGGTGCTGCTGCACCTTTTGTCCAACGCCATCAAGTTCACGCCGGAAGGTGGGCGCATCGGCGTGTCGGCCCGCGTGGATTCCACGGGCGCCCTGGTGGCGGAGGTGTTCGACAGCGGCGTCGGCATCCCGGACGACCGTCTGGAAACCGTCTTCCAGCCCTTCTTCCAGGGCGATTCCTCCCTGGCCCGCCGGTTCGAGGGCATCGGGCTGGGCCTGTCCATCGCCAAGTCGCTGGTGGAACGGCACGGCGGCCGGCTGGAGATCCGTTCGCTGGAGGGGATCGGCACGTCGGTGGTCATCCACCTGCCGAAGGACCGCTTCCTGACGGACTGGTGAGCGGGCGCGCCTATCCCGCCCGCGAATAGGCGGCGGCCGCCGCGACCTGCGCGTCGCTCGGACGCACCCCGGTGTAGAGCACGAACTGCTCGAGCGCCTGCAACGCGATGACCTCCGCCCCGGTGATGACCGGCTTGCCGGCGGCGCGCGCGGCGCGGATCAGCGGCGTTTCCGCGGGCATCGCCACCACGTCGAACACCCAGGCGGCGGACCCGATCAGCGCCGGGTCGAAGGCCAGCGCCTCCGCGTCGGGGCCGTTGGCCATGCCGAGCGGCGTCACGTTGACCAGCAGGCCCGGGGTGAGGCCGGTGGTGTCGGCTTGCCAGCGCACGCCATACTCGTCGGCCAGCCGGCGCCCCGTCACGTCGTTGCGGGCGACCACCGTGCCGTCGGCAAAGCCGGCGTCGCGCAGCGCGCACAGCACCGCCCGCGCCATGCCGCCGCTGCCCCGCAGCGCGAAGGTCAGGTCCCGCGGCACGGCGTGGCTGTCGACCAGGGAACGCACCGCCCGGTAGTCGGTGTTGTGGCCGGTCAGCCGCCCGCCGTCGTTGACGAGGGTGTTGACCGATTGCAGCCCCGCCGCCGACGGGTCCAGCGCGTCGAGGAAGGGGATGCAGGCCTCCTTGAAGGGCATGGACACGCCGCAGCCGCGGATGCCCAGCGCCCGGATGCCGGCGATGGCACCGGGCAGGTCGTCGGTCGTGAAGGCCTTGTAGAGAAAGTTCAGGCCGAGCGCTTCGTACAGGTGGTTGTGAAAGCGCGTCCCGATGTTGCTGGGCCGCCCCGACAAGGAGATGCAGAGGCGCGTGTCCTTGTCGACGGCGTGAGGCATGGTGGCCCGCTTCCTTACAGAATGATCCTTAGAGGATGAACTTGGACAGGTCGGCGTTCTTGGCGAGGCCGCCCACCTGGGCGCGGACGGTCTCCGCGTCGATGGTGACGGTCTGGCCGGCCTTGTCGCTGGCGGTGAAGCTGATGTCCTCCAGCAGCCGTTCCAGGACGGTGTGCAGGCGCCGCGCCCCGATGTTCTCCACCGTCGCGTTGATCTCGGTGGCGAGGCGGGCCAGTTCGTCGATGGAGTCGTCGGTGAAGACGAGATCGACCTCCTCGGTCTTCAGCAGCGCCTTGTACTGCTTGATCAGGCTGGCTTCCGGCTCGGTCAGGATGCGGCGGAAATCCTCCTGCTCCAGCGCCTTCAGCTCGACGCGGATCGGCAGGCGGCCCTGCAGCTCCGGCAGCAGGTCCGACGGCTTGGACAGGTGGAAGGCGCCCGACGCGATGAACAGGATGTGGTCGGTCTTCACCGCGCCATGCTTGGTGCTGACGGTCGTGCCCTCGATCAGCGGCAGCAGGTCGCGCTGCACGCCCTCGCGGCTGACGTCGGCGCCGCCCTTGTAGTCGGAACGGGCGGAGATCTTGTCGATCTCGTCAAGGAAGACGATGCCGTTCTGCTCCACGGCCTGGATCGCTTCCGAAACGACCTTTTCCTGGTCGAGCAGCTTGTCCGACTCTTCCGCCATCAGAACGGTGTAGCTCTCGGCGACGGTCATGCGCCGGGACTTGGTGCGCCCGCCCAGCGCCTTGCCGAAGATGTCGTTCAGGTTGAGCATGCCCATCTGGGCGCCCGGCATGCCGGGGATGTCGAAGGTCGGCAAGCCGCCGGCGGTGTCGGCCACCTGGATCTCGATCTCGCGGTCGTTCAGCGTGCCCTCGCGCAGCATCTTGCGGAACTTCTGCCGCGTCTCCGGGCTGGCGTTCTCGCCGCACAGCGCGTCCACCACGCGCTCCTCCGCGCGCAGCTCCGCCTTGGCGGCGACCTCCTTGCGCAGCCGCTCCTTGGTCAGGCCGATGGCGGCCTCCACCAGATCGCGGACGATCTGCTCGACGTCGCGGCCGACATAGCCAACCTCGGTGAACTTGGTCGCCTCGACCTTCAGGAAGGGCGCCTGGGCCAGCTTCGCCAGGCGGCGGGCGATTTCCGTCTTGCCGACGCCGGTCGGGCCGATCATCAGGATGTTCTTGGGCAGAACCTCCTCGCGCAGCCCCTCGGGGAGCTGCTGGCGACGCCAGCGGTTGCGCAGCGCGATGGCGACCGCGCGCTTGGCCTCGTGCTGGCCGACGATGTAGCGGTCGAGTTCGGAGACGATCTCGCGCGGGCTGAAGGCGGCGGTGGCGGCGGCGATGCTGGGGGCGGACATGGCGTGGGACCCGGTCTGAGGGTTAGAGCTTTTCGAGCGTGACGTTCTCGTTGGTGTAGACGCAGATGCCGGCGGCGATCTTCATCGCCTTGCGGGCCACGGCCTCCGCGTCCAGACCATCGATGTCGACCAGCGCGCGCGCCGCCGACAGGGCGTAGGCGCCGCCGGAGCCGATGCCGATCAGCCCGTCCTCCGGTTCCAGCACGTCGCCGTTGCCGGTCAGGATCAGGCTGACGTTGCGGTCGGCCACGGCCATCATGGCCTCCAGCCGGCGCAGGTAGCGGTCGGTGCGCCAGTCCTTGGCCATCTCGACGCAGGCGCGCAGCAGCTGGCCGGGGTGCTTCTCCAGCTTGGTCTCCAGCCGCTCGAACAGGGTCAGCGCGTCGGCGGTGGCGCCGGCGAAGCCGCCCATCACCGTGCCGCCGGCGAGCCAGCGCACCTTGCGGGCGTTCGATTTCATGACCGTCTGGCCGACGGACACCTGGCCGTCGCCGGCAATGACCACCTGCCCGTTCTTGCGGACCGAGAGGATGGTGGTGCCGTGCCACTGGATGGGATCGTGGGAAGTCATCGGGACCGTGGTCTAAGGAAGAAGCGCCCGTGCCCGAACGGTCCGGCGTAACGCCGGCCGACATAGGCACATCGGAACACGGGTCTATGTGGGGGGACGGCGGGTCCCGTCAAGTCTGCCGTCACGGGGCGGTATCCCACGGGACGGAATTGGCCGGGGAGCGAGCTGCGTGACCTCCACCCCCAGGCGGGCCAGCGCTTCCATCACCGGGACGAAGGCGGACAGGCCATGCGCGGCACCCGGCAGCGGACCGGAACGGGCGACGCCCAGCAGGTTGCCCGCCTCGTCCACCAGCGGATCGCCCGGCGCCGGGTCCGGCCCGGTCAGGTCGGCCTGGAGCAGCGTGGCCTCCTCCCCCGGCGCGGCGTCCGGATCGGCGCGCCGGGCCGCCAGGAGCCCAGCCGCCGCGTCGTCGCCGCGGTTCAGCACCGCCATCACCGGCTCGCTGACCGCCGGAGCGTCCAGACGCAGCGGGGCCGCGCGCAGCCGGGCCGGCACGCGGACCAGGGCGATTCCGCCGGACCGGTCCCGCGCCATCACCGTGCCGTCCAGCGACACCGCGCGGGACGGCGCCACGGTGACGGTCACGTCCAGCCCGGCGTCGAGCGTCAGCAGAAGCGACTGGCCGTCCAGTTCCCCCAGCACGATCCCCCGGCCCTTGCGCTCTTCCGGTCCGACGCGAACCGTGGCGGCGGACACGCGGGCGGCGGGATCGTCGGCGTATCCTTGGAGCGGGTCGGCGATGCGCAGAATCAGGGTCGGGAGACGCGTTTCCTCCAGGAAAGGAGCCGGCCCGCTGGAGGCGCCGCCGGGATCGACCGTCGCGGTTGACACCACAGCCGGTCCGGTTGACACCGGCGGAGCGGCACTTGACACTCCCGCCACCCCACTTGACACTACCGGGGCCGCACTTGACGCTCCTGAGGGTCCGGTTGACACTCCCCCCCGGCCACTTGACACTATGGCGGGGCCACTTGACGCTATCGCCCCGCCCCGCGACACCGCGGCGCGGAAGCCGGGGTCGGCGCCCAGCGCCTCCACCGCCGTTGCGAAGGCCTCCTCGATCAGCAGAACGTCGCCCTGCGGCACGCCGCTGTCCTTGCGGGCCACCCCCGTGGTGGTGACGCGGTGGACGAGCCGCCCCGTCACGGCGTCGTAGACCGCCCAGTCCACCCGCAGGCTGCCGATGCCGGACACCCCCTCGCTGCCCCCCGTCAGCCAGCTCCGGCGGCGGCACAGATCGCTGTTCACCGCGCGCAGGTCGCCGCGCAGGATGTAGCGGGCGCGCTTGCGGTCGAACTCCGCCTCGTAGTCGCTGCCCTGGACGCCCGCCACGTCGTAGCCGGCGTCGGCCAGAACCTCGGCGAAGCGTTCCTGGAAGGTGGAATTCTCGTGCAGGCTGCGCCCGCTGGTCCAATAGACGTCCTCATAGGGCGGCCAGCACTCCAGCGCCCAGACATAGCGCCCCGTCACCATGCCCCGCCGCATGGAGCCGAGCGACAGGCCGTCGAAGCGAACCGGCTCCGTCGAACCGCGGGCGACGGGCGGTGCCTTGCGGGTCTGCGGCAGTTCCCCGCCCATGCAGGCGGCCAGCCCCAGCAGGGCGGCGAGGGACAGGAAAAGGAGTCCGGGCGTCGGCATGTCCGGTGGCATATCCCATTATGCGCGTTGAGCGTGCACAAAATCATGAACACACACGCATTATGCGGCATCTCCACCGACGGTCATAGGCGTTTTCGGAGGCTGCGCCTCTGGCGCGCCCGCGCGCTTCCTGATAAAACCCGGACTCATGGACCAGAGCCTTGCCAATGGCGTCCGCCGCGCCTCGATCGAGCGGAACACCACCGAAACCCGGATCCGGGTCGCCGTGAATCTGGACGGCACCGGCGTCTATGACGTGAAGACCGGCGTCGGCTTCCTCGACCACATGCTGGAGCAGCTGTCGCGCCACAGCCTGATGGACCTGTCGGTGGCGGCGGAGGGCGACCTGCACATCGACGCCCATCACACGACCGAGGACAGCGGCATCGCCATCGGTCAGGCGGTGGCGAAGGCGCTGGGCGACCGCAAGGGCATCCAGCGTTACGGCCACGCCTACATCCCGATGGACGAGACGCTGACCCGCGTCGCGCTGGACTTCTCCAACCGGCCCTACCTGATCTGGAAGGTGTCCTTCAGCCGCGACAAGATCGGCGACATGGACACCGAGCTGTTCCGCGAATGGTTCCAGGCCTTCGCCATGGCCGCGGGCGTGACGCTGCACGTCGAATGCCTCTATGGCGAGAACAACCACCACATCGTGGAAAGCTGCTACAAGGCGCTTGCCCGCGCGCTGCGGGCCGGGATCGACATCGACCCGCGCAAGCGCGACGCCGTGCCCTCCACCAAGGGGACGCTGGGCGGCTCCCTCTAAAAAACCGGCGGCTTCGACAAGGCCGGCGCTCTGTCACAAGGTCCTCGTTTCATGGAAACCGTTGCGCTGATCGATTACGGCTCCGGCAACCTGCGTTCCGCCGCCAAGGCTCTGGAGCGCGCGGCGGCGGGGTGCCACGCCTCCTTCCAGGTCCTGGTGACCTCCGACGCCGACGCCGTGCGCAAGGCCGACCGCGTCGTCCTGCCGGGCGTGGGCGCCTTCGCCGACTGCAAGCGCGGCCTGTCGGAGGTCCCCGGCATGCTCGACGCGCTGGACGAGGTGGTGCACGGCAAGGGCCGTCCCTTCCTGGGCATCTGCGTCGGCATGCAGCTGATGGCGGAGCGCGGGCGCGAATACGGCGTGACCGAGGGGCTGGGCTGGATCAAGGGCGAGGTGGTCAAGCTGGAGCCCGCCGACCCGACGCTGAAGATTCCGCACATGGGCTGGAACGAGCTGGACATCCGCCGGGAGCACCCGCTGCTGGCCGGATTGCCGGACCGCGCGCACGCCTATTTCGTCCACTCCTACCGCTTCGCCGTGGAGCGGCCGGAGGACGTGATCGCCAGCGCGGATTACGGCGGCCCCTTCGCCGCGGTGGTCGGGCGCGACAATCTGGTCGGCACCCAGTTCCACCCGGAAAAGAGCCAGGAGACCGGCCTCACCCTGGTCGCCAATTTCCTGACCTGGCGGGTCTGACCATGGCCGACGTCTCGGTCGAACGCATCGACACGCTGAAGACGGGCGACCTGCACGACCTGTGCGACGCCGCCGACGACGCCATCAAGGCGGGCGGCGGCTTCGGCTGGGTCGAGCCGCCCGCCCGCGAGATCATGGAACGCTTTTGGAAAGGCGTTCTGGTGGTTCCGGAGCGCATTCTGTTCGTCGGCCGGCTGGACGGCGTCATCGCCGGCTCCGCCCAGCTGATCAAGCCGGCCCGCAACAACGAGGCGCAGGCCCACGCCGCCACCCTGACCACCAGCTTCGTCGCCCCCTGGGCGCGCGGCCATGGCCTCGCCCGCCGGCTGACCGTGGCGGTCGAGGAGGAGGCGCGGGCGTCCGGCTTCCGCGTGCTGAACCTCGACGTGCGCGAGACCCAGACCGCGGCCATCGCGCTCTACGAGGATCTGGGCTTCAAACGCTGGGGCACGCATCCCTTCTATGCGCTGGTGGACGGCAAAAGGCTGGCCGGACATTTCTATGTGAAAGACCTTACCCCCGACACGCTTCACGACACGCCATAGGACGAGACACCGCGATGATCATCTATCCCGCCATCGACCTCAAAGACGGTGCCTGCGTTCGGCTGCTGCGCGGCGAGATGAGCCAGGCGACCGTCTTCAACACCGAACCCGCCGACCAGGCCCGCCTGTTCGAAAGCCAGGGCTTCGAATGGCTGCATCTGGTCGATCTGAACGGCGCCTTCGAGGGCAAGCCGGTCAACGGCAAGGCGGTCGAGAGCATCCTGGGCGCCGTGACCATTCCGGTGCAGCTGGGCGGCGGCATCCGCGACCTGAAGACCATCGCCATGTGGCTGGAGAAGGGCGTCAGCCGCGTCATTCTGGGCACCGTCGCCCTGCGCGAGCCGGAGCTGGTCCGCGAAGCCTGCAAGGAGTTCCCCGGCAAGGTCGCCGTGGGCATCGACGCGCGGGAAGGTTACGTGGCCGTCGCCGGCTGGGCCGAGACCTCGACCATCAAGGCGCTGGATCTGGCGCTGAAGTTCGAGGACAGCGGCGTCGCCGCCATCATCTACACCGACATCAACCGCGACGGCGCCATGGGCGGCGTGAACGTCGAGGCGACCTCCGACCTCGCCTTCCACCTGACCACGCCGGTGATCGCGTCGGGCGGCGTCTCCTCCATCGACGATCTGATCGCGCTGAAGAAGGAGGAGGACACCGGCATCCAGGGCGTCATCTGCGGCCGCGCGCTCTACGACGGGCGCATCGATCCGAAGACCGCGCTGGATCTGCTCTCCGCAACTCCCGTCACCGGAAAGGCCGGCTGATGCTCAAGATGCGCGTCATCCCCTGCCTGGACGTCAAGGACGGGCGGGTCGTCAAGGGGGTCAACTTCGTCGATCTGATCGACGCCGGCGACCCTGTGGAGCAGGCCCGCGTCTATGACCGGGAGGGGGCGGACGAGCTGACCTTCCTCGACATCACGGCCAGCCACGAGAACCGCGACACCATCTACGACGTGGTGCGCCGCACCGCCGAGCAGGTGTTCATGCCGCTGACCGTCGGCGGCGGCGTGCGCACGGTGGAGGACATCCGCAAGCTGCTGCTGGCCGGCGCCGACAAGGTGTCGATCAACACCGCGGCCATCCACCGTCCGGAGTTCGTGCAGGAGGCGGCGGAGAAGTTCGGCGCCCAGTGCATCGTCGTCGCCATCGACGCCAAGCAGGTCGAGCCGGGCCGCTGGGAGATCTTCACCCACGGCGGGCGCAAGGCCACGGGCATCGACGCCGTGGAGTGGGCCAAGCGCATGGAGTCCTACGGCGCCGGCGAGATCCTGCTGACCTCGATGGACCGCGACGGCACCAAGAGCGGCTTCGACCTCGCCTTGACCCGCAAGGTGGCCGACGGCCTGCGCATCCCGGTGATCGCGTCGGGCGGCGTCGGCACGCTGGACCATCTGGTGGAGGGCATCCGCGAGGGCCACGCCACGGCGGTGCTGGCGGCTTCCATCTTCCATTTCGGCACCTACACCATCGGGCAGGCCAAGGCGGCGCTCGCCGCCGCCGGCATCCCGGTGCGTCCGGCGCGGGCCGTGTCCTCCACGGCGGAGGCCGCTCATGTCTGACGACAAGATGTCCGACGACAAGGCGGCCGCCACCGCCGCGGTTCTGGACCGGCTCTACGCCACCGTCCAGGCGCGCAAGGGTGCCGATCCGGAGACCTCCTACACCGCCAAGCTGTTCCACCGCGGCACCGCCAAGATCGCCCAGAAGGTCGGCGAGGAGGCGGTGGAGACGGTCATCGAGGCGGTGCGCGGCGACAAAGCCGCGGTGGCCTCGGAATCGGCGGACCTGCTCTATCACCTTGTGGTGCTGTGGGCCGACGCCGGGCTGGAGCCCGCCGCGGTGTGGGAGAAGCTGGCCCAGCGCGAGGGCACCAGCGGAATCGCCGAGAAGAAGGCGCGCCAAGCCTAAATCGATCAAGCCTAAATCGATCAAGCATCAACGAGATAAAGGCGGAAGGGGAAACGACGCGATGGCCAAGACCTACGATCCGAACAACGTCTTCGCCCGCATCCTGCGCGGCGAGATCCCGTGCAAGAAGGTCCTGGAGACCGAGCACGCGCTGGCCTTCCACGACATCAACCCGCAGGCCCCGACGCACATCCTGGTGATCCCGAAGGGCGCCTACGTCGACATGGACGACTTCAGCGCCCGTGCCACGGAGGCGGAGATCGCCGGCCTGTTCCGCGCGGTCGGCGAGGTGGCGCGCGGCGCCGGTGCCGCCGAGCCCGGTTACCGCATCCTGTCCAACTGCGGCGAGGACGCGAACCAGGAGGTTCCGCACCTGCACATCCATGTCTTCGCCGGCCGCCGCCTGGGCCCGATGATCACCAAGGGATAAGCTTCGGCACGACGATCCACGTGAAACATCGGCCCGAAACATCAGCCTGAAACAGAAGGGCGCCGGGGAAACCCTCGGCGCCCTTCTCATTTTGCTCCAGTCCCTTTTTGGTTCGGTGCTGTGTTCACACCACGGCGCGGATCTGCCGCTCCGCCGCTTCACCGTCGATGCGGCGGTAGACGGCCTGGACGACGCTGAAGGCGCCGAAGGCGAACAGCCCGGCCGCCACAACGCCGAGCAGCCAGGGGCCGTAGGGCTGCTGCTGGAGGAACTGCAACGCCTTGAGCAGCCCGCCGGATTCCGACGAATCCGACTGCCACGCGGCCACCATGAAGAAGCTGCCGACCAGCGCGAAGACCAGAGCCTTGGCCGCGAAGCCGAAGCGGCCGATCGGACAGATCACCTTCATGGTGTTCGGATCGGCGTCCAGTTCACGGCGGAAGCTGGCCTTGTAGGCCTTGATGGCATGGGCGACGGCCGCGCCGATGATGACGGCGCCGACCGCGGCGACCAGGACGCGGCCCATCGGCTTGGCCAGCAGCCACGCCGTCCAGTCATGGGCCGCCGCCTCGCCATCGCCGCTGCCCCCGCCGCGCCCGGCCAGGAGCTTGATGGCGAAGATCGCCAGACCGGCGTGGATCACCCCGGCGACGACGAAGCCGGCGCGGACCACCAGCCCCTTGGGCGAGGTCCCGATATGGTCGACGTCCAGCACCGCCTGCATGACCCGCCACAGCGCGTAACCGGCCAGACCGAGCGCGGTCAGCGCCAGCAGGACCGAGCCGAAGGGGTTCTGGAACAGCTCGACCAGCGCGCCCTTGGTGTCGGTCGGCCGGTTGCTGCCATAGGCCGCCGTCACGGCGAACCAGCCGACGATCAGATAGACGAGGCCGCGCGCGGCGTAGCCGAGCCGCGCCAGCCCTTCGATTTCGTTGAGCCTGTCGATTTGGCGCTTGAGCGGGGTCATGGCCCCCTCCCCCCGTGTGTCAACCAGAGCCGCCGTCATCGGCGCTGGTTGACACAACCGAAACCGCTGCGCTTCGGTTCCTCAGCGGGGAAACAGGCGGCGGTCAGCTCGCCGGGGCGACGGTCTTCGGCAGCAGGACGTAATACTCCCCGGCGCTTTTCATCACGCCGGCCTTCTCCTCCGCCTCCGGACCGTGGCCCCAGAAGACGTCACCGCGGACCGGGCCGCGGATGGCGCCGCCGGTGTCCTGGGCGATCAGCAGGCGGCGCAGCCGCGTCCGGGCGTCCAGCGGGTCCTCGGCGTCCAGCCAGACCGGCACGCCGTAGGGCAGGAACTTGGAATCGACGGCGAGGCTGCGTCCCGGCGTCAGGGCGACGTTCTGAGCGCCGTTCGGCCCCTCCCCCTTCAGCTCCTGGAAGAAGACGTAGGAAGGGTTCTTGTTCATCAGCGCCGCCGCCTCACCGGGGTTGGCCTGGAGCCAAGCGCGGATGGTCTGCAGCGACACCTCCTCGCGCTTCAGGGCGCCGCGGTCGATCAGCTCCCGCCCGATGGCGACGTATTTGTGGCCGTTCTGGGCGGCGTAGCCGACGCGCGTCTCGGTCCCGTCGGGGAAGCTGACGCGGCCCGACCCCTGGATGTGCAGGAAGAAGGTGGCGATGGGGTCCTGCAGCCAGACCAGCTCCAGCCCCTTCCCGCTCAGCGCCCCGGCCTCGATGGCGGCGCGGTCCTCGAAGGGCTTCAGCCGGCCCGCCGTCACCCGCCCGGCGATGCGCTCACCCTTCCAGCGGTCGGCGAACTCGCCGAGATCGACCATCACCAGATCGGCGGGACGCTTGTAGAGCGGCACCGGAAAGGCCGGGTCCGGCGTCCGGCTGCCCTTCAGCTCGACCTCGTAATAGCCGGTGAAGAGGCCGCGCCGCTCGGCGTTGTTGGCCGCGGCGTAGGGGGTGAACCACGTCTCGAAATAGGCGCGGGCCGCCGCGTCGTCGCCAAGCGGCAGCTTGGCCAGCTCGGCGCAGGGTCCCTGCCAGTCCGCCGCCTTGCCGCCGACCCCGTCCGGGCCGATGGAGCGGTCGGCGGCCAGCGCCTTGACCTTCGCGCAGGAGCGCTGGAAAGCCGGAATGGCCTCCGCGACGCGGTCGGCGCTCCAGCCGGGCAGCGCCGTGAAGGCGACCGGGGTGAGGACCAGCTTTTCGGGCGGCGGGGGCGGCGGCGCCTTGGCCTCCTCCTCCTTGCGCTCGCAGCCAATGAGAAACGCCGCGGCAAGGACTGCCGCGGCGCTGAGACGAACAACCGGATGAGAGAGCATCAGAACCGATCGGTCATTGAGGGGTGCGGGTTTCGACGAGCGCCCAGTTCGGGTCGCTGGCACGGGTGTTGCGGGCGAAGGTCCAGATGTCCACAGCCTCGACCACGGCGTTCGGATCACCGTCCACCACGGCCCCGGCGCTGTTGCGCACGACGTTCATCTGCTCCGACACGAACTTCACCGTGACCAGCGCGGTGCGGCCGTCCATGCGGGCCTCCACCACGTCGGCGTCGGTGATCGTCTCGATGCGGGTCTCCAGCGTCTCGCCCGCCGACTGGCGCTCGCGCACCGCACGGGCGAAGTTGTCGTAGACCTCGTCCGACAGCAGCGGGCGCAGGGTCGCCGTGTCGCCCTTGGCGAAGGCCTCCACGATCATCTGGAAGGCGCCGCGGGCGCCCTGCAGGAAGTACTTCTCGTCGAAGCTGGGGTCGGCGGCCTTGATCTGCTCCAGCGCGGTGGCCAGCGACACCGGCTCGTCGGGCGACGGGGCGGCGTTCGGCAGGGGCCGCTCGCGGTTGGGCATAGCGACCACGTTGTCGGGCTGGTTGTTGGGGCGGGCCGTGAAGGGATTGGGCCGCTGACGTTCCTCACCGGTGCGGCGGCCGAGCACGCTGCGCAGCCGGTACACGAGAAACGCCGCGATCATCGCGAAGATTAGGATCTCGACGAACACAAACCCATCTCCCATCATCCATCCTTCCGGGTGACTGAAGGCCGGCCCCGAAATCACCGGCCCCGCTTGATCCACTACTGGATCCTCCGGCGGGTGAGCATTAAGTGTACCGGAACGCTGCCGGGACCAGCTCCCAGCTCGCCCTCTCCGCCGAGGATTTCACCCGATGACCCGTGCCGGAGCTGTTCTTCCAACCAAAGATCGGGTGACGTACCCTGGTGTAGATAGGCCCTCGGGGTTGAAAGAGCAAGGACGGCCATGAATCCACTGTTGCTGTTGTTCCTTTTGCTGCCGATTGCGGAAATCGCGACCTTCATCGAGGTCGGAGACTGGATTGGCGCCGGCCCGACGGTCGGGCTGGTGATCCTCTCCGCCATCCTCGGGTCCGTACTGCTCCGTTGGCAGGGCCTGTCCGTCCTGAAGCGCGCGCAGGAGGCGGCGGAGCGTGGCGAGAGCCCGGTCGGCGCCGTGTTCGAGGGATTCTGCGTCGTCGTTGCCGGTCTGCTGCTGATCATCCCCGGCTTCCTGACGGACATCGTCGGGATTCTGCTGTTCGTGCGCCCGGTCCGCAACGCCTTGGGCCGCTGGCTGTTCGACCGTATGAAAGGCGCCGCCTCCTTCCAGATGCACGGCCGTATGGGCGGCCAAGGCTGGAGCAGCGGCCGCAATCCGAACGGCCCTCACGGCGGCCCGCGCAACCGCCCGCCGCCGGGCGTGATCGACGTCGATTACCAGGAGGTCGACCCCGACGGCGGCCATCCGGGAAGCGCCGGTCCGGCGGACCGCGACGGGCCGGACGACACGCCCAAGCTCGGTGACTCCCGCTGGGCGCCGCCCGGCTCGCCCTACCGCAACGACCGCGGGTGAAACGCACCGGTTTCACTTTGTGGAGCCCGCGGTTCCGTGCTAGCCAGCGGGTCTTGAAGACCTTTCCATCGTGATGCCGCCCCGCGGCCAGGAGTTGTCCATGTCCGATCAGCAGATCAACGGTCAAGATCAGGAAGCCGCCTCGTCGCTGCCGATGCATGTGCTGGCGCAGTATGTGAAGGACCTGTCCTTCGAGAACCCCAACGCCCCGCAGAGCCTGCTGCCCGGCCAGCCGCAGCCGCAGGTCAACATCGGCGTGGACGTGCAGGTTCAGCCGATGGGCGAGGACGTCTACGAGGTCGTGCTGAAGCTGCATTGCGAGGCCAAGCAAGCCGAGGCGACCGCCTTCCTGGTCGAGGTCGCCTATGGCGGCCTGTTCCAGCTTCCGGGCCTGCCGCAGGAGCATCACCGCCCGGTGCTGCTGATCGAGGCGCCGCGGATGCTGTTCCCCTTCGCCCGCGCCATCGTCGCCGGTTGCACCCAGGACGGCGGCTTCCCGCCGCTGATGATCAACCCGATCGACTTCGTCGATCTGTACCGCCGTCAGACCGCCGGCCAGCAGGCCCAGGCCGAAGAGGCGCCGCAGTCGCCGTTCTGATGCCGCCGTTCTGATGCCGCCGTTCTGATAGCTCCGTTCTGATCCGGGCCATCGGTTTCGGACAAACAAAAAGGCGGGAGGCTCCACCGGGGCCTCCCGCCTTTTTTCGTGCCCACCCCCGCCCTTGAACCGGACGGGGGTGAGAAAACCGCCAACTACTGATTCATGGACTCGAAGAACTCCGAGTTCGATTTCGTGTGCTTCAGCTTGTCGACCAGGAAGTCCACCGCGTCGGTCACGCCCATCGGCATCAGGATGCGGCGCAGGATCCACATCTTGGAGATGGTGCCCTTGTCCACCAGCAGTTCCTCCTTGCGGGTGCCCGACTTGGAGATGTCGATGGCCGGGAAGGTGCGCTTGTCGGAGAGCTTGCGGTCCAGCACGATCTCAGAGTTGCCGGTGCCCTTGAACTCTTCGAAGATCACCTCGTCCATGCGGCTGCCGGTGTCGATCAGCGCGGTCGCGATGATGGTCAGCGAGCCGCCCTCCTCGATGTTGCGGGCGGCACCGAAGAAGCGCTTCGGGCGCTGCAGCGCGTTGGCGTCGACACCGCCGGTCAGCACCTTGCCCGATGAGGGAACGACGGTGTTGTAGGCGCGGGCCAGACGGGTGATGGAGTCCAGCAGGATCACCACGTCGCGCTTGTGCTCGACCAGCCGCTTGGCCTTCTCGATGACCATCTCGGCGACCTGGACGTGGCGCGTCGCCGGCTCGTCGAAGGTGGAGCTGATGACCTCGCCCCGCACGGAGCGGGCCATGTCGGTCACCTCTTCCGGACGCTCGTCGATCAGCAGGACGATCAGATAGGCTTCCGGGTGGTTGGTGGCGATGGAATGGGCGATGTTCTGCAGCATCACCGTCTTGCCGGTGCGCGGCGGGGCGACGATCAGCCCGCGCTGGCCTTTGCCCAGCGGCGCCACGAGGTCGATGATGCGGCCCGTGAAGTTCTTCTTGGTCGGGTCGTCGACTTCCATGCGCAGCCGCTCTTCCGGATAGAGCGGGGTCAGATTGTCGAAGTTAATGCGGTGGCGGACCTTGTCCGGCGCATCGAAATTGATCGTGTTGACCTTGAGAAGGGCGAAATAGCGCTCGCCATCCTTGGGCGCGCGGATCTGCCCCTCGACCGTGTCGCCGGTGCGCAGGCCGAAGCGGCGCACCTGGCTGGGGCTGACATAGATGTCGTCGGGGCCGGGAAGATAGTTGGCCTCCGGCGAGCGCAGGAATCCGAAGCCGTCCTGAAGAACCTCGAGCACGCCGTCGCCGTAGATCGGAACATCGTTTTCCGCCAGCTGCTTGAGGATGGCGAACATCATGTCCTGCTTGCGCAGCGTGCTGGCGTTCTCGATCTGCAGTTCCTCCGCGAACGCCAGCAGTTCGGCGGGGCTCTTGCACTTCAGCTCTTGGAGATGCATGGGGGTGCCTTAAGGGAATCGGTCATGCGAGGGGGAGTGCCAGAGGTCCCGGGCCGGCGCAGGGTGCGTCGGTTGAGCGTCGGACGGCGCTGAAGGCTGGGAATGCCTGTCGGACGTCGCGCCCAGATCGTTGGGGAGGGACGGAACGGCGGATGTAGGATGGGTGCCCGCGAGGCTTGCCGCCCCGTGGTGGGAAAGATGGTTAGCGGAACGCCGTCTGCAAGTCAAATGAAAGCGAATTCTTGGAAACGGAGCGGAATCGCGCGCGTCTTCGTCCGGGTCACGATGCCGCATCCCCTGTTATCCAGGCAACCGGGGCACGACCTGGACGTTCAAGACAGAAGCGGTTTGGTTGACATCATGAGCCCGCATGACCGTTCCGGATCCGGAACCATCGTTGCTCCCGAAGCCTCCACCGATCCCCTGCCCTGGCACGCCCAACCGCCGGACCAGGCCTTGGCCGCGCTGGACAGCCCCGACGACGGGCTGACGCCCGACGAGGCGGCGGAGCGCCGGCGCCGACACGGCCCCAACCGGCTGACCCCTCCGCCCCGCCGGTCGGCGCTGATGCGCTTCCTGGCGCAGTTCGACAACCTGCTGATCTATGTGCTGATCGGTGCCGGACTCGTCACGGTCGTGCTGGGCGAGTTCGTGGACGCCGCGGTGATCGCCGGCGTGGTGCTGATCAATGCGGCCATCGGCTACGTCCAGGAAGGCAAGGCGGAGCAGGCATTGGACGCCATCCGCAACATGCTGTCGCCGCAGGCGGTGGTTCTGCGCGGCGGCCATCAGGTGACCGTGCCGGCGGAGGATCTGGTCCCCGGCGACCGGGTGCTGCTGGCCTCGGGCGACAAGGTGCCGGCGGACCTGCGGCTGGTCCGCGTCAAGGGCCTGCGCGTGCAGGAAGCGGCGCTGACCGGGGAATCCGTGCCGGTCGCCAAGTCCGCCGACGCGGTGGCCGTGGACGCTCCCCTGGCGGAGCGCGGCGGCATGGCCTATTCCGGCACGCTGGTGGCCCAGGGACAGGCCACGGGCGTCGTGGTGGCCACGGGTGACAAGACGGAGCTGGGCCGCATCGGCACGCTTCTGGCGGGCGTGGAGGAGCTGACCACGCCGCTGCTCGCCCAGATGGCCGTCTTCGGGCGCTGGCTGACCATCGGCATCCTGGCGCTGACCGCGCTGACCTTCCTCTACGGCTCGCTGGTGCGGGGGGAGCATTGGGCGGACATGGTGATGGCCGCGGTCGGTCTGGCGGTGGCGGCGATCCCCGAAGGGCTGCCCGCGGTGATGACGATCACGCTGGCCATCGGCGTCACCCGCATGGCCCGGCGCAACGCGATCATCCGCCGTCTGCCGGCGGTGGAGACGCTGGGCTCGGTCGGGATCATCTGCTCCGACAAGACCGGCACGCTGACCCGCAACGAGCTGGTCGTGCAGACCGTGGTGACCGCCGCGGGCGATTGCGCGGTGACCGGCACCGGCTACCGCCCCGAAGGCGAGTTCCGGCGCGACGGCAAGGCCCTGGACCCCGGCGCCGATCCCGTGCTGACCGAGCTGGCCCGCGCCGCCCTGCTGTGCAACGACGCGGAGCTTCAGCGCGAGGAGGACGGCGGCGATGGCAAGGGCGATGGTAGCGGCGGCTGGACGGTGGCCGGCGACCCGACCGACGGCGCGCTGCTGGCGCTGGGCGTGAAGGCCGGACTGGACGCGCGGGAGGAGGCCGCCCGTTGCCCGCGTACGGACGTCATCCCCTTCGAGTCCGAACACAAGTACATGGCCACCCTGCACCACGACCATGAGGGGCACGGGGTGCTGTACGTCAAGGGCGCGCCGGAGCGCGTTCTGTCCATGTGCGCGCACGTACGGGCCGCGGACGGCGGCAGCGCGCCGCTGGACGCCGGCCATTGGCTGGCGCGGGTGGAAGATCTCGCGGCGCGCGGCCAGCGCGTCCTGGCGCTCGCCGCCCGCCCCGCACGGACCGGCCAGACCGTGCTCGACATGGACGACGTGCGGGAGGGGCTGACCCTGCTCGGGCTGTGCGGCTTCATCGACCCGGCGCGGGAGGAGGCCGTGGCGGCGGTGGCCCAGTGCCAGGCGGCCGGAATCCGCGTCAAGATGATCACCGGCGACCACGCCGGCACCGCCCAGGCCATCGGGCGGCAGTTCAATCTGTCGGGCGACGCGGTGTCGGGAAGCGAGCTGGACCGGCTGGACGACGCGGCGCTGGTCGACGTGGCGCGCGACGCCGACGTCTTCGCCCGCACCACGCCGGAGCACAAGCTGCGCCTCGTCCGCGCGCTCCAGACGGCCGGCCACACGGTCGCCATGACCGGCGACGGGGTGAACGACGCCCCCGCCCTGAAGCGCGCCGACGTCGGCGTCGCCATGGGCTGCAAGGGGACGGAGGCCGCGAAGGAGGCCGCCAGCATGGTGCTGGCCGACGACAACTTCGCCTCCATCGCCCACGCCGTGGAGGAAGGAAGGACCGTCTACGACAATCTGCGCAAGACGATCCTGTTCATGCTGCCGACCAACGGCGCCCAGGCGCTGGTGATCCTGGTCGCCGTGCTGGCCGGCTACACCCTGCCGATCACCCCGGTCCAGATTCTCTGGGTCAACATGGTCACGGCGGTGACGCTTGGCTTGGCGCTGGCCTTCGAACCGCCGGAGGCCGCGGTGATGAAGCGCCCGCCCCGCCCGCAGGACGAACCGATCCTGCCCGGCTTCCTGATCGGGCGCATGGTGCTGGCGATGGCGCTCCTGGTCGCCGCCAGCTTCGGATTCTTCCTGCTGCACGAAGGGCACGGCGACCCGACGCCGGTCGCCCGCACCATGGCCGTCAACGCGCTGGTGATGGGGGAGATCTTCTTCCTGCTGAACGCCCGGGCGGTCACCGCCTCGGTGCTGAACCGGCAGGGGCTGTTCGGCAGCCGTCCGGTGTGGATCTCCATCGGGCTGATGCTGGTCTTCCAGCTCGCCTTCACCTACGCCCCGCCCCTGCAGAGCCTGTTCGGCACGGCGGCGGTGGACTGGACCCAGTGGGTGGCGATGACGGCGGCCGGTCTGGCGATCTTCCTGGCGGTGGAGGCGGAGAAGGCGGTCACCCGCCGGGTGATGGGGCGGCGGGGCTGACCGCCGCCCCGTCCCCTCAGAACGGCTTCACGATCACGAAGATGACGATGCCGATCATCAGCAGGGTCGGCGCCTCGTTCCACATGCGGAAGAAGCGCTGCGGGCGGGTGTTGCGGTCCGCCTCGAAGTCCTTGCGCCAACGCGCCATCATCATGTGCGTGCCGGTCAGGGCCAGGACGAACAGCAGCTTGGCGTGCAGCCAGCCCTGCTTCATCCAGGCCGGCTCCATCACGATCATCGTGATTCCGAAGAGATAGGCGGCGCCCATCGCCGGATTCATGATGGCGCGCAGCAGGCGGCGCTCCATCACCTTGAACCGGTCCGAGGATTCGGAACCCGGCGCCGTCTCGCAATGGTAGACGAACAGCCGCGGCAGATAGAGAAGCCCGGCCATCCAGGCGATGATGCTGATGACGTGCAGAGCCTTGACCCAGAGATAAAGCACCGGTCTTCCCTTCCCTTCCTGTTGCGCGCTTTTTTAATCCACCAGGGCCTCAGCCGCGGTTCGGCCAGTCCTTGATCAGACGGGCCAGCTCGGCGACATGGTCCGGCGGCGTGGTCTGAATCACGCCGTGGCCCAGGTTGAACACGAAGGGCTTGCCGGCGAGCGTCTCCAGAATCTCCGATGCGGCACCGCGCAGGGCTTCGCCACCGGCGGCGAGCATGATCGGGTCGAGGTTGCCCTGCACCGGCAATTTGGATTGCAGATTCCCGGCCGCCCAAGCCACTGGGACGGTGGTGTCGAGCCCGACCGCATCCACCCCACTGCCCGTGACGTAAGCCTCATAGGAGAGGCCCGCACCGCGCGGGAAACCGATGACCGGAATCGAGGGGTGGCGCGCCTTGACCCGATCCACGATCCGCCGCGTCGGCTCGATCACCCACCGGCGGAATTCGCCGGCCGGCAGGACGCCTGCCCAGCTGTCGAAGAGCTGGACCACCTCGGCACCGGCCTCGATCTGGGCGCACAGGTAATCGGCGGTCACCTCGACCAGCAGATCCATCAGCGCGCCGAATCCGGCGGGATCGCCGTAGGCCCAGCGCTTGACATGGGCGTACTCCTTGGACCCCGCCCCTTCGACCATGTAGCAGGCGATGGTCCAGGGCGCCCCGGCAAAGCCGATCAGCGTGGTGTGCGCCGGAATCGCGCTGGAGAGGCGGCGGACGGTCTCGTAGACCGGCTCCAGCCGCTCGTGGAAGCGGTGCCGCGACAGGCGCTTGAGGTCGTCCACGCTTCTCACAGGGTCGAGCTTCGGCCCCTCGCCTTCCTGGAAGGCCAGAGGCTGGCCCAGGGCGTGCGGCACCACCAGGATGTCGGAGAACAGAATCGCCGCGTCCATGTCGTAGCGGCGCAGCGGCTGCAGGGTCACCTCGACCGCGTGGTCGGGGTTGTAGCACATGTCCAGGAAGCTGCCGGCCTTGGCGCGCAATTCCCGATATTCCGGCAGGTAACGGCCGGCCTGGCGCATCAGCCAGAAGGGCGGGCGCTGACGCACCTCGCCGGCAAGGGCTGCGAGCATCGGCTTGGCAATTTCGGACACGGCCTCGGACACGGCGGATCGTTCCCCTGTAAGTGAATCGGGTCTGCGGGTTGTCTCCCTCCTACTCAGTATTCTTTTTAAGAAGAGAAAGGAAGAAGGGGTGGTGGGAGCCTGTGGAAAACGGGAATCCCCGCTTTGCGTGGAATCGTCCACAGGCCGGACGGCGCGCTGTGGACGAAAATCGGATTCTGTGGACGACTCCGGACGCTTTCGCCGGAAACGGCGGAAATGCTATATTGGGAAGCCTGGGAATCCCGTGGATAACATGGTCCGCGGGAGTCATTGTACCCATGTTCCGGAGAGGGCGCGCGGATTGTCCCGAAGGGGGCGCCAGCGGGGGCGACGAGTCCCGCCCGGAGGGACAGAATCCAGGAGATCCCCGTTGTCCACAGATTCGGACGGGTTCTCCACAACACGTTGGGGACGGATGAGACAGTTCCATCTGCATCTTGTGTCGGACGCGACCGGCGAGACGATCAACAGCGTCGCCCGCGCCTGCGTCATCCAGTTCGACGATGTTCGCCCGGTCGAGCATTTCTGGAACCTCGTGCGGACCGAGCGTCAGCTCGACATGGTTCTGGAGGGCGTTCAGGAGAATCGCGGCCTCGTCATGTTCACGCTGGTGGACGAGAAGCTGCGCCGCCGCCTCCAGGATTTCTGCCGCGAGGTGCAGGTCCCCTGCATCCCGGTGCTCGACCCGCTGATCAACGCGCTGGCCGCCTTCCTCGGTGTGGAATCGCAGCGCCAGCCCGGCCGCCAGCACGCCTTGGACGCCGAGTATTTCGGGCGCATGGACGCGATGGACTTCGCGCTGGCGCACGACGACGGCCAGTCGAGCTGGGACCTGCACGAGGCCGACGTGATCCTGATGGGCGTGTCGCGCACGTCGAAGACGCCGACCTGCATCTATCTGGCGAACCGCGGCATCAAGGCGGCGAACATCCCGATCGTCCCGGGTTGCCCGATGCCGCCGGAGATCGAGAAGCTGACCCGGCCGCTGGTCGTCGGCCTGACCAAGGACCCGGACCGCCTGGTGCAGATCCGCCGCAACCGGCTGAAGCTGCTGAACCAGAACGAGTCCTCGACCTACGTCGATCCCGAGGTGGTGCGCGCCGAGGTCACCGACGCCCGGCGCATGTTCACCCGGCGCGGCTGGCCGGTGATCGACGTGTCGCGCCGCTCCATCGAGGAGACGGCGGCCGAGATCATGATGCTGCTCGCCCGCCGCCAGACCGGGGGCCTGCCCGGCGTCGTTCCCGAAGGGCCGGTGACGTGAGCGGAGCGGTTCCCACCGTCGTCCTCGCCTCCGGTTCCCGCACGCGGGCCGAGATGCTGGAGCGCGCCGGGGTGCGCGTCACCCTCGCCCCCGCCGCGGTGGACGAGGAGGAGATCAAGCTGGCCGCCCGCGCTGAGGGCGCCCCGGTCGAGGATGTGGCCGAGGCGCTGGCCGAGCTGAAGGCGCAGCGCGTCACCCGCAAGCACCCCGGCGCGCTGGTGATCGGCGCCGACCAGATGCTGGAGTGCGAGGGCCGCTGGTTCGACAAGCCGGCCGACCGCGATGCCGCGCGGGTCCAGCTGCAGGACCTGCGCGGCAAGACGCACCGGTTGGTGAGCTGCGCCGTGGTGATCCGCGACGGCGAGCGGCTGTGGCACCATGTGGACCGCGCCCGCCTGGCCATGCGTCCCTTCAGCGACGTCTTTCTGGACTCCTATCTGAACGCGGCGGGCGACGACGTTCTGGGGTCGGTCGGCGCCTATCACCTGGAGGGGTTGGGTGCGCAGCTCTTCCACCGGGTGGACGGCGACTTCTTCACGATCCTCGGGCTGCCGCTGCTGCCGCTGCTCGGGTTCCTGCGGGTGCATGGGGTGATAGCGGAATGACGATCAGCGGCAAGGCGACGCTGGCCGGGGTGATGGGCTGGCCGATCGGTCATTCGCGCTCGCCCCGGCTGCACGGCTATTGGTTGGAGCATTACGGCATCGACGGCGCCTATGTGCCGCTGGCCGTTCCGCCCGACCGGATCGAGCAGGCCATACGCGCCCTGCCCGCGCTGGGCTTCCGCGGCTGCAACGTGACGGTGCCGCACAAGGAGGCCGCTTACCGCACGGTGGATCGGCTGGACGCCACGGCCAAGCGGATGGGCGCCGTCAACACCATCGTGGTCGGAGAGGACGGGTCGCTGGAGGGCCGCAACACCGACGGCTTCGGTTTCATCGAGAACCTGAAGAGCGGCGCACCGGGCTGGAAGGCCGCGGACGGGCCGGCGCTGGTCATCGGAGCCGGTGGTGCGGCGCGCGCCGTCGTCGCCTCGCTCCTCGACGAAGGGGCGCCGCGGGTCTGGCTGGTCAACCGCACGCGGGCGCGGGCGGAGGAATTGGCGGCCGACATCGGCGGCAACATTGAAACCGCCGATTGGGTTTCACGTGAAACCCTCCTCGAAGGGGCGGCGCTGGTGGTGAACACGACGACCCAGGGCATGACGGGCCAGCCGCCGCTGGAGCTGAACCTGCGCGCCCTGCCCGGCTCCGCCGTCGTCACCGACATCGTCTACACGCCCCTGTTGACTCCACTTCTGACCGCCGCGCAGGCCCGCGGCAACCGCGTGGTGGACGGCGTCGGCATGCTGCTCCACCAGGCCCGCCCCGGCTTCGCCGCCTGGTTCGGCCGGGAGCCGGAGGTGACCGAGGGGCTGAAGGCCGCCGTTCTCCAGGGCTGAGGTCGCGCGATGATCGTCTTGGGACTGACCGGCTCCATCGGCATGGGCAAGAGCACGGCGGCGCGCATGCTGAAGCGCATGGGCGCGCCGGTCTGCGACAGCGACGCGGTCGTCCATGGGCTGATGGGGCGGCGCGGCGCGGCGGTGCCGGCCATCGAGGCGGCCTTCCCCGGTGTGGTTGTGAATGGTGCCGTGGACCGGCGGGCGCTGGGCACCGCGGTCTTCGGCAACCCGGCGGCGCTGAAGCGGCTGGAGGCGATCCTCCACCCGGCGGTGCAGGCGGCACAGCGGCGCTTTCTGAGGCAGGCGGCGCGCCGCCGCGTCCGCGTGGCGGTGCTCGACATCCCCCTGCTGTTCGAGACCGGCGGGGAGCGCAAGGTGGACCGCACCGTGGTGGTCACCGCCCCCTTCCTGGTGCAGAAGTCACGGGTGCTGGCGCGGCCGGGCATGACGGCGGAGAAGTTCGCCGCTATTCTGGCCCGGCAGATGCCCGACGCGGAGAAGCGGCGGCGCGCCGACCATGTCGTCAACACCGGCGACGGGCGGCGGGCCACCCGGCGGGCGCTGCGCAACATCCTCGCCGACGTGAAGCGGCGCCGCGGACGGCAATGGCCGCCGCGGGGATACCAGCCCGGACAGGTGGTTCATGCGTGAGATCGTCCTCGACACGGAAACAACCGGCTTCAAGCCCGAGGAAGGGCACCGGCTGATCGAAATCGGCTGCGTCGAGCTGCACAACCACGTCGCCACCGGCAAGACCTTCCACTGCTACGTCAACCCGGAACGCGACGTGCCGCCGGACGCCGTGGCGGTGCACGGGCTGACGACGGAGTTCCTGTCGGACAAGCCGCTGTTCAACGACGTGGTGGCGGAGTTCGTGGCCTTCATCGGCGACGCGCCGCTGGTGATCCACAACGCGGCCTTCGACATGCACTTCCTGAACTGGGAACTGCGGATCGCCGGCTATCCAGTGATGCCGAAGGACCGGGCCATCGACACGCTGCTGATGGCGCGGCAGAAGTTCCCCGGCGCGCCGGCCACCCTGGACGCGCTCTGCAAGCGCTTCGGCGTCGACAATTCCAGCCGCACCTACCACGGCGCGCTCCTCGACGCCCAGCTTCTGGCCGAGGTGTATCTGGAGCTGCGCGGTGGGCGTCAGGCCGGTCTGGCGCTGGCCTCCGGCCCGGCGGCGGGCGGTCCCGCGGCGATCCGCATCGACCGCCCCTACCGCGCCCCGCGCGCCCATGCCCCCAGCGAAGAGGAACTGGCGGCCCATGCGGAGCTTCTCAAGAAGCTGAAGAACCCGCTCTGGGCCGCCGAGTGAGTTGTTCCCTCTCCCGTCCCGGGAGAGGGTGGCCCGAAGGGCCGGGTGAGGGTCGCACGAGGATCAAGGCACCGATCCTTGCCAATACCCTCACCCTCCCACGCTCACGCGTGGGTCCCTCCCTCTCCCGGGGCGGGAGAGGGCTTCAAAATTACGGCAGCAGCACCGTGGACCCGGTCGTCGCGCGGGACTCCAGCGCCCGGTGGGCCTCGGCTGCGTCGCGCAGCGCGAAGGTCTGGCCGACGTTGATGGTCACTCCGCCGGAATGCACCACCTCGAACAGGTCGGCGGCGCTGGCCATCAGGTCGTCGCGCTTGGCGACGTAGCTGAACAAGGTCGGGCGCGTGACGTAGAGCGAGCCCTTGGCCGCCAGCACCTGGAGGTCCAGCGGCGGGACCGGGCCGGACGCCGCGCCGAACAGCACCATGAAGCCGCGGGGACGCAGGCAGTCCAGGCTGTCCATGAAGGTCGTCTTGCCGACGCCGTCATAGACCACCGGCACGCCCTGCCCATCTGTCAGGTCCTTCACGCGGTTCACGAAATTCTCGCGCGTGTAGACGATGGGATGGTCGCAGCCGGCGGCGCGGGCCAGCTCCGCCTTCTCGTCGCTGCTGACCGTGCCGATCACGGTGGCGCCCAGATGCTTCGCCCACTGACAGAGGATCTGGCCGACGCCTCCCGCGGCGGCCTGGACCAGGATGGTGTCGCCCGGCTGCACCGCGTAGGTGGAGCGCAGGAGGAACTGCGCGGTCATGCCCTGGAGCAGCATGGCGGCGGCCTGCCGGTCCTCGATCCAGCTCGGCAGCGGGATCAGCCGGTCGGCGGGGGCGAGGCGGGATTCGGCGTAGGCCCCGATCAGCGGCGCGTAGCCGACCCGGTCGCCGGGCTTCAGCGTCGTCACGTCCGGTCCCACCGCCTCGACCACGCCGGCGCCCTCGGTCCCGATGATGGCGGGAAGCTGCGGCAGCTTGTAGGCGCCGGAGCGGTGATAGGTGTCGATGTAGTTCAGCCCGACGGCGGTCTGGCGCAGGCGCACCTGACCGGGGCCGGGGTCGCCCACCTCGATCTCGTCCCAGCGCAGCGCTTCGGGTCCGCCGTAGTCGTGGATGCGGATCGCGTGAACCATGGTGGTTGGTCCCTTCCCTTTTTATAGAAGCTGAAGCTCCAGCGTATCGCCGGCCTGTTCCGCTGTCACCCGGTACCGCCGTTCGTGGCGGAGCAGCCAATCCTTGGTCCGCAAGCCGCCCAGGCCGGAATAGCCGCCAGGCGCGCCGCCGCCCCCGACGATGCGGTGGCAGGGGATGATCACCGGGATCGGGTTGGCTCCGCAGGCTCCACCCACGGCGCGCGGCGCCGTGTCCAGCATCCGCGCGACGTCGCCGTAGGTCAGCACGCCGCCATAGGGGATGGCCTGCATGGCCGCCCAGACCTTTTGCCGGAAGGCCGTCCCGCGGGGGGACAGCGGCAGGTCGAAATCCAACCGCGTCCCCGCGAAATAGTCGCGGAGCTGGCGCGCCGCCTCCTCCAACACGGGGTCCGGCCGGTCGTCGCCCAGCCGTCCCCAGTCGAGCGCCACGATGGCACCGGCTGAGCTGGCGACGGTCAGCAGGCCCAGCGGGCTGTCGATGGTCAGGCTGCCGGATGACTGCGCCATGGATTCATCTCCGGCTCAGGGCGTCGGCCAGCGCGTCGGGCGCGGTCACCGGGGGGGAGCAGGTCATGCCGGTGCAGACATAGGCGGTCGCCGCCCCGCCCTGCATGCCCTTGCCGTGGGCCGGATGCCCGGCGGGCAGATCGGTTCCCGGCGGCAGGACGGTGAGGATGCGGTCGGGAAGCGGACGGTCGAGCACCGCGCGGCGCAGCGTCGCGGTGTCCAACCCCTGCGGGTCGCCGACGATGACGATCTGCAGGGCCTTCTGGAGAAGCTCCGCCGCGTTCAGATAGGTCGGCAACGGGAAGAAATTGCGGCTCAGCTCGCCGGAGAAGGCGGCGGCCAAGGCGTCCGCCCGCTCCCGATAGGCGGCCTCGCCGGTGCGGTGGTGCAGCGTCGCCAGCACGGCCAGCATGGTGCCGTTGCCGCTGGGGGTCGCCGCGTCGCCGGCCGACTTCGTGCGGACGATCAGGTCATCGGCGTCGTCCGCCGTGTAGAAATAGCCGCCGGCCTGGGCGTCCCAGAAATGCGCGTCGAGCACCCGCACCCAGGCCCGCGCCTGCTCCAGGGCGCCGGTGTCGCCGGTCGCCTCGTGCAGGGCGAGCGCGCCGCGCGCCATGTGGGCGTAGTCGTCCAGCGTCGCCCGGTGCTTGAGCTGCCCGGCCCGCCAGCTGTGCAGCAGCCGCCCGTCCTCGGTCATGCGGTCGCGGACGAAGGCGTAGGCGCGCTGCGCGGCCGCGATCCATTCCGGCTCGTCGAAGACCATGCCGGCCTGGGCGAGGGCCGCGATCATCAGGCCGTTCCAGTCGGCCAGCACCTTGTCGTCCCAGCCCGGCTTGATCCGCTTTTCGCGCTCCCGCCAGAGGATCGCCCGCTGTTCGGCCAGCGTCGCCTCGGTCTCGGCGTCCAGCGCCTCGATGCGGTGCAGCCGGTTGAGGATGGTCGCCCCCTCCCAGTTGCCCTGCGGCGTGACGCCGTAGGCGCGCTTGAAGACCTCGGCGCCGGGGCCGAGCAGCCGGTCGATCTCCTCCTCGTTCCAGATGTAGAAGAGTCCCTCCTCGCCCTCGCTGTCGGCGTCCTGGGTCGCCGCGAAGCCGCCGCCCTCGGCGATCATCTCGCGCAGCACCCAGCCCACCGTTTCACGGATGCGCGTCTCGAACAGCGGCTCCCGCTCCGCCTGCCAGACCAGCGTCATCAGGTCGAGAAGCTGGGCGTTGTCGTAGAGCATCTTCTCGAAATGCGGCACCAGCCACATCTCGTCCACCGAATAGCGGGCGAAGCCGCCGCCCAGATGGTCGTAGATTCCGCCCTGGCACATGTGGGCCAGCGTGTTGGTGACCGCCTCGCGGTAGGGCTCCTTGCCGGTGCGCAGCCAAGCCCGCCACAGCAGCGTGAAGATCGGCACCTGGGGGAATTTCGGGGCGTGGCCGATGCCGCCGTGGAAGGGATCGACCTCGCGGACCAGCCGGTCGGCGATCTGGTCCAGCATGGCGAGGTCGACCTCCCCCGCCGCCCGGTTCTCGGCCAGCTTGCCCAGCGCGTCCTTCAGCGCGGCGACGTTGCGGGTCACGTTCTCCGGCTTGTTGCGGTAGGTCTCCGCCACGCCGCGCAGCACGTCGGGGAAGCCGGGACGCCCGTAGCGCGACGCCGGCGGGAAGTAGGTGCCGCCCCAGAAGGGCTCGGCCTCCGGGGTCAGGAACATGGTCAGTGGCCAGCCGCCCTGCTGCCCCAGCATGGCCAGGGCCGACTGGTAGATCTGGTCGACGTCCGGCCGCTCCTCCCGGTCCACCTTGATGTTGACGAACAGCTCGTTCATCAGCGCGGCGATCTCCGGGTTCTCGAAGCTTTCGTGCGCCATCACGTGGCACCAGTGGCAGGCGGCGTAGCCGACCGACAGCAGCACCGGCTTGTTCTCGCGCTTGGCCCGTTCAAAGGCGTCGCGACCCCAGGCCACCCAATGGACGGGGTTGTCCTTGTGCTGAAGCAGGTAGGGGCTGGTCTCCCGGCCAAGCAGGTTCGCGGGCATGAGAAGCGTTTCCGGTCTGTGGCGTGATTGAGAATAAACTGGCGCGGCGGTGCCGTTGCGCCAGGGCTTCCTATCTGTATAGTGGGGCATGAGCCGAAGCGGCGCTCAACCCTTAATTTCCTGCGTACCGCGCGCTTTCCAAGGGAATGGGGCCATGAAGATCACCATCGACATCGACTGCACACCCGAAGAGGCGCGCCACTTCCTGGGCCTTCCCGATGTGAAGCCCATGCAGGACGCGATGATGCAGGAGATCCAGGATCGGATGCAGGCCTCCCTGCTCGCCATGGACCCTGAGACAATGATGAAGACGTGGCTGCCGGCGGGAATTCAGGGCATGGAGCAGCTTCAGAAAATGTTTTGGTCCCAGATGGCCGCCGCCATGGGACAGGATGGACGCAAGTGACCGATCCGAAGCCGTACTTCGAAGCCCATGTTTTCTCCTGCACCAACCGCCGCCCCGATGGTCACAAGCGCGGCTCCTGCGCCGCCCGCGGTTCCGAAAAGCTCCGCGACTACATGAAGGCCCGTGCCCGCGAGCTGGGCTTGGACGGCCGGGTGCGGATCAACGCCGCCGGTTGCCTGGACCGTTGCGAGTTGGGTCCGGTGCTGGTCGTCTACCCGGAGGGTGTCTGGTACACCTACCGTTCCTTCGCCGACGTGGACGCGATCCTGGAGACGCATCTGGTTGGTGGTGACCGTGTGGAGCGGCTCATGCTGAGGCCAGAACAAAAGGAATTGTTGCCGGAACAGGTCGGATGATCGTTCCGGATCCGGCACGATGACAGTTGGTACGATGATCCCGACCATTTTCGCCCTCGCCACCGCCCCCGGCCGCGCCGGTGTGGCGGTGGTTCGCGTTTCGGGCCCGGTCTCCGGCGACGCGCTCGCTGCCCTCACCGGCAAGCCCCTGCCCGCACCCCGCATGGCCACGCTCGTCCGGCTGCGCGATCCCAAGACCGGGGAAGCGTTGGATGACGCGCTGGTCCTGCGCTTCACCGCCCCCCGCAGCTTCACGGGCGAGGATGTGGTGGAGCTGCATCTGCATGGCGGGCGCGCCGTGGTCGCTGGCGTGGTCGAGGCGCTGTCCACCCTGCCCGGCCTGCGCGTCGCCGAACCCGGCGAGTTCACCCGCCGCGCCTTCGAGAACGGCAAGCTCGACTTGACCGAGGCCGAGGCGGTCGCCGATCTGGTGGACGCCGAAACCTCGGCCCAGCGCCGCCAGGCTCTGCGCCAGATGGAAGGCGCGCTCGGCGCGCTCTATGATGGCTGGCGGGAGCGGCTGACCCGGTCGCTCGCCCACATCGAGGCTGACATCGACTTCCCCGACGAGGATCTGCCTTCCGGTGTGTCGGACGCCGCGCGTCCCGTGCTGGACGCCCTCGCCGCCGAGATCGACGCCCATCTTGACGACCGGGGCCGCGGGGAACGGCTGCGCGAGGGGCTGCACATCGCCATCGTCGGCGCGCCCAACGCTGGCAAGTCGAGCCTGCTGAACGCCCTCGCCCGTCGGGAGGCCGCCATCGTCTCGGCCCGCGCTGGCACCACCCGCGACGTGATCGAGGTCCATCTCGACCTCGGCGGCTACCCGGTGGTTCTGGCCGACACCGCGGGTTTGCGCGAGGCGGCCGCCGACGAGGTGGAAGAAGAAGGCATCCGTCGCGCGCTCGACCGCGCCGCCCGTGCCGACGTGAAGGTCGCCGTGTTCGATGCCACCGCCATTCCCGCGTTCGACCCGGCGACGGTCGCCCTGCTCGACAAGGACACGGTCGTGGTCCTGAACAAGACGGATGTCGTCGAAGCCGGAGTGCCGATGGTCGGCGACTGGGAGGCGGTTGCGGTCTCGGCCCGGACCGGTGCCGGCCTGCCGGAGCTGGAGCGCCGTTTGACAGCCTTTACCGCCGACCGGCTGGCGGGCAGCGGCGCCCCGGCTCTGACGCGCGCCCGGCACCGGTCCGCTCTCGAAGAGTGCCGGGATGCCCTGCGCCGAGCCCTGACCGCCCCACTGCCGGAGTTGATGGCGGAGGATGTGCGTCTGGCGAGCCGCGCCCTCGGCCGCATCACCGGGCGGGTCGATGTCGAAGACCTGCTGGACGTGATCTTCCGGGATTTCTGCGTCGGCAAATGAGCCGAAGATGGCGTGACAAAGGCGCCGCGCCGCTCTGTTTCACGTGAAACACGGGCTGCGCGGCGTCGCGGCGCTTGGCGTCCGGCGCTGACTCGGCTATGGTCCGGCCATGCGAACGTTCGACGTCATTGTTGTCGGCGGAGGCCACGCCGGTTGCGAGGCTGCCGCCGCTGCGGCGCGCATGGGTGCGCGCACCCTGCTGCTCACCCACAAGCTGGACACCATCGGTGAGATGTCCTGCAACCCGGCCATCGGCGGGTTGGCCAAAGGGCATCTGGTGCGCGAGATCGACGCGCTCGACGGTGTCATGGCCCGCGCCATCGACCGCGGCGGCATCCAGTTCCGTATTCTGAACCGCAGCAAGGGACCCGCCGTCCGCGGCCCGCGCGCCCAGGCCGACCGCAAGCTCTACCGGCAGGCGGTGCAGGCGATCCTCGCGGAGCAGCCGAACCTGTCCATCGAGGCTGGCGGCGCCGAAGACCTGACCATCGGCGACGACGGGCGGGTGACCGGTGTGGTCACCGGTGCCGGCGAGACCCTCGCCGCGGGAGCCGTGGTGCTGACCACCGGCACCTTCCTGCGCGGCCTGATCCACATCGGCGAGGAGACGACCCCGGCGGGCCGCGTCGGCGAGGCTCCGTCCATCGGTCTGTCCGACACGCTGGCGCGTTTGGGCTTCCCGCTCGGGCGCTTGAAGACCGGCACCCCGCCGCGGCTCGACGGCAAGACCATCGATTGGGACGCGCTGGAGAAGCAGCCCGGCGACACGCCGCCCCCGCCCTTCTCCTATCTGACCGACCGCATCGACACGCCGCAGATCGACTGCGCGATCACCTGGACGACGCCGGAGATGCACGCGCTGATCCGCGGCAACCTCCACCGCGCGCCGATGTATTCCGGGCAGATCCAGAGCACCGGCCCGCGCTACTGCCCATCCATCGAGGACAAGGTGGTGCGCTTTGCCGACAAGGAGCGCCACCAGATCTTCCTGGAGCCGGAAGGGCTGGACGACGACACGGTCTACCCGAACGGCATCTCGACCTCCCTGCCCCGCGACGTCCAGCTCGGCTTCCTGAAGACGATGCCGGGGCTGGAGCGCGCGGTGATGATCCGACCCGGCTACGCCATCGAATACGACTTCGTGGACCCGCGTGAGCTGAAGCCGACACTGGAAACCCGCCGGAGCCCCGGCTTGTTCTTCGCCGGCCAGATCAACGGCACCACCGGCTATGAGGAAGCGGCGGCGCAGGGATTGATGGCCGGCATCAACGCGGCCCTGTTGGCTGGCGGCTCGGCGGAGGGCTTCGTGCTCGATCGCGCCGACGCCTACATCGGGGTACTGGTCGACGACCTGATCACACGGGGCACCAACGAGCCCTACCGGATGTTCACCTCGCGCGCCGAGTACCGGTTGATCCTGCGCGCCGACAACGCCGACCAGCGGCTGACGCCGAAAGGCCTCGCGATCGGCTGCATCGGGTCGGCGCGGCGTGATGCCTTCACGGCGAAGGCCGAGGCGCTGTCCGCCGGCCGCACTCTGGTGCGCGCCCTCCAGGCTACCCCGGCGGAGTTGCAGCGGCAGGGCATCGCCGTCAATCAGGACGGCGTGCGCCGGACCGCTGCCGATCTGCTGCGCTATCCCGACCTCGATCTCGCCACCCTCGCCCGGCTGTGGCCGGAGCTGTCGGCGATCCCCGCCGACGTCGTCGAGCAGCTGGAGATCGATGGGAAATACGCCGGCTATCTCGACCGGCAGGAAGCCGACATCCGCGCCTTCCGCAAGGACGAAGCCCTGGAGCTTCCCGACGATCTCGATCCCGACACCATCGGCAGCCTGTCGGCGGAGATCCGGCAGAAGCTGCGGCAAGCCCGCCCGGCAACTCTGGGCGCTGCGGCCCGCATTCCGGGCATGACTCCGGCGGCGCTGGTTGCCCTGCTCCGCCATGTGAAACGGCGCGACGTGAAGGTGGCCGTCTGATGAGCCTGTTCGATGCCGCGGCCTTTCAGGCGGAAACCGGTGTTTCACGTGAAACGCTGGATCGGCTCGCCGCTTATGAGGCGACGCTGCGCAAGTGGCAACCGAAGATCAATCTGGTCGGTCCCTCCACCCTGCCCGACGCTTGGCGTCGGCACTTCCTCGACTCCGCCCAACTTTATCCGCTCCTTCCCGAAGGGGCTCGGGTGCTGGTCGATCTCGGCAGCGGCGCCGGCTTCCCCGGCTTGGTCCTGGCCATCATGGGCGTGCCGGAGGTCCATCTGGTCGAGAGCGACTCCCGCAAATGCGCATTCCTGCGCGAAGCGGCGCGCGTCGCCGGCGCGTCGGTCACCGTGCACAACAAGCGGATCGAGGCGGCGCCGCCGATCTCCGCCGACGTGGTGACCGCCCGCGCCCTGGCGCCGCTGAACGATCTGCTGAATTGGGCCTATCCCTTCCTGCAGGACCGGGGTGCGGCACTGTTTCCCAAGGGGCAAAATGTGGCGGACGAATTGACCGATACCACCAAACATTGGAAGATGCGGACCGAGCGCTTCGACAGCCGCACCGACCCCACCGGAACCATCCTGCGTGTGAGTGGTATCGCCCGTGTCTAAGACCGCGACTCTGATGCATTCCCGCTCCGAGGCTTCCCGAGAGGCTGACATGCCCTCTGCCCTTCCTTCCGCTCGCGTCATTTCGATTGCCAATCAGAAAGGCGGCGTGGGCAAGACCACGACCACCATCAATCTGGCAACCGCCCTGGCCGCCATCGGCAAGCGCGTTCTGGTGATCGACCTTGATCCCCAGGGCAACGCCTCCACTGGCCTCGGCATCCCGCGCGCCGACCGGCGCGTCGGCATCTACGACGTGCTGTTCGACGGCATGCCGCTGGAGGATGCCGCGACGGTGTCGACGGTGCCGAACCTGTCGATCATCACCTCCTCCGTCGATCTGTCCGGCGCCGAGGTCGAGTTGGTCACCTCCGAGCGGCGGGAGTTCCGGCTGCGCGAGGCGGTGGACAAGAGCGCGCTGGAATACGACTACGTGCTGATCGACTGCCCTCCGGCGCTCGGCCTGCTGACGCTGAACGCGCTGGTCGCCTCCCACGCCGTGATGGTGCCGCTGCAGTGCGAGTTCTACGCGCTGGAGGGCCTCAGCCACCTCGTCCGCACCATCGAGCGGGTGAAGCGCGCCTTCAACCCAGACCTCGACATCCACGGCGTCGTGCTGACCATGTTCGACAAGCGCAACAATCTGTCCGACATGGTGGCCGCCGACGTTCGTGGCTTCTTCGGGGAGAAGGTCTACGACACCGTCATCCCGCGGAACGTGAAGGTGTCGGAGGCGCCGTCCCACGGCAAGCCGGTGCTGATCTACGACATGCGCTGCCCCGGGTCGCAGGCATACATCCATCTGGCCGGCGAGGTGCTGCGCCGTGAGAAGAGGCTGAGCGCGTGATGGAGGATACCAAACGTTCGGACGGCGGTGCCCGCCGCGCCAGCCTGGGCCGCGGCCTCTCCGCCCTGTTCGGCGAGGCGGCGGAGGACTATTCGGCGCTCGACAAGGTGCGCCAGTCCAAGCAGGTGCCTATTGAGTTCATCCATCCCGGCAAGTACCAGCCGCGCCGCACCTTCGACGATGAGGCGCTGCAGGGGCTGGTCGAGTCGATCCGCGACAAGGGCATCCTCCAGCCTCTGCTCGTCCGTCGAGACCCGGAGACGACCAACTCCTATGAGTTGATCGCCGGCGAACGCCGCTGGCGAGCCGCACAGATCGCCGGCCTGCACGAGGTGCCGGTCGTCATCCGTGAGCTGTCGGACCGTGAGGCGCTGGAAATCGCGCTGATCGAGAACATCCAGCGCCAGGACCTGACGCCTCTCGAAGAGGCCGAGGGTTACAAGCGTCTGATGGAGGAGTTCGAACACACACAGGAGGATCTGGCGCGCTCGGTCGGCAAGAGCCGCAGCCACGTTGCCAACATGATGCGCCTGCTCGCCCTGCCCGACCCGGTCAAGGGCATGGTGCAGGAGGGGGCGCTCAGCGCCGGCCATGCCCGCGCGCTGCTCACCTCCTCCGATCCCGTGTCGGTGGCGCGTGAGGTGGTCAAGCGTGGCCTGAACGTCCGCCAGACTGAAGACCTGATGCGCGGCAGTGCGCCGGTCAAGACCAAGAAGGCTGGCGGACGTGGCGGTGCCACCACCGACCCGACGCTCAAGGACGTCGATCTGGTGAACCTGGAGGAGGAGATCTCCGCCCGCATCGGGCTGAAGGTCGCGATCACCCCGCAGGGCAAGGGCGGCTCCATCACCATCCATTATCAGACGCTCGACCAACTCGACGACGTGCTGCGCCGCCTCGGCGGTGAGTAGGCGGTCGCGGAACCAAACTGTCACTTTAGTGAAACGACACTAACATGAACTCCCCCTAAACAGGGTCGTCCGGCCGCATCGGCGCGGCCGGAGCCGACACAGAGGGGGAGATTCATGAAGCCCATCCACGGCCTGTGCCTTGCCGGCCTTACCGCGGCCCTGATTGCGGGGCCGGCTTTTGCGGACCAGAAATTCCCGGCGGAGCTGACCGGGCACGGCATCATCGACGCCGCGACCTTCGTCGCCCCGCCTGCCGACGCGCCGGACCTGTTCCGTACCTCCGGCAAGTTCACCGCCGCCGACCGCAAGCGCGTCGACCAAACCCGCAGCATCGAAGGCATGTCCTTCCTGTCCGCTCCCGGCGCGGCGCGCGGCACCGGCATGGCGCTGCCCTTCGACGGTCAGCCGGTTCAGGGCTTCTCCGGCATCAAGGCGCTGGGCGACGGGACCTTCATGGTGCTGACCGACAACGGATTCGGCAGCAAGGGCAACTCCGCCGACGCCATGCTGAGCGTGCACAAGCTGACCATTGATTGGAAGACCGGCAAGGCGGCGGTGGCCGAGACGCTGTTCCTGCGCGATCCGGACCGCAAGGTCCCCTTCCCCATCGTTACCGAGGCGACCAAGGAACGCTATCTGACCGGCGCCGACTTCGACGTCGAGAGCCTGCAGATCGTCGGCGACCGGATGTATTTCGGCGACGAGTTCGGCCCCTACATCCTGGTGACCGACCGGACCGGCAAGCTGCTGTCCCTGCATGAGAGCAAGGTGGATGGCAAGCCCGTGCGCTCCCCCGACCATTACGCGGTGTCCACCCCGGCGGTGCCCGGCGCCGTCGGCTTCGAGGTGCGCCGCTCGCGGGGCTTCGAAGGAATGGCCGCTTCCAAGGACGGCAAGTTCCTCTACCCGCTGTTCGAAGGCCCGCTGTTCAACGCCCAGCTCGGGACCGGCGGTGCGTGGGAGACCAAGGACGGGCGGGAGTATCTGCGCATCGCCGAATTCGACGTCGCCAAGGGTGACTTCACGGGCCGCAGCTTCAAGTATCGGCTGGAAGCCAATGGCAACAACATCGGCGACTTCAACATGATCGACGCCACCACCGGCCTGATCATCGAGCGCGACAACGGCGAGGGCAACCCGGCCCAGGGCTGCACCGGCCAACCCACCCCGGATTGCTTCAACGTCCCGGCCCAGTTCAAGCGCGTCTACAAGATCGACTTCGCCCAGGTCGATGCAGAGGGCTTCGTGAAGAAGGTGGGCTATGTCGACCTGATGGACATCGACGATCCGAAGGGCGTTGCCCAGCTCGGCGGTGACAAGGGCAAGTTCACCTTTCCCTTTGTGACCATCGAGAATGTCGATGTGGTGGACGCTGAACACATCGTCGTCGGCAACGACAACAACCTCCCCTACTCCTCGGGCCGCGCGCTGGGCAAGCAGGACCACAACGAGCTGATCCTGCTGCGCGTGCCGCAGTTCCTGGCCGTGAAATAAAGGTCGGCGAAAGAACGAAAACCTCAGCGCCGCGCCAGCGAGGCGAGCTGGAAGAGGACGCGGGCGCAGAGCGTTTGGTCGGGCATGTTGGTGCGTTTGCAGTCCGCTTCGGCCTCGACCAGCCGGTCCAGCGCCTGCCGCACCAGCGGCGCGGGCCAGCGGCGGGCCTGACCGGTCAGCCGCGGCTTCATCTTGAAGAACACCGGCGGGCGCAGCGCCTCCACCGCGGCGTCCGCCGACTTGCCCGCCGCCACCTGCCCGGCGACCAGCTGCAGACGCTGGAAATGACGCTGGGCGGCGCGCAGGATCGGCACTGGGGACATGCCCTCGGCGAACAGCCGGGCCAGCGAGCGGTCGAGCGTGGCGAAGTCACCCTCCGCCGCCGCCCAGATCGGCTCGTCCAGCGATAGGGCCGCGCTGTCGCCGACGCAGGCCTGGGCGTCCTCCAGCCGGACGCGCGTTTCCGTGCCCATGTAGAGCGCCAGCTTCTCCATCTCGCCGCGCGCCACCATGCGGTCGCCGACCAGATTGCCGGCGAGGAAGGACAGGGCGTCGGGGTCGGCGGTCAGGCCGTGGCCGTGCAGGATGTCGGCGATGACCCGGCCAAGCGCGGCCTCCTCCTCCACATAGCAGGGAATGGCGACGGCACCGTCCGCTCCTTCGAACAGGGTGCGCAGCTTCGATCGGTTGCCGAGGTCGCCGGCTTCGACGAGGACGAGGCTGTCGCCGGGCGGTAGGTCGGCCAGAAAGGCGGTGAAGGCGGCGGTGACATTGTCCTCCGCCTCGCGCACGCGGATCAGGCGGCGGCCCCCGGTGAAGGACAGGGCGGCGGCCTCGTCGGCCAGACGTGCCGGATCGTCGGCGACGGCGCGGCCCAGCATCTCCGTCACGCGGAAGGGATCGGACAGGTCGGCGACCACGGTGCGGCCCAGCCCCATGGCGCGGTCGCGCACCAGACCGGTGTCCGGGCCATAGAGCAGGACCGCGCGGATCTTGGGATCGGGGCTGCGCAGGAAGCCGTCGATCGCCCGGGCTTGCAGCTTCACGAAGACACCGTCGGTGGTGGAGGACCGACCTCCGTTATCCAGTGCGGATCAGGATTTGCGGCCGAGTTCGGCGGCCACGCGGGTGGTGATCTCGTTGGAGATTTCCAGGATCGCGCGGTCGTAGGCGTTCTCGACCGTGGCGAGGGCGCCATACTGCTGCTCCAGCACGTTGTAGCTGATGAAGGAGCGCGCGTTGGCCTGGAACAGGATCTTTCCCGTCGCCGCGTCGATGAGCTGGTAGGGAGCGTTCACGACGAGCTGGGCGCGGGTGGCGGTGGCGTCCTTCTGGAGGGACAGCTTTTGCTCCGACGCGGTCAGCGTGGTCTGCAGCCGGTAGAGCGGGGCGGCGGGACGGCCGTCGGCGTAGAAGCGGTCGATCAGGTGGTTGCGCAGCTTCTGGCCATAGCGGTCCGGGATGAGCCCGATGTCCACCTGCTGAAGCTCGGCGGCGCCGATGCTGTTGGCCCCGACGGTCCCATACATGGGCTGGAAACCGCAGGCCGCCGTGGCGAGCACCGCCGGCGCGAGCAGGGCAAGGGTTAGAAGCCCCCGCCGCCGGACGCCGGCTCTCCCGTTATGACCGTTGTCGTTATGGCCATTGTCGTTATGGAGGTCAGACGACGACATTGATCACCCGGTTCGGGACGACGATGACCTTGCGCACCGGCTTGCCCTCCAGGGCGCGCTGGACGTTCGGGTCGGCCAGGGCGGCCTGCTCCGCGGCGTCTTTCGCCATGTCGCGCGGCAGTTCCAGCGTGGCGCGCAGCTTGCCGTTGACCTGGACCGCCATGGTGACCGAATCCTCGACCACCAGGGCGGCGTCGGCCTGCGGCCAGGGCTGATTCACCAGCAGCGTGTCGTGGCCGAGCTGCGCCCACAGCTCCTCGGCCAGATGGGGCATCATCGGGGCGATCAGGCGGACGGTGGCCTCGAACCCTTCGCGCAGGACCCAGGCTTCGCCCTCGCCCGTGCCGTCCAGCTCGGCCAGGGCGTTGGACAGCTCGCGCACGCGGGCCACCGCCTTGTTGAAGCGGAACTTCTCCAAGTCCTCCGAGATGCCGGCGATGGCCTTGTGCACTTGGCGGCGGGTGGCCTCGGCCTTGGCGCTGAACGCTTCCGGCTTCGGCGCACCGGCGTCCGGCAGAGCGACCGGCGATTCCGTCACCATCCGCCACAGGCGGTTGATGTAGCGCCAGGCGCCGTCGATGCCGGCTTCCGTCCATTCCAGGTCGCGCTCCGGCGGGCTGTCGGACAGCATGAACAGGCGGGCGGCGTCGGCGCCGTAGGTGCCGATGATGTGCGCCGGGTCCACCACGTTCTTCTTGGACTTCGACATCTTCTCGACGCGGCCGACGGTCACCGGGCCGTCGTTGTCGTTGCGGATGTAGTCGCCGAGATCGTTCTTCCGGATGTCGGTCGGAGCCAGCCAGGCGCCGGTGCCGGCGTCCTTATAGGTCTCGTGGTTGACCATGCCCTGGGTGAAGAGGCCGGCGAAGGGCTCCTCCACGTTCAGGTAGCCGCACTGCTTCATCGCCCGCGTCCAGAAGCGGGAATAGAGCAGGTGCAGCACGGCATGCTCGATGCCGCCGATGTACTGGTCCACGGACAGCCAGTAGTCCACCGCCTCGCGCGTGAAGGCGACGTCCTCGGCCTTGGGCGAGCAGAAGCGGGCGAAGTACCAGCTCGACTCGATGAAGGTGTCGAAGGTGTCCGTCTCGCGCACCGCCGGCTTGCCGCAGGTCGGGCAGCTCGTGTGCTTCCAGGTCGGGTGGTGGTCCAGCGGGTTGCCGGGCTTGTCGAAGGTCACGTCGTCCGGCAGAACGACCGGCAGATCCTGCTGCGGGACCGGGACGATGCCGCAGCTCTCGCAGTGGATGACCGGGATCGGGCAGCCCCAGTAACGCTGGCGGGAGACGCCCCAGTCGCGCAGACGGTACTGGGTGGTGCGCTCGCCCTGCCCCTGCTCCTCCAGCCGCTTGCCGACCTCCTGCTTGGCCGGCTCGACCTCCAGCCCGTCGAGGAAGCGGGAGTTGCGCAGCAGGCCGGGGCCGGTGTAGGCCTCGTCGCCGACCGTGAAGGCGGCGGGATCGGCGTCCGCCGGAATGACCACCGGCTTGACCGGCAGGCCGTACTTGCGGGCGAAATCCAGGTCGCGCTGGTCATGGGCCGGGCAGCCGAAGATGGCGCCCGTGCCGTATTCCATCAGCACGAAGTTGGCGACGTAGACCGGCAGCTCCCAGGACGGGTCGAAGGGATGCTTCACCCGCAGTCCGGTGTCGAAGCCGCGCTTCTCGGCGGTTTCGATCGCCTCCTCGCTGGTGCCCAGACGGTTGCACTCGGCGATGAACTCGGCCAGCGCGGGGTTGCCGGCGGCCAGCTCGGCGGCGAGCGGATGGTTGGCGGAGATCGCCGCGAAGGAGGCGCCGAACAGCGTGTCGGGCCGGGTCGTGAAGACCTCCAGCTTGTCCGGCCGTCCGACGAGGTCGAAGCGGAAGCGCACGCCGGTGGACTTGCCGATCCAGTTCTCCTGCATCAGGCGCACGCGCTCCGGCCAGCGGTCCAGCGTGTCCAGCCCCTTCAGCAGCTCCTCGGCGTAGGCGGTGATCTTGAGGAACCACTGGGACAGCTTGCGCTTCTCGACCAGCGCCCCGGTGCGCCAGCCGCGGCCGTCGATCACCTGCTCATTGGCCAGGACCGTGTTGTCGACCGGATCCCAGTTGACCCAGGACTCCTTGCGGTAGGCCAGGCCTTCCTTGAGGAAATCCAGGAACATCTTCTGCTCGTGGCGGTAATACTCCACGTCGCAGGTGGCGATCTCGCGGTCCCAGTCGATCGACAGGCCCATCGTCTTCAGCTGGGCGCGCATGGCCGCGATGTTCTCGCGGGTCCATTTGGCCGGGTGGGTCTTCTTCTCCAGCGCGGCGTTCTCCGCCGGCAGGCCGAAGGCGTCCCAGCCCATCGGGTGCAGCACGTTGAAGCCGCGGGCGCGCTTGTAGCGCGCGATCACGTCGCCGATGGTGTAGTTGCGGACATGCCCCATATGGATGCGCCCCGACGGGTAGGGGAACATCTCCAGGACATAGTACTTCTCACGGGAAGCGTCCTCGCGCGCGGTGAAGCAGCCCTGCCGCTCCCACTCGCCCTGCCACTTCGCTTCGGTTTCCTTGACATTGTAACGCGACATGACCGCAGACGCCGTTCCGTGAATTTCGTGGGTCTTGATAAATAAGGCGCCGTTGGCCGGGTGACAGGCGGCGGCGCGATAACCGCGCCCTGCCCCGCCCCGCTTGCCCGGCCGGCGCCCGCGCTCAGCGCGCCGCGGCCTGCTGCGCGACGCGGATCTGGCGGGCGCGGGTCAGCACCGCGTCCTCCAGCGTCGTCGCCGTCTCCGGACCGACCGCGCTGTCGCGCCAGTCCGACCCGGCGCGCTGCTGCTTGAACACCGACACCCGCACGCCGTCGGCGCGGAGCTGGCGGTCCATGATGTACAGGTTGACCTTGAAGCGCTCGTTCGGGGTGTCCGGCGGCGTGTACCAGTCGGTCAGGATGACGCCGCCGAACGGATCGGCGGAGACGATCGGCATGAAGGACAGCGTGTCCAGCGAGGCTCGCCACAGGAAGCTGTTGACGCCGATCCCGTTGGGATCGCCCTGCTCGGCGCCGTTGCGCTTGTTCTTGCCGAACAGGCTGAAGCCGCCGTCGGTGCCGAGAAGGCTGCCGAACTTGTATTCCTTCTTGATCTGCTCATCGACGGTTTCCGTCTGGCCGCCCCAGCTGGAGCAACCGGCCACGGCGAGCGACGCCGCGAGCACGACGGGGGCAAGGCGAAGGACACGGGAACGGCGCATGGTCGGAACCTGGATCAATAAATTCGGGGTACCGCGCACGAGACCGCGGCGGATGCCGGTGAAAAGACCATAAAAGCCCGCCCGCGGCAACAGCCGATGCGGAGCGCAGCCTGTGCCTTTGCTGTGTCCGGGGCGATGCCGGAGCCCTGCGGAGGGGACAGCGCGGGCGGCGGAATTTCAACGGCGGTGCACAATCAAGGTGTGTTCCGTCGGACACACTGTTCCTTCATTGCTGCAACTTTGCGATTTCCGGCTTGCTGGCGTCCCCGCATCTGCGTACCACAGAGCCAGCCAGGACGTTAACCGGGCTGAAAATTCTGCTGCCAGGATGGAGGCAACAATCATGAACCGTTATCTGCTCGCGGGCTGCGCCGCTGCCGCTCTGGCTCTGGGTGCCGGCGCCGCCAACGCTCAGGCCAAGTTTGAAGTCAAGGTCGGCGGCGACGCCTACTTCGAAGGCGGCTACGTCAACGAGGACCGCGACGAGGGTGCCCGTTCGGTTGACTTCCGCAACCGCTTCCGCGTCATCGTGACCCCGACCGCCAAGGCCGACAACGGCCTGGAGTACGGCGGCCGCATCCGTATGCGTGCCAACTCGGGCGCCAACAACGCCCGCACGATGGACGCCGACCGCGGCTACATCTTCGCGCAGGGCGCCTTCGGTCAGGTCCAGATGGGCGTGACCAACTCCTTCAACGACGCCACCTACGTCACCGCTCCGCAGGATTACCTGCAGCTCGGCATCTATGACGGCGTCGCCGCCTGGATCGGCCAGACCTCGGACATCGGTGGCGGCCTCGCCGGTCTGAACGGCTCGCTCCTGAGCCAGTCGCTGGTCGTCGAGAACAACGCGACCAAGATCGTGTACTTCTCGCCGCGCTTCGCCGGCCTGCAGGTGGGCGCCAGCTACACCCCGCGCAACGACGACTCGCACGCCTCGGTCAACCGCGCTGACCTGACCCCGGTCACCGCCACCGGCCGCGGCTTCTCGACCACGTTCGAGGACCTCGTCGAAGTCGGCGCCAACTACAGCAACACCTTCGGCGGCGTTTCGCTGAAGGCCAGCGCTGGCTACTACTGGGGCAGCGCCGCCGGCACGACCACGGTCGGCGCCAGCGTCGAGGACCTGAACGCCTGGCAGGTTGGCGCCCAGGTCGGCTACGCCGGCTTCTCGCTCGGCGGTTCGTACACCGACTTCGGTGAGTCGGGCCAGATCCAGACCGCGACCTCGGACAACGAGAAGAGCCGCCTCTGGGTTGTCGGCGCTCAGTACACCGCCGGCCCGATCGTCGTCGGCGCCAACTACAAGAACGGCAAGGACGCCGGCAGCCTCTACACCGCTGGCGACCGCACCCTCGAAGTCTACGAGTTCGGCGCCGGCTACACCGTCGCTCCGGGCCTGACCCTGCAGGCTCAGTACGACTACTTCAAGGCCGAGAGCGACCTGAGCTCGGCTGCTGTGGACCTGGACAACGACGGTCACGTCGTCCTGCTCCGTACGGTCCTGGCGTTCTAATCTGCGGTCATCCGTGGATGGAGAAGGGCGGTGGCTTCGGCCACCGCCCTTTTTCTTTGCCCATGCGTCCTGCCGTCACGCTGCGCCTTTACCGTGCACTTTTCGCCGCCGGTCCGTCGTTCGCTATGGCGCGTTTCGGTGCGTAAAGTTTGTTCACAGCGCCCAAAATCTGGCCAAGCAATGTGCTATATTTACGGCATACGGGAAAAACCGTTTGTCTACAGATACTTATGACTGTGTCTGAATGGCAACTGTGTTACAGTTGCACTGTTGTCCCTGTCGAATCGCTCTTGCCGGGTAAGCGAACGGGTGGCTTAGTCATTGATGGGAAGCACAACCGCACGGCTCCGGTCTCCTTGGGAGCCTGCTAGAAGGATGGACCATCAATGAAGCGTTCTCTTGTTACGGGCTGCGCAGCCATCGCGATCATCGCCTGCAGCGGCATGGCTTCCGCCCAGACCAAGTTCGAGGTCAAGATCGGCGGCGACGCTTTCTTCCAGGGCGCCTATGTCGAGCAGGACCGTGACGAAGGCACCCGCTCCACGGAGTTCGCCAACCGCTTCCGCGTGACCGTCACGCCGGTCGCCACCGCCGACAACGGCCTGGAGTACGGCGGCCGCGTCCGCATGCGCGCCGCCAACGGCGCCGGCAACGTCCGCACGATGGACGCCGACCGCGCCTTCATCTTCGTGAACAGCGGCTTCGGCACCCTGCAGGCCGGCACGATCAACGGCCTGTCGGACGAGTTCGGCCTCATCGGCCCGAACGTCGAAGGCATCGCCGGCGGCCCGGACAACAACACGGTGGAGTTCCTGGGCGGGTCGCAGACCTACTCGCTGCTGCCGACCACCACCAACAACTTCCGCGCCTTCGCGTCGGGCGACGTCGGCACCAAGGTCATTTACCTGACTCCGACCTTCGCGGGCATCCAGGGCGGCATCTCCTACACGCCGCGCACGGGCGACTCGCACACCTCGATCAACCGTCGCCAGGACAACGGCGGCTTCCAGGACGTCGTGGAAGTCGGCGGCACCTACACCAACGAGTTCGGTGGTTTCACCGTCGGTGCCAGCGCCTTCTACCAGTTCGGCGATGCGGTCGATGACGGCACCGGCGCCGGTGCCACCCGCTTCGAGGAGCTCAACTCCTACCATGTCGGCCTGAACGTCGGCTTCGGTGACTTCAAGATCGGCGGCAGCTACGCCTACAGCGGCGAGAGCGGCTACGACAAGTCGCTGACCGTGAAGGAGAAGCAGGACATCTGGATCGTCGGCGCCCAGTACACCGCCGGCCCGTTCATCCTGGCCGCCAACTACTCGCAGTCGCGTTCGAACGGCACCAGCCCGAACACCGGCCTCGTCGCCCCGGTCAAGGCCGAACTGTATCAGGCCGGCGTGACCTACACCATCGCGCCCGGCCTGACCACGGGCCTGGAGTACAGCTACCTCGACCTCGACTCGAAGCTGTCGACGGTGGACAATGGCGGCATCAGCCCCGACGACCGTGCGCACATCATCATGATCGACACCCGCCTGGCCTTCTGATCGGCTTTGCGGCACAGCTGACGAAAACGGCGGCGGATACCCATCCCCCTCCGTTTGACTTTGTGTGCCCCGTGGGTGTGGCCCCGGTGTGGGTCCGGGCCGGGCTGTGATCGGCCTTACTTCTTGGTGGCTTGCGCGGCTTCGGTTTCGCAAAGCAGCATGATCGCCGCGTCCTCCATCGGCGTCCAGACGGCCAGCAGGCGCTTCTTGGCTTTTTCGGCGGTGTAGGCGGTGGTCCCCGGATCGCGGATGCTGCGGACCTTCACCTCCCCCATCTTCCAGCCGGCCTTGCGGAAGCCACTCAAGGTGGAATCCAGGATCTGGTCGCGGCGGGCGTCGTCGCCCTTCTTGAACTCCCACCCATAGCTTTCCAGCTTGGTGCAGCGCCGGTTGATGTCGGCGGCGGCCACACCCATGAACTCCTTGTAGGTGCCGTCGTCCTGCAACGGGAAAGGCTGGTCGGAGAAAGACACCTGGGCGATGGCCGATCCCGCCACCTTCTTCGGGGCCTCCTTTCCAGCGGCTTCCTTTCCAGGGGCGGGCTTGCCGGAATTCTGGGCTCCGGTGCCTTGGGCAAGGGCGCTGCCGGCCGTGAACGGCGCGGCCCCCAGCATCAGCGCCGACAGGATCAGGGGACGCATCCAACCACGCATGCCGTGTTCTCCTCGGGGTGCTTGCGTTTCGTCGGTCCGTCCGTTACCACGCCCTCCGGTCCCTGTACAGGCAGGCGCCGCAGAAGGGGCCGCACAAGGGGGAGGACCGGCATGTCCGCTTCGCACACTCATACACCAGACGGCACCGTCACGGCCCGGCTGGACACTGTCCGCCGCTCCATCCTGGAGGGCTGCGCCGCCAGCGGGCGCGCTCCCGGCGCGGTGACCCTGGTCGCCGTCTCCAAGACCCACCCGGTCGAGGCGGTGGAGGAGGCCCTGGCCGCCGGCCAGCGCGTCTTCGGCGAGAACCGCGTGCAGGAGGCCAAGGCGAAGTTCCCCGCTCTGCGCGAGCGTTTTCCGGATTTGGAACTGCACCTGATCGGTCCGCTCCAGACCAACAAGGTCAAGGACGCGGTGGCCCTGTTCGACGTGATCCAGACGGTGGACCGGCCCAAGCTGGCCGAGGCCTTGGCCGAGGAGATGGCGCGCAGCGGGCGCCGCCCGCGCTGCCTGATCGAGGTCAACACCGGCGAGGAGCCGCAGAAGGCCGGCATTCCGCCGGCGGAGCTGGACGCCTTCCTGGCCGCCTGCCGGGACAGCTGGAACCTGCCGGTGACCGGCCTGATGTGCATCCCGCCGGTGGACGAGGAACCGGCGATGCATTTCGCCCTGCTCGCCGACATGGCGCGCCGCGCCGGCCTGCCCGAGGTCAGCATGGGGATGAGCGGCGATTACGAGACGGCGATCCGCTTCGGCGCCACCCATGTGCGGGTCGGCACGGCGATCTTCGGGGCGCGCGCCTACCCCGCCGCCGGATAACGGCGTTTCGGCCGCACCTCTATTCCGCGGTGTCCGCCACGGTCAGCGTGGTGCCCGGCGCGCAATCCTTGAGAAGCCGCAGCAGGTCCGGCAGGGGCAAAGCGACGCAGCCCGCCGTGGGCACGCGGTCGGGCCGCGCCACGTGCATGAACACGGCGCTTCCCAGTCCCGGCACCACCGGATCGTCGTTGTGTCCCATCACCACGATGACGTCGTAGACGTGGTCATCACGCCACAACTCCTCGTGACTGGCGGCGTAGGGGCGTTTGACCGGGCGGTTGTAGGCGGCGTCCGCGGGGTCGTCGCACCAGCCGTCTTCGGGTGAGATGGGAGACACCGGCAGGCCCGTCTCGGGCCGCGCCAGCCGGTCGTCGCGCCACAGCACGCGGCGCAGCGCGAAGCGGCCGACCGGGGTGGCGCCGTCGCCTTCCCGCTTGTCGGACCGGATGCCGCCGCGGCCCAGGACGCACCGGAACGAACCGCCCGGCCAGTCGAGGCGACCTTCGGCCGGCGGGTTCTCAAGACGAACCGTGATCTCCATCGCCCTTTCCTCACCCGCTTCCGGGGTCATCGCGCTCAGCCCGACACCCGCAGGCTGGGCGCCGGGGCCTGCGCGGCCCGCCGGCCCTGCTCGTACTTGGCCAGATTGCGCATCATCGTCTCAGACAGCATGTCCGGTGTCACGGGCGCGAAGGCGTTGCTGTTGGCGGCCGTTGGGGTGGCTTTTGCCGGGGCGGCGTTCGCCTGTGCTGGCGCGTTGGGCGACGCGTTCGCGGCCCCGGTTCCGGCCGTGGCATCCGGTTGGGCCGCGGGCGCCTGGGCCTCCGTGGTCTTCCTGGCGCCGGAGGGAGCCGCCGTTGCGGCAAAACCGATGGTGGAGGGATGCGGCTTGGCGGCGGCGTATTTGGCCATCAGGCTGCTCGCCAGCGGGGTGTCGCGCGCCGGCATGCGCGAGGGATGCGGCGTGCCGGACTCCGCCAGGCCATCGCGCCCGGACCCGGTCACCGCCGCCCCAACCCCATGCGACGGTGCGGTGGAACGCTTGGCGTCCGGCAACTCCGCCGTGACGGTGCGGGCCGGTTGGGCGGCCGGCGCCGCAGCGGCCATGGCCGGCGCCGAGGTGCCGGCCATGGCGTCCGGCAGGGCCGCGACCGCGGTGGCTCCGGCGGTGCCGGCGGGCGCATGGCCGGCCTCCTCGCCGCCGAAGCCGAGCGACGCCATGATCTGTCCGCCGATGTCCTTGCCCTGGGCCTGTTCCACCACCGCGTTGGCGATGGACGCCATGCCGCCCAGCGGGCCGCCGAACAGGATGCCGCCGATGACCTTCGACGACGGCTTGATCGTGTCGCCGGTGACCTCACGATAGACGGTGTTGACGAGGGGGATGTGCTGAAGCGGGTTGATGATGTCCAGGAAGTCGCCGAAGGACATCTCGGCGTCGGCCTCGTACCGGTCGGGGCTGTCCCGGCTTTCCATCACCGTGAGGGCGGGAGTCGCTTGGGCCGGCGACCGCTCGCGCTGCACCGGCCGCGAAGCGGCGGCGGCGTCGATGGTGGTGGCGTCGATGGCCATGGGCGGTCTCCCGTCGCGGTGTCCAGCCCTACCCTAAGCAACCGGCGTGCCAGCCTCTTGGGCTGAAATTCCGCCTCCTCGGGCGCGTTCGGGCTCGGATCCGGGCCGCGCCCCGGCAAGAGCTGCCGGGCGGGAGGCGTTTCCTGCCCCCTGAAGACTCGATTCTCAGAACATGTGCCCGCTGCGCTCCGCCTTGGTGCGCAGATAGCCTTCGTTGTGGCCGTTGGACGGGAAGATGTGGGGAACGCGCTCGACCACCTCGATCCCGCAGCGGGCGAGTTGGCGCAGCTTCTCCGGGTTGTTGGTCATCAGCCGCACGGCGGTGAAGCCCAACTGCCGCAGCATTTCCGCCGCCGGCAGATAGACCCGCTCGTCGGCCTCGAAGCCCAGGATCTCGTTGGCGTCCACCGTGTCGAAGCCGCGGTCCTGGATGCGGTAGGCGCGCAGCTTGTTGACGAGCCCGATCCCCCGCCCCTCCTGCGCCAGATAGAGCAGGACGCCGCTGCCCTGCCGGGCGATCTCGGCGATGGCGCCGCGCAGCTGCTGGCCGCAGTCGCAGCGCAAACTGCCCAGAAGGTCGCCGGTGAAGCATTCCGAATGCAGGCGGGCCAGCACCGGCTCGCCCTCCACCGGGTTGCCGACGATGATCGCCAGATGCTCCGGCCCGCCGTCGATGGGGCGGAAGGCGGCGATGCTGGTGTTCTCGGCGCCGGACAGCGGGACGCGCGCCTCGGCCACCCGGCGCAGCGTGCGCACCACATGGACGCGGTAATCGGCGATGTCGCGGGCGCGGACCAGCAGCAGGTCGTGCTTCGCCGCCCATTCCGCGGCGCTGCCGGTGTGGCCGGTGGCCGGGGCGACGATGGCCGCCGGCAGCAGACGCGCCAGCCGGGCGAGGTCCACCGCCGCGGTTTCCCGCGAACCGGGGTCCATGGCCGTGGCGGTCAGCCCCTCCGGCATCGCCCCATCCGGGCGGTGTTCGGGGTCGGCCAGCGCGTGGGCCTCGTCCGCGGTCAGGCAGCGGGGAAGCGACAGGGCGACGACGCCCGTCCCCTCGCCCATCAGCTTCAGCACCGTGGCGCGGCGGCGGGTGACGGCCAGGACCGGCGAGGCGCCGGTCAGCTGCACCAGCCGCTGCACGGCGTCGATCGCCACGGATTCCACCGACACCGCGGCGCCGACGCTGCCGTCGGCGGTCTCGATGGCGACGGCCTCGCCCCGGCGCAGGGCGGCCGTCGCCCGGTCCACCGCGCGCATGGCGGCTTCGTCCATCGGCAGGACGGCTTCGGGCGGGGCGGAGTCGGAAGGGGCGTCGGCGTACATAACGGAGGCTTCGCGTGCTGCGCCCCGAAGGGCGAAAGATCCCGACATGGGTCGGAGAGCGCCGGAAGCAAAGCGCAGGTGGCGCACCCCTGTCCAGCAAATCCCGCGCGCCACACCGTTGCCGGGGGTGCAACGATGGCGCAAACCGCCACCGATGCGGGCGAAACCGCGTTGCGCTATGCTCGCCGCCCCTCTCCTTCCCTCCCTTGCACGCGAGCCCCATCGCCATGGCGGACCAGCCGGCCCTGCACGTCCTCTTTCCCGCCAACCGGGCGCCGGACGGCTACGCGGAGCGCATGGCGCTGGCGCTGGAGGCGCAGGGGCAAAAGGTCTTGCGGCATGCCCTGCCGGGCGACTACCCGTGGCTCGACCCCTCGGCGGTGCTGGCGGCGGACATCGCGCTGTCGCGCCTGCCGGACGGCGCGCGGGTGCTGGTGGACGGCGGTGCCCTGCCCGGCCTCGCCGCCGCCCTGGCGATGGACAGCCGGCGCCTGAGGCTCGTTGCGCTGGTGGAACGGCTGCTCTGGCGGGAGCCCGGCCTGACGGAGGGGGCCGCCGTCGCCCACCGCCATCTGGAGCAGGGCGCGCTGGCGCTGATGCGCGCCGTCGCGGTGCCGGACGCGGCGTCGGCGCGGGCGGTGGCGGACCTTGGCCTCGCCCCGGAGACGGCGGTCGTCCTTTCCCCGGACGCCGCCGGGGCGGCCCGGCTGGACAGCCTGTGGGACGCCTGACGATCCGCACGGGAGACCCTTCCGATAAGGCTAGGGCAATCCTGCGCGGGCCATGATAAGTTCCGCGGCCGGAGACACCGGTGAACGCCCCCGCATGACGCTTGCGAAACGCATCCTTCTGATCGACGACGACACCGCCCTCCGGCAGTCCCTCGCCGAGCAGCTCCAGCTTCTGGAGGAATTCGAGACGGTGGAGGCCGGGGACGGCGCCTCGGCCCTGGCCGTGGCGCGGGAGGGCGGTTTCGCCGCCATCCTGCTCGACGTGGGGCTGCCGGACATGGACGGGCGCGACCTGTGCCGCCTGCTGCGGCGCGAGGGGGTGCGCTGCCCGGTCATCATGCTGACCGCGGCGGCGTCCGACGCCGACACCATCCTCGGACTCGATTCCGGGGCCAGCGACTATGTCACCAAGCCCTTCCGCATGGGGGTCCTGCTGGCCCGGCTGCGCGCCCAGCTCCGCGCCCACGAGCAGAGCGAGGACGCCGTCTTCGCCATCGGCCCCTACAGCTTCCGCCCGGCGGGCAAGCTGCTGCTGGCGGATGGCGGCGCCCGCAAGATCCGCCTGACCGAGAAGGAAACGGCGATCCTGAAATACCTGTACCGGGCCGGCGGCGCGGTCATCGGGCGGGAGACGCTGCTGGGCGAGGTGTGGGGCTACAACGCCGGGGTGACCACCCACACGCTGGAAACCCACGTCTATCGCCTGCGCCAGAAGATCGAGCGCGATCCGTCCAACGCCGAAATCCTGGTTACGGAGCCCGGAGGCTACCGGCTGGTGCCATGATCGCCGGTCTGCTGCGGCGCGGAACCATCCTCATCCCTGCCCATTGAAAAGATTGATTTCCGGGCCGCCGCGGCACGGACCCCAGTCGGGCAAGGAGATAACGTCTTGGTAGCCATCGTCGATCACGGCAGACCGGCAAGGGCCATCCATCCCCTGCACGCGGTGCTGCTCGCGGCCTCCCTTCCGCTGTTCCTGGGGGGCCTGCTCTGCGACATGGCCTATTCCAGGAGCTTCGAGATCCAGTGGAGCAACTTCGCCGCCTGGCTGATCGCCGGCGGCATGGTTTTCGCCGGCTTTTCGCTCCTCTGGGCCTTCATCGATCTGTTCCGCGCCGGCCGGCGCCGTGGCCGCGGGCTCGTCTATTTCGTCCTGCTGCTCATCACCTTCGCGCTCGGCCTCGTCAACGCCTTCGTGCACGCACGGGACGCCTGGGGAATCATGCCGGACGGCCTGATCCTGTCGGCGGCCGTCGCCGTGACCGCCGCCTTGGCGACTTGGTTCGGCTTCTCCAGCCTCCGCATTGGCGCCCGCATGGGAGAGACGCGATGAAACGCTCCAGCCTGCTGGCCGCGGCGGGGATCGTCGTTCTGCTGGCCGCCTGCGACGACAACCCGTCGCCGCCCGTCTATGGCGCCAACCCGCCTCTGCCGGAGCAGCAGTACGGTCTGCTGCCCAGCATGAAGATCGCCAATCCCGCTTCCTGGGGCGACCACAAACCGACCGTGCCGGAGGGTTTCACCGTCACGGCGATCGCCACCGACCTCGGCATCCCGCGTCAGACCCTGGTCCTTCCCAACGGCGACATCCTGGTCGCCGAAGGCCGGGGCGGCTCGGCTCCGCCGCTGCGGCCCAAGGACTTCATCGCCGGCATCATCAAGGCCAAGGGAACGACCCCGGTCCCCAGCGGCAACCGCATCACCCTGCTGCGCGACGCCGACGGCGACGGCCGGTACGAGGAGCGCACGGTCTTTGCCGACCATCTGAACGCGCCCTACGGGCTGGCCTTCGTGAATGGCCAGATCTACGTCGCGAACCAGGACGCGCTGGTGCGTTTCCCCTACCGCGAGGGGCAGACCCGCGCCGAGGGGCCGCCGGAGAAGGTCACCGACCTGCCCTCCTACATCAACCATCACTGGACCAAGTCGCTGGCCGCCAGCACGGACGGGCGGTTCCTCTATGTCGGCATCGGCTCCAACAGCAACATCACGGAACGCGGAATGCCCGCCGAGGCCGACCGCGCGATGGTCTGGGAGATCGATGCCCAAACCGGCGCGCACCGGCCCTACGCCACCGGCCTGCGCAACCCAACCGCGCTGGCCGTCCAGCCGGGAACGGGCACGCTGTGGGCGGTGGTGAACGAGCGCGACGAGCTTGGCCCCAACCTCGTCCCCGATTACCTGACCTCGGTCCGCGAGGGCGGCTTCTACGGATGGCCCTACAGCTATTGGGGCCAGAACGTCGACCCGCGCGCCCAGCCGCAGAAGCCCGAGATGGTCGCCGCGGCGATCAAGCCGGACTACAGCCTGGGATCGCACGTCGCGGCCCTCGGCGTCGCCTTCTCCTCGCCGGTGATGGGCGAGCGCTTCGCCGAAGGCGTGTTCGTCGGCGAGCATGGCAGCTGGAACCGCAGCGTGCCCAGCGGCTACAAGGTGATTTTCGTCCCCTTCCGCGACGGAGCCCCCTCCGGCTCCCCGGTCGAGGTCGTGACCGGCTTCATGGGCGAGGACGGCAAGACCTACGGCCGGCCGGTCGGCGTCACGGTGGACCCGAAGGGCGCCCTGATCGTCGCGGACGACCTGTCGAACACGGTCTGGCGCGTCGCGGTGACGGATCGCTCGCCCAGCGCGCAGGCACCGGCGGACATGGGCAGCACGACGACCGATGGGAACGGCTCGTCCAACTGAAACGGGAACGCCGTGTCAGGGCCGCTTGCCGGGCGGTCCTGACCGGTCCGAGATGGTGACGGCGACCGGATAGCCCATCCAGCGCTGGCGCTTGTTCTCCAGGGCCGCGCCGCCGCGGGCCGGACCGGCCGGACGTCCGCCGCCCCACAGGCCACGGCCGCGCGGCACCACGGGCAGCAGGCGGATCTTCCGCCCAACGATGGCCAGGCGGCGGCGCCAATGGGCGACCAGTTTGGTCGAGGTGCCGACCCGCCGCGCGATCTCGTGATCGGCCAGCAGGGCGCTGCCGGGGTCCTGCAGCAGATCGAGGATGGCGCGGCGCTTGTCCAGACTGGTGTGATGGCTGTGCTTGCGCTCCAGCGCCTTGCCGAGATCCCAGAGCTTTTCGGCGGTCTCGCGGGCGAGGCCGCGCCAGCGGTCGGCCTCCTCCCGTTGGCGCTCCATGTCGCCGTTGCTCTTTTCAAGCTGCCGCTTCAGCCCGGCGACCTCCAACTCCAGATCGCGCACTTGGCGGCGCAAGCCCTGGACGAGCTGGTCGGGGGGTGGCGGACGGTCGGGCGGCGGGGCGCTGGCGGCGGGCGGCGGTTCCGGGGTGGCGGACAGCGGACGGGCGCCGCGGGCAAGATCGCGGAACGACAGGCCGGCCCTCGACAGCATGATGCGCGCGGCGCGCAGAGCGGACTGGGCCTCACCCTGATGCTCCGACTCGGCCATGGCGAGGACTTTGGCGAGTTTGTCTGGGTCCATCCGAGGGGTCGGGGTCCGGAGGCGATTTTTCGCGTCGATGAGCGAACGGGCGCAAACTACCACATCTTATTGGATTGGGCATCTCCGCATCTCGGCGGTGCGGCACGCCTTTTCCTCCTAACCCGGTCTCGTGTCGTTTCCCCTTCCATCGAGGCGGATCGGCCGGCGGACCGGCTTATGGACGAGCCGGAGGGTCGTTTCGTGAAACAACCTTTTCACTCGACTCGCGAGGGTCCTACCGCCAAATTGTCGGTACCATGACGGCACGAACCGTTTCCGACGCCTGTTCCGGTGCGCCCGACACCCCGCCGGACTTCACCGTCCGCTTCTGGGGCGTGCGCGGCAGCATCGCTTCCCCAGGACCGGACACGGTCCGCTACGGCGGCAACACCCCCTGCGTCGAGCTGCGCTGCGGGGACGCGCTTCTGGTTCTCGATGCTGGCACCGGCCTGCGCCCGCTGGGCGAGGCGCTGATGCGCCAGGGGGAGCCGGTGGACCTCGATCTGCTGCTGACCCACAGCCATCTCGACCACATCTGCGGCCTGCCCTTCTTCGCGCCGGCCTTCGACGCGGCCAGCCGCGTGCGGATCAGGGCCGGCCATCTGGAGCGGGAGCGGACGATGCGCTCCGTCCTGGAATGCATGATGTCGGCGCCGCTGTTCCCGGTCCCGGTGGAGATCTTCCGGGCCGACTGCACCTTCCACGATTTCGTCAGCGGCGAGACGCTGGCGGTGAAGCCGGGCGTCACCGTGCGCACCGCCCCGCTGAACCACCCGGACGGGGCCACCGGCTACCGCGTGGAGTTCGCAGGCCGCAGCCTGTGCTACGTGACCGACACCGAGCACCCCGCCGACGGGCGCGACCCCGCCGTGATGGAGCTGGTGCGCGGCAGCGACCTGCTGATCTACGACTGCACCTACACCGACGCCGAATACGCCGCCCGCGTCGGCTGGGGGCATTCGACATGGGAGGAGTGCCTGCGCATCGCCGACGAGGCGGGGGTGAAGCGCGCGGTCATCTTCCATCACGACCCCCGGCGCACCGACGCCGACCTGGACGTCATCGCCGCCGCCGCCGAGGCCCGGCGCCCCGGAACGCTGGTCGCCCGCGAAGGCATGGCCCTTCCCCTCTGACGTGACACCTATCCCGTTGGACAGTGATGCGCCGAGGACACGGCCAAGCCTCCGTTCGCGTCCCGTGGCCCGTTGTCACTGCCGGATCGTGTGACAATTATGGTATGAAAACCGCCTGCAACCGCAGAGAGAACTCTGGGGAGACGCATGCGGCATCTTCTGCGCTTATCGTTGCTGGGCCTGCTCGCCGGCGGAACGCTCGCCGGCTGCGCTTCCACTCCGACTCCCCAGGCCTCGTTCGATGGCGGACCCCGCTCGATCGTCCTGCACCATCCCGCCAGCGGCGAGACGGTCAGCGTCACCTACCGCCGCGCCGACGGCTATGATCCTCAAGCTCTGGACCGCATCGCCAGCCTGTTCCGCGACCGCCGCACCGGCGAAACGGTGCCCGTCGATCCGACCCTGGTCGAGCTTCTCGCCGACCTGCGGGACCGCTGCGGCGTCGGCGCCGACACGCCGGTCCACATCACCTCGGGCTACCGCTCGCCGCTGACCAACGTCACGCTGGCCCGCAGCAACCCGAACGTGGCGGAAAACAGCTATCACCTGCGCGGGCAGGCGGCCGACATTGCCATCCCCGGCGTCCCGCCCCGCCGCCTCGCCGACGAGGCCGCGGCCCTGCAGCGCGGCGGCTACGCGCTCTACCCCCACACCGGCCACGTCCATGTGGACACCGGCCCGGTCCGCACCTGGAGCCCGAAGGGCGGCGACCCCCGCATCCTGGAGGCCAGGGCGACCCCCGCGAAGGCGTCGTCGGGCACGGCGGTCGCCATGAAGCCCACTCCCGCCGCCCCGCGGACGCAGGTCGCGGCGGCGGAGCCCACCCCGTCGAAGCGCCCCCCGGCCAAGGCCGCGCCCGCCTCCGCCCCGGCGAAGGGCGGCGACGGCGACCTCGCCCGCGTGCGCATGGTGCTGGCCTCCCTCAAGGAGCAGCCGGAGGCGGCGGCGAAGAAGAAGCCCTGAGGGCTAGCGGTACGGGTCCGCCGCGTCCCGCAGGCCGTCGCCGAGGAAGTTGAAGCTCAGCACGGTCACGATCACCGGCAGCACCGGCAGCATCAACCAGGGGTACAGCGCCACCACGTTGATGTTCTGCGCCTCGGTCAGCAGCACCCCCCAGCTGGTGATCGGCGGGCGCAGGCCGAGGCCGAGGAAGCTCAGCGCCGTCTCGCCCAGGATCATGCCGGGGATGGCCAGCGTCGCCGAGGCGATCAGGTGGCTCATGAAGCTGGGCAGCAGATGCCGCCCGATGATGCGCGCCGGGCTGGCGCCCATCAGCTGGGCGGCGGTGGTGAAGTCCTCCTCGCGCAGGGCCAGCAGCTTCGACCGCACGGCGCGGGCGAGGCCCGTCCATTCCAGAAGGCCGAGGATCACCGTGATCCCGAAATAGATGAAGATCGGGTTCCAGGTGACGGGTAGGGCGGCGGACAGGGCCATCCACAACGGCAGCTCGGGGAAGGAGCGGATGATCTCGATCAGCCGCTGGATCAGGTTGTCCACCCAGCCGCCGTAATAGCCGGCGATGCCGCCGATCACGATCCCCAGCACGAAGCTGACCGCGACCCCGATCAGCCCGATGGTCAGCGAGATGCGCGTCCCGTAGATCATCCGCGACAGCAGATCGCGCCCCAGCCGGTCGGTGCCCATGAGGAACAGCGTCCCGCCCTCCGCCGGGCAGGCGAGGTGCCAGTCGCTCTCCACCAGCCCCCAGAACTCGTAGCGGTCGCCGCGGCAGAGGAAGCGGATCGGCTGCACCTTCGCCGGGTCGGGCGTGTAGTCCCGCTTCAGGATCTCCATGTCCAGGCGGTAGGTGTAGCCGTAGACGAAGGGGCCGACGAATTGCCCCTCGTGGAACAGGTGCACGGCCTGCGGCGGGGCGTGGATGAAGTGGGAATTGCGGCTGTCCACCGCGTAGGGGGCCAGGACCTCGCTGACCAGGGTCGAGGCGTAGAGCAGAAGCAGCACGATTCCCGACGCCACCGCCAGCTTGTGCCGCCGCAGCTTCCACCAGACCATTCGCCATTGCGAGGCGGTGGTGAAGCGCTCCTGCTCCGGCGACAGCCGCTCGACCTCGTCCGGGTCCCAGGGGGCGGTGTCGACGGTGTGGGGCAGGGGCGTCTGGGTCGGAAGGGCGCTCATCGGCTGGCTCCTCCGCTCAGGCGGATTCGTGGGTCGAGCGCGGCCAGCGCCAGATCGGACAGGAAGACCCCGATCACCGTCAGCACCGCCAGGAACATCAGGAAGGACCCGGCCAGATACATGTCCTGGCTGCGCAGCGCCTGGAGCAGCATCGGCCCCGTCGTCGGCAGCGACATCACCACCGACACGATGGCGGCGCCGGAGACGACCTGCGGCAGCAGGTTGCCGATGTCGGACACGAAGGGGTTCAGCGCCACGCGCAGCGGATACTTCACCAGCGCCCGGCCCGGCGGCAGGCCCTTGGCCCGCGCGGTGACGACGTAGGGCTTGTGCAGCTCGTCCAGCAGGTTGGCGCGCAGGCGGCGGATCATCGCGGCGGTGCCGGCGGTGCCGATGACGATCACCGGAATCCACATGTGCTCGAACACGCTCATCGCCTTGCCCCAGCTCCAGGGCTGGCCGATGTAGCGCGGGTCCATCAGCCCGCCGATCGAGGTGCCGAACCACACGTTGGCGAAATACAGCATCACCAGCGCCAGCAGGAAGCTCGGCGTCGCCAGCCCCAGGAAGCCGAGGAAGGTCAGGACGTAGTCGCCCAGGCTGTACTGCCGAGTCGCCGAATAGATGCCGATGGGGAAAGACACCACCCAGATGAACAGGATGGTCGCGAAGGACACGATGGCGGTCAGCGACAGCCGGTCGCCCACGACGTCCGATACCGGCAGATTGTATTCGAAGGAATAGCCGAAGTCGCCGCGCAGCATGCCGGCCAGCCACAGCGCGTACTGCTCGTACATCGGCCGGTCGAGCCCGTAGGTCTCGCGCAGCATGGCCAGCCGGCCCTGGTCCATGCTCTCGCCCCGGCTCTGCATCTCGTTGACCAGCGTGGTCAGATAGTCGCCGGGGGGAAGCTGGATGATGACGAAGGTGATGACGCTGATCGCCAGCAGCGTCGGGATCATGATGAGGATGCGGCGGATCACGTAGCCCAGCATGGCCTCACCCCTTCCCGTCGAACCAGAAGCCGTCGGGCCGGTACAGCCCGAAATGCGCGCCGGGGTCGTAGTTGAACAGACCCTCCTCCGGCACGTTGCGCAGGGTGCGGCGCGCCACCACCGGCTGCGGCACCCCGGCCACCGTTCCGATGGTGAAGACCTGTTCGGCGTTGAGCGTCAGGATGCGGGTCCAGGCCGCCGCCCGCCCCGCCTCGTCCGGCGCGTCGCGCCAGGCGCGGAAGGCCTCCAGGAGGTCACGCGCCTCGGGCATGTCGGGGCGCTCGCCGTCCTTGCCCATGGTCTGGAAGAACTGGCCCCATTTCGGCCACTGGTACTTGGCCTGATCGACCGGCACCAGCTCCGCGGGACTCATGTCGGCGGTGGCGATGCCGTTGTCCAGCCCGCGTGAGATGGACATGCAGGTGTCGCCGGCGAAGATGCGGTTGCGGAACACGTCGAGCTGCGAGGAGCGGATGTAGAGCCGCGCCCCGATGCGCCGCCAGCCGTCGGCGATCAGTTCCAGCGCGTCGGTTTCCTCCGTGCTCTCCCCGGCGGTTTCCACCACGATCTCCAGCGGACGGCCGTCGGGCAGCAGGCGGACGCCGTTGACGTCGCGCTTGGTCAGACCGATCTCGTCGAGCAGCCGGTTGGCCTGCCGGACGTCGAACTGCGCCCAGCGGTCGCGGTAGGCCGGCACCCAGAGAGGCGAGACCTCCAGCAGCGTGTTGTTGGTCGGGATGGCGAGGCCGTAATAGATAACCTGGTTCATCTCCTCGCGGTCGATGGCCAGCGACAGGGCGCGGCGGTAGCGCACGTCGCGGTTCAGCGCGCGCCACACCGGGTCGTTGCAGTTCAGGTTGGGAAACAGCGCCATCTGCGCCCCGATGCCGGTGCGCCACAGCGTGACCCGTTGGTCGTTGCGCTTCGCCCCCTGCTTCAGGAAGGTGTAATTGTCGAACCGCAGGTAGCGCGCCTGGAGGTCGCTCTCGCCCGCCCCCGTCTTGGCCGGGATGATCTTGGCGTCGGCCACCGTCATGATGACCCGGTCGATGTAGGGCAACTGCCGCCCCGCCGGGTCGACCCGATGGAAATAGGGGTTCCTTACGAAGATGAAACGGTCCGCGGGCGGAGCGGTCGTCGGCACCCAGGGCTGCAGGGTCGGCAGGTCCGGGTTGTCGAACTCCGTCAGGTTGTCCTTGCGGTTGTGAAGCTGCTGCCAGCTTTTCTGGCGCTCCGCCTCCACCCGCTGCTTCAGCTCCAGCGGCTCGGTGAAGCGGGGGTGGAAGCGCCGCAGGTAATGGGCGGGCGCGTAGATCTCCACCGGCTTGGCCCCGGCCAGCATGGGCAGGAAGAAGGGGTTGGGGCGGGTCCATGTGTAGCGCACCGCCGCCGCGTCCAGCAGCTCGAACTTCGGCGCCTCCCCGGCCACCAGCATCTCCGGCGGCGGCCCGCCGGGGTAGCGCTTGGGGTTGTTCGCCATGTCTTCCCACCAGTAGCGGAAGTCCTCCGCCGTGAAGGGATGGCCGTCCGACCAGCGGTGGCCGCGGCGCAGCGTGAAGGTGAAGATCCGCCCTTCCTCCACATCCACCCGCTCCAGGATGTCGGGCACGATGCGCAGGTTCGGCGTCAGCGCGACCAGCCGGGCGTAGCTGTAGACGTACATCAGCCGCGTGTCCTTGGTCCGCGCCATCAGCAGGCGCAGGTCGCCGCCATGGCGTCCCGGCGTCTGCCCGGGCCGGTCCATCGCCTCCACCAGCGGGGTGAGCGGCAGCCGCTTCTCCACCGGCGGCAGCGACCCGGAGCCGACCGCGTTCTCCAGCATCGGCGTCTCGACCGTATCGAAGGCGCTGAGTGCCAGGAAGGCGAGAAGGAGCAGGGCGGGGCGGGCCAGCCTCATCACGCCACCTCCCGCACGCGGATGGAGGCGTCGGCGCGCACGCAGTGGCCGCCGCCGAGATCGACCAGATGGGGCTGGTGGTCTTCGTCGATGGTGAAGGGGGCGGGCCAGCGCGCGGGATCGGAGGCGCGGCCCTCCTCCAGGTCGGTCAGCGACAGCGGACGGCTGGGGTCCGGCTCCGGCACGGCGGCCAGCAGGGCGCGGGTGTAGGGATGGACCGGGTTGCGGAACAGCGCTTCCCGCGGGGCCGACTCGACGATCCGCCCACGGCACATCACCAGGATGCGGTCGGCCATGTAATCCACCACCGCCAGATTGTGGCTGACGAACAGGTAGGTCAGCCCGAGCCGTTCCTTCAGGTCCTTGAGCAGATTGAGCACCTGCGCCTGGATCGACACGTCGAGCGCCGACACCGGCTCGTCGAGCAGAAGAAGCTCGGGCCGCAGGGCCAGCGCGCGGGCGATGCCGATGCGCTGACGCTGGCCGCCGGAGAAGCTGTGCGGGTAGCGGCGCAGATGACGCGCGTCCAGCCCGACCAGCCCCATCAGTTCCTTCACCCGCTCGGCGCGCTCTGCCTCGTCGCCGATGCCGTGGATGACCAGCGGTTCGGCGATGATGTCGAAGACGGTCATCCGCGGGTTCAGGGAACCGAAGGGGTCCTGGAAGACGAACTGCACCTTGCGGCGGAAGGCGGTCAGGGCCGCACCCTCCAGCCCCAGCACGTCGACGATCCGGCCATGGTCGTTGAAGCGCACGCTGCCCGCGTCCGGGGTCAGGGCACGCATCAGGATCTTCGACAGGGTGGTCTTGCCGCAGCCCGACTCACCGACCAGCCCGACGCATTCGCCGCGCGCGATGGCGAAGCTGACGTCGTCCACCGCCAGCGTGCCCGCCCCGGCCTTGGCGCCGAACCAGCCGGCCTTGCGCGCGCCGTAGCGCTTGCGCACCCCCTCCACCTCCAGCAGCGGCCCCGCCGCGTCGGCGCCGGGTGGCCAGGGCTGGTGGTCCTTCTCCAGCAGGCTGCCGCCTTCCGACGTGATGGAGCGGATCGGCACCAGCCGTTCCCCCGGCGCCATGTGGAAGCGCGGAACGGCGCGCAGCAGCGCCTTCAGGTAAGGGTGGCGGGGATCGGCGAAGATGTCCTCGCGCGTGCCGGATTCCATGACCCGCCCGCGGTGCATCACCACAACCTCGTCGGCGAGGTTGGCAACCACCCCCAGATCGTGGGTGATGAGCAGCACGGCCATCCCGAGATCGGCCTGGAGGTCCTTGATCAGCTTCAGGATCTGCGCCTGGATGGTGACGTCCAGCGCGGTCGTCGGCTCGTCGGCGATCAGCAGGGCAGGGCGGCAGACCAGAGCCATGGCGATCATCGCGCGCTGGCGCAGGCCGCCCGACAGTTCGAACGGGTAGGTGTCCAGCGCCCGCTTCGGGTCGGGGAAGCGCACCCGGCGCAGCATGTCCTCGGCTTGCACGCGGGCCTGCCGGGCGGTCACCCGCTGGTGCAGCCGCACCGCCTCGCTTACCTGATCGCCCACCGTGTGCAGGGGCGACAGCGAGGTCATCGGTTCCTGGAAGATGATCGAAATGCGGCCGCCGCGCAGCGCCCGCATCGCCGTGCCGTCGGCCTTCAGCCCGGCGATGTCGACGGGACCGGCGCCCTCGTTGACGATTCCGTCGTCGAACAGGATTTTCCCGTCCGCGATGGTGGCGTTGCGGGGCAGGATGCGCAGGATCGACTGCGCCGCCACCGACTTGCCCGACCCGGATTCCCCGACCAGGGCGACGGTGGACCCCGCCCGCACCCGGAAGGACACGCCGCGCACCGCGTGGACCACGCCGCCCGGCACCTGGAAATCGACCTTCAGGTCCTCCACCCGGAGCAGCGTGCGGCTCATGGCGCCGGCCTCTTCTCGTTGGGGTCTTCCTCGTTGGTGTCTTCGGGCGGCTCGATGCCCAGAGCGATCAGGTTGTCCACGGTCACCGGGCTCAGCGCCACGCCGTTGCGCCCGGCGGCGAGGGCGGCCCGTTCGATCACCGCGTCGAAGCCCTCCAGGTTGCTGTCGAAGCGGATGGTCCTGCCGCCGCCGGTCAGCGCCGCCTGCATCCAACCGTCGTCGCGCCCCCGCTTGGTTGCGTAGTAGCGCAGCTTCAGGCCGGACAGCTCGTCCCAGCGGATGGCGCCGCCCAGCGGTCCGTCGGCCCGCAAGCCCTCGCCGTCCATGGTCAGGCGGGTCAGCTGGCGTTGCAGGGTGCGCGCCGCGAAGACGGCGAACAGCACCGCGCAGGCCCCCAGCGGCACGGCGATCCAGGGGGTGACGGGCAGGAAGGCCAGCGGCAGCACCGTCAGCGCCAGCCCGGCCCCGGCCCGCGCGTAGTCGCCGGCCAGTGCGCCGGCGGGGTAGCGCATCGCCGCGACGGTCGGCGTCTCCCCGGTCGAGGGTTGGGCCATGGGCAGCTCGGCCATATCTCAGCGATGTCCTTCTGCGGCGAACAGGGTGTCAGCGGGTAGCCAGCGGGCCGCCGGGTGGCGGCGGGTCACGGTCAGGAAACGCGCGGTGAAGGCCCAGGTTTCGCCGTCCATCACCAAATGATGCGTCAGCAGGCCGGTCGGCTCCTCCGCGTCGACCGCGCCCAGCCTTCGGGCGCGCAGATGGGTGACCGCCATGCCCAGCGCCTCCGCGTCGCCCAGGAAGCGCTTGCCGTCCTTCCAGGCCACCGGGTCGATGTGCGTATTGACACACATCATGTTGACGGTTGACACACGTCGCGGCCCGAAAACGGACAGGCCGTTAAAGCCCGCGCCGGGCAGCCCCGCCGCCACGCCGGGCGCGATGCGGTTCCAGGGCGGAACCAGAACGGGCAGGGCGCGCGGACCGAACAGGTGGTCCAGCACGGTCCGTCCCTCGGCCAGCTCGGCCAGCACGGTGGCGGTGGGCCGGTCCGCGCCAAGCTCCGCCTTCTTCGCCGGGGGAGCGGCGTGGTTGGCGTGCGACCAGCCGTGTTGGAGCACCGTGACGCCGGGGGCCGCGTCGACAACGGGGGCGAGGGCGTCGGTGACGCCGGCCGGAATGACCGCCAGGGCCAGCGGCGCGGCGGTTTCGATCGACAGGGCGATCATCCGGTCGAGCGCTGGCGTCGGCTCGATGGCGTCGTCGTCGCGCCACCAGAGGCTGGCGGTGCGCCCGGCGGCGGCCCAGGCGTCCAGCTCGGCGGTCAGCGCGTCCCAACCGGCGCGCGGCGGGCTGTCGGAAGGGGCGGTGGCGGTCACGGTCATCGTCGGTTCTGTTCCCTCTCCCCTCCGGGGAGAGGGTTAGGGTGAGGGGGTTGCGCGTGTCGTTACGTCCGGCACACGCACAACCCCCTCACCGGCCCTCCGGGCCACCCTCTCCCCAGGGGGGAGAGGGTTAAGAAAGCGTGCGCGATGGCCGTCATCAGCATGGCCCCCGCACTGGAAAAATCCAAGCGTCCTGATTGGTTTAGCGCCGGTGGCCCGGATCGTTGCCTTGGCGGTCGGCCACCGCGTCCCGCAGCAGACGGGCGGTGGCGGCGGCGCCGTCGAGGCGCAGCGGAATGGCGGGCGGCGGGGGCAGGGCGAGCGCCTTGGCCACGCCCGCGGCCAGGGTGTCCGGGGTCAGGGTGGCTTCGTCGACCACGGCCAGCCGACCCCGCTCCTCCAGCAGGTGGGCGCGGGTGGCTTGTTCCGTCTCGCTGCCTGCGGCGAAGGGGACGACCACCGCCCGGCAGCCGGCCTGAAGCACGTCCAGCACGGTGTTGTAACCGGCTTGGCTGATCGACAGGCGGCAGCGGCGGAGCAGAGCGGGGAAATCGGGGCGCGCACGCTCCACGACGGTGCCCGGCGGGGCAGCGGCGGCGAGCGCGCGGAAATCCTCCTCCGGCACGTCCGGCCCGGCCAGCAGGCGCCATGGTGCGTCAAGTCCGGCCAGAGTTGACGCACGCACCGCCAGCGCCGCCCGCAGCAGCGGCAGGCCCACCGCCCCGCCGCCCACCGACACGATCACCTCGCCGGTGCCGTCGGCGCTCTTCCCCTCAGCGCCTTGCGGGGCCGCGACATAACCGGTGTAGCGGATCCGGTCGGCGATCCGCGCCGCGGCGGGAAAGGTGGCCTCGAAGGGAATCAAATCCGGGTCGCCATGGACCAGCACATGGTCGAACAGCCGTTCCACCGTCGAAACGGTTTCCTCCAGCCGCTCCGGCTTGGCCTTGGTCACCAGGATGTCGCGCACCGACGCGGCGGTGACCGCCCCGCCGGCCTTGGCGGCTTCCAGCAGCGGCAGAAGCTCGAACCGGAAGGCGCGGCGGCCGAAGGGGAAGGACTCGACCAGCAGCGCGTCGGGCCGCACCCGGTCATGGGTTTCCAGAACCGCGGCACGGCGCCGGGCCCGCCACGCGTCGTCGATGGGCCGGTCATGCTCGTCCAACAGCGTCTTGAAGCTGCTGTCGGCGGCGCGCGCTGGGGGAAGCTGGACGATCTCCGCCGCCGGACCGTAATCGATTCCCGGCACCGGATGCCCGCCGCGCAGCACCGTGACGGCGACGCCCGCCTCGGCCAGCCCGCGGGTGATCAGCGCGGCGCGCCGGTCGTGGCCGATGCCCAGCAGATGCTGGACATGGAAGAGAACATGCATGGGGTGTCCGGTCGCCAAAAGGTCAGGTTGCCAAATCTTCAGATCGCCTGGGCGGCCAGCACCTCGCGCAGGCGCGTGGTCGTCTGCTCCAGGCGGTGGGCCAGGGAGCGCATGATCTCCAGCCCCATCTGGGGGAAGTCGGCGATCATCTGAAGGAAATGGTCCTTCGGCACGCACAGCGCCTCCAGATCGGAGCTGGCGCGGACGGTGGCGGTGCGCGGCACGTCGCACAGGATGGCGATCTCGCCGACGATTTCGTTGGAGCCCAGCGTCGCGACGGTCAGCGGCCCGCCGGGGCCGGTCACGATCACCTCGGCTTCTCCGCGCAGCAGGATGTAGGCACAGGTGCCCATCTCGTCCTGCTCGAACAGGATGTCGCCCGACCGGAAGCTCAGCCGTTCGCTGGTGAAGGCGAGAAGCTTGAGCTTGGAAGTGTCGATGTTGGCGAACAGGGGAATCCTGCGCAGGCAATTGACTTCTTCGGCGATGCTCATGCCGTCTGCCTCCTCAACGTCGCCGGCTTTATTCGGCGGACACCAATTCATGCAACAACGTGCCGGGCCTGTTCAACTCATCGAAGCGGCCATGCTCGGCGATTCGACCGTCCTTCATCACAATGACTCGCTCGAACGCCCGTGCCAAGCCGGCACGCTGCAGAACCCACACAAGACCACATCCTTTGCGTTCCCCCAGGATCGCGGAATGCACCTTGCTCTGGCTGCTGGTGTCCAGCCCGCTCGTCGCCTCGCTCAGCACGAGCAGGTCCGGGCGCTTCAGCAGGGCGCGGGCCAGCGCCGCCTTCTGGCGCTGCGCGGCGGACAGGCGCGACCCGGCCACCCCCACCGGGTGTTCCAGCCCGACCTCCACGATGGTGTCGCGCAGGTGAAGCTGGTCCACCAGCTCCGCCACGATGCGGCCCACCTTGGATTGCACCTGCGCCTGCCCGTAGACCATCTTGCCGAACAGGATGTTGTCCTGGATGCTGGCCGCCGCGTTGTAGGCGTCCGGGTCGAAGAAGGCGACGGCGTGCTTCAGGTCGGCCGGCAGATCGCTGGCGAAGAGATGCCGCGCCTGCAGAAGCTTCTTTTCCAGGTCCGGCGTCATCAGGCCCAGACGGTGACGGGCGCCGATCAGCTTGAAGGGCAGGGTCATCAGCCGAGTCCGCTCCTCGGGCCGCAGCGCCCCCAGCCCCTCCTTCGCGGTGCGCGCCAGGATGGCCTGGTACTCCGGCAGCTCGGCGAAGCCGATGAAGGAGAAGCGCTCGAAGAACTCGTGGCCGGGCGGCAGGCCGGCGAACAGCTCGACCATGGTCTCCGCCACCTTGTGGCCGGTCTCCAGGATGGTGTCGGTCAGCCCCACCTTGTCCAGCACATGCAACATATAGGGATTCGACGCCAGCGCGTCGGTCTGGAAGATCGGCCCCACCGGCGTGCCGAACAGCAGATTCTCCGCCAGCGTGGCGTTCGCGGCGTAGCGGTCGGGGTCGAAGCGCTCCACCAGCCGCCCCAGATCCGGGTTGTTCAGCATCATGGCGCGCATGGCGTCGCGCGCCTCCATCACACGGGCGGCCACGTCGGGGCGACGCTCCGGATCGACGGTGCGGTTGAGGCCCATGCCGTACACGTCGTCCTGGAGTGACACCATCGTCACCACGCGCAGGATGCGGGCCTTCAAATCCTCCGGCCCGTCGCAGCCGGCGGCGGCGTAGTCGATCCAGTCGGCGTGCACGTCGTCGGTGGCGTTGCCGGACAGCACCGACTCGGTCATCCGCCTCTTGCGATGCTCTGCCGCTTCCTCGCTCTCGCCATTCTCACGCAGCGGCCGGTGGCGCAGCCCATAGACGAGGTTGTCATAGAGCGAGGCCGAGAACAGGTAGGGAGCGGCCCCGACATAGGCGGCGCGCCGCCCGGTCACGCTCTCCGGCAGTTCCGCATAATCATGCTCGCCCAGCCGGATCTGCCCCGACGAGGGCAGCAGCACGCGCGCGGCGAGCTGTGCCAGCTCGTCCCGCCCGGAGCCGACGCCGATCAGCGCGGTGTGGGAGTCCAGCGGGATGTCGCAGGTCACCCCCTCCAGGATGGGCGAGCCGCCGTCCTCCCCGAACCCGACGTTGCGGAAGGACAGGCTGCCCTTGAACGGGACGTCCTCCTCCTCGCGCAGCAGGCGTTCGGCCAGCAGATCGGGGACGTGGAACTGCTCCACCACCTGCTCGTACTTGATCCGGTTGTCCTCCTTCTGCTGGTACCAGTCGAGGAGTTCCTTCCAAGGGGCGGCCAAGTCCTTGTAGGCGGCCAGCACGGCGACCAGCGCGCCGAAGGAGAGCTGGCCATGGATCACCAGATAACCGCCGATCGAATAGAAAAAGAACGGGGTCAGCTGGTTTATGAAATTGTTCAGAAATTTGACAAAAAACTTTCTTTGGTAAATCTCGAAACGGATGCGGTACACGTCGCCCAGGCGGTGGCTGAGATCGGCGAGATGCCAGGACGCCGTGTTGTGGGTGTGCACCTCCTGGATGCCGGACACCGTCTCGCCGATGCGGTCGGCGATCTGGCGCATGGCACGTACGCGCTGTTTGCCAAGTTGATTGACCTTGCGCTGAAGCCGTGGGATGAGCCAGCCTTGGAACGGGTACAGCGACACCGCCGCTGCCCCCAGCACCGGATCCTGGACGAAGATGAAGGCGATGTAGACCAGCAGGGTGCCGCCCTGGAACACCGGGATGGCGATGGCGTCTCCGATGAAGCCGCCCAGCGGTTCGACCTCCGCCGTGATCATGGGGATGATCTCCCCGGACGACATCTTCCGGAAGCGGGGCAGGGGGAAGCGCAGGACGCGCACGTACAGTTCGTACCGCAGGCGGCGCAGCATCCGCTCGCCCAGGCGTCCCTTGTAGGTGTTTATGACATACTTGAACGCGCCGTTGACCAGCACCAAAGTCAGGAACAGTCCGCATAGGACGAACAGGTAAGTCACCTGATCGAGATGGAAGCCGAGGAAGGATTCAGGCAGCTTCTTCCCGGCAATCGCCTCGTTGACGATCCGCTTCGGAAGGTCGAGCGAGGCGTAGAGGAAGGGGAAGGACGCCAGGGTCATCAGGGTCAGCACGATCTGCTGACGGACGCTGTGCCGAAGGATGAATCGGAAGATGCTGGATTCCATAGCGCCATTCTACGCAAGGGGACGCCGGTGCCGGGAGCAGGCAGAAACCTTACCCCCTCTGCCGCTTGGCCGCTGAGGATATGGTGAGCCCGCAAGCGGTCCGCCGCCAATCCGGCGGCGGCACGACGCACACCCGTTCATCGGCCAAGCCGCGGCCGGACACAAGAGGCCAATCGGGAGAGGTAGGAAGTCTATGAGCGAACGTCCGACCTCGGGCCGCGTGCTCATCTACAGCCATGACACGTTCGGGCTCGGCCATCTCCGCCGCTGCCGGGCCATCGCTCATGCGCTGGTGGAGCGCTACAGCAACCTGTCCGTGCTGATCCTGTCCGGCTCGCCGATCGTCGGCAGCTTCGACTTCCGCACGCGGGTGGACTTCGTGCGCATCCCCGGCGTCATCAAGCTGCGCAACGGGGAATACACGGCGCTGAACCTGCATCTGGACATCGACGAGATCCTGTCCATGCGGGCCTCGCTGATCCGCCACACCGCGGAGATCTACCAGCCCGACCTGTTCATCGTGGACAAGGAACCGCTCGGCCTGCGCGGCGAGGTGCGGGAGACGCTGGAGCTTCTGAAGAGCCGCGGCGTGCCGCTGGTGCTGGGGCTGCGCGACGTGATGGACGAGCCGGCCCTGCTCGCCCCGGAGTGGGAGCGCAAGAAGGTCCTGCCGGCTCTGGAGAACCTGTACGACGAGCTGTGGGTCTACGGCCTGCCGCAGATCTGCGACCCGCTGGAGGGCATCGACATGCCCCGGTCGGTGCGCGACAAGATGGTCTACACCGGCTACCTGCACCGCACCGTGCCGCCGGCGGTCCCGCACGGCCCCGGCCTGCCCGACGAGCCCTACATCCTGGTCACCCCCGGCGGCGGCGGCGATGGCGAGGCGCTGGTCGACTGGGTGCTGCGCGCCTACGAGAGCGATCCCGGCATCCCCTACCGCGCCGTGCTGGTGTTCGGCCCCTTCATGCAGCCGGACCTCCAGGCCGAGTTCCTGGCCCGCGCCGAGGCCCTGCCCAACGTCGAGGCCACCGCCTTCGAGGCGCGGATCGAGCGGCTGATGCAGGGGGCGGTGGGAGTGGTCGCCATGGGCGGCTACAACACCTTCTGCGAGATCCTTTCCTTCGACAAGAAGGCGCTGATCGTCCCGCGCGAGGTGCCGCGGCGCGAGCAGACCATCCGCGCCGCCCGCGCGCAGGAGCTGGGTCTGGTCTCCGTCCTGATGGACGACGGGGTGCGCGACGCCGCGGCGATGGCGGCGGCGCTGCGCCGGCTGCCCTGGCAGGCGCCGCCCTCCTCGGTGGTGGTGCCGGGCCTGCTCGGCGGATTGGAGAGCGTCAACCGCCTGTCGGCGCGCTACCTCCCGGACTCGGTCTCGGCCCCGACCCCGGGTCCGTCGCAGCCCCCTTGCGCGCCCGAGCGCCAGATGGCCGCCGGGGGCATCGCGTGACCGTTGCCGTCATCGTGAAGGGCTGGCCCCGCCTGTCGGAAACCTTCATCGCGCAGGAGATCCTGGGGCTGGAACGGCGGGGGTTGCGTCAACTGATCGTCAGCCTGCGTCAACCGACCGACAAGGCGGTGCACGAGCTGAACCGCCGCGTCACCGCCCCGGTGACCTATCTGCCCGAATATCTGCACGACGCGCCCGCCCGCGTGCTGCGCGCCCTTGCCGCGGCGCGGCGGCGCCCCGGCTGGTCGGCGGCGCGGGCCGCCTGGCTGGCCGACCTGCGGCGCGACCCCAGCCGCAACCGCGTGCGCCGCTTCGGCCAAGCCTGCGTGCTGGCGGCGGAGCTGCCGGCGGACGTCACCTGGCTGCACACCCACTTCCTGCACACCCCGGCCAGCGTCGCGCGCTACGCGGCACTGCTGACCGGCCTGCCCTGGAGCTTTTCCGCCCACGCCAAGGACATTTGGACCTCCCCGGACTGGGACCTGCGGGACAAGCTGGCCGAGGCGCGCTGGGGCGTCACCTGCACCGCGCTCGGCCTCGCCCGCCTGCGCGCCCTGGCGCCGGAGCCGGACCGGGTGGAGCTGCTGTACCACGGCCTGGACTTCAGCCGCTTCCCCGGCCCGCCGGACGCGCGCCCGGCGCGCGACGGATCCGACCCCGCCGATCCCGTGCGGCTGCTGTCGGTCGGGCGGGCGGTGGAGAAGAAGGGCTTCGACCTGCTGCTCGACGCGCTGGCGCGCCTGCCGGCCGGGCTGCACTGGCGCTGGACCCACATCGGCGGCGGCGACCGGCTGGCGGCGCTGAAGGCGCAGGCGGCGGCGCTGGGGCTGGAGGGGCGGATCGACTGGCAGGGGGCGAAGGCCCAGGACGCGGTGATCGCCCAATACCGCCGCGCCGACCTGTTCGTCCTGCCCTGCCGCACCGCGCGCGACGGCGACCGCGACGGGCTGCCCAACGTGCTGATGGAGGCGCAGAGCCAGGGGCTGGCCTGTCTGTCCACGCGCGCCGCGGCGGTGGCGGAGCTGATCGAGGATGGGGTCACCGGCACGCTGGTGGACCCCGAAGACCCCGTCGCGCTGTCCGGCGCGCTCGAGTCGCTGATCCGCGAACCGGCCCGCCGCGCGGCGCTGGGTGCGGCGGGCGCCGCGCGGGTGCGGCGCGACTTCGGCAGCGACTCGGGCATCGGCCGGCTGCACGATCGTTTCACAATCGGAAATAGCCCGACGACTCTTGTGCCATTCGGAGGATGCTGTGCATTGCACGGCGGCTGACGACGGGATAGAGTGCGGCTTTGCTCCACCTTTGCGACGTCATGTCGAGTCTGTACGCCTCTTCCGAACCGGACGCCCTCTCCTTCATCGACTTCGACGACGACAGGGACGCCGTGGCGACCAGCCACGAGCTGTCGCTGACGCGCAGCAAGCTGGGCGACATGCTCGATCTGCTGCCCGCCGGGCTGCTGATCCATCAGGAAATGGGCATCGTCTTCGCCAACCAGGAGGCGGCACGCATTCTGGGTCAGAGCGGCGACGCCCTGGTCGGACGCCACTTCCTGGATTTCGTCGAGGAATCGGGCATCGAGGACCAGCGGGACGCCTTCCTGCGTTGCCTGCGCAAACGCGAGCTGGTGCGGTCGCAGGACGGGGTGATGATGTCCGCCGACGGGCAGCGCACCTGCGTTCAGGTCAGCATGTCGCCCCTGCCTTGGGACGGGCTGCCGGTCATCTATGTCCTGATCAACGACGTGACGGCGCTGAAGGAGTCGGAGGAGCGTCTGCGCCGGCTCTCGATCACCGACCCGCTGACCGGCGTGTCCAACCGCCGCCACTTCGTCGAGGCGGCGGAGCAGGAGCTGGCCCGCGCCCGCCGTTATGGCCGGCCGGTCACCCTGCTGATGCTCGACCTCGACCATTTCAAGAGCATCAACGACAGCCATGGCCACGCCGTGGGGGACGAGGCGTTGCGGACCTTCACCGCCGCCTGCCGTGCCCTGCTGCGGGAAAACGACCTGCTGGGCCGCACCGGAGGGGAGGAGTTCGCCATCCTGCTGCCGGAGACCGACATCGCCGGGGCGCGCATGGTGGCGGAGCGCATCCGCCGCCGCACGGCGGAACTGACCGTCCCAGCGGGGGACGAGGCGGTGCGCTTCACCGTGTCGATCGGCGTGGCCTGCTGCGCGGCGGGGACGCGCGACGTGGACGCCATGCTGTCCAGCGCGGACGAGGCGCTGTACCGCGCCAAGGCCGCCGGACGGAACCGGGTGGTCTGCGCGCGGGAACCGACCCCCTTCTGAGTTTCCTTTCCATCACGACGCCGGGGCCGCGATGCGCATCGCCTTCTACGCCCCGCTGAAATCCCCGACCCACCCGGTGCCCTCGGGCGACCGCCGCATGGCCCGGCTGCTGATGGCCGCGCTGGAGGGGGCCGGGCACAGGGTGACCCTGGCCAGCACCCTGCGCAGTTGGGACGACGGGCGCCGTCCGGGCCGGGCGGAGCGTCTGGCCGCGCTGGGCGCGCGCTGCGCCGACCGCCTGACGGCGCGCTGGCGGGACGACCCGCCGGACCTCTGGTTCACCTACCACCTGTACCACAAGGCGCCGGACTGGATCGGCCCGGCGGTCAGCCGCCGCTTCGGCATTCCCTATGTGGTGGCGGAGGCGTCCTTCGCGGCCAAGCGCGCCATCGGCCCCTTCGCCGCCGGTCACCGCGCCGCCGAGGCGGCGATCCGGCAGGCCGCCGCCGTCGTCAACCTCGCCGGCCACGACGCGGAGGGGGTGCTGCCGCTGCTGCGGTCGCCGGACCGGCTGGTGCGGCTGCGCCCCTTTCTCGACACGCGCCCCTTCGCCGCCGCCGCCGTGGAGCGCGACCGGCACCGGGCGGCGCTGGCCGAGCGTTACGGTTTGAACCCGGACGTCCCGTGGCTGCTGGCTGTCGGCATGATGCGCAGCGGCGACAAGGAACGCTCCTACGAAATTCTGGCAAAAGCCCTCTCTCCCTCCCCCGCCCAGCGGGGGAGGGCCGTGGTGGGGGCAAGCGGTCCGCATCTGCTGATCGCCGGCGACGGCCCCGCTCGCCCTCGGATCGAGGCGTTGTTCGGGGGAGGCGCACTTGCCCCCACCCCAACCCTCCCCCGCCTTGCAGGGGAGGGAGTTGTGTTCCTTGGCCAGCAGGGTTCGGACGCCCTCACCGCGCTCTACGCCGCCGCCGACCTGATGGTCTGGCCGGCGGTGAACGAGGCCTACGGCATGGCCCTGCTGGAGGCCCAGGCCGCCGGGCTGCCGGTCGTGGCGGGACGGACCGGAGGGGTACCGGACGTGGTGCGCGACGGGGTGACCGGCCTCCTGCCGCCGGTGGGCGACGCGGAGGCCTTCGCCGCCGCCGTCCGGGCGCTGCTCGACGACCCCGGGAAACGCCGCCACTTCGGCGAGGCGGCGCACCGCATCGCCGCGGCGGAGCACGATCTGACCAACGCGGTGAAGGTCCTGGACGGAGTCGTCCGGCGCGCCGCGCGGAAAGGGAGCCCATGACCGACCTCATCATCCTGCGCCACGGGCCGACCGCCTGGAACGCCGCGCACCGTCTCCAGGGCGGCATCGACGAGCCGCTGTCCGACGAGGGCCGGGCCCGAGTCGCGACCTGGAGGCTGCCGCCGGACGTGTTGGGCTATCGTTGGGTCGCCAGCCCGAAGCGGCGGGCCTGGGAGACCGCCCGGCTGCTCGGCCTCGACCCGGCGCCGGAACCGCGTCTGGTCGAGATGGGCTGGGGGGAATGGGAAGGCCGCCTGCTGGAGGAGCTGCGGGCGAGCGGCGCCCTGACCGCGGACCGCGAGCGGATGGGCCTCGACTTCCGGGCGCCGGGCGGGGAGAGCCCGCGCGACGTGCAGAGCCGGTTGATTCCCTGGCTGGCCGAGGTGGGCGCCGGAGGCGTGCCGACCGGGGCGGTGGCCCACAACGGGGTGATGCGGGCGCTCTACGCGCTGGCCACCGGCTGGGACATGGTGGGCAAGCCCGCCCACCGCCTGACCGACGGCTGCGCCCACCGCTTTCGGGTGGCGGAGGACGGGACGCCGTCGGTCGTGGCGATGAACGTGCCGCTGGCGGCGCGGTGACTCAGCGGGTCACACGTCGAGATCGACCATCACCGGAACATGGTCGGAGGGCTTGGGCTCCCAGCCGCGGGCCTCGCGCAGGACGCGGTGGCCGGTCAGCGCCTCCTTCAGCGGCGGGGTGACCCAGATGTGGTCCAGGCGCCGGCCACGGTCAGAGGCCGCCCAATCCTTCGCGCGGTAGCTCCACCAGGTGTAGAGCTTTTCCGTGGGCGGAACGAAATGGCGCAGCGCGTCGACCCAGCCGATGGACGCCTGCATCGCCGTCAGCTTCGCCACCTCCACCGGGGTGTGGGAGACGATCTTCAGAAGCTCCTTGTGGCTCCAGACGTCGTTCTCCAGCGGCGCGATGTTCAGGTCGCCGACCATGACCATGCGGCGGTCCGGGCTGCGCCGGGTCGTCCACCACTCGGTCATTTCGTCCACGAACTGAAGCTTGTGGGCGAACTTGTCATTCTGTTCCGGGTCCGGAATGTCCCCGCCCGCCGGAATGTAGACGCTGTGCAGCTCGATCCCGCCGGGCAGTTCGGCGAAGACGTGGCGGCAATCCTGCTTGCCGCACCAGTGCTGCACGTCGCACGACGTGAAGGGCAGCTTCGACAGGATGGCGACGCCGTTGTAGCTCTTCATCCCGTGGATGTGGGCGTGGACGTATCCCTTCTCGGCCAGCGGGGCCATCGGGAAGTCGGTGTCGACGACCTTGGTTTCCTGAAGGCAGATGACGTCCGGCTGCGCCTCGTCGATGAGGCGCAGCAGCAGGTCCATCCGCATGCGGACGGAGTTGATGTTCCAGGTGGCGATACGCATAGCCTAGTGTTTCCTGTTGCCGGTGATCCGTGTTGCCGGCGTCAGGCGATGGTGACGGCGATGGAGCCGACGCCCTCGACCGCGCCCTCCAGCCGGTCGCCGGCGACCACCGGGCCGACGCCCTCCGGCGTGCCGGTGTAGATCAGGTCGCCCGGCTGAAGCTCGACTAGGCCTGACAGGTAGGCGATGGTCTCGGACACCGACCAGATCAGGTCCGCCAGGTCGCCCTTCTGGCGCAGCTCGCCGTTGACCGACAGCGTCACCGACCCCTTGTCGGGATGGCCGATGTCGGCGGCGCGGCGCAGCGTGCCGCAGGGGGCGGACTGGTCGAAACCCTTGCCCATGTCCCAGGGCTTGCCTTCCTTCTTCGCCGCGTTCTGCAGGTCGCGGCGGGTCATGTCCAGACCCACGCCATAGCCGTAGACATGGTCCAGCGCGCGCTCCACCGGGATGTCGCGCCCGCCGGTGCCGATGGCCACGACCAGCTCGATCTCATGGTGCAGGTTGGCGGTCCGGGGCGGGTAGGGGATGGCGGTGCCGTCGGCGACGATGGCGTCGGCGGGCTTCATGAAGAAGAACGGCGGCTCGCGGTCCGGATCGGCGCCCATCTCGCGCGCGTGGGCGGCGTAGTTGCGGCCGACGCAGTAGATGCGGCGGACCGGAAAGGGATCGCCGCCGGCGACCGGAACGGTGGGCTGGGGCCACAGGGGAATGGCGTAGGCCATGGCGCGCCTTTCTTTCGGAGGGGGTGCGGTTCGGGCAACCACCCTACCGGAAAGAGCACCAGAAAAAAGCCCCAGCCGTCAGGCCGGGGCTTTTGCGCGAAGACGCCCGGTCTGGGGGGGACCGGGCGACGGAAGCTCCGTTGTTGGAACCCGTCTGCGGCAGGGGAATGAACCGTCGGCGGGCAACCGCACCGGCATGCCTGTTTCCGGGGGGTCCGGGGTCAAGAGCGCGGTCACTTCATAGGGCTAGAGGTGGAGCCGCTTCCGGGCGGAACCAATGCGTAGCGGGAATGGGTGCTATGCATTCGAAGCGGATTGTGTGGTTCTTGCTGACAAAATCGGCACCTGCCTGCATTTTACACGACCAATAGACTAGTCAATAAACGACGGCTTTTACGTTGACCGACATCGACCGCCCCACCCCCTCGGACCGGCGCACCCGCCAGCGTCCGAGCAAGACCGGAAAGATGGCCCTCGGCCCTCTGCCGGAGCTCGTCGGCTACAATCTGCGCAAGGCGCAGGTGGCCGTGTTCCAGAGCTTCCAGAACGCCGTGGCGCCCCACGACATGACGCCGGGGCAATTCGGCGTCCTGATCATGATCAAGGAGAACGAGGGCTTGTCCCAGTCCGACCTGGGCTCGGCGGTGGGCATCGATCGTTCGACCATGGTCGCGGTCATCGACCGGCTCGAGTCGCGCGGTCTGGTCATCCGGGCGCCCTCGCCCAACGACCGCCGCTCCTACGCGCTCCGCCTGTCCCCGGAAGGGGAGAAGCTGCTGGACGAGCTGATCCCGCGCATCCAGGCCCATGACAAGGCCATGGTGAAGGATCTCTCGACCGAGGAGCAGGCGCAGCTCATCGACTTCCTGCGCCGCATCTCGCGGGCCGGCTGACGCCGATGGGGTAAGGGCGGCGTGCCCAATTTCTGGGCACGCGGCACCCGCCAATTGTTGACCTAATCTATTGTCCTGAAACCATCTTTCAGGAAAGGCGCCGCCGCGCCCGGTCGGCGGCGGCGCTTCCGAAGGCGCGCAGGATCGCCGCCGACAGCGGGTTCTCCCAGAACCGCCATTCCGGGTGCCACTGCACGGCCAGCGCGAAGGCCGGCGCCCCGGCCACCCGCACCGCTTCGACCAGCCCATCCTCGGCCATCGCCTCGACGATCAGCCCGTCGGCCAGCCGGTCGATCCCCTGACCGTGCAGGGAGTTGACGGTCGCCGCCGCCTCGCCGCCGGCCAGCCTTTCCAGCACGCCGCCGGGGGTTAGCCGGACGTCGTGCGACGGCCCGTACTGCACGGCCAGCGGCGCCTCCTTGTCCTCCCGGTGGTTGGCGTAGCCCGGCACCTCGTGCACCCGCTGGTGCAGTGTGCCGCCCAGCGCCACGTTCAGCTCCTGGAAGCCGCGGCAGATGCCCAGCAGCGGCACACCCATCTCCAGCGCGGCGCGGATCAGCGGCAGGGTGGTGTCGTCGCGCTCCGGGTCGTGCAGGGTGCCCGGCTCGCTGGACGAGCCGCCGTAGCGGTGCGGCTCGACGTTCGACGGGCTTCCGGTGACCAGCAGCCCGTCGAGCCGACCGGCCACGTCGTCCATGTCCAGCGCCGTCCCCAGGGCCGGGATCAGCAGCGGCATGCCGCCGGCCCCGTCCGACACCGCGCGCACATACTTGTCGCCGACGACGTGGAAGGGATGCTCGCCCATCATGCGGGTGCAGGCGGGAACGCCGATCAGCGGTTTGCGGTTCATGGTGGGGACCTTCAGAGAGGATTTCCGGACCGCTCCGGGAGGCGGCGGACACGCGATTATGCGCCCGCGCCGCGCGCCGCGCCAGAGCGCCGCCGCCAAGCACAAAAGAGATCGAGGGACAGAATTCTGTTGATTCGCATGCGAATTTGTCCCATATGCCGCCCTCCTCCGCGACACCTGCGCGGAACATCTGCTGATGGGGGAGAACGATGGCGAAGACCGCTTCTCTCTTCCAATTGGGGATGGACTTGGGAAGCGATCCAAGGAAAGCCCAAACGGAAGGTCAAATCTCCAACCGGACCAACGTGACTTCTGGTCCTTGGAAGGAGCCTCAAGACGACCGCAAGGACCATTTCATCGTCCGCGATGGCAAGGTCTGCGCCGGCACGCACCTGATCGTCGATCTGTGGGGCGCCGAACGTCTGGACGAGCTGGACCATGTCCGTTCCACGCTGATCGAGTCCGTCGAGGTGGCGGGGGCGACGCTCCTGCACATCCACCTGCACCATTTCACACCGAACGGCGGCATCTCCGGCGTGGCGGTGCTCGCCGAGTCGCACATCAGCATCCACACCTGGCCGGAGCGCGGCTACGCCGCGCTGGACATCTTCATGTGCGGCGACGCCCAGCCCATGAAGGCCATCCCGGTGCTGGAGCGCGCCTTCAAGCCCACCGGCGTGAAGTGCGACGAGCTGCTGCGCGGCGAAACCGGGTCATGAGCGGCTCCGAGTCCGACTCCGGCTGGTACGACGAGACGCTGTACCCGGACGTGGCCCAGCGCCTGCGCATGTGCCGCGTCCTGCACCGCGACCGCACCGGTCTCCAGGATCTGGTGATCTTCGAGAATCCGGTCCTGGGCCGCGTGATGGCGCTCGACGGCGTCATCCAGACCACCGAGGGCGACGAGTTCGTCTATCACGAGATGCTGACCCATGTGCCGATCCTGGCGCATGGGCGCGTCCGCCGCGTCCTGATCGTCGGCGGCGGCGACGGCGGCATGCTGCGCCGCTGCCTGGAGCACAAGGCGGTGGAGCGGGTGACGATGGTGGAGATCGACCGCTCCGTGGTCGACCTGTCCATCGCCCATCTGCCCGCGATCAGCGCCGGCGCCTTCGACGATCCGCGCAGCGATCTGGTGATCGCCGACGGCTGCGCCTTCGTCAAGGAGACCACGGAGCGGTTCGACGTCATCATCGTCGATTCCACCGATCCCCACGGGCCGGGCGCCGTCCTCTTCACCGAGGACTTCTACGCCGACTGCAAGGCCCGGCTGACCCCCGGCGGCGTGCTGGTCACCCAGAACGGCGTGCCCTTCCTCCAGCCGGGCGAGTTGAAGGACAGCCACCGGCGGTTGGGCCGGCTGTTCGGGGACGCCGGTTTCTTCGTGGCGCCGGTGCCCAGCTACTACGGCGGCTTCATGGCCTTCGGCTGGGCCACCGACGACGCGGCGCTGCGCCGCCAGACGGCGGAGGCGATCCGCCCGCGCTTCGCCGCGGCGGGGCTGGCCACCCGCTACTACACGCCCGACATCCACGTCGCCAGCTTCGCCCTGCCGGCCTTCATGCTGGACGCGCTGAAGTAGACTCCCGCCAGATCATGGCGGCTGGAACCCCGGCGGCTTGGCAGCCGCCGGGCAGGCGTTGGCGGGCAGAGTTTCCGAATCCACGAACTGGGTGGCGGCGGCAACGGCGCAGTCGTCCGTCGCGGTGACCAGATGGCCGGCGCTGCGGAAGACCAGATGCCGGCTTTTCGGCAGCGTCGCCGCGGCGCGCTCCGCCCATTCCGGCGGGGTCAGCGGGTCATAGGCGCCGGACAGCAGAAGCACCGGCGCCGGGCTGGCCACCGGCAGCCGCTCCGACGCCTCCTGCGCGGCGGCGGGCCATTGGGCGCAGACGCGCCGGCCGGGATCGTCGGCGGTGACGGCGCCGTAGGGGGCGAAGCGGCGCGCGGCGTCGGCCAGCCGCAGCGGGTCGGCGGGGTTCACCGTCTCCCGGCATTCGATGGAGAAGGCCATGCCCTCCGCCGAGTCGGGGTCGCCCAGCCAGGGGGCGGGCACCCAGTCGGACAGGCGATCGTACCGCCCGCGCCACGCCCGTTCGATCAGGGAGGGCAGGCGGGGCACGCTTTCGCCCTCGGCCATCGCCTCCAGCAGGGCCGTCAGGGCGGCGGCGCTGTCCATCCGCGCCCAGCGCGGAATCTCCGGATCGCCCACCGGCACGTCCACCGGGGCCTTGCCCAGCCGTTCCACCAGCTCCAGAAGATGGCGCTCCAGGTCCGGATAGGCGGCGCGGCACACGCGATTGGCCGCGCAGTCGTCGAACAGCCGCTTGAACGCCCGATGGACGAGCCAGGGCGCCTCCTCCGTCGCGTTGACGTCGGGCGGGTAGATGGAATCGAGCACCGCCGTGCGCACCCGCCCGCCGTGGCGCCGCAGGATCTCCAGCGCCACCCGCGTGCCGTAGGACACGGCGAACAGATTGACCCGCTGCGCGCCCAGCGCCGCGGCGACGTCCATGGCGTCGTCGGCGGCGATGGGGGTGGTGAACATGGCGCCGTCCAGCCCATTGGCGGTGAAGCGGTCGCGGCAGGCGGCGATGGCCGTCCGCTCCAGCGCGGCGCGGCGGTCCCGCGACACCGGGCGCAGGCGGGGCGAGGCGCCCAGCACGTCCAATTCCGGGCAGTCGGTGTCCGGCTCGGCCCGTCCGGCGCCGCGCGGGTCGAACAGCACGACGTGGCGCGACCGGCGGAATCCGGCGGTCAGCGACCACCACACCTCCATCCGCTCCTCCACCGCCTCGCCGCTGCCGAAGGGGGAGGCGCCGGGGCCGCCCTCCAGGAACAGGACCGGGTCGGGGGACGGCTGCTTGGCGGTGGAGAGCAGGACGACGACCGGCAGGCGGAAGGCCCGCGTCGCCGGCCGGTCGCGCCGGTCGGGCACGCCGACGGTCCCGCACAGCGCCGCCTCGCCCTCCGGCACGGAGAACCAGCAGGGGCCGGGCACGAAGCGGGGGTCCGCCTGAACCGGCTGCGGGGCCAGCGTCACCGCCAGCAAGGCGGCGGCAAGGGCTCCGAACCACCGATGATGGGCGCGTCTCGTCACGCGGGTCGATCGTCCTCAGCAGCGAAAGAGGGGCGGGGGAGGGGGCTCGCCACACGGCGGCCCCCGGCCAAGTCCACCACTTTTGATGCTTTCTCTTTGACCCAGCTTGGCGGCGTTGTCCAGGGCAAGGGCGGTTTCGGCCCCGCCGCGCGATCAGGACCCCATCATCACGGGATTGGTCACGAGCAGGACAACGTGCTTCACGTTCGGTCTCCTGATGGAGAGCTGCGGGTGCCTCTCGGCGGGGAACGGCAGCCAGCATGCACCGGGTGGGGTGCGCTGTCAGGCCGGCCCGCCGACCGCCCGGTTGAACACGCCCTTGCGGGAGGAGGCGAGGCCTCAGGCGTTCAGGCCGCCGTCCACCGTCAGCGTGGCCCCGGTGATCTGCCGCGCCGCCGGGCTCGCCAGGAAGGCCACCGCCGCCGCCACGTCTTCCGGCTGGCCGTAGCGGCCGAGCGGAGTCTGCGAGCGCAAGATTTCGGCATGGGCGCCGTCGGCGGGATTCATGTCGGTGTTGGTCGCCCCCGGCTGGACCAGATTCACCGTGATGTCGCGCGGGCCGAGTTCGCGGGCGAGGCCGTGCGTCAGGGCGATCTGCGCCGACTTGGTCATCGAATAGACGGTGACGCCCGGGGCGGTGATGCGGTCGGCGAGGCACGACCCGATGAAGACGATGCGCCCCCCGTCCTTCAGATGCGGGATGGCCGCCTGCGCCACGAGCACCGCCGCGCGCACGTTCACGTTCAGAAGCGCGTCGATGTCGGCGAGGCTCATTTCCGCGACCATGCCCTGGCGGGCGATGCCGGCGTTGTTGACCAGGATGTCGAGGCCGCCGAGCGCCTCCACCGTCCGGCCGACCAGGGCCGCCATGGCCGCCGGATCGGCGCTGTCGGCCTGGATGGCGACCGCGCGCCGGCCCTTCGCCTCGATCGCCCGGACGACCTCGGCGGCGCGCTCGGCCGACCGCTCGTAGGAGACCGCCACATCCGCGCCCTTGTCGGCGAGCGCCAGCGCGATGGCGGCGCCGATGCCGCGCGAACCGCCCGTCACCAGCGCGCGCTTGCCAACCAATTCGCCAATCGGCTCAACCATGATCCAGCCTTTCTGTGTCGTTCGATACAAAAACAGCTAGAGGCGTTCGGCGCTGTGGTCAATGTTTTTTTGTATTGATCAACACAAAAATAGAACGCCGCCACCCGAGGCCATTGCCCCCACGCCGCGGCGGGATTAAATAATGATCGATGCAGAAATCAGGACCGACACCGCCCACCGACGACAGGACCGCGGCACGGCCGCTCGCCCGCGGGCGCGGACGGCCGCGCGCGTTCGACCGCGAGGCCGCCCTGACCCAGGCGACCCGCCTGTTCTGGACCAAGGGCTACGAGGCGACCTCGATCGCCGACCTGACGGAGGCCATGGGGATCGGCTCGCCCAGCCTCTACGCCGCCTTCGGCTCGAAGGAAGCGCTTTATCTCGAAGCGGTGGACCACTACCGCAAAAGCTACGAGGGGCTCGTCTGGGGACGGTTCTTCACCGCCGACACGGCCCGCGAGGCGGTCATGGGCCTGCTGATGGACTCGGCCGCGGCGCTCACCGGCTGCCGCGGCGACATCCCGCGCGGCTGCATGGTGACGCTCTCGGCGGTCGGCAGCGAGGGGCACGCCGAACTGGGCGAAGTGTTGCGGTCGGCGCGCGCCTCGGCGGTCGGCATCTTGACGGAGCGTTTGACGCGGGCCGTGGCCGAGGGGGAGATCCCAGCCTCGGTCGATCTCCACGCGCTCGCCCGTTTCGTGCAGACGGTGCAGGCCGGCATGTCGATCCTCGCCCGCGACGGCGCGGAGCGCGCCGAGCTGGAGGCCGTGGCCGAGGTCGCGATGCTGGGCTGGGACGCCCGCGTCGGCGGCCACCCATCCCCCTGAGCTTTCCAGAGGCGTCCGGCGTCGCTCACGGGGGTTGGCTTCGCCTGCAAGTGAACAGGCGAAGCCGACAAGGTTGCCGTCAGGTGGCTTTGATCACGTCCTGCCAGTGGCGGTGCAGAAGCGCGACGTCGCCGCTGGTCAGGATCGGCATTGCCTCCTGCAACTGGTCGTCGGACCAATCCCACCACCTCATCTCAAGCAGCAACGCGATGAGATCGTCGTCGAAGCGCTTCCGGATCACCCGGGCGGGATTGCCACCCACAATCGCGTAGGGCTCGACGTCCCGCGTCACCAGCGCCCTCGTGCCGATCACCGCGCCGTCACCGATGGTGACGCCGGGCATGACGATGGCCTCCGAACCGATCCAGACGTCATTGCCGATCACCGTGTCGCCGGCAGGCCGATAGCCGTTCCGGGCGCCGGCGAACGCCGGGACCTCGGGCATCCAGAAGAAGGGAAAGGTGCTGATCCAGTCGTTCCTGTGGCCTTGGTTGCCCGCCATGATGAACGCCGCGCCAGACCCGATCGAGCAGAAGCTGCCGATCACCAACCGGTCGACGCCCTCGTCCGGTGGAAGAAAACGGGCGCAGTCGTCGAAGCTGTGGCCATGATAATAGCCGGAATAATAGCTGTATCGGCCAACGACGATGTTCGGGTTGGTGACCTGCTTTTCCAGCAACATGCCCTTGAACGGGCTTTCGAAGACGTTTTCCATGAAGTTACTCACTGCATGTGAGCCGCCGATCCGGCGGCTTATGCCTGCATGCGGGCGCAGACAAACACCGCGGGCTTCCCTCCGGGTCGCGCGCGTTTTGGCTCTCCGCGTCGGACGCGTCAGAGCACGATGCAGGTGGTACTTGGGCTCGCCTTCATGACGGGAATCTATACGGCGGGAAAAGCGGATCGCCAAGGGCGAACGCGGAGCAACCCAACCGCTTGGTCCGGCAGACGGAAATCGGCTTTGACGGAAATCGGCCTTGACGGAAATCATCCGATAGCGGATTAATTGCTCCTCTGCACCAAGGAGAGGAGTCATGCAGACCTTGTGGAACGCCCTGCTGCGGCAGTGGCTGGACCGCGACGGCGACGATGCCGGCGTGGAGACGCTGAGCGCGCATCTACGGCGCGACATCGGGCTGGACGGAACCGAAGCGGGATATGTCCCGGCCCAACACATCCGGGAGCGGAACCTTTCGGATGCCCGGTCATTTTTGACGTTGCAAGCGTATCGCTGACAGGCGATACCCGATCCTGCGGTTTCCCTTCGGGGCCGCGCCTTCCTTCAACCCCTGCCTTTCTTCAACCCACGGAGACCACGATGAAAGCCATCGTACCCACCACCCCGAATCGCCGACAGGGCGATTGGTCCAACCATACCGCCCGGCGAGCTAACGGCTCCCTTCTTCAACCCAGCGCATTGGAACGCGAATTCCGGATATCGAGAGGAAGCCATGTGTGTCTTTTTGGGGTTTTGCGGTCGTTCGGTCTTCGTTGAGCACGCCCACTGGGCCTCTCCGGATCGTTTTTTCGACGCCCGGCGGGATAACGGGGAATTCGTGATATGGCTTGGACGCCTGAACATCATCTACACACCGGCCCGATGGGGTCCTCGCTCGGGGAGGGTCGCTGATGCCGACCCCTGTTCGCGCTGACGGGGTTCGCCCTGACGAGGTGACCACCGTCGTCCATGTGCTCGAGGCGTTTCGCAAGCTCGATCCCGACCTGCCGATCCAGTACGCGCTGTCCTTCATGACGATCGCGCAGAACGAAGGGATGTCCATCGGCGAGCTTGCGGAACGCCTGGGCATCGCCCAATCCTCCGCGTCGCGCAACGTCGCGGCCCTCAGCCGCTGGCACAGCTTCGGGAAGGCCGGACTCGACCTCGTCCAGGCCCAGGAAGACCCGCGCGAACGCCGCCGCAAGATCGTCACGCTCACCGACACCGGCCGCGCCTTCCTCGAAGAGCTGCGCGCCATCGTGAAGCCGACCGTACACACCCCGTCCGAACCGCGCCGCGCCCGTTCGGCCTGACCTCACCTGTCCGTCCGTTGTGTTTGGTCCGCAGCGCTTGACCGGGGTGGCCCATCCTGCCACACCAGCCCCGGACCCACCGACGGACCCGCGCGCCATGACTTCCTCCGCCTGCCCCTGCTGTTCGGGCCTTTCCTTCGACTCCTGCTGCGGCCCGATCCTGGCCGGCGCGCCCGCCGCGACGGCGGAGGCGCTGATGCGGTCGCGCTACACCGCCTTCGTGCGCCACGACCTCGACCATGTGGAGCGCACCCACGCGCCGGAGATCCGCGAGGACTTCAACCGCGCCGAGGCGGAGCGGGTGGCCGACGAGTGCGACTGGCAGCGGCTCGACGTGCTGCGCGCGACGGAGGAGGGCGACGAGGGCACCGTCGAGTTCCTGATCCAGTTCCGCCGCGACGGTCAGGACATGCGCCATCACGAGCGGGCCTCCTTCCGCCGCATCGACGGCCAGTGGCTCTACAGCGCCGGCGAGGTGAACCCGAAGGGCGAGCCGCGGCGGGTCGTCAAGGTGGGCCGCAACGAGCCCTGCCCCTGCGGGTCGGGGAAGAAGTTCAAGGCCTGCTGCGGCCGCTGAGGGCGGACGGGGACTCGAAGAATGGAACCGCGCTTCGCCTGCACCGCCTGCGGAAAATGCTGCCACGGGCTGCTGCCGCTGACGCTCACGGACGCGGTGGCCCACGCCGTCCGCTTCCCGCTGGCGCTGGTTTGGACGGTGGTACGGTCGAACGCCAAATCCTACGACCTCGCCGCCCGGCTGGGCACCAGCGTGCGGCTGCCCAACCGCAAGACGGTGGCGGTGCTGATCCAGCCCACCGCCTACCTGCCGAACCATTTCCCCTGCCCGGCGCTCCAGGCCGACAACCTCTGCGGCATCCACGCCGACAAGCCGTCGCGCTGCCGGACCATGCCCTTCTACCCCTACCGCGAGGAAAAGGATCAGGCCGACCTGCTGGTCCCGCGCAAGGGCTGGGAGTGCGACGTCTCGGCGGAGGCACCGGTCGTCTATCGCAACCACGCCATCCTCGACCGCAAGGACTTCGACCGCGAGCGCGCCGACCTGCTGGAGCAGGCGCCGGTCATGCGCACCTACGCCGACTATGTGCTGAAATACATGCCCTGGATCGTCAACGATCTGGCGAAGATGGCGGCGGCCCCGGCGGGGGGAAAGCTGGTCACCAGCCTGTCGTCCTTCCTGACGGCGACCCGGCGGACCGACGCGCGGGAACTGGCGGCGGCCCAGGCGCCGCTGATGCAGGCGATGGCCGAGCGCACCCGGACCGACCCGGCGCTGGCGGATTTCCACAAGAACTACGCGGGCTGGGCGAAGGAGATGGAGCGGCTGGCGCAGCGGGGGTGATGAGGTGTCCGCTTCTTCACTGAGTACCCTATGCGCTTCCTCTGGCGGAGATAAGTCGTGGCCTCGTACTCAGAGAACGTAGTTTATGGCCCGAGTCGCAGAGATAGGCTGCTCGATTCGCCATAAAGACGGGAATCGGTCTAGACCGAACTGTCTAAAGAAGGGGTTGCTTTCCGCAGTTGGCGTTCCAGTACGGGGATAAATTTTCAGAAGTTGAAACACAAGTGTTTTGCGTCTTCTGTATGATGGTCAGTTTGAAAGTCCATGAACCCATTGAAATCTATGTATTATTTCGGTTTCAGAACGAACTCATCAAAGCCCGAGGAAGCCTCTTAATCAACAGATTGGGTCTGAGGCGGCCTCCCTTGCACAATTAGATGTGTCCGGAGAGGCTTGACACGCCCCCTGACGATGGCTCAGGTAGAGGTATGAACTCTTCATCACGACCGCTATATCTCCGCTTTTTGCTTTGCGGAATAGCGTCATCCCCCCTAAAGAAGCATGGAGGCCAAGAAGGCCAGACCGCCCTAACTCTGTCCGGCGTACGAAACGTAGCTTGCTGAGCGGCTGCGTGGACACTCCCCGATCATGGTGTTCCACCACCGAGATCGGGGAGAGCCACTTGGGAAATACCGCGACACTTGGCACTGGCGCGGCGAGTGCTTTCTCATAAAAAGCGTGTTTACGCTAACGCACGTGCTCGCCCTTTTCAAGCGCCAAGTGTTCTCTTCTCATAAATAGGAGCACTTGTATGCGTACTTTCGGCCCGCGTTTTGCCAACTTCATCAAAGCTTGTCATGTCCTGTGGCTTGTCAAAGTTAAAGGTGAGACACAGACAGAAGCAGCAATACAGACCAAGTTGAATGTCGGAACTGTGAATCACATAGTGCATGGGCGACGTTTTAAAAACGCGTATCCGGTATGCCCGCCAGGATTTGAAAGTTAAGCCTGAGTTACTTGGACTGTGTCTGCGGATCGACCACGCCCTCGGGCTGGGCGATCCGCAAGTTCGTAAGAAATCAGCGTCGCTTCAATCAGGCGGCGATCCCCAGCCCCTGGCGCAGCAGCCCGACCAGCGCGCGCACCGCCCGCTCCTGCTGGTCCAGCGGCAGGCCGGAGCGACCCGTCTGGCCGGCGACCTGCTCCGGCAGCGGCGGCAGGTGGACGAAGCCCATGGGCACGTCCAGATCCGCCGTCTCGATCATGTGGCGGGCGCGGTAGAACAGGTGGTTGCAGACGAAGCCGCCGGCATGGTCGCTGAAGGTCACCGGCAGGCCGGCGATGGCCAGCTCGCGGACCAGCATGGGGACGGGCAGGGTGGAGCCGTAGGCGGTCGGCCCGTCCGGCTCGATGGCGTCGTCGGTGCGCACCACCCCGGCGTTGTCGGCCTGCTCGCTCTCGTCGCGGTTCCAGGCCAGCCGCTCGATCTTGATGTATTCGGACCCGGCGGCCAGCCCGAAGCACAGGGCGGCGGCGGGCTGGTGCTCCTCCAGCAGCGCGGCGAAGGCCGCGCCGCAGGCGTCGTATTCGACCGGCAGGACCGCGGTGACGATCCCCGGCTCGCCGGCCAGCCGCTCCATGAGGAGCGCCGTCGGGTTGACGGCGTGATCCCCGAAGGGCTGGAACCCGGTGAGCAGAATGGGAGCCGTCACGGCGGACGCCTTTCGGTCGGAGGATTTAGGGACGCAGAAGGCCGATGATGTCCTTCACGCCGTTCAGGTTCGTCTCGGCGATGGCCGCCGCGCGTTCGCCGCCGCGGCGCAGCAGGCGGTCGATCTCCGCCTTGTCGTCCAGCAGCTCCTTCATGCGAGTGGTCATCGGGGCGAGCTTGGCGACCGACAGATCGACCAGCGCCGCCTTGAAGCCGGAGAACTGGGCGCCCGCGAACTGCTGCACCGTCTGCTCACGCGTCTGGCCGGACAGGGCGGCGTAGATGGTCACGAGGTTGTCGGCCTCCGGACGCTTCTCCAGGTCGGCCACATTGTCCGGCAGCGGCTCCGGATCGGTCTTGGCCTTGCGGATCTTCGTCGCGATGGTGTCGGCGTCGTCGGTCATGTTGATGCGCGAATATTCGGACTCGTCCGACTTGCTCATCTTCTTGGTGCCGTCGCGCAAGGACATCACGCGCGTCGCCTCGCCGAGGATCTGCGGCTCGGGCAGCGGGAAGAACTCGGTGTCGTAGCGGCGGTTGAAGGCGCCGGCGATGTCGCGGGCCAGCTCCAGATGCTGCTTCTGGTCCTCGCCCACCGGGACGTGGGTGGCCTTGTAGAGCAGGATGTCCGCGGCCATCAGCACCGGGTAGGAGTAGAGGCCGAGGTTCGCCATGTCCTTCTGCTTGCCGGCCTTCTCCTTGAACTGCGTCATGCGGTTCAGCCAGCCGAGCGGCGTGTGGCAGGAGAGGATCCAGGCCAGCTCCGAATGGGCCGGGACGAAGGACTGGTTGAAGAGGATGTTCTTCTCCGGGTCGATGCCGGCGGCGATGTAGGCCGCGGTGACCTCGCGGATGTTGTTGCGCAGGACCTCCGCGTCCTGGTCGATGGTCAGCGCGTGCAGGTCGACGACGCAGAAGATGCACTCGTAGCTGTTCTGCAGCTCGACCCAGTTGCGCAGCGCCCCCAGATAGTTGCCGAGGTGAAGCTGCCGGGTCGGCTGCATGCCGGAGAAGATGCGGTTCACGGGAGGACTCTCGCTCGAAACTTCTGGAAGGCGGCTGTTATCGCGCCGGAACCGGGCGGGGTCAAGACACGGGCGGCTCCAATTCCGGAGTGCCCTTGCGCAGGAAGCCCTTCAGGTCGGCCAGATCGGTGGCGCCGGTCAGCTGCGCCAGCGCCCCGAACACCGCCACGCCGCCGCCGACCAGCAGGGCCAGCGCCCCGAAGCGGACCAGCGTGGAGGCCGCCTCCAGGCCGGGGGCCAGGAGCGACGCGCCGACCAGAAGCGCCGCCCCCATGCCCAACGCCGCCGAGGCGATGCGCGGCGCGCGGCCGAGGAACCGCTCGTCCAGCTGCAGGAACCCCCGGCGGCGCAGCGCGTGGGCCAGCAAAGCGAGGTTCAACCAGGCGGTCAGCCCCGTCGCCAGCGCGATCCCCACATGCCCCAGCACCGGCATCAGCGCGATGCCCAGCGCCAGGTTGGCCACCGTCACCACCACGGCGACGCGCACCGGGGTCGCCGTGTCCTGGCGGGCGAAGAAGGCGGCGTTCAGCGCTTTTACGATCACATGGGCGGGGATGCCGATGGCGTAGGCGGCCAGCGCCCAGGCCGTCGCCTGCGCCTCCGCCGGGCCGAAGGCGCCGCGCTCGAACAGCACCGACACGATGGGCGTCCCGGCCACCCCCAGCGCCACCGCCGCCGGCAGGCCGAGCAGCAGGCTGAATTCCAGGGCACGGCTGAGGTAATGGCGGACCATCCGCTCGTCCCCCGCCGCGGCGTGGCGGGCGAGCACGGGCAGGAGTGCGGTGCCTATGGCGATGCCGATGACGCCCAGCGGCATCTGGTTCAGCCGGTCGGCGTAATAGAGGAAGGACACCGCGCCCGACGGCAGCAGCGAGGCCAGAACGACGTTCAGAAACAGGTTGATCTGCATGACCCCGGCGCCGATGGCCCCCGGCCCGACCAGCCGGAACAGGCGGCGCATCCCCTCGGTCATCCGCGGCAGGGTCAGCCGCAGCGTCACCCCCGCCGCCCGGCAGGCCCAGCCCATCCAGACCAGCTGCACGACGCCCGACAGCGTCACCGCCGCGGCCATCGCCCGCCCCGGTTCCAGCCCCAGCCGCGGCGCGGTCAGCAAGGCGGCGATCAGCGTCAGGTTGAAGGCGATCGGCGCGGCGGCGAAGGGACCGAAGCGGTCCAGCGCGTTCAGCACGCCGCCCAGCAACGCCACCAGGGAAATCAGCGTCAGATAGGGAAAGGTCAGCCGCGCCATGTCCACGGCCAGCGCGAACTTCGCCGGCTCGTCAACGAAACCCGGCGCCAGGACGTGCATCAGGGCGGGCATCGCCAGGATGGCCAGCGCGGTGAAGGGCAGCAGCACGGACAGCAGGATGGCCAGCGCCTGCTCGGCGAAGGCCACGGCGGCGGCCCGGCCGTTGCGCTGCAGCTCCGCCGCGAACAGCGGGACGAAGGCGACGCTGAAGGCCCCCTCCGCGAACAGGCGGCGGAAGAAGTTCGGCAGCTTCAGCGCCACGAAGAAGGCGTCGGCCACCGGCCCGGCGCCGAGCACCGCCGCGGTCAGGATGTCGCGGGCGAAGCCGGCCAGCCGGCTCAGCAGGGTCAGGCTGCCGACGGTGGCGATGGCGCGGGCGAAACTCATCCGTCAAAGGCCCGATTGGCCGCCCAACCCCGCGCCGACCATCGAGAAAAACCCGCAAAAGTTTGATTGTTTTCTACTTCTTGTATCATTGGTCGCTGGCTTGTCCATTGAAGGAGGAAGTCGTCTGGCGCATAATGCCCGCCGGGCAGTGTTCGAGGTCGGCAGTGCGACGATGGATCGCTTTTCCGCGGGGGATGGAGGCTCGTCTCGTTCTTCCCGCCGTTGCGGTCGCCGTCGCCATCGTGGCCCTGTGGTGGACACTGCTGACCCGCATCGACCGCGAGGAACGCTTCCTCGACCAGACGACCCGCCAGCACACGGCGGCGATGGCGCAGCTGGTCGAGGAACAGGCCATCGCCACCTTCCGCCGGCTGGACGATCTTCTGATCGACGTGGCCTCCCATGTCGAAAAGGACATTCCGCTCCTGATTCCCACCCGGCGGTCGTTCGAGGAAGGCTTGGCCGCCTCCATCCGGATTTACGATGTGAACGGCTGGCTGTCCATGGGCTTGGGGCGGACCACCACCCGCAACCCCGTGCTGGAGTGGGAGGAGTTCGCCCGGCATAAGTCGAACGCCCACCGGAAGGGGACACAGAAGGGCTTCGTCATCGGCCTGCCCTTCGTCAGCCCGGGCACGTCGGACGTGTTCATCCCGGTGTCGCGCCGGCTGGAGGGGATGGACGGGACGTTCCGCGGCGTCGCCGTGATCGACATCCCGGCGGAGATCTTCTCCCGCTTCTACGGGCGGCTGGACCTGCCGCGCGACAGCTCGGTCGCCATCGCCCGCGCGGATGGCCCCCTGCTGGCCCGCCAGGCCCTTCAGGACCAGGTGTTCGGGCGCAACTTCCGCGGCTCCGGTCTGTGGCCGGAGGCCGGCAGCGGAACCGTCCGGCACCACCGCGTGGTCAGCCCGGTGGACGGGGTGGAGCGCATCTACGCCTTCCGCGCCTCCGCCGACTACCCGCTCATGACGGTGGTCGGGGAGTCGGTGGAAACGGTGTTCGGGGCGTGGCGGCAGAACCGCTTCGTCTCGATCGTCTGGGCCGCCGCCACCACCGCGGTGATCCTGCTGTTCACCACCGCTTTCCTGGTGGAGCTTCAGCGCCGCCGCCATGGCGACCGCGCGCTGCGCATCCGCAACCGGGCCATGGAATGGAGCGGCGACGGCATCCTGATCGCCGACGCCACCCGGCCGGGCGTGCCGGTGGTCTACACCAACCCCGCCTTCGCCCGGCTGATGGGGATCGGCCAGGGCGCCGCCGACGGGCGCACCGCGCGGGACGTTCTGGCCGGCCTGATGGGGGATGAGACGGGGCTGTGCCCGCTGTGCGACGGGGCCGAGGACGCCGGGGACATGCGCGCGGAATTCCTGCGTCCAGGCACCGGTGTGGGAGGCGGTGCGCCGGAGGTCTGGCTGGAGCTGCGCGCCTCGCCGGTGCGCGGCGCCGGAGGGAGGCTGGTCAGCGTGATCGCCACCGTCCGCGACATCACCGAGCACAAGACCGCCCAGGCCGCTCTGGCCGAGGCGCGGCGCGAGGCCGACCGCGCCAACATCGGCAAGTCGAAGTTCCTGGCGGCGGCCAGCCACGATCTGCGCCAGCCCGTGCAGTCGCTGATGCTGCTGATGGAGGCGCTGTCCGCACGCGCCACCGATCCCGCCACGCGCAAGATCCTCACCACCATGGACCGCGCGCTGGGCGCCCTGAAGATGCTGCTCGACGGGCTGCTGGACGTGTCGCGTCTGGAGGCCGGGGCGGTGGAGCCGAAGCGGACGGTCTTCCCGGTGAGCGAACTGCTGGACCGCATCGCCGCCAACAGCCGCCCGGTGGCGGTGCGCAAGGGGCTGCTGCTGCACATCATACCCTGCGGCGCCCATGTGGACAGCGACCCGATGCTGCTCGGCCGCATCCTGCAGAATTTCGTGGAGAACGCGCTGCGCTACACCAACCGTGGCCGCATCCTGGTCGGCTGCCGGCGGCGCGGCGCGGTGCTGCGGATCGAAGTGTGGGACACCGGCATCGGCATCCCGACCGACCGGCAGGAGGACATCTTCCAGGAATTCGTGCAGGTCGGGAACGCCAGCCGCGACCGCGACCAGGGGCTCGGCCTCGGCCTCGCCGTGGTGCGCCGGCTGGCCGGCATGCTGGACCACCCGGTCAGCCTGCGCTCCGAACCGGGGCGGGGATCGGTGTTCCGGGTGGAGGTGCCGCTCGCCGATGCTCCGGCCCCGGCCGAGACCCTGCCGGGCGACTTTCCCGTCACCGCCCGCATGCGGGCCGGCGCCCGCGTGCTGGTGGTCGAGGACGACCCCATCGTCCGCGAGGGGCTGTGCGCGATGATCCAGCAATGGGGGCACGAGGCGTTTCCCGCCGACAGCTTCGGCGAGGCGGTGGAAATTCTGCGTCGCCACCCCGATCCGGACGTGATCATCGCGGATTACCGGCTAAGCGAGGGGCACACCGGCACCGAGACCATCCGCGAGGTGCGGCGCCGGTCGAAGCGCCCGATCCCCGGCATCCTGGTGACCGGCGACACCACCCCGGAACGTCTGGCGGAGGCCGAAGCCGGCAAGTTCAGCATCCTCCACAAGCCCGTCCTGGCCGACGACCTGCGCCGGGCCATTGCCCTGGCCCTGGCCCCGGACACCCTGACGCCCCCCGGCGCCGCGCAACGCGAACTGGTTGATTGAATCGGATCTTCGCCATCCCGAAGGCCGTGTCATGCGCCGGGCGTGCGGCAGCCCGTGCCTGTTTGCCCATTGCGCCGAACCCGCCCCTTTGCTTGTTTGCCTGTTTCGGAGGCAGCGTCCGCGGTCTCCGACCCGAAAGCGTTCGATAAAAAGAACCTGTTCCCGGAGAGAGGAATCCACCCATGATCCGTGCGAAGCTGGCTGTGACCGCCGCCGCCGTCGCCCTGGGGACCGGCCTGTGGGCCGGGGCCGCCCAGGCCGACATCACCATCGCGCTGGCCGGCCCGATGACCGGCGCCGCCGCCGCCTATGGCGAGCAGACCCGCGCCGGCGTCGAGGCCGCCGTGGCCGACATCAACGCCAAGGGCGGGCTGCTGGGGCAGAAGCTGGTCCTGACCATCGCCGACGACGCCTGCGACGCCAAGCAGGCGGTGGCCGCCGCCAACAAGCTGGTGAGCCAGAACGTCGCCGCGGTGATCGGCCATGTCTGCTCCGGCGCCTCCATCGCCGCCTCCAACGTCTATGGCGAGGAGGGGATCGTGATGATCTCCCCCACCGCGACCAGCCCGCAGCTCACCGACCGCGGCCTGAAGAACGTCTTCCGCGTCTGCGGCCGCGACGACCAGCAGGGCGAGGTGGCGGCCAAGCTGATCGCCGACCGCTACAAGGGCAAGAAGGTCGCCATCGTCCACGACAAGCAGGCCTACGGCCAGGGCCTCGCCGACGACGTGAAGCGCCGCCTGAACGCCGCCGGCATCACCGAGGCCGCCTTCACCAGCATCACCGCCGGCGAGAAGGACTATTCCGCCCTCGTCACCCGGCTGAAGTCGGACGGGGTGGACGTGCTCTATTACGGCGGCTACGACCAGGAGCTGGGGCTGATCGCCCGTCAGGCGGCCGATCAGCAGTTCCGCCCGCAGATCATCGGCGCCGACGGCATCCAGCCGCAGTCCTACTGGAACATCGCGGGCGACACGGCGGAAGGCACGCTGTTCACCTTCTCGCCCGACCCGCAGCGCAACCCCGCCGCCAAGCCGGTGGTGGAGGCCCTGCAGGCCAAGAACATCCGGACCGACGGCTTCACGCTGTTCGCCTACGCCGCGGTGCAGACCTACGCCGAGGCCGTGCAGAAGGCCAACAGCGCCAAGTCCGCCGATGTGGCGAAGGCGCTGCGCGCCGGCCCGTCCTTCGACACGGTGGTCGGTTCGCTGTCCTTCGACGACAAGGGCGATCTGAAGCAGCCGGGCTATGTGTTCTGGGCCTGGAAGAACGGCGAGAAGGTTCAGGTGGACTGAGTCCATCCGGCCGATTCGCAGGAAAGGAAGGCGGGGCCGCTGTGCCCCGCCTTTTTTCTGTCTGCTTGATTCCTGGCCCGCCTGATTCTCGATGGTCGGCGATTGCCAAGAGCCGGCGCGAACCTTTTTCCCCGTTCCGGTGTTTGCGCTGGGGTAACCACACACCGTCACGAACACCGCCACCAACAGCGCCATTGGGCAGGGAGGCCGCGATGCATCGCCACGCCGGACGCCGTTCGCGCAATCGCAGGACCGCCGGGATCATCCTGTGCGCCGGCCTACTCGGTCTCGGCGCCTGCGCCTCGATGGGGCCGCCGCGCACCGCGGAGCCGGCGCCCGGAGCTGTGGAGGCGCTGGACGGCATGGTGAAAGGCTCCTGCAACCGTGCCGTCGCATCGGTCCTGGCCGGGGAGGGGATTCCGGTGGGGCAGTTCCGGACCGCGCTCTACAGCGAGTCGCGCACCGGGCCGAGCTCGCGGGTGTCGCAGTACGAGATGTGGCTCTATCCGCGCGACAAGGCCGGCGTCCTCATCGTCAAGACGGACGAGACCTGCCGCCCGATGGAGATCTACACGCGGGAAGGCGGCAACCTGCAGGCCTTCAAGGCGGGGTAGGCAAGCCGTTGGCAATCGCCGACTCCGGCTCCGATTCCGGGGCCGGACGGCTTGGCAATCGCCGACTTACCCGCGCGCGGCGGGGAGGATCTTGCGTTCCGGAATCGGCGGGGGCGACGGGTAGAGCAGCACCCCGGTGTCGGAGAATTCCACCCGTGCCGCCTCGTAGACGGCCAGCGCCAGATCGAGCGCCACGCGGAACTCCGGCTTGAAGTGCTTCAACTCCTTGTAGCCGCCGCCGAATTGGGTGAAGAGCGCCTTCCAGGTCACCGGAATCGGGTCGCGCAGCACGTGCAGCCGGTAGGCCAGCCAGACATAGACGTCGATCGCCATGGAACAGCCGCCGATGTGGCGGATCGCCGGCTCCCAGATCGGGACGGGGGAGCGCTTCAGCGCGGCGAAGAAGGTTTCCGACAGCTGCACCGTCTCGCGCCACAGCGTGCCCTGGCCGTCGTCGTCGCGCAGGCGGATGCCGCCGTTGACGATGTTCTCCTTGGCGAAGCCCTCCGCCCCGTCCTTGTCCCAGAAGAAGGTCAGGCGGCACAGGTTGATGCGGGTCGCCTGCTCCTGCACCGCCTTGTAGGTGGAGCCGCCCGCCGAGACGCCCATGCGGTCGAGCCAGTCGTTCATCGAGCGGCCAAGCTCGATCTCGCGGCTGTTGTCCTGGATCGCGCGGGTCTGGAGATAGAGCAGGATCAGCCGCGCCTTGGCGCCGTAGGGGACGCCGACCGGCATCAGGCTGCCGTCGCGCTTGCGCTCCTTGCCCGGTTCGACCAGCAGGGTGACGCGGCCCTGGTCGCGGCGCCATTCGGCGTCCGGCGCCAGCTTCCGGTGGGGCAGGCTGGTCAGGCAGAAGCCGGAATAGGTGATGCCCAGCGCGTTGGACTCGTCCTCCAGCACCGCCGCCGCGACATCGACGACGCTGGCGCGCTTCGGGTCCACGAGGTTCCGCGCCTCGCGCCGGCCATGCGTCATGATGAGTTGGTGCACGTCGCCCATAGGTCCCCCCGTCCATTCTGCCTGCAGTCGACCATGCACCGCCGGGAGAGTCCATTTGGCGATCGCCGACGAGGCTAATTGAGACCTAATTGCTGGAGTCTATTTGCTAGGTCGGCGATTGCCTGGGGACGACTCGGGGGTGCGTCGGCGATTGCCAGAAGACTCGTCGGCGTTCGCCAAGGGACCTTGTGGGAATCATCGGTGACTCGGGACGACTCGGGCATTGGTCGGCGATTGCCAAGGCGGGGTGGAGTGGGCGAGTCGCGACTCGGGATTTCATGGGATGGTCTTGCCGATGTCTGGGCCGGCGGTCGGCGATTGCCAAGGCCGGCGGGGCGGACCGGTTTGGCAATCGCCGACTCCTCCCTCTCCCGACCCGGGAGAGGGAAGGGGCCCACGCGCAGCGTGGGAAGGGTGAGGGTGCGGGCAAGGATCGGCTCGTTGATCCTCGAACGACCCTCACCCGGCGCTTTCAGCGCCACCCTCTCCCGGGGCGGGAGAGGGATTGTGTGGCCGATGTTGGCATGGTCGGCGATTGCCAAGGCGGCCCCCCTCATGCCGGGCACCCCTGCCTTGCGGGACCATGCAGGCACGAAACGCCAGCGCGGCTGTTTTACGCTTGGCCTCCGCGGCGACGGGGGCGTGCTTTGGGAGATCCGCGACATGAGCGACGAGGGCTTCACGGACCGCGTGCTTGACGGCGTGAACGGGCTGGATGGCACCGCCCGCCGCAAGGCCGTCGCCCTGGGCGCGGAGGTGCCGGCCCTGCGCGACGGGCTCCAGGTGCCCAGCTCCCGCATGGTGCTGATGCCGGCGCTGGGCGCGCTGTGGGCCGCCGGGCTCGGCATGGAGAAGCCGGGCTGGTCGCGCCTCGCCCGGCAGGGGTTGCTCGCCATCGCGCTGGGGACGGTGGCCGGCAAGGGGATCAAGCGTGTCGTCTGCCGCGCCCGCCCGAACGAGGGCCGCGACCCCCGCCGCTGGGGCAAGGCGGACGGCAAGCACGCCTCCTTTCCCTCCGGCCACGCCATCAACGTGTCGGCGCTGACCACGGCGGTCGGGCTGAACCGCGGCCTCTCCCCGGCGACCATGGTCAGCCTGGGCTTCGCCGCGGCGGTGGGCTGGTCGAGCCTCGCCACCGAACGGCACTGGGCGTCCGACTACGCCGCCGGCATGGCGACCGGCGTGCTGGCCGGTCTGGCCGCCAAGGCGCTGGACGGCTGGGCGGAGGACCAGCTGTCCTAAGAGGCGAGCGTCACCCCGCCGGATCGGCGAGCGCGTGCAGCAGCCGTTCGCGGATCTGGGCCAGCTTGCTCTCGTGGGTGACCTTCAGGCCGAAAACGTCCTTCACATAGAAGACGTCGATGGCCTTCTCCCCGTAGGTGGAGATCTTCGCCGACGAGATCTGCAGCGTCAGATTGGTCAGCGCGCGGGTCAGGTCGTAGAGCAGGCCGGGGCGGTCGCGCCCGTTCACCTCGATTACCGTGTGGGTGGTGGAGGCGTTGTTGTCGATCAGCACGCGCGGCGGCACGTGGAAGACGCGGGTGCGGCTGGCGTGCGGGGCCTTGCGCTTGGTCAGGTCGTGCAGCGGCTTCAACTGGCCGGACAGCACCTTCTCGATCATCACCGACAGCTTGGCGAGCTTGTCACCGCTCTCGAAGGCACCGCCGCCCGCCGCGTCCTGCACGGTGAAGACGTCGAGCGCCATGCCGTTGGTCATGGTGAAGATTCGGGCGTCCACGATGTCCGCCCCCGCCGCCGCCAGAGCCCCGGCGAGACGGGAGAACAGGCCGTGGTGGTCGGTGGCGAAGATCGTCACCTCGGTGATCGCCCGGCCGCGGTCGATGCGCGTGTTGACGGTCAGCGGGCGTTCGTCGCGCAGCGCCTCGCGGACCAGCCGCGCCTGCCGGCCCAGCGTCTCCGCGTCGAAGGCCAGCCAGTAGGCGGGATAGCCGAGTGCAAGATGCCGGTCGAAATCGGCGTCGTCGAAGTCGGACAGCTCGGCCCGCAGCGCCGCCTGGGCGGCCTGGATGCGGCGCCCGCGCCCTTCGACCGACAGGCCGCCGGACATCACCTCCTCCGAGCGGTTGTACAGCTCGCGCAGCAGCGTGGCTTTCCAATTGTTCCAGCGCTGCGGCCCGACCGCCCGGATGTCCGCCACCGTCAGCACCAGCAGAAGCCGCAGCCGCTCCGGCGACTGGACGAGCGAGACGAAGTCGCGCACCGTCTTGTCGTCCTCCAGGTCGCGCTTGAAGGCGGTGTAGGACATGGCGAGGTGCCAGCGCACCAGCCAGGCCACCGTCTCCGTCTCCTCCGCCGTCAGGCCGAGGCGCGGGCACAGCTTCTCCGCCACCCGCGCGCCGAGGATGGAATGGTCGCCGCCGCGGCCCTTGGCGATGTCGTGCAGCAGCACGGCGACGTAGAGCGCGCGCCGCGACACCACCTTGTGGATCACCTCCGACGACAGCGGCAGCTCGTCGGTCAGCTCGCCCATCTCGATCTTGTGCAGGATGCCGAGAGCGAACAGCGTGTGCTCGTCCACCGTGTAGACGTGGTACATGTCGTACTGCATCTGCGCGACCACCCGACCGAAGTCGGGGATGAAGCGGGCCAGCACACCGGCTTCGTTCATGCGGCGGAGCGTGATCTCCGGGTCCTTCCGGCCGGTCAGGATCTCCAAGAACAGCCGGTTGGCCTCCAGGTCGGCGCGCAGCTTCGGCCCCACCACCGACAGCGAGCGCGTGATGGCGCGCAGCGCGTTTGGGTGGATGTCGATGTCGTTCTGCTGGGCGGTGTGGAACAGCCGGATCATGTCCAGCGGCTCGTCCTTGAACTGGCGGTCGCTGCGGACGTTCAGCCGCTCGCCGTCCACCACGAAGCCGTCCACGTCCTTGCGGCGGGCGAGTGCTGCCAGCCGCAGGATGTTGAACTTGGGCGGGCGCTTCGATTCCGCCTCCAGCGCCGCGCAGAAGATGCGGGTCAGGTCGCCGACGTCCTTGGCGACCAGGAAGTAATGTTTCATGAAGCGTTCCACGCCCTTGGTCCCGGCGTGGTCGGTGTAGCCCATGCGGTTGCCGATCGACGTCTGCACGTCGAAGGTCAGCCGGTCCTCCATGCGCCCGGTCAGGTAGTGCAGGTGGCAGCGCGCGGTCCACAGGAAGTTCTGCGCCTTGGCGAAGCGCTGCGCCTCCTCCGGCAGCAGCACCTTCTTGCCGACCAGATCGTCGACGTCCTCCACCCGGTACAGGTACTTGGCGATCCAGAACAGGGTCTGCAGGTCGCGCAGGCCGCCCTTGCCGTCTTTCAGGTTGGGTTCCAGCACATAGCGGCTGTCGCCCAGCTTCAGGTGGCGGTTGTCGCGCTCGGCCAGCTTGGCCTCGACGAACTCCGGTCCGGTGCCGGCCACCACCTCGCGGTCGAAGCGGCGGCGCAGCTCGGTGAACAGCTTGCGCGGACCCCAGAGGTAGCGGGATTCCAGAATGGCGGTGCGGATGGTGACGTCGGCCTTGGACTGGCGGATGCAGTCGTCGACGCTGCGCACCGCGTGGCCGACCTTCAGCCCGAGGTCCCACAGGATGTAGAGCATGTACTCCACCACCTGCTCCACCCGCGGGGTGCGCTTGTAGGGCAGCAGGAACAGCAGGTCGATGTCGGAGAAGGGCGCCAGCTCGCCCCGGCCGTAGCCGCCGGTGGCCACGATGTCGAACACCTCGCCGGAGGTCGGGTTGGGGGTTGGGAAGATGTGGGTGACCGTGAGGTCGGCCAGCGAGCGCACCACCCCGTCGGCGAGGTAGCAGTTCTGCCTCACGCAGTCCTCGCCCGATCCCTTGGCCTCGAAGCGGGCGCGCACCTCCGCCCGTCCGTCGTTCAGCGCGCCGCGCAGCCGGGCGATCAGGGCGGGGCGCAGCTTGTCGCCGGTCCCATGCTCCGCCACCAGCGTCTCCAGGTCCTCCGCCAGCTTGCGCCGGGACAGGATCGCGCGCTTGTTGGGGATGTTGGCGACGCCGGCGTCCTTGGCGTCGGACGCGTCGGCTGAGGCGGCGCGGGTGGAGAGCATCGGCAAAACGTGAGCCTTCCCAGGAATGCGAGGGGTGCGACAAACCGTGCGGCGTCCCGACTATAACGGGAAAGACGATAATTCGCACGCGGCACACCAAAAGAGGCTGCCGTCTGTTTCCTGCATGATCCCGTTGGGGGCGCCGCAATGACGGCAATGCTGTGACGGCCGTCACTGACGCGCTCCATTCCAAAGAGGTAAGGAGTCACCAGTGAGACACGCGCGAGGGAGGCCATTGATGATCCCGAACCCCGGAACGGCACGGCGGGAGCTGGCGAACCTCGGGAACGCCCTGACCCTGGCGGAGCGCGGCCTGCCGCGTCACACCCCGGCCGAGCTGATGGCCTGGCTGGTGCACGCCCTGGCGCTGTGCCCGGGCTCCATCGGCGACGCGCTTCTGTTCGAGATCTGCGGCACCGCCACCGACGCCAGGGCTTCCGACGCCGTCAAGATCGCCCAGATCCGCAAGGGCTGGGCCGCCGTGGTGAGGGCGCAATTCCGCCTGCGCGGCCTGACCGTCGTCGGCGGCGGAGGCGAATGGCGCGCCCGCGCCGCCTGACGAACGGCGTTTCCTTCTCCGCTTACTCCTCGCGCACCGACAGGTGGATGTTGGCGCCGCCGTTGCGCTCCAGGATGTCCGCGGCCTCCACCTCGTCCTCGACGTCGGCGGCGCGCACCCACAGGATGACGCCGCCGGCCTCCAGCGCGCGGCCGAACTCGTCCGTGTCGGGGTGGCTGGTCAGCTCGTCCAGGTAATCCTTGATGGCGACACCGCCCAGCCCGGCGGCGACGATGGCCGCCAGCGGCGCGGCGATGGGACCGCCGACGATGGCGAGAAGCCCGGCGGTGGTCAGGGGGAAGGCGTATTTCAGCTCGCCCACCAGACCGGTCAGGGCCTCGTCCGACGGGGCCTGCGGGCGCTGGTCGGCGGCCTCCAGCGAGGTGTGGCTGGCCAGCACCGACAGGTCGTCGCGGTCGAAACCGGCGTCCAGAAGGGCGGCCACGGCCTTGTCGAACGCCTCGCGGGTCTTGAACAGGGCGACGACCTCGCGCACCTCCCGGACGGTGTCCTGGCCATCGGTGATCCGGCCATCGGTGTTGTCGGGCGCTTGCGTCACGGCGGTCTCCTTCAGCTTCGGCTTGCTCGTTCTGCTTGCTCGTTCTACGGGCATCGAACAGTCTAACGAAGCGGTCATCGCGGCACCAGCGCGGGCGTGCTAGGGTGCCGGCCCGACCTTGCCCGTCACAACGCAACCGGTTGAAGACCCGTGTCCGACGCGCCCGCCGCCACTTCGCCCGCCGCCATCATTCCTCCCGACGCCACCCCGATGATGGCGCAGTATCTGGAGATCAAGCAGGCCCATCCCGACTGCCTGCTGTTCTACCGGATGGGCGATTTCTACGAGATGTTCTTCGAGGACGCGGTGAACGCCGCCCGGACGCTGGACATCGCGCTGACCAAGCGCGGTCAGCATCTGGGCGAGGACATCCCGATGTGCGGCGTCCCGGTCCACAGCCACGAATCCTACCTGCAGCGCCTGATCCGCCAGGGCTTCCGCGTCGCCATCTGCGAGCAGATGGAGGACCCGGCGGAGGCCAAGAAGCGCGGCTCCAAGTCGGTGGTGAAGCGCGGCGTCATCCGCATCGTCACCCCCGGCACGCTGACCGAGGACAGCCTGCTCGACTCCCGCGCCTCCAACTGGCTGGCCGCGGTGGCGGAAGCGGCGGGCGGCCTCGGGCTGGCCTGGCTGGAGCTGTCCACCGGCGAGCTGGTCGTGCAGCCGGTGGAGCGCGCCGGGCTGGGCGCCGCCCTCGGCCGCCTCGACCCGCAGGAGGTGCTGGTCTCCGAGAAGCTGTGCCAGAGCCCGGACCTCTACGAGCTGTGGGGCGAATGGAAGTCCCGCCTGACCGTGCAGCCGACCCCGCGCTTCGACAGCGAGAACGGGCGGCAGCGGCTGCTCGCCCTCTACGGCGTCGGCACGCTGGACGCCTACGGCCAGTTCTCCCGCGCCGAGGTGGCGGCGGCCGGCGCTCTGGTCGCCTATGTGGAGCTGACGCAGAAGGGCCGCGTGCCGCGCCTGTCGCCGCCGCGCCGGCTCGGCCCCGGCGCCGTCATGGAGATCGACGCGGCGACCCGCCGCAACCTGGAGCTGACCCGCACCCTGACCGGCGAACGGCGCGGCAGCCTGCTCGCCACCATCGACCGCACGGTGACCGGGGCGGGGGCGCGCCTGCTCGCCGCCCAGCTCTCGGCGCCGCTGACCAACCCCGCGGCCATCGCCAAGCGGCTGGACATGGTCGAATTCGCGCTGAACGAGGAGCGGCTGCGTGCCGACCTGCGCGAGGCGCTGCGCCGCTGCCCGGATCTGGAGCGCGCCCTGTCCCGCCTGACGCTGGGGCGCGGCGGCCCGCGCGATCTCGCGGCCGTGCGCGACGGTCTGGTCCAGGCCTCGGCCATCCGCCTGCTGCTCAACGGCCATCCCGGCGGCCCGCTGCCCGACGGGCTGGGCGCCGTGGCCAAGGGGCTGGGCGAGCACAGCGAGCTGGTCAATCAGTTGACGCAGGCGTTGGCGCCGGAGCTGCCGCTGCTCGCCCGCGACGGCGGCTTCATCGCGCGCGACTATTCCTACGCGCTTGATGAGCTGGTGACTCTGCGCGACGAGAGCCGGCGGCTGATCGCCGGGCTCCAGGTCAAATACGCCGGCATCGCCGGGGTGCCGGCGCTGAAGATCAAGCACAACAACGTGCTCGGCTACCACATCGAGGTGACGGCGACCCACGCGGACAAGCTGATGTCCGAGAAGGGGCGCGAGGTCTTCATGCACCGCCAGACCATGGCGAACGCCGTGCGCTTCGGCACGGTCGAGCTGTCGGACCTGGAGCGCCGCATCTCCGAGGCGGCCGACAAGGCGCTGGCCGTGGAGCTGGAGCTGTTCAACGACCTCGTGGAGGAGGTGACCAGCCGCGCCGAGGCCATCGCCCAGGCCGCCCACGCGCTGGCCGCGCTGGACGTCGCCGCCTCGCTGGGGGAGCTGGCGGCGGAGCGGCGCTACAGCCGGCCGGTGGTGGACGGCAGCCTCGCCTTCTCGATCAAAGGCGGGCGGCACCCGGTGGTGGAGGCGGTGCTCGACGCCGGCAACGCCGGTCCCTTCGTCGCCAACGACTGCGACCTCGCCCCGGACAACCGGCTGTGGCTGCTGACCGGCCCGAACATGGCGGGTAAGTCCACCTTCCTGCGCCAGAACGCGCTGATCGCCGTGCTGGCCCAGATGGGCAGCTTCGTGCCGGTGGAGAGCGCGCACATCGGGGTGGTGGACCGGCTCTACAGCCGCGTGGGTGCCGCCGACGATCTGGCGCGGGGCCGCTCGACCTTCATGGTGGAGATGGTGGAGACCGCCGCCATCCTGAACCAGTCCGGCGACCGCGCGCTGGTCATCCTGGACGAGATCGGGCGCGGCACCGCGACCTTCGATGGCCTGTCCATCGCCTGGGCCTGCGTGGAGCATCTGCACGACGTCAACCGCTGCCGCGCGCTGTTCGCCACCCACTACCACGAGCTGACCATGCTGGCCGGCAAGCTGCCGGGCCTGTCCTGCCACACCATGCGCATCAAGGAATGGCAGGGCGACGTGGTGTTCCTGCACGAGGTGACGGCGGGGGCGGCGGACCGCAGCTACGGCATCCATGTGGCGAAGCTGGCCGGCCTGCCCGGCGCCGTGGTGGGCCGCGCCGAGGAGGTGCTGACCATCCTGGAATCGGGCGACCAGAACGCCGCCATCCACCGTCTGGCCGAGGATCTGCCGCTGTTCAGCGCCGCCCTGAAGCGCCCCCCGCCGGCCCCGGCGGCGTCCCCCGCCGCCCCGCCGGAGCCGTCGCGGGTGGAGGAGGCGCTGAAGTCCATCGACCCGGACAGCCTGACACCGCGGCAGGCGCTCGACGAGTTGTACCGTCTGCGGGGATTGCTCTCTTAAACGGAAGTCATCTTCCCTCTCCCGCCCCGGGAGAGGGAAGGGGCCCGCGCGAAGCGTGGGAAGGGTGAGGGTGCTGCCGAGGATTGGTGCGCTGATCCTCGTGCGACCCTCACCCGCCCGCTGCGCGGGCACCCTCTCCCGGGGCGGGAGAGGGTCGAGATGCCAAATGCCGTGGCTTTGGCTCAAACCAGGTTAGAATTACGCCCGTTCCACCGCGTCCTCGTCCAACGGGGCGCCGCGGTCGCGGATAGGGGTGACGTGACGCTGCGCGTGGCGCAGTTTCTCCTCCACCGCCTCGTTCACGAACTGGTCGAGCGAACGGCCCTCCCGCGCGGCGGCCTTGGACGCTTCGGATTCCAGCGACTTGTGCAGATGAACCATTCGGTGCCTCCCCCAACGCGGAACGGGATCTGTCGAAAGCTTCAGATGGGAAGCCCGCGCCAGCCCTGCGAGCGGCCTATCCGGAAGCGCCGTCCCGGTCGGGAGCATCCCTGTTGGATTCGTCCGGCGGCACGACCGCGGGCGGCAGGACCGGCTTGGCGTGAAGCGCGCGGGCGGCGACGGCCAACGGGTCCTCGTCCGGCGCGCAGGGGTGGGTGGCGGCCAGCAGGGCCTCGGGCACGCTGGCGGCGAGGTAGTCGGCCACCGTCTCGTGCACCGGGATGATCATGGCGATGCGGGTCAGGTCCACCACCTTGCGCACCTGCCCGGAGGCGCAGAGCAGGGACAGCGCCTTGCCCGCCGTCAGGGCCTCGCCGTTCATCACCAGCAGCAGGCCGATGCCGGCGCTGTCGATGAACTCCAGCCCGGTCAGGTCGAGGAGGTGGCGGCGCTCCGTCCCATTCTTCACGTCGGCGATGGCCTGCCGCACCGGGCCGGCGTCCTGGCTGGTGAAGCGCCCGGTGAGCACCAGACGGGTGAAATGCCGCTCCTGCTCCTTGCGATACTGCACGGCCCGCACCCCTTCCTGACGTCCGGCGTGCATGATCCGGTGCCGGGCACAGGCTGGGCAAGCGGGCGGCGGCATCGGGTGCTGCGCGATGTTGACGCAGGGCGTCCCCTTTTTGTCACGGGCTGCTTGTCCCTTGACGGCGCGCCGCGGCGGTCCTAAAAGCGAGGGCACGTGGTGATTTGGTCGACCGGCTTGCGGGCCACGTAAAACAACCCGCTAAAAAGGTCCGAGCCGCGTCCGCGCCTCGACCCGATCGGTCGGGGCGTTTTTTGTTTTGCCGGTCTGCCCCGCCGGCGGACAGAGGAGACAAAGCGGCCATGGCGCGCACCGATCATCGCAATCCGAACGTCGCGGGGCTTCGCCCGCGCTCCCGTCTGGTCCATGGCGGCGTCCGCCGCTCGTCCTTCGACGAGACCTGCGAGGCGCTCTACCAGACCTCCGGCTTCGTCTACGGCTCGGCGGAGGAGGCGGAGAGCGCCTTCGTCAACGACGGCTCCCGCCACGTCTATTCGCGCTTCCGCAACCCGACCACGGCGATGTTCGAGGACCGGCTGTGCGAGTACGAGGGGGCGGCCTGGGCCTACGCCACGACCAGCGGCATGGCCGCGGTGCACGGCGCCCTGTGGTCGAACCTGCGCACCGGCGACCGCATCGTGGCGCCGCGCTCGCTGTTCATCTCCTGCTACTGGGTGATCAAGGAGTTGTCGGCCCGCTTCGGGGTCGAGGCGGTCTTCGTCGACGGCACCGACCTGTCCCAGTGGGAGGAGGCGCTGGCCAAGCCGACCAAGGTCGTCTTCCTGGAGACGCCCAGCAACCCGGGGCTGGAGGTCGTCGACCTGCGCGCCGTCAGCGATCTGGCCCACAAGGCCGGGGCCAAGGTGGTGGTGGACAACGCCTTCGCCACGCCGGTGCTGCAGCGCCCGTTCGAGATGGGGGCCGATGTCGTCGTTTACTCGGCGACCAAGCACATCGACGGCCAGGGCCGCTGTCTGGGTGGCATCATCCTGACCAGCGACAAGCAGTACGGGTCGGAGGTGATCCACCCCTATCTGCGCCACACCGGCCCGACCATCTCGCCCTTCAACGCCTGGCTTCTGCTGAAGGGGCTGGAGACGCTGGAGCTGCGCGTGTCGGCGCAGAGCGCGTCGGCCCTGACGGTGGCGGAGTTCCTGGAAGGCCACGCGAAGGTGGAGCGGGTGCTCTATCCGGGCCTGCCCAGCCACCCGCAGCACGATCTCGTCCGCAGCCAGATGACCGGCGGCGGCACCATGCTGTCGATCTTCCTGAAGGGCGGCAAGGAGGAGGCCTTCCGCGCCTTGAACGATCTGCGGATGGTGATGATCTCCAACAACCTGGGCGACTCCAAGAGCCTGGTCACCCACCCCGACACCACCACCCATTCCAAGCTGTCGGTGGAGGAGAAGGCGGCGGCGAACATCCGTCCGAACCTGCTCCGCCTGTCCGTCGGGCTGGAGGACGCCCAGGACATCGTTGAAGATCTCGACCGCGCGCTCGCTTCCCTGTAAAGACTGGGCCCGGAACCAAATGCTGCAGTGCAGCGTTGGCGTCCGGGTCACGGTTTTTTTGGCCCGGCCGGGGCTTTTGGTCCGGTCGGGCCCTTTGGTGAGGTGGAGCGAATGGCGAGACGCAAGGCCGGCAACGGCGAACCGACGCAACGCTTTCTGACGGTGGCGGGCGATCTGACCCGGACCGGCGTCAAGACGGGCGAGATGGGGGTGGCGGCGGCCCAGACGATCGGCTACCGCACCGCGATGATGGCGGCGGCGATGAACAACCCCATCGACCTCGCCAACCCGGAGTTTGTCCGCATGGGCTCCGAGAAGGTGGAGGCGATGGTGGAGGCCACCCACGCCGTCGCCAAGGGCATCGAGGAAATGCAGCAGGCCTGGATGACCCTGATGCAGGGCCAGCTTCAGGCCGCCATGGTGGTGGTGACCGGCCTCGGCCAGTGCCGCACCCCCGCCGACCTGATGGAGTTGCAGCGCCGCACCGTCACCGAGCAGGTGGAGGCCGGCATCCACGCCGCGCTCTACATGGTGGAGTCGGCGACGGCCCTGACCCAGGCCGGCATGACCCCGGCCTACCGCACCGTCCGCGCCAACGCCCGCCGTCTGGCGAAGCTGCACGGATAAGTTCGCGGTTCACCACGGAGGCACAAAGACACGAACTCCTTCGTGCTTTTGTGCCCTTGTGGTTAAGAACTTTCCTGTTTCAGCGCTTTGCGATCACTGCCCCAGCACTTCGAAGCTGGACGGGGCGGGATCGAGCACGCGGGGGCCGCTCGGGGAGACCTCCAGCACGGCCAGACCGCGCTCCACGACGCCGTCGGCGCGCAGGCGGAAGATGCCGTCCATGCCTTCGAAGCCGTTGGGGTTGTTCAGCGCCGCGCGGTCGAAGCGGCCCGACGCGTCCGGCATCTTGGCCAGCACCGCGGCGATGGCCGTGGCGTCGTAGGACAGGGTGGCGATGCGCGGCGGCTTGCGCCCATAGGTCCTTTCGAAGCGCGCCTCGAAGTCGGCGCGGCTCTGCGGGGCCGGGGCGGCGAACCAGGCGCCGGCCAGGGCGGGTTCCTGGCCCAGGCCGGGCTCGTCCCAAAGGCCGGTGCCGAGCAGCTTGACCTGCTGGGTGTTCAGCCCGTTGGCCGACAGCGCCGACGCCAGACCCTGGGCGCGCGGCCCGCCTTCGGCCAGCATGACCGCCTGCGGCTGCACGCCGGCCTGGGTCACCTGCCGCGCCGGCTGGGCGAGGTCGGTCACCGCCGGGTCGTAGCGCTCGACCTGCGCCACCTGCCCGCCGAACTGGCGCGAGGCGGCCTGCACGGCGTTGACCACGGCGTCGCCGTAAGCGGTGCGCGGGGCCAGCGCGACGTAGCGCGTGGCACCGCGCGAGCGGGCGAAGCCGATCACGCGGGTGACCTGATCGGCGGGCACGAAGCCCAGCACATAGGTGCCGTTGCCGGCCTGGGTCCAGTCGTTGGTGAAGGCCAGAACGTCCACGCCCGCGGACTGGGCGACCGGCTTCACCGCCGCCACGTCGGCGGCGAACAGCGGGCCGAGGATCAGGCTCGCCCCCTCGGCGATCGCCTGCCGCGCCGCGTCGGCGGCGCCGGTGGGCGTGCCCTTGGTGTCGCGGGGCAGCAGCTCGAAGCGGTCGCCGGCCAGATCGAACAGCGCCATCTGCGCCGACTCCAGCATAGCCTGCCCGATGGCGGCGCTGGACCCGGACAGCGGCAGCAGGATCGCCACCTTCAAGGTCTGCGGGGCGGCCGGAACGGCGGCGACGGGCGCTTGCGGCGCTTGAGTCGGTGGCGCCGGGGCCTTTACAGTCGAGCAGGCCGAAAGCGTGCCGACAACCAACAGGGCGGCGGCAGCCCGCTGCCCCCAAGCGCGCGAGAAAGGTGTCGTCAAGCGTGCCACCAACGATCTCCACATCCGGTCCGGCGCCCGAGCCCGTTTCCGGGCCCGGCGTCTCTGGTGACGCTGAAGGTAGCGAGCCGAGGGCCGCAAGTAAACTCGGCGCCGGCCTTTATGTGGTCGCCACCCCCATCGGCAACGCCGCCGACATCACGCTGCGCGCGCTCGACACGCTGCGCCGCGCCGACGCCATCGCCTGCGAGGACACGCGGGTGACGGCGAAGCTGATGGGCATCCATGGCATCCACACGCCCTTCGTCTCCTATCATGAACACAACGCGGCGAAGATGCGTCCGGTCCTCATCGGCCGCATGAAAGCGGGCGAATCCATCGCGCTGGTCACCGACGCCGGCACGCCGCTGGTCTCCGACCCCGGCTACAAGCTGGTGCGGGAGTGCGTGGCGGAGGGGGTGGCGGTCACCACGCTGCCCGGCGCCTCCGCCCCGCTGGTGGCGCTGGTGCTGTCCGGCCTGCCGACCGACCGCTTCCTGTTCGCCGGCTTCCTGCCCAACAAGAGCAGCGCGCGCCGCGCCGCCGCCGGGGAGCTGAAGGGCGTCCCCGCCACGCTGGTCTTCTTCGAGTCGCCGCAGCGCCTGCCCGAGTCGCTGGCCGACCTCGCCGACATCCTCGGCGCGCGGGAGGCCGCGGTGGCGCGGGAACTGACCAAGCTCTACGAGGAGGTGCGGCGCGGCACCCTGCCGGAGCTGGCCGCCCATTACGCCGAGGCCGGCCCGCCGAAGGGTGAGGTCGTGCTGGTCATCGGCCCGCCCGGCGAGGAGGCCACCCCGACCGAGGCCGACGTCGACGCCCTGCTGCGCGAGGCGCTGACCCGCCTGTCGGTCCGCGACGCCGCCGCCGACGTGGCCGCCCGCACCGGCCAGAACAAGCGGACCGTCTACGCCCGCGCGCTGGAGCTGTCGCGGGAGGGGAAACCATGAGCGCGCCGGGCGCGCTGCGCCGCCGGGCCGAGAATTACGGCCGCTACGCCGAGCAGCTCTGCCGGCTGGCGCTGCGGCTGAAGGGTTACCGCATCCTGGAAAGCCGCCTGCGCACACCCATGGGAGAGATCGACATCGTGGCCCGGCGGGGCGACACTCTGGCGATCGTCGAGGTCAAGGCCCGCGGCGACTGGGACACCGCGAACGAGGCGGTCAACGCCCGCCAGCGGGGCCGTCTCGCCCGCGCCGCCCACGCCTATCTGGGGGCCAACCCCCACTATGCCGGCTATGTCTTGCGCTTCGACGTCATGCTCGTTACCCCTTGGTCCTGGCCGCGCCACGTCCCGGACGCGTGGCGGGCCTGACGCGAAGGCTGATGAAGAGGAAGGACGCCGCCCGTGACCAGCCGCGCCGAGGCCCGTGACATCCTGCGCCGCGTGGGGCAGCAGCCGGACGAGCAGATCGATCTGGCCGAAGCCGCCCTGGCGCTGGGCGCGCTGGAGGTGCCGGGCGCCGCGCTGGCCGACTACCGCCGTCACCTCGCCGACATCGCCCACGATCTGGCGGAGCGCGTCTCGCCCACCCTCGACGGGCTGGAGGCCCGCATCTCCTGGCTGCACGAGGTCATCGTGGAGCGGCACGGCTACGCCGGTGACCAGGAAACCTACGACGATCTGCAGAACGCCAACCTGCTCCGCGTCATCGACCGCCGCCGCGGCCTGCCGGTGGCGCTGGGCATCCTGTACCTGCACGCCGCCCGCTCGCAGGGCTGGACGATGCTGGGGCTGAACTTCCCCGGCCATTTCCTGGTGCGGCTGGAGGCCGACGGCGCCCGCGCCATCCTCGACCCCTTCAACGAGGGGCAGGTGCGCACCGCCGTGGACCTGCGCGACCTGCTGAAGGCCACCGCCGGCAGCGCCGCGGAGCTGGAGCCCGGCCATTACCAGACGGTGTCCAACCGCGAGATTCTGCTGCGCCTCCAGAACAACATCAAGCTGCGCCACCTCTCCGCCCGCGACGTGCCGCGCGCGCTGGAGGTGCTGGAGGCGATGCGGCTGTTCGCGCCGGGCGAGGCGTCGCTGTGGCGGGAGACCGGCCTTCTGGAGGCCCACAACGGCAACCTCGCCGCCGCCATCGCCGCGCTGGAAAGCTTCCTGGAGCTGACCGCCAGCGAACGGCATCGCCATCAGGTCGCCGCGCTGATCCAGCAGCTCAAGAACCAACTGAACTGACCCCACTTCAAAAGCCCGTTTCGGAGACCCGCAGGATGAGCCTCGCCGTCGCCTTCCAGATGGACCCCATCGAGTCCATCAACATCGACACCGACTCGAGCTTCATGATGGCGCTTGAGGCGCAGAAGCGCGGGCACACGCTCTACCACTACCACCCGCGCGACCTCAGCCTGACCGGCAACGTGCTGACCGCGCGCGTGCGCGAGATGACCGTGGTCCGCCAGAAGGGCGCCCACTACACGCTGGGCGAGCCGCGGATCGTCGATCTGTCGACCATGGACGTGGTGCTGATGCGCCAGGACCCGCCCTTCGACATGGCCTACATCACCGCCACCCACATGCTGGAGCACATCCAGCCCAAGGTGCTGGTGCTGAACGACCCGGCGGAGGTGCGCAACGCGCCGGAGAAGCTGTTCGTCACCCATTTCCCCGACCTGATGCCGCCGACGCTGATCACCAGCGACAAGCAGGCCGTCCTCGACTTCCGGGCGCAGCACAAGGACATCATCGTCAAGCCGCTGTTCGGCAACGGCGGGGCCGGCGTCTTCCACCTGAAGCCGGACGACGAAAACCTGGGCTCGCTGCTGGAGCTGTTCACCCAGCTCTACCGCGAGCCGGTGATCGTGCAGAAGTATCTGCCGGAGATCCGCCAGGGCGACAAGCGCATCATCCTGATCGACGGCGAGCCCGCCGGCGCCGTCAGCCGCATGCCCCAGGAGGGCGAGGCCCGCGCCAACTTCCACGCCGGCGGCAGCGCCAAGAAGACGGAGCTGACCCTGCGCGAGCAGGAGATCTGCAAGGCCATCGGCCCGGTGCTGCGCGCGAAGGGTCTGGTCTTCGTCGGGATCGACGTGATCGGCGACTACATGACCGAGATCAACGTGACCTCGCCCACCGGCATCCAGGAGATCAACCGACTCGACGGGTCGGCGCTGGAGGCCACCCTGTGGGACGCCATCGAGCGCCGCCACCGCGAGAACAAGGGGGCCTGAGAGCCGAAGCCCCTAGCAATCCCCCGCCGGCCGGTCACTCGGTGAAGTAGCCGGGCTGGCCAAGGTCGGCGACGAGGCCGGTCTCGCGCGGCTCCCACCCCAGCAGGGCGCGGGTGTGGGCGCTGGAGGTCGGGCAATCGATGCCGGCGAAGAAGGCGAACCACCCGAAATGGGCGGCCGCCTCGTCCGGCGTCTTCGAGACCACCGGCAGGCCCAGCCGCGCGCCGATGGCTTCGGCAACGCGGCGCAGCGGCACGCCCTCCTCGGCGATGGCGTGGAACGGGCCGCCCTGCGCCCCGGCCTCCAGGGCCAGCCGGTACAGCCGCGCCGCATCCCGGCGGTGCACCGCCGCCCAGCGGTTCCCACCGTCGCCGATGTAGGCCGAGACTTCCGTCCTACGGGCGATGTCGTGCAGGATGCGCGCGAAGCCATGGTCGCCCACGCCATGGGTCGAGGGCGGCAGGCGTATGACGCCGACCCGGATGCCGCGGGCGGCCAGTTCCGCGGCGGCGACTTCGGTGCGGCGGGGCAGGGCGTCGGTCGGCGGCCGGTGCGGATCGCTCTCCACCGCCACCGGCCCGCGCGCGGCCACGACCGCGCCGGCCGTCACCAGCAGAGGGCGGTCGCTGCCCTCCAGCGCCTCGCCCAGCGCCAGGATCGCCTGATGGTCCTCCCGACAGTTGTCGACGAAGCGCGAAAAGTCATGGTTGAAGGCGGTGTGGATCACGCCGTCGGCCGCGGAGGCCCCGGCGCGCAGGCTCTCCAGGTCGTCGAGGGAGCCGCGGTGGACCTCCGCCCCGACCGCTGCCAGGGCCGCCGCCGAAGCGTCGGAGCGGGCGAGGCCGAGAACGTGGTGCCCGTTGGCGAGGAGGTCCTGAACGATGGCCGAACCGACGAAGCCGGTGGCACCGGTGACGAAGACACGCATGGGGAAACCTCTTCCGATCAGGGTCGCAGGCCACTGTCGGCGAGGGGCTTATCCTGGTAAAGTCGTGACGTTATCGGGGTATAATGACCAACAGGACGGGCCGGCGCGTCATGACGGAGAACGGTTCCGCGCAACACCGCTCCGGTGAGAGCCGCTTGGGCGCCTATCTGAAGGACCGCCGGGCGAGGCTCGATCCCGCGGCCTTCGGCTTTTCCGCGGAGCGTCGGCGCACCCGCGGCCTGCGCCGCGAGGAGGTCGCCCAGCGCGCCAACATCAGCACCACCTGGTACACCTGGCTGGAACAGGGGCGTGGCGGAGCGCCGTCCGCCGACGTGCTGGAGCGCATCGCCCGCGCCCTGATGCTCACCGACGCCGAGCGCGAGCATCTCTTCCTCCTCGGCCTCAACCGCTTGCCGACCGTGCGCTATCCGGTGGGGGAGGCGGTCACGCCGCGCCTGCAGCGCGTGCTGGACGCGCTGAACCCCAGCCCCGCCCTGCTCAAGACGGCGACCTGGGACGTCGTCGCCTGGAACCGCGCCGCCGCCGCGGTGCTGACCGATTACGGCGCCCTGCCGGCGGCCCGGCGCAACATCCTGCGGCTCATCTTCTGCGACCCGCGCGTGCGGGCCGCCCAGTTCGATTGGGAGGGCGTGGCGCGCTTCGTCGTCGGCGCCTTCCGCGCCGATGCGGCGCGTGCCGGTGCCGACGACGCGGTGAAAGCCCTGGTCGAGGATCTGTCGCGCCAGAGTCCCGAATTCGCCGCCCTGTGGACCGCGAACGACGTGAGCCATTTCGGGGAAGGCGTCAAACGCCTGCGCCACCCCACGCTGGGCACGCTGGAGCTGGAATATTCGGCCTTCGCCGTGGACGGGCGCCCGGACCTGACGATGCTCGTCTACAACCCGGCGTCTCCGGAGGACGCCGAGCGGGTGCGGGCGCTGCTGGGCTGACCCGTTATGGGCCGGCCCCGACGGAGCGCCGTACGAGGTCCACGTACCGGTAATCCAGACCATTTTCGCTCAACAACGGGCCGCGCTCCGTCTCCACCCACTCCGGCCCCAACGGCGGCATGACGGTGTCGCCCTCGACATCCTGCTCGACGCGGGTCAGGTGGACGATGTCGGCGAGCGGCAGGGTTTCGCGGAACAGCTCGGCGCCGCCGATCACGCTGATCTCCGGCACAGCGCTGGCGCGGCACCAGTCCAGCGCCGCGTCGAGGCCGCCGAACCAGCGCGCGCCGTCCCGCTCGCCCGGCGGGGCGCTGCGGCTGACCACCAGATTGTCGCGGCCGGGCAGGGGCTTGCGGGGGAGCGACTCCCAGGTGCGCCGGCCCATCAGGACCGGCTTGCCCATCGTCAGCTCCCGGAAGCGCTTCAGGTCGCCGGGCAGGGACCAGGGCAGGGTGCCGTTGCGGCCGATCACGCCGTTGCGCGCCGCGGCCACCACCAGACTGATGCGCATCCCAACCCCTTTCCCGGTCCGTTCACCCCACCTTACGCCGCGCGGAGCTGCTGGAGGAAGCCTCCGACCTCGCGGTGCAGCGTGTCGAGCTGGTGGCCCAACCGCCGCGACATCTCCAACACGTCACGGGCGGTGGCGCCGCTCCGGGTCGCAGCACCGGTGACGCCGGTGATGTTGGCCGATACTTCCTGCGTGCCGCCCGCCGCCTCCTGGACGTTGCGGCTGATCTCGCGGGTCGCCGCCCCCTGCTCCTCGACCGCGGAGGCGATGGAGGTGGCGATCTCGTTCACCCGCAGGATGACCTGGGTCACGCCCTGGATCTCGCCGACCGCGTCGCCGGTCACCGTCTGGATGTTGGCGACCTGGGCGGCGATCTCCTCCGTGGCCTTGGCGGTCTGGTTGGCCAGCGCCTTGACCTCGCTCGCCACCACGGCGAAGCCCTTGCCGGCCTCGCCGGCGCGGGCCGCCTCGATGGTCGCGTTCAGCGCCAGAAGGTTGGTCTGGCTGGCGATGTCGTTGATGAGCTGCACCACGGCGCCGATCTTCTGCACCGCCTCGGCCAGCCCGCCGACCTTGTCGTTGGCCCGCCCGCTGAGGGTCACCGCCTCGCCCGCGATGCGCGACGACTCGGCGACCTGCCGGCTGATCTCCTGAATCGAGCCGGCCAGCTCCTCCGACGCGGCGGCCACGGTCTGCACGTTGGCGGAGGTCTGCTCCGTCGCCGCGGCGACCGAGGTCGCCAGCTCGTCGGTCTGGGCGGCGGCGCGGTTCATCTCGGCCGCGCGCTCCTCCATGGTCGCCGCCGCGTCGGACACGGTGCGGACGACGGCGCCGATGCTCTGCTCGAAGCTGGCGGCCAGCGCCAGCATGGCGCGGCGCTTCTCCTCCTCGGCGCGCTGGGCCGACGCGGCCTGCTCGGCCTCCAGCCGCTGCTTGTCGCGGGCGTTGGTCTGGAAGACCAGCACGGCCTTGGCCATGGCGCCGATCTCGTCGCCGCGCTCCGCCTCCGGAAAGCGGGTGGACAGGTCGCCGTCGGCCAGCGAGCGCATCTTGGCGCCCAGCCCGCGCAGCACCCGGCTGATGTCGGTGCCGACCCAGGCGATCAGGCCGATGGCCGGCACCGCCAGGACCAGGATGACCGCGGCCAGCGTCCACAGCTGGTCCAGAAAGGCGGCGCGGATGTCGTCGATGAAGATGCCGCTGCCGATGAAGATGTTCCACGGCTCGAAGCCGCGGACATAGCCCAGCTTCACCGCCAGATCGCTGCCGCCGACCGTGCGCGGCCAGTCGTATTCCAGCAGGCCGTCGCCGGTGGCGCGGACCATGCGGATGAACTCCACGATCATGTGGACGCCGTTGGCCGACTTCAGCGGCTTGACGTCGGCGCCGATCAGCTTCGCGTTGACGTGGGCGAAGCCGTAGCCGTCCATGGTGTGGGCGAAGAGATACTCCTTGCCGCCGGCGTAGCGGATGCCGGCCACCGCAGCCTTGAAGCGGGCCTGGGCCTCCTCGCGGGTGATCTTGCCGGCGGCGGCCTCCGCCTCCAGCGTGGTGGCCAGGGTGACCCCGGTTTCCACAATGCTGTGCAGCGTCTCCAGCCGGTCGGCGTGCATGCGGCTGTAGTTGAGGTAAAGGCCGGCGCCGGCGATGGCGAAGGATGCGACCGAAGCCGCGACGACGAGCGTCCACAGCTTGGCCCGAATGGAAAGCCTTGTGAGGATCATGGGATGTCTGCCTGAAACTGTCTGCCCTTCCCTGTGTCCCGGCAAGCGGCAATTGTTTGCCCTTGTCCTTCGCCAGGACTTCAAGGATGGCCGACAGTCACAGGAAACTATAAACGGACGTATAAAAATGCGGGGTGCGCCGGGGACTGGGCGCCTTTGTCACACCACGTTTCCGGGTATTAGCGCGGTCAGGCCAGAAGAGCCCCCAGCACGGCGTTCAACCGTTGCCGTCCCTCGTGCGTGGCGCGCAACGTGTCCTTGCCGACCTCCAGGAAACCGCCGGCCACCAGACGCTCCAGAGCGCCGGAATCAACCAGCCCGTCGATGTCGCGGCCGGTCTCCTCGACCAGCCGGGCGCGGGCCACCCCCTCGCGCAGGCGCAGCCCCATCATCAGCAGCTCCGACCCGCGGGACTCGCGGGCGACCGGTTCGGGCGCGGCGGCGCCGTGGCCGTCGCGCTCCACCCGCTCCAGCCAGATCTCCGGGGCGCGGTGGGCGCGGGTGGCGAATTTCTCGCCGTCCAGCGTCAGCCGGCCATGGGCGCCGGGACCGACGCCGACGTAATCGCCGTAGCGCCAGTAGGTCAGGTTGTGGCGGCTCTCCTCGCCGGGGCGGGCGTGGTTGGAGATCTCGTAGGCGGGCAGCCCGGCGCGGTCCAACAGGCTCTGCGTCGCCTCGTAGAGGTCGCCGGCCAGATCCTCGTCGGGCAGCACCAGATCGCCCCGCGCGTGCAGGGGGAAGAAGGCCGTGCCCTCCTCGATGGTCAGCTGATAGACCGAGAGGTGACCGACCGCGTGGTCGAGCGCGCGGGTCAGCTCCGCCTCCCACGCCGCGACGGACTGGCCGGGGCGGGCGTAGATCAGGTCGAAGCTGAAGCGGGGGAAGGTGCGGGCGGCCAGAGCGATGGCGCCGGTCGCCTCGGCCGCGCTGTGCTGGCGGCCGAGGAACTTCAGCGCGGCGTCGTCCAGCGCCTGGATGCCCATCGACAGGCGGTTGACTCCGGCGGCGCGGAAGGCGCGGAACTTGTCGGCCTCGACCGAGGTCGGGTTGGCCTCGAGCGACACTTCCAAATCGCTGCCCACCGTCCAGCGGGCGGCGATGCGCTCCAGCACGGCGCCGACCGTCGCCGGCTCCATCAGCGACGGCGTGCCGCCCCCGAAGAAGACCGAGGTGACCCGGCGGCCGGGTGTTGCGTCCGCGTAATGATCCAGCTCCCGCACCAGCGCGGCGCGCCAGCGGTCATGCTCGACCCGGTCGCGGACGTGGCTGTTGAAGTCGCAGTACGGGCACTTCGCCTTGCAGAAGGGCCAGTGGATGTAGATCCCGAAGCCAGGATCAGGAATCACTTGAAGCATCGCTCCACAAGCTGGCGGAAGGCGTCGGCCCGGTGGCTCATCTCGTGCTTCTTGGCCGGGTCCATCTCGCCGAAGGTGATGTCGTAGCCGTCCGGCTTGAACATCGGATCGTAACCGAAACCATGCTCGCCGCGCGGCGGCCAGACCAGGGTGCCGGGGCAGCGGCCCTCGACCGTCTCGACATGGCCATCCGGCCAGGCGAGTGACAGGGCGCAGACGAAATAGGCGCTGCGGTCGGCCTGGCCCTTCAGCCCGTCCTCGACCTTGCCCATGGCCATTTGGAAGTCCTTGGCCGGACCGGCCCAGCGGGCGGAGTAGATGCCGGGATCGCCGTTCAGCGCCGGCACCACCAGCCCGCTGTCGTCAGCCAGCGCGACGTGCCCTGCCTTGGCGGCGGCCAGGGCCTTCAGCTCGGCGTTCGCGACGAAGCTGGAGCCCGTCTCCTCCGGCTCCGGCAGGCCAAGCTCGCCCGCGGACACGAAGGAGGCGGCGTAGGGGCCGAGCAGCTCCGCGATCTCGCGGACCTTGCCCTTGTTGTGGCTGGCGATCACCAGCGTGCCGCCCGTGAAGCGGCGGGGAGGCGTGGTCATGGGGAGTTCCTTCTGTCACATACCTTTGCCCCCACCCTGACCCTCCCCCGCTCTCGCAGGGGAGGGGAAATCGTCCCTCCCCTGCGAGAGCGGGGGAGGGAGGGGCCCGCGAAGCGGGAGGGTGGGGGCAAGCGCAACCGCGCCTTACTTCACCGCGATCGCCGCCTTCTGCAAGGCCACCAGCTCGTTGATGCCCTTGCGGGCGAGCGCCAGCAATTCCATGAACTGCGGCTCGCTGAAGGGGCGCTCCTCGGCGGTGCCCTGCACCTCGACGATGCCGCCGTTGCCGGTCAGGACGAAGTTGGCGTCGGCCTGCGCCGTCGAATCCTCGGCGTAGTCGAGGTCGAGGACGCTGGCGTCCTTGTAGATGCCGCAGGAGACGGCGGCCACATGGTCGGTCAGCGGCATGGTCTTGAGGGCGCCGATCTGCATCAGATGCTGGAAGGCCAGATGCAGGGCGACGAAGCTGCCGGTGATGGCGGCGGTGCGGGTGCCGCCGTCGGCCTGGATGACGTCGCAGTCGATCTTGATCTGCTTCTCGCCCATGGCGGCGCGGTCGGTGACGGCGCGCAGCGCGCGGCCGATCAGGCGCTGGATCTCCTGGGTGCGGCCCGACTGCTTGCCCTTGGCGGCCTCGCGGTCGGTGCGGCTGTGGGTGGAGCGCGGCAGCATGCCGTATTCGGCGGTGACCCAGCCGAGGCCCGTGTTCTTCAGGAAGCGCGGAACGCCCTCGTCCACGCTGGCGGTGCACAGGACGTGCGTGTCGCCGAAACGCACCAGGCAGGACCCCTCGGCGTGCTTGCTGAAATGGGGCTCAAGGGAAATGGTGCGCAACTGGTCGTGGGCGCGGCCGGAGGGACGCATCGGGCATGATCCGCAAATCTGTTGAAAACGGCGGCAAGCTAGCGCCCGCTGCCCCCGCCGTCCAGCGCGCAACCGGGGCGCACGTTGATTCGGCGGTGACACCTGCCTAAATTCGGGACGCCCCTTCCGCGCCTCAACAGCATCGTCCGGTTCCCGCCCCGCCATGATCACCGAGCTGAACCAACGGTCCCGCGAGATCTTCCGGCTGATCGTCGACGCCTATGTGGCGACCGGCGAGCCGGTGGGCTCGCGCACGATTTCGCGGAGGCTCGGCATGGCCCTGTCGCCCGCGACCATCCGCAACGTCATGGCCGACTTGGAAGAGCAGGGGCTGCTCTACGCCCCCCACACCTCCGCCGGCCGCATCCCGACCGAGGCAGGGCTGCGCCTGTTCGTCAACGGCCTGCTGGAGATCGGCAGCCTGACCGAGGATGAGCGCGGCTCCATCGAGGCGAAATGCGCCTCCTCCGGGCGGTCGCTGCAGGACGTGCTGGGCGAGGCGTCCACCCTGCTGTCCGGCCTGTCGCACTGCGCCGGGCTGGTGGTGGCGCCGAAGACCGACCGGCCGCTGAAGCACATCGAGTTCGTCTCGCTGGCCCCTGGCCGCGCGCTGGTCGTGCTGGTCAACGAGGACGGGCTGGTCGAGAACCGCGTCATCGAGGTGCCGGTGGGCGTTCCCGCCGCGACGCTCCAGATGGTGTCGAACTTCCTCAGCGCGAAGCTGGTCGGCCGCACGCTGGACGAGGCGCGGCAGGCCGTGCTGCGCGAGATCGAGGATCAGAAGACCGAACTGGACGAACTGTCGCAGCGCGTGGTCTCCGCCGGCCTTGCCACCTGGGCGGGCAGCGGCGGGCAGAACAGCGGCCAGCTCATCGTGCGCGGCCAGGCGAAGCTGCTGGAGGACGTCACCGCCCTGTCGGACCTGGAGCGCGTGCGCGCCCTGTTCGAGGCGCTGGAGACCAAGGAGACCATGCTGCGCCTGCTCGACGCCACCGGGAAGGGGGACGGGGTGCAGATCTTCATTGGCGCGGAGAATGTGCTGTTCGGCCATTCCGGCTGTTCGCTGATCATCTCGCCCTTCCAGAACAGCCGCGAGCAGGTGATCGGCGCCATCGGTGTGATCGGCCCGACCCGCATCAATTATGCCCGGATCATCCCGCTTGTGGATTATACAGCCAAGGTCATCAGCCGCCTTGTCGGGTGACGCCCTTGGCAATGCTTCACCCATCCCCCACCAGACGACGACCCAAGACGACAACGAGAGAGCCATGAGCGAAGAGCAGAACAAGCCCGCCGAAGCCGAGGTGGAGCAGACCGAAGCCGTCCAGGACAAGGCCGCCCAGGACAAGGCCGCGGACGCCGGTGCCGGGGATCGCGTGGCCCAGCTTGAGGCCGAGGTCGCCAGCCTGAAGGACCAGCTCCTGCGCCAGATGGCCGAGGTGGAGAACACCCGCCGCCGCGCCCAGCGCGACCGCGAGGACGCCAGCAAGTTCGCCGTGTCCAGCTTCGCCAAGGAGCTGGTGACGGTGGCCGACAACCTGCGCCGCGCGCTGGAGGCCGTCCCCGCCGAGGGCCGCGAGAACGACGAGGTGCTGAAGGGCCTCTCCGTCGGCGTGGAGGCGACGGAGCGCCAGCTCATCTCCGCCTTCGAGCGTGCGGGCATCAAGAAGATCGACCCGACCGGCGAGTTGTTCGACCCGAACTTCCATCAGGTGATGTTCGAGATCGAGAACACCGGCAAGCCCGCCGGCACCGTCGTCCAGGTGCTCCAGCCCGGCTACACCATCCATGGCCGCCTGCTGCGCGAGGCCATGGTGGGCGTCGCCAAGGCCGGTCCTCACGAGATGGGCGGCCAGCACGTCGATACGAAAGCCTGACCGTCCTCGGGACGGATGGCCTGACCGTCCTCCGGACGGCAGGCGGCACGTCTCTCGCGGCGGCGCGGCGGCATGGTCCGGCGCGCCGCTTTTTTTTCGTCCAGCCGCCTCACGAAGGGCGTCCGCCCGCGATCCTTTGCGTACCGAAGGGCTTGCGCCGGGAGAGTCCTTCGCCTATTCGCATCGGAACCCCGGTTCGCGTCGGGGAGTCTCGCGGCGCCCCAGGAATTGCCCGTTCCGGGCGGCCGCTCATTCAGGGAACCGGACCCGTGGCCAAGACCATCCTGACCGTCGACGACTCCAAGACCATCCGCGACATGGTCGCCTTCACGCTGCGCAACGCCGGCTATGGCGTCACCGAGGCGGCGGACGGCACCGCCGGCCTGGCGGAGGTCAACCGGCAGAAGTTCGACTGCATCATCACCGACCTGAACATGCCGGGCATGGACGGTCTGGCCCTGACCCGGGCCATCCGCGGCAGCGCGCTCAACCGCGCGACCCCCGTCCTGCTGCTGACCACCGAGGCCGACCCCGCCAAGAAGACCGCCGGCCGCGAGGCCGGGGCCACCGGCTGGCTGGTCAAGCCCTTCAACCCGGACAAGCTGGTCGAGACCGTGAAGAAGGTCTGCCCGTAACCGGGAAGGCGCCGAGACGGCGGGCTGGGGGGCCCTTACCCCGCCCGTTCCCGCGTGAACAGGAACTCTCCCGCCGGGTCGTGGGCGGCGAAGCGTCGCTGCGCGGTGGCGCGGTTGGCGACGGCGTAGCAATAGACGCAGCCGTGCGGGCAGGTGTCGTAATCGCCGATGTCGCGGCTTTCCGCGCACAGGCAGCCGGGGCGGTTGCCCTTCTCTTTGGCGGCGACGGCCCGCCCGGCGACGTCGGACAGCCGCTGCGCGTCGACGCAGCGGGCCGGCGCCGTGCCGGGGACACCGGCCAGCTCCGGCTGGGTGCACAGCGTCAGCGCCATGCCGTGCTCCGCGGCGATGCCGGCGAGGTCGGCCAGCAGGGCGCGCTTCTCCTCCGGGTCCGGGTCGCGCCAGGGCACACCGGCGGCGTCCAGGTTGCGCGCCGTCTTGCGGTAGGGCTGGAGGAAGGACACCACCGCCTCGTCGGTCAGGCCGCGCATCCGGCCGGCCAGCCGGGCGAAGGTCTCGCGGTGCCAGGACGGCGGCGTGGCGTCTGCCTCCACGATGGGCGCCGTCACGATGGGGTCGTAGCGCCAGACGGCGGCGCGCGGCCCCCAGCGGTCGCGCAGCCGGGCCATATGCTCCACCGCGCGCTCCGCGTCGGGGACGGAGCGCTCCAGCGCGCCCGGCAGGCCGGTGATGCTGTACTGGACGACGAAGGGAAAGCCACGCCCGGACACCTCCTCCAGCGCCGGCAGGAAGGGGCCGAGATTCTTGGTCCAGAAGACGAAGCCGTCGACCTCCGCGCGGGTCAGGCCGATGCGGTAGGTCTGGCCGCCGTAGGGGTTGACCATGCGGCAGTGTCCGGCCTCCAGCCGGTTCAGGAACCAGCGCCCGTAGAAGGCGGGAATGTCCGTCTTGTAGCTGGCGGAAACGATCATCGCCGAACCATGGTGGCTCTGTGGGCCGCGATCAAGGCTGGATTCGCCGACGGTTCGGCCTAAAGTGCCGGCACAGGATCAGGGGAGGATGCCGTGACGGGCGGACAGGACGGCCACAGCGCCGGCAACGATGCAGGCCACAGCGTGGAATGGGAAGGGGTGGTGCGGTTCCGGCTGCCGGACGGCTGGCGCGCGGAGGTGGAGGAGCATGAGGGCCACGCCGTGGCCGCCTTCCACCCGCCGGCCCCTGCGGGGGGCGTGCTGCGGCTGGTCACCGACCGGGTGGCGCCCAAGGACGGGCCGGACGGCGCCGTGGCGGTGCTGCGCGAGATGGCGCTGCGCTTCGTGCGCCCCGACGACCAGCGCGCCAGCGACCGGATCGTCGAGCCCTGGGGCGACGACGGCGTGCTGGCCCAGGCGGTGATGATGACGGAGGAGGACGGCGGCACCGACGCCCATTACCTCTGGCTGGTCGGGGCGGAGCGGGACGGCAAGGCGGCGGCGGCCATGTTCAGCTACCGCCTGCCCATGGTCATGGATGGGGACGAGTCCTGCGCCGGCACGCTGGCCCTGCTCGACGGGGCGATCCGCGCGGCGGAGATTCTGTAAAAGGCTGAGGGATTGCCTCCGGAAACAGGAAAGCCGCCCCGTCGAGGGCGGCTTTTTCTTTGGCGGCCTGATGTTCTTTGGCGGCCTGATGTCTTGCGAGCCCGAAGTCTCCGGCGTTCCCGCGCCGGTTCGGGCGTTCAGCGCTCAGGCAATCAAGATTCCGGCAATCAAGATTCCGGCAATCAAGATTCCGGCAATCAAGATTCCGGTGGTCAGCAGTGGCCGGCGCCGCCGGACATCAGGGCCTTCAACTGCGCCGCCTTCGGATCGAAGGCCATGGCCGCCTCCTCCGCCGCCAGGGCGGCCAGGCTGATGAAGCGCGCCAGATCGTCCAAGTCGCACTTCGTCGCGTCGTCCATAAGGCTGTCGAGGCAGGACTTGATGGCCAGAGCCATGTCGCGCCGTTCGTCCATCATCTTGATCCCCCTATGGAATGCTGCACACGGTCCCGCTTCGGAAAGCCATATCTGCGAGCAAGAGCGGCCCCCTGACCAGTGAGGGATATATCATATTTCCTTCGATTCTCCACTATTAGAATCTTCGGACAACAAAGAAACAAGGCAACCGGCAATTGATTGTGCGCAATAATGCACACCATTACTTGTTAATGAAAAGTTAACATGGCTGGGTTGCGGGGGTTTTGTTTGTGTTAAAGCCCTGTAACAGACCGCTTTCGGCGCGGTGGGGGGACAAAGGAAGCCCGCTGCACGCCTTATGCTTCTGAATACCCCGGTATTCACTTGCGACGCGAAGCCGCAGGCGTGACGATATGCCCCGGCGTGCGCGTCACCTTTTGGCCTTTTGACGGTTGGCGGAATGACCAGGACGTTGCAGCCCGAAACGCACCTGCCTATATCTCCGGCGACAGACGTGAATCCACCCAACCGTTCCACCGACCCCAAGGGGATCGCGGCGGTGCCGGACCATACGGGCCGCCACGCATCTGCCGAACAACAGAGGCTGAACATGAGCAAAGTCATTGGCATCGACCTCGGCACCACGAACTCCTGCGTGGCCGTCATGGAAGGCTCCAGCGCCAAGGTGATCGAGAACGCCGAAGGCACGCGGACCACGCCCTCCATGGTCGCCTTCGCGCAGAACGCGGAGCGTCTGGTCGGCCAGCCGGCCAAGCGTCAGGCGGTGACGAACCCCGAGAACACCCTCTTCGCGATCAAGCGTCTGATCGGCCGCCGCTACGACGATCCGCTGACCAAGAAGGACCAGGGCCTCGTCCCCTACAAGATCATCTCCGGCGACAACGGCGACGCCTGGGTGGAGGCCGTCGGCAAGAAGTACAGCCCGTCGCAGATCAGCGCCTTCATTCTGCAGAAGATGAAGGAGACGGCGGAGAACTATCTGGGCGAGAAGGTGACCCAGGCGGTCATCACCGTTCCGGCCTACTTCAACGACAGCCAGCGCCAGGCGACCAAGGACGCCGGCAAGATCGCCGGCCTGGAAGTGCTGCGCATCATCAACGAGCCGACGGCGGCCGCTCTGGCCTACGGCATGGAGAAGAAGGGCGCCGGCACCATCGCGGTCTACGACCTGGGCGGCGGCACCTTCGACGTCTCGGTGCTGGAGATCGGCGACGGCGTGTTCGAGGTGAAGTCGACCAACGGCGACACCTTCCTCGGCGGTGAGGACTTCGACGCCCGCATCATCGACTACCTCGCCGACGAGTTCCAGAAGGAGCAGGGCATCGACCTGCGCAAGGACCGCCTGGCCCTGCAGCGCCTGAAGGAAGCCGCGGAGAAGGCGAAGATCGAGCTGTCCTCGGCCATGCAGACCGAGGTCAACCTGCCCTTCATCACGGCCGACCAGTCCGGCCCGAAGCACCTGAACGTCAAGCTGACCCGCGCCAAGCTGGAAGCCCTGGTGGACGAGCTGGTCCAGCGCACGATCGAGCCCTGCAAGGCCGCCCTGCGCGACGCCGGCCTGAAGGCCAACGAGATCGACGAGGTGATCCTGGTCGGCGGCATGACCCGCATGCCCAAGGTCATCGAGGCGGTGAAGCAGTTCTTCGGCCGTGAGCCGCACCGCGGCGTGAACCCGGACGAGGTGGTCGCCATCGGCGCCGCCATCCAGGGCGGCGTGCTGAAGGGCGAGGTGAAGGACGTCCTGCTGCTCGACGTGACCCCGCTCAGCCTGGGCATCGAGACGCTGGGCGGCGTGTTCACCCGCCTGATCGACCGCAACACGACGATCCCGACCAAGAAGTCCCAGACCTTCTCGACCGCCGAGGACAACCAGAACGCGGTGACCATCCGCGTCTTCCAGGGCGAGCGCGAGATGGCCGCGGACAACAAGCTGCTCGGCCAGTTCGACCTCGTCGGCATCCCGCCGGCACCGCGCGGCGTGCCGCAGGTCGAGGTGACCTTCGACATCGACGCCAACGGCATCGTCAGCGTCACGGCGAAGGACAAGGCCACCGGCAAGGAGCAGCAGATCCGCATCCAGGCGTCGGGCGGCCTGTCGGACGCCGACATCAACAAGATGGTGAAGGACGCCGAAGCCCACGCCGCGGACGACAAGAAGCGGCGCGAGTTGGTGGACGCCCGCAACCACGCCGATGCCCTGATCCACACCACCGAGCGGACGATCAAGGAGAACGGCGACAAGATCCCGGCCGCCGACAAGACCGCCGCCGAGGCCGCCGTGGCCGAGCTGAAGTCGGTCATGGACGGCGAGGACGTGGAGGCCGTGAAGGCGAAGACCGAGGCCCTGGCCCAGGTGTCGATGAAGCTGGGCGAGGCCATGTACAAGGCCGGCCAGGGCGAGGCCCCCGGCGCCGGTGCCGCCGGTGCTTCGGGCGCCGCCCCGAACGAGCCGGGCGTGGTCGACGCCGACTTCGAGGAAGTGGACGACGACAAGAAGAAGTCGGCGTAAGCGTTCGGAACCGGAGGCAATCGTTGGGCAGCCGCCCGTTGCCTCCGGTGTCACAGCCGGGAGAACCCGGCGCCATGCAGTATCGTCCGGCCCGTCATCCGTCCTGCGGTGGCGGGCCGGAGATACGATTGGTCTATTGTATGTGAAGGCGGTCGGGGCCCATGGCGAAACAGGACTATTACGAGCTGCTCGGGGTGGCGAAGGGCGCCAGCGCGGACGAGATCAAAAAAGCGTACCGCAAGATGGCGATGCAGTATCACCCGGACCGCAACCAGGGTGATAAGGACGCCGAGCACAAGTTCAAGGAAATCAACGAAGCCTACGACGTCCTGAAGGACGAGCAGAAGCGCGCGGCATACGACCGCTTCGGCCACGGCGCCTTCGAGAACGGGCGTGGTGGCGGCGGCGGCTTCGGCGGCTTCGATTTCGGCGGCGGCGGCGGCGGCTTCGCCGACATCTTCGACGAGATGTTTGGGGAGTTCATGGGCGGGCGCCGCGGCGGCGGTGCCGCGTCGGGCCGCGGCCAGGATCTGCGCTACAATCTGGAGATCGGGCTGGAGGAGGCCTTCAAGGGCACCACGGCCAATGTCCGCGTTCCCTCCACCGTCGCCTGCGATTCCTGCAGCGGCTCCGGTGCGGCGGCGGGGACCCAGCCGGTCACCTGCCCGACCTGCCAGGGCCACGGCAAGGTGCGCGCCCAGCAGGGCTTCTTCACCATCGAGCGCACCTGCCCGGCCTGCCACGGCCAGGGCCGCGTCATCAAGGACCCCTGCAAGAGCTGCGGCGGTGCCGGGCGCCTGCGCAAGGAGAAGACCCTCCAGGTCAACATCCCCGCGGGCGTGGAGGACGGCACCCGCATCCGTCTGGCCGGCGAGGGCGAGGCGGGCTTGCGCGGCGCGCCGCCGGGCGACCTCTACATCTTCCTGGCCATCGCGCCGCACCCGATCTTCCAGCGCGACGGCGCCAACATCCACTGCCGGGTGCCGATCCCGATGACCACCGCGGCGCTGGGCGGCACCGTGGAGGTGCCGACCATCGAGGGCAGCCGCACCAAGGTGACGGTCCCGCCCGGCACCCAGTCCGGCCACCAGTTCCGCATCAAGGGCAAGGGCATGTCGGTGCTGCGCAGCCAGCAGCGCGGCGACATGTACATCCAGGCCGTCGTCGAGACTCCGGTCAACCTGACCAAGAAGCAGCAGGAGCTTCTGCGCGAGTTCGACAACGCCGGCAAGGAAGGCTCCCACCCGCAGTCCGAAGGCTTCTTCGCCAAGGTGAAGGAGCTTTGGGAAGACCTGAAGGACTGACCGGTTTCCCGCCCTTCCGACCGTAGGAAAAGGCCCGGCCCCCAGCCGGGCCTTTTTTCATGCCGGGCCATTTTTCATACGCACCGCGTGCTTTTGCCCCAGTGGTATGACCAATCCAGCGTTGACAGCGGCGGGCGGCGGGAAGACTGTCCCGGCAAATCACGTACAAATGCGCTGACGCCACAGGCCGCGCCGCATACGCACGTATCCCTGGAAATCACAGCAATTGCCGTTGCCGATGGGGGGCATCGCGTGTATCAACAAGCGCTTAATCTCCTCAGACGGTTCGCGGAGAGGGCATTCCAGGCGGTGAGCGGCGATCTCTCCTTCGAGCAGTTGCGCGACCTGATGCATCCGGGGGGGCACACCCCGATCATCCAGCGTCGCCGGGCCGTGCTGATCCATTCCCGCGTCCGCATGGTCGCGGCGGTCTTCGCCGTGCTGACGCCGCTGTGGATCGTCATCGACGTCTTCATCTTCCCCTGGCCGTTGTGGGGCTATCTGGCCGGCCTGCGGCTGGTCTCCAGCTTCGCCTTCGGCGCGCTGGCGCTCGGCTACCGGATCTGCGACGACATGGGCAGCGCGTGGCGGGGGCTGGCCCTGCTGCTGTCGGTGCCGACGGTGTTCTTCCTCGCCTCGCACCCCATGCTGAACGAGGACATGATCGCGGGAAGCGCGCTGGCGGTGGCCGCCGGCTACGCCTTCCTGCCCTTCGTGATGGTGGCGGGGCTCAGCGTCTTCCCGCTGACCGCGCTGGAGGGGCTGGCCTTCGCGACGCCGATGCTGGCGGCCCACATGCTGGCCGGGGTCTACGGCTCGCTGGTCTTCCCCTTCCCCTCCTATCTGGGCGCCCTGTGGCTGCTGGTGCTCATCATGGTGGTGGCGACGCTGGCGGCGATGAGCCAACTGCATTTCATGATGGCTCTGGTCGATCAGGCGTCCCACGACGGCCTGACCGGCGCCTTCTCCCGCCGCATCGGGGAGGAGCTTCTGCGGCTGCAGTTCGCCCACGCCCAGCGCTCGGACCATCCGCTGTCGGTGATCTTCTTCGACCTGGACAATTTCAAGTCGATCAACGACCGGTTCGGCCACGACCAGGGCGACAAGCAGCTGGGGCGGTCGGCGGAGGCGATCCGCGCCATGCTGCGCCAGTCCGACGTGCTGGTCCGCTGGGGCGGGGAGGAGTTCGTGGTCATCATGCCCAACACCGGCCGTCAGGGTGCCCTGACCGCGGTGGAGCGGTTGCACGAGCGCGGGCTGGGCAAACGCTCGGACGGCACCCTGCAGACCGCCAGCATCGGCGTCGCCGAATACCTCCACGACCGCCCGGTGGATTGGGAAAGGCTGGTCGATCTGGCCGACCAGCGCATGTACGCGGCCAAGCAGTCCGGCAAGAACCGGATCGTCGCCGACGACCGCGTCCCTGAACCGGCCTGACCGCTCCCGTCAGTCGTTGCGCAGCAGCGGGGCGGAGGGCTGGCCGAGCGCCCGCCACGTCCCGAGAAAGCCGAAGGCCAGCGTGATCGCCGTGCTGAGCAGCGCCGTGGTCAGCACGGCCGACGGCAGGAAGGTCCAGTCCCAGCGCATCAGGAAGGTCATCACCGCCCAGGCCGTGATGGTGCCGATGACCCCGGCGATGGCCGCGGTCAGGATGCCGAGCAGCCCGTATTCCAGCAGGAACGCCTTCAGCACGTCGGCCCGCGTGGCGCCCAGCACCTTCAGCACCACCGCGTCGTAGACCCGGCGGCGGTGCCCGGCGGCGACCGCGCCGGCCAGCACCAGCGTGCCGGCGGCCAGCGTGATGCCCGCGGTGATGCGCACCGCCGTGCCGATGTGGCCCAGCATGGTGCCCACCGTGTCGAGCGCGTCCTTCACCCGCACCAGCGTGACGTTGGGGAAGCGCTGCAGGACGGAGCGCTGCACCTCCGGCTCCGCTTGCGGGGTGCTGCGGATGGTGGCGATCCAGGTCTGCGGCGCGCGTTCCAGCGTGCCCGGCGCGAAGACCATGGTGAAGTTGATGGCCAGCGTCGAGAAGTCGGCGGCGCGGACGTTGGCGACCTTGGCCTCGATGGTCCGGCCCAGGATGTTGACGCCCAGCGTGGCGCCGGGGCCGATGCCGAAGGCGTTCGCCACATTCTGGTGGATGGAGATCAGCGGCGTGCCCCTGTAATCCTCCGGCCACCAGGAGCCGGCGACGATCTCCGAATGCTCGGGCAGCTTGGCGGAGTAGGTCACGCCGCGGTCGCCGGACAGCACCCAGGACTGCTCCGGGTTGATCAGCGCCTTCTCCGCCGGCCTGCCGTCCACCGTCTCGATCCGCCCGCGCAAGGACGGCACCGCCTCGAACCCGCTGGTGCCGGGCAGGGCGGTGAGCGTCTGCTTCAACGGCTCGAACTGGTCGGGCTGGATGTCCACGAAGAAGAAGCTGGGCGCGTCCTTCGGGATCGTCTCGTTGACCCGGCGGGAGAAGTTGCCCTCGATCAGCGCGATGGCGACCAGCACGGTCAGGCCGAGGCCGAGCGACAGCACCACCGCCCCGGTCGGGTTGCCCGGCCGGTGCAGGTTGGCGAGCGCCAGCCGCAGCCCCGGACGGCGCGGCCGTCCCGCCGCCGCCGCCCCGCGCACCACCAGCCAGGCGGCCACGCGGAAGGCGATGAAGGTAGCGATCGAGCCGCCGACGAACCAGGCGGCGAACATCCTGTTGTGGGCGGTGGCGACGGCCAGCCCGGCCAGCGCCGCGACGGTCAGCACCATCGCCGCCAGATAGACGGCGCGCGGGCGGCCCCCGGCGGGGGCGACCACGTCGCGGAACTGCGCCGCCGCCGGCACCTCCCGCGCGCGGCCCAGCGGCCACAGCGAGAAGGTCAGGGCGGTCAGCAGGCCGTAGAGCGCGGCGAGCGCCAGGGCGCTCGGGTAGACGCCGATCCGGGTGGGCACCGGCAGCACCGAGTCGAGCAGTGAGCCCAGACCCAGCGGCGCCACCGCGCCGAGCAGCAGCCCCAGCAGGATGCCCAGCCCGGACAAAGCGAGGATCTGCAGCAGATAGACCTGGAAGACCAGATCGCCCGGCGCGCCCAGGCATTTCAGCGTGGCGATGGTGCGGGCGCGCGAATCGAGATGGCTGCGCACCGCGTTGCCAACCCCGACCCCGCCGACCAGCAGGGCGGTCAGCCCGACCAGCGTCAGGAACAGCGTCATGCGGTCGATGAAGCGCTCGATCTGCGGGGAGGCGTTGGTGAAATCGCGGACCCGCCAGCCGGCGTCGGGGAAGCGCGCCGTCAGCGCCTTCTGCCATGCCGCCACGTCGGTGCCCGGCGGCAGGGCCAGCTTGGCGGTCCAGTAGACGATGCTGCCGGGCTGGAGCAGGCCGGTGCCCTCCAGCGACGGCAGGCCGATCATCACCCGCGGCCCCAGCGAGAAGGCGCCGTTGGACGCGCGGTCCGGCTCCCGCGTCAGGACACCGCGCACGGCGAACTCGCCCTCGCCCAGCCGCAGCGTGTCGCCGGTCTTCAGCCCCAGCCGGTCGAGCAGCCCGTCCTCGACCAGCGCGCCCCAGCGCCCGTCGCGGTTGGCCAGCGCCGTGTGCAGGTCGCCCTCCGGCGCCAGGGCCACGGAGCCGTAGAGCGGGTAGACGCCGTCCACCGCCTTCAGCTCGACCAGCGTGGAGCGCGAGTCGTCGGCGGACCGCGCCATGGCGCGCATTTCCACCGATTGCGACAGGCGCCCAGCCTGTTCCAGCCAGGCGCGCTGCGTGTCGGTCGGCGGTGCGTAGATCTGCCGCAGTGCGACGTCGCCGCCCAGGATGGCCCGCCCGTCCGCCTGCAGACCGGACAGCACGCCGCCGGACACGGAATTGACCGCGGCGATGGCCGCGACGCCGAGCGTCAGGCAGGCCAGAAAGATGCGGAACCCTTTTAGTCCCCCGCGCAGCTCGCGGCGGGCCAGACGGAAGGCGAGGGCGAGGTTGGTCATGGGGGCGTCCGGTGGGGGTGTGGATTGGTGGTGGGGAATGGTCGCGTCGGGCCCCCACCCAACCCTCCCCCGCTTTCGCAGGGGAGGGCTTATCTCCTCCCCCTGCGAAGCGGGGGGAGGCCGGGAGGGGGGCACCAAAGCGACCGCTCCCCAAAGAAACGTTCAGTCCCCCGCCACGCGGACGCGCTCGGCGCGGGCGGCCATGCCGTCGTCGACGATGCGCCCGTCGGTCAGGCGCACGGTCCGGTCGCAGCGGTCGGCCAGGGATGGGTCGTGGGTGATCAGCACCAGCGTCGTGCCGCGCCGCTCGGCGAGGTCGAACAAAAGCTCCACGATGGTGGCGCCGGTGCCGATGTCCAGGTTGCCGGTCGGCTCGTCGGCCAGCAGAAGCGACGGCTCCGCGACGAAGGCGCGGGCCAGGGCGACGCGTTGCTGTTCGCCGCCGGACAACTGGCCCGGATAATGGCTCAGCCGGTGGCCCAGCCCGACCGCTTCCAGCCCCTGCCGCGCGCGGTCGAAGGCGTCGGCGGCCCCGGCGAATTCCAGGGGTATGGCGACGTTCTCCAGCGCGGTCATCGTCGGCACGAGGTGGAAAGCCTGGAAGACGATCCCCACATGGTCGCGGCGGAAGCGCGCAAGCCCGTCCTCGTCCAGCCGGCCCAGATCCTGTCCGGCAACGCGCACGGTCCCGCCCGTGGGGCGTTCCAGCCCGGCCATGACCATCATCATGGTCGATTTGCCGGAGCCCGACGGGCCGACCACGCCGACCCGTTCACCGGGCTGGATGCGGAGATTCAAGCCTCTCAGGATGTTGACGGGTCCGGCCGCGCTGTCCAATCTCAGATGCACCTCGTCGAGATCGACGATGGCAGAGGCAACGGAATCGGGTCGGGACATTGGCATGCGTCTCTGGAACGGGCGGGGGAACGGGCGGGAAAACCTCACGCCATATGGCATGGTGCGCCGCCATTTCAACATGGCCCTCCTTCGGTCGGGGCTGGCCGCGCTCGCCGTCCTTGCGGGACTCGGCATGACCGTTCCCGCGTTCGCCCAGGGTGGTTCGGGGAAGGGGCCTTACACCCTGCTCGCGCTCGGCGACAGCCTGACCGCCGGCTATGGCCTTCCCGAAGCGCAGGCATTCACCGTGCAGTTGCAGGCGGCGCTGCGGGCGAAGGGCTACGACGTCGCCGTCGTCAACGCCGGCGTGTCGGGCGACACCACGGCGGGCGGGCTGTCGCGGCTTGACTGGGCGCTGGCCGACAAGCCGGACGCCGTGCTGGTGGAGCTGGGGGCGAACGACATGCTGCGCGGACTCGACCCCGCCGCGGCGCGCGCCAACCTCGACGCCATCCTGAAGCGGCTGACCGGCGAGAAGCTGCCCGTGCTGCTGGCCGGCATGTACGCGTCGCCCAGCCTTGGACGTGCGTACGGGGACCGCTTCAACGCCATCTACCCGGATCTGGCGAAGACGTACGACGTACAGCTCTACCCGTTCTTCCTGGACGGCGTGGCGGCCGACGCCGCGCTGAACCAGCCTGACGGCATCCATCCCAACGCGGCCGGCGTGAAGGTGATCGTGGAGCGCATCACGCCCCATGTCGCCCGCCTTCTGGACGGCATCGCCAAAAACGGAGGCTGAAGACCCATGGCGACCCTGGCCGGCGACACCGCCACCACCGAAAGCTACTTCAAGGCCGCATCGGCCACCGGCACCGAATGGGGCGCCGTCGTCAAGTCCTGCCTGGACGAACTGGGGGCGGTGGAGGGCTGCAACCTCGGCTTCCTCTACATCACCGACGCGCTGGCCGAGCACGCGACGAGCATGGTCACGCTGCTGCGCGGCGTCACCGGCATCCGCGACTGGGTGGGCACGGTCGGCATCGGCATCTGCGCCAACGACGAGGAAATCTTCGACAAGCCGGGCATCGCCGTGATGGTGGCCCGCCTGCCGCCGGAGGGCTTCCGCCTGTTCCCGGTGGTGTCGGGCGACATGGAGCCGCTGCGCCGCATGGCCGGCGGCTGGCTGGACAAGCACGGCGCCATGCTGGCGCTCGCCCACGCCGACCCACGCCACCAGGACTTGGCCGGGCTGGTCGTTTCGCTGGCGGAATCAACCGGGGCCTTCCTGGTCGGCGGCCTATCGGCCTCCCGCTCGGAGTTCCCGCAATTCACCATCCCCGGCAACACCGCCACGATGACCGCCGGGCCGGTGGCCGACGGCGGCGTGTCGGGCGTGCTGTTCGCGCCGCAGGTGCCGGTCGCCACCGGCCTCAGCCAGGGCTGCACGCCCATCGGCCCGGTGCGCACCATCACCGCGGCGGACGACAACGTCGTCCTTGAGATCGACGGGCGCCCGGCGCTGGAGGTCTTCAAGGAGGACATTGGCGAACTGCTGGCCCGCGACCTCAAACGGGTGTCCGGCTACATCTTCGCCGGCCTGCCCATCGCCGGGAGCGACACCGCGGATTATCTGGTCCGCGACCTGATCGCCATCGACCCGCGCGCCGGCTGGATCGCCGTCGCCCACCATGTGCAGAGCGGCCAGCCCATCCTGTTCACCCGCCGCGACCAGCAGAGCGCCGAGGCCGACATGCGCCGCATGCTGGCCAATCTGAAGAAGCGCGTGAAGACCCCCCCGAAGGGCGCGCTCTATGTCAGCTGCATCGCCCGCGGCCCCAGCCTGTTCGGCGAGGGCAGCCAGGAACTGGCGCTGATCCGCGAAACCTTCGGCGACATCCCGCTGGCCGGATTCTTCGCCAGCGGCGAGATCTCCAACGCCCGCCTGTATGGATACACAGGCGTGCTCACCCTGTTCCTTTAAGGATCATAGCCAAATGCAATACCGTCCGCTCGGCCGCACCGGCCTGTCGGTCAGCGCCATCGGCCTGGGCACCATGACCTGGGGCCGCCAGAACAGCGAGGCCGAGGGCCACGCCCAGATGGATTACGCGCTCGGCGAGGGCGTGAATTTCTGGGACACGGCGGAGATGTACGCCATCCCCCCGACCGCCGACACGTACGGACGTACGGAGGAGGTGATCGGCAGCTGGTTCAAGGCGACCGGCAAGCGCGACCAGGTGATCCTGGCGAGCAAGGTCGTCGGGGCCACCGACGGCGGCTTCGCCTGGGTGCGCAACGGCGAGGCGAAGCTCGACCGCGCCAACATCTTCGCGGCGGTCGAGGCCAGCCTGCGCCGGCTCCAGACCGACTACATCGATCTGTACCAGCTCCACTGGCCCGACCGTTCCACCAACCGCTTCGGCGCGCGCAACTACGTCCACCGGCCGGAGAAGGACGGCACGCCCATCGAGGAGACTCTGGCGGCGCTCGACGAGCTGGTCAAGTCCGGCAAGGTCCGCCACATCGGCGTCTCGAACGAGTCGCCCTGGGGGGTGATGCAGTTCCTCAAGCTGGCGGAGGACAAGGGCCTGCCGCGCATCGCCTCGATCCAGAACGCCTACAACCTGCTGAACCGCACCTTCGAGCAAGGTCTGGCCGAGGTGTCGCTGCGCGAGGATGTCGGGCTTCTCGCCTATTCGCCGCTGGCCGCCGGCACGCTGTCGGGCAAGTATCTGGACGGCGCCGTGCCCGCCGGCACCCGCCGCGCGCTGGATCACCGCAAGTCGCGCTACGCCACCGTCAACGCCGACGTGGCCACCAAAGAGTATCTGGATGTCGCCCGGCGCCACGGCCTGTCGCCGACCCAGATGGCCATCGCCTTCACCCTGCGGCAGCCCTTCGTCGCGTCCTCGCTGATCGGCGCGACGACCCTGGAGGACCTGAAGTCCAACATCGCGGCGGTGGACCTCACGCTGTCGGACGAGGTGCTGAAGGACATCGAGGCGGTCAACGCCCGCTATCCCGACCCCTGCCCGTAACCGTTCCGGAAAGCCAATGATCCGTCTCTTCGTCGCCCTCGATTTTCCGGAGGATGTGCGCCGGCGCCTGGCGGGGCTGGGCGGCGGCGTGCCCGGCGCCCGCTGGACCGACGCGGACAACCTGCACCTGACGCTCCGCTTCATCGGCGAGGTGCCGGAGGATCAGGCGGCGGAGATCGACGAGGCGCTGGCGCAAATCGCGGCGCCGGCCTTCGATCTGGTTCTGGACGGCGTGGGCGTGTACGGCAGCGGCCGCAACGCCCGCGTCCTCTGGGCCGGGGTGGAGCGCAGCGACGCCTTGTCGCACCTCCAGTCCAAGGTCGAGTCGGCGCTGGTCCGCTGCGGCCTGCCGGCGGAGGAGCGCAAATTTTCGCCCCACGTCACGCTCGCCCGGCTGAAGGACGCGCCGAAGGACCGGATCGGGCGCTTCGTCGAGGAGCGCGGGATGTTCCGCGCCGGTCCGATCCGGGTGGAGCACTTCACGCTCTACCGCAGCCACCTGGGCAAGGGGGCCGCGGTGTACGAGGCGCTGTCGGAATTCGGGTTGGGGTGACGGACGGGCGGCGTCTTACAGCGGCACGCCCTTGATCATCCGCGGCAGTTCGCCGACCACGCCCATCGCGTGCCGCATGAAGAAGCGCTTCAGCGGCGGCAGGCGATTGACCACGGCCATGCCGACGTCGCGGGCCAGCTTGATCGGCGGGATGTTGTTGGAGAACAGGTGCACCAGGCCGTCGCACACCGCGGCCAGCAGCACCGTGTCGAAGCGGCGCCAGCGCTGGAAGCGGGCCAGCACCTCCGGCGAGCCGACGTCCAGCCCCAGCCGGTGGGCGTCCACGATCACCTCGGCCAGGGCCGCCACGTCGCGCAGGCCCAGGTTCAGCCCCTGCCCGGCGATGGGATGGATGGCGTGGGCCGCCTCGCCGATCAGGGCCACGCGCTCGGCGATGAAACGCTCGGCCAGCAGCACCGACAGCGGCCAGGCGTCGCGCCGGGTCACCAGCTCGATGTCGCCCAGATAGCCGCCCGACCGCCGGGTCAGCTCGTCGATGAACTGGTCCTCCGGCAGCTTCAGGTACATGTCGACCAGCGACCGCTTTTCGCTCCACACGATGGAGGAGCGGTTCTCGGTCATCGGCAGCACGGCGAAGGGGCCGTTGGGCAGGAAATGCTCCACCGCCACGCCGTTGTGCGGCTCCGAATGGCGGATCGTGCAAATGATCGCGGTCTGGTCGTAGGCCCAGGTGCGCAGCTTGATCCCGGCGCTCTCCCGTGCCAGCGAGCGGCGCCCGTCGGCTCCGACGACCAGCCGCGCCTTGACCACCCGCCCGTCGGCCAGCGTCACCGTGGCGCCGGCGCGGGTGCGCTCGATCGACACGGCCTGGGCCGGGGCCAGATGGTTCAGGCCGGGCAGTTCCTTCGCGCGGGCGAACAGGGCGCGGCGCATGTCCTTGTTGTCGAGAATCCAGCCGAAGGGCTGGTTCTTGCCGTCCCAGGTCAGGTCCTTGTGGTCGTAATGGACGAACAGGGGCGAGAACTGGTCGGCCACCCGGATGTCCAGGATCGGGCCGGCGTAGGGCTCCATGTGCTTCCACACGCCCGCCCCCTCCAGCACCTTCATCGAGGCGTAGGCGACCGCCGTGGTGCGGATGTCGAAGTCGTCCCCCGCCTGCCGGTCCGGGCTGTCGCGGTCGATGCAGACCACCGGAACGCCCGCGGTGGCCAGCGCCGCCGCCATGCTGAGTCCGGCCAGTCCGCCGCCCAACACGACGACGTCGGTCGTGATCTCCTGCGCTGCGGTGGTGCCCGATTCGGTCATGATGGCGCTGCCCTTCGATCAGTGTAGACGGGTACGAACAATCGTTCCGCTTGGTCCGGATGTCCAGCGGCGCGGCGTCGCGGTCCCCGAATTGCGTAATTCTTGGGCATGACCTGCCCAATCGATCGGCGAAACAGCCAAAAACCGCTGAAAAGGGCCGATTCTGCAACCGGCACGATTTTTGAAGACATTGATTTTTATGGTCGAGGCGAACACGCTCGAGTCACGTTCGGAAAACCCGCCGCCACGGCGGGATCGGCCGAGGGGGGACCGGGCGACCGCAAGGGCCCGCAAACACGCATACCCAAGGGGAAGCCACATGAAACTGGTTATGGCCATCATCAAGCCGTTCAAGCTCGACGAAGTGCGCGAGGCGCTGACGTCGCTCGGGATTCAGGGCCTGACGGTGAGCGAGGTCAAGGGCTTCGGACGCCAGAAGGGTCAGACCGAGATCTACCGCGGCGCCGAGTATTCCGTGAGCTTCCTGCCCAAGGTGAAGGTCGAGGTCGCGGTGTCCGACGACCAGTACGAGCAGGTGGTCGAGGCGATCCAGAAGGCCGCCAACACCGGCCGCATCGGCGACGGCAAGATCTTCGTGCTGGACATCGCCCAGGCCGTGCGCATCCGCACCGGCGAGACCAACACCGAAGCTCTCTGAGGCGTCCTGGAGGAAGCGGACAGGGCGGGGCGTCACGGCCCGGCCCCTCCCGCAAGGGGCGACGGCACGTCCGCTTTTTCTTGCCGCAGGGCATCGATGATCTGCCCGGTGACTTGAGGCCGGGCGCGCCAGTCTTTCCACCGTGGCGTCAAGGCCGCCGGAACGGGCGGCGTATGCTTTCCCTTGACCGGGCCTTGTCCGGTTTTGTGCCCTTGTGCCGGGACTCCACCGCCGGTAGGATCGTTTCCGTTTCGTATCGGGCAGAGGCCCCCAGAGGCCCCTGACGGGCCGCGCCCCTCGGGGCCGGCCCGGCCTTTTCGGGCCGTCCTCATGGAAAGGATCTTCGGCGGCATGTCGCTCCCGGACCTCGGCACCTTCGCTCTCGTCAACGACCGGCTCGACCGGCTGTCCGACTACCCCTTCACCCGGCTGGCGGCCCTGCTGTCCGGGGTGACGCCGCGCGCCAACGCCGAGCCGATCATGATGTCGGTGGGTGAGCCGCAGCACCAGCCGCCGGCCATCATCGACGAGACGCTGCGCGCCAACGCCCATCTGTGGGGCAAGTATCCGCCGGTCGGCGGCACGCCGGAGTTCCGCGAGGCGGTGGGCGCCTGGCTGACCCGCCGCTACGCCCTGCCGGACGGTCTGTTCGACGCGGAGAGGTCCGTCCTGCCGGTGTCCGGCACGCGCGAGGCGCTGTTCCTGCTGGCCCTGCTGGCCGTGCCGCCGAGCAAGGCGGGCCGTCAGCCGGCGGTGCTGATGCCCAACCCCTTCTACGCGCCCTACGAGGGAGCGGCCCTGCTCGCCGGGGCCGAGCCGGTGTTCCTGCCCTCCACCCGCGAAACCGGCTTTCTGCCCGACCTCGACGCGCTGACGCCGGAGCTGCTGGAGCGCACGGCGCTGTTCTACCTCTGCACCCCGGCCAACCCGCAGGGGGCGGCGGCGGACGCTGCCTATCTGGAGCGGGCGATCGGGCTGGCGCGGCGCTACGGCTTCATCCTGGCGGTGGACGAGTGCTACGCCGAGATCTACCTGGACACGCCGCCGGTCGGCGCGCTCCAGGTGGCGTCGGGCCTCAACCATGACGGGAAGCCCTGGGCGAACATCCTGGTCTTCCATTCCCTGTCCAAGCGGTCGAGCGCCGCCGGGCTGCGGTCGGGCTTCGTGGCCGGCGATCCGGAGCTGATGTCCCGCTTCACCCGCCTGCGCAGCTACTCCAACGCCGGAATGCCGCTGCCGGTGCTGGCGGCCAGCGCCGCCCTGTGGCGGGACGAGGCGCATGTCGAGGAGAACCGCGCGCTCTACCGCGCCAAGTTCGACGCGGCGGAGGCTTCGCTGAAGGGGCGCTACGGCTACTACCGGCCGGACGGCGGCTTCTTCCTGTGGCTGGAGGTCGGCGACGGCGAGGAGGCGACGCGCCGCCTGTGGGCGGAGGGCGGCATCCGCGTTCTGCCCGGCGCCTATCTGACCCGCTGCAACCCCGGCGAGGCCAATCCCGGCGCTCCCTTCATCCGCATCGCGCTGGTGAACGACGCCGAGACGGTCGCCCACGCCTGCGCCACCATCGCCCGCATTCTGGGATAAGGGCCGCCCGTTTCGGCTCACGTCACCCCGGTCTTTCGCCCCGAAGGACGGGTCCGGTTCAGCACGTTCTTGAGGACCTTCTGCCCATGGCACGACCCGCAAGCCCCCGCAGCGGAAGCGGCAAAAGCGCCGGAGCGCGGCCCGCCGGAGCACGGCCGGAGAAGCCGCCCTTCTTCTCGCCCGCCACGCGCGCCTTCGTGGTGGCGCGGGCGCGCGAGCTGGCGGGCTTCGCGCTGGGCGTGGTCGGTCTGGTGCTGATGGTCATCCTGGGCAGCTACAACCCGGCCGACCCCTCGTGGAACGCGGTTCCGGCGGCGAACACCCACATCCACAACCTGTTCGGCCGATTCGGCGCCCATCTGGCCGACGTCCTGATCCAGTCGCTGGGCTGGGCCGCCTATTTGCTGGCTCTGGTGCCGATGATGTGGGGCTGGCGGCTCAGCCTGCAGAAGAGCATCCGCCACCCGCTGTTCCGCAGCGTGCTGGCGGTGTGGGGCGTGCTTCTGGTCGCCATGTTCCTGGCCGGGATGGGCGGCGGGGGCGAGGACCCGCTGAACGGCCATCCCGGCGGCAGCTTCGGCATCGTGCTGCTGGACGGGGTCAGCAAGCTGCTGTTCGGCGGCCCCGGCAATCCGCTGGTCGGCACCGTGGCCGGCGTGGCTGGCGGGCTGATCCTGTTCGTCGCCATGGGCCTGTCGATCCGCGAATGGGCGGCCAGCCTGCGCGAGACCGCCGCCGGCCTCGCCCGCCTCGGGCGGGGCGCGCGGGCCGGTGTGTCCTTCATGCGCGACAAGGGCGCGGAGGCCGCCCGCAACGCCGCCCGCCAGACCGGCGACCTGCTGCGCCGGGAGCCCAGCCTCGCCACCACGGACAAGAAGGCCGTCGAGCCGACGCTGGACGACGCGCCCGACGAGGAGAGCGCCGCCATCACCCTGCGCGCCGCGCCGCGCGGCCGCCTGTCCGATTCCATCAGCGTCGAACCGCGCGTGGAGGCCAAGACCCGCGCCGTTCCGGTGGTCACCCCGCCCACCGGCGGCAAGAAGGCCGCCGACCAGGGGCGCCCGTCCAAGCAGGCCGCCCTCAATCTGGAGGAGGCGGACGGCTACGAGCTGCCGCCGCTCGACCTGCTCCAGATCGTCCCGACCAGCGTGCGCGGTGAGAAGGTGGACGAGGCGGCGCTGCGCGAGAACGCGGTGAAGCTGGAAGGCGTGCTGTCCGACTTCGGCGTGCGCGGCGAGGTGCAGAAGGTCCATCCCGGCCCGGTCGTCACCCTCTACGAGCTGGAGCCGGCCCCCGGCACCAAGTCGTCCCGCGTCATCGGCCTGGCCGACGACATCGCCCGCTCGATGAGCGCGGTGTCGGTGCGCGTCGCCGTGGTGCCGGGCCGCAACGTCATCGGCATCGAACTGCCCAACGCCAAGCGCGAAACGGTGCTGCTGCGCGAGCTGCTGGCCGGCGACGTCTTCGACAAGACGGCGGGCAAGCTTCTGCTGGCGCTGGGCAAGGACATCGGCGGCCAGTCGGTGGTGGCCGACCTCGCCCGCTTCCCGCATCTGCTGGTCGCCGGCACGACGGGCTCGGGCAAGTCGGTGGCGATCAACACGATGATCCTGTCGCTGCTCTACCGTCTGCCGCCCGACCGCTGCCGCTTCATCATGATCGACCCCAAGATGCTGGAGCTGTCGGTCTATGAGGGCATCCCCCATCTGCTGACGCCGGTCGTCACCGACCCGAAGAAAGCGGTCGTCGCCCTGAAATGGACGGTGCGGGAGATGGAGGACCGCTACCGCAACATGTCCAAGCTGGGCGTGCGCAACATCGAGGGCTACAACGCCCGCCTGCGCGAGGCCCGCGCCGACGGCGAGCTGCTGACCCGCCGCGTCCAGACCGGCTTCGATCCCGACACCGGCAAGCCGATCTTCGAGGAGCAGCCGCTCGACCTGAAGGAGCTGCCCTACATCGTGGTCATCGTGGACGAGATGGCCGACCTGATGCTGGTCGCCGGCAAGGACATCGAGGCGGCGATCCAGCGGCTGGCCCAGATGGCGCGGGCCGCCGGCATCCACCTGATCATGGCGACGCAGCGCCCGTCGGTGGACGTCATCACCGGCACCATCAAGGCCAACTTCCCGACCCGCATCAGCTTCCAGGTCACCAGCAAGATCGACAGCCGCACCATCCTCGGCGAGCAGGGGGCGGAGCAGCTTCTCGGCCAGGGCGACATGCTCTACATGGCCGGCGGCGGCCGCATCACCCGCGTCCACGGCCCCTTCGTCGCCGACGGCGAGGTCGAGCAGGTGGTGAAGTTCCTCAAGACGCAGGGCGAGCCCAGCTACGTCGACGCCATCACCGAGGAGGACGACGAGGACGGCGCCTCCTTCGACGACGGGTCGGGAGCCGGCGGCGGGTCGGGCGACGACCTCTACGACAAGGCGGTGGCGGTGGTCTGCCGCGAGCGCAAGGCGTCGACCAGCTTCATCCAGCGGCAGCTCCGCATCGGCTACAACTCCGCCGCCCGCCTGATCGAGCGGATGGAGACCGAAGGCGTGGTCAGCAAGCCCAACCACGCCGGCAAGCGCGAGGTCCTGGCCCGCAACATCGAGGAGTGAGTAGGTGCTTGCCCCCACCCCGTCCCTCTCCCTCTGGGCGGGGGAGGGTTAGGGTGGGGGGCACCGTCAGCGGTGTGGCGAATGCGCTTTAATCCTTGGAACCACCGCCGCCGCGCCCCATTTCCGCCCGGAACGTCCGGTTACCTAGCAGGCATCATGAAGACCGTGTTCCGCCGCATCCTGGCCGCCGCCGCTCTCTCCGCTTCCGTTGCCGTGTCCGGCGCGTTTCCCGCGCCGACCCTGGCCGCGCCACGCGCCGCCGCCCTGTCCGCCCAGGACCAGACGCTGGTGTCCCAGGCGGAAAGCTACCTGAACGGCATCGGCACCCTGCAATCGAAGTTCGTGCAGGTCGCCCCGAACGGCCATCAGACCGCCGGCACCTTCTACCTCGCGCGTCCCGGCCGGATGCGGCTGGAGTACGACCCGCCGGTGAAGGACTTCGTCGTCGCCGACGGTGCCTTCATCTTCTATTGGGACGGGGAGATGCGGCAGCAGTCCAGCGCCCCCATCGGCAGCACGCTGGCCGACTTCATCCTGCGCAAGAACATCCGGCTGTCCGGGGACGTGACGGTGACCGGCGTCTATCAGGCGCCGGGGCTGGTGGAGATCAGCCTGACCGAGACCAAGGATCCCGGCAAGGGCACCCTGACGCTGGTCTTCGAGGACCGGCCCTTCCAGCTTCGCAAATGGCGGGTGCTGGACGCCCAGGGGCTGACCACCGAGGTGGCGCTGATGAACCCGCGCGAGGGCATGCAGTTCGACTCGAAGCTCTTCTACTTCATCGAACCCAGCAAGGGCGACTACGGTCGCAACAACTGACCTGCCCAACGAATTTGCACGGAAGTCGCGCGAATCCCGCCGCTGCAACAACCCGCCGCCGCAACGAAGTCCTCCTGATCCTGTTGCCGTGATGTATCGGACGCGTTCACCCGCGCCCGATGCACTCGAACGGATGAGGGGAGACGAGACATGGCAACGGAGGCGATGCACGAGGCCCGGCGGGTCCAGGGTATGAACGATCTGCTGGCGCGCAACTGGTGGGCGCTGGCGTTGCGCGGTGCCGCGGCGGTGATGCTCGGCCTGCTGGCTTTCCTTCTGCCGGGGGCAACGGTCGCCACCCTGGCGGTTCTGCTCGCGGCCTACCTGCTGATGGACGGGCTGTTCGCCATCGTCGGCGGCGTCCGCGCCGCCCAGGCGCAGGAGCGCAGCCTGCCTTTCATCCTCGACGGCGTGGTCAGTCTGGTGGCGGGCGCCGTGGCCCTGCTGTGGCCGGAGGCGAGCCTGTTCGCGCTGATCTTCGTGATCGCTGCCTGGTCGGTCATCACCGGCTTCGCCAAGATCATGACGGCGTGGCGCATGCACCGCACCCACGGCAAATGGGCCTGGGGCCTGGCCGGCGCCCTGTCGGTTCTGTTCGGCTTCGGCATGTGGGTCCTGCCGTCGCTGGGCCTGCTGGCCGTGGCGCTGGGTGTCGGCAGCTATCTGATCGCCTATGGCGCGCTGGCCATCATCACCGCCTTCCGCCTGCGCCGTTGCCTGCACAACCGGAATCATCATTCCAACCACGGCAACGCCGTGGCGGCGGAGTAAACCTTCATCGTCCGGGGGCGATGCGGCGGTAGCCGAGCGCCTCCGCGATGTGCGGGCGGCGCACGCCGCCCCCGCCGTCCAGATCGGCCAACGTGCGGGCGACGCGCATGACGCGGTGATAGCCGCGGGCGGACAGCTTCAGCCGCTCCGCCGCCTCGGTCAGCAGGGCGCGGCCCGGTTGGTCGGGGGCGGCGGCCTTTTCCAGAAGCTCGCCGTCCGCCTCGGCGTTGGTGCGCACCGCCCGGCCCTCGGGAAAGGGGCCGAAACCGGCGTAACGCTCCGCCTGGACGGCGCGGGCCAGCGCCACGCGGGCGGCCACGTCGGCGCTGCCCTCGGCGGGCGGCGGCAGGCTGAGGTCGGCGGGGCTGACGGCGGGCACGTCGATGTGCAGGTCGATGCGGTCGAACAGCGGTCCGCTGATCTTCGACTGGTAGTCGGCGGCGCATTTCGGCGCGCGGGCGCAGGCCAGCGACGGGTCGTCGAGATGGCCGCAGCGGCAGGGGTTCATCGCCGCGATCAACTGCACCCGCGCTGGGTAGGTGACGTGGTGGTTCGCCCGGCTGACCACCGCCTTGCCGGTTTCCAGCGGCTGGCGCAGCGCCTCCAGGGTTCCACGCGGAAATTCAGGAAACTCGTCCAGGAACAGCACGCCCTTGTGGGCCAGGGAAATCTCGCCGGGCTTGGCGCGCGAGCCGCCGCCGACCAGGGCGGGCAGGCTGGCCGACTGGTGCGGCGATCGGTAGGGGCGCTGGCGCAGCAGCCGGCCGCCTTCCAGCAGCCCGGCGACGCTGTGGATCATCGACACCTCCAACGCCTCCGCCGGGTCGAGCGGCGGCAGCAGGCCCGGCAGCCTCGCCGCCAGCATCGACTTGCCGGAGCCGGGCGGCCCGATCATCAGCAAATTGTGTGATCCGGCGGCGGCGACCTCCAGGGCGCGCTTGGCCGTCTCGTTGCCCTTCACGTCGCGCAGGTCGAGCGGTGCCTCGGCGCTCTCCTGGATGCGCGGACGGGGGCGGGTCAGCACCTGCTGGCCGCGGAAATGGTTGATGAGGGCGAGCAGCGTGGCGGGCGCCAACACGTCCAGCCCCTCGCCCGCCCAAGCGGCCTCGCCGCCGCAGGCCTCCGGGCAGATCAGCCCGCGGTCGTGGGCCAGCGCGTTGATCGCCGCCGGCAGCACTCCGGCAACCGGGGTCAGCGCCCCGTCCAGCGCCAGTTCGCCCAGCGCGCAATAGCGGCTCATCTCCAGATCGGGCAGCACGCCCATGACGGTCAGCAGGGCGAGCGCGATGGGCAGGTCGAAATGGCTGCCCTCCTTCAGCACGTCCGCCGGAGCGAGGTTGACGGTGATTCGCTTGGCCGGCAGGGCGAGGCCGAGCGCGTGCAGCGCCGCCCGCACCCGTTCCCGGCTCTCGGCCACCGCCTTGTCGGGCAAGCCGACCACGGTGAAGGCGACGATGCCGCCGGACATCTGCACCTGAACGTCGATGTCCAGAACCTCGATGCCCTGGAACGCAACCGTGTTGATCCGCGCAACCATGTCAGACGCCATGCTTTGAGAAATGCACGCGAGTGTATGAAAGCTTCCGGAAACATGCTAGCGCGACGGGTGTGCTTATGGCGCTGCTGCACCCAAAGTCAGTGTGTTTCGGCCGGACGTCTGGAGAGTTGGCCGCTGCTTCGCAGTCAGGCAGGAATCCGGTCCAAGGGCACCGGCGTAGCTTATCCGCGCCCAATCAAATGTCTTCACCGCTGCGACGTCTTCGCCGTGAAAGTACACCAGTCCCCAAGTGCTCTCGTCGAACGGCTTGCAGAATCCATCGCCGCCCCAACCGTCACAGTAGGGTCCGACCGCGCACACCCGGTCCCATCGGACCGCCGTCAACAGTGTTGCGTCAACCGGTCCGTTGATTGACGCACGCTTGTGTAGCTTTTCCACCTCGGACGGGAGAAGAAGAAAGGCGGCCAGCCCGACCAGGCCGGCAACCGGTACCAGCAAGGCAAGTCCAACGCGAGCCCACGGAAAGGAAAGCGAATTCGTGTTGCGCCATCCATCCATGCTCTGATTCCCGGAATATCCTGGAGGTGCGATCGCATGACGTTCATTCGGCTTTCCCGTTCGCCGTGTCCGATGCGATGTGCCAAAGCAAATTCGGGACATGGATCTTCAGAACGCGCCGAAGGTCTTTTCCCGATGCGGTGGAGCCGACGCTGCTGAGCCTCAGATGACGCCGTGTGTAGGCGCTGGCAAGACTTGGCCGAAGATGATTCCTGCCGGTCTCCGCGACCTTCAATATGTATGTGGTCGGAACATCCGGCGTGCTCAACGCCATCCCGTGGTCGGCGGATGAAATGTTCTCCCAGGGCACCGGCTGCATGGTCTGTCCATAAATGAACAACCCGTTTTTGTTCGCTTTGATCGTCGGCCCCTTGTGGAACAGAAAGGATATGATTTCCGCCGATCCAATGATAGAAACGATGATTATGATAACACCCAACCATGCACCGAGTGCCAAAATCTCGGACACCTTGAACAGATAAAGCCCCCAAGTGGCTGCAAGAACGTGCAATGACAGAGCAAATATTTGCCATCGCCATGAAGCGTAGGCGACGAGTACGTCATCGTCGCTTGCGGCGGTTTTCGACTTGGCGTCCATGTCGTTGACCTTTGGGTTCCGGTTGGGCCGGGTGGTGTGGGAATGGTCGATGTGATGTGCTGATATGGTGAATTGCTCAACCCCGGATGCCGCGTGATTGTAGGACGAAGCGGAGTACACCTCAACGCTGTATGGCGCAGGGGGAATTCCACGCGATCCGGCTTCGCAGCCGGGAGCGCCGGCAACGGACTTTTGGGAAGCCAACCGATCTGCCCTATCTTTGGCGGAGAACACACCGAACAAGGAACCGGGACCGTGCAACTTCTTCTCAGCACCTGGGCCGAGGCCGAGGCCTATCTGAAGACGTCCAAGGGCATCATCATGCCCATCGGCTCCACCGAGCAGCATGGGCCGAACGGCCTGATCGGCACCGACGCCATCTGTGCCGAGGTCGTGGCCCGCGGCGTCGGCGACGCCACCGGGGCCATGGTCGGGCCGACCATCCCGGTGGGCATGGCCGTGCACCACATGGACTTTGCCGGCTCCATGACGCTGAAGCCCTCCACCCTGATCGCCCTGTTGCGCGACTACGTGATGTCGCTGGCCGAGCATGGGTTCGAGCGCTTCTTCTTCGTCAACGGCCATGGCGGCAACGTCGCGTCGGTCCGCGCCGCCTTCTACGAGATCTACGCGGAGAACCGCGCCCTGCGCGGCCGGCAGGCGCCGGAGCTGCGCTGCACCCTGGTCAACTGGTGGGAGAACCAGGAGATCGGCCGCCTGTCGCGGGAGCTGTTCGGCGGCAAGGAGGGCTCCCACGCCACGCCCAGCGAGGTCTCGCTGACCCAGTACGCCTATCCCGAGTCGATCAAGACGGCGGCGATGGACCCGGAGACCGCGTCGCCCGGCGGCTTCTACGACGCCCGCGACTTCCGGCGCCGCCACCCGGACGGGCGCATCGGCTCCGCCCCCGGCCTCGCCTCGCCGGAGCATGGCAAGCGGCTGTTCGAGACGGCGGTGGAGGCGATTTCCCGCCAGTACGGCGCCTTCCTGGCGGAGGCCTGAGCGGAAAAGCGAGCGGAAAAGCCTGCTTGCGGCCTTGAACTCGGGCGGGGCTTCACCGCATCATCCCGCGCCGAGACAACGATTGGGGGAAACAGCCGTCATGCCGAACCGCCAGAGGCGCGCCGCGCTCGCCATCACCATGGGAGCGGTTCTCGGGCTGGCCGGTGCGCTGGCCGCCGGTCCGGTCCTCGCGCAGGCTGCCCTCCGGACCGACTTGGTGGTCGGGATGCGGCTGGAGCCGCCGCACCTCGACCCCACGGCGGGCGCGGCGGCGGCGATCGACGAGGTGACCTATGCCAACCTGTTCGAGCCGCTGACCCGCATTGACGCCGAAGGCAAGGTGGTGCCGGGCCTCGCCGAAAAATGGGAGGTGTCAGCGGACGGGCTGACCTACACCTTCCACCTGCGCAAGGGAGCGAAGTTCCACGACGGCACGGACGCCGATTCGGCGGACGTCAAGTTCTCGCTCGACCGCGCGCGTGGCGCCGAGTCGGTCAACGCGCAGAAGGGCTATTTCGCCGCCATTGCCGGGGTCGAGGCGCCGGACGCGCGGACCGTGGTGGTCACCCTGTCGCGGCCGGACGGGCTGTTCCTCTTCCACATGGCGTCGGGCGACGCCGCCATCGTTGCGCCGGAGTCGGCGGGCGCCAACAAGCAGACCCCGGTCGGCACCGGCCCCTTCAAGTTCGAGCGCTGGGTGGCCGGCGACCGGGTGGTGCTGGTGCGCAACCCCGACTATGACGGGGCGAAGCCGGCGCTGGAGCGCGTGACCTTCCGCTTCATCAGCGACCCGGCGGCCCAGGTCGCCGCGCTGAAGGCCGGCGACATCGACAGCTTCCCGCAGTTCGACACCTACGAGGCGCTGCCCCAGTTCCGCGACGACGGGGCCTTCACCGTCATGGTCGGCACGACGGAGGGGGAGACGATCCTCGGCACCAACAACGCCCGCAAGCCCTTCGACGACCTGCGGGTCCGCCGGGCCATGGCCCACGCCATCGACCGCAAGACGCTGATCGATGGGGTGCTGTTCGGCAATGGTGCTGCCATCGGCAGCCACTTTCCGCCGCACCGCGCCGGCTATGTCGACCTGACCGGCCTCTACCCCTACGACCCGGACAAAACCAAGGCGCTGCTCGCCGAGGCCGGCCTTCCGGACGGGTTCGAGACGACGCTGCGTCTGCCGCCGCCGATCTACGCCCGCCGCTCCGGCGAGCTGATCGCCGCCATGCTGGCCGAGGTCGGCATCCGCGTGAAGGTCGAGCCGATGGAATGGGCGCCCTGGCTGGAGCAGGTGTTCAAGGGCAAGGATTACGACCTGACCCTGATCGCCCACACCGAGCCGCTGGACATCGACATCTACGGGCGCCCCGACTACTACTTCAACTACCGCAGCGAGCGCTTCAACGCCGTGGGGGCGGAACTGGACCGCACTCAGGACAGTGCCAAGCGCAACGCCCTTTACGGCGAGCAGCAGCGTATCCTGGCCGAGGACGCGGTAAACGGCTTTCTCTTCATGCTGCCTTCGGCCACTGTGCAGAAGTCGGCGGTGCAGGGCATGTGGGTCAACCGCCCGATCCAGGCCAACGACGTGACGGGCGTCCGGTGGAAGTGATCCGGCGCGGCCGGGCCGGACCCAGCGGGGGCTGACCCGCGTGCTCGCCTTTCTGGTGCGCCGTCTGCTGACCCTGGCGCTGACGGCGTGGCTGGCCACGCTGGTGGTCTTCGCCGTGCTGGAGGCGATCCCGGGCGACCCCGCCCTGGTGATGCTGGGCACCAGCGCGCAGCCCGAGGCGGTGGCGGCCCTGCGCGCCCAGATGGGGCTCGACCGGCCCTGGCCCGTCCGCTACGCCGGCTGGGTCGGCGGCATGCTTCATGGGGATTTCGGGACCAGCCTGACCTACGCGCGCCCGGTCGCCGGGCTGGTCGCCGACCGGCTGGCCATCACCCTGCCGCTGGCCGGGCTGGCGCTGCTCCTCTCGGCGGGAATCGCCATTCCGCTCGGCCTGTTCGCCGCTGGGCGGCAGGGGCGGGCGGGGGACTGGGCGGTCATGGCCTTCGGGCAGATGGGCATCGCGGTGCCCGGCTTCTGGTTCGCCATCCTGTTGATTCTGCTGTTTTCCGTGCGGCTGGGCTGGTTCTCCGCCGGCGGTTTTCCGGGGTGGGAGGCCGGGGCGGGGCCGGCGCTGAAGGCGCTGCTGCTGCCCGCCGTGGCGCTGGCCCTGCCGGAGGCGGCGATCCTGGCGCGCATCACCCGAACCGCAGCGCTCGACACGCTGCGCGAGGAGTATGTGCGCACGGCGGTCGCCAAGGGCCTGCCGCGCCGGGTGGTCCTGCGGCGCCATGTGCTGCCGAACGCGCTCATTCCGGTGGCGACCATCCTCGGCCTGCAATTCTCCTTCCTCGTCGCCGGGGCGGTGGTGGTGGAGAACGTCTTCACCCTGCCGGGGCTGGGCCGCCTGCTCTATCAGGCCATCGGCCAGCACGACCTGATCGTGGTGCAGAGCGTCGTCGTGCTGCTGGCGGTGACGGTGGTGGCGGTCAACGCCCTGGTCGACATCGCCTGCGCCGCCATCGACCCGCGCCCGCGGGTGCAGGCATGACAGGGTTCATGAAACGGCTGCGGCGCCTGCCGGTCAGCCTGCTGCTGGGCGGGCTGCTCACCGCGCTGGTGGTGGGGGCGGCGCTGCTGTCGCTGGTCTGGACGCCCTTTCCGGCGGAGCAGGTTCGGGTGGTCGCCCGGCTGCGCCCGCCGGGGCCGGTCCATTGGCTGGGCACCGACCATTTCGGGCGGGATGCGCTGTCGATGATCCTGGTCGGCGCCCGCAACTCGCTGGCCGTCGGGGCGGCGGCGGTGGCGCTGGGCGCCCTGCTGGGTGTGCCGCTGGGGCTGGCCGCCTCGGCCTGGGGGCGCTGGGGGGACGAGGCGGTGGCCCGGCTGGGCGACCTGCTGTTCGCCTTTCCCGCGGTGCTGACCGCGATCCTGCTGACGGCGGCGCTGGGGGCGGGGGCGGTGAACGTCGTGCTGGCGCTCGGCCTGTTCAACGCCGCGGTCTTCGCGCGGGTGGCGCGCGGGGCGGCGCTGGCCGTCTGGCGGCGGGACTTCGTGCGCGCCGCGCTGGCGCTGGGGCGGGGGCCGCTGTCGGTGACGCTGGTGCATGTGCTGCCCAACATCGCCGGGGTGGTGATCGTCCAAGGGACGGTGCTGTTCGCCGTGGCGGTGCTGAACGAGGCGGCGCTGAGTTATCTGGGGCTGGGCATCCAGCCGCCCTCGCCCTCCTGGGGCAAGATGCTGGGCGACGCCCAGACCTTCCTGTTCACCGCCCCCCTTCAGGCAATCTTTCCGGGGGCGGCCATCGCGGTGACGGTTCTGGGGCTGAACCTGCTGGGCGACGGGCTGCGCGACGCGCTCGACCCGCGCCACCGCTCGGCGGGGCTGCTGTAGAGTTGACACAAGACGGTTGGGCTTGTGTCAACTGGCATGGCGTCCCCTCTCCCCAGAGGGGAGAGGGAAATTTCAAGCGCCGCGGTGCTGCTTGGCGATCGGCTGGGAGAATTGCAGCTCGATGTCCCAGGGGAAGTGAATCCAGGTGTCCTGGCTCACCTCGGTGATGAAGGTGTCGACCAGCGGACGGCCCAGCGGCTTGGCGTAGACGGTGGCGAAATGCGCCTTGGGCAGCATCTTGCGCACGATCACCGCGGTTTTGCCGGTGTCGACCAGATCGTCGATGATCAGCCAGCCTTCGCCTTCCCCGGCGTTGGCGCCCTCCACGCCCTTCAGCACCATCGCCTCGCGCTGGTTCTGGTGGTCGTAGCTGGAGACGCAGACGGTGTCGATCATGCGCAGCTCCAGCTCGCGCGCGATGATCGCCGCCGGGACGAGACCGCCGCGGGTGATGGCGATGATGCCCTTCCAGGGACCCTTGTCGATCAGGCGCCAGGCCAACGCCTTGGCGTTGCGGTGAAGCTCCTCCCACGACACCGGGAAGTGCTTGTTGAACGGAACGGCTTCTGGCACGGCTATGGACTCCGAAAGAAACGTGCGCCGCTTATACCGCAAGCCCCAGCGCCGGGCAATCGACCGCGTGAAAAGGCGAAAAAAGGTCTTGCAGCCCGGAATCCTTTTGAGTAAGTTGCGCGCCTCGACGACGGACGGTTACCGCCGCCGCCGGGAAGACAAACAGGAATGCGCCCGTAGCTCAGCTGGATAGAGCACCAGACTACGAATCTGGGGGTCAGGAGTTCGAATCTCTTCGGGCGCGCCATTCCTTCCAGTCTGCACAAGAAAGCCGCCCTAGGGCGGCTTTTGTGCTTTCTGGTGTTTGCCTCACTGGCGTTCGCCTCAGCGGCTTTTCTTTTTCCGTGCCGTGCGCTTCGCCTTGGGCGGTTTGGTCATGGCGTTGAACAGGGCGGTCTGGTTGCGCCGGGCGGCGGCGTTGAACACGCCGCTCCAGAAACCGATCGCCTGGCTGGCCGACCGGTTGGCCATGGACAGCCAGAGGCTTTGCGGTGTCCCCTTCATGCTTTCCCCCTTTGGAAGCCCTGCCGATGGATCTCGGCCAGGGGTCAACAGCGCGGCGCGGTCAAACTCCCGCAACGATTGCGCGGCGATGGCGCACCCGCGTCCAGGACATGGTCAGGCCGACCCGTTCGGCGCAGCCATAGTGCCAGGGGCGATTGTCGGCATCGCCGGCCCAATGCGGTTCCCCGGCCCGCAACGGTTTCCCGCAATGGCAACAGGTGGGTGGTGCGGGAAGACGTGCGGCGTCCCGTTTCGTCAGCTGGGTCATAGGGCATCTCATCCAGAGCGTCTTATTCCAGAGGCGTCTCAGGCACGGCGTTTCGGGAAGGCACGGCGTCGAGAGCGTGTGTTTTTGAGCGTGTCATCTTGCGGTGCGAAGAATGACCGCCCGGCCGTTCCAGGGAAACGTCGCAAAGGTGAAATGCCCATGGGGTGCCCCCGACCACAGGGGTATGCCCATGGTCAGGCCATAGGTCGCGAGATCGTTGGTATTAAACGCTTTTTGCCCTTATCGCGAATCGGCCCGGCGGGGCGGCGCGCCCACTCTTGATCACACCCCGATTCACAGCCGGTTAACCATCCGCGCCTAGCGTCCGCCCCCTTCGCCGCGGCTTTTTGCTGCGGCGCAGCATTTTTCGAAGGGTGAAGGCGTTATCCATGGTTTTCCTGTTGCACTACCTGCCGTCCCTGTCGCTGGTCGCGGTGAGCGGGCTTGCCGGTCTGGCGTTGGGCGTCCTGTCCACGCTGCTGCAGGACCGGCGGGCGATCCTGACCGCGCAGGCCGGAGCCGGCGTGCTGTTCGTCCTCCACTTCTTCGCTCTGGGTGCCCATACGGGCATGCTGATGTGCGCGCTCGGCCTCGTGCAGATGGCCGCCGCCTATCCGGAACGGCGGCCGCGCTGGCTGGGCGTCCTGTTCGCCCTGACCGTGCCTGCGGCGCTGGCCGTCGCGGCGGCGACGTGGCAGGGACCGATGTCCGCCCTGTCGGCGGCGGGCTTCGTCCTGGGCACGATTGGGCGCTGGCAGAGCACGGTCGGGCGGATGCGGCTGTTCTTCCTGTCCTCGACGGTGGTCGGAGCCGGCCACAACGCTCTTGCCGGCTCGGCCTTCGGGCTGGCGTCGGACGCGATGACCCTGTCGGGCCATCTGCTCAGCCTGTGGCGCGCCCGCCCGGCGGTTCGCCGGCGGTCGGTGCTGGCTCTGCATTGACGGATGGAAACCGCGCCGGGGACGATGCCCCGGCGCGGCGTTGGGGATGTGTTGGGATCAGCGCTTCGCCTCGGCGGTGCCGGCGGTCTCACGGCGTTCCAGATAGGTCTTGGTGAGCTGCGGCAGGCGCTGTTCCAGCCACGCCGCCATTTCCAGCTCCTCGTCCAGGCTCGGCTGGAGCATGCGGGCGATCTCCGGCTCCCCGGCCTGCTCCGCGGCGGAAATTAGGGCGCGGTAGTTGGCGATCTCGAAATGCTCGAAGGAATAGTCGAAGATCGACGCCTTCACGATTTCATCGGACGCCACGACACCGGACAGCGACTGGGCGTTGCCGATCAGCATGGCGACGCCGGTCTTGATGGCCGAGGTGTCGGTGCCCAGACGCTGCAGGCACTGCTTCAGCCGGTCGGCCTGCCGGTTCGACACCTCGATGTGCTCCTGCACCTTGGCGAGGACGTCCGGGTAGTTCTTGATGCGCTCCGCCTGCCGCTCCAGCATCTCGACGGCTTGGCTTTCCATGGCATGGGCGTCGCGGAGCCAGTCGATCAGGGTTTCCTTGGTGGTGTTGGCCACAGGTCCTCTCCCTCGTTGCGTTATCGGACAGTCCGTTGGGGATGGACCGACAACAGGCGGGGCGGCGGTTCGTCACCATCGGACGACGCAGCCTGACCAACCGGAGCACCCTTCGGATGCATCAAGGAACCTTCACCGGAGCGGGAGGTTTTCCAAGCGGATGGGCAGCCTGCCAGGGGAGGGAGAGGCCATGTCGGCAAATGAACCGGCCATGATGGGAAAAGACCAGATCGTCGACACCCTCAACGATCTGATCCGCATCGTCGAGGACAGCCACGAAGCCTACCGCCAGGCTGCGGGAGCCTTGGAAGACGAGGATCTGAAGGCCCTGTTCAACGATCTGGCGGCCCAGCGCGGCGCCATCGTGCGCGAGGTGCAGCGCCTCGTCGCCGAACAGGGCGGGGCGCCGGACATGGGCGGCACCGTGATGGGCGGCGCGCACCGCTTCTTCCTGGAACTCAAGAACAACGTGCTGGGCCAGGACCGCGAGGCGATCCTGGCCGAGGTGCAGCGCGGCGAGGGCGAATGCGTCCGCGCCTATGAGGAGGCGCTGGCCAAGGAACTGCCCCTGCCGATCACTGCGGTGGCGGTGCAGCATCTCGACCGCATCCGCGCCGACCGCGACCGCATGACCCTGCTGCGCGGCGCCGCGGCCTGACGAAAGACACCGATCGAGGAACGGTCACTCCGCGGCGGCGGCCCGCCGGTTTTCCAGATCGGCCAGCAGGGCGCGCTTCTGACCGGCGTCCATGTGCTTCCAGCCGCGGATTTCCTCCAGAGTGCGCAGGCAGCCGATGCAATAGGCGCGGTCGGCAGTCAGCTTGCACACGCTGACGCAGGGGGACTGGACGAGGACGGCGGGCGCGGTGTCGGGGATTCCGGTGGTCATTACCAAAGGCCAAAAGGAAACGGGACGGCGCTGGGCCGTCCCGTCCTTACCATCCGGTAGCGTCCGGTCTCAATCCTAAAGGCCTTTTGCCCAATCGTTTCAGTCGGAAATGTTGGGCGGGTCTGGATCGTCCGACCAGTCGTCCTTCGGGGCCGGGTAGCGCTCCAGCCATTTGCGGACCAGGGCGACGTGGCCGGCCTCCTCCTCCGCGAACTCGCGGGCGAGGCGGGCGACCTCCGGGTCCTTCGTCTCGGCGGCGACCGAGGCGTAGTAGTTGTTGCCCTGATGCTCGCTCAGCAGCGCCATCTTCAGCGCGTGGTGCGGCTTCATCAGGTAATGGGCGTTCTCGAAGGCCGCGGACTCCGGGGACTCGGTGGTGGCGTCCCACTGGAACTCCCAGGGGGCGACCTTGGGCAGCGGGCCGTGCTCCCGGGCGATCTGCTTCACCTCCTCGGCGTGCTTGCCCGAATAGGTGGCCAGATCGCGGAACAGCTTGGCGACCTCCACATTGTTGTGGGCCTCCATGCTGTCGGCCAGCTCGGTGTAGCGCTCCGCCGCCTCGATCTCCAGCGCCAGCGCGTGGGCGAGGAACAGGCCGACGTTGGCGGCCCCGTTCAGCACTTTCGTCTTCATACCGCGAACCCCTCTTCGATCTGGGCGATGCTGCGGGTGGCCGCCGATTCCGGCTGGAACGGACGGCGGTTGCCGGCGAGGAAGATGCCGAGGCCGAACCCGTCGTCCTCAAGGACGGCGCGCATCGCCTCGTTCGGGTCGTCCGTCGGCTCGCGGCCGTAGGGATGGACCGTGCTCTTCCAATTGCGCTGCTCGGGGCGGAAGGTGACGCAGGGGGACAGGATGTGGATGACCGAGAAGCCGGGGTGCCGCACGCCCTCCACGATCAGGCGCGCGACCTCGTTCGGGTTGTTGGAGAAGCCGCGGGCGACGAAGTTCGCGCCGCAGGCCAGAGCCAGCGCGACCGGCTGGATCGGGTTGACGCCCGGCCCTTCCGGGGTCAGCTTCGATTCGCACCAGTCCGCCTCGGTGGTCGGCGAAGCCTGGCCCTTGGTCATGCCGTAGACCTGGTTGTCCATGACGATGTAGGTCATGTCGACGTTGCGGCGGCAGGCGTGCAGGAAGTGGTTGCCGCCGATCGAGAAGCCGTCGCCGTCGCCGCCGAAGATCAGCACGTTCAGCTCCGGCCGGGCCAGCTTCACGCCGGACGCCACGGCCAGCGAGCGGCCGTGCACCGTGTGGTAGCCGTAGACGCTGGTGTAGGCGGGGATGCGCGACGAGCAGCCGATGCCCGACACCACGACAGTGTCGTGGCGCTCCAGCCCCATGGTCGCCATGGCGCGGGTGATGCCGGCCAGCACGGAATAGTCGCCGCAGCCGGGGCACCAGATGGGCTTCACGTCGGATTTGTAGTCGCCGGGCAGCGGGCCCACGACATCGTCGGTCAGATGGGTATCCATGGATTTCGTGCTCCGGCCGGTCAGATCAGGGAAAGAAGCGTCTCGTGCACCTCGCGGGCGCGGATCGGCAACGGGCCGGGGCGGCTGAACACCGACACCGCGCCCGGCAGGTCGTAATGCCCACGCAGGAACTTGTGGAACTGGGCGCCGTGCGTCTGCTCGACGACCAGGACCTTGGTGACGCCCTCCAGCGCCGCGGCCAGCTTGGCCGGCTGGACCGGGGAGATCAGGCGGATGGCGACCAGCCGGGCCTTGGTGCCGGCGGCCTCCAGCCGGCGCACCGCCTCGCGCGACGGGCCGGTGGCGGAGCCCCAGGTGACGACGGCGATCTCGCCCTCGCCCTCGACGTCGGCCCAGGCGTCGCCGTAGTCGTAGCTGGTCAGCTTGCGCAGCCGCTTGTCGAGCTGCTTCTGGTGATCGGACGCCTGCGAGGAGGGCAGGGCGTTCTCCGCATGCTCCAGACCGTCGGCGGTGTGCTCGCCACCCGGCATGCCGGGGATGGCGGCGGGGGAGACGCCCGATTCGGTGTTGGCGTAGCGCTTGTACTTGCCCTCGCCGCCGAGGTCGGTGGCGAGCAGCCGGTTGGCCTTGTGGGGGGCGTCGGCCGGCTTGTCGACGATGGCGCGGGACTGGCCCATCGCCTGGTCGGACAGCACGATGGCCGGGGTCTGCAGCGCCTCGGCCAGATGCACCGCCCACTGGGTGGTGAACAGGCAGTCGGCGATGGAGGTCGGGCCAACCACCAGATGCGGGGCGTCGCCGTGCAGGCCGTAGACGGCGATGTTCAGGTCGGACTGTTCGGACTTGGTCGGGATGCCGGTGGAGGGGCCGCCGCGCTGCACGTCGACGATCACCACCGGGGTTTCGGAGGCCACACCCAGGCCGATGCATTCGGTCATCAGCGACAGGCCGGGGCCGGCGGTCGCGGTGATCGAAGGCACGCCGCTGAAGGAGGCGCCCAGGCACATGGCGATGGAGGCCAGCTCATCCTCCGCCTGGACCAGCTTGCCGCCGGTCTTGGCAAGGTTGGGGGCCAGCCATTCCAGGATCTCGGTGGCGGGGGTGATCGGGTAGGCGGCGCAGAACTTCACCCCGCCCTTCAGCGCGCCCAGCCCGGCGGCCTCGTTGCCGGAGATGTTCCAGCGGACGGCGCCGTCCTTGTTGGGGGCGGCCAGCTCCAGGCCGAGGTTCCAGCCGGCGGCCTCCTTGGACCCGGCGTCGATGCCGGCGTTGGACGCCTGGATGGCGGCGTCGCCCTTCTTGCCCAGCGCCTTCTGGATCACCGCGTCGATCCCGGCGCGCGGCAGGCCGACGATCGCCATGACGGCGCCCAGGCCCACCATGTTGACGCGCCCGCCGGGGATGCGCCCGGCCAGTTCCTTGATCGGCAGCTCGACCTGTTTGGCGCCGCTGGCGGCCAGGACCGCGGGCACCTCGCCCTGGCTGGGGTCGGTGATGATGACGCTCTTCTCCGACAGGGGAAGCTCGGCCGCGAAGCGCTCCACATTCTGCCAGTCGAAGGCGATGATGATGTCGAAACGGTCCCCCGGACCATGAACGGGTGTCGGCGACAGGCGAACGAGGGCGGCGGCCTCGCCACCACGGATCTGCGGGCCGGTCGACCGCGACATCAATCCGTACCATCCCACGTTGGCGGCGGCATCCAGCAGCATCTGTCCGGCGGTCATCGCGCCGGCGCCACCGCTGCCCACCAGGGCAATCGTGACCGAGTCCACTGTCATTGGTTAATCCCTTGCGTCCGAATGTGAGTCGCCCGACCTCCGTACGGCTACGTCAGCATTGCGGAACAGGGGAATGATCTGGCGCAAATCGGACGAAAGACGTCACGATTTTACGAAGTCGCGCCATGGACTGGTCCGGCCAAAACTTGTCCGTTAACCGGCCATCCCTTTGCGCCGATTGTTGCCGGGATTGTTTCTGGACCGGAATGGCAAGCGCCTTTGCGGGTTACTCGCTGTAGCGTTCTTCCCGCCAGGGGTCGGCGTCATTGTGATAACCGCGGACCTCCCAATAGCCGCGGCGATCCTCCGCCAGAAACTCGATTCGCTTCACCCATTTGGCGCTCTTCCAGAAATAGAGCTTCGGCACGACGACTCGGACGGGGCCGCCATGGTCGCGGCTGATCGGCTGGCCCTCCCAGCCGGTGGCGAGCAGCGCGTCCTCCGCCGCGAAGGCCTCCAGCGGCAGGTTGGTGGTGTAGCCGTCCGAGGAGTGGCAGAGGACGAAGCGCGCCTCCGGCCGCGGCTGGACGACCGACAGCAGATGCCGCGTGGACACCCCGTCCCATTGGTTGTCGTAGCGCGACCAGGTGGTGACGCAATGGATGTCGGAGACGACGCGCTCCCGCGGTTGAGCCTGAAGATCGCTCCAGGTCCAGGTGACGGGGTTGTCGACCAGCCCGTCCACCGCCAGGGTCCAGTTCGCCTCGCTCACCCGCGGCAGGATGCCGAGATCGAGCACCGGCCAAGTCTCCACCAAGCGCTGGCCCGGCGGCAGGCGGTCGCGCGACGGGTCGGCGGTCTCCCCGGTCAGGCCCCGGCCCTCCCGCGCCCATTGCTCCTTGGTGGCGATCAGCTTGTCACGGATTTGGCCGTCCTGCGGGATGTCCTGAGGGCCGTTTTGAGGGATGTCGTCCGCCATGGGAGTCCTCCGAAGGGGTGGATCGGCAGCGATGTCTCTGGTGAGCGCTATGGATTTATGCACGGATGGGCGCCGCTGTCAGCGCCGCCGCCATGGTTTCTTGCGGTGCGAAAGGCAGATCCGCTGCGCCTCCGTTCCATTTCCGCGGTTGGAGCGGAAATAGACGGTTCGGACGATTGCCCTGGCTCTGTTCACGCCCTGCCTTGCTCTGATAGCATGTCCGCTATGCACTACCTGCCATGTTGCCGCTCATGACCAACGCCTTGCCCGTCGCCCCGCACTCTGATGCGGTGCCTTCCGGGCTGGACAAAGCCGGGCTGGATAAGGCTGGTTTGGACATGGCTCGGGAGGATGTGGCTGGACTGGCGTGGCTGGACGCGCTCGCCACGCCGCTGTGGCTGCTCCATCCCGATGGCCTGACCTTTTGGCTGAACGCTGCCGCCCGCGCGCTGAGCGGCTTGGAGCGCGACGCGCCTGCCGCCGCCGTCCGGGTCACCCTGTCCAGCCGATTCCCCGCTGCACTCCAGCAGGCCGCAGCGGGGCGGACGGTGGAAGCGCGGGCGACCATCCACGCCCCCCTGACTTTGCCGTTTGAGGTGGATCTCCGGCTGGTTCCGGCGCCGCGTCCGAGTGGGCTGGTCCTGGCTGAAGCCCCCGCCGACAGCGGCGCCCGGCAGGAGATGATGCGGCTGAACGAGCAGCTCATCGCGCTGTCCTACGCCTATCCCGACATCCGCTTCGAACTGCTGCGCGACGGCACCATCCTCGACTTCGCCGCCGCCAGCCCCGGCGACCTGAACGTGCCCGCCGAGCGCTTCCTGGCGCACCGGGTGCAGGAGGTGCTGCCCGATCCTGCCGCCGGGATGCTGGCTGCGGCGCTCGGCCGGCTGAACGAGGGGCAGACGGTCATCGGCCTGGACTTCTCCCTGCCGCCGCCTCCTGGTCAGGCGGGGGCCATCAAATTCTTCGAGGCGCGGCTGGTCGCGCTGCCTGACAGCGACCGCGTGATGTGCAGCATCCGCAACGTCACGGAGCGGGTGGAGGCGGAAGGCGCGGCCCGGCGCGCCCATCACCTGCTGTCCGACGCCATCGAATGCATCACCGAGGGCTTCGTGCTGTACGACGCCCAGGACCGGTTGGTGCTGTGCAACGGACGTTACCGGGAGTTGTTCTCCGCCAACACCGACCTCATCACGCCGGGTGCCAGCTTCGAGGAGGTGTTGCGCGGCGGGGTCGAGCGGGGCGTCTATCGGGTGCCGCACGGCGATCTGGAGGGCTGGATCGCGCGGCGCATCGAGCAGCACCGCAGCGCCGGCCCGCCCATGGAGATGCAACTCCACGACGGGCGCTGGATTCGCATTGAGGAATGGCGGACCTACGAGGGCGGCACCGTCGGCATCCGCGCCGACATCACCGACCTCAAAGCCCGCGAGGCCGAGCTGAGCGCCGCCCGCGACGAGGCCGAACAGGCCAACCAGCGCAAGTCCGATTACGTCCACCATCTGAGCCACGAGCTGCGCACGCCGTTGAACGCCGTGCTCGGCTTCGCCCAGATCATCCATGACGAGATGATGGGGCCGAACAACCCGCGCTACCGCGACTACGCCGGGCAGATCGCGGCGGCCGGCGTCTACATGCTGGACCTCATCAACAACCTTCTCGACCTCGCGCGGATCGAGGCGGGGCGGATGGACCTGCACGAGGAGGCCTGCAGCCTTTCCCTGCTGGTCGACCTGACCTTCGGCATGATGCAGCCGCGGGCGCGCGAGGCGGCGGTGGCGCTGTGCATGGAGATTCCCGACGATCTGCCGAGCCTGCACGCCGACGCCTCGCAGATCCGCCAGATGCTGACCAACCTGATCGGCAACGCCATCAAATTCTCGCCGCCCAAGGACGGGTGCGTGCGGGTGCGGGCGGAGCGGACGGAGGACGGCGGCATCGCGCTGACCGTCGCCGACAACGGCATCGGCATGCGGCCCGAACAAATACCGGTGGCGCTGGACGCCTTCGGGCAGGTCCATGGCCGAAACCAGGGCCACAACCAGGGCCGCGACCGGACGGCGGAGCGCGGCTCCGGCCTGGGGCTGCCGCTGACCCGCGCGCTCATCGCGCTGCACGGCGGCACCTTCCACATCGACAGCCGGGTCGGGGCGGGGACGACCGTGCGCCTGACCTTCCCGCCCTGCCGGGTCGGCGGGGCGATGCAACGCCTCTGAAAGCCGGAAACGACCCCCAAAACGCGCACCCCAAAACGCGCAACGGCCGCGCGCGCTGGAAGCGCGGCGGCCGTGAACTCACAAGACGAAACCCGCAGGAAAGACGGGCAGCCTGTCGAGGCGCGCTGGCTTGGCCTCAGGCGGCCTTGCGGACAGCGGCGGCCTCGGAGAAGACCTTGACGACCTGCTCGACGAAGGCGGCCAACTCGTCATGGCCCAGCGCCGTGATGGTCACGTTGTCCACCACCAGGGCCTCGTCGCTGATCTTGCCGCCGGCGGCTTCCAGATCGGCGCGGACGGCCTCGGGGGCGGCCAGCGTGCGGCCCTTCAGCTTGCCCGGGATGGCCAGGAGCTGGATGCCCTGGTCGATCGCGGCGATCGGCTTGCCGGCGTCCAGGAAATGGCCGACGATGCGGCGGGTGTGGGCGCTCTGCTGGAGCTTGGTGACGCTGCGCTCGCCACCCGGCAGCAGCAGCATGTCATAGTCGGCACCCAGAACCTCGCCGACCTGCTTGTCCACCGGGAAGTAATGGCCCCAGGACTTGCCGTGCCAGCCGTTCACCAGACCCTGCTCGGGCGAAATCGTACGAAGAGTAGCGCCGGTCTTGAGGAGAGCCCGTTGCGGCTCCGTCATCTCCAGTTCCTCAAAGCCGTTGGCGACGAGAATGGCAATGCTCTTTCCTGCGAGGGGTTGATCCATACTGTCTTGTCCTTTCATCGTTCAACCAGTGTGCGCGGGCCATCACCGAGGAATGCGCCGTCGGGGAAAAGAAACGGCGCACGCCGCGCAAGGTCTTGCGCGGCGATGGGACCCGCAGCCGGCCCTCGTCACGTGAGGTCCGGCGGGGGGGCGGTCACGCCCCTGATCGGTTTGTGGTGAGCATGGAACACAAGTGGCGGCAACGAGGTCCCAAGTCAATGGCTTATTCCGCACTGCAACGCAGCTTCCCCACCGCAGGGCAGGGCAACCGACGCGGCAATTTCGCGGTCGCGCTCAAGACTTAATCACGATTTCCCGAGTATGACGGTTGGGGTGGCGCAGGTCAGCCATGCCGTCATGGCGCGGCTGTGACAAGGAGGGGGCGCAAAAAAACGGCCGGGGGTCGCCCCCGGCCGTTCGAAGTCAATAGCGTCAGCCGTTCGAAGAGATCCGGCTCGCACACCGGATCGGGAACCACCGGTCACCGGGACGGCGGGCCGAAGCCAACCGTCCGAGGATCGGCGCAAACCGGTCATACGGCCCGAGCCGGGGAGGCTGCCGCGATGGGCGGCCGTATGACCCTTTCACACTTTGCGGGGGCAAAGTGCTGTCTCGTTCGAGGCGGGCGCGTCCGGCGGATGGCACCGGGCGCGCCCTGCTGTTGGATCAATGGAACTGATCGGCCTCGGTGGAGTCCTTGTAGGCGGTGGTGGAGGACTGGCCGCCCGAGATCGCCGTGGCGACCGCGTCGAAGTAGCCGGTGCCGACCTCGCGCTGGTGCTTGGTCGCGGTGTAGCCTTCGGCCTCCGCCGCGAATTCCGCCTCCTGAAGCTCCGAGTAGGCGGCCATGCCGCGCGCCGCGTAGCCCTTGGCCAGCTTGAAGGCCGAGTAGTTCAGGCTGTGGAAGCCGGCCAGCGTCACGAACTGGAACTTGTAGCCCATGGCGCCGATCTCGCGCTGGAACTTGGCGATGTCCGCCTCGTCCAGGTTGGCCTTCCAGTTGAAGCTCGGCGAGCAGTTGTAGGCCAGCAGCTTGTTCGGGAACTCCTTGCGGATCGCCTCGGCGAAGCGCTTGGCCTCCTCCAGGTTCGGACGGGAGGTCTCCCACCACAGCAGGTCGGAGTAGGGGGCGTAGGACAGGCCGCGGGCGATGCAGTGGTCGACACCCGTGCCCTTCTTCAGGCGGAAGAAGCCCTCCGAGGTGCGGCCGGCGTCGAAGTCGATGAAGGGATGGTCGCGCTCATCGACGTCCGAGGTGATGAGCTGCGCCGACTCCGCGTCGGTGCGGCAGAGCACGATCGTCGAGGTGCCCATGGTGTCGGCGGCCAGACGGGCGGCGTTCAGCGTGCGGATGTGCTGCTGCGTGGGGATCAGCACCTTGCCGCCGAGATGGCCGCACTTCTTCTCCGACGCGAGCTGGTCCTCGAAGTGGACGCCCGCGGCGCCGGCCTTGATCATCGCCTTCATCAGCTCGAAGACGTTCAGCGGGCCGCCGAAGCCGGCCTCGGCATCCGCGATGATCGGCGCGAACCAGTAGGTGTCGCCCTTGCCCTCGGCGGTCTGGATCTCGTCGGCGCGCTTGAAGGTGTTGTTGATGCGCTCGACCACCGCTGGCACCGAGTTGGCCGGGTACAGGCTCTGGTCCGGGTACATTTGGCCGGCCAGGTTGGCGTCGCCGGCGACCTGCCAGCCCGACAGGTAGATGGCCTTCAGGCCGGCCTTCACCGCCTGCATCGCCTGGTTGCCGGTCAGGGCGCCCAGCGTGTTGATGTACGGCTCGGTGTTCAGCAGTTCCCACAGGCGCTGCGCGCCCAGTTCCGCCAGCGTGTACTCGATCTTGACCGAGCCGCTGAGGCGCTTCACGTCGTCCTGGGTGTAATCGCGCTTGATGCCTTCGAAGCGCGCGGCGCGGAGAGCGGCCTTGGTCTTTTCATCGAGCGACATGGTCGTTTTCCTTCTTTTCGTCACCGTTGCGCTGCTTTTGAGCGCTGCCCTGACAAAACAACTAAAACGGCCTTCGCTGCCTTGCAACATGCCCTTGTTTGTAAAAGGGTCTGTTTGTAAACTGCCGTCGGAAAAGTTCTGTAAATCAGTAAATATTGTAAATCAGCTCAGCTGGAGTTCGGGTGGTCATGGACAAGAAGGCGATGCTGGGTCCGAAGGTGCGTCGGCTGCGCCGCGACCACGGGCTGACCCAGGCCCAAATGGCCGAGCAGCTGGGCATCTCCCCCAGCTATTTGAACCTGATCGAGCACAACCAGCGCCCGGTCACCGTGCCGCTGCTGCTGAAGCTGGGCCAGAATTTCGGGGTGGACCTGCAGAGCTTCGCGGAGGACGAGGAAAGCCGCCTCGTCGCCGGCCTGCGCGAGGTCTTCGCCGACCCGCTGTTCGACGGCTCCGACATCAAGAACCAGGACTTCCGCGAACTGGCGGCGGTCGCCCCGACGCTTGGGCAGGCGGTGGTGGCGCTCTACCGCGCCTTCCGCACCAGCCGTGACGACCTGCAGACCCTGTCGGAACGGGTCGCCGACCGCGAGAAGCTGCATCTGGTCCAGACCTCCTCCTTCCCGCAGGACGAGGTGCGCGACCTCTTCCAGGCCCATTCCAACCACTTCGCCGAGCTGGAGGCGGCGGCGGAGGAGCTGTGGCAGGAGGGCCGGCTGGAGAAGGGTGACCTCTACCGGGGCCTGACCGACTATCTGCTGAACAACCACAGCGTCCGGGTCCGGCTGCTGCCCTCCGACATCATGGGCTATGCGGTCCGCCGGTTCGACCGGCACGGGCGGCGCATCCTGCTGTCGGAGATGCTGGCGCCGTCCGGGCGCAACTTCCAGCTCGCCTGCCAGATCGCCCTGCTGCGCCACCGCGACCTGCTGAACCACATTGTCGACTCGTCGGGCCTGACGGGGGACGAGGCGCGGCGCTTGGCCCGCATCGGGCTGGCCAACTATTTCGCGGCGGCCGTGCTGATGCCCTACGCCCGCTTCTGGGAGGCGGCCAATCAGGTTCGATACGACATCGAAATATTGCGGCGCCGGTTCGACGCCTCGTTCGAGCAGGTCTGCCAGCGGCTGACCACTCTGCAGCGTCCGGGGGCAAAGGGCGTTCCCTTCTTCCTGATGCGGGTGGACAGCGCCGGCAACGTGTCCAAGCGCTTTTCCGGGGCCGGCTTCCATCTGGCCCGTTTTGGCGGCGGCTGCGCCCGCTGGATCGTCTACGAGGCCTTCCGCACGCCGGGAAAAATCCACAGCCAGCTGGCCCAGATGCCCGACGGCACCACCTACTTCTCCATCGCCCGCACGGTGGTGAAGGCCGGCGGCGGCTTCCGCAGCCCGCCGCAGCAATTCGCCATCGCGCTGGGTTGCGATCTCCAGCACGCGGCGCAGATCACCTATGCGGATGGTGTGGATCTCGAAAACACCGAGGCGGCGACGCCCATCGGTGTGAATTGCCGGCTCTGTCCACGGCTGGATTGCTCGCAGCGCGCCTTCCCGCCGCTGAACCACCGCCTGATTGTCGATGAGAATCTGCGCGGTTTGTCGCCTTATCTCTTCGCCCCACCGGCGGGAGAGTAAGGCCGCTTATTTTGCGATATCGTCTTGTGGTAACCAAAAAGCCACAACAAAATTGTTGGTATAAATTAGTGGTCTGTTGACGAATTTATTGTTAAAGAGATGTGCTGCAATGCGGCACGGCTTGGCTTCTGAAACGACACCGGCCACAGCATGCCGGTCACCGAAACGGACCTGCGGATTCCATGAGCAATCTGATTCATGAGCGCGTCCTGCGCGTTCACCACTGGACGGACACGCTGTTCAGCTTCACCACCACGCGCGATCCCTCGTTCCGTTTCGATCCCGGACAGTTCACCATGATCGGCCTGGAGGTGAACGGCCGGCCGCTGCTTCGCGCGTACAGCCTGGTCAGCGCCAGCTACGAGGAGACGCTGGAGTTCTTCTCGATCAAGGTGCAGGACGGCCCGCTGACCTCGCGCCTCCAGCATCTGAAGGAAGGCGACACGCTGCTGGTCAACCGCAAGGCGACGGGCACGCTGGTCACCGACAACCTGCTGCCGGGCCGCAACCTGTACCTTCTCAGCACCGGCACCGGCCTTGCCCCGTTCCTCAGCATCATCAAAGACCCGGAGATGTACGCCCGGTTCGACAAGGTGATCCTGACCCACACGACGCGTACGGTGGGCGAGCTGGCGTACGGCGACATCATCAACAGCGTCCTGCCGGAGAACGAGTTCTTCGGCGAGGACGTGAAGCAGAAGCTGATCTATTACCCGACCGTGACGCGCGAGCCCTTCCGCAACCAGGGCCGCATCACCGACCTGATCCGCAACGGCAAGCTGTTCTCGGACGTCGGGCTGGCCCCCTTCGACCGCGAGGTCGATCGGGTGATGATCTGCGGCAGCCCGGCCATGCTGGACGAGACCAGCGGCATCATGAACGAGCTGGGCTTCTCCATGGGCCACAACGGCGAACCCGGTCATTACGTGATCGAAAAGGCTTTTGTGGAACGCTGAGCGGAATCGCTGGAATAAAGCGGGCCGTGGTTCGTTGATGGATCGTGACGATGGCACGTCATCAACTCCAGTCGGCCCGATCGGGCCAGACCGGTCCTTGACGGGCGCGCCTCCCTTCCGGGGGCGCGCCCGTTTTCCTTTTCGCCAGACCGTTTTGCCGATCCCGCATTTGGTGTAGACATCCCCTCCATGCGCCTCATCACGATCCTCGCCGTGCTGCTCGTGGCCGGCCTCGCGAATTTTGCCGTCTGGTCGCTGCCGAACCAGCCGGTGCCGCTCGACCCGCCGCCCGGCGGCAAGCTGAAAAGCGTGTCCTTCGCGCCCTTCCGCGACGGACAGAGCCCGCTGACGCAGACCTTCCCCAGTGTGGAGCAGATCGACGAGGATCTGGCGGCACTCGCCCCGCAGGTGGCGGGGGTGCGCACCTACACCTCGCTGGAAGGGCTGGAGGTGGTGCCGGAGCTGGCCCGTCGGCATGGCATCCAGGTGACCATGGGGGCGTGGCTGTCGTCGCGGCTGGACAAGAACGAGAAGGAGGTCGCCTCCCTCATCGACCTCGCCAACCGCTACCCGGACGTCATCACCCGCGTGATCGTCGGCAACGAGGTGCTGCTGCGCCGCGAGCTGACGCCGGAGCAGGTGGCCGGCTACATCGACCGCGTGAAGGCGGCGGTGAAGCAGCCGGTGTCCTACGCCGACGTGTGGGAATGGTGGCTGAAATACCCGCAGATCGCGGATCACGTGGATTACCTGACCATCCACCTGCTGCCCTACTGGGAAGACGTGCCGACCGACGTGGCCGGCGCCATGGAGCGCATCCGCGGCAGCTACCGCACGATCGCCCAGCGTTTCCCCGGCAAGCCGATCCTGGTCGGCGAGACCGGCTGGCCGACGGAGGGCCGGTCGCGCGGCGCCGCGGTCACCGGGCTGGTCAACAAGGCCAAGTTCGTCAATGGCTTCGTCCGCCTCGCCGAGCAGGAGGGCTTCGACTACAACGTGATCGAGGCCTTCGACCAGGGCTGGAAGGCCAAGCTGGAAGGCACGGTGGGCGGTCACTGGGGCCTCTACACCGCCGACCGTCAGGCAAAGTTCGCCCTGGCCGGGCCGGTGGTGGAGAACCGCCAATGGCCCGTGCTGTTCGGCGTCTCCTCCGGCCTCGCGCTGGTGCTCGTCATTGGGCTGACGCTGCGGGGCCGTCCGCTGACCGCCGGAGCCTTCGCCGCCCTGGCCTTCCTGACCCAGGCGCTGTCCACCCTGTTCGTTCACGCCGTCTGGGGCGCCCTGCACGGCAAGCACTACCCGCAGGACGTGGCGCTGTCGGTCGTCATGCTGGCCGCGACCGCCGTCCTGTCGATGGCCGTTCTGCTGGCCGCCCGGCGGGCGCTGGGCAGCGGCGGTCTGGCGCTGGAGCCGCTGGCCCCGCTGCGTGGCCGTCCGGCGCTGTCGCGGCTGGAGACGGTGGGCAAGGCGACCGCCGTGGTCCTCGCCCTGCTGGGGATCGCCTGGAGCTTCCTGATCGTGTTCGACGGGCGCTACCGCGACTTCCCCAACTGGTACTTCGCCCTGCCGGCGCTCGGCCTGCTGGCGCTCGGCCCCATGCGCGCCGCGCGCCGCCCGGAGGGGGTGGGGGCGCTGGCCGCCTGGGGGATCGGCGGGCTGTTCCGCCCCGCCGTCCCGGTGGCCGATACCCCGGCGAGCGGCCTGTGCGGCGCCGTCCGCCGCCTGCCGCTGGAGTCGGCGCTGGCCGTCCTGCTGCTGCTCGGCGCGCTGTTGACCGTGCTGGCGGAAGGCGTGGTGCCGATGGAGTCGCTGATCTACGGGCAGCTTCCCGTCATGGAGGCCCTGCACGAGGTGGTGTGGACCAGCCCGAACTGGGAAGCGCTGTCCTGGGCGGGTCTTCAGCTTCTGCTGGCGGTGCCCTACGCCGCCGCGGTTCTGGCCGCCCGCTGCGGCGAGACCGCCCGCGCCGGCCATCAGTGGGTCCGCATCGCAGGGCAGTGATCGGTTCCCCCTCTCCCGCTTGACGTGGGAGAGGGGCCCGCCCCGCCTCAGGCCGCCTTCTCGCTCTTGCGGCGGCCCTGATGCTCGGCGGTCCAGCGCCGCGGGTCCTGCAGGAAGGCGTGGATTTCGCCCTGCGCCTGGGCGTCCAGATAATGGCCGCGGTTCGCCACCTCCAGCACGTCCCACCAGGTCGCCAGCGCGTGCATCGTGATGCCCAGCGGCGCCAGATGCTCCTGGATCTCGTCGAAGATCCCATACTGGAACAGCACGAACAGGTCGCGCACGTCGCAGCCCGCCTCCTTCAGCGGTTGGGCGAAGCGGGCCTTGCGGTGGCCGTCGGCGGCGATCTGCTCGACCAGGAGCACGCGCCAGCCCCGCTCCACCCGACCCTCGATCCGGTGCTTGTAGCCCTGCTGGCCCTCCGGCGCCTCCTTGCGCACGAAGACGAGGGGAAGGTTCATCCGGTCGGCGATCAGCGCGGCCCAGGGCACGCCGGCCCCCTCGGCGGCGGCGATGGCGTCCAGTTCGCTGTCGCCGATCTCCTGCCCGATCATCCGCAGGGCGAAGTCGAGCACTTGGTCGCGCACCGCGGGGTAGGAGAGCAGCCGCCGGCCCTCCAGATGGATCGGGCTGACCAGCCCCGACCCATGCTGGCACAGATGGTCCGGGTCGTACCGGACGCAGCCGGTCTCGATCAGATGGCGGGCCACGCTGATGGCCCCTTCACGCAGTTCGATGTCCCAAGCGTCCGGTATCATGGCCTTCCCCCATCCTTTTCGCGTTGTTTTCAGCCTCACGCCTTTCTCCCGATGATCCCCCGTTCGGGGCGGGCCGCAACCCCTCCACACGCGCCGGGAGGGGCGCTTTGGCGGTAGCCGAAATGGGGAAGGACAAAGCGTCGCAGCCACCCTCCGCCTGCAGCCGTGTGTGGGGGGCGCCGGGGCGGTTGACACGAACCGCGACAAACGTTGAAAAAGAGAATCGAATTGTGGCCATGCAGCTTGGCAGAGCGGGGCGGAGAGCGGCGATGTCGGACATCCAGGGCTGGAGCCAGGACGATGACGACGACCTGTTGTTCGCCGACGAGGACGCTCCGGACCCGTCGTCCGCGACGTCCGGCGCTGCCGCCGCGCCCTGGAAGCTGCTGATCGTCGACGACGATCCGGAGGTGCACGCGATCACCCGCGTGGTGCTGAACGACGTGACCTTCGACGGGCGGCGCCTGCATTTCCTGTCCGCCCATTCAGGAGGCGAGGCGCGGGCGATCCTGAACGACCATCCCGACATCGCCGCCGTCCTGCTGGACGTGGTGATGGAAACGGAGGACGCCGGCCTGCGGCTGGTCCATCACATCCGCGAGGTGCTGGGCAACCGGCGGGTCCGCATCATCCTGCGCACCGGCCAGCCCGGACAGGCGCCGGAGCGGCAGGTGATCGTCAGCTACGACATCAACGACTACAAGGCCAAGAGCGAGCTGACCGCCCAGAAGCTGTTCACCACCACGGTGGCCGCCCTGCGCTCCTACCAGCACATCGACGCGATCGAGCGCAACCGGCAGGGGCTGGAGACGATCGTCGACGCCGCCGGCACCCTGTTCGAGCAGCGCTCCATGGACCGCTTCGCCGTCGGCGTGGTGGAGCGGGTCGCCGCCCTGCTGCCGCGGGCGGCGGGCGCCTTCCTGTGCGCGGTGCCGCCCGGCCTAAATCCGGAAGGCCCAAATCCGGAAGGCCCGGCGCCGGACGGCCGGTTCCGGGAGGCGGTGGTGCTGTGCGGAACCGGCGTTTTCGCCGCCGCGGCCGGCCGGCCGGTCAGCGCCGTGCTGTCCGAGGCGGCCTGCGCCGACATCGCCGCCGCCCTGGCCCGGGGCCGCAGCCTGCATCGCGACGACCACAGCGTCGCGCTGTTCCAGACCCAGAGCCCCGGCCCCGGCGCGCTGTTCATCGGCGGGCACGGCGGCCTGCCGGACGTCGAGCGGCGGCTGGTGGAGATCTTCTGCTCCCGGATGTCGGTCGGGTTCGACAACGTGTCCCTCTACGAACAGCTCCGCCTCGCCCAGATCGCCACCGTGCACGCCCTGGGCAAGCTGGCCGAATACAAGGACGAGGTCACCGGGGAGCATGTCCGCCGCATCGGGCGCTGGGCCACCGCCATCGCACGGGAACTCCAGGCGCGGGGCACCGGCGGGGACGACGCCGACGACCGCTTCTGCGAACTGATCGGGCTGGCCAGCATGCTGCACGACGTCGGCAAGGTCGCCATCCCCGACCAGATCCTGCGAAAGCCCGGCAAGCTGGATCCCGAGGAGATGGCCCAGATGCGTGAGCACGCCACCATCGGCGGGCGCATCCTGCGCGACGCCTCCAGCCCTGTCGGTGGGCGCAGCTACCTGTCGATGGGGGCGGAGATCGCGGAGAGCCATCACGAGAAGTTCGACGGCACCGGCTATCCCCACGGGCTGGCGGGCGACGCCATCCCACTGTCGGGCCGCATCGTGGCGGTCGCCGACGTCTACGACGCCCTGCTGCACCGCCGCCCCTACAAGGAGGCGTGGGAGCTGGCGGCGGTGGTCGATCTGATCCGAGCCGAGTCGGGCCGGCATTTCGACCCGCGCGTCGTCGACGCCTTCGTCGCGGTTCTGGAGCGCGGCGGGCCGGAGGCGTAGATCCTCCGGCCGCACCGTTCCATTTTACGAGCCTTGGCCTTTTTCAAGAGCCCTGGCCTTTTTCAAGAGCCTTGGCTGAGCGCCTCGGCCAGCGCGCGGTCGGGGTGGTTCCCGCCGACGATGAGCTGCATGGAGCCGGTCGGCACCTCCACCCCCAGCTCCTCGAAGCGCTTCTTCATGCGGCGGTTGAACTCGCGCGACACGCCCCATTGCTTGGTCGGGCGGGTCTTGAAGCGCGCGGTGATCAGCTGGGTCGAGTCGGGCTGGAACTTGTCCAGGCCCATCACCTCCAGCGGCGCCATGATGTCGGGCGCGAACAGGGCGTCGGACTGCAGGCCGGTGCCGATCTCCTTCAGCAGCTCGATCACGCGGTCCGGATCCTCGCGGTAGGCGACCCGCACCTCGAACAGGGCGTAGGAGAAGTCCTTCGACATGTTCTTGACGGTGCTGACCGAGTTGAAGGGCACCGTGTGGATGGCGCCCGACCCGTCGCGCAGCCGGATGGAGCGGATGGAGATGGCCTCGACCACGCCGGAATGACCGCCGCCCACATCCACCACGTCGCCGATGGAGATGCTGTCCTCGAACAGGATGAACAGGCCGGTGATGATGTCTTTGACCAGGGTCTGCGACCCGAAACCGACGGCCAGACCGACCACACCGGCACCGGCCAGCAGCGGCGCGATGTTGACGCCCAGCTCCGACAGGGTGATCAGCGACACCATGGTCACCAGCACCACCAGGAAGGCGTTGCGCAGCAGCGGCAGCAGGGTCCGCACCCGCGCGCTGCGCTCGATCCGCGTGCCGTTGCGGTCGGTGGAGGCCAGGAAGCGCTCGATCATCGCGCTCACCACCTCCCAGGCGACGATGGAACCGGCCAGCAGAAGGCCGATGGTGACCGTGCTGCGCAGGATGCGCTGGCCCAGCCGGGTGTCCGTCCAGGCCAGCGTGTCGAAGCCCCAGCCGTAGAGGATCATCATCGCGGCACCGACCCAGATCACCGTCTTCACCACCCGGTGCAGGAAGGGCAGGTACAGGGAGGCGCGGTCCTTCAGCGGCGGCAGCGCGCCCTGGCTGTCCGGAACCATGCGCAGGCCCCGGCGCAGGCCGCGGTTGATGCCGTTGACCAGCAGCCGGGCGATGACCGCAACGAGGATGGTGATTCCGGTGGCGCGGGCCAGATACTCGAACCCGCCATAGACGTTCAGCACCCAGACGCCGAAGGTCACCACCACGTAGATGATCGCCAGAACGTGCCAGACGTCGGCGAAGCGGCGGCGGGCGGAGCGCAGGACGGCGCCTTGGCCCTCCGATTCGCGCTCCGCGGTGGCCGCCGGGTCGCCGTCGCCGGACAACGGGTTGCCGTGCATCCAGTCGGCCACGATGCGGCGGTTCTGCAGGATCAGCGCGATCAGCATGCCGGCGATCGCCAGCCCCAGCAGCTTCAGCAGCGCGCCGTAGGCTCCGAGCGGCAGGCCCAGAACATAGGCGCCTTCGGCCAGGAAATAGCCGTAGACGCCGACCGCGGCCAGCCGGCGGAGCCAGCGGTAGAGGCGCAGCGCGTTGGCGTCGCCCACCCGCACCATGCGCAGGGAGGGCGCGAAGGGCGAGATCAGGATGCGGGCCGCGACCAGCAGGATCTGCAGGATGACGGTGGCGTTGATGACGGCCAGCGCGACCAGACGGACGCGCGGCCCCGGCTCGCTGACCGACAGGATGGCGTAGCCGACGACGATGAAGGCGGCGATGGGCGCCAGCTCCAGCAGCGCGCGGCCGAGCAGCAGCGGAAGGCGCACCAGCACCGTGGTGCCCCGGCGGGCGGCCAGCGCATTGCGCGGGCGGGCGAGCAGCCAGCCGACGAAGCGCCCGATCGCCAGACCGGCGGTGAGGATCATCGTCAGCTGGATGGCGATCTGCACCCAGCGGTCGCGGGCCGACGGGTCGACCATCTGCCGGTTCGCCCACTCGATGGCGCCGGGCAGTTCCTTGAAGACGTTGCCGACCTGGACAAGCTGGCGGCTCAGCACGTCCATGCGCTCGGCCAGGAAGGACAGGGCGCTGGCGCCGATGGTCTCGGGCAGGGTGCTGGCCGCCGGGGCCTCCTCGGCCTTGGCCTGCTCCAGCCCCTTCTGCGCGGCGACCAGCGCCTTCAACTGCTCGACCAGCCGGGCGCGGGCCGCCGGGTCCTCCAGCGTCGTGATCATCGCCTGCATCTGCTCGGGCGTCGGATCGGGCGAGGCGGCGGCTTCCCCGGGGGCCGCGGCGGCGGGGGCCGGCATGGCGGCGCCCGGAACGGGGCCGGCGGCCAGCGATGGCGCGGCGAGGCCGGCGAGAAGCAGCAGAAGGACGGCGAGTGCGCCCATGCAGGGGACCGTCCACCGGGTGCGTGCGCGAAGCATCCCTGTCCTTTTCCGTGATTTCAGCAATGCGGGCGTGAAGGCCGGGGACGTTATCCCGTGCCCGCCTTCTTGCCAACCCGCGCAGTTTCAGACCTTTTTGAGACGGAATTGCGGCCACGCCCAAGGCGTCGGGCGCCCCCGGCGAGCGGGCTAGGGGGCTTTTCCACCAACCTGAGCGTCGTTTTGCGCGTCGTCCTGCGCGACATGGCAGGCGACTCGGTGGCCCGGCGCCACGGGGTCCAGCGTCGGGGGGACCTGGGCGCAGCCGTCATGGGCGAGCGGACAGCGCAGCCGCAGGGCGCAGCCGGTCGGCGGGCGCAGGGGGGACGGCGGATCGCCGTGCAGCGCCGGGGGGGCCAAGCCGGCCGCCGCGATCAGCGCGCGGCTGTAGGGGTGCCGTGCCCCGGCCGTCAGAATCGCGCTGTCCGCCGACTCGACGATCCGGCCGAGCAGAAGCACCAGCGCCCGCCGCCCGATCCGCAAGCCCTCCGCCGCGTCCTGGGTGGCGTAGAGCAGGGCCAGCCGGCGGCGGCGGCGGATCGCCTGCAGCAGGGCGAGGAAGTCCGCACGCTCCGACCCGTCGAGCGTCGCCGCCGGCTCGTCGCAGACCAGCAGGCGCGGCTCCGGCAGCAGGGCGCGGGCCAGCCCGGCGCGCGCCGCCTCCGCCGGAAGGAGCGCGCCGGGATGGAGGTCGAGAACCGCCGCGGGCAACCCGACCTCCTCCAGCGCGTCGGCCAGCCGCGCGGCGCTGTTGGCTGGAGACCGGGAAGGATGCAGCGACTCCAGCGTTTCGGCGAGCTGCGCGCCGATGGTCATCAGCGGGTCGAAGGCCGCCAGCGGGTCTGGGAAGAGGATTTGCAGGTCCCGCCGGGCCCGGCGCATCGTCTCCGGCGGGGCGGCGGCGAGGTCGGTCCCCAGCCAGGTGACCTGACCGCCGACCGGCGGCACCAGCCGCAGGATGGCGCGGGCCAGCACCGACTTGCCGCTGCCCGTCTCGCCGAGCAGGGCCAGCGTCTCGCCCTCGGCCAGCTCGATCGACAGGCCGTCCACGACGGTCAGCCAGCGCTCCTCGCCGCGCCAGTTCCGCCCCAGGGGGAAGGCGACGCGCAGGTCGCGCACCGACAGCACGGGCGGGCCGGAGGGCGCCGGCTCCGCCGGGGACGGGGCGGGGGTGGGCTCCGCCGGTGGGACCTCCAGGCGCCCTTGGGCGAGGACCAGCCGGCGGTCGGCCAGATTGGAGCGGGCCAGACCGGAGCGAATGGGGTCGGCCTGGGGGCGTCCGGCGAGCAGCAGCGCCGTCCCGGCCTCCCGTGTCCAGGCGGCGAGGTCGCTCAGCAGGCGGACGCGCTGGGTGGGGTCGAGCGCGGCGGCGGGAGCGTCGGCGAGAAGCAGCGCCGGCTCCGCCGCCATGGCCAGCGCCAGCGCGGCCCGCCAGCGCATCGCCTCGCCCAGCTCGTGCGGATGGAGCGCCAGCCGGCGCGCGGCGGCGGGCACCTGGAAACGCTCCAGCGCCTCGGCGGCACGGCGCAGGGCGGTGCGTTCGTCCAGCCCGGACTGTCGGGACAGCAACTCCGCGAACTGGGCGCCGAGCGTGCGAAACGGGTCCAGGGCGCCGTCCTGGGTGACCAGGAGGCGCCGCCCTCGGATGTGGATGTCCCCCAGCACCGTGACGCCTTTCGGGGCCAGCCCGGCCAGCGCCCGCAGCAGCAGCGTCTTGCCCGCCCCGGCGCCGCCCGACAGGGCCAGCACCTCGCCGGCCTCGATGGCGAAGCTCAGCCGGTCGAGCAGGATGTCGCGGCTGGTCAGGAGGGACAGGCCCTCCACCCGCAACGGGGCGCGGTCGTCCGGTCGGCTCACCGGCGCCCCCCCGGGGTGGAGGCCGTGAAGGCCAGCCGCATCCCGTCGCCCACCCCGTGCAGCGCCCACAGCGTCAGCGCCAGCAGCAGCGCCGGCCCGGCCAGCGCCACGGCGTCGCCCGCACGCGCCGCGGCGCCGATGGCGGTTCCCCAGCCGGTCACCCCCTCCGGCAGGCCGAGGCCGAGCAGGCTGGCGAGGCTTTCCGCCATCAGGGCGCGGGGAAGGGCGGTCCAGGCCGCCGCGGCGAGCGGCAGGACGGTGTTGGGCAGGATGTGGCGGCGCAGCCGGCGTCCGTTGGGAATCCCGGCGGCCTGGACGGCGCTCAGGAACTCCCGCCGCAGCAGGGCGCGCAGTTCGTCCCGCGCGATGACGGCCACCGCCGGGGCGGCGATCAGGGCGGCCACCACGGCCATCGGCGCCAGCCCGCGCTCCGGACCCAGCAATCCGCCGGCCAGCGGCAGGGCCAGCGCCAGGGGCAGGCCGGTCAGGGCGGCGGCGGGTGTCATCATCATCCGCTCCGCCCGCTCGCCCAGGGCCACCGCGGCGCCTCCCCAGAGCAGGCCGAGCGCCGCCCCACCCAGCCCGGCGAGCAGCGCGAAGGACAGGCTCTGGTGCCCGGCGGCCAGCGCCGCCCCAACCGGGCCGCCCCCGGCGACGAGGCCCGCCGCCACCGCCAGCATCAGCGCCGCGAGAACGGTCAGCCCCGCCGCGGCGGGCCGGTGTGCGGTCAGCCGCTGCCCGGCCTTCTGCCAGGGGCCGTCGCGCCAGTGTGGATCGGTGCCGGCGGGTTCGTGCATCAGGCCATCCGGGCGCGCGGGTCGATCCAGCCGTGCAGCGCGCGGCCCAGCGCCCCCAGCAGCACGGCGAGGCCGCACAGCCCGGCGAGCGCGGCGACGGCCATGCCGGCATCCCCGGCGCGCGCCGCCTCGACGAACAGCCGCCCGGCTCCTGAAAAGCCGGTCCCGGACAGGTTTTCCACCGCCACGGCCGCGGTCACCGTTCCCGCCACGGCGCTGCGCAGGCCGCCCATCGCCGCCGACAGCCCCAGCGGCAGGGCGAGCCGCCACAGCAGGGCGGAGCCGTCCATCCCCCGCCCGCGCGCCGCCAGCAGAACCGTGTCCTCCGCCCCGGCCCGCGCCCGGCCGGCGAGCGTCGTGGCCTGGGCGGCGGCGGGCAGGGCGAGGGCGGCGAGGCCCAGCAGGACGGGCGCCTTCGCCAGCGTGGCGGCGAAGACCGCGGCCAGCAGAAAGCCCGGCATGGCCGGACCCACCCAGCCCAGGACGGCGCCCGCTCCGCCCATGACACCGAGCAGGGCGCCGAGCCCGGTCCCCAGCGCCAGCGCCGGAAGAACCAGCGCCAGCGTCGCCGGCAAGGCGGCCAGCGCGGCGCCCAATGCCTGCGTCCAGCCGGGTCCCGCCAGCGCGGCCACCACGGCGGCGGCGAGCGCGAGGCCCAGCAGGGCCGGCACCACGGCCAGCACCCGGCGCAGGACGAGGCTCAGCATCGGCCCCGCCGGGAGCGGGCGGCCGTGACGGGCGGAGTCGACGGGGGAGCGGACAAGCGGATCACAACAGGCGGGTCATCCGACAATGGCGGACACGAATGGAGTCCTCCTGACGGTACCCAGGTCCCGGCCGGTCGGGCAATGGAATTTCGCCTCTCGGCGGGGGTCGGGGAGGGTTGGGCGGCTGCGGTGTTGTTCGGGCATTCGCCTTCCTGGCCGGTCGCAGCCCGTCCCGAACGCACCATATGTGAAACCCCGATGCCGATCTCCGCAGGAACCCCGGTCCAGCCGCGTCCAATGCCCGACCAGCCGTCCCTCCCCACGCCGCCGGACCCAAAGCTCACTGGGGCGCTCACTGGGGCGCTCACTGGGGTGCTCTCCACGGTGGCCGCGGACCCTCTGCTGGTGCCGGGCCGCACCTGCTGGCGGGTGGAGCGGGCGGAGCGGGTCGGGGTCATCGTCGATGCCGAGGACTACTTCGCGCTCGCCAAGGCGGCGATGCGGCAGGCGCGGCGCAGCATCTATCTGACCGCCTGGGACTTCGACGCCCGCATCCGGCTGACCCCGCAGATGCGCCATCCGCGCCGCCCCGACAAGCTGGGCAACCTGCTGAACTGGCTGGCCGCAACCCGCCCGGACCTGACCATCCACGTGCTGAAGTGGGACTATGCGGAGCTGTTCGATCTGGCCCGCTGGTCGCAGCCGCTGTTCCTGCGCGGCTGGCTCAGCCATCCGCGGCTCCAGTACCGGCTGGACGGCGACCATCCCGCCGGGGCCTGCCACCATCAGAAGATGCTGGTGGTCGACGACCGGCTGGCCTTCTGCGGCGGGCTGGACATCACCGCCAACCGCTGGGACACCCGCGCCCACCGTGCCGACGAGCCGTTGCGCCGCCAGCCGGACGGCACCCCCTATGAGCCCTTCCACGACGTGATGATGGCGGTGGACGGCGACGCCGCCCGCGCGCTGGGCGACCTGTTCCGCGAACGTTGGCGCCGCGCCACCGGCTGCGTGCTGTCGCCGCCCGCCATGGACGTGCTTGGTGGCGGCGGCGGCCTTTCCGACGGCAAGCGCCCCCGGCGGCTGCGGCTGAAGGCGCGCCGGGCCGGGCCGGACAGCCCCGACCCCTGGCCGCAACAGCTCGTCCCGCTGCTCAAGGATATGCCGGTCGGCATCGCCCGCACCGAACCCGGCTACAACGGGCGCGCCGAGGTGCGGGAGGTGGAGGCGCTCTACACCGCCGCCATCGCCGCGGCCGAGCGCTTCATCTACATGGAGAGCCAGTATTTCGCTTCGGTCGCCGTGGCCGAGGCGCTGAAGGCGCGGCTGGCCGAGCCGGACGGGCCGGAAATCGTCGTCGTCAACTCCGCCCGCACGTCGAGCTGGCTGGAGAACACCGTGATGCTCGGCGCCCGCGCCCGGCTGGTGAAGGAGTTGCGGGAGGCCGACCGGGACGGGCGCTTCCGCTTCTACATCGCGAAGACCGGCGAGGCGAAGACCGGCGAGGCGAAGACCGGTGAGGCGAAATCCGGCAGTGTCGGCATCACCATCCACGCCAAGGTGATGGTGGTGGACGACCGGCTTCTGCGCATCGGCTCGGCCAACCTGAACAACCGGTCGATGGGGCTGGACACCGAATGCGATCTGGCGCTGGAGGCGCCGCACGGGCGCGCGGAGGGGCGCGAGGCCCGGCAGGCCATCGCCGGGGTGCGCGACGACCTGATCGCCGAGCATCTCGGGGTGGCGCCGGAAAGCGTGACGGCGGAGCTGCGCCGCTCCGGCTCGCTCATCCGCACGGTGGAGGCGCTGCGCCGGCCCGGCGGACGGACGCTGGAGCCGCTGGAGGATGCCGACCCCGGCCTGCTGGCCGCCGCCGTCGCCGACTCCATGCTCTTCGACCCGGAACGCCCGGTGGGTGCGGCGGACATCGTGTGGCGCGTCCTGCCGTCGCGCATCCCGCGGCGTCATCACTGGCTGGCGCTGGCGGTCGTCCTGGCGGTGGTCGGCGCCGTCTGGGGCTTGTGGAACCACACGCCGCTGCGCGACTGGGCGACGCTGGACGCCGTTCTGGGGGCGTTCGAGCGCCTGCGCGAATCGGCCCTCGGGCCGCTGTGGCTGATCCTGCTCTATGTCGCCGGGGGCTTCGTGCTGTTTCCGGTGCTGCTGCTGATCGCGGCGACGGCCATCGCGCTGGGGCCGTGGATGGGCTTCCCGACCGCGCTGGCCGGGGTGCTGGCCTCCGCCGCGGCGCTGTTCTGGGTGGGGCGGCTCACCGGCCAGCGTCCCATCGAGCGCTACGGCGGCGCGGTGGTGCGGCGGGCCAGCGCCGCGCTCGGCGAGCGCGGCGTGCTGGCCATGGCGGCGCTGCGGGTGGTTCCGGTGGCCCCCTTCACTGTGGTGAACCTCGTCGCGGGGGCTTCCCGCATCCGGTTTCCCGACTATCTGTTCGGGACAATCCTGGGAATGGCGCCGGGAATCCTGGTCTTCAACCTGCTCGGGCACCAGCTTGAGCGTGTGTTGACGGAACCGACGACCACCGACATGGTTCTTCTGGGTCTGGCGGCGGTGACCGCGCTGGGGCTCGGCTGGGCCGGCAATCGGCTGGTGCGGGCTCTGGGGGCGAGGCGGCCGACCACCGGGCTGACCACCGGGCCGGCCACCGGAGAAACAGCGAAGGGAGACCAACAGCGGTGATCCGATTCAGCCGAGAGCGTGTGGAGCGGATCGCCTCCGCGCTGCGCGCCGCCCGCGTCCGCCGTCCGAAACGCCGCGTCGACAGCCGCAGCGGCCCGGTGCCGGAGGGCATGGCGCCGCTGCGCGTGGCGACCTGGAACATCCACAGCTGCGTCGGGCTGGACGCGCGCTTCGCGCCGGACCGCATCGCCGAGGTCATCAAGGAGCTGGACGTCGATCTGGTCGGGCTCCAGGAGGTCGGCTGGCACCACCGCGGCGAATCCGGGCTGGATCAGTTCGCCTTCCTGGAACGGGCGACCGGCCTGAAGGCCCACGCCGGCCCGACCAAGCACAACGCCCACGCCCATTACGGCAACGCCATCCTGACCCGGCTGCCGGTCCTGAAATGCGAGCCCATCGACCTCAGCGTCGGGCGGCGGGAGCCGCGCGGCGGCATCGACGTGATCGTCGAGGTGGAGGGGCGCCCGGTGCGCATCATCGTCGCCCATCTCGGCCTCGACCCGTGGGAGCGAGCGCGGCAGGTCGGCGCCATCGTGGACCGGCTGGAGGAACAGCCCGCCCTGCCGACCCTGTTCATGGGCGACCTCAACGAATGGGCACCGAACTCCCCGCGGCTGCGCAAGCTGGCCGAGGCCTTTCCCGACTGGGCCAGCCCGCGCAGCTTCCACGCGCGGATGCCCACGTTGCGGCTCGACCGCATCTATGTGAACAACGGGCTGACCATCCCGTCCTACGAGGTGGTGCGCACAGTGTTGACGCGCCGCGCGTCCGACCATCTTCCGGTGCGCGCCACCGTGGCGGTGCCATAACCGATATTCCTGCTCGGGTATGCCGGACCCTTGACCCATGAAAGGCGCGTGCGCGGTTCCGCGTGCGCGCCTTTCTCTTTTGGTCTGATCCTCCTGACTTGACCCATTTGCAGTGCAGCGTTGCGTGGTCTGTTTCGTGTGGCTGACTGTTTCTCATGTAAGTTTTTTGCCCGAGAACGGGTGTCGGCTATTGACCTTTTGGATAAGGACTGGCCAATCTGTTGGTTGGTCATACGACCAATGACAGCACCCAGCCGACCGGGCGTGGGATCAACCGCCGAAGCGAGGACCTGTTGCTTTACCATCTCTACGATCTGCAGCACGCCGCTCTGCGCCCGATGCGCCTCCTGGCCGAAGCGACCCAACACACCTTCCAGAACCCGTTCAGCCCGGTTTCCTACACCCGCGTCGGGCGCGCCGTGGCCGCCGGCGCGGAACTGCTGGAGCGCACAACCCGCCGCTTCCCCAAGCCGGAGTTCGGCCTGAAGACCACGGTGGTGAACGGCGAGACGGTGGCGGTCACCGAGCGCATCGCCCACCGCAAGCCCTTCTGCAACCTGCTGCACTTCGCCAAGCCGGAGGGCACCCCGGCGCAGCCGCGCGTCCTGCTGGTCGCCCCGATGTCGGGGCACCACGCGACCTTGCTGCGCGGCACGGTGGCGGCGCTGCTGGCCGACCACGACGTCTTCGTCACCGACTGGATCGACGCCCGGCTGGTGCCGCTGGCGCGGGGGCGGTTCGACCTGGACGACTACATCGACACGGTGACGGAGCTGATCCGCTTCCTGGGGCCGCAGACCCACGTCATCGCGGTGTGCCAGCCGGCGGTCCCGGTTCTGGCCGCGGTGTCGCTGATGGCGGCGGGGGACGAGGCGGTGCAGCCGCGCTCCATGACGCTGATGGGCGGTCCCATCGACCCGATGGCCAACCCGACCGTGCCGGTGAAGCTGGCGGCGACCCACCCGCTCTCCTGGTTCGAGCGCAACGTCATCACCACCGTCCCGGCCTACTATCCGGGCGGCTTCCGTCAGGTCTATCCAGGCTTCATCCAGCTCTCCGGCTTCATGTCGATGAACCTGGACCGCCACATCGGGGAGCATGTCGGCCTGTTCCGCCACCTCGTCCGCGGCGACGGCGATTCCGCGGAGCAGCACCGCCGCTTCTACGACGAGTATCTGTCGGTCATGGACCTGTCGGCGGAATTCTACCTGCAGACCATCGAGACGGTGTTCCAGAAGCACGCGCTGGCCAACGGCACCATGGAGTCGCGCGGGCGCAAGGTGGAGCCGGCGGCGATCCGCCGGACCGCCGTGATGACGGTGGAAGGCGAGCTGGACGACATCTCCGCCCCCGGCCAGACCGAGTCGGCGCACCGCCTCTGCGCCTCGCTGCCCGACGGCATGCGCGCCCGCCATTTCCAGAAGGGCGTCGGGCACTACGGCATCTTCAACGGCCGGCGCTGGCGCGAGAGCATCATGCCGGCGGTGCGGGAGTTCATCCGCAAGCACGATTGAGGCCGCTGGAACCCCTCTCCCGCCCTGGGAGAGGGGTTTTCCATAGGATCAGCGCTTCGGAACGCCCACCGGGCGCAGCTCGTGGAGCAGCCAGACCAGCCCGGACACCAGCAGGATCGCCCCCGCCTGATGGGCGGCGCCCAGCGGTATCCACACGAAGCTCAGCAGCGTGGCGATGCCCAGCCCGATCTGCACCAGCACCATCGCCGCGGTCAGCAGCGCCACCCGCCCGGCGCGGCCCGGCAGGCGGGCGACCCGCACCCGGAGAGCCAGCCCGAGCACCACGAGGCCGGTCAGCAGCGCCAGCGCCCGGTGCGTCAGCTGGATGGCCGCGGTGTTCTCGAAAAGGTTGATCCACCAGGGCGTCAGGTTGGCGACTTCCGGCGGGATGACCTGGCCGGCCATCAGCGGGAAGGTGTTGTAGGCCAGCCCGGCATCCGTCCCGGCGACGAAGGCCCCCCAGACGATGGTGACGCCGGTCAGCCCCAGGGCCCAGCGCGCGTGCTTGCGCAGCCGGCCGGACTCGGTCGCCCAGCCGGCCAGCGGCAGCGGGTCGAGAATCCCCAGCGCGGTGCGCAGCAGCAGCCCGTAGATCAGGATCGCCGTGCCGAGATGCAGCGCCAGCCTGTACTGGCTGACGTCGGGCCGGTCGACCAGACCGCTCTTGACCATGTACCAGCCGATCACTCCTTGGAGCCCGCCGAGCAGGAACAGCCCGGCCAGCTTCGGCCACAGGTCGGCGGGGATGCGCCCGTTGACCCAGAAGCGCAGGAAGGGGATCAGGAAGACGAAGCCGATCAGCTGCCCCCAGAAGCGGTGGAACCACTCCCACCAGAAGATCTGCTTGAAGGCCGCCAGATCCATCGCCGAGTTGTAGATGCGGAACTCCGGCGTGGTCTGGTAGAGGCCGAAGACGCGGTTCCATTCCGCTTCCGACAAGGGCGGCAGGATGCCGATCAGCGGCTTCCACTCCACCATCGACAGGCCGGACTCGGTCAGGCGCGTGATGGCGCCGATCACCGCCATGGCAAAGACCATCGCGCAGCAGACGAGAAGCCAATAGGCGATGGGGCGGGTGGAGGCGGGGTCGCGGACGTCTTTCCCGGCGAGGGCGGGGGCGGTGATGTCGGTCACGGACGGGCGGCTCCGGATGATGCGGAAAAGGTCCGGGGGGATAGGGACCTCCGGCTCATGTGGGGTGCGGCAGCGGCTGCGTCAAACGGACACGGGTTACCCCGTGGCCAGCGACACCGGTTTCGGGTGAAGGCGGCGGGTTGCGGGTGTTACAAATATCAGTCTTACCAACGGCTTCGGATGCGGGGCGGCGATGGCGGACCTCACCCTCGGCTTCGGCCTGTCGTTCCACGAGCTTTACGGGCAGGACGGGCTGGCCCGGCTCGACCGCGCCTTCCTCGCCCGGCTGTCCGACACGGATCTGGCGCTCGCCAACCGGCTGCTGTCCGCTCGCGCCCAGCCCGACCGGCTGGAGGCCAAGGCGGAAAGCGACCTTCTGATCGCGCTCGCCCCCCACGCCGAGGATTTCATCGGCGACCTGTTCGGCATCCGCGCCGCGCTCGACGAACTGCGCGCCCGCCACACCGAGCTGGCGCCGCTCTACACCGCCAAGCGCCTGTTCGTTCAGCGCCGCGCCGCCAAGGCGGTGAAGCCGGAGGCGGTCGCCGCCCTCGACGGGGCGGAGCTGGCCGCAAGGCTGGAGGACTGGCTGGGCGGCCCGCTGACCGAGGCCGCCTTTGCCCGGCAGGTGCTGGCCTGGATGGAGGACGAGGCGGCCCACGCCGACCAGCTCGACAGCGCCGCCCAGTACGCCGCCTGGGCGGTCTTCAGCGAGGCCGGGCGCGCCCGGCACGGCGGCGGCGTGCTGTTCCAGGTGCCGCACCGCACCGATCCGCTGCGTCTCGTCCCGGTGGAGACGGTGGAGCTGCACGGCGTCACCATGATGCGCCTGCCCGACGGCGCGTGCCGCGAGCGCCAGGGCTTCCACCTGACCGACCCCGGCACCGATCTGGCCGGGGCGCTGGACGAGGCCAACTACTGCATCTGGTGCCACAACCAGGGCAAGGACAGCTGCTCCAAGGGGCTGCGCGACCGCAAGACGGGGGAGTTCCAGAAGAGCGCCTTCGGCGTCGCGCTGGCCGGCTGCCCCTTGGAAGAGAAGATTTCGGAGATGCACGCGCTGAAGGCCGAGGGCGTGCCGATCGGGGCGCTGGCCGTGGTGGTGGTCGACAACCCGATGTGCGCGGCCACCGGCCACCGCATCTGCAACGACTGCATGAAGGCCTGCATCTACCAGAAACAGGAGCCGGTGGACATCCCGCAGGCGGAGACCCGCACGCTGAAGGACGTGCTGGAGCTGCCCTGGGGCTTCGAGATCTACAGCCTGCTGACCCGCTGGAACCCGCTGGACCTGCGCCGCCCGCTGATGCGGCCGGACAGCGGCTACAAGGTGCTGGTGGCCGGGCTGGGGCCGGCGGGCTTCACGCTGGCGCATCATCTGATGAACGACGGCCACACGGTGGTCGGCATCGACGGGCTGAAGATCGAGCCGCTGCCCGCCGACCTCTCCGGCGTCCTGCCCAGCGGGACGCGGGTGCCCTTCCGGCCGATCCGCGACGTGCGCGACCTCTACGACCGGCTGGACGAGCGGATCATGGCCGGCTTCGGCGGGGTGGCCGAATACGGCATCACCGTGCGCTGGAACAAGAATTTCCTGAAGGTGATCCGGCTGCTTCTGGAGCGCCGGGCGCGCATGACGATCATCGGCGGGGTGCGCTTCGGCGGCACGCTGACCATCGACGGGGCGCTGGAACTGGGCTTCGATCACATCGCGCTGTGCATGGGGGCGGGCAAGCCAACCGTCGTGCCGATGGCGAACGGGCTGGCCCGCGGGGTGCGGCAGGCGTCGGACTTCCTGATGGGGCTGCAACTGACCGGGGCGGCCAAGCCGGACAGCATCGCCAACCTCCAGGTCCGGCTGCCCATCGTGGTGATCGGCGGCGGGCTGACCGCCATCGACACGGCGACGGAGGCGCTGGCTTACTACCCCGTCCAGGTCGAGAAGTTCCTCTCCCGCTACGAGGTCCTGGCGGCCGAACGGGGGGAGGCGGCGGTGCGCGCCCGCTGGACGCCCGACGAGGCCGAGCTGGCCGACGAGTTCCTGGCCCACGCCCGCGCGATCCGGGCGGAGCGTCTCGAAGCGGGGGAGCAGGGGCGCGAGCCGCGAGTCGCGGCGCTGCTGCAATCCTGGGGCGGTTCGACCATCGCCTATCGCCGCCGCCTGATCGACAGCCCCAGCTACACGCTGAACCACGAGGAGGTGGCGCACGGGCTGGCCGAGGGCATCCGTTTCCTGGAATGCGCCGCCCCGTGCGGGGTGGAGATCGACGAGACGGGAGCCGCGCGGGCCATTCACCTTGCCATCAACCCGGTCGGGCCGGACGGGGTGGTGGCCCCCGCCGCCGTGGACGCGCGGCTCCCCGCCCGCACCATCCTGGTCGCCGCCGGCACCCAGCCGAACACCGTCCTGGCCCGCGAGGAGCCGAAGTGGGTCGAGCTGGACGGACGCTGCTTCCGCGCCATTGACGAGGACGGCCGGCCGGTGACCCCGGAGCGGCAGGCCAAGCCGGCCCAGGCGCATGTGCTGATGGCGCGGGCGCCGGATGGGCGGTTCCTCAGCTTCTTCGGCGACCTGCACCCGTCCTTCGCCGGCAATGTGGTGAAGGCGATGGGCGGGGCGAAGCGCGGCTACCCGGTGGTCAGCCGCGCGCTGGCCCGCCGGGCGCCCACCGCGATCACGCCGGAGGCGCTGGTGCGGCGTCTGAACGCCGACCTGCGGCCCCTGGTTCACGGCGTCACCCGCCTGACCCCGACCATCGTGGAGGTGGTGGTGAAGGCCCCGGCCGCCGCGCGCCGTTTCGAACCCGGACAGTTCTACCGGCTCCAGAATTTCGAAACGCTGGCGCAACGGATCGGCCGGACCACGCTGGCGATGGAAGGGCTGGCCCTGACCGGGGCCTGGGTGGACAAGGAGGCGGGGCTGCTCTCCCTGATCGTTCTGGAGATGGGCGGCTCGTCCGACCTCTGCGCCCTGCTGAAGCCCGGCGACCCGGTGGTGGTGATGGGGCCGACCGGCGCCCCGACCGAAATCCCGGAGGGCGAGACGGTGGCGCTGGTCGGCGGCGGGCTGGGCAACGCGGTGCTCTTCTCCATCGGGCAGGCCTGCCGGGCGCGCGGCAACCGCGTCGTCTACTTCGCCGGCTACAAGCGGATGGAGGACCGTTACAAGACCGACCAGATCGAGGCCGCCGCCGACCGCGTCGTCTGGTGCTGCGACGAGGCGCCGGGCTTCACGCCGACGCGCCCCGGCGATCTGAGTTTCGTCGGGAATATCGTAGAGGCCATGCGCGCCTACGCGGCGGGCGGGCTGGGGCCGGCGGATATTCCGCTGGAGACGGTGGACCGCATCGTCGCCATCGGCTCCGATCGCATGATGGCGGCGGTGGGGGCGGCCCGGCACGGCGTGCTGAAGCCCTACTTGAAGCCCGGCCACGCGGCCATCGGTTCCATCAACTCGCCCATGCAATGCATGATGAAGGAGATCTGCGCCCAGTGCCTGCAACGGCACACCGACCCGGCGACCGGCGAGGAAACGGTGGTCTTCTCCTGCTTCAACCAGGACCAGAGCCTGGACCGCGTGGATTTCGCCAACCTGAACCAGCGGCTGCGTCAGAACGCCGCCCAGGAAAAGCTGACCGCCCAATGGATCGACCGCGGCCTGCGGTTGACCGGCCAGCGGAAGGGGTGAAGGGGGTGCTTTCCCTCTCCCGCCCCGGGAGAGGGTGGCGCCGAAGGCGCCGGGTGAGGGTAAGGTCGAGAATCAAGGCGCTGATCCTTGGTATCACCCTCACCCTTCCCTCTCCCGGGGCGGGAGAGGGGGTCTGCGTCACGCGCCCGTGGCGGTGCTGACCGAGGCCTGGGGCAGCGGCGTGGTGGCGCTTTCGAACAGGTCGGCCTCGGCGGCCCGGCGCTTCACCAGACCCGGAAGCTGCGTCTTGACCCCGTTGACCGTGGCGTAGACCCAGCGGCCGAACTGGCCGGCGGCGCCTTCGTAGTCGCCCTGGTTCAGCAGGCGCAGCAGGGTCGAGCATTGCAGGCTGCCGGCCCCCAGGTTGAACACAAAGGAGGCCAGCGCGCCGCGCTGATCGGGGTTCAGCGCGACGGTGACCAGCTTGTCCACCTGGGCGGCGGCGGAGGTCAGGTCCGACTTCAGGAAATCGTCGGCCTGGGCGGAGGTGATGCTCTGCCCCAGCTCGACCCCGGCGGTGTGGCCGTAGCCGATGGTCGGCACACCCGCCGGGCACAGATAGGCGTTGAGGTAAAGACCCTCGAAGTGCTTCACGAGGTTGACCGCTTCTTCGCAAACCGGCGTCGTCATGTTCGTCATTCCCCCAGCTTGTCGTGGACGTGCATCGGCACGGACGGTTCGTGCGGGGAGAAACCTATCGGAAGCGGTAATCACTTAATAATGGTTTATTTTTTCACATTTACCCGCGGTGGGGGAGGTTTGCGGGCCGTCAGTTCCAGCGGAATTCCGCGGCCACCGCGCGGGCCTCCCCCGGCGTGATCAGGCGGTGGGTCGCCAGCTTCACCGAATGCAGCTTGCCGTCCAGGTTGGCCTGCCAGAAATCCAGGAACCGGCGCAGCACCGGGTAGGCGGGGGCGAGGTCCAGATCCTGCCAGAGATAGCTCTGCAGCAGGTGCGGGTGGTCCGGCATGTGGTACAGAATCTCCGCCGTGGTCAGGCGGTAATCGCGAAGCTGAAGCCCCAGACTGGCCATGCTCTGCCTCCCTGATGGTGGAACCGGTGGCGTCCTCGCGCTGTGCCTTCGTGATTCTTTTGTGAAAGTGTGCCGTTCGCGGATGCGGCAGGCAACAAAAATTTTTGTTCCTTTTCAATGCATTAGCAGCAAGACGGGATGACTGCTGCCAGGAATCGCACCGATTGCCTCAACGACCCTCTTGAATCGAAACCGCAGCTCGATTAGCTGTCTGGCACTCGCCGGGGGAGAGTGCTAACAGCCCCGAGCCCGGCGCCAATCCTTTCATCAATAAGCCTTGATCCTGGAGGCATCCCCATGAAGTTCCGTCCGCTGCACGACCGCGTCGTCGTCAAGCGTCTGGAGTCCGACACCAAGACCAAGGGCGGGATCATCATTCCCGACACCGCGAAGGAAAAGCCCCAGGAGGGCCAGGTGGTCGCGGTGGGTCCGGGCGCCCGTGACGAGAGCGGCAAGGTCGTTGCGCTCGACGTGAAGGCCGGCGACCGCATCCTGTTCGGCAAGTGGTCGGGCACCGAGGTGAAGATCGAGGGCGAGGATTTCCTGATCATGAAGGAATCCGACATCATGGGCGTCGTCGAGGCCTGAGCCTCCGCCCGCGCTGAGCGATCCAACCCCCCGAATTTCAAGGAAGTGAGCAATGGCTGCCAAGGAAGTTAAGTTCTCCGCCTCCGCGCGCGAGAAGATGCTGCGCGGTGTGGACATCCTCGCCGACGCCGTGAAGGTGACGCTGGGCCCGAAGGGCCGCAACGTTGTGATCGAGAAGTCCTTCGGCGCTCCGCGCATCACCAAGGACGGCGTCTCGGTCGCCAAGGAAATCGAGCTGTCGGACAAGTTCGAGAACATGGGCGCCCAGATGGTGCGTGAGGTCGCGTCGAAGACGAACGACCTGGCCGGCGACGGCACCACCACGGCGACCGTTCTGGCCCAGGCCATCGTCCGCGAGGGCGTGAAGTCGGTGGCCGCCGGCATGAACCCGATGGATCTGAAGCGCGGCATCGACCTCGCCGTCGAGACCGTCGTGGCCGACATCCGCGGCCGTGCCAAGAAGGTCACGACCAACGACGAGATCGCCCAGGTCGGCACCATCTCCGCCAACGGCGAAGCCGAGATCGGCAAGATGATCGCCCAGGCCATGGAGAAGGTCGGCAACGAGGGCGTCATCACGGTGGAAGAGGCCAAGAGCCTCGAGACCGAGCTGGACGTCGTCGAGGGCATGCAGTTCGACCGCGGCTACCTGTCGCCGTACTTCATCACCAACGCCGACAAGATGATCGCGGACCTCGAGAGCCCGTTCATCCTGCTCCACGAGAAGAAGCTGTCGGGTCTGCAGGCCCTGCTGCCGGTCCTCGAGGCCGTCGTGCAGTCCTCGCGTCCGCTGCTGATCATCGCCGAGGACGTCGAGGGCGAGGCCCTGGCGACCCTGGTCGTGAACAAGCTGCGTGGCGGCCTGAAGGTCGCCGCCGTCAAGGCCCCGGGCTTCGGTGACCGCCGCAAGGCGATGCTGGAGGACATGGCCATCCTGACCGGCGGCCAGGTCATCTCCGAGGATCTCGGCATCAAGCTCGAGAACGTCACCATCGACATGCTGGGCACCGCCAAGAAGGTCGTGATCTCCAAGGAGAACACCACGATCGTCGACGGCGCCGGCTCGGCCGAGGACATCCAGGCCCGCATCGGCCAGATCAAGGCGCAGATCGAGGAGACCACCTCGGACTACGACCGCGAGAAGCTGCAGGAGCGTCTGGCGAAGCTGGCTGGCGGCGTTGCCGTCATCCGCGTCGGCGGCGCCACCGAGGTCGAGGTGAAGGAGCGCAAGGACCGCGTTGACGACGCCATGCACGCCACCCGCGCCGCGGTGGAAGAGGGCATCGTCGCCGGCGGCGGCACCGCCCTGCTGTACGCCACGAAGGCCCTGGAATCCCTGAAGCCGATCAACGACGAGCAGCGCGTCGGCATCGAGATCATCCGCCGCGCCCTGCAGGCCCCGGTCCGTCAGATCGCCTACAACGCGGGCACCGACGGTTCGATCGTGGTCGGCAAGCTGCTGGACCAGAACGACCCGAACTTCGGCTACGACGCTCAGAAGGGTGAGTTCACCAACCTGGTCGCCGCCGGCATCATCGATCCGGTGAAGGTGGTCCGCACCGCCCTGCAGGACGCGGCCTCGATCGCCGGCCTGCTGATCACCACCGAGGCGATGATCGCCGAGAAGCCGGAGAAGAAGGCTGCTCCGGCCGGCATGCCGGGTGGCATGGACGACATGGGCGGCATGGGCTTCTAATAGCTCACGTCGAAAAGCTCACGTCATCCACGACGTTTGCGGAAAGGGCGGTCCTTCGGGGCCGCCCTTTTCCATTTGGGCATCTCCCTGACGGACAGGGTGCCTCCGGCCGGCGCTTTAGATTGGAACGCTTCCAAACTGAGGCCGTTGACCTGCCAACCGGACGCCCCGGGGGTGCGCCGGCACGGCTTGCTGTTCAGGGAGAAAGCGATGGCTGACCAATCGAAGACTCTGACCAACCGTCAGGGCCACCCGATCACCAACAACCAATCCCAGCGCACCGTGGGTGCCCGCGGTCCGGCGACGCTGGAGAACTACCAGTTCCTGGAAAAGATCACCCACTTCGACCGCGAGCGCATTCCGGAGCGCGTGGTCCACGCCCGCGGCTTCGTCTGCTACGGCGAGTTCGAGGCCACCGGCAAGATCGGCGACGAACCGGCGTCCAAATACACCCGCGCCAAGCTGTTCGGCCAAGCCGGCAAGAAGACCCCGCTGGCCATCCGCTTCTCCACCGTCATCGGCGGGCGCGATTCGTCGGAGGTGGCGCGCGACCCGCGCGGCTTCGCGGTGAAGTTCTACACCGAGGACGGGAACTGGGATCTGGTCGGCAACAACCTCGCCGTCTTCTTCATCCGCGACGCCATCAAATTCCCGGACGTCATCCACTCGCTGAAGCCCGATCCGGTGACCTTCCGGCAGGAACCGAACCGCATCTTCGACTTCATGAGCCAGACCCCCGAGTCCATGCACATGCTGACGCATCTGTTCAGCCCGCGCGGGATTCCGGCCAACTACCGGCACATGGAAGGCTTCGGCGTGAACACCTACAAGATGGTGAACGCCAACGGCGACACGGTGCTGGTCAAGTACCACTTCCACCCGCGCTGCGGCGTCGCCTGCCTGACGGCGGAGGAGGCGGCGAAGGTGCAGGGGCAGGATCTCGGCTCCGCCTCCAAGGACCTCTATCAGGCCATCGAGCGCGGCGATCACCCGCAATGGGACATGTACGTCCAGATCATGGAGGACCACGACCATCCCGAACTGGATTGGGACCCGCTGGACGACACCAAGATCTGGCCGGAGTCGGACTTCCCGCTGCGCCACGTCGGCGTCATGACGCTGAACCGCAACGTCGAGGACTTCTTCAACGAGAACGAACAGATCGCTATGGGCACCGGCGTGCTGGTGGACGGGCTGGACTTCTCCGACGACAAGATGCTGGTCGGACGGACCTTCTCCTACTCCGACACGCAACGCTACCGGGTCGGCACCAACTACCTGCAACTGCCGATCAACCAGGCCAAGAACGCCGCGGTCGCCACCAACCTGTCGGGCGGCACCATGTCCTACCGGCGCGACTTGGCGCCGGGGCAGAACCCGCACGTCAATTTCGAGCCGTCCATCCACAACGGCCTGAGCGAAGCCCAGCGGGAGGAACCGAACAACCCGCCGGAAATCCATGGCCGCCTGACCCGCAGCGTGATCGAGCGCCGCAACGACTATGTCCAGGCGCGGGGCCGCTACTGCACCATGATGGACTGGGAGCGCGACGATCTCGTCCTGAACATGGGCACCTTGCTCGGCCAGTGCGAACGCGACGTCCAGGAGCGCATGCTCTGGCACTTCTTCCTGATCCATGACGACTACGGCAGCCGGGTCGCCGGCATGCTGGGCATGACCGCCGCCGACGTCGCCGGCTTGGCCCCCCTGCCCAAGCAGGTGCTGACCGACGAGGACCAGAAGCGGCTGAAGTCGCTGGGCAAGAACGGCGACACGATCGACCCGAAGGCGTGGGGCCAGTGGACCGGTTCCGTGAAGGTCCACCGCGCCACGGCGGACGAGGTGGTGAAGGGCATGCCGTCCGGCGTGCAAGGCGGCATGACCAGTCAGGCTGCCGACTAAACACAACCTAAGATTATCAATCGGTTGGCGTCCCGATGGGGGCGGCGGGTTGTCCCGCCGCCCCTTTTTCATGCCCGCGGCGATGACTGTTTTGATTGGCCACAGTTCGTGTACGGACATGCGGCACGTTGCCGCGCGACACGCCTGTCACTGGTATCACCACAGTGGGGCATGCCACTGTCATTTTGCATCAAGGCATTAGCCAAAATATTAGAACTTCGATAAGGGAGAAGTGCGATGTCCATGCGTGCTGCCGTGTCGTTCGCGGCCATGCTGGCGGCCTCCGTCGCCACCTTCGGCGTGCCCGCGTTCGCCGCCGACGAACCGATTTCGCCGATCGAGCCGGCGAAGGTCACCAATCCCGGATTGGTTGAACTCGGCAAGAAGCTGTACTTCGATCCCCGGCTGTCCAAGTCCGGCTTCATCTCCTGCAACTCGTGCCACAACCTGTCCATGGGCGGCACCGACAACCTGAAGACCTCCATCGGCCACAACTGGCAGCAGGGTCCGATCAACTCGCCGACCGTGCTGAACTCCAGCCTGAACGTGGCGCAGTTCTGGGACGGCCGTGCGCTGACGTTGCAGGAGCAGGCCGGCGGTCCGATCGCCAACCCCGGCGAGATGGGCTCCACCCACGCCCTGGCGGTCGAGGTGCTGCGCTCCATCCCCGAATACCAGAAGGAATTCGGCGAGGTCTTCGGCGAGACCAAGATCACCATCGAGGAGGTGACCAAGGCCATCGCCGCCTTCGAGGAGACGCTGGTCACGCCGAACTCCCGCTTCGACCAGTGGCTGAAGGGCGACAAGAAGGCCCTGACCACCGTCGAGCTGGAAGGCTACGAGCTGTTCAAGGATTCAGGCTGCACCGCCTGCCACAACGGCTCGGCCGTCGGCGGCAACACCTTCCAGAAGATGGGCGTCGTCGAGCCCTACAAGACCAACAACCCCGCCGAGGGCCGCATCGCGGTGACCAAGGAGGAGGCCGACCGCTTCAACTTCAAGGTTCCGACGCTGCGCAACGTCGCGCTGACCTACCCCTACTTCCACGACGGCGAGGCCGCGACCCTGTCCGACGCCGTGGACGTCATGGGCCGCATCCAGTTGGGCAAGAAGTTCTCAACCGACGAGAACGCCAAGATCGTCGCCTTCCTGAAGACGCTGACCGGTGACCAGCCGAGCTTCGCTCTGCCGATCCTGCCGCCGTCCACGGACAAGACGCCGAAGCCGCATCCCTTCGACTGACGGGGTTGGGGGCGGGTGGGGCCGGGCGTCGTTGGGGCGGCCCGGCCCCATTCCTTTTAGAGGATGGTTATCAGGGTATCGACATGCGGTGGGGATGGAAGACGGCGGGCGGCTTCGGGGCGCTCGCGCTGGCCGGTCTGGTGGGCGTCGTCGTGGGGGTGGTCGGCTGGGGCGGTTTCAACACCGCCATGGAGGCCACCAACAGCATGGAATTCTGCATCTCCTGCCACGAGATGCGCGACAACGTGTACGCCGAGTACAAGACCTCCCCGCACTACCGGAACGCCTCCGGCGTGCGGGCCAGCTGCGCCGACTGCCATGTTCCGCGCGACTGGACGCACAAGGTGATCCGCAAGGTGCAGGCGTCCGGCGAGTTGTACCACTGGCTCATCGGTTCGATCGACAGCAAGGAGAAGTTCGAGGCCAAGCGCCACACGCTGGCGCGCCGCGAATGGGACCGCATGCGGGCCACCGACAGCCAGGAATGCCGCAACTGCCATTCCTTCGGCGCCATGGACTTCCACAAGCAGACGCCGAAGGCGGCCAGCGCCATGGAAGGGGCGGAGAAGGCCGGAAAGACCTGCATCGACTGCCACAAGGGCATCGCCCACAGCTTCCCCGACGTCACCGCCGGCCATCGCCAACTCTTCGCCGGCCTGTCGGACCAGGCGAAGGCTTTGGCCCTCAAGCCCGGCGACATCGCCTACGCTCTGACCAGCCTCGCCCTGTACAGCGCGCTGCCGACTCCTGGGAGCGCCGGGGACGGCGAGATCGCCGCGGCAACGCCGGTGAAGGTCCTGGCGGCGGAGAGCGGCGCCCTGCGGGTGGAGATCACCGGCTGGCAGCGCGGAAGCTCCGCCCAGACCCTCTATGCCCAGCCGGGCAAGCGCATCACCACGGTCAAGCTGAACGCCGCGGCCGTGGAGCACGCAGCGGCGCTGCGCACCGTCACCGATCCCGAGACCGGACAGGAGTGGACGGAGGTTCGCCTGACCGCCTGGACCGGGGCGGGCGGCTATGTGGGCACGCTCGGCGCGCTGTGGGATTACGGCGCGCGGGTCTATGACGCCAACTGCTCGCTCTGCCACACGCTTCACCCGCCGGGGGCCTTCGACGCGAACGCCTGGATCGGCAAGATGAACGCCATGAAGCGGCTGACCCGGCTGGACGAGGAGGAGGGCCGCCTGCTGCTGACCTATCTGCAGAGCCATGCGAAAGACGGCGCGCGATGATCGCTGCGGCGAGAACCCGAAGCTGCTAAGAGGGGTTTTCTACCACGGGCCGGTGCTGACCGTGCCGCGCCCGCCGGCAGACGACCACTTGAGAAAGAGGACCCCCGCGATGTCGACCCTGCACAAACAAGCCATGGAAGCGGTGCTTCAGGCCGCCTCTCACGACATCGTCGGCACGCTCCAGGAGCGTGGCGTCACCGACAAGCACAGCGAGGAGGGCGACCTCGCCGTTCTCGACGTCGCGATCCTGCACGCCTACCGCATCTTCATGCGGATCTGCGAGGAGAACGGGCTGGAGGTGGACGCGGGCTATTTCGCCGACATGGCCAACGACCTTGCCGACGAGGTGGCCCAGGAGGACGACGCGGACTGATCCGGTCCCGCGCCGCCGATTCCCGCTTCTTGAGTGCCCCGGTCCCGTCCGACCCTGCTTTTTCCTTCGGCGAAGGCGGTGCGGACGGGACCGGTCGACATCCTTCACCCCTCGGGGGACCCGATGACCGACGCCCCTGACACTGTTTCTTCTCCCGATGTCGCGATCGTCGGCGCCGGCCCGGCCGGGCTGATGGCGGCGGAGGTCATCGCCGCCGCGGGCCGCTCGGTCGCCGTCTATGAACGGATGCCCACCCCGGCGCGCAAGCTGCTGCTGGCCGGGCGCGGCGGGCTGAACCTGACCCACTCCGAACCGCTGGACGCCTTCACCGCCCGCTACGGCGCGCAGGCCCCGCTGTTCGCCGATCTGTTGGCCGGCTTCTCCCCGGCCGACCTGCGCGATTGGGCGGCGGGTCTCGGGATCGAGACCTTCGTCGGCTCCAGCGGGCGCGTCTTCCCGGTGCAGATGAAGGCCTCCACCCTGGTGCGGGCGTGGCTGCGCCGGCTGGAGGGGCTGGGCGTCACCCTGCACACCCGCCACCGCTGGCTGGGCTGGGATGAGCAGGGCGCGCTGCGCTTCCAGCGGGGCGACGGCACCGAAACCACCGTCGCCCCGCGCGCCACGCTGCTGGCGCTGGGCGGGGCGAGTTGGCCGCGCACCGGCTCCGACGGGGCCTGGACCGAGCTGCTGGCGACGCGCGGGGTGGACATCGCGCCGCTGCGCCCGTCCAACATGGGCTTCGAGGTGCCCTGGTCGGATCACCTGCGCGAGCGCTTCGCCGGCCAGCCGGTCAAGAGCGTCGGCCTCGCCTTCGGCGACCGGCGGCTGAAGGGCGAGTTCGTCATCACCGAAACCGGCCTCGAGGGCGGCGCCGTCTACGCGCTGAGCGCCCCGTTGCGCGACGCCATCGAGCGCGAGGGCTGGGCCGCCCTGACCATCGACCTGATGCCGGACACGCCGGAGTCGGCGATCGCCAAACGGCTGCGCCGCCGCGGCGCGGAGTCGCTGTCCACCTTCCTGAAGAAGTCGCTGTCGCTGACCGGTCCGCGCGCCGCCCTGCTGCGCGAGTTCACGCCGGCCTCCGAGCTGTCCGACCCGGCGGCGCTGGCCCGCCAGATCAAGGGCCTGTCGATGGTGCTGACCGGGGTGCGGCCCATCGAGCGCGCCATTTCCACCGCCGGCGGCGTCCGGCTGGGGGAGCTGGACGCTTCGCTGATGCTGACCCGCCTGCCGGGGACCTTCGTCGCCGGGGAAATGCTGGATTGGGAGGCGCCGACCGGCGGCTACCTCCTCCAGGGCTGCTTTGCCATGGGCGCGCGGGTGGGGAAGGGCGTGCTGGGGTATCTGGGGGGCTGATGGACCCTCTTTTCCTTCTCCCCCCTGGGGAGAAGGTCAGGATGAGGGGGCGCCGAAGGCGACCCACTTTGTCAAACAAAGGACTTCTTCTCCGCCCTGCCGGGCGTAAATCCCCCTCACCCAACCCTCTCCCCAGGGGGGCGAGGGCTTTTTCACCGCACCGGATTGCCGTAGTCGTACTGCACCTGGGGCGCGCTGCCCTTGCCGGTCAGGCTTTCGATCAGCGAACCGATGCCGGAGGCCACGCCGCCACCCGACGAACCGCGCGTGGGCGCCGGGGCCGCCGCCGGGGTGGCGCGGGCGGGCTCCGCGATGCCGGACGCGACATAGGCGGGGGCGCCCTCGATCCCCGGCAGGGGGCGGGGCGGGCGTCCGGCGTGGGCGTCCAGCATGAAGCCCTGCCACAGCTTGGCCGGCAGCGAGCCGCCGGTGACCCGCTTCATCTCGGCGTTGTTGTCGTTGCCCAGCCATACCCCGGCCACGAGGTCGGCGGTGAAGCCGACGAACCAGGCGTCGCGGTAATCCTGGGTGGTGCCGGACTTGGCCGCCGCCGGGCGGTCGAGCCTGGCCGACTTGCCGGTGCCGTATTCGATGACGCCGGTCATCATGCGGGTGAGCTGCACCGCGTGCGCCGGGTCCACCACCGGGACGGAGCCGCCGGCCTGCCGCCGGTACAGGACGTTGCCGTCGCGGTCGCGGATCTCGGTGATGGCGTAGGGCCAGACCGGGGCGCCGCGGTTGGCGATGCCGGCGTAACCGCGGGTCAGCTCCAGCAGGTTGACCTCGCTGGTGCCGAGCGCCAACGACAGGTCCTTGCCCAGCGGCGAGTTGATGCCCAGACCCGCGGCCACCCGGCGCACCCGCTCCACCCCGATGCGGTCGATGATGCGCACGGTCGCGGTGTTGGACGAATGGGCCAGCGCGTTGGCCATGGTGACGGTGCCGCGGAACTTGCCGTCGTAGTTGCCGGGGCTCCAGCCGCCGATGCGGACCGGGGCATCCTCGACCGGGCTGTCGGGCGACCAGCCGGCCTCCAGCGCTGCCAGATAGACGAAGGGCTTGAAGGCCGAACCGGGCTGGCGCATCGCCTGGGTGGCGCGGTTGAACTCGCTGTTGTCGTAGTCCCGCCCGCCGACCAGGGCGCGCACCGCGCCGTCGGTGGTCATGGCGACCAGGGCGCCCTGGCGGGCGTTGGCGGCCGCACCGGGGCCGGCCAGGATCTCCTCCAGCCGCTGCTCCGCCGCGCGCTGCAGCTTGAGGTCCAGCGTCGTGCGCACCACCACGTCGCCGTGGCCGGAGCCCACGAAGGCCGAGACCAGCTCCGTCACCCAATCGGCGAAATAGCGCCCGTCGCCGCCCGGCTTGCGCTTGGCGGAGGGCGGGGCGTTGCGCGCCGCCTCCAGCTCCTGCGCGGTGATGAAGCCGGCGTCCACCATGGCGCCCATCACGACGCGCGACCGCTCCGCCGCCTCGTCCGGGTTGGAAGTCGGGGCGTAGCGCGAGGGCGCCTTCAACAGACCGGCGATGATCGCCGATTCCCGCAACTCAAGCTGGGTCGCCGGCTTGCCGAAGTAGGTGCGCGCCGCCGCGTCCACGCCGAAGGTGCCCGCCCCCAGATAGACGCGGTTCAGATAGGCGGTGAGGATCTGGTCCTTGGTGAAGCGGTGCTCCAGCCACAGCGCCAGCATGGCTTCCTGGATCTTGCGCTTCAGCGACTTCTCGGGCGTCAGGAACAGGTTCTTGGCGAGCTGCTGGGTGATGGTGGAGCCGCCCTGCGCCGAACGCCCGGACCGCCAGTTGACGTAGAGCGCGCGGGCCAGACCGATGGGGTCGACGCCGAAATGCGAGTAGAAGCGCCGGTCCTCGATGGCCAGCACGGCATGGATCAGATGCGGCGGCAGGTCGCGCACACCCAGCGTCGTGCCGTGCAGGTCGCCGAAGCGCGCGAACTCCGACCCGTCCGCCGCCAGCACGGTGACCGAGGCGCGCCGCTCGAACTGCGCGACCTTGGAGATGTCCGGCAGGTCCAGCGCGAACCAGGCCAGCACCGCGCCCAGCGCGATGCCGCACCACACCCCCGCGACCGTTCCGGCATAGACCAGCGTGCCGAGGACCGTCCGCCGTCCGCCGCCCCTGGCGGTTTTCGGGGCGGCTTTCCGCGGCGGCGGGGCGGGCTTGCGCGGCTTCTCGGCCCTGGGATTGTCCGGTTTCGGCTTTTCGGGTTTGGCGGGTTTTTCCGGCTTGGGCGCGCGTTTGGGCAGGCGGGGGCGCAGCGCCGGCTCCTCCCCCCGCGTCTGGATGGGGCGCGGCCCCGCAAAGAGTTCGCCCGGTCGATCGTTGCTCACGGCGCGGTCGCGGCCCCCAAGAAATCCATGCCCGATGTAATCTGTGATGGAAAGCTATACGCCGCCGCCCCGTTGCGACGAAAGAGCGCCCTCGAAAGAGATAAGATTTGTCTTAGCACCGTTGCAGATGGATGACGGGGGTGGAAGAAAAGCCGCTGTGGACTGTTGTTTCCATGAATAAGCGTTGACGCAGCGGAGAGCCTGTTCATGTCGAAGCCCCTGACCGTTTCCATTCCCCACAAGCTCGGGCGGGACGAGGCGAAGCGGCGCGTGGCGGAGGGGGTGGGGCAGGCCCGCTCCCACCTCGCCGCGGTCGCCAGCAGCATGGATGACCACTGGACCGACGATCGCGTGGATTTCCGCGTCGTGGCGATGGCCCAGACCGTCACCGGTTTCATCGACGTGCAGGACGACAGCGTCACCGTGGAGGTGCAGCTTCCCTGGGCGCTCGGCCTGCTGGCCAACAAGGTGAAGGACCGGCTTCAGAGCAAGGGCACGCTGCTGCTGGAGAAGAAGTAGCCGTCCTTATTCCGGCTTGCCGATCAGCCCATGCTTCTTCAGAAGCCCGCGAAGCTGGTGATAGCCGAGCCCCAGCGCCTGGGCGGTCTGGCGCTGGTTGAAGCGGTTGCGCTCCAGCGCCGTCTCCAGCAACCCGGATTCGAAGCGCCGCACCTGCTCCTGGAAGTCTCCGGTGGGAAGCGGCGGCTCCTCTTCCCCGGCCGGTGACGGGGCGGATACCGCCGGCGCAATCGGTCGCCAGGCGGAGGCGAAGGGGTCGAGCAGGATCTCCTCCACCGGTCCGTCCGGGTCGGACGCGGCGACGGAGCGTTCCACCGCGTTGCGCAGCTCGCGCACGTTGCCCGGCCAGCCATGGTCCAGAAGCTGTTCCAGCGCCCGTGGGGTGAAGCCGGGGAACAGGGACCGTTCCAGCTCCCGCACCATGCCCAGCGCGAAGTGCTCGGCGAGCACGGGGATGTCCTCGCGCCGGGCGCGCAGCGGCGGCAGGGTCACCACGTCGAAGGCCAGCCGGTCCAGCAGGTCGGCGCGGAATTGCCCGGTTTCGGCCAGCGCCGGCAGGTCGGCGTTGGTCGCCCCGATGACCCGCACATCGACGATCTGGGTCCGCCCGCCGACCCGCTCGATCTCGCCATACTCCACGGCGCGCAGCAGCTTTTCCTGAACGGCGGGGCTGGCTGTGGCGATCTCGTCGAGGAACAGCGTGCCGCTGTCGGCCTGCTCCACCCGCCCGATCTGCCGCCGGATCGCCCCGGTGAACGCCCCGGCCTCGTGCCCGAACAGTTCGGAATCGAGAAGGCTTTCGGTCAGTGCGGCGCAATTCACCTTCACGAAGGGGCGGTCCCAGCGCCGGGACAGATAGTGCAGACGGGCGGCCACCAGTTCCTTGCCGGTCCCGCGCTCCCCGATGACCAGCAGAGGGCGCTCCAGCGACGCCACGCGGGAGACGTGGGCGAGAACCGCATGGAAGGCCGGGGACTCCCCAAGCAGAGGGGGTGGGCTGGGTTGCATGGTCAAAATGGCGAAGAGTTGGCGAATTCCATCATTCTATCGCGAAACAGGCGATTCTCCAACTCCAGCCTCCGACCGCCTGTTCCAGGAAACCCAAGGCTTCGCGGGAATTCCCGGCTTTGGCACGGCCATTGCGAAGAAAGAGGCCAAACAAGGAGACCCGCATGAGCCACTACAGCGACTACCACCGCCGCTACACCCGCGAGGCCCGTCCGTTGGCGGCGCGCATCCGGACCTACCTGACTTCCCGCCCGACCGAAAGCTGGGCGTTCTTCGCCGCCGGCCTGCTGATCGCGACGATCCTCGGCTGACGCCATCAGCGCCCAACCATAAGCGACAAACGAGGGACACATCCCCATGAGCATCTTTTCGCGCCTGACCGACATCGTGCAGTCCAACCTCAACGCGCTGCTCGACCGCGCGGAGGACCCGGAGAAGCTGATCCGGTTGATCATCCAGGAGATGGAGGACACGCTGGTCGAGGTGCGCTCCTCCACGGTGAAGATCATCGCCGAGCGCAAGGAGATCGAGCGCCGCATCGCCGATCTGCACCGCGAGCGCGACTCCTGGGACCGCAAGGCCGAGACCGCCCTGACCCACGACCGCGAGGACCTCGCCAAGCAGGCGCTGCTGGCCAAGTCGCGCGCCGCCGAGGAGGCCGACGTCCTGACCGCCCAGTTGGCCCAGGTCGAGGAGGCCCTGTCCAAGTCCAACGAGGACATCGGCCGCCTTCAGGCCAAGCTGACCGACGCCAAGAACCGCGAGAAGGCGCTGGTCGCCCGCACCAAGACGGCGGCCAACCGCGTGCGCGTCCGCTCCACCCTGCATGACGAGCGGATCAACGACGCCTTCTCCCGCTTCGAGCAGGTGGAGCGCAACCTCGACGAGCTGGAAGGCCGCGTGGAGGCTTACGACGTGGGCCGCACCAAGACGCTGACCGAGGAGATCGCGGAGCTGGAGGCCGACAAGAAGGTCCAGGACGAGCTGGCCGCGCTGAAGGCCCGCGTCGCCGCGCGCCGGGGAAGCTGATCCCACACCGGCGTCAACACTGGCCCTGACACCGGGGTTGGCGTTGAGCCCCCTCTCCCGCCGGTTCGCGGGGGAGGGGCTTCCCAAACAACAAGAAAGGCCGTCCCCCGATGAGCGGTTTCAGCTTCGTCCTCGCGGTGCTCTTCATGACCGTGGTGGCACCGCTTTGGATCATCTTCCACTACATCACCAAATGGCGCGGGCAGCGCGGGCTGTCGGCCCAGGACGAGCGGCTTCTGGCCGAGCTTTGGGACATCTCGAACCGCCTGGAGGGCCGGATCCACGCGCTGGAACGGGTGCTCGACGCGGAGTCGCCCAATTGGCGCGACAAGCTCTGAGCCAGCCTCATTCCACGATCATTCCGACCTGACGGGAGCCCGACGATGGACCGTTCTTCGCCCTACGACTCGCCCAACCCGCACCGGCTCTACCGCGATCCGCAGCGTGGCGTGGTGGGGGGCGTGTGCGCCGGCATCGCCGATTATTTCGGGTTTCGGCCCGGACTGGTGCGGCTGGCTCTGGTGCTGGGCCTGTTCTTCTTCATGCCGCCGGTGATCCTCGCCTACGTGATCGCGGTGCTGGTCCTGCCGGTCAAGCCACCGGCGGTCTACCGCAATCCGGACGAGGAAGCCTTCTGGCGCGGCGTGTCGATCAAGCCCGACCGCACCTTGGCCGGCTTGACGCAACGCTTCCGCGATTTCGAAAAGCGCGTGGGAAACCTGGAAGCGCACGTCGCTTCCAAAGAGTACGAACTCAACCGCGCGATCCGCAACCTGGACCGCTGACGGCAGCCCCGGAGCGCCTCCGGGGCAAGGCCGCCGCCTGACCGCAGCGCCGCCTGTCGCGGCGCCGGTGGGTCAGCGCCGACGGCGGTTCCGGCTGCGCACGCGCACCGGCTTCATGGCCGGGCGGGCGGCAGCGAGACCGGCGAGGGCCGCAGCCATCGCCCCAACGAGCACGACCAGATCGAGATCCATCATGGCTCCTCCGCTTGACCCGATCAGAATGACGCAACTGTGAAGGACATGGTAGCGAAAAGAGGTGACAGCAACCGTCCGTCCGGCAGATGACCGCCACCGGGGATCCCTCGAACGGGGAAGCCTATCCGTCCGGTTCCTCAATCGAGGTGGTGGTTCACCGAAAGAATGGATAAGCCCTTGTGCTCGGGACAGCGGGCGTTGGTCTTCTCGCGCGCCTTCGTCTCGTCCAGTCTCCGGACCAGAAAGCGGCGGCCCCTTTTCCAGCGCTCCAGCGCCGTCTTCTCCAGGCCGCCGGTGACGCGCGCAACTCCCGCGCCTGATCCAGCGCGGAGAAGAGATACGGTATCAATGGATGACCCACGGGGCCCTCAGCTCGCTTCAACGCCTAAGTACAGGGCGAATGAAGTTGGCTGTGGCGGATCAGGGAGCGTCCGGCGCCTTCGGCTCGTCCGCCAGGCACACGCGGTTGCGCCCGGCCAGCTTGGCCTCGTAGAGCGCGGCGTCGGCGCGGCGCAGGGTCAGCTCGATGGAGGGTTCCGCCGCGCTCCACTCGGCCACGCCCAGGCTGGCGGTGATGGGAATGGACCAGCCGTCGGTCATCACCGGGCTGCCGGCGATGGCGGCGCGCACCCGCTCGGCCACGATGCGCGCCCCGGCAAGGTCGGTCTCGGGCAGCAGGGCGACGAATTCCTCCCCGCCGAAGCGGGCGATCTGGTCGGAGGTGCGCAGGGCCTCGCGGGCGCGGACCACCGCCGTGCGCAAGGCCTCGTCCCCGGCGGCGTGGCCGTGGCCATCGTTGACCGCCTTGAAATTGTCGAGGTCGAGCAGGAAGACGCTCAGCCGCCGCCCGTGCCGATGCGCCCGCCCCAACTCCGCCGCGGCGAGGTCCAGGAAATGCCGGCGGTTCCACACGGCGGTCAGCGGATCGACGGTGGCCAGCCGCTCCAGCTTGGCATTCGCCGCTTCCAGCGCGCGGGTGCGTTCGGCGACGCGGGCCTCCAGCGTCTCGTTGGCCTCGCGCAGGCGCTCATACAGGCTGACATTGGCGAAGCTGATGGCGATCTTTGAAGCGAACACTTCGACCAGCCCGCGGTCCACATCATCCAGCGGACGGTCGGTGTGTATCCAGGCCGCCACCTCGTGCCCGTCCGGCACGCGGATGAACAGGGTGGTCTCGTTGGGACCGTAATGGCTCCGGCGGCTGCGGAAGGCGTCGGTGATGCGGTCGGCGAGGGCCGGCGGAATCACCGCTCCGGTTGGCGACGCCGTCTGTCCGGCCGCCTCGGCGTAGCAGCCGGCCCCGGCCAGCACGTAAAAGGCACCATCGGGCATCGGCCGCCCGGCGGCGCCGCGCTGGGCGCACAGGATGGCATCGGGCTTCACCCGCAGGAAGGCGGACAGCTGGGTCAGCACCCCCGCCGCGAACTGCTGCATGCAGCGCAGTTCGAACAGGCGGTCGGTGGACTGGATGATCTGCTGAAGCCCGCGGCGGTTGGTCTCCAACGCCACGATGTCGGCGTAGGCGCGCAGGGCCGCGACGACGGAGGTGAACAGCTTCTTCGCCGTCAGCTCCGCCTTGGACTTGTAATCATTGATGTCGTAGGCGAGGACCACGTCCTCCTCCGGCGCTTGCCCCGGCTGGCCGGTGCGCAGGATGATGCGGATGGCGTGGTTGTTCAGCTCCTCGCGGATGGTGCGGACCAGCCGCAGCCCGGCGTCGTCCGTCTCCATCACCACGTCGAGCAGAATGATGGCGACGTCGGGGGTGCGGCGCAGGATGGCCGCGGCCTCGCCCGCCGACAGGGCGCTGACGAGGGACAGGCGCCGCCCCTTGTAGCGCAGGCCCCCCAGCGCCAACCGGGTGACCGCGTGGACCTCCGGGTCGTCGTCGGCGATCAGCACGATCCACGGCTCCGCCTCGTCCTCGGGCGGCGGCGGCAGGTTGTCGTCTGCGAACAGAAGGTCGGTTTCCATGCTGTGCGTTCCGCCCGTCCTGCCCGTCCGTTCAGCCTGCCCGTCCGTTCGGCCTGTTGCCGGCCAACAACCGGATCCCCGGCGGTGCCGGTCAGGGTTTGCCACGCGGATTGCTGCCATTCAGCCGTAACCGATGCAACTTCACCTGCGCAACGGGTTCGTTGTCCTTATGGAATGAATTTCATCCTTTCGCAACCGTCGGTCCGCGATGCGTCGTTTGACCACGATCAAAGCGGGCGGCGGCGGCGGGCGGCAGACTGCGTTGAAACGGGGTGGCGGCACGCCATCTTTCCGCAAGTCTGTGGAGCGGGTATTGCGAATGTTGGATCGTCGGATGTTTCTCACGGCCATGGGGGCGAGCCTGACGGTGGGCGCCCTGGCCATCGCGGTGCGCAGCTTGGCCGGAACGTCCCCCGCCGCGGCCTCCTCCGCCGCCAAGCCGGAGGTGATGGTGTGGAAATCGCCGAGCTGCGGCTGCTGCGGCGGCTGGGTGGACCATATGCGGGCCGCCGGCTTCCCGGTGACCGTGCAGGAGGTCGACGATGTGGAGCCGGTGAAGATGCGCCTCGGCGTGCCCGCCCGGCTCCAGTCCTGCCACACCGCCCTGGTCGGCGGCTACGCCTTGGAGGGCCATGTGCCCGCCGACAGCGTGCAGCGGCTGCTGCGTGACCGTCCGGCGGCGGTCGGCCTCGCCGTTCCCGGCATGCCGCAGGGTTCGCCGGGCATGGAAACCGGGGTGAAGGACCCCTACGACGTCGTTCTGTTCGGTGGGGCCGGCGGCGACAGCGTGTACGAGCGGCGCTGACTCTTCCGGGATAAATCCGATAATCGGCGCCCTCGGGGCTTGCCCTTCCGTTCCTTGCTTCCAGCGGCTGGCCTTCCCGAGGCCGACCGGCTTGGCGGAACGGAGGGAACGGCGTGACCACGGCATTCGATCTCGTCATCATCGGCTGGCTGAACGGCTACAGCCGTGCCAGCATGGCGGCGGACAAGACCATCTATGTCATCGCCCAAAGCGACCTGCTGAAGGGCGGCGTGCTGATGGCGCTGCTGTGGTGGTGCTGGACCCGGCGCAGCGGGCGGCTGATCGGGCCGGACCTCTACGCCGTGCGCACCATCTTCGGGGCGTTGCTGGCCATCGCCATCGGGCGCGGGATGCAGAACTTCCTGCCGATGCGTTTGCGCCCGGTCCATGATCCGGAACTGGGCTTCGTCGTTCCTTATGATGTGAACGCCTGGGCGGTGGACGGCTGGAGTTCCTTTCCCAGCGATCACGCCGTGCTGTTCTTCGCGCTGGCCACGGCCCTGTGGTGGTCGAACCGGCTCGTCGGGGCCTTCGCCTTCCTGTGGACGCTGGTGGTGATCTGTTTGCCGCGCGTCTATCTGGGGCTTCACTTCCCGACGGACATCCTGGCGGGCGGGGTGGCCGGTGTCCTCATCATGGCGGCCGTGCTGGCCGTTCCGGTGCCGCAGCGGCTGACCCGCCGCGTCCTCCATTGGCAGGAGACGCAGCCGGGGATCGTCTACGCGCTGGCCTTCCTGGTGACCCTTCAGATGGCGACCCTGTTCGCCAACGCACGGCGGCTGGTCGAGGGGGCGATGACCGTCCTTCTGGGGTCGTGACGCGGTGCAGCGAAAAAACGCGCTGGGGTGAAAAAAGCTCTTGCCGGGTTTGGCCGAGGCGCCTATAACCCGGCTCCCACGACGCCGGGGCCGCTGAGAAGCGCGACGGCGGAAGGGAAAAGGCAGAAATGCCGAAGTCGAGACGAAGTAAAGTTCAGCCGGCGTGAAAACAAAGGCTTGACAGACCAAGTCGAAGCTTCTAGATAGAGCGCCCCGACGCGCCGCACCGGATCACGGTGACGCAGCGCGGAGCGGGCGGCGGTCCTCGACGAGGATCGCGGGATCTTGGATATCGTTGATACCGTGTTGTGAGAAGGGATGCGCAGGCGGCGGTTTTGGCCGTTGGCCGCGGACCGGTTCCGGATGGGACTGGCATCGCGGGTCGCTTGAGCATCTCGGTCAAGCAGTAAGAGACTTCAGTTTCGAAAGCTTGGGTGAGGTCGCGTTGAGCGGCCCTGTCAAGGGGATGCGGTCTTCGGATCGCTGTCCAGCTTGAACCTGAGAGTTTGATCCTGGCTCAGAACGAACGCTGGCGGCATGCCTAACACATGCAAGTCGAACGAGGGCTTCGGCCCTAGTGGCGCACGGGTGAGTAACACGTGGGAACCTGCCTTTCGGTTCGGGATAACGTCTGGAAACGGACGCTAACACCGGATACGTCCTTCGGGAGAAAGTTTACGCCGAGAGAGGGGCCCGCGTCCGATTAGGTAGTTGGTGGGGTAATGGCCCACCAAGCCGACGATCGGTAGCTGGTC
>NZ_JACCJY010000054.1 GCF_014596085.1 Azospirillum tabaci
GCGGCGTGGCTCGATGGCGCCGATGCCTTCGAGTGCGGCTTCAAGGATCTGGACGCGGCGACCGATGGCTTACAGCCGGGCGCGCCGGCCTCCGGTGAGCAGGAGGATGGCGCTGGCGCCAAGGCCGCCGGAGGCGATGCGCCACCCAGTCTGCACAAGTCCATCGCCCTGGCGCAGCTCGACGTGCTGCGCCTGCGAGCCTGACCACGAGATCCCGCGCGAGCGGGCGACACAGCGCCATCGGCGCATCAAGCAATGGAGTAGGGTATGAACAAGAACTCGCTGCTCGCCAAGCGTGGGGAGCTGCTGGATGAGGCCGAGAAGCTGATCGACGGTGCCACCAAGGCGCTGGAAGGCGATCAGCTGAAGCGCTTCGACGCGATCAAGGCCGAGGTCGGTCAGATCGACGCCCAGATCAAGCAGATCGACGATATGGACGCGCTGAAGTCCTCCTCCGCCACGCTGGTCTCGCCGGGCATCGGCGCGCCCGGAATCCTGCGCGGGGCCGAGGACGTGCAGCCCGAGAAGGGGCATGTCTTCGCCGCGGTCGTGCGCTCGTTCGCCTGCGCCAAGGGCAACATGGATGCGGCGCTGAAGATCGCCAAGGACGCCGAAGACGTGCACCTGCAGAAGGCGCTCATGGCGTCTGAGCCGGTGGCTGGCGGCCTTCTGGTGACGCCGGAGGTGGCCGACGACTTCATCGACCTGAACCGGCCGATGGAGGTGGTGTCGCCGATGGTGGATGACGTCCGGCCCCTCGACGCCGGTGCGCTGAGCATCCGCCGTGGCACCTCCGACGCCATCGCGGCGTTCAAGGGCGAGGGGCAGCCGGCTGCGGTGAGCACGCCCGGTACCGGCAGCGTTTCCCTGGTCGCGCGCGAGCTGTCCGCCATCGTGCCGATCAGCAACCGCCTCCTGCAGTTCACGCAGCGCAACAGCCGCGCGAACCGCGCCGACCAGATGGCGCTCAACTCGCTGCTGCGGGCCACAGCGCTCCGCAAGGATCTCGCCTACATTCGCGGCGACGGCAGCAACAATACGCCCCGTGGCCTGCGCAGCTTCGCGGAGGAGGCCGGCAATCTCGTGGCGGCCGCCGGCTCGGTCAGCGTGGTCAACATCGACAACGATCAGTCCAAGCTGCTGACGCGGCTGGCGAACGCCAACATCCAGATGTTGAAGCCCGGCTGGATCATGGCGCCGCGCACCCGCATCTACCTCGGGAGCCTGCGCGACGGCAACGGCAACCGCGTCTATCCGGAGTGCTACCAGAAGCAGGCCGACGGCCGTCACTACTGGGGCGGCTATCCGATCCTGGAGACCACGCAGGTTCCGATCAACCTGGGCGGTGGCGGCAACGAGTCCGAGATCGGCCTGATCGACTTCGCCGAGGTCGTCCACGGTGACATCGAGGGCGTGATGGTCGGCATGTCCACCGAGGCGACCTATTGGGACGGCCAGGCGTGGCAGAGCGCGTTCCAGAACTCCGAGACCCTGATCAAGGTCGATATGGCCGTGGACCAGCAGATGAAGCACATCGAGGCGTCGGCTTGGCTGACCGGGGTCACCTGGGGTGCCGGCGCGTCGTAATCGCGCTTCTTCCATCACCTCTCGGCAACGTCGCGATCCGGGCGCCCTTTGGGCGCCCGTCGCGTTTTCGGAAGAAGGAATCCTTCCATGGGTCTCTCTTACGCGACCACCCACAACATCGGGCAGATCGGTTCGAGCAAGCCGTCGCTCGCCCCCGTCGCCGGAACCGGTTCGCCGCAGGTCGGCGCCGCGGTGGACCGTCTGGGCTACTACAGCGGCATCGCCTCGGTTCTGTTCAGCACCTCGGGCGGCGTGAACAGCGGCACGATCACCGCGAAGCTCCAGCATTCGGTCGACGGCTCGACCGGCTGGGCTGACTACGGCGCCGCGGCGTCCAAGGTGCTGACCGGGACCAACCCGAGCGGCTTGATCGAGATTCCGGTCAACCTCGCGAGCGCCAATCGCTACGTGCGCGTGGTGGTCGATGCCGATCCGTCCGGCGGCACGCCGACCAGCATCGTTGCCGGCTCCATCGCCCTGTTCGGAAAGGACCGCATCTGATGAACAAGGTCGTTCGGCTGCTGCGCCCGTATCGCAGCAACAACGCCGGGGAGGTGTGCGGCTTCTCCGAGCAGGAGGCCGCTTCGCTCGTGGCGTCCGGGTGCGCTGTCGACGTCGGCGTGGGCAGCGAAGCGCAGACCCAGACCTCGGTCGTTGCGCTGGGTGCTGGCGGCGATGGTGAGGCTGTCCAGGATGCCGAGGGGGGCGGAAGCGGTGGTGAGGGTGAAGAAGCCAACGCTGCACCGCCGGCTGTCTCGGCGACTGGCCGCGCCATTCGTCACGCCGGCCGGGGCATGTACCACGTTGTCGCAGCGGATGGCACCTACGTGACCCCGGCCCCGGTCCCGAAGGCCGAGGCTGAAGCTCTGGCCGCGCAGGGGTGATCCCATGCCCAAGCTGATCGTTTCGAACCCGGTCCCGGACCGTTCGTTGGTGGACCTGAGCCGCGTGAAAACCGAACTCGGCATCACCGGAACGGAGCGCGATGATTTGCTCCGCGACTGGATTCGGGACGACAGCGACTTGGTGTGTGAGGTGTGCGGCGTCGCTCCTGATCAGAAGGGGCGACGCACCTTCCTTTCCGAGGCTGTGACAATCGTCTACGACGCGGCGCCCGGCTTGAGGGGCATACACCGTGCACCCCTCTTCCTACCCTGGCGATTGCCGCTCGATTCGGAGACGCTCACTGTCTCCATCGACGGCACCCAGGTGGACGAGAGTACCTATCGTTTTGATGCTGGCGCCGGACTACTGGAGCGATCCGGAGGCGGATGCTGGGGAGGCTGCTCTGTCACCATCACCGCGTCCGCCGGATGGGCGCAGGCGGACGTGCCGGTGGCCCTGCGCACGGCGGTGATCCGGCTGGTGCGCCTGCGTTGGGAAACCAAGGGCCGCGATCTGGCGCTGAAGGCGAAGACCGTCGAAGGTGTCGGGCGTGAAGAATATTGGGTCGGCGGCACTGGCCCAAACGGGCACTTGATCCCGGCTTACATCATGAGCAGCTTGATCGCGGCCAACCTTGTCGCGCAGAGGTATGTGTGAGCCATGGACATTGCATCCCTCACCGAAAAGGACGGCGAGCCGGTGGTGCTGCGTCGCAAGACCGCCGCCAATCCGCCGACCTTCGCCTCCGTGATTGTTCAGGCTGTCGTGCGTCCCTTCGGCGCGCATGAGCTGGTCGGGAACATCAAGCAAGGCGACTACAAAATCATCGTCGCCGCGTCGACGCTGACCGCCGCCGGCTTTCCTGGCCCGCCGGAGCGAGGCGACATGGCGGTCATCAACCCGACCATTGCCGCTGGGGACTGGGTGAAAGGCACCGGCCAGCAGCTCACCGTGGAAGATCCCGGCGCCCGCGGTGGCGCTGGGTTCTGGATTCAGGCGCGGGGGTGACCATGGCGACCGATGAGGCGTTTGACCAGATCCACTCCTTTGTGGAGAGCCGCTGGGCCGATGCGGCGCTGACCTGCCCTATCGCCTGGGACAACGAGGAGTTCACCGAGCCGAAGCCCTACGACGCCGACGACCAGCCGCAGCATTGGGGCAAGGTGCTGATCGACGGCAAGCTGTGGAGACTGGAGAGCATCGGCAGCGGCGACCCGGCGGACGAGCGCTGGGAGGAGACGGGCGGCCTGCAGTTCTTCGCCATGGTCCCGGTCGGGACCGGTAGCCGTCGCTGCCGGCAGGTGCTGACCGAATTTGCCCAGATGTGTCGTGGGCAGGAGGCCGGTGCCGTCACCTTCGGCGACATCATTTTCAACCCTATCGGCTCCACCGACGAAGCCGGAAACTGGTGGACCATGAGCATTGAGATCGAATGGAAGCGAGGATGACATGAGCGAACAGGAGCAGAAGCCGACCGTCGTGAAGGGGTTCACCACCCCCTCCCGGCGCTTCGCCGTGGGGCAGACGGTCACGGCGGCGGACGTCGCCGGCCCGGTGCCGTTCGACCGTTGGGTGGAGCTGGAGCACATCGCCCTCCCGAAGCCGGCCAAGGCCGGGAAGGGCAGCAAGGCTGCCCCCACCGAGCCCGACGCCGCCTGATCGGCCCACCTCCGCATTGCATTACCGAGCCGCCCCCTGGGCGGCTTTTTTCATGCCCGGCTGAAAGGAGCCGCCTATGACCAGTTCCAACCGCGTCCGCCTTACCGGCGTCGCCGAGGCGACCTACGGCGTCACGCCGACCACCCCCCGCATGCGGAAGCAGCGCGTCACCTCCATCGGTCTGGCCCGCAAAGCCGACTATGTGGACTCCGACGATCTCCGCGACGACCGCCAGAACTCCGATCCGACGATGGTCGGCGAGAGCAACAACGGCTCGATCGGCATCGAGTGGCATTACCCGGCGGATGGCTCGCTGCTCTCCTCCGAGATCGAGTCCGCCTTCTGCAACCCCTGGGTCAACACTCCCGCGCGCGACAACGACGGCGTCCTGGCCAGCGTGATCCAGGGCATCACCGCCGCCACCCAGGTCGTCGCCGTCGCCGCCGGCGCCCCCTTCGTCGCCGGACAGCTCGTCTATTTCACGGGCTTCGGCCAGTCGGCGAACCGCGGCAAGCTCGCCAAGGTCACCACCGGCAGCGCCACCGCCCCGGCCTTCCAAGGCGCCGGGCTGGTGGACGAGGCATCGCCCGCCGCCGCTGCCCGCATGAAGGTGGTCGGCTTCGAAGGCGCCGCCGGCGACCTGAAGGCGGTGGCGGACGGCCTGACCTCGGAGGCGGCCGGGCTCGACTTCACCACGCTCGGCCTGACCATCGGCGGCTGGCTCAAGATCGGCGACACCGCCGCGGCCAACCGCTTCGACACCGCGGGCACCAACGTCTATGGCCGCATCGTCGGCATCAGCGCCCGCAAGCTGACGCTCGACAACCTGCCGGCCAGCTGGGCGACGGACACCGGCAACGGGAAGCAGATCCGGGTCTTCGTCAGCGACGTGATCGTCAACGGCGTCCAGAAGCGCGGCATCACGTTCGAGCGCGGGTTCCTGGGGCAGGCCACGCCGACCTACATCACGCAGACCGGCAACCGCGTGAACACGCTGGAGTTCGGCGGGAGCGCCAAGCAAAAGGCCGTCGGCTCCATCGCTTTCCTGGGCCTGAAGGGCACCAAGAGCCCCGTGTCCCTGGACGATACGCCCGATGAGGCGCCGGACAGCGCCGCCTTCCCGGCCTTCGCCTTCTCGGCCAACTGCGGCCGCATCGGCGAGGGCGGGCAGGCGCTCGCGAAGCCCAACTTTGCCAAAGCGGTGAAGTACACCATCAACAACAACCTGCGACCGATCGAGGCGTGCTCGAACGGCGACGACACCGCCCCGGCCGCGGTCGACATCGAGGACGGCGCGTTCGACGTCGCCGTGGAGCTGGACATCTTCTTCGGCAACGGCGACGTGCTCGACAAGGTGATGGCGGGCACGGCGACGTCGCTCAACACCCGCCTGGAGAAGGGCGGCAAGGCGATGATCTGGGAAGCGCCCCGCCTGACCCCGCGCGAGGGCGACCCGAACGTAAGCGGCAAGAACCAGGACGTCATGCTGCCGGTGCGGCTGACGGCCAGCAAGGACCCGCTGACCGGCGTCCAGCTCATCCTATCCCGCTTCGAGCTGGTCCGCTGACGAGACCCCGACCGACCACGGGAACGAGGCTGCCCCACCGGGCGGCATGACGGTTCGCGCGAGCCGGGGCGGCGGGGCTTGGTTGGCCCGCCGCCCACCCATCGCGCATCACCGACCAACGACCAAGCGAGAGTTCGATCATGAACACCGATCAGACCAACCTGACCGCCACCGCCACCGCCACCAAGGTGGATGACCTGGGTGACCTGCTGGTGGACGAGTCCGTGCACCGCGACGGCGTGTGGATGAAGCCCGATCCGGATCGCGCGCTGCGCATCAAGACGAAGGGCTTCCCCGATGCCTACCATGACATGCAGGCCCGCCAGCAGCGGACCGCCGCCAAGAGCTTCAACGGCGACGTCGAGAAGCTGCCCGTGGCGGTGAAGCGCCAGATCAACGCCAAGTGTCTGATCGCGCACTCCCTGGTGGCGGTCGAAAACTGCGTCATCGGCGGCCAGGAACTGTCGCTGGAGGAGTTCGCCGAGCTGATCAAGGAGCCGCGCGGCGCCAAGCTGCTCACGCTGGCCTTCACGGCGGCCACCATGGCGCAGGAAGCCCACACCGCCGAGACCGAGGAAGCGGCGGGAAACTGACGGCGGCGCTCCGGGATCACCTCCACCGCAAGAAGGCCGAGAACGATCTGCTGTCCGAGCTTGCGGAGGAGGAACCGGAGATCGCGGCGGATGTGGCGGCCCGCCTCGAGGAGCAAGGGGACGCCGTTCACCCCCACCCCTGGTGCCTGTGGGCCTGGCGGGCGTGGCATGCCCTCACCGACGATCGCGCGTGGCGGGGCGGCGGCATGGGACCGGCCACGCCTTGCCGGATTCCCTGGTCGGTCATCGTGGCCTACGCCGACCGGCACGGTCACGACGCCGACCAGCTGCGCCGGCTGATCTCCGCGATGGACGACGTGTTCCTCGAATGGACCGCGGAGCAGATCGACAAGGCCACCCAGAAGACGGACGGGGCCGACCCGGAGTGAGGCGGAGCCGCCTTGCTCCGGACGGTGCCGGAAGGAGCCGCTCATGGCTGGTGCACAAGCGTTCCGCCGCCGTCTCGACCTGTTCGTGGACCGCACCCTGTCTCCCGAGGCGCAGTCCCGGCGGCTGGCCCAGCGCGCCCGCCAGGAGCGCGATACTCTGATCGCCGGCGGTCGGGCCTCCCCCTCCTACCGCGTGTGGGTGGACGGGCGCGAGGGCGTGCCGGAGGAGGCGGTGCAGCCGGCCAACGGCGGCCGAATCGTCTACCGCTTCAACAGCCTGGGCGCGGTCACCGCCTTCGCCCTGGCCTTCCTGATCGAGCGGTCGCCGCCGCGCTCGACCGCGCCGATCGCCCCGCGCACCGGCAAGACCGCCCATTACCGGGACGGCTTCTACGTCGCCGTGAACGGAAAGTTCATCCCGGCGGCGACTTTCAAACCCGCCGCGGTTCCGCCCGGGGCGGAGATCGTGATCGGCAACACCCAGCCGCACAGCCGCAAGGTCGATGTCCAGCTGGTCGGCATCGAGCCGCTGCGCTTCAGCGTCCCCGCCGGCCTGTTTGATGACGCCGCCAAGGCGGTGAACGCGCGGTACGGCGATTTCGTGAAGGCCAAGCGCGTCTACAGCATGACCTTTCCCGGGCAGTACCGGCTCCGCCAGGAGCAGTTCCGCGGTCACCGCTCCCGCAACCGCGAGGGCAAGCCCGTCGAGAGCCCGGCCCTGATCATCACCTCCCGTCGCTGAGAACCGCCATGGCGCAAGAACAGGTCGAATCCCTCGTCGTCGGGTACGAGGACCACGCCTCCGCCGGCGCGGCCGCCGCGGCCGCCGCGATCAAGCGGGTGGGTGACGAGGCGGTCGTCACGGAGGAGCGCGTCCGCCGGGTAGCCAAGAGCGGCGAGCAGCTCGGGCGCCAATACGGCGAGGTGGAGCGGCTGACCGCCAAGGTGGCGGCGGTCACGCAGAAGTTCCGGCGGGATCTCGACGACCTCGAGGCCAGCGAGAAGGACGCCGCCGAGAAGGCGCGCCTGCGCGCGAACATCCTGGCGCAGCAGGAGATCGCCGTCCAGAAAGCCACCACGGCGCACGAGCGGTGGGTGGCCGGAATGCGGGCGGCGGAGTCCGCGTCCACGGCGCAGGCCGCCGGCGCCGCGGCGGCCACCGCGACGGCGAAGTCCTGGGCCGGCGCGATGGCGCAGGTGTACGAGACGGCCACCACCGCCTCGACCGGCGTCAACGGCACCGCCCGTGCCCTGCAGGCCCTGAATGCCGACCTGCGCTCCGGGCGCGCGACCTTTGCCGAATGGGCGGCGGGCGCGAAGGCACTGGAGTCCGCCCTGCGCGGCATCAGCGCCGCACAGAAGGCGATCAACGACAACACGGGCGTGTCGCGCTCTCCGGTCAACACCGCCGCCATCGGCGAGCTGCGCTACGCGACCACCGGCAAGGGGGCCAGCACCGGCACCACGCTGGCTCTGGTCACCGGCGACGCCGAGGCTTCGGCCCGGCGGCTGAAGGACCTCGAGGCGGCGTTCGGCGCGGTCGACGCCGAGCTGGAGCGCTACCGGGAGGACCTCGGCCTCGTCGACGTGGCCCAGAAGCGCTACCAGGCGGGCCTCGCCGAGCTGGAGGCCACCGTCCGCCGGGCCGGTCTGGCCGAGGAGGAGGGCGCGGCACTGCTCCAGGCCTACGCCGCCGCCCACGATCCGGCGGTGGCGGCGGCCAAGCGTCTGGCGGACGAGGAAAAGGCCGCGCTCGCCCGCATGTCAGCGGACTGGGATGCGGCGGTGCGGGACCGCGAGGCGACCGCGGCGATGATCATCGCCGACGAGCAGGCGACGGCCCGCGCCGCCGCCCAGACGGCGGCGGAGAACGCCAAGCTCGCCGCGTCGTACCGCGCCGTGATGGCCGCGGTCGACCCGGCCGCCGCCGCCCAGCAGCGGTACGACGCGGCGCTCGAGGATCTGCGCGCGGGCGCCGCGGCGGCCGGCAAGTCGGTGGAGGAGCTGGCCGCGGACGAAGAGTGGCTGGCCGCGGCCCTGTCGCCGGCGGCCCTCGCGGCGAAGAAGCAGGAGACCGAACTGCGCTCGCTGGTCGGCAGCCTCGACCGGACGTTCGGCGCCGAGGAGCGGCTGACCAAGCAACAGCGCCTGCTCGATCGCGCGATGACGGACGGCATCGGCGGGATTCGGCTGACCCGTGAGCAGCACGAGGCCCTGTCTAACACGCTGCGCGAACAGCACGCGATTGCCACCCGCACCGCGACCAGCACCAAGCTGGCGGCTCACGAGAGCTTGAACCTGGGCTACCAGCTCCAGGACTTCGTGGTGCAGGTCGGCAGCGGGCAGGGCGTCCTGACGCCGCTGCTGCAGCAAGCCCCGCAGGCGGTCGGCGCGGTCGGCGGCCTGTCGCGCGCCATGGCGCTGCTGACCTCCTCCACCGCCCTCTCGGCGATGGGCATCGGCTCGCTCGTGCTCGGCTTCGGCCTGGTGATCGGGCGGGCGATCATCATCCAGGACGAACTGCGCCAGTTCAACGCGCTGCTCCGCGCGACCGGCGACCAGGCCGGCATGACCGCCGAGCAGCTCCACGGCGTGGTGGACAGCATGATGGGCGCCGGCGCCTCCCGGCAGGACGCCCGGGTGGTCGCGCAAACCATCGCCCGGTCGCGCAAGCTGGTCGGCGAGGAGATCGCCAAGGAGGTGGGGGCGCTGTCCATCGACATGGGCGTCGTCTTCGGCGGGACGGCCGAGGCCGGCAAGATGCTGACCGGATGGCTGACGACCGGCACGAAGGGGCTTCGCGAGCTGGCCGCGGAGACCCAGGCGCTGACGCTGGAGCAGTACGAGTCCGCCCGGTCGGCTCTGGAGCAGGGCGACCGGCAGCAGGCGCTCGGCATCGTCATCGGGGCGCTGAAGGCGCAGTACGCCGGGCTGCACCGCGAAAGCCTCAGCCCCGCCGCGGCGGCGATGGAGGATCTGACCCACGCCTACAACGAACTGATGAACACGGCGGCGCAGCACCCCATCGTGGTCACCGTGCAGGTGGTCGGCGCCGATTTCCTGCGCGGGATCTCGAACTTCATCAAGGACCCGCTCAATTTCGAGTTCCCCACGCCGTTCGGGGGCAGGGAGACGCTCGACTACGAATTTCCAACGCCGTTCGGGGTCGGCAACTGGCTGCGCTCGCGCCGGCCCAACCCCACACTGTCCGAGGGGGCGATCACCGGCAACACGCCGGCGCTGCCGGCGGCGCCGGCCGGAACGCCCGTGCCGGGACGCAAGCCGACCAGCCAGGGGGGCATGCCGCTCGAGGAGGCCCTCGTGCTGTCCGACCTGACCAAGGCGAACGACAAGCTGCTGGTCGCCATGCAGAAGGTCGGGGCCGAGCGGGTCATCGAGACGGCACGGGTGCAGGCGGAGATCGCCGCGCTGAACGCCGGCAAGAGCGAGAAGGCCGCAGAGCTTGAGGGTGCGCAGGCCGCCCGGATGGCGCGGGCCCAGCTCACCCAGGCGGTCACCGACACCAACCGCGCCACCGTGGCGGAGATTGCCGGGGCGCAGCTGATGGCCCGGGCCTACGGTTCGTCGTCGGCCGCGGTGCGCGAGGCCTCGCTGCATCAGAAAGCCCTGGCCGAGGTGGCGCGCGGCACCATCGAGCCCTACGACGCCATCGTGGATCGGCTGCGCCGGGTGGACGATGCCCAGCGCAAGGTTCAGGCCGCGCAGTTCGACGCCACGCTGAGGCAGCAGACCGAGGACGCCGCCCGGCTGGCCGCGGCGTGGGAGAAGGGCGCCGGCGCGGTGCGCGAGGTCACCCTGGCGAACGAGGTGCTGGCCGAGGCCCGCAAGCGCGGGCTGGACCCCACCCGCGACGCGGCGGAGATCCGTGGCATCGGCGAAGCGGTCCTCGCCCGCGACATGGCGCAGCGTGCCGCGCAGTTTGGACAGCTCGCCGACGAACAGCGGCGCGCGGTCGAGGCGGCCAACGCGGAATACGCTCTGCTCGGGCAGAGCAACGCCGCCCGTGGCCAGCAAATCGCCATGCTCCGGGCCGCCAACGACCTGCGGGCCAAGGGCGCCGACCTGACGGACGCCGGCACCCAAGCCTACATCAAGCAGGCCGGCGAACTGGCGCGGGTCAACAGCATCCTCCAGGACGCGGCCCAGACCGCGGCGGACATCGCCAACCCCATCGGCACCGCCTTCGAGGACGTGCTGGTCGGCGCGCAAGAGGCGGGCGACGCCTTCAAGGCGCTGGGCGAGGATCTGCAGCGCATCTTCGTCCGGCAGACCTTCACCAAGCCGTTCGAGACGTTGGTTTCCGGCGAGCTGACCAAGCTGATGGCCGGGCGCGTCGCGGTGGCCAACGACAACACGCCGCGGGCGGCGGCCGACGCCGGCCTGTTGGATCGGATCGTCGGGCAGGTCAACGGTGGGCTGGGCAGCACCGCCAACAACGCGATGTGGGTCCGGGTGGCCGCGGGCGCCGCGGGCGCCGCGGCGCTTGATGCCACCAGCATGGCGACGCAGGGACTGACCGGGCCGGTGCCGGTACCGGTGGCGGTGAAGGACGCCGGGGACCTCGAGGGCGTGATCCAGACCGCCTCCGTCAAATACGGGGTGGACGCCAACACCATCAAAGCGCTTATCCAGCAGGAGTCCACCTGGAACCCCGCGGCCGTGAACCCGCGTTCCGGCGCCGCCGGCCTGATGCAGATCATGCCGGCCAACTGGAGCGCGTACGGCATCACCAACCCCTTCGACCCGGCGCAGAACGTCGATGCCGGCACCCGCATCTTCCGTGAGCACCTCGATCGTGCCGGCGGCGACCTGGAGCGGGCGCTGTCTACCTTCGGTGGCTTCATCACCAAGAGCAGCGACGGCTATGTGGCGTCGGTGAAGGCCAACAAGGCGGCCTACGACCAAGCCGGAGCGGCGACGGTTGCCTTCGTGGGTGCCCAGACCCAAGCCGCTTCGGTGGCGTCCGTGTTCACCGCCACTCAGCGGGCCACCATCGACGCCGCACTTGGCAATCAGAAGGCCACGGTTGAGGCCACCGACAAGCAGGACGCTCTGTCGGATGGGCTGGACCACTTCCGGGAGTCGTTGCGTGCGGAGGCCAAGTCCCGCGACGAAGGGACGAGGGCGACCCAGCAGCTTGCGGAGGCCCAGCAGACCGCGGCGGCGGGCATGGTCGGCGGCACGCAGGCGGCCCTCGGCGGCATCATGTCCCTGTTGGGCGGGATCACCGGTAGCGGCGCTGTCTCCGTCGGCGGCAGCGTCGTCTCTGCCGGCGGGCCGCAGGGCATCGCTTCAGCGCTGGGCAGCGTGTGGAACGGGCTGTCCGGCGGTAGCTTCGGCGACAGCAGCCTTAGCGGGGTGAAGTCCTGGCTGAACTCGACGGCATGGGGCGGAAACGTCGCCTCCAAGACGGCGCCCGTGGCGAAGGCCGGAAACGGCACGCTGGCGGGTGGCGAGGGCGCACAGACCGGCATGGGGACTGCCCCGGCAACGCCTGCGGTGAGTTGGGGCAACGTCGTCGGCGGCGGCATGACCGCTGTCGGTGGCGCCATGCAGATGTCCCGCGCCCAGAACGCCGGGCAATCCATCGGTGGGGCCGCGCAGATGGCCGGCGGCGTCATGATGATGATTCCGGGCCTGCAGGTCGTGGGCGGGTTGGTTGCCCTCGGCGGCACCCTTCTCAGCGCGTTCAGCGACGGCAACAGCCGTGGGGACCCCTATTCCGTCACCAACCTGTCGATGAAGGGCGGACGCTTCACGCGTGGCAGCTTCGACGCTGACAACGGTGGTGACCCGGCGAAGTGGAACAGCGCGGTCGGGCAGATCGCCACCAAGCTCAACGGGTTGATGGACACCTACGGCTTGATCGCCGGGGATCTATCCACAATCGTGGTCGGCGAGCGGAACGCCACGCCAGAGCAAGCGATGCTCCAGGCCCTGCGCTCCATGAAGTCGGACAACGCCGACATCGCCTGGGTGCTGGCGCATGCGGTCGGTGACGACATCGACGCCGCGGTCAAGGCCATCGACTTCGCCAGCAAGTTCCGCGACACCGTGGCCCTGTGGAACAGCGGCATGTCGTCCATCGTCGCGTCCACCCACCAGGGGACCGCGGCGGCGAACGCTTTCGGGAAGTCGATCCTCGAATTCCTGAAGGGCACCGAGAGCACCTACGACGTGGCGGCGCTTACCGCCAAGGTCGGCGGCAAGACCGGCAACGCGGCCCTGGACAAGCTGCTGGCCGGTCTGCCCGGCTACGCCACCGGCACGCCCTCGGCCAAATCCGGCTGGGCGGTTGTCGGCGAAGAAGGGCCGGAGCTGGTCAAGCTGGCCGGCGGCGAGCGGATCTGGAACGCTCAGGAAAGCGCCCGCATGCTGGCCGGGCTCGGGCAGGGCCGCGACACGGAGCTGGTCCACGTCCGGCCGGACGAACTGGCCTGGATGCACAAGACGCTGGGCGGCGGGCGCATCAACCCGGTGACCGGCCTCCCGATGTTTCTCGAAGGCGAGACCGGCGGCGTGTCGGACACCGGGTCCGGTGGCGTCGGCGGCATGGGTGGGAACTCTGAGGGGTTTGGTGGTCACACCGACCGTGACGGCAACTTCACGGCCTCCGAGAACAGCGGCGGCATTGCTGGCGCCATCAGCTCTCTGTCAACGGCCATCGGCAGCCTGTCCCGCTCGGTCGCCTCCGCCCTCGGGCTGGAAGCGAAGGAGACCGCCGTCCTCGGCGGCATGGTCGGCATCACTGGCATTGCCGCCATCGGCGGAATCCGCGGCTTCGCCGAGGCGATGGGAAAGGGGCTCGCCTCCGTGACCGGCCCCGGCGAGGCCCCCGCGGTGGCCGGGCCGGGGGACCCTGGCCTGTCGCCGACCGGTGGAGACTTCGCCGCGGCCGAGGCCGTGCTGACGAAGCTGCTCGACGCGATCAAGGACGATCCGACCGGCGCCGTGGCCAGCGGCGTGATGGGGGGGCTTGAGGCCGGGTCCACCGGCTACACCGTCGCCCAAATCGCTGGCGGCTCGTCCGATGCCTATCTCGCCGGTGTGCGTGGTCAGGGCGGCGAGGCCAAGGTGGCGGCGCTTGCTGAAGACTTGGATGCCGCCGTGCAGTCCATCGCGGCTGCGGGGGTGGCGATTCCCGACGTGCTGCAACAGGCGCTGGAGAAGACCAACGCCTACGCGACCTCGCTCGGCATCACCCCGGCCAGCCAGAAGCGGGAAACGACCGAGCGTCTGTTCAATTCGGCGCTGGGTGAACATGGGCTGAGCACCGAGCGGTACGGCGAGGTGATGGGCGTCGTGCAGAGCTTGGCCGATGGCACCTTCTCGGCGGTCGGGAAGGACTTCCAGGCGCTCGCCGACGACATGGTGAAGTCGATGGCGGCGATGTCCTCCGCCGGCATGCAGGTGCCGCCGGCGCTGCAAGCCGCAGAAAAGCGGATGCTTGCCCTGGTCGCAGCCAAGGCCCGCATCGACGCCGAGGTCGCGGGGGTCACGGACACCGCCACCGACTATCAGAAGAAGGTCGCCCAGGCGCAAGGCTACTGGAGTACCGAGTCCGCCGATCTCGTGAAGGCGATGCAGGCGGTCGGCTACGAGGGCGACGTGCTCAGCCAGAAGCTCGGCGAGGGGTTGAAGAACGCTATCGCCAACGTGAACAAGGAGGCCGCCAAGGTCTACAACAGCGACCTGAACGCGGCGTCGGGCAAGGACTACCTGAACCAGCTCCAGGGCATCCGCGATTGGTTCGACAAGAACGGTCCCGACGTCAACAAGGCGACAGGCGACAACGACGCCGCCAACCGCATGTATGGCGCGAGGGCCGATGCGGTCCTGAAGGACCTCAGCATCGATCAGCTCAACACGGTGATCTCCACGACCGCCGACGACACCATGCGGTCGTGGGCACAGACCTACCTGACCCAAGCTCGCTCTGTGTTCACCACGGACAACGATCTGCGCATCCAGAAGGCGAAGGCTGACCTTTTGTCCGTGCAAGACCCTGAACATGCCAAGGCAGCGCAGCACGCTTACGAATTGCGTGCTCTGGACATTGAGCAGAGCCGAGAACTGGCAAAGTACACGGATGAGGACACTAAGGCCAAAATCCGAAACGCCCATGCGATCGAAAAGCAGATCCTGGTCGAGAAGCAGGCGGCTGAGGAACGCGAGAAGCTGCTGTCGACCGGCAGCAGCGTGCGCTCTTGGCTGGACCAGAAGAACGCCACCGCGGGCACCAGCGTCACCCCGCAGGCCGCGCGGGATGCGGCGCAGGCGCAGTTTGCGCGGGATCTCGCATTGGCGCGCGGCGGCGACGTGGACGCTTATGGACGCCTGACCGGTGCTGCCGACCGGCTGCTGTCGACGCAGGAGGCGCTGACGGCCTCCGGCACCGAGACGCAGACGATGCGTGCATGGGTGATGTCCAGCCTGGAAAACCTGCCGGGCACCAAGAGCTATGACCAGCAGATGCTGGAGGAGCTGAAGAAGCTCGGCGGCTCGGTGAATGTGGCGGTGGAACTGACCACCGTCCGTGTCATCACCGAGCAGCTGAACGCCCTGTCGGACACCGACAAAGCCAAGCTGGTCCAGAGCCAAGTGGTGCTGCGGACGGTGGAGGAGCGGATTGGTCGCTTCCTGACCGACGCCGAGCTGGGGCGGCTGGTGGACAACGCCCTGGTGACCCGCGACGTGCAGCAGACGCTGGGCCGGGATCTCACCGACGCCGAGCGAGCCGCCCTAGTGGGCGGTGGGAACGTTCTGCGGACCGTCGAGCAGCTCATGGGCCGCACGCTGACTGCAACCGAGGTGTCGTCCTTGGTCCAGGCTGGCGCGGTGACCCGATCCGTCGAGCAATCCATCGGGCGGGATCTGACGGCGGCTGAACGGGCGTCCCTGATATCGGGCGGCGATGTCGGCTTGGTGATCGCGCAGAGCCTTGGCCGGAACTTGACCGATGCCGAACGGGCCGCGCTTGTGCAGGCCGGTACGGTAAGCCGCACCATCGAGCAGGCCATCGGGCGGTCGCTGACGCCTGCCGAAACGGCATCCCTGGTGAGCGCCGGGGCGGTGACCCGCGACATCGGTCAGTACCTTGCCCGTGACCTGTCGCCCCCGGAGATCGCGGCGCTGGTGGTCGGTGGCTCGGTGGAACGGATGGTCGCCCAGCAGCTTGGCCGGGACCTGACAGTTGATGAGCGGGCCGGGCTGGTCACGGCGGCGACGGTGATCCGCAGTGTCGAGCAGCAGCTTGGCCGGGCGCTAACCCCGGCGGAGCAGGCGGCCATCGTTCTGCCCGGCTCGGTGCAGCGGACCATCGGTCAGACGATCGACCCGGCGACCGGTGCCGTGCTCATCGCCTCCGGCACCGTGACCCGCAAGGTCACGCAAGATGTAACTGAGACAGTAACCAGTGCAGCGATGCGCGACCTCACTCAGGGCTTCCAGGTAATCCAGCTTCAGGCCACGAGCGTAATCATCAACAAGCTGGACGCCATCGGTAAGCTCGTCTACGAGGCGGGCCTGAACACGGTCAGGGCTATTACTGGAAACTGGCAGTGGGGTAGCAACGTCAGTAGCAGCGGCCCTACGGTGCTGACGACCCGCGAGGCCACGTACTTGGCGCGGTATGCGGACTTGGCGGATGCCTGGGCCGCCGACCCGTCGTTTGATCCCAGCAAGCACTGGGAGATGTACGGCCAGTATGAGAACGGCCGGTATTTCTCGGTCGGCGGTCGGGTGGACGGCCCCGGCACCGAAACCAGCGACGACGTGGCCGCGTGGCTTAGCCGTGATGAGTTCGTGATCCAAGCGCGGGCCGCTCGTGCTGCCGGATACGACGTGATGGAAGCCCTAAATGCCGGCAACCTGATTGCGGCCGCCGACATGCTCACCGCCCGTGTGCGCAACGACGACGGCCCGCGCTTTGCGGACGGCGGACGGGTCGGGTACGAAGCCGGCGGCTTCACGCCTCCGGCCAATGACCTCTGGGCGCCCGACATCACCCCGATCCGGCGGCAGGACTACGCCCCGCAGCCGGGCCGGTCGGGGGGCGATGACCGTGCTGTCGCAGAACTGCGGCTGCTGCGACAGGCCATCGAACGGCTGGAGCGCCGTCTGGAGCGCAACGAGGGCATGGACCAGGAACAGCGGGCCGCCATTGCACAGGAGATGGCGCGGCTGCTCGACCGCGTGGCGGATGCGGCGGAAACCACCGCTCAAAAAGTCAGCGAGAGGCAAGGCTGATGACGACGATCCATCTGATCGAGTTGGACGCCTTCCATCTGGCGTCCGGCCACACCCACCGGTGGTTCCTGGCGACCAAGCCGGGCTACCGGTCCGGTCCCAGCGATACCCCGGCCTCGTTGCCCTGGTTGCCGTTGGTGGGGAAGCCTTCTGATGTCTCCCTGTTCATCGCCAGCCTGGGGGAGACGATGGGGGCCACGAAGGTTTCCTTCGGCAGCGTCGAGCTGGACAACACGCGCGACGCTCAGGGGCAGCGACTGGCGCGGGTCTACGACGTGACGGCGGACGCCTGGATCACCGTCACGCTCCCGGCCCGCCCGCTCAACCCGCTGCTGACCGACTACGCCCTGGCCGGCTGGCCGCTGGTGGAAAAGGTCGTCGAAGAGGGGGCGCCCTACAGCACCGCCCAGGTGGTGACGAGCGTCACCATGGAGATGCCGAACCCGGACAGCAAGCGCAGCACCATCAGCCTGTCGGTGAGGGGCCGGGAAGCCGACTTCGACGATCCCCTGCTGACCGAGAAATACGGCACGAGCGACGGCGAATCCCTGGCCGACCGGACCAAGGAACGGGTGTTCGGTCATGCGTTTCAGGAGCCGACATACCTCGGCATCATCGGCGGGCTGCACCACTGGTCCCACAACGGCGGCCACCCCATCGAGGACGTGCCGGTGTTCTGGGATCGCGCCTTCCGGCTGACCAAGCGCACCACTGGCACGCCGGCAGCGGGGGAGTACAAGCCCGATCCTGCGACGGGAATCACCGTCACCGGCAGCCGCCCGCCCGAACCGATGTGCGAGGTCATGGGCGACAAGATCGGCGGCGTCTGGCGCCGGTACGTCGGCGAGCTGGCCCAGCATCTGGCAGTGACCGTTGCCGGCAAGGTGCCGCTCGCCCGGATGGACACCGCGTCGGTTGCGGCGCTGGATGCCGTGCCGCGCGAGGTCGGCTACGCGATCCCGACCGGCTCCAGCCCGACCCTGCGCGAGTCGCTGGACAAGGTGCTCGGCTCCCTGGCGCGGGGCTACTGGATCGTGACCGCCGATGGCATGCTGACCGTCGGCCGGCTGCTCGCCCCTACGGCGCCCCCGGTCCGTGTCTACCGGCGAGGGATCTCGACCCCCGGCTTGACGCCGCGCAGCACGGACAGTCGGGGCCTGCCGGCGAAGACGGTGACCCTGCGCTATGCGGGGCTGCCGAAGATCGCCCAGACCATCGTCAGCGATGCGACCGAAGCGGACACCCAACTGCATAAGGCGCTGTGGCGCGAGGTGACCAGCACCGATGCAGCGACTGCGGTGGCTTATCCTGGCGCTCGGACGCAGACAGTCGAGACCCTGCTGTGGGACCGCACCCAGGCGACTGCCGAGCAGGCGGAATTCCTGTCGGAGCTGAAGCAGGTCCGGCGCGTCTACGATCTGGTCGCCCAAGACGGCGCCCCCGGCATCGACCGGCGGGCCGTCGTGCAGGTCTTCGATGACCTCGCCGGCTATGAGGCCGGGCGCCTCGTCACGGTCATCGGGCGGATCAACAACGCCCGCAGCAAAATCCCCACCCTCGTCGTCCGGGAGTAGCCGATGGGCTTTGGACTCCTTACAGATCGCAACCGCTGGCCGGCTGCGACGCTGACCAGCAATGCTGATTGGGCGGCAAACAGCCCGCTCGTGTCTTGCCAATCGCTGCCCCTGCTGACCGCCGCGGTGTCGTCGCGGCTCGGCACCGCCGCGAACCCGGTGGTGATCGAGGCGGTGTTCCCTGAGCGCTACGCCTGCACCTATGCCGGCTGGTTCCGCACCAACTTCCGGCAGGCGGCCCGGTACCGGCTGGAGCTATTCGCCTCGAACACGTTCACCAGCCTCCTGTTCGACACGCGGAACCCAACGACAGGCCGGGACCGGGCGGTGGTGCCGTCGCTGCTCGACTGGCGGCAGCTTCGGTGGGGCGACAGCAACCTGTTCCGCGGCGACTTGCCGACCGAGGATTTCGCCCTCTACCCGACCAACATTCATGTGGTGGTGCCCTACTGCCGGGTTGGGTCCTGCCGGTGGACCTTCTATGGGGGCGCTGCGGCGCCGGACGGAACCGACGCGGAAGCCTACAGCCTGGGCTATGGCTGGATCTCCGACAGCCTCCAGTTCTGGCGCTCCCTTGACGCTGAGGACGGCTACGTGTCGACCGACGAGGTGACGCGCTTCCCCGGTGGCGGGGTGTCGGTAGAGCCTGGGACCGGGTACCGCACGGTGACGGTACCTCGGCAGGTCAACGGCAGGCAGATGCGCGACAGCCTGTTCGATCTGGCCCGGCGTGTGGACTATTCGAAGCCGGTGGTCTGGCTCCCCAACATCGACGATCCGGCGGCCTGCTTCCGCTACGGCGGACTCTTTCAGCGGCGTGGCGACCACGCCAACCGCTGGTTCGCCTCCTCCTACACCAGCAGCAGCACCTCGCTTGAGGAGATCACCACATGACGACGCAGAGCGACCTGCGCGCCATCAACGGCGACGTCTACAACCCGAACACCAACCCCGGCGGCCTGGACGGCCCCGGTGGCATGGAGGCCAACTTTCCGAAGGCACTGGGGCTGATCGCCCAGGGCCTGGATGACATGGCGGCATACATCTCGCAGGCTAACTTCCTCGCGGCCCAGGCATCCGTGGCGACCATCCTGCAGCTGTGCCAAGCGCTGGTGGCGCAGATCACCAGCGGCAGCACCACCGCGCTCGCCTTCCCAGGCGTTGACAAGCTGCTGCTGTCGGCGACGGACGTGGTGGCGACGTTCGTTTACGACACCCGCCTTGACGACCGTCTGCCGGACGGCGGGCGGTGGAACGAGCCGGGCCGGTGTTCGGGGACGAGCTGGTGGCACGAAACGCTGGGTACGGCAACGCGCGGCGTGAAGCGGGATTTCCCGGCGGTCGCGCTGCTGGTGCTGCGCAACACCAGCAACGGCTCGGTCCTGACGGTGTACGACGCGCTTGATCTCGACGCGACCGGTGCGCCGCGCCTGTGGATCAGCTTTGGCACGACGGTGTCCGGGACGGTCGCCGCGGGCGCGACCTACACCAGCGTGCACGCGCTGAACGGCACCATCTGGGTAGGGGGGACGACGCAGAACCAGGGGTTGACCGTCATCAGCCTGACGCGGGACCGCTCCTATCGTATGATTTCCGTGGGGGCGACTTACAACGTCGTCTCGGGGCTCGTGAACCGCAACGCCAATGCTGGCATTAGCGGTTCCGTGCCCGCGGGGTTGGCCTCTGCCGACGTCTTCGGCGTGCACGCTCGCGTCCTGCCGGGTGCGCCGCTCGATCAGGCTGGTCTGCCGATCCCGACCGTGGCCGTCGCGACGGCGGGCGGGGCGAGCATCATTCATCCGACCGGCATGGTCGCGACGTTGACCGAGCCAAACGGCGTTTCGCGGGTCCAGTTGAACGCAGACGCGACGGTCACGGTGGGCTATGCGGGCGGAGGTCTCGCGGCGGTCCACGCTTTGCCCTACGCGACCCGCTCGCTCGGTAGCGGGATCGCTCGCCTCTACGGGCATGGCAATTCGATTTCCTCGCCGCAGCTCCGCACGATTGCAGGCGACTTTCAGTACCGCTTGGCCCCCGGTGCGCTGGGTAGCGCGGCGGGGCTGACGCACTTGGCCGAAGACGTGGCCTACCCGGCGCGCGGTATGGTCGCCTACGCAACACCGACTTACGCGACCGGCTGGATGCACGGCAGCACCGTCTTTGCGGCCCTGTGCGATGCGCGGACGGGGGGCATTACTGGGGGCGAACTCGCCCGTAACGGTGACCTTTCTGCGGGCACGAGCGACTGGACGCCGGCCAACAGGGCCGCTCTGTCCGTCGGCGGCGGCAAGCTGCGGGTTGCCCATGCCGGAACGATCAATCCTGCGGCCTATCAGATCGTTGCGACGGTGGTGGGGGAGACGTACCAGCTCGTTGCGGACGCAACCCAGCAAACCAGCGACGCGTGGCAGATCACGCTGACGGACAACACCACCGGGGCGGGCGTTACGACTGGTTTCGTGGCTGGCGCAGCGACAGGCCGCCCTTTGGCTTTTACGGCCACCTCCACAGCCACCCGTATTTCCCTGATCGCAGGCGCTTCAGTCGTTGGGCAGTACTCTGAGTTCGACAATGTGTCTTTGCAGCCTGTATCGGCTGGACGCAGCTATCAGGGCAAGGGCTGTGCCGTCGTCGGTACGCTGCAACGTACTCCGGCGGCCAGCGGCAGCGACGTGGTGATGTGGTCCGGCTGGGCCTCGAACGCTTACCTTGAACAGCCATATAACAGCGATCTGGATTTCGGAACGGGTGACTTTTGGCTTGCCGCTTGGACGACAGCGACAATTGGGACCGTGATCGAGCACGGGACCAGCGGCCTGCCCACTGGGCTTGTGAGGCTGGCAGCGTCCGGGGGCACCTATACGTTCACAGTAGTGGATTCCGCGACCGCCTCTGGTGGCGTGGCGTCCGCCACCCCGACGCTGCTCATCGCCCAACGGGCCGGCGGCGTGCTGGAACTGTGGGTCAACGGCTCCAAGGTCAACACCGCGACCGGCCCAGCCATCAGCACCACTCTGGCCGGCGCCGTCACGCGGATCGGCTGCGCCATCGGAGGCGCGGCGCCGGCGGATGGTGGTATCGCCATGGTCCGCTCTGGCGCCGGGGCGCTGTCGCCTGCGCAAATCCGCCAGATCTATGAAGATGAAGTGCCCCTGCTGCAGGCGGGTGCCAAGTGCTTGCTGGGCGGGACCAACGGCGGCGTGAATGCCATGGACCGCGACCCGCTCACTGGTCGGCTTGCGGTCGGTACTGGCGACGGGGTGAGCATCTTCCGGGGGCTGCGGCGCGTCAGCTACTTCGACGAGGCCGTGCTGGCGGCGACCACTTCGGACGCGGTGCGATCCGTGTCTCTCCGGGGTGGTGCACTGCTGATCGGCACAGGGGCGGAGGTCGGTTTCGTCGCTGACGCGGTGCCCGGCAAGGAGGCGATCTTTGCCGGCGATGCTCGTCCAGTCGGTAGCGGCTTCTCGGCCCGCGGCGTCACGACCGACGCCACGCCGCTCGATCTGGCGTCGCGCATCTTCGTGGGCGAACGCGAAACGGTGCTGGTTGAGGCGCGCATCATCGGTAGGGTTTACGGCGTCGCGGACACGGAGCGCCTGACATACGTTCGCCGGGCGACCTGCTACCGCGATGCCGGCGGCAACGTCACGCTCCAGGGCGCCGCCCAGAACGTGGGCTCGGACACTGAGGTGACCAGCACCGCCGACGCGTCTCTGATCATCGACACGGCGGCCCAGACCATAGCGGCCCGCGTGACCGGCGTGGCCGGCAAGCGCATCCGCTGGGAGGCCAGCATCACCGTCACCCGCATCAGCGAGGAGAACAACTATGCAGCCTGACCAGCTTCCAGACGCCTACAAGGGCGGTCGCCTGCTGTACCGGTGGAAGTGGGTGCAGATCGTGCCGGCGGTGCTGGACCCGCTGACCGGTGACGAGCTGGTGCCCGCCGTCTTTGGCCCGCGCTGCCCGGAGCCGCCGCTGGATGTGTTCGCGGCGAGCGCTGGAGAGATCGAGGCGGCGCTGTGCGGAAATGCCGAGGTCCGGGCGCTCGTCACCGCTGCGCTCCCGCCGGCCGACCCCGTGATGATCCGGGAGTTCGACCGCGAGGGAAACGTGACTGCCACCCGCGAGGTGATCCCTGAGCCGCCCGCCGCCCCGGTGGTGCCGCTGGACGAGTTGAAGGCCGCCGCGGTGGACCTGATCAACCAGCGTGTCGGCGAACTGCGCGCCCAGCACATCACCGTCACGGTCGGGCAAAGCGCGACCTACCTCGAAAAGCAGGACGAGGCAGCCCGGCACGCGGCGGGAGACAGCGGCCCGTTCCCTTACCTCCAGGCTGAAGCCGCCGCCACCGGCTCCACCCTCGCGTCGGTGGCCGCGCTGGTCCGCGCGACCGCAGGCGCCTGGACCGGTGTGAACGCCGACCTTGAGGGCAAGCGCCGCGCTGCGGTTGAAGCCGTCAAGGCCGCCCAGACGCCTGTCCAGGTCTACCAAGCCTGCACCCACCTTCGGGCCTGACCGCCCGCGACAAGACTCCCACTCCATCCACGATCCCGGCGCCCGCGAGGCGCCTTTTCTATGCCCGCGCCACGGCGCCGGGCCGCAGGAGGTCCCATGCCCGATCCATCGTCCGCCGCCGACGGCGGTGTCCTGTCCAACATCTATTCGCAGATCGCCGCCGGGGTCGGCGGCAGTCTCGTTGCGTGGCGACTGCTGGTGTCCTTCGGTCGCCAGGACCGGGCCGCGAAGATGGAGGCGGAGATCCGTGCCGACCTTCGCCAGCAGATCGCCGACCTCCGCGCGCAGGTGGTGCAGCTCCAAGCCAACATTGCCGACATGGCCCACGAACGGAACGAGGCCGTGAAGGTGCGCGGCCAGCTCGAAGCCCGCGTCGGCATGACCGAGGAGCGGCTTGCCGCAACGCGGACTGAGCGGGACGAGGCCCGGACTGCGTTGGTCCGAGTCCAGCAGGAGAACGAAAACCTGATGGCGACGAACCAGCGGCTGGTCGAGGAGGCCGCGGTCGCTGAGGCTGAAGCCCGCGGGGC